>NZ_FZOX01000017.1:0-28040 GCF_900188215.1 Tardiphaga sp. OK246
AACCGTTGGAGGAACCGACATGAATGAGCGTCAGCTGATAACCCGCGCATGGCAAGATGCGGACTTGGAGAAGCTCAAACAGTTGCATGCAGAGGGGGCTTCGCTTCTACGAGCATGTGCGGCTATGAAGCGACCAATGGCTTCCGTCAAAAAGCGTGCTCATGAACTTGGCCTGCATTTCGCAAGTGTTCGAGAAGTTCGGCGCGAGATCAGCGCTCGCGAGCAAACCCAATGACAGTTATTGGGTCTACAGCGCCGAAATGCCCGAAGTGCAATCGCAAGATGACGTCATTTGAAAAGCGAGATTCGGAGTTCAGATGCTCAAAGTGCGAGGTCGATCCGATGGAGCGCAGCAAGGGTTGGCTTTCGAGCGAGTTGAAGCCACCGTCAAGATGACTAGGATGCTGAGCGCAGCCGAACAGGTTCAGCCGCGTAGGAGGCTACAATCGACCCTCTAGTCGTCCTTATAAAAAAACTGAAAGAGCACTCGCACCTGAGCCAAGAGGACCTTTTGGAGATCCGCCGGCTGCCGTGCTCTGTCCGCGAATTGGATAGTCATGAGGACTTCATTCGACAGGGCGATCGACCCAAGGTGTCCGCCATCGTCGTCGAAGGGATGCTGGCTCGCTATCATCTCCTGCCGAATGGCGCGCGCCAGTATTTATCCTTTCATCTCGCTGGCGACATGCCGGATTCACAGTGTCTTTTCATCGAGGCGATGGATCATGCCGTCTGCGCGATCGGCAAGGCCGTCGTCGCCTCGGTCCCGCATCGGGACTTGATGAAGTTATTCGATAGTAGACCAAAGGTTGGCGCTGCAATCTGGCGTGAAACCCTGATCGACGCCGCCATCTTCCGTGAGGCGATCACGAACAATAGCGCGCGATCCGCCCCTGCCCGCATGGCTCATCTCTTCTGCGAGCTTTTCTACCGATCGCGGGCTTCCGGCCTGGCTCGCGGGGATACCTGTGTTCTGCCGATAGGTCTCAATCAACTTGGAGAGGCGCTTGGGCTATCACTAGCTACGGTGAACCGCGCATTGGCGAACCTTCGAGACAGCGACCTTGCTGACTTCAAGAGCGGATCTCTCACAATCAAAAATTGGGCGAATCTGGCGAAATGTGGCGAGTTCAATCCTCGCTACTTGCATCTGCGACGCGAGCCGTTCTGAAGTCAGTAATGTGGAGACGACGCGGAGGGTGCCGCATCACATGGGGCGGCGCTGGAGCGAGGCAATCCAGCACATTGAGCTGGTGACGAGCATAAGCCTCATACTAGGCACTCTAAAGGAATCGGAAGATTCGAACGACCACGCAAATCCCGCTCGATGCCATCTTCCCGCTGGACTTGACGGATCGAGACTGGTTCTTATGCGGTAATGAGCAACATCAAATCAGTTTGTGTCTACTGCGGGTCATCACCCGGCAACGATCTCGCCTACGCGGAAGCTGGGGAGCAGCTGGGCGCGGCGCTCGCTGCGGCGGGAATGAAGTTGATCTACGGCGGTGGCACCACAGGCATCATGGGCGCGGTCTCGCGCGGCGTGTTGGAGAATGGTGGAGAGGTGGGAGCGATCATCCCGAGCTTCCTCGTCGGTCGTGAGACCACCAAGGCTGCGTTGACCATGTTCACTGACGTGACGGTCACCGAAACGATGCACGAGCGCAAGCACCAGATGTTCGAGCGGTCAGACGCCTTCGTGGCACTACCGGGCGGCATCGGCACCATTGAAGAAATCGTCGAGATCATGACGTGGAGCCAGCTTGGCCAGCACCGGAAGCCGATGGTCTTCGCCAACGTGAAGGGGTTCTGGAACCCGATGATCGCCATGCTCGACCACGTCGGCAGCGCGGGGTTCATCCACACCGCGAGCCTCATGCGACCTCTCGTGGTTGATCGGGTCGATGACATCATCCCAACCATTGTCAACGCAATCGTCAAGGACGATGAAGGCAACCCCTCGGTGATGGCCAAGATGTAGCGAAGATCGCCTCCGCAGTGTCTCACGCTCCGTGCTCTGTTCCATCCTGACGTTGATCGATACCACCTCGTCGAGACAGTTCTGGGTAGATGCCGGTGACATGAAAAATACGCACAGCAAAACGCACGCCGAGAACAGGCGGATCATTGAGTTTCCTTTGGTTATGATGCAGGAATTCCGGGCTGAGGATTGATTCCACATCGCCCTAGGCAGGCCCGGCGCTCATGGATTCGGTTGAGCGTCGGGCCGTTTCATTTGCGAGGCATGGCGCGGAACGAATCTTGGTATTGCCACTTTTTTTCGTGGTCGGCGGTTCTCGCAGTGGCTGTCGGCCGGGCTCGGCGGCTCTCCTATCCCTCACCTCCAAGGCCGCCGAGCCTCCGTTGCGCTGCGGCGGTCATGCACAATTCATGGAACGCCATGAAGTCATTCGCCGTTTGATCCTTGGTTTAGACAACGGAGGACGGAGAAGCTCATGCTCGACCCTAACGAACTGCTGAAGCAGGCCGGTGAACTGAACGAAAGAGCATCAATTGAAACGGATCCTGCAATCCGAGAGCGCCTCGCCAGCATGGCAAATAGCTACATCCACCTAGCTGCAACAGAGCAACAAATGGCGTCCCATCCCGTTTCAATCGCCAGCGTAGGTGTCCTGAAACGGCATTCGGCCTTGTGGTGAACGGCGACGAAGCTAGGGTTTTAACCGATGCCGGACGATGGAAAGGTTTTCTAATCTGACGCTACAGTCGATGGCCTACGCTGAGGAGGTATGGATGACTGAAACCCCTGACCGCCGGTCATTCCTTCGTTTAGCGAGCAATGCGATCGCGCTCACCGCAGTGGGCGCCGCAGGTATTCGCTTCATTGATATTGCAGAGGCGATGCCTGTCGCACCTTTCGTGGGAGCAACTGAAAAGCGAGCTGACCTCATCACGCCAGTGCAATGGGGGCCGCCGCACGGACCCGGTTGGAGAAGACGTTCCCGGCGCGGGCATCGTTGGGTGTGTTGGTGGCACCGGGGCCGGCGTCGCTGCGGATGGCGATGGTAGCTTCATTTGGCGTGGTGGCCTTGAGATTGGCGGGGGCGTTCCTGTCCCCGGATATTTACGCCTCGCGTCGCCTGCGAGTGCATTGCGCTCGTCGAGTAAGAGATCGGGCTCGCTTTGACCGAGGCTTCGACGATTCCGAAAGCTTTAATCAATTCGTCCGCACTATCGGTCGGGGGCCGAACCGACAGGTGTGTCATGCGTACTGATCGAGACGACGTTCCTGAGCGATACCTTGCCGTCACCGCAGCCGGGCTATTCCTGCTCTTCGGAAGTTTGCTCGCCATGGCGTTCGGGTAATCTGCGCCTAAGACTAAGACACGGGAGCAGTTCGGCTACGCCGCGCCTGCAACAGCCATGCGCGTGCGAGCTTGGAGATAAAGGGCTTTCAATCTGTGAGTCGCCAGTGCGGATTACTACGTTTGACTTCGGCTGCACGCCAGCAGGAAATCCAACGCCGACATTGCATCCAGATATCGCATTTTGACCCGGCCATTAACGCCAATCGCCTCGTCAATTAACGTCTGATCCGGCACGCGCTTGAAGCCCATTGTCCAGTTCGGAAAGAGCCGGTCTCCATATCCAAGCCCCCGCTGCAGTACGCTGATGTCTCGATGCCGCGGGTCGACGCTGATACGATCGTAAACCCCGATAACATTCTCCGGCTCGCCCTCAAGCACCTGAAGAAAGTCGCCGTCCGAATGGATAAGCATGCCTGTTACTTGAACCGCCTCGTTCCGCGCCCTTGCCTTCTGTAGCAAGTCAGTAAGCTCCTGGGATGAAAACTGCTGATTTGCGGTGCTGAGATACAAAATGCGAAACATAAAGGGCCTCCAACATCCATTAACGCCGGATTTCAGAGAGAGTTCACTGGCTCATTAACGACAACGCCCGCCGAGGACATATCCGGGGCGGGCGCAGTTCTTCGCTCAAGGTTAGTTTGGCAGTGACTATACCCAGGCCTGTGCAGCATCATCTGATCGCCCTGTTTCAGACCTGTCCCTCGTTCTGAAATCTCATCTCGGAGTCGCCGAGCGCATCCAAAACGATGATTGCGCGTTTGATCACAGTCTTCAGGGCTGCATGATATTTAGATACGGACGGTGCACTCATTTGTATCACCTGCAAAACATATCGACTTGAGCAGAGCATGGGCCGGGCTAGACTTGATTTCGCAACGACGCGCTCAGACCCAGACCATCATGCCTAAGAAGCCAATTCCCGCCGACGAGTTGATCTGGCTCTTTCACGAGAAGCTTGCAGGAACGGCCGTGCCCAGCGCCACGATCGCTATTGTCCCCGGAGGTAATAATTGGACGGCGCTGACTAACGCTGCCGACTGCCGGCGGCACCCTGAACTTGCGACCACCGTGGCGCGCATCCAAAAACAGCTTCGTTCCCGGTACAGCCTGAAATCGGTTTGATCTGCCTTTGTGAGCAGGAACTAAGCTGGCAACTGCCTGTTCTATGGTCTCATCGACCAAGGCGGCATTTTGACCAATACGATCGAGTTTGACCGACAGAGCGCCCAAACAGGCGACGAACGAAGCCTCATTAAGGCCCGCTACTGCCGATCGATCTTGAAGGTCGCCGCGATCAGCACCGAGCAAGAAGCCCGCATTTTGCTGAACGGCCTGTCCACCGAGCAGGTCACCACGAACACGTCTGCCGCGATCGCCGAGGCTGAACGAGCAGCTTTGACTGCGATCCGCGACCTCGCCGGATATCAGCACGGTCGAAGCGTCCCCCAAACCTCCAGCGAGTGGATGCGCGCCGCTCGCGCAATTCAGTTGTGGCTGAACGTTCACGACCAATAGACATCGCGCGCGCCATGCGGGGAAGTGGCTTCGAACAAATCCGTTTCCGATGATACGGGCGTATAAGAGGTAGTCCCACTGCCTCGACAACCTCACGCAATCTTCGACAAACGCAAGGAACGAAAATGGGGCGGATCGACGCGCAGCGTACTGAATTCGCCCCTTCCCGCTGTATTTCCAGCGAAGGCATCGATCATGGCGCTGGGATGTCCTCCCGACCAGTCAGGAAGACAGATCGACTCCGGTCAATACCTAGCGCTGCCACCTGCTTCGCCCAAATACCAACGGCTTACAGGCCAAGTCCGTGAAGGTCATGGTTGCTGGTACGCAGTACGCATTTTCTCCAGACAGGAAAAATCTGCGCGTGAGCATTCCGCGAAAATGCCCGGCAAGAACTGAGCCGGTGCGACGATTGGCGCTGCGACTTTTTAGAGGTTCAAAGAACACATCAAACCACGCGACTTCCTGCAACCGACGCGGGTTTCGGCGTGTCATGGCAGCAACAAACGGAAACCCAATCGAAGGTTTAGACTGCTTCTACGTTCCACCTTCTATGACGAGAGTTCCAATACGTTAGACCGCACTCTGGAAACGCCGCAGAAGCTGGCGATGACTTGGGGTGCCTGAACGTGAACGTGAATAATCTGGCTCGGACCGTCTGCCTCGGCGCGGTGAGCTATCTCGCATTGTCGATTGATCTGGCGAGCCCGGCTCTTGCCCAGTCCACCGTGCTCCCGGCCGTCACGGTTGATTCTCCGTCGCGTCATAGCACGCGCCGCGTCACGCCATCGCGCCGTGCAGCTGCCAATCGTGCTGTGCCCCGCCGTGCCGCAACACCGTTGCAGGCGGCTGCTCCCGTGCCTTACATCGTGCCGGGACGCGGCACTGTCGGCGCGCTGACGCCCTCTTATCCCGGCGGTCAGGTGGCGAGCGGCGGTCAGCTCGGCCTGCTCGGCAATCGCGGCGTGCTGGATACGCCGTTCAACCAGACCAACTACACGCGGGATTTCGTCGAGAACACGCAGGCCCGCACGCTGGCTGATGTTTTGGTCAGCGACCCCGCAGTCGGCTCGGCGCTGCCGCGCAATATCGGTCGCGAGCAGCCGGTGATCCGCGGTTTCTTGCTTGGCAACTCCAGCGTCGGCTTCAACGGCTATTTCGGCCTGATCGGCAACAACAACTTCAACGTCCTCGATGCTGTCGAACGCGTCGAGGTCATCAAGGGCCTCAACGGCCTGCTCAACGGCCAGTCGCCGGACGACTCCGTCAGCGGCGCCATCAATCTCGTGATGAAGCGCGCGCGCAACGAGCCGATCGCCGAACTCACCAGCTCTTTCGCGTCGCGCGGCCAGGGCGGTGTGCATCTCGATGTCGGTCAGCGCTATGGCGAGCACAAGGAATACGGAATCCGGTATAATGGCAGCTATCGCGACGGCAAGACTGAGGTGGACAATCAAAGCCTGCGGGATGAGTCCCACGCGCTGGCGCTGGATTATCGCGGCGAGCGCGTGCGCGTCTCCGCCGACATTCTCTACAACGAGTTCAGCGGCAGCGGCCTCGGCGCGCGCAATACGCTCGCGACGTCGCTGCCCGGCGTGCCGGCCGCGCCCTCGCCGACCAATTTCTGGAATCCCGCCTGGACCGGCATCAAGGGTGCGAACACTGCGGCGCTGTTCCAGGCTGAAGTGGATCTCACCGACTGGCTGACGATCTATGGCGGCGGTGGCTTCTTCGACAATGCGATCACGCCGGTCATCTCGAATCCGACCATTATTAATGCCCGCGGCGACACCACGGCGACGCCCTTCGTCAACCGGCAGGATCGCCACAACCACACGGAACGAGCCGGCTTCCGCGCCACGGTCGAGACCGGTCCGGTGCTTCACGAGATCAATTTCAACACCACGCTGTGGAGCAACCAAATCGCCAGTTCGCGCACCAATGGCACGCTGGTCACGTCCAATATCTATAATCCGCAGCCCTCGCCCTTCCAGGCGATTTCGCTGCAGGAGGTGGTCAAGGCCAATACCAGTTCTCTGAACGGCTATGGCATCGCGGACACCATGTCCGTGTGGAACAAGCGCATCCAGTTCACCATGGGCATCCGCCGGCAGGAGGTCGCGTCCGAAGCCTTCAGTGCGGTCACCGGCGCCGCCACGTCGGGCTACGATTCGGCCGCCTGGTCGCCGGCCTACACGCTAATCATCAAGCCGCTCGAGAATGTGTCGGTCTACGCAAACTATATCGAAGGCCTGCAAATGGGCACGATCGTGGACACCACGTTCCAGAATTCGGGGCAGGTGTTCCCACCCTACAAATCCGTGCAGCACGAAATGGGCGTAAAGGTGGATTGGGGCCGCTTCACCACCACGGTTGCCGCCTATGACATCTCGCAGCCGGCTCAGATCAGCATTCCGAATCCGCCGCTGCTGCCGATCTATTCGATCGACGGCGAAAACCGCAATCGCGGCGTCGAGATCAATACGTTCGGCGAACTGACGCCCGGCTGGCGCCTGCTCGGCGGCGCCTCCTTCATGGATGCCCGTCAGGTGAAGACCCAGAACGGCACCAATGACGGCAAGCGCGCGGTCGGCATTCCCGACGTGCAGGTCAGCCTCGGCACCGAATGGGATACCCCATTCGTCAATGGCCTCACGCTGACCGGCCGCGCCATTCACTTCGGCGATGCCTATGCGGACGCCGCGAACCGGTTCCTGATCCCGAACTGGACGCGGTTCGATCTCGGTGCGCGCTACACCTTCGCATCGCCCTGGAACGGCAAGCCGATCACGTTGCGCCTAGCTGTAGAGAATGTCGCCAACAACGCTTTCTGGATGACCAGCTCGGCGGATAGACAGATCTATCTCGGCGCGCCGCGCACCTACCTTGCCTCGACCACGTTCCGTTTCTAGTGCAGCAACTGCGAGGAACGTGGCAGGCATGACCAACGACACATGCAGGACCGGACCGCTTCAAGGCCCGGACCGCGTGCGGCCGCAGGCATGACGCGCATGATCCCGTTCTCGATCTTCATCCACAAATGGACGGGCCTGTTCACGGCGGTGTTTCTCATCATTGCTGGCGTGACCGGGAGCCTTCTTGCCTTCGAGAAGGAGCTCGAGGCTCTCGTCAACCCAGAGCAGTATGTGGTGCAGCCGCGCGTCGATGCGCAGGGGCAACCCGCTGCCATGCTGGATCCGTTCGAGCTGCATACGCGGGCGATCGCGGCGCTGCCGGGCTATCAGATCTTCGGTTTTCCGTTTCTGCGCGAGGCCGATCGTTCGGTCCGCTTCAACCTCACGCGCAGCGATCCGAAGCTGGCCGATGCAGATCAGGCGTTTTTCGATCCGTATGACGGACGCCTGCTTGGCATCCGCAAATACGGCGCGACGCCGTTCGACCGCTCCACCCTGATCGGCTTCATCTACCGCCTCCATTATGCGCTGGCGCTACCGAAGCCTTACGGCGAATGGTTGTTCGGCATCGTCGCGCTGGTGTGGACGGTGAATTGCCTGGTCGGCATCGTGTCGACATTTCCGCGCATTTCGCCATTCTGGCGGCGCTGGCTGCCGGCCTGGCTGATCAAGCGCAATGCCAGCACTTATCGTCTGCATTACGACATCCATCGCGCCTCCGGCCTGTGGCTATGGGGCGTGCTGTTCCTGTTTGCCTGGTCGAGTGTGATGCTCAATCTGCGGCAAGAGGTCTATACGCCTGTGATGTCCACCTTCCTCGAATTCAGGAAGGCGCCGGAGCGCCGCAAGGCGGATGTGAGCAAGCCGCTGCTTGGCTGGCAACAGGCCTATGACATCGCCGTCCGGACCATGGATGACGTCGCAGCGAAGGAAGGCTTCACCGTCAATTTCCGCAGCCAGTTGTTCTACAATCGCGGCTTGGATGCATTCATCTACTACGCCAACACCTCGCGCGACGTGCAGAACGATCGCGGCCAGACCGGCGTGTTCATTGATGCTCGCAGCGGCGCCCTGCTCGGCACGCGCATTCCGACCGGTGAGTATTCCGGTGACACCGTTAGCCGCTGGCTGCAGTCACTCCACATGGCAAAGGTGTTCGGCCTGCCGTATCGCATCTTCGTCGCGATCATCGGCATCGCCCTTGCCGTCAGCGCCTATACCGGGCTGTATATCTGGTGGAGAAAGCGACGGGCAAGAAGAAAGCGTTCTGAAGCCATTTAACGCTTCTGCGGTTTCAGAAGTGGCCACGCACTATCCGTTAGTCGGCTTGCCTGTTTATGAAAAATCGCAGCGCGGTGGATGGGCTTCACCTAGCAAGGCGTTAAAGCCTTGAGAGCAACGCTCGCGTTTGCATTGACCCTATGACATCAACATTCGCGGGTGAAGAAAGGATCGATGTCGGCCGTGACGTCCACGCTCTATCCATATATTGAGATGTACCGCTTCGCAGATCGCCTCCGCTTAAGCCGTATCGCTCTTTTGACGCTTGACGTAGGCTCTACATATCGAGGCGGCATCAATCGCACCGCATGTCCAAGCTCCGTAAGCTCGCGGCCCCAATGGTGGGCCGTAGCGCAGGCTTCCATACCGACTAGGCACGTTAGGCCTTCGTGAAAATTGAAGCAATCGTCCACGCGTTAAACGACGCTGAATAACGATCTTCCCCTCTGTATCGACACCATGCACCTGAATGACCAACTTCGCGAGATCGAGACCAGTCACCACGGCTGCTTCCCTAGCCGTTCTCTACTGATCAATCCCTTAAGGTTGAACTCCTGGTAGAGAGCCGTCCACAGGATCACGAGCTGACGTTTTGATAGCGGCATAGGACCAGACATTAACTGCATTACTCATGATTCTTGTAACCGAACATCGTGGCCACGAACGGGGCCAGTTTGACGAGATGCATGAATTTTCACTCTCTAGTTCCCCCGCGATCCGCGCTTCACGTCAGCCAGGCGCTGCGCTTCATCGTAGGAAAACTCGCCTGCGCCTAACACCTGCACCCGGCTGCGCGGATCCTGCAGCCGATTGTCACTGCGTTTACGGATATCCTCATCGTCTTTTGCACGCTGATCGTCTCCGCCGCCATAGCCGAGCACTTCTACGATGATCACCGATGGCCGTTCGTTGCCATTGCCCTGCTGGCTCGCATCCTTGACCGCATCGGCAGCCGCCTTGTCCTTGGTCTCAGCTGTGAGATTGACCACCGGTGCCTGCGCCTTCGGTACGCCCTTGCTTTCGCCGCCAACCTTGATGTTGTCAGCGTTCAACACGACAAGCGCGGCTACATTAAAGTTGCCGGCGACACGAATGCCGGCATCACCTGCATCCACCGTGCCGGATGGTGCGATCAGATCGAGATCGCCGGGCTCAACGCCGGCGAAGCCGACGATGGTGCCGATGCCGGAGCCGCTGATGTCGGCCTGCTCCTTGGTCAGCGTTACCGTATCCACATCGGTCTCCGTCAACGGCGCCTTCGGCACGCGCGTTGTCTTGGCGCCCTTGCCGGCATCGATATCGCCGAGCGTCGACCAGATCGTTACGTCGCCGCCGCTAAAAGTGAGAATGCGCGAACGGTTCACCACCACATCGTCGCGGGCTGCGATATTGACCTGGCCGAAGCCGAGAGTAACCAGACCATCGCCCGGATTGACGGCCTGATTCAATGCGGCAACCTGAAGGCTGCCGCCCGGGACCAGGATGTTGATGTCGCCGCCATGTTCGGTGCGGACCAGCGAATTGGCTGAGAGCACCGAACCCTTCCAAGTGTCGCCCGGGAATAGTGCCGCGATGGCCTGATAGCCACGCCGGTAGCCGCCATTCAGCGGACGTCCATCGGCATCGCGCTCGTTTTGGTCGCGACCGGCCATCCGGAGCTCCTGCATATAGATCTCGCGCAGGAAACGCTGCTGGGTCAGCGCCGGAAGCGACTGGAATGTCTCCCAGGCCTGTAGCGGTGACAGAGTCCCACCCGTCGTCTGCTTGATGAAGGCGATCAGACCGGTGCGGGTCAATTTGATCGTCCCGTCCGCGAGAGTCTTGGTCTCGTTGACCAAATAGAGCGGTAACACGCGCCCATCGACCGTTGTGGTCAGATAGTTCGGCATCGTGCTCACCATGGACGGATCGAGATAGGCTTTCGACACTGCAGCATAGTCCGGCTGCCGGCCATTCAGGCCAGCGATTATGTCGATCGACGCCCCCGTCTCCGAGAGACCTTTGACTTGCGCATCCTTGACCGGTCCAGATACGTTATAGCTTTCATTGCCCTGACTAATGATCACCTGCGAAGCCGCATGAATGTCTCGTCCGGCCGTCAGCAACAGCGATCCCGGCCCCTGGATGACGGTGCCAAGGGTACGTTCGGTATTGAGATTGTTGTTGAGGACGTCGTTGCCCGCGTTCAGCCATGTTACGTCGGTGGCGTGAAGGTTGCGCAGATTGAGCGTCAAGTCGCGGATATCCGTTTTGGCCGACATCAGCGTCTGTTCGTTGGTGGTCACGTTGCCGCTGCGGATACTGCCGTTCATCGCATAGATACGGCTCGGCTCCCTGTCCCCGGCATTCAAAAGCACGAATGGATTAGCGAACTCGCGGAAATAATCCATGCTGAGCGAGTAGTAGGCATATGGATCAATGGAATTGGTCAATAGCGCGACGAATTGTGCCTCCGACTGGCTCACCCCGGGATTCAGCTTGATGCCACTGCCGAACGGCCGGAGGGCCGTGGGCAGCATCTCGCGCGTGGCACGCGACATCACGAGATTGCCTGGCGTGACGTCCTGCGCGGCCAGCATCGCCAGTCCACCATTGCTGGCGGGAAGCACGTTCATGCGACCGGGATTGGAAATCGAACCGTTCAGCGCAACGATGTTGGTGAGTGCCGGATAGAGATTCGCGTACATATTCGCGAACTGGACGAACAACGTCCCGCTCATGCTCTCATGCCAGAAATTAGTGGTGTTCACGTCCTGCGACAGGTAGTGGACCTGATTGACCAGCGTGATGTTGCCGCCGGTCGATGTCAGACTCAACCGCGTATCGTCGGTCTGGCCGAGCATGAAGGTCTGACCGTCCGATATCGGCTTGGATGGGTCGAGCGTCATCAGCGGATCGAGTACGGCCTGCAGCCGCATGTCTCCTGCCGTACGAACATTCAGTGTCGCGTCCCCGAGTGCCAGCACAGGCGAGATATCGTAGGATGTCATGACACCTGTGGATGTATCGAACGACCGCCCGCGAAGCGTGCGCCCGATGGCGAAGGTGCCTGCATCGAGCGCACCGGCACCGCGCGCGATATAGTAGTTGCCGGCCTTGATGTTGCCACCGGCGACAACGTTCAGCGCGCCGCCATTGTCGATCTGCAGCGCGCGCGAGCCGCCTTGGACCTTGCCGCCGTGAACACGACCGGTGGTAGCGAGCACGACGGTGAGATTGTCGAGATCACCAGCCGCCCGCACATCGATATTGCCGCCGCCGAGAGCGCCGATGCCCTGTGTGAAGCCGCCATAGTTGATCCACCAGGTCGCCTGCTGACCGGTGAACAAGAGATGGTCGTCAGTCACGCCATCCTTCTTCAGCCAGTTGGTGTAGAGCATGTTGTCGGAATTACCGACGGGCAGTCTGGTGCTGACATTGCCATTGGCCGCGATGGCGAGGTTTCCGCCGAAGATACCGTATTCGGCGCCGGGCGGCGCGACAAAGTCGGAATGAACCGTCGTATCGTTGCGGCCCGCGGTGTAGATCACCGATTCGTAGTGCGCGAGCTCGATGTTACCGCCGGCTTGCACAGCGATATCGCCAGTCCCGGTACGGATCTGATAGCCATGGGTCGCATCGCCGACGATCAGCGAACCCTTGCCGGCTGCGAGCGCCGCGAGCGGTTTGACCGACAAGGCATCTGCGGCTCCAAGGTCCGCGCCGGCCACCAGCTTTATATCCCACGAATCTTGCGCCAGCAGCGCGCCGCTCCGCGTGACGTCACTGAAGCCGTCGCTGATATGACCGTTGATGTTCAGGTTTCCTGCGGCACGCAAAGTGAGAGCGCCTTCGCGCGCAGTCAGCCCCGACAGATCCCAATCGACGTTCAGTGAGAGATCGGTATCGCTGCGGATTTCGATGCCCGATGCAACGATGACATCTTTACTGGCATGCAGGCGCGCTTTGATATCGTTGCCGTGGCCGACAAAGTCGTTGGCGACCGTATTGGCATGGTCACGCAGGGCGGCATCGACGGTAGTCACCGTCGTTCCTGGACGCCACACGCCCTCGAGCACCGTAGACCGCGCACCGATGATCGTGGCCATCAGAGTGTCCACAGCGACATAATCGGGGCCGGCAACCTGCTCCGCACGGAAGCGCACCTTGCCGCCATTGCCGCCGGAGACATCGATGGTGCCGCCCCGGACATCGAGGCGACCGCCAGACGCATTCAGCGTGACGCGACCGCTGCCGAGCGCCGTCGTGGACCGCGCGATCAGATTGGCCGTCTCCGTCATCACCAGACCGCTGCCGGCGGAAATCGCGATATTGCCGCCATAGGCCGCGCTGCCATCGACGGTGCCGGTGATCGTGACCTTGCCGGCATCCGTGCTGAGATCGAAGTTTTCCACTTGCGTCACGCCGTCGAGCACGACGTCACCGCTACGGATTCGGAATGAGCGCGAGCGCGAGAAACCGGCGGTAGCCAGTTGTTGAGAGAAACCGGCGAAATCGGGCAACGCACCGATATCGAGCGTGAACGCGCCGCCCCTTCCCGATGCAGCATGCGCATCGATCAGACCATTCAAGGTCACGCTACCGCCACCGGAGGCGATGGCTGCCAGTTTTCCGGCGTCTCCGCCACCGGACGCCGCGGAGAGATTCAGCGTCGAACCGGCATGGGCCACGACGCTGCCGCCAACGGATGTGAGCTCGATACCGCCAGCACTGGCATAGGCCGTGACGTCGTTGAACGTCTTGCCGAACCCGCCGACATCGATGATGGCGCCGCCCAGGATATTGACATTGCCCCCGGTTGCCGTCAGCGACACGCTGCCGCCGAGCGCATCGATACGGCCGCCGAAATCGACGGCGGCACCGGTCAATGCCCAGCGCGAACCGAGACTGTTGACGTCACGAGCCACGGCCGTGTCATGCGAGGCGACCGTCAGGTGGCCTGTGGTGACGATGGACTGGCTCGCACCATTCTCGCCAATGAGGAGCGGCGCCACCAGTGTGAGATTGCCGGATGTGTCCAGTTTGCCATCGTCCTGCCCGGCAACGGCCGTCGCCGCCGTCAGAGTGACGGCGTTGAAGCCGCGCATCGTCTTTGCGCCCGCCCCGAGTACTATGCGCTCGGCATAGACCGCGAGCGTGCCTTGCGCTGCAACCATTGGATCGACGAAATTGCCGCCACTATTGCGCAGCAGAATCGTGTTGCCGGTCACCGTCGTCGCGCCAGCGCTGTAACCGACCATCCCGGCCGCATCGAGCGTGACCGACCTGAGACCGGCCGAGCCGAAATCGATCCCGGTGTGGAAGTCGATCGTGGAGTAACTGCGCAGCGTGAGATTCTGTGCCTGACTGAAGCGGGCCAGACCGGCCGCATCGAATACGAGGCCCGAACTACCGCCGCCGAATCCGATCCTGCTGCCGGACAGCGTGACGTCGATAGCGGAGATCTGCGCCGAATTGGCCAGCGTGGTGTTGCGTGTAGCATCGATCAGCAGCGCCTTGCCGCCGGCAACCACTGCACCGGCACCGATATCGACGGTGCCCGGCGCCGTACCATCGACATTGGTGCGACGAACACTTGCGACGGTGCCGTTGGACAGACGCATCAGCGCGCCATAGTCGCGCGCCGGCGACGCCACTTGCGGCACGATCGTGATATCGCCTGAATCGCTGGTCGAGACACCTTCGGCTCGTAGCACGCTGCCGGCGGCGATGGTGATGTCCCCGTTCGCAGCGAGGATAATCTCGGGGCCGGTCAAGGCGCTGTTCGCGTCGTTACGAACCACGATGCTGCCCGCCTGTACCGCAAGCGATACACCGAGATTGGTTCCCGTGCGGACGCCGCCAAGCAGCAGACTTGCAGCACCGAAATTGCTGAGCCGGCTTGCGTCGATGATCAGATAGCCGCCGAGGCCACTGGTGTCGACTCCGGCCCCGACCACCGCGATATTGGTCGCTGCGATATCGACGATACCCGCGCGACCGCCCGGTGCGGCCTGCGACAGCAACTGCCCGTCCAATACTAGCTGGTCGCGGGCCTTGAACACGATGGCGCCGCCATCCGAAGGGCGCCGCGGTGTCACCACGTCGAGACTGAGCTTGCGGTACTGCGTCAGCTTGAAAGTATCCGAAGCAAAGAAGTCGTTGGCGCCGGCTTCGTTGTATTCAGAATAGGAGCGGATCACGCTGCCGTCCATCACACGCCAATTCGACGCGCGCACATCCGCCGAGCCGTCGAGACCGCTACCGAGACGACCGGACATCAGCCATGTCCCGTCGAGCATTTTCACAGCGTTCCGGACAGAGTTTCCGGTACTCCCGGCTGTGATCTGGACGGCGAATCCGCCGGGCAACAATGCATATTTCGCTGGTAACAGATTGTACCAGCCCGCTTCGAGACCGCCGCCTCCAGCCAGCCAAATGCGGCTGCCCACGGCCACACCACCGTTTTTCGGCGCTGTCGCCGACCGTGACGAGGGAAGAACGGCGTAAACGCCATTCATCGCCAAAATATCGTGCGACCCACCGCTGCCGACGACGAATTCCGAAGCCCGCAGATCGCCGCCGCCGCGAATATCGACTTTCGCGCCCCCAGCCACATTGACCGCCGGGGCATCGAGGAGAAGCGTCTTTTCCGGCGGCGCTGCAATCACGGTCGGCAGACCGCTGCTCACTGGCAACGCCCAGTCTTCACCGTTCAACAGCATGCCGTAAGGCACCGTCAGCCCTTCGCCCGACACCGACACGGTAGCGCCCGCCCCCAATGTGATTTCGCGCGTGGCCTTGAGCGTCAGGCTGCCGAACGGCACGCGCACGGAGCCGTAGATGTCGATGTCTCTGGACGACAGAGTGAGGTTGCCGCCGGCCGACAACGGCGCGGATGGCGCACCGTTGGACAATACCAAGATTCTCTCTGGCGCCTTGATCAGAGCCGTCGTTTGCGTTGATGGATAGATCTGCCCGGCCTGCAGGGTCAGCGCACCATCGACATCGAGCAAGGCCGTCGCGCCAAATTCGAACGCGTGCATGCGGATTTCGTTGGCTACGAGCCTGGTATTGCCGTAGCCGCGGGTGACACCGGACGTGATGTCGATGAGGCCGGCGTCGAGCAGCAGGGTTCCCGAACCACCTGTCGCATTGGCATCCGCCACGGCCAGATCGAGTGTCAGATAGCCGGCGTGAATCTCCGCACTTGCGGCCGGAGTCGTCGCCGAGATTTTGCCGGCGATCGAGACTGCCGCATTCTGCAGATTGAGCACGACGCCGTTGTCGAGCCGGAGCATGCCGGGGAGATTGACGCCCCCGAAGCCGGCGCCGCTGATGGTATCGGCAGACATAGTCATCCCGGCATAGACGGTGTCGTCGATCTGGATTTTCGCTCCCGGCGTGTAAACGCTCGTCGTGCCTATACGCGTTGCGCGATAGAAATACTTGTTGATGAGAACAACGGCCTTCTGGTCGATGGTCGGATCGATGACCCAGGGCACGACTGCACCGCCTCCTTGCGCGTCCGCCGCACGGCCGTTCACGATGCGCGGCGTCAGCCCGATGACCGACGGCAGTGCATTGATCGCAGTTTTCATCGCAATGGGGATTTTATACGCCGCCGTCCCGTATTCGTCATAGACATCGAGATCGAGGACAAGCGTGGAGATCGGCGACCCCGCCATCGTTCCGCCGATGAAATTGTACGTGCCCGACGCGGCGTTCGCATAGTATGTGCCAGTCGCCGCATCGAAGGAATACTGGCCGCCAGTTCCGACCAGCCGGAAGTATCCCATATACGTGCCGGCCATGCTGTTCTGAACGGAGCCAGACGGCACTCCCGAGTCGACGATGTTCAACGTGCCACCGGATGCGCCAATGCCTCCCGCCTTGGCGATCAACCTAGCATCGATCTTCGATCCGACCGGACCCCCGCCATTCAGCATAATCTGACCGCCATCGCTGACCAGGAACAGTGTCGCATCGCTGTCCCGCGCGCGCTGGGGATCGTCGATCACGCCGCCGGTGCCGGACACATCGATCAGCGCCGATGGATCGAGCGTGAGTCCGCCTTTCAGGCTGACAGATCCGCCATCAAGAACATTGCCGCTGCGCAGACCTGTACGCGGATCCGTGTAGATCGTCGCCTCGCCTTTAGCTAGGATCTGAGCCGTGGCAGCCAGCGTCACGATCTTCGCATCGATCGACACCGCTCCCGCAGGTGCGACGATAGTGCCGGCAACGACGACGCCCCCCGTCTTTATTGTGCTGGCAGTATGTTGCGAGAGGGCAATGCTTCCCCGAACGTCCGTCATCAGAGTAGCGCCAGCATTTACTGTGACCGTATTGAACGCCGTAATGCCCAGGCTGGCCGGCTTACGCGCCAGACGTTCCTGCAAATCCAGTACCCGAACGGTGCCGATATCGGTCAGCTTCGTCCCCGTTGCAACGGACGATAGGTTGACGCCGCTCAGATCGACATTCTGTGGCGACTGACTGACCGTTACGCCGACGGGAATCGTGGCGTTGCCCATCGTGGAGATGGAGACAGCGCGGAAGCCGCGATCCGCAAACAAGGTGTCACGCAGATGGAATGTCGCGGCATCTGCCGGCGCAGTTCCGCCGACCTGTACATCAGCGAGTACGCCGATGTTGAGCGTGCCGCCGGATCCGGCCGCATAGCCACGAAGATCGACGCCGTCGAGACTCTTGTTGGAGAGGTTAGTGACCGTGATCGAGCCGGCGTCGCCCAATTTTAATTTCGTCTTTGCGCCATTCGCACCGAGCCTGGCACCACCGGAGACATCGATAGTGGCTCCGGATGCAATGGCAACCTCGCCTTTGACCCCTGATGCCAGCGCATTGGAATCGACTGCCAAAGCGACGCTGCCGCCATTGATCTGCGAAAACGGCGCCGGTCCGCCATCGGCAGCGTCGTTGAGCCAGCTTCCGCTGACGTCAAGAATCGCCTTGGCACCCACAACTATCTTGTTGCCGACTCCAATCGCGATCGTGCCGCCAGCGATGCGGATACTGCCGTTGATTTCCGCGGTGCTCGGCAGTGCGCTGCTGGGGCTGCCGTGCTGGAGGACGTTCAATGTTGCGCCCGGCGTCAGATCGAGATGCGCGCCCTCCTCGAGCTTGAAGGTCTTGTTGTAAGTGACGTCGATCCTGCCCATGCCAGATCGGTTGAGGATACCATCGTCGATATAGGCTGTCTTGGCGCGAGCGGGCTGTTCGCGTGCGGCATCGGCCGAGTTCGATTGCGGATCGTAGAAAGCGCTCGGCAATTTGCTAGCAAGGGTGAAGCCGCTGCCGAGCGTCGGGGCAGCGTGTGTAATCACGAATGTTGAACCCAGCCACGGTCCCTCTGGAACGCTGCCACCGCCAAATTGTAGGTTGCCGGCGGTGGCCGGCTTGCCATTTGCCGCCTGGCGTCGGCCCGTGATGACATGGCCGTCGAGTTCACCCTCTATGGCCAGACCGGCGCCGTCATAGATCAGGATGCTGCCGGCGTTGCGGCCTTCGAGATAACCTTGTTCGAAACGTCTTGCGGTGTTGCGATCTAATGGGGTCCGCCACGTCTCCGTCAGGTTGATGCGCTCATGACGGCGCATGAAGCTGCCGGGAAATCCGACATATTGCTGGTCGGGCATTGCGTTGCCGATATCGTAGATACGGCCATCGACGCCGAGCAGTTTGGTCGTGGTGATCCAGCCATCGGTGTAGCGTACCGAACCGCCGGACACGTCGAGCATCGCACCGGCACGGATGATCGTCTCGCCGCCCGCCCTCAGAGAGATCTTGCCGCCGGCGGTCGATAGTTCGGCGAGGGTCGTATTGCCGGTTCCGATCCATCCACTGACATCGCCGATCGGCGTCCCTTCCCAGCGTCCGGTCTGGTAGGTGCCACCCTTGTCCTTGAACCACTGCACGCCCGCCATTGGGCCATCGGCAAATGTCCCATTCACACGCTTGTCAATATGAATCGTCGCGCCGCGCAGCCACGAGTCGATGTAGAGAACGTTGTCACGCAACTCGTTGATCCGCAGCTCCGCTGTCACATTGTTGGTTTCCATCGCGAGCACCACGTCACGCAGACCACCGACGCTGATCAGCGCATCGGAATCGATATATATGCGGCTGCCATCATCGGTCTTATCCAGCGTGCCCGGGACAGCGCCGGGAATCGCCGGCGGAAGCTTGCTGGCGATCACCGTGATCGTACCAGAAGGTGCAACGACGCTGGCTCCGGATTGAATGTCGATCAAAGTGCCACGCAGATCGACCGCACCCGCGCGATAACGCGTTCCGACATTGCTCTGCTCGATGACGCTGGTATCGGTCAGGTCCGGCATGACCGTGGTGAGGCTGCCCGAACCGAGGCTCAGTTTTCCGCTGCCCCACGAATAGAGGCCACGACCGGACGCGAAGTCGGTGTGAACCCCCAAAATGCCCTGACTCCAGGCGCTGATATTGATGGAGCCGTCTTGATTGTTGAGCGCAGTGGATGCGACCACCGTACCGTTCTGTTGGATCTCCCGGCCCTTGATCGTAATATTGCCGCGGGGAGCTTCGATGGCTCCGGTATTCGACACGAGATATCCGACGCTGGCGGCACGCGCGTCCATTTCAGCCATCACCGCCACGTAAGCCGGGCTTATGTTGGGGTTGCCGACCGCCCTGCTCAGTAGCAAATAATTCGGAAGAGCCGCCAACGGCGACGACACGGCAAAGTCAAGGCCGCGTATCGTACTGCTCGCGTCATTCAACTTCGGATCCGCTAGCCAGACATTTTCGCCAGCTCCGAAAAGCACCTGGCCGTTCGGCGTCCGGATTGTTCCGGCATTGGCAACACGCGGTGCGAACAACATCGCCTTGCCACCGCTATGACTTTCGATAATTGCGCCCGCCTCGACAACGACATTTCCTGGCGTCCGGCCGTAATGAACGATGTTCGTCGGCTCCGTGTCGGTCGAACTGTCCCCTAAGGTCGGAATACCATGGTCGAAGCCGTCGCTCCCAAAGATGGAGAGCGTATTGTTGATACCTGCACGAAATTGTTCGTTGCTCAGGCTGAGCGAGGACGCCACGAATGTGTGGACATTGACCTGGCTCGATCCGCCGAACACGATGCCGTTGCGATTGATGACATAAACTTGCCCATCGGCCTTGATGGTGCCGAGAATCCGGCTCGGCGCCAGCGACGGATCATTGATACGATTGAGCGCAATCCAGTTGGCCTTGTCGGCACCGCCGGCCGTCTGGTTGAAATAGAGATCCGTCTCGCGACCGATGTTGAATTTGTCCCAGGTCAGGATCGCCTTGGCCTCGGTCTGCTTGATCTCGACCTGCGTCCGTCCGCCCGCGACCGTCTGCGTGGGTAAATTGGCGCCCTGCCACAGACCAGCGCCGCCATCAGTCGTGCCGGGGACTGCACCGGGCGCCACGACGAGGCCGCCCGGCGCCAGCCCATTCGGCACCGCCGATGCCGCAGCGGCAGCAGCCGCTGCCCGCGCTGCCGCTTGCACGCCACGCATATTCTCCATCGCGGCCGATGCGCGACGCATAGCCAGCGACGCCGCTTGGGCGGCCTGTTGGGCGCCAGCCTGTGCCGCCACCGCGGCCTGCGTGGTCACCGGCGTGGAAGCGCTCCCGTTCAGATTGCGGGCACCGGCGGCGCCCATCGATCCGGTCAAAGCCAGCGCACTGGCACCTGCGAGAAGCACCGCCCGGCGGACGATGCGGGAGGAGCGACGGGCACTGGCATGGAATTCGGACATGACTGCACTTTCAGATCTGGCAAAGCGAAGCATCACAGAATGTTTGCGATGCTCTCGTCATGCTGATCCCGATTGCAGGCGCAAACCGAAACGACCGAATGAAATTTATTTGAGAACGCTCAACCGAGCAGAATGATGCCACCCGGCAGCGCCGTCACACGTGCGTTGAAAATGTGCTCTATCTGATGCACGACTTGGTCCACGTTCTCGATCCTGAACCGGGCACTGAAACGTTCACGTCCAAGCGCCGCATTGGTCAGGATGATCCGGCCGCGTCGATAGCGATTGACCTCAACGACAACATCGGCAACCGGCATTGCCTTGAAGATCATGAGGCCGCTCTGCCATGCGGTCACCGTGCCCGTATCGGCCGCCGATGTGACGCCGACTCCTTGATCCGAATAGACGATCTGTTGTCCGGCCGTCAGGATTTGTCTGGCTGAGTTGCGCTCGATCGTCGTCTCACCATCGATACATGTCACGCAGACCGATGCCGGGTCGCGCCGCACATTAAAGCGCGCACGGCGTGCGACGATGTGGCCACCTCCCGCAACGACCGTCAGTGCTGACGAGCTTTGTAGTGGCGTCGCAACCACGGCCTCGCCAGTCAATAATTCGATACGATCGTCGCCAAACGTCGAGGGTAGCATGGCGATGCTGGTCCGCGTGTTCATGTCGACGGCGATATTGTCGAACAGCTTGATCTGCCGGCGCTCGCCGATATCGGTCCGGTAGTCGGCCGCGAGTTCCGACCATGACGGCCACAGATCGAGCGGCGGGCGGACAGCAACGACCGTCGCTGCCGCAGCCGACGCCGCCAACGCACCGCTAATAAAGAGCCGACGGCTGGGTCGCACAACGCGCATCGCACCAGCCGGATGCGGTGTCTCCGATGCTGCGGTGCCGATCGTCTGCCACGCCCGGCTGGCGCGATCGAAGGCTTCCGCATGCGCGGGATCGCGCGCCGCCCAGCGCTTCAGATCGTCGATGTCCTTCTGGCTTGCATCGCCCGATGCAAATCGCGCCACCCAGTCATAGGCGTCGCGGTCCGGAAGGCCTGTCTGCCTCGATGTGTCTTCAGCCTTGGCCATC
Source organism: Tardiphaga sp. OK246 (assembly GCF_900188215.1). NCBI lineage: Bacteria > Pseudomonadati > Pseudomonadota > Alphaproteobacteria > Hyphomicrobiales > Nitrobacteraceae > Tardiphaga > Tardiphaga sp. OK246. The sequence continues at coordinate 21,898 of NZ_FZOX01000017.1, forward strand.
GCGTCCATATTTCGTCGATCGTCGCGTTAGGTATCTCATGTATCGGATGCATCGGCCGCCCTGGGACCGAAACGCTGGATGATCTTTCGTTCGATCCGCTCGCCGCAATGCCGGATCGCAGCTTTCAGCTCGAGTTCGGTCATCCGTAGCGAAATGCCATGTTGCTCGGCAATCGCACGCATCGGCAATCCCTCGATACGGGCCGCGAGCAGAATCTGCCGACGGCGCGGCGTCAGCTCCGCAAGCGCTTCGCGAACTGCTGCCAGCTCGGATCGCGCCACCGCAACCCGTTCGGGATCCGGCGTCTCGTCGATCAGGTCCAGTGCCGAACGGGCATCATCGATAGTCGCGCTAACGCGCTCCTTATGAAGACGTTTGAGAGCGAGAAAATACGCAATACGCAGCAGATAGGAAAACGGCCGGCGAACCGGCTCGGCGGGCGTCACGCCTTCGAGTCGCATCCAGGCATCCTGCAGGGCATCCTCCGCCCGCTCCGCAGAACCGATCCGCCGGGTAAGTTGCTTCTTGAGCTCGGGATAATCGACGAGCAGCAGCCGGCGAAGACTTTGCCCGTTTGAATGCGTCATTGCTGCACCGCTTCAAGCTGTTGTGCAGACCGCGGCGACTTTTTGCCGACGTCGTCGTTTGAAGAATCTTTGCGGGGCGCGACCAAGCATTGCCGGTCCGCTTTCGACACCGGCGGGAAAATCACCAATGTGACGGGTTGCGGCATGTCCGCAGGAGGTGCGACGAACCTCACCTGACTAATGACACTGGCGAGCGGCCGGCTTGCACCGTTTGCATCGGCGAGCACATCCGCACGTACAACCTCGCCCGATGGTTTGAGCCACATCCGAAGCAAGACTTCGGTACGGCCGGTGGCCTCATCCGGAAGATCGCAGAGAATTTGGTCAACCTGCTGCTGAACAAGCGAGAAATACGGCTCGAAGCGCACATCCGCCCTGCCGAGCCCCTGCGTTGCGCGCGCTCCAGTGTTTTCGGGGACGATCGTCAAGGACCAGGGTGCCGTGACATGCGCGACATAGCCTGAACCACCAAGTATGATCTGAATGGCGCGAAGCGGCGTGAACGTTCCGTGCGCAGCATTGGAATGACGTCGTTCGGCGATGGCGGCGTTGTAGAAGACATCCAGCCCTGTCGTCATACTATAGGCGTCCAGTGCGGCTCCCAGCGGTTGCGCGGGGATGTCGAAACTTAGGTGTCCTGATAACGACGAATCCCGCGTCGTTTCGGCACGCACCGGCTCGAGGAATGTCACGAGAAGGGACGACGCGAGCAGAACACATGCCCTTAGCGCGACGATCGCGCCGCCAGCGCCTTGGCCAAGCATGCCCCACCCTTTCTGCGCGCAGGATTGCCCAGCAACACGTCACCCCCGCGAGCCAAAGGCAATCGGCGGCGTGATACCGGTATAGCATGACAATCCAATGACCAGGAATTGCTGATGCCGCGACATATGAGGCATTAATGATGCCGTTCGACAAGTAATCGCAGTCATCCGGATTGAGATCCTGCGCGTTCTATATCGACATCAGCCTTACCTCGACGACAGAACAGAATGGCGAATTCATCGCCGCCGCGCATCGTCCGGGGGCGCGATCGGTCAGGCATCCTTGTTGTCGGTGAGCATGCGCTTCACGTGATCGAGCCGATCGACGCGCCAATCATGGCTCTTGGTCGCGTCACTGAGGAAATGCTCGCGCTGGAGCTCGAACAGATGCTGGAATCGGTTGGTCATGGCGAGGCTCCCGGAGCCGCGACTAGCTGAAAAGCGAAGGCGGCCAGCCTTCGCCGATTACTTCGTCGTGTAGCCGCCATTGACCAGGATGGTCTGGCCGGTCATCCACCAACCGTCCGAGACGAGGAAGCGAATAAAGGGGACGATGTCCTCGATGTCGGTCAGGCCCGTCCTGGAGAAGTTCGACAGAGCCGCAGCCGTCTTGTGATAGGCGACCGCATCGGTGCCCTCGGCGGGATAGAAGAACGGCGTGTCCATCGGGCCCGGCCCGATCGCCGTTACTGAGACGCCGCGCTCGCCAAACTCCTTTGACGCCGCCCGCGTAAAATGCTCGACCGGCGCCTTGGTGCCGGCATAAGCTGCGTAGAACGGCGTGAAAGCGCCGAGCAGCGAGGTGACGAGCGTCACGACCTTGCCGTTGTCGCTGACGTTTCTGCCGGCTTCCTTGAGAAAGAAGAACGCCGACTTCGAATTGACCGCAGTCATCTCGTCGTACTCGGCCTCCGAGATATCGATCATCGGCTTCTTCAGCACCTTGCCGACCGTGTTGATGGCGATGTCGATGCCGCCCATCGCAGCCTTGGCGTCAGTGAATAGTTTTTCCACTGCCCCGGCCGAGGTGAGGTCGCCCTGGAAGGCGAAAGCCTCCGCGCCGGCCGCCTTGATCGCGACCACTGTCTCGTTCGCGGCCGCCTTCGTCGCGCTTGTGTTGTAGTGGACCACGATCGCCTTCGCGCCCTCTCCCGCGAGATCGCGTGCGATCAGTCCGCCGAGATTCTTTGCGCCGCCGGCGATGAGAACGGTTTTTCCCTTGATGCTGTGGTCGGTCATTGGCGTTGGGCCTCCTAGGTTGCCGGCGGCCACGACGCGACCGCTTCCTGCACCAGACCATATCGTCTATATATTCGTCATAAAGCCGTTCGTTCTGACATCACCTGTCAGGAATCACGCACAATCAAATAGAGCCAAGTCCTTGGATCGTATCGAGCTCTTCCGCACCTTTGCCCGTGTCGTCGAATGCGCAAGCTTCACCCGCGCCGCTGATACGCTCGGGCTGCCACGCTCGTCCGTGTCGGCCGCGGTGATCGACCTCGAGGCGCGGGTCGGTGCGCGCCTCCTCCATCGCACCACCCGAAAAGTCTCGCCAACCCAAGACGGAGCCGCCTTCTACGAACGCTGCCTGCGGCTGATCGCGGATGTCGACGATGCGGAAAATCTGTTCCGACAAACCGCCGCGCAGCCGTCGGGCAAGCTGCGGATCGACGTGCCCGGCAGAATCGGACGTCTAATCATCGCGCCTGCCCTACCCGACTTCCTCGAGCGCTATCCCCACATCACCATTGACCTTGGCATCACTGACCGCGCCATCAATCTCGTCGAGGAGAGCGCCGATTGCGTTCTGCGTGTCGGGCCGCTCAGCGACTCCGGCATGATCGCTCGCAAGATCGGTGACCTCCCTCTGATCAATGTCGCCAGCCCCGGCTATCTGGCTCGTCATGGAACGCCGCAAACGCCTAACGATCTTAGCGATCATTGGGCGGTCAACTACGCGTCGCCGTCCACCGGGCGGGTCGAGGATTGGGAATGGGTCGAGGGCGGTACGCTCCGGACATTGCCGATGCGTGGTCGCGTCACAGTCAACAGCGCCGAGGCCTATATCGCTTGCTGTCTCGCTGGTCTCGGCCTGATCCAGATTCCAACCTATGATGTTCGGGGCCACGTCGAGGCGGGTCAACTCGCTGAGGCGATGCCCGATCATCGGGCGGAGCCTATGCCAATGACGCTGCTCTACCCCCATCGCGAGCACCTGTCTCGCCGCTTGCAGGTCTTCGCCGACTGGTTAGAGGCATTGTTGAAGCGACAACTCCTATAGTCCGTGGACTTCGCGGCCCCGAACTGGCAGAGCTCGGACTACTTCCGAAACTTCGAGATGTTTTCGCCCAGCCACCCGGCGACGGACCGAGGTTCGCGGCCCGTCAATGCCTTAAACGTTGTTGTCGTTTCAGCCATCACCGACTGGTAAAAGAGGCGATCTAACCCGAGCAGTACATCAGCAACAAACTCGCTCAGTCCCGAGGCCAGGAGCTTCTCGCGCTGCTCTGCAGGGCTTCGCTGCTGATATCTGATGGTCCGACCAAGCAGTTTCGAGATTTCTTCGGCGACCTCCGGCATGCTTACGGCCCGCGGGCCGGTCAGGTGGTAGACGCGCTGAGAAGTGGGGTGCGCGTCGTCCAAAAGCGCGACGCGCGCAGCATCGGCGACATCGCGTGTATCGATCAGGTTGACCACTCCCGAGCCGGCCGCGCCGCCCCATGCATCATCCGCGACTGGAGTGCCTGCGCGCGCCAGGATGTCAACGAACGTCGACGGCCGCAAAACCGTGTAGCCAATGTCGAGAGTCGCAAGATGCGCCTCGATCTGCATGTGCCAATCCATCGGGTGCAGTTGCGAGGGCGGACCCATCGTGGACAATTTCACGATTTGACCCACGCCTGCGGCGACCGCCGCATCGATCAGGGCGATCTCGTTGGCAACCTGCCGGGGGGACGTGCCATGAGCCAAAAACAGCCTGTCGGCGCCACGCAGAGCTTCGTCGAGGGTCGATGGCGCATCGAAATCCACTGCCGCGATGGTAGCGCCAACGGGTAAGCCTTCCGCATTCGGATTTCTCGTTAGCGCCACTAAATCGAGTGGTTCTGACGCCAGGCTTGCGATCAGCGCGGATCCGACGCGACCCGTGGCGCCGGCGACGGCAATGCGGGGGCGGCGGCCGTTGGGCTGAGAGTGCTTGAACATGGGAGCATCCTTACGTATCCTGGAACGATCGGTCCACAATTCTTGGAACGATCATTCCAGGATGTCAAGCGAGTACCCGATGAGCGGAAAGCCCCAGTTCGATGACAATGCAGTGATCAACTCCGCGATGGAGGTGTTCTGGCAGCACGGCTACGCAGCGTCCTCAATCGACCAACTGACGACGGCGATGGGTCTGTCGCGATCCAGCATGTACAAGCGCTTTCAGGACAAGGACGGACTGTTCCAGGAAGTGCTATCGAACTACGCGCAGCGCGTCCTAAAGCGCATGAACGCGATTCAAGCCGGCACGAAGCGCCAACAGCTGGAGGCGCTGCTTCACGAATTCCTGCCCACAGCCGGCAAGACGGCCCGCCCACCAGGCTGCATGCTCGCGCGTTCCTGCTCGGAGATGGCCGATCTGCCGCCGGCGAGCCAGGCGGTGGCGCGGGAGGGACTCACGGGCCAGCGCACCATCCTCAGCGGAATTTTGCGTGAAGCCGTCACAAACGGAGAGTTGGCCCCGGGATCCGACATCGACGGGCTGTCGTGGCACTTCCTCGGTGTCCTGCACGCTTCGATGAACCTGCCGCAGGCTGGCGCCACGTCTGGAGAGCTCCGCCGTGTCGTCGACCTCGCCATGTTGGCATGGCCTTTGATAGAAGACGCTAAGATGGACCCACGCCGACGGCGTACTAACAACTAGTCTCCTGGCTATAAAAAGAGTTTTTATAAGAAATCGGGAACGAGGCCATCAGACCAAAGCTGTGGTCAAGTCTTGGCGAGCGACGCAGTTTTAATAGCTGAGCAACGGCGCCAACCTTTGCAGATGCCCGCTTTGCGCCAGGAGCTGACATTGTCGGTAGCGCGTAACATGGACGCGCGGCACGCCACCTCACTCAAACTATTTCTCACATTCAGAAAATCGCGCTGGAGAACCTGCATTGCCAGTTGCGCGGCGCCAGGCCCCCGGCGGTAGCCCAGTCGAAGCGGAAAAGACGCGGGTGAAGTGGCTTTGATCGGCAAAGCCACAAATCAGTGCGATATCGGCCAACGACATACCGGTCTTCATGAGAAGGCCACGGGCCTGTTCGACGCGCTGGGACAGGATCCACTGGTGAGGCGCCTTGCCCGTCGCCTTCTTGAAGCCGCGGATGAAATAGCCGCGCGACACCCCGCAGGCCTGTGCGACATCTGCAACCCGTACATTGCCTGCAGTATTGCTGCTCAGCATTTCGACGGCTAGCGCCAGTTGCGGCCGCGACAGCGCGGCGCCTTGCGATGCGGATTCAAGGTTGGTCGCGCGGTTGTATCGCTCGATCAGATGTATGCCGATCGTCGTTTCGAGCTGATCCAGAAACAGCGGACTCGCTTCGCTACTCTTTTGCAGCAGTGGCTCGACCACACTGACAAGCCTCAGAAGGATGAGGTCGGTATCGCCAGCGTGACACGCAAGGTCCACGGCGCCGCCGCGCCAGCCGTGTTCCTGCGCCAGTTCGATCAGGAACGGCTGGGAGACCTCCATCAAGAGAAAATCGAACGCACCGCGAAGATTGGCACGATAGTCATCCGCAAGGTTACGAATATAGAT
>NZ_FZOX01000015.1:0-37246 GCF_900188215.1 Tardiphaga sp. OK246
GGGGACGTCTGTCTTCGGGCAGGACGGATCTGCGCCAGCACTGCCACTGGCAAGGACACGGCCGGCCTTGAGATGGAAAGAGCCCTGGACAGTGTGACGGACGACCAAATCGAAACGCGTTCGGCCAAGTGCTTTGCGGCTACCCTGTCCCTCCGCCCTGGGACATTAATTTTGGTGATGGGACCGTTCGCCATGGCAGATGTGCAAGCAACCGAAAAAACACCGCATGCGGAACGTCGGGCAATCGCTCGGCGCCTCCGAAAGTCCTGATGCACTCTCAATTGCGGAAGACCGCATCGCATCAGGCCCAAGGGTGCAACGGGCACCTGGCGTTCCGCACGCCCTCTCACAAGGGGGCGGGAATGCAAGAGACGACGGCGCCCCCGCGCCGCAAACAATGGGGGTGATGACGCATGTCTGACGAGCAGTGGCTGTTTGACAGTTGAATCAGGAGAGACGTGGCGCTTCGTGGCCACGACATACTCAGTCGTCATGCGCGGGCTTGTCCCGCGTATCCACGCCTTCGACATCCACAGCAAGGCGTGGATGGCCGGAACATCTAGCGAAGCTCGCTTCGCGCAGTCCGGCCATGACGTGGAGAGAAAAGCGCTCCTACAACAATCCCGTCTCTTCGCCTTCGGCCTGTTCGATCATCTCTTCCGTCACCACCACCTTGCGGCGGAGGACCAGAAAGATCATCGCGGCTGCGCAGCCGCAGGACAGCACGACGAGCGCGATATTGAGCGGCACCGGTGTCGCGAAATGGCCGCCGAGCCAGGCACCGAATTGCGAGCACAGCGAGCCCAAACCCATCTGCAGGAAGCCCATCATGCCGGATGCCGTGCCAGCCGCCTGCGGGCGAATGCTGAGCGCGCCGGCAGCGCCGTTCGACATCACGAAGGCATTGCCGAACATCACGATCATATGGGTGAGGAACAGCCAGGCAGGATTCTGGTTCAGGCCGGTGAGACCCCAGACCACGTTGAGCATGGCGCCGCCGAATTGCAGCGCGAGGCCGAACCAGATCAGTTGTTCGATGGTCCGGCGCGGAGCGAAGCGCACGCAACACAGATTGCCGACGAGATAGGCCAGACCCGATGTCGCGAACCATGCGCCATATTCGGCCGAGGTACGGCCCATCTGCGTGACCACCACATATGGACCGCCGCCGGCAAAGGTGAAGATGATCCAGGAGGCCACGACATAACACAGCAGATAGCCGATGAAGGTCCGGCTGCGCAGCAGCACCCGGGAGTCGGCGATGAAGCCGCCGCCGGCCGCGTCGCTGGTAGCGCGCCGTCTTGTCTCCGGCAGAAAAAATGCGATCGCGAGCGTCACGACCAGCGAAGACGCGGTGACTACATAGAAGATCGCGCGCCAGCCGAAGCCGGTCTCGAGCAAACCGCCGGCCAGCGGGCTCAGCATCTGCGCGATCATCATCACGGCGATGACGAGGCTGATCATCGCGCCGACGCGCTCGCGCGGATAAAGATCCCTGATGATGGCGCGGCTCATCACCATGCCCGTGGCGCCGCCGAGCGCCTGAAAGAACCGCGCGGCGATGAGTTGCGGCAATGTGAGCGCAAAGCTGCTGCCGATGCCGGCGATCACCATCAGGCCGAGACCGGCAAGCAGCACAGGCCTTCGGCCGAACTTGTCGGACAGCGGTCCCATGATGAGCTGCGAGAAAGCGAGGCCGACCATGTAGAGCGACACGGTCATCTGCGCGATCGAGATGTCGGCGTCGAAAGTGCGGGCGAGTTCGGGCAGCGCCGGCACCAGCATATAGAGCGAGATCGGCGCGATGCCGGTCATCACCACCAGCAACAGCAGCATCACCCGCGATTTGGAGAGGTCGACGACGTCGACTTTGGGAATGGGCGGGCTGTAATTCACGTGGTGGCTGTTCTCTCGCTATTGCGGCTGCGTCAGCGGCTCGGTCGCCGCTTCGAGCCAGACGCGCGTCGCTTCATCGTCGAGCAGCGGCATCACCTCGCGGCGAACGCGGGCGTGATAGTCGTTGATCCATTTCAGCTCGCGCTTGCTGATGCGATGCGTATTGATCAGCCGGCGGTCGATCGGCGCCAGCGTCAGCGTTTCGAATTCATTCATCGGCTGTTCGGCGCCCTCGATATGGGCTTCGACAACCAGTTCGAGATTCTCGATGCGAATGCCGAAGGCGTCGGTCTTGTAGTAGCCGGGCTCATTGGAGAGGATCATGCCACGCTTGAGCGGCGTAGTGCCGAGCTTGGAGATCCGCGCCGGGCCTTCATGCACCGACAGATAGCTGCCAACGCCGTGGCCGGTGCCATGGGCGAAATCGAGGCCGGCATGCCAGAGGAACTGGCGTGCCAGCGTATCGAGCTGCGCGCCCGTCGTGCCATCGGGAAACGCCGCGCGGGCAATGGCGATATGGCCGCGCAGCACGCGCGTAAAACGATCGCGCATTTCGTCGGTCGGCTCGCCGATGGCGATGGTGCGGGTGACGTCGGTGGTGCCGTCTTCATATTGCGCGCCGGAATCGATCAGCAGCAGATCACCCAGCGCAATACGGCGGTTGGTCTTGCGGGTGACGCGGTAATGCACGATGGCGCCGTTCGGGCCGGTGCCGGCGATGGTCGGAAACGAGACATCCTTCAGCGCGCCGGTCTGGCGGCGGAAGGTCTCCAGCGCCTCGACGGTATCGATTTCAGTGAGCTTGCCCTTCGGCGCCTCGCGGTCGATCCAGGCAAGAAAGCGCGCCAGTGCCACAGCATCGCAGCGATGCGCGGTCTGCGTGCCCTTGATCTCGACGGGATTCTTCACTGCCTTGAGCAGAGCGATGGGATCATTGCCGCGCACGGGCTTGCCGCCGGCAGCCGTGATCAACCGGCTCAGCGCATCGGCGGCGGTGGCATTGTCGAGCGCAATCGAAGCACCCGAGGCGGCGAGGTTTGCGAGCGCCGACGTCAGCGCATCCGGCTCCTGCACATCGGCCGAGACTTCAAGATGGTTGCGCGTGCTGTTGGAGAGCTTGCGGTGGTCGATGAAGATCTGCGGGCGGCCGTGTTTCGGCACCAGCGCATAGGACAGCGGCAGCGGCGTATGCGAGACATCCGCGCCGCGGATGTTGAAGGCCCAGGCGACCGCATGGGAATCCGACAGCACCAGCGCATCGACGCGCAGGCGCTCCATCTCGCCGCGGATCTGGGCGAGCTTGTCGGCCTCGGAAACGCCGGCATAGTTGAGCGGGTGAATCGATACCGCGCCGAGCGGCGGCGCCGGGCGCTCGGCCCACACCGAATCGAGCGGATTGCTGTCGACCGCGACGAGTTCGGCGCCGGCTTTGGCGCAGGCGGTAGCCAGCCTCTCGGCTGCCGCAGAAGTGTGCAGCCATGGATCAAATCCGAGGCGATCTTCGGGCTTCAGGTGGTCGGCGAGCCAGGTCTCCGGCGGCGGCTCGACCAGCGACTGGATGCTCCACGCATTCACATCGACTTGTTTGGCCGCCTGCAGCGTATAGCGGCCGTCGACGAAGACGGCGGCTTCCTGCAGTAGCACCACGGCCATGCCGGCCGATCCGGTGAAGCCTGTGAGCCAGGCCAGCCGCTCGTCGGAGGGCGGCACATATTCGTTCTGCTGCTGATCGGCGCGGGGAATCACGAAGCCTGTCAGTTTCCGCCGCAGCAATTCCTCGCGAAATGCGGCCAGCCGCGCAGTCAGCGCCACGCCGCTTTCGGGCTCTTCGAACGTCTGGAAATGGGCTTCGAACATCGCGGGATCATCCTATGGGTGCGCTGTCAGGCCTGCAATCGAGGGGCAGGGTTGCGCAGATTTGGCACAAGTTATGCTTGAAATCTGGTGGTTGTGTTCAACCGGATGGAACAACGTCCCCCGGCTCGTGTTGTCGGTGCGATGCTTGGCCATTCAGAGTGTCTCAACTCAACGAAGAGGGGATACACAATGCCTGCTTTTACGTTCGAGAAAATTTCGCCACCCGCCACGCTTGGCCATTCCCAGCCTACCCAGGTGCAGTCCACCCAAACTCCGCCCAGTCAGCCAAATCAACGCAGCGGTATCATCCAGATTCTGGGCCGTTTCGTCGAAGCTCGCGTGACGCGCGTCGAGCGGTTGGAAAATGCAGTGCTTCGTCGCCGCGACGTACCGCCCCCGAAGTAGCAAAATCAGCCGTCAGCTTTAGCCAGATCGCCCGTCGTTATTCCGGAGTTCGGAAAATGACGAATGGCGTATCAGCCTGCGCGCTGCATCAACAGGCTGCTCCAGCCCTCAACGATCTGATGCTTGCGGAGCACCAGTCCGCGGGCGCGATAGGCGGCGATCACACTCATCGCCTGATGCGGCAACAGGCCGGACAGGATCACCATTCCATTGCGGGTGAGGTGTCGTGTCATGTCTGTGGACATCGCCCGCAGCGGGTTGGCCAGAATATTCGCGAGGATCAGGTCGAACGGCGCGCGATCGCCAAACGCTGGCGACGAGAAGCCCGTTGCGCAAACAGTATCGACGAGATTACCGACGCCGTTGAGCCGCATATTCTCGCGCGCCACCTTCACAGACATCGGGTCGATATCGGTCGCGAGTACGCGCCGCTTCGTGGCCTTCGCAGCAGCGATGGCCAGCACGCCTGTGCCGGTGCCCAGATCGAGCATCCGTTTCGGCGCCTTCGCGCGCAGCACATAATCGAGATAGATGAGGCAGCCGCGCGTGGTGCCGTGATGGCCGGTGCCGAAAGCGAGTGCGGCTTCGATCTCGATCCCGAGTTGATTGGGCCGTACTTGGTCCCGGTCATGCTGGCCATGGACGATGAAGCGGCCGGCGCGCACTGGCACCAGACCCTTGAGGCTCTCCTTGACCCAGTCCTTGGCCTCGATGCTGTCGAACACGATGCTCGCCGCCACGGTGTCATCCGAGGCAAGGCTGACGAGCTCGCGGATCGAGGCTTCGTCGGGCGGATCGGCGAAATGGACGGTGACGTCCCAGCGGCCCTCGGGGCTCTCGAATGCAGCAATCGCGGCCTGGCCTTCCTCGAAACTCTCGGTGAGGAGATCGACGATGCGCTTGGCGCTGAATTCGTCGCCGACGGCGAAGGTGGCGCGGCTGGTTCCTTGAGGCGTGGTCATCGCGGGTCCGGATAGCGTCGTGAACAGGATCTGCACAGCTTAGGCGCGCTTGGTACAGGGTTTATCCCTGCGAGGATACAGGGGCGATACAGTGGCGATGCACAGGGTTATAAGCTGATTATACCGCTGTACTCCCGAGCTTCCGCACAGGCTTGTTCAGGACCCATCCACTGCCTATGCACAGGCTTATCCACAGGATGTCCTCAGCCGAACAGCGCCCGGTGGTCCCTGAGGATCGCCTTGGCCGCATTGTGGCCAGGCGCGCCCGTCACGCCGCCGCCGGGATGTGCACCGGAGCCGCAGTGATAGAGCCCCTTCAGCGGCCCGCGATAATCCGCATGGCCGAGCATCGGGCGGGCCGAGAACAGCTGGTTCAGCGAGAGCGCGCCATGGAAGATGTCGCCGCCGAGCAGGCCGAAGTCGCGCTCCAGATCGAGCGGCGACAATGCCTGCCGGCCGATCACGCTGGCGGCAAAGCCCGGTGCATAGTCATCGACGGTCTTGATCATCAGGTCCGCGACCTCGTTCCGATGGTCATCCCACGATGCGCCGTTCGGGAGTGTCGGTGCAACATGCTGGCAAAAGAGACTGGCGACGTGCTGGCCTGGTGGGCTGAGGCTGTCATCAAGAGTGGAGGGGATCAGTACTTCGACAATCGGCTGGCGGCTCCAGCCGTGCTGCTTCGCATCGAGCCAGGCACGATCCATGTAGGCGAGACTCGGCGCGACGATAATGCCCGCCGAGAGATGGTCGCCGTTGCCGGGCAATGCGGTGAATGAGGGCAGGGCGTTCAGCGCGACATTCATGCGGAACGTGCCGGAACCATTGCGCCAGTTATGGATGCGATCGAGGAACGGCTTGGGCAGCGCATCCGCCGGCATCAGCCGTGTATAGAGCAGCTTCGGATTGACGTTGGAGGCGACATATTTCGCGCGGATACTCTCGCCATTATCGAGGATGACGCCGACGACCTTGTCGTTCTCCACGAGTACTTCGCGCACGCCGTTGTCGAGCTCGATCTGCACGCCGTGCGAGCGTGCCGCGGCGGCCATGGCCTGCGTGATCGCGCCCATGCCGCCGATGGCGTGGCCCCAGACGCCTTTCTTGCCGTTCACCTCGCCAAAGGCGTGATGCAGCATCACATAGGCCGAACCGGCGGCATAGGGGCTCGCATAGTTGCCGACCACGGCATCGAAGCCGAACAATGCCTTGACCAGATCGTGTTCGAACACATCGTCGAGCATCTCGCCGGCGGAGCAGGTGAACAGATCGAGCAATACGCGCTGCTGTTCGATGGTCAGTGCGTTGAGAATCTTCGCGGTGCCGAGCGCATTGATGGCTTCGCTGATCGCGCCGAGACCGAAACCTTGCACGACGTTCGGCGGTGAACGCAGCACTAAATCCCTGAGCACATCGGCGATGACTTCGAGCTCATGCGAGAACGCACCAATCCGCTCGGCATCGCGCGCGTTGAGCTTGGCAACCGACTGTTGCGTGCGGCCTTCACCTGTCAGGAGATAGCTGCCGTCTGGGGCGGGAATGAAATTCTGCGCCTTGCGCTCGACGATCCGCAGGCCGTGTTCGGCGAGCTTCAGATCAGAGGCGATCTGCGGGTTGAGCAGGCTGACAGTGTAGGCCGCGACCGAATTGCGGAAGCCGGGGTGAAACTCCTGCGTCACCGCGGCGCCGCCAACCACGGAACGTCGTTCGACCACCTTCACGCGCAACCCGCTCATGGCGAGATAGGCCGCGCAAGTGAGGCCGTTATGGCCGGCGCCGATGATCAAAACGTCGGTGTCTGACATGTCCGCTTCAACAAAGCCTGCTAGGGGCCCTCTTTATCGAAGAGGCGCGCGCGCGGCACAAGGCCGCCCATCACGATTGTGGTTCCATAGTTAGCGCACATTGCCCGAAACGGTGCCATATGCTCCATTCCCGCCCGCCGGTCTCCTGCCGGATTCTCGCCTTTCTGCCGCGCAATATGCTGGAGCCTTCATGAGTTCGTCGCAGCCCGTCGCCGCCCCAAACTCGGCCTCCCGCAATCGGCTTCTTCTGGTGGTTTACACCGCGGCGATCTTCACCAGCGCGCTCCTGTTGTTCTCGGTGCAGCCCCTGTTCACCAAGATGGTGCTTCCGCGGCTCGGCGGGTCGCCGGCGGTGTGGTCGGTGGCGATGGTGTTCTTCCAGTCGCTGCTGCTCGGCGGCTACGCCTATGCCCACTATCTGATGCAATTGCGAAGCCGGCTGGTGCCGATCGTCGTTCATCTCCTGTTGCTGGTTGTTGCGCTGCTGACGCTGCCGCTGTCCATCGCATCGGGCTGGGGCACGCCGCCGGAGAGTGGCTATGCGTTCTGGCTACTCGGCCTGTTCGCGGTGTCCATCGGTCTGCCGTTCTTCGCGCTCGCCGCGAATAATCCGCTGCTGCAGGCATGGTTCGTGCGCACCGGCCATCCCAACGGTCCCGATCCGTATTTCCTCTATGCGTCGTCGAATATCGGAAGCTTTCTCGCGCTGCTGACCTATCCGGTGCTGCTGGAGCCGATGTTTTCGCTGCGCACGCAGAACCTGATCTGGACGTCCGGCTATGGCCTACTGATCCTGCTGATCGCCGGCTGCGGCGTCTTGCTACTGAAGTCGCCGCCGATTGCGGTCATTGAACCGGGGGCTGATGCCATCGACGCGCCGGCGCCGAGCTGGGCGCTGCGTGCCCGCTGGATCTTCCTCGCGGCTGTCCCGTCCGGCCTGCTGATCGCGGTCACCGCGCATATCTCGACGGACGTCGCTGCGGCACCGTTGCTCTGGGTGCTGCCGCTGTCGCTCTATCTGCTAACCTGGGTGCTAGTGTTCCAGTCGCGTCCGCTGCTGCCGCACTCATGGGTCCTGATGTTGCAGCCTCTCGCGATTGCCGGTGTGGTTGTCCTGCTCGCAGTTGGCGGCGAACAGAATCTGCTGCTGACCCTCGGTGGTCATCTGTTGTGCTTCTTCATTATTGCCATGGCGTGCCATGGTGAATTGGCTCGGCAGCGTCCGGCTGCCCGGTATCTCACGGGCTACTACGTCGCACTGTCATTCGGCGGCATGGTCGGTGGTCTGTTTGCTGGCCTGATCGCGCCATTCACATTTTCATGGATCGCGGAATACCCGATCCTGATCGCATTTGCCGTGCTGTGCAGGCCGTCATTGCCGGAGCGGTATTCCGGCTGGGCGCGCTGGTACTGGATCGCACTGGTCATCGCCGCGGTGGCGCTGATTGCACCGAGCTATACGACTGGCAAGCTGTTTACATGGATCGAAGCCCAGCGCGTCTATGTCGTCAGCGCTGTTGCCATCGTGGGCATGATAATTGCGATCCTGCTAAGGGCCGATCGGCTCAAGCTCGTGGCGATCACCGTTCTTGCGCTGGCGCTGATCCGTTTCTACCCGGCAGACGACGGCCGGGTTGAGACCGTGCGCAGTTTCTTCGGCGTGCACAAGATCGTGGTGACGCCGAACAACCAGTATCACGTGCTGATGCATGGCACGACGATCCATGGCGCCGAGAAATATCTCAATGACGATGGCACGCCGGTGACCGGCCGGCCGGAGCCGATCTCCTATTATTACAAGGACGGCGGCATCGGGCAGGCGATCACGGCGGTGCGTGCGCGCAAGGGGGCACCGCTTCGCGTGGCAGTGATCGGACTTGGTTCGGGGTCACTGACCTGTGCATCAGCGCCGGGCGAGGACTGGAAATTCTTCGAGATCGACCAGTCGATGGTCGATACCGCCAAGGATCCGAAATATTTCAGCTACATCCAGAAGTGCGAACCCGACGTCAAGCCGGTGATCGGCGATGCGCGGCTCACTTTCGCGAAAGAGCCTGACGGCGTCTACGATCTCATCATCGTCGATGCCTATTCGTCGGACGCGATCCCGATCCATCTGGCGACCGAGGAAGCGATGGAGATTTACAAGGAAAAGCTCGCCCCGCAGGGCGCCGTCGTCATGCATGTGTCGAACCGGCATCTCGAACTCGCCAGCGTCGTGGTCGGCATAGCCGATGCCAATGACATGAAGAGCTGGGTCTATTCGGAGGATTCCGGCCGCGACAACGAATATATCTTCTCGACCAATGTGGTCATCTCGGCCCATGACGCCGCCGATGTCGGCCCCATCGCGACATCATCGCAATGGGCCCTGACCGAGGCGAACGACGATCAGCGGGTCTGGACCGACGACTATTCCAACGTGCTCGGCGCCGTGTGGCGCCGGCTACGGGACGGGGATAACTGAAGCGTTTTCAAGCGAAGTGGACGCCGGCCTGCGTCAGGGAAACGCGTCACACATGTTCGCTCAGTAATCGCCGAAGAAGCCGCGCGGCTGATAGGGCCGCGGCGCGTAGGCCTGCGGCGGGTATTGCCGGCTGTAATAGCCGCGATTGGCGTAATATTGCTGGGTCTCGGCTTCGGTCATGCGGCGATAGCCGGGAGGGGCCGGATAACGCTGACCGTCATTGCCATCGGCCGGATAGATGTAACGATCGTCATCCGCCGGCTGTACCTGACGCGCGACGCGGCGGTTCGGTGCCACGGCCTGCGGCGTGAGATCCATGGGATTGCCGGCGGCGTCATAAGACGGTGAGGCAGGAGCGATATCGCGGCGGGCGACGGCAGACGGCTTCGCCGGGCGCGGATTGCGGGCGATGGCGACCTGCGAGGAGCCCGTCAGCGTGACGGTGGTGTTGAGCACGCCGTCGGCCTTGACCATGGCGAACAAGGTCGCGGCGTTCTCGCGCGACAGCCGGACGCAGCCGTGGGAGGCCGGCGAGCCCAAGCGGTTCACGGAATCGGTGCCGTGGATGGCGTGGCCCTTCTTGGTGAAGAAGATGGCATGGGGCATCGGCGCGTCGTCGAATTCCTTGGAGAAGTGATCCTCCTCCATGCGGAATGTCTGGAAGCTGCCATTCGGGGTCTCGTAGGACGGAATGCCTGACGACACCGGCCAGCGATATTTCTCGACGCCGTCCTGAACGACGGTCAGCTGCTGGGCATCCTTGTCGACGGTAATGGCGATCTTGGCCTGCGCAGTGCTGGTAGCGGCGAAAACAACGAGACCTGCAAGGGTCATATAAAACGAACGCATCTTACCTTGGCCTCCGGGCCGTAACCTGTTGTACCGCCTACCGTCCCGCACCCAATATGCATATCGGGCGGCCCGCGTGCCAGTGACAGTTTCGTGCATCCTTAATGTTGGGCTAGGCGGCACCAAGGCGGCGACCGGGCCGAAAGAGGGCTCGGCCCGACCCGACGATGCGCGATAGGAAGCTTCTCATGAAGGCAGATGGAACCGGTTCCTAGGTCGCGCGTTGCCCTCCCACAATCGCAAGCGGCGAATTCTCGTCGCTCAGAGGGAAGCTCCAGATGACCGTTAAGACCGCTGTGTTGCCGATCAGTTCGTCGATGAAGACCCGCCTGGCGTTCGCTGCGGGCGTGCTGGCTCTGGTCGCCATGCCGCATTTTGCGCAGGCGCAGGGCGTATTCCGGGGTGGTGAGCAGGGCGCCAACCAAGGTTACCGTGACGGCAATCGCGCCGCCGGACCGGTCGGCGGCGTGGTCGGTGGCGCAGTTGGCCTTGGCGTCGGCGCGGCCGTGGGCGGCGTGAAGGGTGTACTTGGAATTCCAGAAGGTCGACGGACACAGTGCCGCGGCTATTACAACCGCCATGGCAAATTCCGCTGCTATCGCTAAGCGGATATTGATTTGAAATGAAAATGGCCCGGTTCAAACCGGGCCATTTTATTATCAGCGATTTCAGTTTTTCAGCTTGTAGCCTGTCTTGAAAATCCACCAGACGACGAACATGCAAATCACCAGGAACATGCAGGTGACGCCGATGCTCCAGCCGACACTGACGTCGGAGATTTCGTAGAAGCTCCAGCGGAAGCCACTGATCAGATACACGACCGGATTGAGCAGCGTGACGGTTCGCCAACCCGACGGCAGCATGCTGACGGAGTAGAAGCTACCGCCCAGGAAGGTCAGTGGCGTCACCACCAGCAGCGGGATCGCCTGCAGTTTCTCGAAGCCGTCGGCCCAGATGCCGATGATGAAGCCGAACAGGCTGAACGTCACTGCCGTCAGCACCAGGAAGGTCAGCATCCACCACGGATGTAGGATGTGCAGCGGCACGAACAGTCCGGCGGTGGCCAGAATGATCAGGCCCAGCAGGATCGACTTGGTCGCAGCAGCACCGACATAGCCGAGCACGACTTCGACGTAAGACACCGGCGCCGACAGCAATTCATAGATCGTGCCGGTGAATTTCGGGAAATAGATGCCGAACGAGGCGTTGGAAATGCTCTGCGTGAGTACCGACAGCATCACGAGACCAGGCACGATGAAGGTGCCGTAGCTGACGCCCTCGATGGAGGTGATGCGCGAGCCGATCGCGGCGCCAAACACCACGAAATACAGCGAGGTGGAAATCACAGGCGAAACGATGCTCTGCAGCACGGTGCGCCAGGTGCGCGCCATTTCGAACAGATAGATGGCGCGGACAGCTCTGAAGTTCATGTTACTTCCTCACCAGGCTGACGAAGATGTCTTCGAGCGAGCTCTGCGTGGTGTCGAGATCGGAGAAGCGGATGCCGGATTCGCGGAGATCGCCGAGCAGGCTGGTGATCCCGGTGCGCTCGCTCTTGGTGTCGTAGCTGTAGATCAACTGATGGCCGTCGGCTGCCAGTTCGAGGTTGTAGTGAGCCAGGCTGGCTGGAATCTCCGTGACCTTGCCTTGCAGATACAGCTTGAGCTGCTTCTTGCCGAGCTGCTCCATGAGCTTGGTCTTTTCCTCGATCAGGATGATCTCGCCTTTGTTGATGACGCCGATGCGGTCGGCCATCTCCTCGGCTTCTTCGATGTAATGCGTGGTGAGGATCACCGTGACGCCTGCGGCGCGCAGCGTGCGCACCACTTCCCACATGCCCTTGCGCAATTCGACGTCGACGCCGGCGGTGGGCTCGTCGAGGAACAGGATTTGCGGCTCGTGCGACAGCGCCTTGGCGATCATCACGCGGCGCTTCATGCCGCCGGACAGCGTGATGATCTTGTTGTCCTTCTTGTCCCACAGCGAGAGGTCTTTCAGGATTTTCTCGATCAGCGCCGGGTTCTTCGGTTTGCCGAACAGGCCGCGGCTGAAACTGACCGTGGCCCAAACCGATTCGAAGGCGTCGGTGTGCAGTTCCTGCGGCACCAGCCCGATCAGCGACCGCGCGGCGCGATAGTCCCGGGCGATGTCGTGACCATCGACCATGACCTTGCCGGAGGTGGCATTGGCGATGCCACAGATGATGCTGATCATCGTCGTCTTGCCAGCGCCGTTCGGCCCCAGCAGCGCGAAGATCTCGCCGCGGTTGATGTCGAGGTCGATACCCTTCAGGGCCGTAAAGCCCGAGGCATAGCTCTTGGTCAGATTGGAAACGGAAATGATGGGAGACATCGGCGATATGATCGTTCGAAAAGGGGAAGGCAGAGGACCGGGCGGTCATACCGGGACGCACGAACGGCACAGCCGAAACGGCTTTGTCGGGCGCGGGGTGCGTACATAGGAATGAAGATGCGCCGGCGCAATCGCGGAACAGGCGATTTTAGGGCTATTCTGCGGCTTCGTAGTCGATCTCGACAATCGTGCCACCGTCGGCCGCATCGGCAAATGCAGGGTCGCTGGTTAATTGCTCGATGGTGCGCGGCGTCGGAAGGCCGCTCGAGCCGTCCGGATTGCGCCAGTCTCCGGCCGCGTATTCGAGCGTTTCCTCGGCTTCCTCGATGGCTTCATCGAGGGTGTCACCGGCGGTCACGATGCCGGGCAGGTCGGGAAAGGAAACGTTGAAGGTGCCGCTGGCGTCCTTCTGAATGAGCGCAATATAGACCGGCATTGTCAGACACGTTCCACGAAACTGTCGACGACCTTCTTCTCCCCCGCCTTCTCGAAGACGATGGTGAGCTTGTTGCCGTCGATCTTGGTCACATTGCCGTAGCCGAACTTCTGGTGGAAGACGCGATCCTGCAGCGTGAAGTCGGACTCCGTGCCGGTGGACTTCGCGATCAACTCGCCCTCGATAGTCATCGGCCGCTTGTTTCGCGATGAAGAGGAGCCGCCGAAAGGCGACTGGCCTTCGCTAAAGCCGCTGCCGCCTTGTCCACCGCCGCGTGAACGATTGGCCTGCGCGCGCTGCCAGCCCGGTGTCGAATAGCTCGATCCGAACGATTCCACGTTGTCGAAGCGCGATGCGCCGTAGCCGCCTGCGCCGCCCCAGCCCGAACCGCCCTTTGATTCCGTGATCTCGACATTGGCCGCCGGCAATTCATCGAGGAAACGCGACGGCATTGTCGTGTTCCAGGTGCCGTGAATGCGCCGGTTGGTTGCGAAATAGAGTTTGGCGCGGCGGCGCGCGCGGGTGATGCCGACATGGGCGAGGCGGCGCTCTTCCTCGAGCCCGGCGCGGCCCTGATCGTCGAGTGCCCGCTGATGCGGGAACAGGCCTTCTTCCCAGCCCGGTAGAAAGACGTTGTCGAATTCAAGCCCCTTGGCCGAATGCAGCGTCATCACCGACACGGCATCCTCGTCTGCACCGCCCTCGCGGTCCATCACCAGCGAGATGTGTTCGAGGAATCCCTGCAGGTTCTCGAACTCTTCCATCGAGCGCACCAGTTCCTTGAGGTTTTCAAGGCGACCAGCGGCGTCGGCGGAGCGATCCTTCTGCCACATATCGGTGTAGCCGCTTTCGTCGAGCACGACTTCGGCAAGCTCGGTATGCGGCATGACTTCGCTTTGCTTGCGCCAGCGCTCGAAGCTCATCATCAGGTCGCGCAGGCTGCCGCGCGCTTTCGGCTTCATCTCGTCGGTCTCGACGACCTGACGGGCAGCCTCAGAGAGCGGAATGCGGCGACGACGTGCGTAATCGTGCAGCATCTGCACGGTGGCATCGCCGAGGCCGCGCTTGGGCACATTGACGATGCGCTCGAAGGCGAGATCGTCGGCCGGCGAATTGATTACGCGCAGATAGGCCAGTGCGTCGCGGATTTCGGCTCGCTCATAGAAGCGCGGGCCGCCAATGACCCGATAGGGCAGGCCGAGCGTAACGAAGCGATCTTCAAACTCGCGCATCTGGAACGAGGCGCGCACCAGGATCGCGATGTCGTTGAGCTTGTTGCCCTCGCGCTGCAACTGCTCGATCTCCTCGCCAATCGCGCGGGCTTCTTCCTCGGAATCCCACGAGCCGGTGACGGTGACCTTCTCGCCATCGACATCCTCGGTGCGCAGCGTCTTGCCGAGGCGGCCTTCGTTATGCGCGATCAGATGCGAGGCCGCGGCGAGGATATGGCCGGTCGAACGATAGTTGCGCTCCAGCCGGACGACCTTGGCGCCGGGAAAATCATGTTCGAAGCGCAGGATGTTGTCGACCTCGGCGCCGCGCCAGCCATAGATCGACTGGTCGTCGTCGCCGACGCAGCAGATGTTCTTGAGCGGTGCGGTCGGTTTGTTGTCTGCTGATGGCGCGTCCGCTTCCGGCAGCACACGCTGCCCCGGCGCCTGCGACAGCAGCCGCAGCCACAGATACTGCGCGACGTTGGTGTCCTGATATTCGTCGACGAGGATATATTTGAAGCGCAGCTGATACTGTTTCAGCACGTCCGGATGCTCGCGGAACAGCCGGATACATTCCAGCAGGAGGTCGCCGAAATCCGCGGCGTTGAGGGTCTTCAACCGATCCTGATAGGCGGCATAGAGCTTGCCGCCCTTGCCATTGCCGAACACGGCGGCTTCGCCTGACGGCACCTGCGATGGCGTCAGTCCGCGGTTCTTCCAGCCGTCGATCAGGTTGGCCAGCATTCGCGCCGGCCAGCGCTTGTCGTCGATATTGTCAGCCTGCAGGAGCTGCTTGAGCAGTCTGATCTGGTCATCGGTGTCGAGCACCGTGAAGTTGGATTTCAGCTGCACCAGTTCGGCATGGGTGCGCAGGATGCGGCCGCCGATCGAGTGGAAGGTGCCGAGCCACGGCATGCCCTCGACCGCCTGGCCGAGCATGATGCCGAGCCGGTGCTTCATCTCCCGCGCGGCCTTGTTGGTGAAGGTCACCGACAGGATTTCACCGGGCCGCGCACGGCCCATGCTGAGGATGTGGGCGATCCGCGAGGTTAGAACCTTGGTCTTGCCGGTGCCGGCGCCCGCGAGCACCAGGACGGGGCCGTCGAGGGTTTCGACGGCATCGCGCTGCTCGGGGTTGAGGCCGTTCAGATACTGTGCCGCTGGCGCCGCAGCAGCGCGTGCACGCGCGCCAATGCCGCCCGCCGCCGGCTGGTAGGCAGGAAGATCGTTGGCGGGCATTTTGCGTGCGTCACTCATGCGAATCGTATTCCGCCCACGTTGGCACCGTGGGGCCTTAAAGGGGAGCCTTCTTAGCAGGATAGGAGGGCATATAGGAGCGAGAGGCTTCTGGCGACAGACTTATCCCCGCATGGGGCTCATCTGACGCCCGTTGGCACGCAGGAGCGCTCTCGTTTCAGTGATGCTGGCTGGTACGTGGGTCGGGAACTTTCGTTCTTGCTCCGGCTTGTTTCAGCATCAAGCGCGACGGCGAATGCCGCGTCAAACACCAAAAACTGAGGTTTGTGCCATGTTCAGCTGGGTCGTTACTTTCCTCGTCATTGCTCTCATTGCCGGCGTTCTCGGCTTCGGTGGTGTCGCCGGCGCCTCCATCGAAATCGCCAAGGCGATCTTCTTCATCGCCATCGTCCTGTTCCTGATCTCGGCCGTTGTGGGCCTCGTCCGCGGCCGCACGCGCGTCTGACGGTTATTTCTTTGAGGGCATCCCGATCGATCGGCCGATGCCCTCGGGGCGATCTACGGATCGGTGCGCATTGGCCAGCGCCTGCACGCGAGCGCTGATATCAGGCGGAAACGGTGCAACCTTCCGAGCCGTCATGTCCATGTGGAGCGTCATGTTTTCCGACGTCGCCGACAGCCATCCCTCGGTGGCGTGGCGCAACTCCTTGAAGGTGTGAATGCGCTTGTCGTCCGCAGCGACAATCAGGATCGACACCTGCGCAGGATCTCCCAGATGAATCTCCCTGACATAGCGAACATGGCATTCGGCCGTGAATGTCGAGTTGTTGCGTGCCCTCATATATTCGGGACCGATCCCGATCTTGAGCCAAAGGTCGTCGATCGCCCGGTCGAACAGCACGTTGTAATAGGCCATGTTGAGATGGCCATTATAGTCGATCCATTGCGGTTCGATCTGCATGACATGCGCCCGGAAAGGGACGGGTTGCTGCAGCAGATCGTCGGTTGGCTCAGTCATCGGTAATTCCTGTCCCGCTCTCACGTCTCTTGACCCGTTATACAACCTTTGCCACGGTCCCGCCGCGTCGGAGGGACTGCTGTGGCTAGCATTGCGAACAATTTGAAACGACCGGAGCCGAAGGCCTTGGCCACGGCGCTTGAAGCGCTGACGGCGCGTTTTGGCAATCGGCTGGTGACGTCGCAGGCGGTTCGCGAGCAGCATGGCCATACCACGACATGGCTTGCCAACCAGCCGCCGGATGGCGTCGTGTTCGCGCAGGAAACCGCGGATATCCAGGACGTGGTCCGGATTTGTGCAGCGAACAAAGTTCCGGTGATCGCATTCGGTACCGGTACGTCGCTGGAAGGTCAGGTCAATGCGCCGGCCGGTGGCATCTGCATCGACATGCGTGACATGAACCAGATTCTGGAAGTGCACAGCGAAGACCTCGACTGCGTGATCCAGCCCGGCGTCACCCGCAAGGCGCTCAACGAAAATCTGCGCGATCAAGGCCTGTTCTTCCCGATCGATCCCGGTGCCGATGCGTCGCTTGGCGGCATGGCGTCGACGCGCGCCTCCGGCACTAACGCGGTGCGTTACGGGACGATGCGCGACAACGTGCTCGCGCTCAAGGTCGTGCGCGCCGATGGTGAGATCATCAAGACGGGCACCCGCGCGAAGAAATCTTCTGCCGGCTATGACCTGACGCATCTGTTCGTTGGCGCCGAAGGCACGCTGGGTATCATCAGCGAGCTGACCATCAAGCTGCGTGGCATTCCTGAAACCATGGCTGCCGCGTCATGTTCGTTCGCCACCGTGGCAGGTGCCTGTCAGGCGACGATTCTCGCGATTCAGACCGGCATTCCCGTTGCTCGGATCGAGCTGCTGAATGAGGCGCAGGTGCGTGCCTGTAATTCCTATTCCAAGCTGACGTTGCCGGAAACGCCGCTGCTGCTGCTGGAATTTCATGGCAGCGAGGCCGAAGTGGCCGAGCAGTCGCGAAATTTTCACGAGATCGCACTGGAATGTGGCGGTGGCGATTTCTCCTGGACGACGAAGCCGGAGGATCGCACCAAGCTCTGGCAGGCCCGTCACGATGCCTACTGGTCGGTGAAGAGCATGCGGCCAGGTTCCGATGTCGCGGCCACCGACGTTTGCGTGCCGATTTCCAAACTCGCGGAATGTGTCGCTGCGACGGAAGAGGATCTCGCACGCCTCGGCCTGTTGGCGCCCATCGTCGGCCACGTCGGCGATGGCAACTTTCATTGCTCGATGGTCTGCGATCGCAACGATGCCAACGAGGTCGCCCGCGCGGAGGACTTCATGCACCGCCTCGCTCAACGGGCGCAGGCGATGGGGGGCACCTGCACGGGTGAACATGGCATCGGGCAAGGCAAGCAAAAGTATATGCAGGCCGAACTGGGCAGTGAGGCGCTCGACGCCATGCGGGCGCTCAAGAAGGCGCTCGATCCCGACAATATCTTCAATCCCGGGAAAATCCTGCCGCCGGCGTGACGCCAGATTGCCGCGTCCGGTCAGGCCGAATGCGGACGGGAAAATTCGGCAGCAGCGGCGATGCTTAACTATTCTTAAAAAGTTTAAAGTTGTAGATATAATTATATACCAGCATGGATTGCGCTTTTCGGTTACGGAAGGTGCAATCAAAAAGCTTTGACGCAGAATGCGTCCAATAAAAAAGGCATCATCCGATGCGGCTACCGTTTTTCTATGGTTGGGTCATCGTCGCCGTCACGTTCGTTTCCATGGCCATCGGGGTCAATGCGCGGACATCGTTCTCGCTGTTCTTCCCGCCAATTCTCCAGGAATTCGGCTGGGACCGTGGCGTCACCGCCGGTGCCTTTTCATTCGGCTTCCTGATTTCCGCGATCATGAGCCCGCTGATGGGCAGACTGATGGATCGCGGCGGCCCGCGAGCCGTCATGGAACTTGGCACCGTACTGATGGCTGCTGGCCTGTTGCTGGCACCGCTGACGACGCAGCCATGGCATTTGTACATGACCATCGGCGTTCTGGTTGGCGCAGGCAGCGTCTGCCTCGGCTATTCCGGACAATCGCTGTTTCTGCCGAACTGGTTCAGCCGCAAGCGCGGCCTCGCGGTCGGCCTCGCATTCGCCGGCGTCGGCATCGGGTCTGTGACCGTGCTTCCCTGGGTGCAGGTGATGATCGAGCAGACCGGTTGGCGCACCGCCTGCACAGCCGTCGGGCTGGTGGTGCTGGTCGTCCTCGTGCCGATCAATCTGCTGTTGCGCAAACGCCCGCAGGACATGGGGCTCTTGCCGGATGGCGATCAGGCGCCGACCTCGTCGGCGAAGCATGTATCCAACGTAGTTGACCCGGTTTGGGCAAGTATCGACTGGACGCTGGCACGCGCCATACGCACGGCGCGGTTCTGGTGGCTCGCGCTCGGCCTGTTCGGTGGGTTGTATGCCTGGTATGCCGTCCAGGTCCATCAAACCAAGTATCTGCTCGACATCGGCTTCACACCGGGTGTCGCCGCCTGGGCGCTCGGTATGGTCAGTCTGTTCGGCGTGCCCGGCCAGATATTTCTCGGTCATCTGTCCGATCGCATCGGCCGCGAATGGATCTGGACCGTCAGCGGTGTCGGTTTCGCAATCTGCTTTGCCTCCCTGATTGCGCTGGAGTCCGTGCCGAGTCTGGCGCTCGTCTATGTCATGGTGATCTCGCAGGGCCTGCTGGGCTATGGCGTGACGTCCATCATGGGCGCCGTGGTTTCCGAGATTTTCCAGGGCGAGCATTTTGGCAGCATTTTCGGCACGCTCATGCTGGCCGCGCTGGCCGGCGGCGCCGCGGGCCCCTTGGTGACAGGTGTCCTGCACGACCACTTTGGTACCTATACGCCTGCATTTGCCCTTGGAATCGCAGTCAGCTTCCTCGCGACCTTCGCGGTCTGGATGGCGTCGCCGGGCAAGGTAAGGGCGGTGGCCGGACGTTTGCACCGCGCCCATGGCGCCGCAAAACCGCTGGAGCAGGGTGCTTCGACTTGATCGAAGCCGGGCGATTTGCCGCAAGCGGATGGCGAGGGATGGCTGATCTGGCCATGTATTGCGTGCTGTGACTTCGCCACAGTTGGTTCTATAAATAGATGCGTTCCCGCGTATTTCTGCGTGGCCCTGCAACGTCTGTAAGGCGTATTGCCCAGTGACGTGCTGCAATGCACTTTGCCTGGCAGGCAGGCGGACATTCTGCCGGAGCGCTTGAGGGGAGATTCGGTGCAGACGACACTGCTCGGCCTGGCAATTGCATTTATCCTGGCGCTGGTTGCTGCTCTGGTCGGGCCCTATTTCGTCGACTGGAATCAGTTCCGCCCGCAATTCGAGGCTGAAGCCACGCGCGTGGTCGGTGCGCCCGTTCGCGTCAGCGGCGGGCTGGAGGCGCGGCTGCTGCCGGCGCCGTCGCTACGGCTGCAGTCGATCACGGTGGGCAGTCCCAACGATCTCGGCAGGATCCGTGCAGACAATCTCGATGTGGAATTCAGCCTGAGTTCGTTGATGCGCGGCGAATGGCGCGCGACAGAACTCACGATCGGCGGCGCTGCGGTCGATCTCGGCCTCAACGCGCAGGGGCGTATCGAACTTCCGGCTTCCACCGGGCCATTCAATCTTGGCGCGCTGGCGATTGATAGGCTGAATATCACCGGTCGCGTCGCGCTCCATGATGCGGCGAGCAAGAGCACGCTCGAACTCTACGACGTCGCCTTCAGCGGCGATGTTCGCTCATTGGCGGCCGGCGCCATGCGCGGTGATGGCAATTTCCTGTTGTCGGGCGCGCGCTATCCGTTCCGTTTGTCCTCCGGGCCGACCGGCGACGGCAACGGCACGCGCGTTCGTTTTACTGTGGACCCCGGCGAGAAGCCCTTGTCTGTCGATCTCGATGGCGTGCTCAACTTCGACAATCGCACGCCACGCTTCGACGGCGCACTGACTCTCGCAAGCCCGGCCGGCCTGAAGGCGAATGGCGCGGGCGATCAACTGTCAACGCCGTGGCGCGTCTTCGCCAAGGTCAAGGCCGACCCGGCGGCTGCACATATGGAAGCGCTTGAAGCCAGCTATGGCGCGGAAGAGACCGCTTTCAGGTTCGCTGGTCTTGCTGACATGCGCTTTGGCACATCGCCACTGCTGCATGCGGTGCTGTCGGCCAAGCAGCTCGATGCCGATCGCCTGCTCTCTAGGGATCAAACGACCAACGATGCCGCCACACCGTTGCCGGTGCTACGCAGGCTGCTGGCGAGCATTCCGTCTGCGCCTTTGGCGACACAGATCGAGATCGGCGTAGAGCAGATTATGCTCGGCGGAAAGCCTGTGCAGAATATCGGTGCGGATCTGCGCGGTGATCCAGCGACATGGACGATCGATCGTCTTGAGTTTCGTGCGCCAGGCGCGACCCGCGTCACGTTGAGCGGCGGCGCAGCACAGCCAGGTGCATCAGGTGGCTTCAAGGGGGCCATCGCGGTCGAGTCGTCCGATCCGGATACGCTTGCTGCATGGCTCAAGGGCCGAACAGACGTCGGCTTGCGCAATCAGAAGCCGCTACGCATTCGTGGCAATATCACTTCGGTGTCCAATCGCTTGGCCATCGAGGCACTGAAGGCGGAGATCGACGGGGGTACGATCGAAGGTCGTACTGCATATTCGTATTCCTCGGCTGCTGGCGGCTCGCGCTTCGATGCCGACCTGAAGGCCGACCGGCTCGATCTCGACGCAGCGGTGGCTTTGATCCGATCGCTTGGCGAGCCGCAGGCCGAGTGGCCAGATGCAGGGCAGGTGTCACTCGATATCGGCCGTGCTGTGTCAGCCGGGCAGGAGATGCGCCCGTTCGTGGCGCAACTGGCCTACAGCCCAAAGATGATCTCGGTCGATCGCTTCAAAGTCGGTGAAGCCACCGGCCTGATGCTCGACGGCCACGCTTCGTTCGATCGCATGGAGGCCACGGGCGGACTGACACTCAACGCCACATCCGCATCGATGAGTCAGATCAGCAACTTGCTCACGCCGCTGGCGCCGTCTGTTGCGGCGAGGCTCAGCGCCATGACCGCGACGCCCGGCGCGGTTCGCGTCAAACTGTCGCTCGATCTGGCAAAGGATCAACAACGCGCTGATCGCACAAATGCGCGCGCCGTATTCGATATCGATGCGGCGCAGGTGAAGGGGACGACGACGTTGACCGCATCTGCTCCCCTAGCGGCGATGCGTGGCGTCGACCTCAATGAGCTGTCGCGCAGCGATGTGACACTCGAGTCTAAATTGGTCGGGTCGGGCGGAAAACTTCTCGCATTGTTGGGCCTGAGTAACGTGATCGCCGCAAGCGACGCCGTTGTGAATTTCGAAGGATCGGCAAAAGGACAATGGCGCGCGCCGCTGCGCGTCACGGCAAAACTGTCCGGCGCGGATGTCGATGCCGATGTTCAGGGTAGTGCAGAACCTTGGGCGGGATCACCGAAAGCATCGCTCGCGGTTGCGATACGTCGCGCCAATCTGGCGCCGCTGGTCGCTCTCAAGCCGTCGGATGCGGCCGCGCAGAATGTTAGCCTGTCATCGCGGCTCACATTGAACGGCGACAAAGTTACGTTGGAGGATATCGACAGCACACTGGCTGGCTCACGCGTGCGCGGCCGTATTGCGCTGACGCTGGGTGCCGAGAAAGCCATCGACGGTCAGATCGGCATGGATGCGATCGAACTTGGACCGGCCTTTGGTCTCGCTGTGGGCACGCGAGGGCGCGATGTTACGGACCCGCTTGGACGTGGCATGCTGCAGGGATGGCGTGGACAATTGGCCTTTCAGGCGTTGCGCGGGACGTTGCCCGGCGGTGCTGAATTGCGTCCTGTCAGCGGCATCGTGAAGAGCGACGGCCAGGCCCTGACGATCGATACGATCAAAGGGTCTGTCGGTGGCGGCGAAATCACGGCTGATGTCGATCTCAAGCCATCGATCACCGGATATGCGCTTGGCGCCCGCGTGCAATTCTCCGGCGTAGATGGAGCGGCGTTGCGCTATCGCTCTCTGACAATGCCCGCGGGCAAGACGTCGCTGCGGATGACGCTGGCCAGTCAGGGGCGCAGTGCCTCGGCTCTGGAAGGCGCATTGTCCGGCAGTGGATTGCTGACGATCGACGGGGCGCGCATCAATGGCCTCGATCCACGTGCCTTCGACATTGCCATTCGCGCCAGCGATTCCGGGCAGGCCACGAATGACGCCAAGCTGCGTCAGATCGTCGATACCGCGATCGCCGGCGGAGCATTGTCCGTAACTTCGGTGCAGGTCCCGTTCAGTATCAAGGATAGCCGCCTGCGCGTTGGTGCGACGACGCTCGATGGCGAAGGAGGGCGCGCCATCGTGTCAGGAGGTTACGATATCGTTGCCGACCAGGTGGATATGCGCGCGACATTGACCGGCACGAGCGCGGGGACGTCGAGCGTTCGACCGGAAGTTCAGATCTTCGCGGTGGGAACGCCTGACAAGCTTGATCGCACGCTAGATGTGGCGGCGTTATCATCCTGGCTCGCAGTGCGCGCAATCGATCGCGAGACGCGCCGGCTTGATTCGCTTGAACGCGGTGAGTTGCCACCGGCGGCTGTGCCCGTTGCCGTTCCTCCGCCGTCCGCCTCGCTGCCCGTCGACACGCAGACGCCTGCGAGCGATCCACCGACAGCCTCTGCGCCCTCCGATGTGCTTCTTCCCGGTCGCGATCCGCGCCGTCTTGCACCGAAGGCTGCTACGCCTCGTCCTGCGACACCGCCTGTTGCAAGTCAGCAGGTTGCGCCGCTGCCAGCACCCATTGAAGTTCGTCCGGCACCCGGTGCTGCACGCGCACCAAGGCCGAGGCCCGCGCCTCCGCTAGTACTGACACCGCCGACCGCGAGTTCAGCGCGGCCGACGTTCTGACGATGACTCAGCAAACACAACCGGCGGCGAAGCGATTCGCTGAAGGTCGGCTGTGTTTACGCCGAGAGATTGTGCTCCGGCATCCGCTGTTGCGGAACGGCACGTGTACGGAAGTAATCGAGCACGAACAGCCGAATCGCGGACGACAAATTGCCCTGCTGACGGTTCGTGTCGATCTCACCAACCAGCTCGGAAAGCGTCATGTCGCGAAGATTCGAAATCTCCTTCATGCCGTTCCAAAACGCCTCTTCGAGACTCACGCTGGTCTTGTGACCCGCAACAACGATCGATCTCTTAACTACGGGCGATTTCATGATGCGTCCTCGCCATCGATGTGATGCTGATCCAGCACGTTGTTCGCACGGACTGTGCGCTGCTCCTGCAATGTTCGTTCTGACTTAGTTCGTCCGAAGCGCGCACGGTTTATATCGGCTTGTTTTGCCGATTCCTCTCGTGCAGTGCGCTTCTTGAAGCGATTGAGATTGATCAGGTCACCCATGATCGCTCCTGTCTTTAAAAAATGATGGGGTGGGAAACGTCGTCTTCACCATCCAGTAGTTGTACGAGACGAGGGTGAATTCGGTTTCGGTATCCATCCTAAAATATTCTCCGTAGTTCCAAACAAGCTCCGCAGAAAAATGAAGTCATCTACGAAGCGTAACCAGATCACCTTCTGCTGTATCACAAGGAAAAACGCGTCTGATATGCGACCATTCTAACCATTTAGCAGATATGAATTATAACTATTTCCTTCTGGAGTTATTCTCAACAAGCTGTGAGCAAATATTCTTGCTTACCCAGGATGTATCATTTTGGCCGGCTGAACAAGAAGATCGAACTCTGCTGCACTAACAAAACCGAGCCGCAGCGCTTCCTCCTTCAATGTCGTTCCGTTTGCATGAGCAACCTTAGCTACTTTCGCCGCGTTATCGTAACCGATTTTCGGTGCGAGTGCAGTCACGAGCATCAGTGATCGTTCCATCAGCTCATGAATTCGTTTTTCATCGGCGCGAATTCCGTCGATGCAGTGCTCTGTGAAGGATCGCGCAACGTCTGCCATCAATTGGATGGACTGCATCATGCAATGGGCCATCACCGGCTTGTAGACATTGAGCTCGAAGTGACCCTGACTGCCGGCCACCGTAATTGCCGTGTGGTTACCGAATACCTGACAGCATACCATTGTCATTGCTTCACATTGTGTCGGATTTACCTTTCCAGGCATGATCGATGAGCCAGGCTCGTTCTCCGGAAGTATCAATTCGCCGAGTCCGGAACGGGGCCCGGATCCGAGCAGCCGGATGTCGTTTGCAATCTTAAATAGACTAGTTGCAGCCGAGTTGATCGCACCGTGTGCAAACACATAGGCGTCGTTTGATGCGAGTGCTTCGAATTTGTTCGGTGCGGTGATGAAAGGCAGCTTGGTAATTGTTGCTGCGTGCTTTGCGAACAGCTTCGCAAAACGAGGCTTGGAGTTGAGGCCGGTCCCGACTGCAGTTCCACCTTGGGCGAGCGGGTAGAGATCCTTCACGACGCTTCGTAGGCGTTTGATGCCGCTTTCGATCTGTGCGGCATAGCCTGAAAACTCCTGCCCGAGCGTGAGCGGCGTCGCGTCTTGTGTATGCGTACGTCCGATCTTCACGATCTTTGCGAAGGCTTTTTCCTTCTTGCGCAACGCAGCATGTAGTTCGCTTAGTGCGGGGATGAGGTACTCAACAATACCCTGCGTTGCCGCAATGTGCATCGCAGTCGGAAACGAATCGTTGGACGATTGACTCATGTTGACATGGTCATTGGGATGTACTGGCTTCTTGGCGCCGCGTTCACCGCCAAGAAGCTCGTTCGCACGATTGGCAATGACCTCGTTGAGATTCATGTTGGTCTGCGTGCCGGAGCCGGTTTGCCAGACGACCAGCGGGAAGTGATCATCCAGTTTCCCGTCGATGACTTCGCGTGCTGCGCTCACAATGGCCTTTGCAAGCTTGGGCTCGAGAAGTTTGAGTTCGCGATTGGTTTCGGCCGCCGCCAGCTTGACGATGCCGAGCGCGCGAATGATCGGCATCGGCATGCGATCGTGACCGATCTTGAAATTCTGTCGCGACCGTTCCGTTTGGGCTCCCCAATAACGATCCGCTGCGACCTCGATCGGACCGAAGCTGTCGGTTTCGGTGCGGGTGGTGGCGGAGGTCTTCGAGGATTTGGCCATGGGTACGGTCCTTGCGATGCCGCGCTCCCTGCAGAGACTTCTGGCGGGTGCGGCGCATAAGAATGGGGCCGCGCGAACGCGGCCCCGGCACCTTACAACGTCTTGCGATTATTTTTTCCGGAAGCGGTCTAAACGGACGACTTCTGCACCTTCGCCCGATTTTGGCGGTTCTTCCTCTGAAGCAGGCGCGGGCGGAGCCGGAGGGGCGGCGAGAGCAGATGCCGCAGTGGCTGCGGACGACGCACCGGCAGCCGGGGTCTCTACAGCGGTTTCGGTTTCGAACTGCAGGCCGAACTGCACCGAGGGATCGTAGAAACTCTTGATGGCGTTGAACGGCACGACGAGGCGCTCGGGGATGCCGTTAAAGGACAGGCCGACCTCGAAGCGATCTTCGGTGACCACGAGATCCCAGAACTGATGCTGCAGGATCACCGTCATTTCCTCTGGATACTGGGCCAGCAGGCGCGGCGACAGTTTGACGCCGTCGGCCGTTGAAACGAAGGTGATAAAGAAGTGGTGCTCGCCCGGCAGGCCATGCTCGGCAGCGTCGATCAGCACGCGCCGCAGAACGCCACGAAGGGCGTCACGCGCCAGCACATCGTATCGAATATGATCGGTTGCCATCGGTCGGTCCCGTCGCTTGTCTTGGTCATGGCCATATATGGAGTGAGGGCGAGGCCGGAGGCCGACTCGCGTCACATACTGTTCTATCTATTCTATCCCGGTCTTGACCCGAGGTCAGCAGCCGGAAAAGCTGGCGCCCTCTATATATGACGCAAATTGGACGCGATACAGCCGGGCGGTCATTTCAACCGCCGATTGGCGTGGAAACAGGCAAAAATCGATTGGCCCGATGGGCGGATGGCCCTAGTTCTGGACCATGCGTCCAAGTTCACCACAGGCTGATGCCCCCATTGCGGAACTCGCGTCGGCATCGCCGCCGGGACTGCTGACGCTATTCCTTGCCTTTGCAAAGATGTCCCTGGCCGGTTTCGGTGGCGTTCTGGTTTGGGCGCGCCGGGCGATCGTCGAGCAGCACGGCTGGATGACGCCCGAGGAATTCAATGAGACTTTCGCACTTTGCCATTTCTTGCCGGGGCCGAATATCGTCAATCTGTCGGTGGTGTTCGGGGCGCGGTTTCGCGGTGTGCCTGGCGCCATTGCAGCCTTTGCGGGATTGCTGGGGCCGCCCGTGGTCATCGTGACCATTTTGGCGATCCTGTATGCACGCTTTGGGGATATCGAAGCGCTGCGGCGCACGCTGGCCGGCGTCTCATGCGCTGCCGTTGGACTGCTGTTCGCGGTGATTTTCCGAATGATGCTGCCTCTTCTGAAGAAGCGTGAGCCGGTCAGCCTGGCGCTCCTGATCGCCGTTTTCGTCGCCGTTGGCGTGATGCGATGGCCATTGCCGACCGTTCTTCTGGTGTCGATTCCCGTCAGTATCGGCCTGACCATGTTGATGCGACGGCGGGCGGCAGCATGAACGACGCCACTCCCGGATCGCTTGTCACGCTGGCCTGGTCGTTCGGGCTGATGTCGCTTTTTGCCGTGGGCGGCGCCAATTCGGCCATTCCCGAAATTCATCGGCTCGCGGTCGATGTCAACCACTGGATGTCCGACAAGCAGTTCGCGGATGTGTTTGCGATCTCGCAGCTGTCGCCGGGGCCGAACGTTCTCATTGTGACGCTGATCGGCTATCAGGTCGCCGGCATCCTCGGTGCGATGGTTGCAACACTCGCCATGTGCGGGCCGACGGCCGTGTTTGCTTATTTTGTCAGCCAATTGCTTGCGCGGTCGGGCCACGCGCAATGGCCGGGAATCGTACAGGCCGCGCTGGTCCCCTTATCGATAGGTCTCATGAGCGCGAGCGGGCTGGTCCTGCTGTTCGCTTCCGACACCACCTGGACGGCGCTTCTGGTAACGGGGAGCGCCGCCGTTTTGGCGTTTGCCACGCGGCTTAACCCGCTATGGTTGTTAGTTGCCGGGGGCCTTCTTGGTTTCGCTGGCGTTCTCTGACGAAAATCGCTAGCAAGCTTGACCACGGAGCCGTTGGGCGGTCTCCGAACGATGTTGTTTGGGCTAAATGCTCGTGACAGGGGAACGTACCAATGAGTGATGCGCCGAGCCATGCGCCGGAGAAATCCATCTTACCGAGCTGGGTCAAAGGCCCTCAAGACTTTATCGGCGGCCTTGCTTTGGTGGCGATTGCTGCATTTGCTCTGTGGGCATCCAGCGATCTGCAGGGCATGCATGGCTTTTCGTTCGGAGCAGGTACCGCGCCGCGGATGTTCGGCATTCTGCTGCTGGGTCTTGGTGCAGCCGTAACCGTTGTCGGCATTTTCACAGAGGGCCCCGGGCTCTCCAAGTTCCACTGGCGCGGTCCGTTTTTTGTGGCGCTGGCCATTCTGGTTTTCGCGGTCGGCATTCGTCCGATGGGCATGATCTTCGCGGCGATGTCGAGTTTTCTGATTGCTGCGCTCGGCACGCCCGAGACGCGCTGGAAAGAAACGATCATCGTTGGCGCCTGCCTCACGGGCTTCTGCGCCTTGCTGTTCCCGTATGCGCTTGGTCTGCCGTTGCAGATGTGGCCGACATTTCTGATCCGCTAAGAACGAGGGCGTCATGGGTGATCTTTTTTCGAATCTCGGTCTTGGCTTCAGCACCGTCTTCCAGTTCGTGCAGTGGACGCCGGCGTTCCTCGGCGGAATGTCGATCCCGCTTCCGATCAATATTCTTCTCTGTCTGATCGGTGCGCTGGTCGGTACGCTGGTCGGCGTTCTGCCGGGCATCGGTACCATTGCCACCGTGGCGATGTTGCTGCCGATCACATTCGGTCTGCCGCCGGTCGGCGCGCTGATCATGCTCGCCGGCATCTATTACGGTGCGCAATATGGCGGTTCGACCACGTCGATCCTGGTCAATATTCCGGGTGAAGCAGGTTCGGTCGTAACTGCGCTCGACGGCTTCCAGATGGCGAAGCAGGGCCGTGCCGGTCCGGCGCTCGCGATTGCAGCAATCGGCTCGTTCTTTGCGGGTTGCGTTGCGACGGTCCTTATCGCTGTGCTCGGCGCGCCGCTGACCAAGCTCGCGCTTGCGTTCGGTCCAGCAGAATACTTCTCGCTCATGGTGCTCGGCCTGATCTTTGCCGTGGTGCTTGCCAAGGGCTCGGTGCTGAAGGCGATCGCGATGATCGTATTCGGCCTGCTGCTGTCCATGGTTGGCTCCGACATCGAAACCGGCGCGTCGCGCATGTCGTTCAACATCCCTGAACTCGCTGATGGCCTGGGCTTTGCCACGGTCGCCATGGGCCTGTTCGGCTTTGCTGAAATCATCCGCAACCTGGATGCGGGCGGCGAGGAAGATCGCCAGCTCGTGCAGCAGAAGGTCACGGGCCTGATGCCGACCAAGAAGGATTTGAAGGACTCTGCGCCTGCGATTCTGCGCGGCACGGTGCTCGGCTCCATTCTCGGCATTCTGCCGGGCGGCGGCGCGGTCATCGCATCCTTCGCGGCCTATACGCTTGAGAAGAAGCTGTCGAAGGATCCGAAGCGTTTCGGTCGTGGAGCGATCGAAGGCGTTGCGGCGCCGGAAAGCGCCAACAACGCTGCAGCGCAAACCTCGTTCATCCCGCTGCTCACCCTCGGCATTCCGCCGAATGCGGTGATGGCTCTGATGGTCGGCGCGATGACCATCCATGGCATCGTGCCGGGCCCGCAGGTGATGCAGAAGCAGCCGGAACTCGTCTGGGGCATGATCGCCTCGATGTGGATCGGCAACCTGATGCTGCTCGTCATCAACCTGCCGATGGTCGGCATCTGGGTTCGGCTGCTTCGTGTGCCGTATCGCCTGATGTTCCCGTCGATCGTGGTGTTCTGCAGCATCGGCATCTATTCGGTGAACAACGCACCGATGGATGTGGTGCTCGCAGGCGTGTTCGGTTTGCTCGGCTACTGGCTGATCAAGCATGACTTCGAACCGGCGCCGCTGCTGCTCGGCATGGTGCTTGGTCCGCTGATGGAAGAGAACCTGCGTCGTGCACTGCTGATCTCGCGCGGCGATGCGACGGTGTTTTTCACCCGTCCGTTGTCGGCCACCCTGATGGCAATCTCGGCGTTCCTGCTGATCCTCGCTGTGCTTCCCGCACTGCGAAAGAAGCGCGACGAAGTCTTCGTCGAATCCGAGAGCTGACGAATCTCTCCACGCATCTGCGTCGTTACGCCACGGTCCGAAGTCGAATAGACTTCGGGCCTTTGCTTGTATTCAGTCCCGCGACTGTCGTTATTTTCGCGGCAAAAACATTTTCGGAGGAAACCAAATGAAGCTGTTCAATCGCAGAGTTGCGATCAGTGGCCTGGCGGCCGTCGCCGGCTTCGGCGCACTGGCAACCACTGTTCAGGCGCAGGAATACCCGACGCGCAACATCACCATGATCGTGCCGTTCGCGGCCGGTGGCCCCACCGACGTCATCGCGCGCATCGTCGCCGCGGACATGTCGAAGACGCTCGGCCAGCAGATCATCATCGAGAACGTCGTCGGCGCTGGCGGCACGACTGGCGCGACGCGTGCAGCGCGCGCGGCCAATGACGGCTACACGATCATCACCGGCCACATGGGCACCCATGCTGCGGCGGTGCCGCTGTATCCGAAGCTCGCTTATCACCCCGAGAAGGATTTCGAGCCCGTCGCGCTGCTCGCCGGCACGCCGATTCTGATCCTGGCGAAGAAGGATTTTGCGCCAAAGGATCTCAAGGAATTCGTCACCTATGTGAAGGCCAACAGCGACAAGTTGAACATGGCCCATGCCGGCGTCGGTTCGGTGTCGTACTCGTCCTGCGAATTGCTGAGCTCGGTTCTGGATATCAAGCCGACCGGCGTGCCGTTTAATGGCACCGGTCCGGCGATGAACGCGCTGGTCGGTGGTCAGGTCGATTATATGTGCGACCAGATCGTCAACGCGGTTCCGCAGATCAAGGGCGGCACCATCAAGGCCTATGCCATCGCGACGCCCGATCGTAACCCATCGCTGCCGGACGTCCCGACCACCATCGAAGCCGGTCTGCCGAAGTATCAGGCCTCAGCCTGGAACGCGATCTTCGCGCCCAAGGGCACGCCTGCCGCGATCACCGCGAAGCTGAATGCCGCGGCCGCCAAGGCGCTGGACGACGAGAACGTCAAGAAGCGTCTGCTCGACCTCGGCTCGGACATTCCGAAGCCGGAAGCCCGCACCCAGGCCGCGCTCGGTTCGCTGGTGAAGAGCGAAGTCGAGAAGTGGTCGGCGGTGCTCAAGCCCGCAATGTGATCGGGAACCGGCTAACCAATTGATTTCAAGGGCTGGGTCCTCACGGATCCAGCCCTTGCCGTTTGCGGGCA
Organism: Tardiphaga sp. OK246; assembly: GCF_900188215.1. Taxonomy (NCBI): domain Bacteria; kingdom Pseudomonadati; phylum Pseudomonadota; class Alphaproteobacteria; order Hyphomicrobiales; family Nitrobacteraceae; genus Tardiphaga; species Tardiphaga sp. OK246. The sequence goes on from NZ_FZOX01000015.1 coordinate 30,940, forward strand.
GGGACACACTTTTTCGGGTATAATCCGGGAATCGGCGTGTCCGACCACCGGCCGAGGCGATAAGTTCGCCCGCTCACGAGCCCGCAAGATCGACCATGAACCAGTATCACGACCTGCTAGAGCGAATCCTGAGCGACGGTGCCGAGAAGCACGACCGCACCGGCACAGGCACGCTGTCGGTGTTCGGCCATCAGATGCGCTTCAAGCTCAGTGATGGTTTCCCCGTGCTGACCACCAAGAAGCTTTCGCTGAAGGCGATCATCCACGAGCTGCTGTGGTTTTTGGCAGGCGATACCAATATCAAATATCTCAAGGACCACGGCGTCTCGATCTGGGATGAATGGGCGGACGCCAATGGTGATCTCGGCCCGGTCTATGGATCGCAGTGGCGCTCATGGCCGGCGCCCGACGGACGGAGCATCGACCAGATCGCCAATGTGGTCGATATGATCAAGCGCAATCCGGACTCGCGCCGGCTGATCGTGACGGCGTGGAATCCCGCCGAGATCGACAAGATGGCGCTGCCGCCATGTCATTGTCTTTTCCAATTCTATGTCGTGAACGGCAAGCTGTCGTGCCAGCTCTATCAGCGCTCGGCCGACGTCTTCCTCGGCGTGCCGTTCAATATCGCCTCCTATGCACTGCTGACGATGATGATCGCGCAGGTCACGGGTCTCAAGCCCGGCGACTTCGTCCACACCCTTGGCGACACGCATCTCTATTCCAACCATCTGGAGCAAGCGCGGCTGCAGTTGACGCGGCCGACGCGTACGCTGCCGGTGATGAAGATCAATCCGGATGTGAAGGACATCTTCGCGTTCCGCTATGAGGACTTCACCCTCGAAGGTTACGACCCGCATCCGCACATCAAGGCCGAGGTCGCGGTTTGACCGCAACGACGGCTACCCCTCAGATCGTCCTCATCTACGCCGTAGCCGAGAACGGCGTGATCGGGCAGGGCAACGCCATGCCATGGCGGCTGAAGTCGGACATGCAGCGGCTCAAGGCGCTGACCATCGGCAAGCCGATCGTGATGGGGCGCAAGACGTTCGAGTCGTTTCCGAAGCGACCGCTGCCGGGCCGCACCAATATCGTCATCACGCGCAATGCCGACTATCAGGCCGCGGGGGCTGTAGTCACTACGTCGCTTGCCGATGCGCGCGCGGTGGCGACTGGCGATGCGCTGCGGCGTTTGGTCACTGAGATTGCGGTGATCGGCGGCGCCGAGATCTATGCCCAATGGATGGGGATCGCCGACCGTCTCGAAGTGACCGAAGTTCACGCGCAGCCGACCGGCGATACCTTTATGCCGCCGGTCGATCTCACTGTGTGGGAAGAAGTGGCACGCGTCAGGAATGCGGCGGCGGGCGAGGACAGCGTCGATTTCTCCTATGTGACATATTGCCGGAGAGCGGCTCGTTAACCGCGTTTTCCGCCCGTTAACATTGACTTTTGCGGCCTCGGGCATAGCTCCAACGATCAAGAACCCCGCGTTGTAAGAGCTGGGGTCGTCCCCTATAAAGCCATGCAGACGTGGCGAGACCGGTATGTCCGGCCGCGCAGAGGAGAGTGTTGAATGCCGTGGAAGAATCAAGGCGGAGGCCCATGGGGCTCTGGTCCGAAGGGACCTTGGGGTTCTGGTCCGCAATCGTCCGGACCGAGGCCGCCTGATCTTGAGGATCTGCTGCGCAAGGGGCAGGACCGTCTGCAGTCGATGCTGCCCGGCGGCTTCGTCAGCGGCATGGGCATCGCGCTCGTGCTCGCCGTGGCGCTCGTGATCTGGGGTCTGTCCGGTTTCTTCCGCGTGCAGTCCGAAGAGCTCGGTGTCGTGCTGCGCTTCGGCAAGCATGTCCGCACCGTGCAGCCCGGCCTGAACTATCATCTGCCGTATCCGATCGAGACCGTGCTGTTGCCGAAGGCGCTGCGCGTATCGACGCTGTCGGTCGGCATGTCGATCCTGGAAGACACCGGTCGCCGTGGCCGCACCATCCGCGATGTGCCGGAAGAGAGCCTGATGCTGACCGGCGACGAGAACATCGTCGATGTCGACTTCACCGTGTTGTGGCGCATCAAGCCCGACGGTGTCGGCAACTTCCTGTTCAACATCCAGAACCCCGAAGGCACCGTGAAAGCGGTCGCCGAAAGCGTGATGCGTGAAGTCGTTGGCCGCGCCAACATTCAGCCGATCCTCACCGGCGCACGCACCACCACCGAAACCCAGGTGCAGGAACTGATGCAGAAGACGCTCGACGGCTATAGCGCCGGCGTCCTGATCCAGCAGGTCCAGCTGCAGAAGGTCGATCCGCCTGCCCAGGTGATCGATGCATTCCGTGACGTGCAGGCGGCACAGGCCGACGCCCAGCGTCTGCAGAACGAAGCCCAGACCTATACCAACCGCGTTGTGCCAGATGCGCGCGGTCGCGCCGCGCAGATCCTGCAGGTCGCCGAAGGCTATCGCGAACAGGCGATCGCCGAAGCCAAGGGCCAGAGCGCGCGCTTCCTGAAGGTCTATGACGAGTACAAGAAGGCGCCTGACGTAACCCGTCAGCGTATCTATCTCGAAACCATGGAGCGGATTTTCGGCGGTGCCGAGAAGCTGGTCTATGACGGCGGCCAGGGCGCCGGTGCTTCGCAAGGCGTCGTGCCTTACCTTCCCTTGAATGAACTGACGCCGCGGCGTCAGCCTCCGGCGCCATCTGGTCAGCCTCAGCAGAGCGGGAGCACCCGATGAAAACCGGCATCTCAGGTATCGTTGCACTGATTGTAGTGCTGGTGCTGGTCATCGTGGGCTTCGGCTCGATCTATACGGTGCGCCAGACTGAACAGGCCCTCGTGGTGCGACTCGGCGAGCCCGTCCGCGTGGTCACCGAGCCCGGTCTGAACTTCAAGATCCCGTTCATCGACAGCGTGATCTCGATCGACAAGCGTATCCTCGATCTGGAAAACCCGGCTCAGGAAATCATTGCCAACGACCAGCGTCGTCTGGTGGTCGATGCCTTCGCTCGCTACAAGATCAAGAACGCGTTGCGCTTCTACCAGAGCATCGGGTCGATCCAGGCGGCGAACATCCAGCTCACCACGCTGCTCAACGCGGCCATGCGCCGTGTGCTCGGCGAGGTCACCTTCATCCAGATCGTGCGCGACGAGCGCGAGAACCTGATGAACAAGATCCGCGAGCAGCTCGACAAGGAAGCCGACGGTTACGGCATCTCCGTCGTGGACGTTCGTATCCGCCGCGCCGATCTGCCGGAGGCGAACAGCCAGGCGGTGTATCAGCGGATGCAGACCGAGCGTCAGCGGGAAGCTGCTGAATTCCGCGCCGGCGGTGGCCAGAAGGCGCAGGAGATTCGCTCCAAGGCCGATCGTGAAGCAACGGTGATCATCGCCGATGCGAATTCGACGGCTGAACAAACCCGCGGTGCCGGCGACGGCGAGCGCAACCGTCTGTTTGCCGAATCCTACGGCCAGGATCCGGAGTTCTTCGCGTTCTACCGCTCGATGACGGCTTACGAGAACGGATTGAAGAGCAACGACACCCGCTTCCTGCTGCGGCCGGATTCGGAGTTCTTCCGCTTCTTCGCCAATCCGTCGGGCAAGCCCCCCGCGGCAAAGCCGCAGTAACGGCGTCACTGGTTAAGCTTACGCGGATACCTGTTTTGCGTTCGCTGCCACTCTGATCTAAAGGATGAGGCGCGCCATCGTGGCGCGCCTCATTTGTTTTCAGAAAAGCGCCAAGAAAACTGCCAAGAAACTGCGGCCAGGGTGCGAACGTTCGGGAGTTGAAGTCGGATGAGGTCCATAGCGTTTGCCGACTTCCTCATCGGCATCGGAATCCTGTTCGTATTCGAAGGCATCCTGTTCCTGGCATTTCCCGGATGGATGCGCCGCGCGATGAAGAGCGCGCTGCAAAGCCCTGACAATATCCTGCGCATCGCCGGTCTGGTCTCGGCCGTCGGCGGCCTGATCCTGATCTGGGCAATCCGGCGCTAGCGGCGGTTCATAATCTCTCCGGGCGTCCGAAAAAGCTCTTCCCGATCAACGCGATCGTGCACGTTTACGTCCGCATTCCGCCGCAATCCACGTCCCAGATGGGCCAGCCGGATGGCCCGCGCGAAGGCTTGCGCGATGTCGCCGTTCGGGCGCACTCTCAGTCAAATTTGCCGACTCTCTTTTGGAGACGTTTCCGACATGTCCATCGCTCATCCCTCTCTGAGCTCCGTTTCGCGCCGTGCACCGTATAGCGGCCTGCGTCCGCTGCTGACGGCGCTTTGTTTTGGCGCCGCGGTCGCCACGTTTTCCGCGCCGGCCTCGGCCCGCGGACCGGATGGCATCGCCGACGTCGCCGAGAAGGTGATCGATTCCGTGGTCAATATCTCGACCACCTCGACTGTCGAGGCGAAGAACAGCGACAAGGGGGAGGGCGGTGGCCGCGGGGCAATGCCGCAACTGCCGCCAGGCTCGCCGTTCGAGGAGTTCTTCGACGACTTCTTCAAGAACCGCGGCGGTCGCCCCGGCGGCGACAAGAATGGCGGGCTGCAGCCGCGCAAGACCAATTCGCTGGGCTCCGGTTTCATCATCGACACCTCGGGTGTCGTGGTCACGAACAACCATGTCATCGATGGTGCCGACGAGATCACCGTCATCATGAATGACGGCACCAAGATCAAGGCCGAGCTGGTCGGCGTCGACAAGAAGACCGATCTGGCGGTGCTGAAGTTCACCCCGGTAAAGCCGGTGGTCGCCGTCAAGTTCGGCGACAGTGAAAAGCTGCGGCTTGGCGAATGGGTGATCGCGATCGGTAATCCATTCTCGCTCGGCGGCAGCGTCACTGCGGGCATCGTCTCGGCGCGTAACCGCGAGATCAGCAACAACAGCCCCTATGACAGCTACATCCAGACCGACGCCTCGATCAATCGCGGCAATTCGGGTGGTCCGCTGTTCAACCTCGAGGGCGAAGTGGTCGGCGTGAACACGCTGATCATCTCGCCCACCGGCGGCTCCATCGGCCTTGGCTTCGCCGTGCCGTCGAAGACTGTGGTCGGCGTCATCGAACAGCTGCGCGAATACAAGGAAGTCCGCCGCGGCTGGCTCGGCGTACGCATCCAGCCGGTGACGGACGAGATTGCCGAGAGCCTGAACATCAAGCCGGCGCGCGGCGCACTGATCGCCGGCGTCGACGACAAGGGCCCGGCCAAGCCGGCCGGCCTCGAGCCCGGCGATGTGGTGATCAAGTTCGACGGCCGTGACGTCAAGGAGCCGAAGGACCTGTCGCGCATCGTTGCCGGCACCGCCGTCGGCAAGGCGGTCAATGTGCTGATCATTCGCAAGGGCAAGGAAGAGACCAAGCAGGTCACCCTCGGACGTCTCGAGGATGACAAGCCGGTGCAGGCCTCGATCAAGGCCACGCCGGAAGCCGAGAAACCGGCGACGCAGAAGGCGCTGGGCCTCGACCTCACCGGTCTCAGCAAGGATCTGCGCACCAAGTACAAGATCAAGGACAGCGTGAAGGGCGTCATCGTGACCGGCGTCGATGCCGGCTCCGACGCCGCCGAGAAGCGCCTGGCCGCCGGCGACGTCATCGTCGAGGTCGCGCAGGAAGCGGTTACCAATGCTGCCGACGTCAAGAAGCGCGTCGATGCCTTGAAGAAGGACGGCAAGAAGTCGGTGCTGCTGCTGGTGTCGAATGCCGAAGGCGAGCTGCGCTTCGTGGCGCTGAGCGTGCAGTAGGGTTGCACGCTGAAGAGTGACGGTGGCTCTTTCTTCTCCCTCCTCCGACCGTAGCGAGCGGAGAGGGGGCCCTGTTCTCTCCAAACGTCATGGCCGGACTTGTTCCGGCCATCCACGCCTTGCTGTGAATGTCACCAAGGCGTGGATACCCGGCATGCGCCGGGCATGACGGCGTTTGGTTTGGGCGTTCGCGCGTCACGTTATTCAGATTCAACTGTCAAACAGCCACTGCCCATCAGACATGCGTCATCACCCCTGTTGTTTACGGCGCGGGGGCGCCGTCGTGGTTTGCATTCCCACCCTCTTGTGAGAGGGCGTGCGGAACGCCGGGTGCCCGTTGCACCCTTGGGCCTGATGCGAATGCGGTCTTCCGCAATTGTGAGTGCATCAGGACTTTCGGAGGCGCCGAGCCAGTGCCCGACGTTCCGCCTGCGGTGTTTTTTCGGTTGCTTGCACTTTGCCTCGACGAACGCTCCGATCGCGAATTAAAGTCCCAAGGCGATGGGAAGGGAGCCTCAAGCGAGTAAGCCGAACGCGTTTTGACTTGGTCGTCCGTCACACTGTCCAGGGGTCTGTCCAT
>NZ_FZOX01000014.1:0-42001 GCF_900188215.1 Tardiphaga sp. OK246
CTGCCGGTGTGGATGTCGTCATCCGCACCCCAGTTCACGTTCAGCGCAATGTTCGACACCGACTTGACGTTGCTCGCATCGTAGCTGCCGCCATTGAGGTTCGCGCCCGTCAGGCCGTCCTCGCCAACCACCTGCGCCGTAACCGCTTCGCCGGTTGTCGGCACGTCGTCATTGACCCTGACCGCGAAGTTGGAATTGACCGAATCGCCGTCGGAATCCGTCGCGACGATGTTAAAGCCGAGCACGATGTTAGCGCCCTGCCCCTCGCCAACGTGATCGAGATTGTCCAGCAGCGTGAATTCGTAGCTGCCGTTGCCGCTGTCCGACAGTTGCACGGTGAACACCGTACGTGAGCTTGCACCCTCACCTTCGCCTGACGTCGCGATCGCTGTCAGCAAAGTACCGTCCGCCGAGACGGTGTAGGTCAGTGTCACCCCGTCAGAGCTGAGGTTGAGCGCTGCGAGATTGGCAACAGTCTGCGACCGGAACGCCACAGAGCGATCATGCGCTCCGCCGCCTGTCGTTGGGTTATAGTTGTCAGAGCGCCAATCGATATGCAGTGACACTTCGCCTGTAGTCTTCGGCGAGAATGAGCCGCCGACGACCAGCAGGGAGGGCATTTCCCCGCCGCCTTCACTCGGCGGCGTTTCGTCGTTGCCTTCATTCACGGTGCCTTCATCAGTCGGACCGGTCACAACCGGCACCGTATCCGTGATCACAGCATGCAGCGTGCCGGAAACCGTATCGCCGTCACTGTCCGTTGCCGTGAAGTTGAAAGCCAGATCGATGGTCTGGAACGTGGTCGTTCCCTGATCGTGGTCCAGCGACCGATATTGGGTAACGACGTAGCTGCCGCTATTGCTGGCGTCAGACAGCGTGACCACGAAGACGATGTTGCCGGCAACTCCGCCGCCCTCGCCTTCACCGCTTGGCGTGCCGCTCTGCTGCAGGCTGGCAAGACTCGTCGGCGCTGTGTCGCCGGTATAGGCGACCAGCGCTGTACCGTTTTCCAGTAATACGTAATGAACCGTATCGCCATGCGACGTCAGCGTACCGATCGTCGTCGTGCCATCGCCGGTGGCCACCACCTGCGTATTGGCGAACACGACCGAACGGTCGCCCGTTCCGCCAGTGGTCGCGGATACGCCGCCATCGACATGATCGTTGTAGCGGTCGGCGCCCCAGGAGATTCCCAGCGAACCCGTCTGCGTCGCCGGATTACCCGACAGCGGATCCGTGAGACCAGCTTCGGTCGGCGTGCCGATAACCGGCGTATCGTCATTGATGCCAATCGAGATCGTCACGGGCGCGGTGTCACCGCTGCCATCCGTGGCGATCACGTTGATCGAGAGATTGATCGTATCTTCGGTGCCATGAATCGGATGATCGAGCGGGCGCAACAGCGTGAATGTATAGCTGCCCTGCAGCGACGAGGCGTCGAGCGATACCGTGAAGACCTGATTAGCAGCCACGGTGAAATCGCCGCCGACATAACCGATCATCACCGGCTGGCCGTTCACGGTGGTGAATGCAAGTTGAACCGCCTGACCGTCCGAGGTCAGGCCCGCCAGCGTCGGTTGATTGAGCGAGAATGCGAAGCTGCGATTCACAAAATCGGTGCCGAAGTCGACGTTCAACGATCCCGTGACCGACGTGGCAATGCCGCCGGAATCGCCGGTGCCACCGGGATTGCCTTCCGCAAAGCCATCTTCGTTTAGCGTGACGGCCGTAACGCCGCCCGGAATCGGCGACGGGTTAGGTGTCCCATCGTTCAGATTGTCGAAGCCGCCGCCAGTGTCTTCGCCCGCGAGGAGCGCAAGACGCGCGCCCGAGGCGCCGAGCGCACCAACGGTCGCATCGCCGAAATTAGCCCCCCCCGTCGGGCCCGTCGCTCCGCCGGCAGCAGGAAGAACCGATTGATCGGTGGTGATCGGAAATGTTTGCGCGAACTGCTCGCCTGTCAGCGTGCGATCGGAGCCCATGTCGAATGCGAGATCGGTGAGCGGCTTGCCCATCGAGTCGAACACTGGATCGACAGTCACCGTTGACTGGTTGTCGAAGAGGATGATCAGCTTTTCGCCGACGCGTACGAAGGTCAGCTTCTCGCTTGCGACGTCAGCGAAATCGAGTTTCGTATTGCCGTCGAGATGGACTGTAACAGCTTGCCCATTCTGCGGCTTCTCGAGCTTCAGGTTCTTCGGAGACGGCGGGGTCTGCGTGGTGGAACCGGCGAGTTGAGCGAGCAATACGGGAGCGTTCATGAATACAACCTCAAGCTGATCGGACCGAAAAACGTCCAAGTCCTGCGAGGGTTAAAATATTCTTAAGAACGCATAGACGTCAATGAATACCTGTAAAATTTGAAGCGTTTGTGTTGCATTGGTTAAGTTCAAAAATGAAACAGCGTATTAATAAGTCTAAATCGTTCGATAATAATACTTCGCCTAGACAGTCTATTTTTGGGACTGCCTGGAAAAATCCACAAATCGCGGCGTATCTATTGTAAAAATAAGAAAATATTCGAAAAAACGACTTATTTTATACTTGATAAGATGACTTCTCATATCGCGCTGAACAACGAAATCAGCTCACAACCACAGGCACGTCCGCCAATATTGGACGGGCGCCTGAATTTGCTTTCGCGAGCCTATATCGACAGCGGCGCGAACCGCCGCGTAGTGATCGCCCTTCGCGAGTAAATTTCGAAATGGGACAGTTGCTTAAAGCGCATTCGTGTCACGGCCAGATGGCAAGGTCGCCATTTGCAGTGCGCATTCCGCGAATCTCTGGGATCGCGGACTTGTTCTCCGGACACAGACGTGAGTCAGCAAGCTGCGCAGATGCGCAACTCGCTATAGCAGGACTGCTGATAGGATAAAAGTCTAGATGCGGGTAACGACGCACGCGACCGGGCTATACTTGGCCCGATACAACAGCGCGTGCTCGCGAATGCCATCCAGCCATACGCCACGGCCTGCATAGCGATATCCCTCACCCATCGGGATCAGGCGAACAGGCATTGCACGGTGCGGGGTCAGGTACAGATGGCCAGTGACGATATCACCCGGAAAGGTCACACGGCCGGAGGTCAGCTTGTAGACCGCCCCATTCTGACAATCGACGGAGAAGGCAGCGCCTGGAAGCAGGCCTTCGGCATGCGAGACAGTTGCACCGGAAGCCATTCCGGCAGCCACCAACAAACCCAACAGCGTGTGCTTGAAGCGCATCTCAATCCCCTCGTCGACCTCACCCTGGCGCATTAAGAGCCCAAGATGCACGGAAGTACAAGATCGCGAAGCGCATAAAACGTCGATATCAGGCCGATTGTCGACGTTGTGTTGTCGAACTATCTCAGAGCGCCAGCGGCAAGGAAGAGCCCCCGCCGAAGCCGTCCACCTCGGCCGCGGGCAACATGTCGGTCTCGCTCTCATGATGCGGACGCGTAGCATAGGGCGCGGCGAAAAGGCTGACGCCTTTGTGGTCGATAGCGAAAAGCGGCATGAAATGCGGCAGATCGCGCGTTTCCGACAATCGGGAGTAGCGATTGTCGAGCACCAGCCAGCGGCCATCGACACGGACGGTCAGCACCGCATGGTCCTGGCGCACCGCCATGTCACGCACCAGCATCATCTTGATATCGGCCTCCGGCACGTCCGTTGCGACGAGCATGGCGAATTTGGCGATCGCATAATCTTCGCAATCGCCGATGCCCGCAGATAGCGTCTCAAGCGGCGAACTCCACAGATCGGCGACGCCGTGTTGCTGATAGTCTCCGACATAGCGGATCGCATAGTTGACGTCGCGATTGATCGCCTCGACGCGTGTGCGCAGACCCAACTCGGCGGCGGAACGCGTGACGGCGACAAACTTGCGCGCACCGGCGGCGCAGTTCTCGCTATCAGCCTTGCAGTCCTCGATCGATTTCAAGTCGGCGCGCATACGCGCTTCCACACCGCGCCATTTCGTCCATAGCAGCCCTTCAGGCGCGCGGAACGTGAACAGGCCGAACGGCTCCTCGCTGGTGGCAGGCAGGATCGCGGCCGGAGACGGCGCATCGCTGATCACCTTGGCATCTGATCCCTGCGACGCGTCCAAGGATGCGAGTTCGATATTGCCGGGCTTTGCATGGTTATCGCTGTCACGCTTGGCCAGCACCTGGTTGATCGTGAAGAACCGAACCGGCGGCGCGGTCATGCCCGCGTTCGGCGTATCCATGACAAGGCGTTCAAGCACCGTCTTCTTCGCGCGTGACTTTGCAAATGCTCCATCGCAAGCGCTGACGCTTACGACACCGGCGAGCACGAACCCCAGCGCACGCGGGAATGCCCGCGTCTGATCGATACGCAACATGACTGACGCCCCGTTGTCCGGAGCATCGGCCGACGTCATTGCGTCGATCCCCGTCCGGATCTTGTGGCATCAGGGATAAATCGAGGGCTGCTTCAGGCCGGTTAAAACACGTCAACCTGTGCGGGTATGTCGTTGAACGCGCTCAATCGCCTACCAACGCATTCGCTCGAATTTTAGCGAAGCCTGCGTTTTAAGAGTTCGTTGACTCTAATGGACTGGGAGCAAGGTAACATACGGAGCAGCGGAGATGCTCCGTAGCGCTATCAGCGTTCGCGAAACGCCTCGTCACGCAGCATGCGCGCAGGCTTCACGAGATAATCCAGCACCGACTTCTTGCCGGTCAGGACTTCCACTGTCGCCACCATGCCAGGAATGATCGGCAGCGGCTGCTCGGCAGTGCCGAGGTGGTTCTTTTCGGTGCGCACCATGACACGGTAGAACGTCTCGCCGCGCTCATTCTTGTCACCCTTCTCGTCGGTGATGGTATCGGCGCTAATACGTTCGACCCGGCCGTGAAGCGATCCATAGACCGAAGAGTCGTAGGCGCTGAGCTTCACCACCGCCTCATGGTCCGGACGGATGAAGGCGATGTCCTGCGGACGAATGCGCCCCTCGACCAGCAGCGTATCCTCGAGTGGCACGATCTCCATCACGTTGGCGCCGGGTGCGACGACCGCACCAATGGTGGTAACGTTGAGTCTGTTAACGATACCATAGACCGGCGACCGCAGTTCGGTGCGCCGAACGCGATCCTGCGCGGACTTGATGTTCTCGTCGAGGACCGCGAGATCGCCGCGCGATTTCGCGAGATCATCTTCCGCCGTGGAACGAAATGCCGTGGTGATATTGAGAAGTCGCGACTGCGCTTCCTTCACGGCAGCCTCGGTCTTGACCATGGTCGCCTGCACCACTGCGAGCTGGCCGCGCATGTCGGTGGCTTGCCGGTCGGACCGCAGCATCTCGATCTCGGGAACGACCTTCTGCTCATAGAGCCGGCGCGTCAGCAAGGTTTCGCGGGTCAGCAGCGTCAGCGTCTCGGAGAAGCGGGTTTCCGACGCACGGAGCTCGTCGATTTCCTTTTTCTTCTGCCATTCCTGCTGGGCAATCACGTCGATGTCCTGCGCAAGCTTGCGCATATGGGCATCGAACACGCTACGTTCGGTCTGAACCGCACGCGGTGCAAGCTTCGTGAGATCCTCCGGAAACTCGACGCTGGTCTTGCCAAAGGTCTCTGCTTCCAGTCGGATCACGCGAGCAGCCATGGCACCGCGCCGCTCGCGGATTTCGCCAAACTGCGCCGCGAAGTTGGTATCTTCGATGCGTGCCAGCGGCTGATCTTTCCTGACGATCGCGCCTTCCTGGATCAGCAATTCACTGATGATGCCGCCTTCGAGCGATTGCACCACCTGCGTCTGGCGCGACGGCACCACCTTGCCATTGCCGCGCTTCACTTCATCCAGCACGGCGAAGTGTGCCCACAGCAGGAACACGACGAGCAGACCGGTGACGGTCATCAACAACATCCGCGCCGTGCGCGGCGTGCGCATTTCCATGGCAGCACGAACGTCGTTCGAAAATGCGAAATCAGACTGCGACATTGACCGGCCTCCCCGCTGCTTGAGGAGCCTGCGGCTGCGGACGCAAGCGCGTCAGGATCTGATCGGCGGGACCGTCGGCGACGATCTTGCCGTTGTCGAACACGAGAATGCGATCGACCAGCGACAGTAGCGACGGGCGATGCGTCGAGACGATAATCGACATCTCACCCTTGGCGAGCGTCTTGAGGCGATCGAGGAATTCGCCTTCACTGCGCACATCGAAATGCGCCGTGGGTTCGTCGAGAAACAATACGCGCGGCTTGCGGATCAGCACACGCGCGAGGCCGATCGCCTGTTTCTGGCCGCCCGACAGGCTACGGCCGCCTTCGGCAACCATCATATCGTAGCCCTGCGGATGACCGGCGATGAAGGTCTCGACGCCGGACAGGCGTGCAGCCGCGAGCACTTCCTCATCGGTCGCATCGGGACGGCCCAGCGTGATGTTGTCGCGCAGCTTGCCGTAGAACAGATCGGTGTCCTGCAGCACGAAACCGATGCCGGCGCGCAGGTCCGCCGGGTCGTATTGCCGGATATCGATGCCGTCGATCAGGATGCTGCCTTCGCTCGGCGGATAGAACGCTGTCGCCAGACGGCCGACCGTGGTCTTGCCTGAGCCGACCCGGCCGATGATGCCGATCTTCTCGCCAGGCTTCACATGGAAAGAGATGCCGTCGAGCGCTTTGGCCGGGCTGTTCGGATAGGAAAAGCTGACATTGCGGAATTCGATGCTGCCCTTGGTGATCTCGCGCGCCACGAAGATCTTTTCCGGCGGTCGCTCGCGCTCCGTCGCCATCAGGCGATCGATCGACCGCAGGGCCGACATGGTTTGTGTCGCGCGCGTCATCACAGCCGCGATGCCGGCGATGGGACCGAGAATGCGGCCCGACAACATATTGGCCGCAACCAGCGCACCGACCGACAGTTTGCCGTCGAGAATGAGGAACACGCCGACCACGACCAGCAACAGGCTGCACAACTGCGTCGCCACACTCGCACTGGTCATCGCCAGCGACGACCAGAACTGCACGCCTTCGCTTGAACGCGCAGTCGCGGCGACGGAACGTTCCCACACTGTCTGTACGCGGCTCTCGCCGGCGACAGCGCGAACGGTCTCGATGCCGTTCAGCGACTCGATGAGAATGCCGTGGCGTGCGGCCGATTCCGCCTGCAGGCGCTTCATCGCACGATCGAGCGGCCGCTGGATCAAGAGACCGACGAGGATCATCACAGGCAGCATCGCGAGCGGGATCCAGGCCAGCGGCCCGGCAATCACGAACAGCACCGCAATGAAGATGATCGCGAATATCATATCGGTCGCCGACACGACCGTGCCCGACGTGAAGAATTCGCGCACCGAGTCGAAGTCGCGCATCTGATTGGCGAGAATGCCGACCGAGGGCGGACGCTTGTCCATCTTCAGCGCCATCACATGTTCGAAGATGTTCGACGCCAGCACCACGTCGATCTTCTTGCCGGTCATGTCGATGATGCGGCTGCGGACCACCTTGAGCAGGAAGTCGAAAGCGATCGCCAGCGACAGGCCGATACCAAGTGCCACCAGCGACGGGATCGCGCCATTCGGGATGACGCGGTCATACACGCTCATGGTGAACAGCGGCGCGGCGAGCGCCAGCATGTTGACGATGAAAGCTGCAATGGCGACATGGCTGTAGTTGGAGCCGAACCGGCTGACGACGGACCAGAACCAGTGAGCCTTCGGCAGATCGCCGGCGGCGATCGCGCGCGGATCGCTGACGGACGCCGGACGGACGAAATAGACGAAGCCGGCATATTTCTCTTCGACGGCTTCGATCCGCTCCATGGCGATCGCACCGTCACCGACGGGGGTTGCCAGTGTCAAACGGCCACTCGCCAGATCGATGCCGCGCAGAATCCGCGTCGAACCATCGTGAAACAGAAGCACAGCAGGCAGGACCAGCGCAGGGATATCCTTGAGCGGTCGCTCGTTCAGTTCGGCCTCGAGGCCCGCCCGCTGCGCCGCGCGCTCATACAGAGCCGTTGTCAGCACGCCGCGCTCGACCGGGAGACCGGCAAGCAGCGCACTGCGGCTGACAGCTCTGCCGTGGTGAGCGGCGAGATAAAGCAGGCTGTCCGTTAACGGATCGGCATGCTGATGCTCGACCTCCGCTACGGGCGCAGCCGGCAGGTCCATTGCGATATCGAACTGGGGTGAGCGAATGTTCAATGCAGCCTCGGAAATTCCAGGCGCCTTGTATGACCCGTGCGCGGATCTACTGGCCTTACAAAATATGACTTGCCAGCTTTACAGGCGATCCTTGCGGAGCGCCTGTACTATTTCGCGGTTCAGACGAATTGCTGAACTTACGGTAAACCCGACCGCGGATTATGAATCTGCGTACTTAACTGGTTAACGGCGCCCCGCAGAAGCATCGGCCGACACGCTGCCCTGCCCGACCTGGCCCGATGTCACGAACAATGCGTTGGCGTTCGACAGATCTTGCGAGGCCCAGCGATCACCGAACAGCACGGCTTTCGGTTCCAGCGCCGGTGCGAAAGGCGAATTCCAGGTCTGGAAGGGCAAAACCGTATTGAGCGGTTCGGATCCCGGCTCCGGCGCCGTCAGCAGGATCGGCGGCAGGCGATACGGGATCAGGCCGGATGCACGGCTCTCGATCGGCTCAGACTCCGGCGGCTTGCCGGTCTTCAGATAGGACAGCAGCTGTCCCATGGCCGCCAGCAACTGATAGTCGGCGAACACGGTGACGCCGCGTGCAGACACCAGTGAGACGTTGGCGTTGAAGTACTGGTTCTGCGAGTTGAGCAGATCGATCAGCGTGCGCTGGCCGAGCTCATATTCCTTGTTGTAGGCCACGAAAGTACGGCGAGCGGCTTC
The DNA here is from genome assembly GCF_900188215.1 of Tardiphaga sp. OK246. Taxonomy (NCBI): domain Bacteria; kingdom Pseudomonadati; phylum Pseudomonadota; class Alphaproteobacteria; order Hyphomicrobiales; family Nitrobacteraceae; genus Tardiphaga; species Tardiphaga sp. OK246. The sequence continues at coordinate 8,824 of NZ_FZOX01000014.1, forward strand.
AACTTCACGCACCAGCGCTGCTGCACGCTCCGTCGTGATCGTCCGCGCAGCCCATGCCTTGTCGAGCGACTCCAGCGCATCACGCTGCAGGCGTGCATGGCGCTGTTGCTGCTCGATCATGCGTTCGCCAGCTTCGGCGCGCTTCCACGCATCCTGACCGCCGCGGAAGATATCCCAGCTCACAACAACCTTGCCGCTGACTTCGTCGCGGTTGCCCGGATAAGTGATCGAGTCCTTGCCGCGCAGCGCGCGGCCTTCCAGGGCGACGTTCGGAACGAATGCGCCGGCGGTCGAGTCGAAAGCGCGCTTGGCCGCATCGACATCTGCACCAGCGGCGCGGATCGTCGGATTGTACTTGAAGGCGACGTCAAGCGATTCGTTCTTGGTTGCCGGCATATCCGGCAAGCGACCGGGAAAACGCACATTGAACGGCTCAAGACCGACGGTCTTGCGATACTTGGCGCGCGCAAAATCGAGGCTGAGGCGGAAATCCGACAACACGGCCTCTGCTGCAGCCACCCGCTCTTCCGCCTGCTGGGTATCGCCCTCACCGGCACGACCGCCAGCGAAACGCGCACGGACATTGGCGCGCAATTCGAGATGAACCTTGAGATTTTGTTCGGCCAAAGCGACCAGACGCAAATAGCGCGTCACATCGACATAGGCTTCGGCCGCATCGAGCGCGATCAGTTCGGTCCGTTCAAGCACCCGGAACGCCGCAGCATCGACGCGCGCAGCCTGACGCCAGATGTCGTTGATTGACGCAAAGCCGTCGAACACCAGCTGGCGCACCGTTACCGACGCCTCGCTGCCGTTGACATAGGAGCCATTGCCGGCCGGCGCAGGAACGATCGCCCGGTTCAACATCTCGGGGCCGGTATTCGCCTGCAGCCTGATCTGAGGCAGCAAAGTACCTTGGCTCTGGCGAAGTTCGGCTTCGGTGGCGCGGCGATTGGCAGAAGCCTCGCCGACACCTGGGTTCGTCTTTACCGCCTGATTGATGGCGTCAAGAATGAAAAATGGCTCGGCTGCATAAGCGAACTTGCCGCTCGATCCCAGCAATACAACTACAAGGAAAATCTTTGCGATCTGCTTCATGGATTGAGCGCTAACAAGAAACGGAACTTGCCGCAATCCGAAAGCCACATTTTCGATCGAAAACTGACTCATTGTTGCAAGAATGCATTACCTCGTCCGGAGGAGGCATGGGTCCGCTGATCCGTCACGCCCCTGTCATTTTCGGCACTGATTTCAGTTATTTACAATGCCTAACAACAGGTTAACACGATTTCGTGAGTGGCAAAACCGACCCCAGGACGATGAATGCGCGCTGGGCGGGCCAGAGCGCGCCCAATTGTGGCAATCATCGCTATTTCGTAAAATGGAAAAAGATACGACACAAATGAGCGCGCGGCATGCTATCGGCCAAGCAATCCACCATAACACACCCTCTGGATGCATTGATTCGAGGATGACGCGTAACGACAGCTAGTTCCGCTTGTAGTCATCCTCGATGCGAACGATGTCGTCCTCGCCAAGGTAGCTGCCCGTCTGCACCTCGATCAGCTCGAGCGGAATTTTACCAGGGTTTTCCAGACGGTGCGTGGCACCGAGCGGGATGTAGATCGACTCGTTCTCGTGGACGGTCTTGATCTGATCGTTGATCGTCACCTTCGCGGTACCACGCACAACGATCCAGTGCTCGGAGCGATGGTGGTGCATCTGGAGTGACAACCGCTCTCCGGCTTTCACCACGAGGCGCTTGACCTGATAGCGCTCGCCATCCTCAAGAGCCTGCACAGATCCCCATGGGCGATGCACCTTGAGATGATCTTCGGTGACCTGCGGCGCCGTGACCTTCAGCTTCGCCACAAGCCGTTTCAAGCCGTTGGCATCCTTCTGGCGGGAGACCAGCACGGCGTCGTGCGTCGCCACCACCACGAGATCGTCAACGCCCTCCAGCGCCACCACCGGACCATCGCTGGCCACGTTGCAGTTGCGCGAGTCCTCGAACACCGCCACACCCTGCGCGGCATTGCCCTGCGCATCCTTGTCGGACAGCTCCCACACTGCGAGCCACGAGCCGACATCCGACCAGCCGCAGGACACCGGCACCACGGCCGCCTTCGTCGTCTTCTCCATCACGGCATAATCGACAGAGATCGATTTTGCCTTCGCGAAAGCGTCCGCATCGAGCGTAAAGAAGCCGAGATCGCGGCCGGCCTTCGCCACAGCGCTGGTGATGGTCTCGACACTATCGGCGTCGACACTACGATATTCATCGAGCAGCATCCCCGCCCGAAACATGAAGTTGCCGCTGTTCCAGAGATAGCCGGCCTCAATATAACCGGTTGCCGTCTGCAGGTCCGGCTTCTCGACGAATTTGGCGACGCTCTTCACCTTGTCAGAAAGCGACTGGCCTGGTGAAATATAGCCATATTCGGTGGCTGGACGCTCCGGCTGAACGCCGAACGTCACAATGTGGCCGGCATCGGCAACCACCAGCCCAGCCCGGCACGCCGCCACGAAAGCCGGCACGTCGCGCACCACGTGATCAGCGGCAAGCGCAAGCACGACCGCGTCCTCATCGCGGGTTTGGGCGAACGCGGCACCGGCGGCAATGGCCGGGCCTGAATCGCGCCGCGCCGGCTCGAGCAGAATGTCTGCATCGAGCCCGATCTCGGCGAGTTGTTCGCGCACCATGAACCGATAGGCGGCACTGGTGATGACAATGGGACGATCGAACAAGCCAGCATCGGATACACGAATCACGGTGTCCTGAAAGGTCGAGCGCGGCCCGAATAATGGCAGAAATTGCTTCGGGCGCCCCTCACGCGACGACGGCCACAGGCGCGTCCCGGCACCGCCACACATGATCAGGGGAATAATGCGCTTGCTCATCAGTCGCTCTCAACCCTTCGCGTTCAGATTACCGTAGTGGCTGCGATACCACGTCACGAATTGCCGAATCCCCTCCTCGATCGAAGTATCCGGCTTGAAACCGACGTCACGCATCAGATCGTCCACATCGGCAAAAGTCTCAGGCACATCGCCCGGCTGCATCGGCAGCATCGTCTTGATCGCCTCAAGCCCCAGTTCCTTCTCAAGAACCGTGACCACATGCAAAAGGTCCTCTGGCTTGTGGTTACCGACGTTGTAGATTCGCGCTGGCGCCTCGTCCTCGCTACCGGTCGGCACATGATCAATCAGCCGCCCGATAGCACCGACAACGTCGTCGACATAGGTGAAGTCGCGTCGCATGTTGCCGTGATTGAAGAGCTTGATCGGCTGCTTGTCGAGGATCGCCTTGGTAAACAGGAAGATCGCCATATCCGGCCGGCCCCAAGGACCATAGACGGTGAAGAAACGAAGCCCGGTGGTCGGCAGGCGATAGAGATGGCTGTAGGAATGCGCCATCAACTCGTTGGCTTTCTTCGTCGCAGCATAGAGACTGACCGGATTGTCTACCCTGTCGCTGACGGAGAACGGCTTCTTCTTGTTGGCGCCATAGACCGAGGATGACGACGCATAGAGCAGATGCGCGCAGCCATTGTGCCGGCATCCTTCGAGGATATTGAGAAAGCCCTCGAGGTTGGCATCGGCATAGGCGTGCGGCTGCTCGATGGAATAGCGCACACCCGCCTGCGCAGCGAGATGAATGACAACGGGGAATTTGTATTCGCCAAACAGCGCCGAGATCGCGGGACGATCTGCCAGATTCGCTCTCACAAAGGTAAAGCGAGGCTGGCCCTCCAGCAGCTTCAGCCGCGCCTCCTTCAGCGCCGGATCGTAATAGCTGTTGACGCTATCGAGACCAACGACCGTTCGCCCTTCGGCCAGCAGCTGCCGCGTCACGTGGAAACCGATGAAGCCGGCAGCACCGGTGACAAGGATGGGTTGTTCAGACATCGTGTCCCCAGACATTCGCCAGAAATCGCCATGTTGCATGACGATCCGTGTCGCATTCCATTAGCCATCCAGGCGATGATGTTGCAACACTTCGGCATCGCAGCATCCGATTGCGTCAGAAGCGCGGCCTTCGCCGCTAGCTATGCCATGAAAACAGGATAAGAAGAGCCGCCGTGCATAACTCCGAACTATTTGTCTCATTGCGACCCAAATCTTCCCCGCAACGCATGTCTTTCCTGCGATCAATGTCATCCCGATGTCGTCATTCGAATTGATTACAACCTTCGTCGCTCTGGTTGTAGCCGCCGTTCTGTCCGCGGTTTGCATCAACGCTATTCATCCGCTGCTCATCCGCTATGCAATGGCGCGACCGAACGCCCGATCGTCCCACAAGGTGCCGACACCGCAAGGCGCCGGCATCGCGGTGATATCAGTCGCGCTGCTGGTTGCCGGGTGCTCGATTGCAAGTCTTTCCGTTTCAGCGACACCGGCGCTGTGGATACTGTTCGGGGCAACGATCCTGATCGCGACCATCGGCGCGATTGATGATCTGCGTCCGATTTCCGTGACGCCGCGACTGCTGCTGCAAGCCGTCAGTATTGCCGCGATCCTGTTTGCTCTGCCCCCGACACTGCAGATTACACCGGACCTGCCTCTCTGGATCGAACGCGGCTTGCTGCTGCTGGCTGCACTCTGGTTCGTCAATCTCGTGAATTTCATGGATGGGCTCGACTGGATCACAGTGGCCGAAGTGATTCCGATCACCGCGGCGCTGGTGCTGATCGGCTTCTCCGGGCAACTGCCGTTATCAACGGCGCTCATTGCCGCTGCGCTCTGCGGCGCCACGCTCGGCTTCGCGCCGTTCAATCGGCCCGTTGCGAAGATGTTTCTGGGCGACGTCGGCAGCCTCCCCATCGGGCTATTGCTGGCCTGGTGCTTCCTGCAACTGGCCTATGCGCATCAACTGGCTGCCGCCATCCTGCTGCCGCTGTATTACCTTGCCGACGCGACCATCACCCTGCTCCGGCGGCTGGCAAAACGCGAGCCGGTATGGCTGGCGCATCGCTCGCATTTCTACCAGCGCGCGACGGACAATGGCTTCGCCGTGATCGAGGTGGTGCGAACGGTGTTCGTACTCAATATCGGCCTGGCGGCCCTCGCCGGGCTGTCGATCTATTTCCGCTCAGGCGTCGCCGACACAGCTCTGCTTGTCCTTGGCAGCGTCGCCGTCGCCGCGGTATTGAAGGCATTCTCGACGCCGCGCCGCTGACGCAGACTCACTGCGCCGCCGCCCGATATTCCGGCACCGCATCCTTTAGCGTCGCCACAGCGACCTCGTGCTGATCCGCCTCAATGGCTTTCTGCAAGATCGCAAGCCAGCTGTTCAGTGTCTCCAGTGGCAGTTCGTTCGGGCGGGCGGCGACGATGCCGGCGATACCGATCTCGCTGGTTGGCTCCTGCTCAGCGAACAGTATCTCGTTGAGCCGCTCGCCCGGCCGAACACCAGTGAATACGATATCGATATCATAGCCGGGCTGAAGACCGGACAGCCGGATCATGCGGTCGGCGAGATCGACGATCTTCACCGGCTGCCCCATGCTGAGCACATAGACCGATGCATCGGCATGCTGCGCGTTCATCGCATGGGTTGCCGCGGTGACGACCAGATCGCAGGCCTCGCGGATGGTCATGAAGTAGCGCACCATATCAGGGTGCGTCACCGTCACCGGCCCACCGGCTTCGATCTGCGCCTTGAACTTCGGAACGACGGACCCATTCGACGCCAGAACATTACCAAACCGCACCGAGATCAGCCGCATGGGCGACTTGGCGGCACTGCCGCTGATGGCGTCGCCATCCAGCGCCTGGCAATACATCTCGGCAAAACGCTTGGTGAGGCCGAGCATCGACACCGGCTCGATGGCCTTGTCGGTCGAGATCATCACCATCGCATCGGCGCCCGATGCGAGGGCCGCATCAGCGACATTCACAGAACCGAAGATGTTGGTCTTGACACCCTCGCCCCAGTCACGCTCCAGGATAGGCACATGTTTCAGCGCGGCCGCGTGAAACACCGCATCCGGCTTGAATGCGATCATCAGTTGATGAATGCGCTCGCGGTCCCTGACATCGGCGATGCGGCCCTCGATCGCTGCGCTGGTGACCTTAGCCGCCAGCTTTTCCATAGCCGCATGAAGCGCCGGCTCGGAATTCTCGATAATGAGCAGCCGTGCCGCGCCGAAAGTGGTGACACGGTCGCAGATCTCGTAGCCGATCGAGCCGCCACCGCCGGTCACGACGATCGCTTTGCCGCGCACGAAATTCTCCAGTCGGGCATAGTCGATCTTGACGCTCGGCCGCAGCAACAGATCCTCGACTGCCACCGGCGCCAATTGCGGCGTATCGCGGCTCTCCTCGAGCGACGGAATCCGGCTGACCGTCAGCCCGAGCTTGCGCGCACGCATCAAGACCGACTCGGGCAACGCCTCTGCTTCAAACGCCGACGGCGTCATCACGATCCGTTCGATCGGGCGTTGCCGCGTGCTGAAGTCATCAACGACATTACCGAGATCGTCGATGCCGCCCAGGACCGGCACACCTCGGATCGCCTGTCCACGATCGGACATCGCCGGCGACAAGATACCAACCGGCCACATGCGCTTGACGGCACCACTCTCAATGCCGCGCAAGAACACCTCGGCATCGGCCGCACGACCAATCAGCAGTGCCGGTGACGCATCCATCGCGCGCGCCTGATTGCGCGTACGTGTATAACGGAAATAGCGATAGGCCAGTCGCGATCCGCTCAGAAAGAAGATCTGGATAAACCAGTAGATGATGATCGTTGTCTTGCCCAGGAAGAACGTGCCGTACACGTTCGGCGCCAGGAAGATATAGTCGAGCACCAGAAGCGCGCCCGTCAGCACCGTGGATGCCTTGATGATATTCAGCAAATCGGGCAGCGAAATGAAGCGCCACTTCGTCGTCGTCAGATTGAACAGGTAACAGACGAAAAAGCTGAAGACGACGAAGTACGGCAGGATCTTCAGGAGCAGCGGCAGCCGATCCCACAGATTTTCGCCATCGAAACGCAGCACGAAGCTGAGAACGACCGCGGCCGCCGTGACGATGGCGTCATGCGTCGCAATCAGCCAGTTGCGGGCAGAAAACTGTGTGATGCGTGTCATGACTGTCCGCTGCGCGCGCGCTCGACCAGCGACGTCGTGCTGTGGCCTTGCAGGATATCGATCAGGATCACCTCTCCGCCGTTGGCGGCGACAACCTCATGGCCGACCACCTGCTCTCGCGTATAATCGCCGCCTTTGACCAGCGTCGCCGGCGCGATCTGCGTAATCAGGTTCAGTGGGGTATCCTCTTCGAAAATCACGACCAGATCGACCGCTTCCAGCGCCGCAAGCACTTCTGCGCGGGCGCGTTCGTCCTGCACCGGGCGCCCCTCGCCCTTCAGACGCTTCACCGACGCGTCGCTGTTGAGGCCGACGATCAGGCGATCGCAAGTCGCGCGCGCTGCCGTCAGAACCTTTACATGACCGGGATGGAGGATATCGAAACAGCCATTGGTGAAACCGATCCGCAACTGTTGTTTTCGCCAGTCGACCAATTGCGCGTCGAGATCGACTGCCGCCACGATTTTCTCTTCAGCGGCCAGAAATGCATGCGGCAAAATCCGGCGACGCAGTTCGGACGGTGTAACCACCGCCGTCCCCTTCTTGCTGACGGCGACCGCTGCCGCGGCAGTTGCCGCGCGCAATGCCGCTTCCCAGTCAGCCCCGGCCGCGAGCGCTACAGCCAGCATCGCCGCCACCGTGTCGCCGGCACCCGAGACGTCGCGCACCTTGACCGGCAGCGCCGGCACATGGATGGGCTCGCCATCGCGCGGCACCAACGTCATGCCATGCTCGCTCTGGGTCACCAGCATCGCGCCGCAGTCCGCTAGAATCATCGCTTCCTGCGCGGCAGTCGCGATGTTGATGTCGCTATCCGCACGGCTGCGCGTTGCCTCAGCGAATTCCTTGCGGTTCGGCGTCAGCAAGGTCGCGCCGCGATAGATCGCAAAATTTGCACTCTTGGGATCGACGATGACGCGCTTGCCGAGCTTCTTCGCCGCATCGATAACGTTGCGGATCACCCGCGCGGTCAGCACACCCTTGGCGTAGTCAGACAGCAGTACGATGTCGGCACGCGCGAGCTGCGGCAAAATTGTATCGATCAATTGCTTTTCGACGGACGCGGACGCAGGCGCCGCCAGTTCCCAGTCGGCGCGCAGCATATGTGTCGAGAAATGCTCGGACACGAAGCGCACCTTGCGCGTCGTCGGACGCGATGAATCCGCAACCAGCAATGCTTCGATCAGAGGCTCCTGCGCGAGCGCATTCTTGAGCGTTGCACCGGCATCGTCCTCACCGACCAGACCGACAAAGATGCATTTCGCGCCGAGGGCTGCAATATTGCGCGCGACATTGCCGGCGCCGCCGATATTGATCTCGCTGCGCTGGACCGCGATGACCGGCGCAGGCGCTTCCGGTGAAATGCGCGACACCTCGCCATAGACGAATTCGTCGAGCATCAGATCGCCGACGCAGAGCACCGTCTGATCGGCAATCGCGTGCGACAGGGCGTCGAAATCAAACATCACACCGGTACCTGTTGTGCCGTCAACGGAAGCGATCGGGCTGGTCGAGGAAGCCCTTCACATAATGCGAGACCGCATCTTCCAATGTTGTAAAACCGCCGTTGTAGCCGGCGCCGCGCAACCGATCGACTTCGCTCTGCGTGAAGTACTGATAGCTGCCGCGAATCTGCTCGGGCATGTCGATATAGTCGATGTTTGGCCTGGTGCCGAGTGCAGCATAGGCAGCCAGCATCAGATCCTTGAAGCTGCGCGCGGTTCCGGTGCCGACATTGAAGATGCCGCTGACATTGGGTGACGCCAGCAGCCACATCATTACGCGGACGACGTCCTCGACATAGATGAAGTCGCGGCGCTGATCGCCATCGGCAATACCTTCGCGATGCGACTTGAACAGCTGGATGCCGCGGCCGGCCTTGATGTCGTCGAAGCGCCGCGCCAGCACGCTCATCATTGAGCCCTTGTGGTACTCGTTCGGCCCGAACACGTTGAAGAACTTCAGGCCGGCCCATTGCGGCGGCATCTTTTCGCCCTTGGCGACGCGCTCGGCGACCGCGAGGTCGAACAGGTGCTTGCTCCAGCCGTAGAGGTTCATCGGCCGCAGTTTTTTGAGTTCGGGAACGGTCTGCTCGTCGCGAAAGCCCTGCGCACCATCGCCATAGGTCGAAGCGGACGATGCATAGATCAGCGGCGTCGCATTGGCCGTGCACCAGTCCAGCAGGCGCATCGAGAGGCGGAAATTCGTCTCGATCACAAGATCACCGTCGGTCGCGGTGGTTTCCGAAATCGCGCCGAGATGAATGACCGCATCGAGCTTGCGGCCCTTCAGCCAGTCCATCAGCTCGCCTGGCGGCACTACATCTGCAAGTTGCCGTTTGGCAAGATTACGCCATTTTCCATCATGGCCGAGCACATCGCAGACGGCCACGTCCGCGCGGCCCGCGTCATTCAGCGCGGCCACGACATTCGATCCGATAAAACCGGCTCCCCCGGTCACAAGCAGCATGAAGTCCCCGATCTCATGATTGACCCACCTTTGCCTCAACCCTGCCCCACAGGCAACTTGGGCAGCGGGATGTTCGTCGCCGCCATGGGGACATGGTTGGAAACATCCCAAATGGCTTTACCTGTCCGAATGGAGCGGGTACCGACGTGAGCCGGATATAGACTGCGGCAGAACAGCGAAGTCCTTGAAAGAATGAACGTAAACTCCCCATACCAGGGCGTGATGGTCGATCCGGACGATACCCGGCCGATCCTGATCGTGCCCTATATGTGGATCGGTGATTTCGTCCGGGGTCATACGGTCGTCCGGGTCCTGAAAGAGCGCTGGCCGAACCGGCCGGTGGATTTGCTGGTGACCAGACTGGTCGCCCCGCTGGTCGACTACATGCCGGGCGTGCGCGCAGGCATTGTCTGGGACCTGCCGCGCAGCCAGCTCGCGCTCGCCAAGCAATGGGAACTGGCGGCCACCCTGCGCGCTCGGAACTATGGCACCGCGCTGGTGATGCCGCGGACCTGGAAATCGGCTCTGGCACCCGCTCTGGCGGGTATCCCGGAGCGCATCGGCTTTGTCGGCGAGGCGCGCTTCGGCCTGATCAATCAGTGGCGCTGGGGCGAAAAGAAGCTTCCGCGCATGATCGACAAGAAATGCGCACTGGCGCTGCCGGACGGCACGCCGCTGCCGCCGGAATGGCCGGTACCCCAGTTCCGCGTGCCCGCCGACGAGATCGCGCGCTGGCGGCAGACCAATGGGCTGGGAACCGGTCCGGCGGTCGCGCTCGGTCCCGGCTCGGTCGGTTCCTCCAAGCGCTGGACCTATTATGCCGAGGCGGCAAAACTGCTGGTCGAGCGCGGGCTGGACGTCTGGGTCATCGGCGGCCCGGGCGAGAAGGACCTCGCCAATGAAATCATTGCCGCCGCCGGTCCCCGCGCTCGCGACCTCACCACGGGCGACCTGCGCAATGGCGTGATCGGCATGGCCGCCGCCAATGTTGCCGTAGCCAATGATTCCGGCCTGATGCATATTGCGGCCGCCGTGGGCACGCCGACCGTCGGCATTTTCGGACCGACCAGCCCGCAGCTATGGGGTCCCCTTAATCCGCTCGCGGCCACCGTGCAGACCAAGACCATTGTCCCGTGCCAACCCTGCCACAGGCCGGTATGCACCATGAACAACCACGCCTGCATGCGCGACATTCCGGCCGAAGACGTTGCCGGGATCATTCAAGGCGTGATGGCCGAGGCATCCAACAGAAGCGCGCAGATATGACGACCACGCAAACAAAGCCCGCAGCGTTTCTCGATCGCGACGGCGTCATCAATTACGACGACGGCTATATGGGCACGGCCGATCGCATCCGCTGGATGCCGAATGCGGCCAAGGCCATTCGCCGGCTCAACGACGCCGGCTATTTCGTCTTCCTGTTTTCTAACCAGTCCGGCGTCGCACGCGGTTATTTCACCGAAGACGAACTCAATACGCTGTTTAAGTGGATGCGCTCCGAACTCGCCGCACAAGGCGCCCGCATCGATGACGTCCGCTATTGCCCGCACCATCCGGCCGGATCAGTTGCGGGCTATCTGGAAGATCATCACTGGCGCAAGCCGAGCCCGGGCATGATCCTCGATCTGATGCAGCACTGGCCTGTGCAACGCAAAGGCAGTTTTGCCATCGGCGACCGCGATTCGGATATCGAAGCGGCCAAGGCCGCGCATCTACCTGGCTTCCTGTTTGCCGGCGGTGACTTGGACGCGTTCGTTGCGGATATCCTGCAGGGTCAGAGCAGCCTGCGATAAACTTCCGCGATTCCGCGCGCTTCTGCATCGAGGCTGAATTTGTCGAGCACACGCTGGCGCGCATGTATGCCCATGGCTGCAGCGGCATCGGGATCGCGCATCAGCGGCTCCAATGCCAGCGTGAGTGCCGCCGCATCGCCGGTCGGCACGAGTTTGCCGGTCACGCCCTCCTCGACCACGATCTCCGCGGCGCCCGCACGTGTTGCGACCAGCGCGGCCCCCGCCGACATCGCCTCGATTAGCGTCAGACCGAAGCCTTCATTGCGCGAAGTGAAAGCGTAGATCGTCAGGCGCTGATACCATCGCTCGACCTCTTCGATCGGCAACTCGCCGGTGATAACGATGCGCGACTGCAGACCGGCATCGGCGATCTTCTTCTTGAGGTCATTGGCAAAGCCGATCTGGTCCGGCGTGATTGCCCCGACGATGACGGCGATGAAATCGGGATAGCGCGGTAGCAACTCGCACATCGCCTCGACAAACAGATCGGTGCCCTTCTGCGCACGCACACGGCCGAAACAGCCGATCGCGTAGTGCCCCGGCAGGTTCGTTTCCGCAAACGCCGCCGCACGATCGACAGGCGGCGCGTAGCGATCGGTATCAACACCATGCGTCACCACGGTCGCCGATCGCTTCAGATATGATGCGGAAATATCGCTCGTCGCGATGATGGCGTCCATCCGGCTGATCAGCCAGCGTGTGATCCAGGTATGATGGCGCTGCGCTGCCGAGGTGAAGAGCAGTTTCAGCGGCCACCCGAGCGCCTTGAGCAAAACGCCGGCAATCATCTCGTTGTTGCGCCGCGCGTGCCAGATCACAGGCTTGCGGCGCAGCCACAATTTCACGAGGTCGCCGATATCCATGCGCGCAATGCCGGCGGGCGCGTCGGATCCAAGCCAAGCCGCATCGAACATGCCTGCGAGTTTCGGCGCCACCATGCGATTGGTAGCCGTCACACCGGAGTAGCGCCAGTGCAGATTCGTGACGATCAGCTGCAATTTATCGGCCGTTTTGCCCTCAATCGGCACAGGTGACTCCATTTCGCTCGATTTCCTATACGCAACATTAAGCATAGTGGCCAGTTGCTGGCCGTCGAAACCCACTCTTCATCCCGGGCGCGATAGCGTTCCCAAAACGGGAGAGTGAGTAAATCCAATGACCGTCCTTGTCACCGGCGGCGCCGGTTATGTCGGAAGTCACATGGTCCATGCGCTGGTGGAAGCCGGCGAGAGCGTCGTCGTGATCGATAACCTGTCGACGGGCTTTTCCACCTATCTCCCCGAAGGCGTTCCGCTGTTCATCGGCGATGTCGCTGACGAAAATCTTGTCGAGGGCGTGATCGCCGCACATGGCATCGACGCCATCATCCATTTCGCAGGCTCTGTCGTCGTCCCGGAATCGATGCGCGACCCGCTCAGCTATTACCGCAATAACACGATGACGACGCGCAACCTGCTCAGCGCAGCGGTGAAATGCGGCGTCAAGCGCTTCATCTTCTCGTCGACCGCTGCCGTCTACGGCAACCCCGATTTCACGCCGGTGGCGGAGGATGCGGCGACGAGGCCGCTGTCACCTTACGGGTCATCAAAGCTGATGACCGAGATCATGCTGCACGACATCGCCCCGGCCTATGGCATGGAATTCGTCGTGCTGCGTTACTTCAACGTTGCCGGTGCCGATCCGCAGGGCCGCACGGGCCTCGCCACCATGGGCGCGACGCATCTGCTCAAGATCGCAGTCGAGGCCGCAACCGGTCAGCGCAGCAAGATCGACGTGTTCGGCACCGATTATCCGACGCCCGACGGAAGCTGCATCCGCGACTTCATCCATGTGAGCGATCTTGTGCAGGCCCACCGCGCCGCGCTGAGCTACCTGCGCGAAGGCGGAGCATCGACCACCCTGAATTGCGGCTATGGCCGCGGCTATTCGGTGCTGGAAACCATCGAGGCCGTGCGACAAGCATCGGGCCGAAACTTCGCGGTTCAATACGCTCCGCGCCGCGACGGCGATATCATGACCATGATCGCCGATACGTCCCGGATCCGCGCCACGCTGAACTGGACACCGCAATACGACGATCTTGAAACGATCGCCCGGCACGCACTGGCCTGGGAAGAAAAGCTAGCCCGAGAGCGCTATGGGATCGAATTGATAGCGAAGTCGGCCTAAGCATCCGATCAGCGCCGGCACTGCGTCGGCGTCTCTCCGAAACGCCGTCGAAACCGCTGATTGAAGTATGAGATCTCGTTGAAGCCACTGGCCAGCGCGATCTCACTGATCTTCAGCCGATCGCCCTGCTCGCTCGTCAGCAAACGCATTGCATGTTGCAGACGGCACTCCAGAAGGCGTTCGGTGAAACTCGATCCGGTATCTTGCAGAAGGTCCTGGAGATAGCGCGGCGACAAATCCAACCGACGCGCGACTTGCCCCACTGAAAAATCCGGATCGGCGAAATGGCGGTCGATCTCGGCGATGATTTCCAGCGTTCGCGACGCGCGCATACCGCGCATCGACGCAAGTTGTGCAGCGTCGCCGCGGGCACCTAGCGCGAGCGCCGTCAGATCCAGCAATGTCGTGCTGATATGGCTGTCGAGCTCCGCATCATGCGGATCGCGCAGCAGATCGACCGAGATGTCGATGTAGCGTCGCAGATGAGCCACGGCTGCGCGCCGTTCGTCGAGCGGCTGGATCAGGAGATCGTCGACATTTCCAATGAGGGGCAACAGGCGCTCCCTGCTGACAGTCAGCGTCGTCGACGAAAAATTCGCATTCGACCGCAAATCGGCCGGACGTCCGTTTGTACCAATAAATGCGCGGTCAGACGACAAGGCCGTCTCGCGCCCCACCTGATCGACAACCAGCGTCCCCTCGCCTCGATGAAACATCAAACAGAAATCATCGTCCGGTCCGCGCGAGATTGCCGTTCTGGACCGCCGGATTCGACTGAACGTGCCGCCGAACCGGGTGACCCGCACATTCGAATAATCTGCCCAATGCACGAACGCCGAGAACGGCCGTTCTTCAGCACGTGTGATGTCCACGCAGCAGGTGAGCGCTTCCATATTTTCGCACCACAGCGCGAATTTCTGGTGATCCGGTAATTCCGGACCAAATCCATCTGAGACGAAACTGGCTTGATGCATACGTCCAACTCGCTTCCGACCATTAGTGTAGCAGCACCAGACGATCTCATCACGCACGAATGCTCGTCAATGCAAAACGGAATCCCGCGACCGTATTGGTGTAGTGCGCATATGTGCTGTTGCGACAACGCCACATCGACGCGAAGTTTAGTGGCAGTGCGCGAGAACTAAAATCTGCTACGCGCATGAACAAGACCTCTCTGCCAGCCCTGTCATTGTGCACGTGGAAGCCGCGAGTCCCGGCATCATTCGCAGATGCCTTGGCTCGACGACACTTCACATGCGATCGCCGATGACGGCGTTGCATCGGAAATCACTTGCCGCGCGCAAGAAACTGAGGGGCCTGATCATGAAGAGAGTATTCGCTGGCGCAGCACTGTTTATCGGTGCAGCCGTTCCTGCCGTTGCGGCCGACATGCCCTATCCGGTGAAGGCGCCAGTCGCGCCAGTCCAGATGTTCTCCTGGACCGGCTTCTACGTCGGCGCCAATGTCGGTTTCGGCGGCGACAAGTTCGATTATCCATTTCAGGCTACACAGCGGCAGTTGCAGGCCGAAACTGATCCTCTGGTTGCCAGCACCGCGGGTAAATTCAGCCTAACCTCAAGCGGTTTCTTCGGCGGCGGACAGGCTGGTTACAACTATCAGTACAATGGCGGCTTCGTCGTCGGCATCGAGACCGACTTCCAGTGGTCCGGCATTAAGGGCCGCTTCGAGGGCAATCAGACGCTGAACAATAACGGCGTGACTACGTCCGCGGCATTCGGCACCGGCTCCGAAGTCGAATGGTTCGGCACGATTCGCGGGCGGCTCGGCTATGCATGGGACCGCGTGTTTCTGTACGGCACCGGCGGCGGCGCCTATGGCCGGGTCAACACCAACGGGAACTTTACTCTGACCGGCCCGAATGGTGTGCTCGGCCAGGTTGCGGCGGTGTCGGCCGGCCAGACACAGTGGGGCTGGACCGCGGGTGCCGGCCTTGAATATGCCTTCGCGCCCCAATGGTCATTCAAGACCGAATATCTCTATGTGGATCTCGGCCGGAGTACGCTGTTCTCCACCGCCGTCAACGACGTCGCCAATGGCTTCTCCTCCAACTCCAGCATCTCGGTCGATACAAGGTTCCACACCATGAAAGCGGGCGTGAATTACCGGTTCTGATCGGGTTACATCCTGCCAACCGGAAGCATGGCGCGTACCTGTCGCGTGCCGTGCTTCCGAGAGATTCCAGGGCAAAATCGGCCCGAATCCGGCGACGGACACCGCCGGGCCAATGGGTTAACAAAGTCTTGGCAAGCCCGATTTTGGCTTGAAAAACCGCGATTTAACGGGCAATCAGGCGGCTGTTTCGCAAGCTGACCCTGACGCCTCGGCAAATCCCTGCCCGGCGCCGTCGCTGGACCGCGGATGGCCAAGATTACTCGCAAAGTCACTGACGATCCTTACGGCGCCTGGGCGCTGATCCGCCGCTTGGTCGCCGAACAGGCGGTCACCTATTGGCGGCGCTACCTCCTGGCCTTCCTGCTGATGGCCGTCTCTGCCACGACCACCGCGGGCGCCGCCTACATGCTCGGCGAGGTCATCAATCAGGCCTATGTGGACAAGAGCATCGAGCGGATCGCGCTGTTCTCGGGTTTCGTGGTGGTGATCTTCCTGATCAAGGGTGCCTCAACCTACGGCCACACCGTCATTCTCTCGAAGATCTCCAACGCCATCGTTGCCAACAATCAGCGCCGGCTGTTTGCCAAGCTGATGAACGAGAGCATCGGCTTCTTCTCGGAGCGGCATTCATCGGAATTCCTGCAGCGGCTCACCGCAGGCGCCAATTCGGTGACACAGGTGCTCAGCCTGCTGATCAACGCCGTCGGCCGTGACCTGCTGTCGCTGATCGCGCTGGTCGGCGTAATGGTGATGCAGGACCCCTATATGGCGCTGTTCGGCTTCCTGGTGGCGCCGCCTGCGATGCTTGTGCTGCGCAAGCTGGTCCGCCGCATCAAGGGGCTCGCCCGCAACCAGTTCACCGGTACCACCGAAATTCTGGAAGTGATGCAGGAATCGCTGCAGGGCATCCGCACGGTGAAGGCCTTCACGCTCGAAAAGACCATGCAGCAACGCATGGAAGCGAGCATCACGGCCGTCGAGCAGAACGCCAACAAGATGGCGCGCGTCTCCAGCCGCTCTAGCCCGCTGATGGAAACGCTGGGCGGCTTCGCCATCGCGGCGTCGCTGATGTATGGCGGCTATCGCGTGGTGGCGATGGGCGCGACACCCGGGCAATTCTTTTCCTTTGTCACCGCCTTCCTGCTGGCCTATGAGCCGGCGAAGCGGCTGGCGCGGCTGAACATCGACCTCAACAGTCAGATCATCGGCGCGCATACACTGCTGGAGATCGTGGACAGTCCGGCTTCCGAGCCAAATGACGACCACAAACCGGCGCTCAAACTGACCGATGCGCGCGTCGAGCTGCATGACGTGACGTTCCGCTATCGCCCCAACGAGGTCGTGCTCAACCGCATGAGCTTCGTCGCCGAGCCCGGCAAGGTTACCGCGCTGGTCGGTCCGTCCGGCGGCGGCAAGTCCACGGTGCTGGCACTGCTGCTGCGACTCTATGAGGTCAGCGAAGGCGATATCACCATCGACGGCCAGTCGATCGGCCAGGTGTCACGGCGCTCGCTGCGCGGCCAGACCGCCTATGTCGGCCAGGACGTCTATCTGTTCCGCGGCACGATCCGCGAAAACATCGCCTTCGGCAAACCGGGCGCCACGGAAGACGAGATCGTCGCGGCAGCCAAGGCCGCCTGCGCCCATGATTTCATCATGGGCTTCCCGCTCGGATACGAGACGCCGGTCGGCGAGCATGGCGCACAACTCTCCGGCGGCCAGCGCCAACGCATCGCCATCGCGCGCGCGCTGGTGAAGAACGCGCCGGTCATCCTGCTGGACGAAGCTACCGCAGCACTGGATTCCGAATCCGAAAAATCGGTGCAGGAAGCTATCGAGCATCTCTGCCAGAATCGCACCACAATCGTCATCGCCCACCGCCTGCACACCATCATGCATGCCGACGCCATCTTGGTGGTCGAGGGCGGCGAGATCGTCGAGCGCGGCCGCCACGACGACCTGCTGCGCCGTGGTGGACGCTACGCCTCGTTCTTCCGCTTGCAACATCGTGATGCTTCGCCGCTGGCCCCGCTCGAGGCGTCGGCGTAAGATTACTTCTGTTTTCTGCCGCGCAAGCGCGGCATCTGTTTTGATCCCAGCCTTCACAACCAGCCCCCGAGAGCCGTCCATGACCGCATCGTTCGTTATCGCCCCTCCGCCGCAGGCCGCCATCGCCGTTCAGGGCGAGACTACGAAATTCCCGGTGCGCCGTGTCTGGTGCGTGGGCCGCAACTATCTCGAGCACATCCGCGAACTCGGCAATGACGAGCGCAACCCTCCCTTCTTCTTCGCCAAGCACGCCGACATGATCGTGCCGGATGGCAGCGAGATCCCCTACCCGACCCTGACCAAGGACATGCAGCACGAGGTCGAGCTCGTTGTCGCGCTGAAGAGCGGCGGCCTCAACATCTCGCCGGAAAAGGCACTCGATCACGTCTGGGGCTATGGCGTCAGCGTCGATCTCACCCGCCGCGACCTCCAGACCATCTCGCGCAAGAAAGAGCAGCCCTGGGAGATCGGCAAGTCGTTCGACATGTCGGCGCCCACCGGCGCGCTCGTCCCCGCTTCGAAGGTCGGCCATCCCTCCAAGGGCAAGATCTGGCTCTCGGTGAACGGCACCGAACGTCAGAAGGGCGACCTGTCCGAGATGATTTGGAATATCGCCGAGATCATCGCGAAGCTCTCGCTGCAGGTCGAACTCGGCGCCGGCGACGTCATCCTGACCGGTACCCCGGCCGGCGTTGCGGCGCTGCAGCCTGGCGACAAGGTCGAATGCGGCGTCGATGGCATCGGCACCTTGAAGTTCGAAATCACCGCGCCCAAGTAAGGGCCGCACGCCTTTACTGCGAAAGGCCGCGCATGATGCGCGGCCTTTTTCGTTTCGGCTCCATCAGGAAGCGATCCATGCCGCTCGAACTAGGTCTCGATACGTTCGGTGACGTCACACGTGGCGCAGACGGCGAAATGCTGTCACATGCACTAGTCATCCGGAATGTCATCGACGAGGCCGTCCTCGCCGATCAGCTCGGTGTCGACTTCTTTGGCGTCGGTGAGCACCACCGCGCAGACTTTGCCGTATCGGCGCCCGAAGTCGTGCTCGCGGCCATCGCGACGCGCACCAAGCGCATTCGCCTCGGTTCCGCTGTGACCGTGCTGAGCTCCGACGATCCGATCCGCGTCTTCCAGCGCTTTGCCACAGTAGACGCGGTCTCCAATGGCCGCGCCGAGGTCATTCTCGGCCGCGGCTCGTTCACAGAATCCTTCCCGCTGTTCGGCTTCAAGCTCGACCAGTACGAGACGCTGTTCGAGGACAAGCTCGATCTGTTCGCAGCGTTGGCATCCGAGCCGGAAGTGACATGGAGTGGCACGACCCGGCCGCCCCTCACCAATCAGCGCGTCTATCCACCGATCGATGCCGGCAGGCTGATGACCTGGATTGGCGTCGGTGGCAGTCCCGAGTCGGTTGTTCGCGCGGTGCGCTATGACATGCCTTTGATGCTGGCGATCATCGGCGGCGAGCCCGAGCGATTCAAACCCTATGTCGATCTCTATCATCGCGCCTATGCGCAGATTGATCGGCCGGTGAAGCCGATCGGCGTGCATTCGCCTGGCTATGTCGCTGCCAGCGACGAGCAGGCCCGCGAGGAACTGTGGTCCGACTACAAGCAGATGCGCGATCGCATCGGCAAGGAGCGCGGCTGGCCGCCGATGCAGCGCCGCGAATTTGATCAGGAAGCCGAACACGGATCGCTCTATGTGGGATCGCCAGAGACCGTGGCGAAGAAGATCGCGAAAACCGCGAAGGCGCTCGGCATTTCGCGCTTCGATCTGAAATACAGCGCGGGACCATTGCCACACGAGAAGCTGATGACGTGTATCGAGCTATACGGAACAAAGGTCATTCCGATGGTCCGAGAGATGCTCAAATAACAAAAAGCCCCGGATCGCTCCGGGGCTTTTCTTATTCAGTTCGTCACGCCGAACTCAGTAGCGGTAGTGGTCCGCCTTGAACGGGCCTTCGGTCTTCACACCGATATAAGCAGCCTGTTCCTTGCTGAGCGTGCTCAGCTTGACGCCGATCTTGGCGAGATGCAGACGGGCTACCTTCTCGTCGAGCGACTTCGGAAGGACGTAGACTTCCTTCTTGTACTTGCCGTCCTTGTTGTTGGCATAGAGTTCGATCTGCGCCAGCGTCTGGTTGGTGAACGAGGCCGACATCACGAAGGACGGATGTCCGGTCGCGTTGCCGAGGTTCACCAGGCGGCCTTCGGAAAGCAGGATCATGCGTTTGCCGTCTGGGAAGGTGATCTCGTCGACCTGCGGCTTGATGTTGTCCCACTTCAGGTTCTTCAACGTGGCGATCTGGATCTCGTTGTCGAAGTGACCGATGTTGCAGACAATGGCACGATCCTTCATCGCGCGCATGTGCTCGATGGTGATGATGTCCTTGTTGCCGGTCGCGGTGACGAAGATGTCGGCGCGCGGTGCGGCGTCTTCCATGGTCACGACTTCATAGCCTTCCATCGCCGCCTGCAATGCGCAGATCGGATCGATTTCGGACACCAGCACGCGGCAACCAGCCTGGCGCAGCGAAGCGGCCGAGCCCTTGCCGACGTCGCCGAAGCCGGCAACCATGGCGACCTTGCCGGACATCATGACGTCGGTGCCGCGACGGATGCCGTCGACCAGCGATTCACGGCAGCCATAGAGGTTGTCGAACTTCGACTTGGTCACGGAGTCATTGACGTTGATCGCGGGCCACAACAGCGTGCCAGCCTTCTGCATGTCGTACAGACGATGCACACCCGTGGTGGTCTCTTCCGAGACGCCCTTGATGCTGTCGGCGATCGCCTTGAAGTAGCCCTTCGGCTTCTCCTTGAGCTGCTTCTTGAGCAGCGCGAAGAACACTTCCTCTTCTTCCGAACCCGGCTTGTCCAGGAACGCCGTGTCGCCGTTCTCGGCCTTGAGGCCGAGATGGACATACATGGTGGCGTCGCCGCCGTCGTCGAGGATCATGTTGGGATGACCGCCGCCATGCCAGTCGAACAGCTTGGCGGTGTAGTCCCAATATTCAGTGAGGCTTTCGCCCTTGATGGCGAACACCGGAATGCCGGCGGCTGCGATCGCGGCAGCGGCATGATCCTGGGTCGAATAGATGTTGCAGGAGACCCAGCGGATGTCGGCGCCGAGCGCCTTCAGCGTCTCGATCAGCACTCCGGTCTGAATGGTCATGTGCAGTGAGCCGGCAATACGCGCGCCCTTCAGAACCTGCTTCGGGCCGAATTCCTCGCGGGTGGCCATCAGGCCGGGCATCTCGGTCTCTGCGATCGAGAGCTCCTTGCGGCCGAATGGCGCGAGATTGATATCCTTGACGATGTAGTCCGTGAAACCGTTGGGGGCGGTCATGTTTTAATCCTTGATGAGAGAGCGATTCCGCAGCGCTCGCGCCTTCGCGAGCGAACACGGAATCTCGATGTGATAGTCACTTCTGGGTTCCGGGTTCGTATGCGCGAAGATGCGCACACGCCCCGGAACGACGAATTTGTGGTTAGACGTTGCGCTTCAGCGCATCGACGAGGTCGGTCTTCTCCCAGGAGAAGCCGCCGTCGGCGTCCGGCGTGCGACCGAAATGACCGTAGGCGGACGTACGGGCGTAGATCGGCTTGTTAAGATCGAGATGCTTGCGGATGCCGCGCGGCGTCAGATCCATCGCGGCAGCGACGGCCTTCTCGATGGCATCGTCAGCGACCTTGCCGGTGCCGTGGGTGTCGACATAGATCGACAGCGGGCGCGCTACGCCAATGGCATAAGCGAGCTGCAGCGTCGCCTTGTCGGCCAAACCAGCGGCAACGATGTTCTTGGCGACGTAGCGCGCAGCGTAAGCGGCCGAACGGTCCACCTTGGTGGAGT
Source organism: Tardiphaga sp. OK246 (assembly GCF_900188215.1). Classification (NCBI taxonomy): domain Bacteria; kingdom Pseudomonadati; phylum Pseudomonadota; class Alphaproteobacteria; order Hyphomicrobiales; family Nitrobacteraceae; genus Tardiphaga; species Tardiphaga sp. OK246. The sequence goes on from NZ_FZOX01000014.1 coordinate 30,395, forward strand.
CCTTGCCCGAGAATGCACCGCCACCATGCGGGGCCGCGCCGCCGTAGGTGTCGACGATGATCTTGCGGCCGGTCAGGCCTGCGTCGCCATCGGGTCCGCCGATGAAGAACTTGCCGGTTGGGTTGATGTGCCAGATCGTCTTGTCGCTGATCCAGCCATCCGGCAGCGCCTTGCGGACGTAGGGCTCGACGCGTTCGCGCACCTGGTTCGAGGTCATGTCCTCAACGAGATGCTGATGCGAGACGACGATTTCGCGCACACCAACCGGCTTGCCGTTTTCGTACTGCACGGTGACCTGGCTCTTGGAGTCCGGACCGAGCACCTTTTCGGTACCGGCATGACGGGCTTCCGAGATCAGGCGCAGGATCTTGTGCGCGTAGAAGATCGGTGCCGGCATCAGCTCGGGCGTTTCGTTGGTGGCATAGCCGAACATGATGCCCTGGTCGCCAGCGCCTTCTTCGGCATTGGTCGGCTGCTTGGCATCGACGCCCTGTGCGATATCGGCCGACTGCGGATGCAGCAGAATCTCGACGTCAGCGGTCTTCCAGTGGAAACCGTCCTGCTCGTAGCCGATGTCCTTGATGGCGGCGCGAACGACGGCTTCGATGTGGTCGTTGGTGACGGTGGATGGACCGCGGGTCTCGCCGGCGATCACAACCTTGTTGGTCGTGGCGAGGGTCTCGCAAGCAGCGCGAATATCCCAGGGATCGATGCCCGCCTTCGGGCCTTCGCGGAAGAACAGGTCGACGATCTCGTCGGAGATACGGTCGCAGACCTTGTCGGGATGGCCTTCGGAAACCGATTCACTGGTGAAGAGATAAGACGCGCGCATCAACTGGTCCTCTAGGTTGCGCCGGAGCCCGGCAGCCTTCGTCACATTGTTCCGGAAATGTCAGTCGCGACGCCGCGAGATGACGTAGGATTCGTCGTAAAACCAGAGACCGTTGTGCTTGCGCAGAACCTCTCGGGTGGCATCCAGGTAACGGCCGCTCTCCGTCACTTCCGTCAAACGGTCATCCTCGATTTGAGCCACGTAAACCGCCGCGTTCCACGCCGCAAAAGCCGTCGAAGTTCCGATCGATCCGGTCACCTCGTTCGGCAGCGCCTCCATGGCGTAGCGAAAGATCGACCGCTGGTCGGAATAGGCATTGAAGTTCAGATCGCGGCCGGCTGAGCCCAGCTCGTATTTCACCGCCCGCAATAGCTCATGCCGGCTCACGGCGAAAGGATTTTCTTTGGGCCAGACGGCTTGAACGATCTCCATACCGGGGTCCTGCCCATGCGAATGGATACCGATCAGTCGCCCACCTGCCCGCAGGGCCCGGGCCAGCGGCGCCATGATCCGTTTGGCCCGAAATTGCACCGAAGACTTCGCCCGATAGGGCTGGGAGGCGATAATCAGGTCGAAATTGGCCTCCGTGCGCCCTGCCCGCGGGATAATCGAATCCAGCAGGAACCGGTGATCCTCGCGATAAACCACCAGCGCCACAGGCCGTTCATAGGTCGGCATGCCCGATCTGGGGTTGATGCTGGCCCGCCAGTTGTCCTCAAGAAAAGCTCCAAGTCCGGCGATCTGGTCGGCGAATTCGCCGGACGAAGCCCCTCGCAGCGGAACTTCGTGCCAGATCATGGCGGCTGCGGCGGCCGGCGATGCTGGGGTCAGTGTGGGTGCCTCGGCATAATGCATGTTGGTCAGCACGAAGACCGTGGCGGGATGTTCGAACAGCCGATCCGGCACCTTGTCCAGCGTCAGCCGGACGTCCTCGAGGCTGAGCTCCTTGCCGGCGATATAGAATGGCATATGCGGAAAACGGCCGTGCATCGAGCGCATCACCCGCGCCAGCACCGTGCCGTCGCCAACGCCCGCATCGAACACCCGCAGCGCTGGCGGGCGCGGATGAATGCTGGCCAATTCGAGCCCGACGCGATCGGCAATCACCCGCTTTTCCGAGCAGGTATGGACGAACAGCAGGTATTTCTGCCGGTTCTCGAAGAAGCGGAAATTGCTGCGCGGATCGCGCCGTTCGATCGGCGGCTCGAGCCCGCGTGGCGGCGGCACGCCCTCCGGCATCGATTGGGCAATGAAGGCCTGAATCCGCTCCAGCGTGTCGATGGTGATGCGTTTTCCCTCACGCAGGCGGTTGACCAGCTTGCCGTCGTTGACGGCCCGGCGACCGAAGGTCGACTCCGCCATCTCCGCCTGTCGGCAGAAATCCGAGATGATTCCGAGGATCTGATCGTTCTTCATGTGCGGGGATGTGACCGGAAGTGGGCAGAATTATGCTTGGCCCACTCTTTAGCACAGTCTGCCCACAGATGAAATGCCCCCTTCGATCCGCCTGCCGTCGTGTGAAAGTCGCGCGCTTCTGCTAGGATGTGCCAAGTTCAAATTCTCGCCTCTCGATCACTCAAAACGGGCTTTCTCCATGCGCATTGCGATGATCGGCACCGGTTACGTCGGCCTTGTGTCCGGCGCCTGCTTCGCCGATTTCGGCCATAACGTGATCTGCGTGGACAAGGACAGCAGCAAGATCGACGCCCTGCTCCGTGGCGAGATCCCGATCTTCGAGCCCGGCCTGGACGCGCTGGTGGCCAGCAATGTGAAAAGCGGCCGGCTCGGCTTCAGTCTCGACCTCAGTGAAGCCGTGAAGACGGCGGATGCCGTGTTCATCGCGGTCGGAACCCCGTCCCGCCGCGGCGATGGCCACGCCGATCTCAGCTACGTGCATGCCGCCGCGCGCGAGATCGCCGCCAACCTGCGCGATTTTACCGTGGTGATCACCAAGTCGACCGTGCCGGTCGGCACCGGCGACGATGTGGAACGTATCATCAGGGAAACCAATCCCGACGCCGACGTCGCCGTGGCGTCAAACCCGGAATTCCTGCGCGAGGGCGCCGCGATCCGCGACTTCAAGCATCCCGACCGGATCGTTGTCGGCACCGACGACGAGCGCGCGCGCACGGTGATCTCAGAGATCTATCGCCCGCTTTATCTCAATCAGGCGCCCATCATGTATACGGGTCGGCGCACCGCCGAGCTGATCAAATACGCCGCCAACGCATTTCTCGCGACCAAGATCACCTTCATCAATGAAATCGCTGATCTGGCCGAGCGGACCGGCGCGGATGTCCAGGACGTCGCGCGTGGCATCGGCCTCGATAACCGCATCGGCGCGAAGTTCCTGCATGCCGGTCCCGGCTTCGGCGGCTCGTGTTTTCCGAAGGATACCCGCGCACTGGTCAAGACCGGTCAGGACTACGACGCGCCGCTGCGGATCGTCGAGGCCGTCCTCACCGTCAACGATAACCGCAAGCGCGCCATGGCCCGCAAGGTTTCTGCCGCGCTTGGCGGCAATCTGCGCGGCAAGACCGTCGGCGTGCTCGGACTGACGTTCAAGCCCAACACCGACGACATGCGCGAGGCGCCGTCGATCCCCTTGATCACCGCGCTTCAGGATCTTGGCGCGACCGTGCAGGCCTACGATCCCGTCGGTATGGAACAGGCCAGGCACGAATTGCCGGATATCACCTATTGCGACGATGCCTATGCATGCGCGACTGGCGCCGACGCGCTCGTGATTGTGACCGAATGGGAGCAGTTCCGCGCACTCGACCTCGCGCAAGTGAGGCAGAAGATGAAGCAGCCGGTCATCGTGGATCTGCGCAACATCTACCGCCCCGAGGAGATGGAGAAGGCCGGCTTCACCTATGAAAGCGTAGGCCGCGGCAAGTCCTGAGAGCTCATCGTCAGGAGACTGAAATGCAAATGCCCGGCAAAAGCCGGGCATCTTTGTTGGCGAGTTCGCTGGTCAGGCGACAGCGGGCTTACTTGCCCCAAAGCTCGTTCGCGACATCGACGGCGAGCTTGAGCTTGGCCCACTGCTCCTCTTCGCTGAGGATGTTGCCTTCCTCGGTGGACGCAAAGCCGCATTGCGGCGACACGGCAAGCTGGTCGAGCGGCGCAAACTTCGCAGCTTCCTGGAGGCGAGCCTTGATGTCTTCCTTCTTCTCGAGCTCACCGAACTTCGAGGTGATGACACCGACCACGACGACCTTGTTGCCCTTCGGCAGGAAGCGCAGCGGTTCAAAACCGCCGGCACGATCCGAATCGTATTCGAGGAAGTAGCCGTCATAGTTGGTACCGGCGAGCAGCGTTTCAGCCACTGGCTCGTAGCCGCCCGACGAAATCCAGGTCGAGCGGAAGTTGCCGCGGCAGACATGCGTGGTGATCACCATATCCGCAGGACGCTCGGCGATCGCGTAATTGATGATGCGCGAATAGATCTGCTGCAGATTGTCAGCATCCTCGCCGCGCGCACGGACCTTGTTCAGCTCATCTTCCGAACAGAGATAGGCCCAAACCGTGTCGTCGAACTGCAGATAACGACAACCAGCATCATAGAACGCCTTCACCGCCTTGCGATAGGTCTTGGCGAGATCCTCGAAGAACACTTCGATATCCGGATAGACCTCCTTGGAGATCGCCTTGCGACCGCCGCGGAAATGCAGAACTGCCGGCGACGGGATGGTCATCTTCGCGGTCACGCCCGCGGTGTCGCAATGCTTCTTCAGGAACTTGAAGTGCGCCAGCATCGGATGATCGTCGGGGAAATCGACCTTGCCGATCACGCGCACCGAATCATGACGGGTCTCGACGCCGGTGAACTGGATGCCGGTGTCGGGATGATAGAGCTCGCAGCCGGTCAGCTTGGCGAGGAAGTCGAAGTGCCACCACGAACGACGGAACTCGCCGTCGGTGGCGAGCTTGAGGCCGGTCGAGGCCTGGCGATGCACAACCTTCTCGATCTCGATGTCTTCAACCTTGCGCAGGTCGTCGGCCGAAATCTCGCGCTTCTCCAGCTTGGCACGTGCTTCCTTGATCGATGCGGGCCGCAACAGGCTGCCGACTTCGTCGGCACGGAACGGGGCTTTGGTTCTCTGCATAGTCGTTACTCCAGAATGCTCGGTTTGCAGATCAGCCGGGTGTACCGGCCGCGTGTTTGTTCTTGCTGCCGGCCGCGCCGGCGACGCCGAGGAAATGCTCCAGCACGGCGGGATCGGATTTCAGCGCTGCACTCGTTGCATCATGCACGATGGTGCCGCGTTCCAATATCACGACACGATCGGCAAGCCCGAGTATTTTTTGGGCATTCTGTTCCACGATGATGGAACAGATGCCGCCGGCACGTGTGATCTTGCCCAGCGCTGCCAGCAACTCATCGACGATGATCGGTGCAAGGCCTTCGGTCGGTTCGTCCAGCAGCAGCACCTGCGGATTGAGCGTCAGCGCACGGCCAATCGCCAGCATCTGCTGTTCACCGCCAGACAGCTGATTGCCGAAATTGTTCTTGCGCTCTTCGAGCCGCGGAAACATCTCGTAGATCTTCTTGACGTCCCATGGCCCGGGCTGCGCCACGGCGGTCATGTTTTCTTCCACGGTGAGCGAGCGGAAGATATTGCGCTCCTGCGGCACCCAGCCAATACCGGCTCGCGCACGCTGGTCCGGCCGCAGCGACGTGATGTCCTTCCCGCCGAGCTTCAGCGTGCCGCTGAAGCGGCGGGTGACGCCGACGATGGAATTTATCAGCGTGGTCTTGCCGGTGCCATTGCGTCCGAGCAGTGCCAGCACCTGGCTTTCGCCGAGTTGCAGCGTCATCTTCGGAATGACGACGGCTTCTCCATAGCCCGCGCGCAGATCATTGATGTCGAGGAGATCAGACATCGGCGCCCTCGCCCAGATACACGGCCTTCACGCGCGGATCGCGCGCCACTTCGTCCGGGGGACCTTCCACTAGCATGGCGCCCGCGACCAGCACGGAGATACGATCGGCAAAGGAGAATACCAGATCCATGTCGTGCTCGATCAGCAGCACGGTGACGTCGCGCGGCAGGCTGGCGACGGCCGAGAGAATATCGTGGCGCTCGCTTTCCGGCACACCTGCAGCCGGCTCGTCAAGCAGCAGCACGCGCGGCTTGGTGGCGATGGCGACGGCAATCTCAAGGAGGCGCTGCTTGCCATAGGGCAATGTCGCCGTCGGCTCATTCATGACGTCGAGCAGATGAAAGCGCGCGAGGTTTTCCGCGATCGCGTCATTGACGTCACTGCGGGTGCCCATGCGACGCCACCAGTCGCTGCCATGGCCGAGATGTTCGGACGCAGCGAGACCGACCGTCTCCAGCGGCGTCATGTCGGGGTAAAGCTGATTGATCTGGAAGGTCCGCGACAGCCCGCGCAGCACGCGCTTGTGCACCGGCAAGCCGGTGATGTCGTTGCCTTCGAGCAGAATGCGGCCGGAATTGGGCTTGAGCACGCCGGTCAGAAGATTGATCACAGTTGTCTTGCCGGCACCGTTCGGGCCGATCAGCGCGTGGCGCGCACCGGCCTCGATCTTGAGCGACAGATCGCGCGTGACCCGGAGCCCACCGAAGGATTTTTCGAGATTGACGGTTTCCAGCGCGATGGTCATGGCGCCTCACCTTCCGGCGCAACGACCGGCGTCTTGGCGCGGCTGAACTTGCTTGCGATCAGGCGCGGCAGGAACATCGCCCAGCGATGCATGCGGTCGCGGCCGATCAGCACGATGACCACCAGCACGGCGCCGATCCAGAACTGCCAGTATTGCGGCGTCAGTGTCGAGAACAGCTCCTGCAGCAGTTTGAAGATCACCGCACCGATCAAGCCGCCATAGAGATAGCCGGTGCCGCCAATGATCAGCACCAGCATCAGGTCAGCCGAGCGATCGAAGGCGAAACCATCGAGCGAGGCCAGCGCCGTCGTCTGCGTCGAGAGTGCGCCGGCAACACCCGCATAGAAGGCGGCGATGGTGTAGATTGCGATCAGCCGACGATTGACGGGAATGCCGATCGCCGAGGCGCGCAGCGGATTGTTGCGGATCGCTCGCAGCGACAGGCCGAACGGCGAATGCACGATGCGTCGCGCCAGCAGGAACAAGACGAACAGCACGCAGAGACAATAGATGAAGCCGACCTTGCCGAAAATATCGAACGAGAACTGGCCGAGGATCGGCGCCATCTCGATGCCCTGAAGGCCATCGGAGCCACCGGTGATATTTGAAAAGCGGTTGGCGAGCTCGCGCAGCAACAGCGCAATACCGAGCGTCACCATCAGCCGCGTCAGATCCGACCCGCGCATCACGAGGAAGCTCGTCACGAAGCCAAGCGCCATCGCGGCAAGACCAGCAACTACCAATGCAATCACCGGTTCGGTGACGATGCCGTGCAATGCGAGGAGTCCCGCCGCATATCCGCCGAAGCCGAAGAATGCGGCGTGGCCAAGCGAGACGATGCCGGCATAGCCTAGGATGAGATCGAGCGAGAGCGCGAACAGCGCGAGCCACGCGATCTCGGTCAGGATCAGGTAGCGGTTCGGAAACAGCAGGATGCAGCCTGCAGCGGCGAGCCAGAACATGACTTCAGGCCAGCGCCATTGCGCGCGCGCCATGGCAAAGGTGCCGACTTCCGGATGGGTGGTGCTGTTCGCTGTCATGATCCCCTCACCGCGCCGCGGTGCGGCCGAACAGGCCGTTCGGGCGCCAGATCAGGATCACGATCATCATGGTGTAGATCACGAAGGCGCCGAGCTTCGGCACGTAATATTTGCCGGCGACGTCGCCGATGCCGAGCAGCAGCGAGGCCAGGAACGGCCCGGTGATGCTGGACGAACCGCCGACCGTCACCACGATCAGGAAGTAGATCATGAACTTCAGCGGGAAATACGGATCGAGGCCGAGGATTTCGGCGCCAAGTGCACCGCCCATGCCAGCCAATCCGCAGCCGAACGCGAAGGTCAGTGCGAAGACTTGCGGGACATTGATGCCCAAACCTGACGCAGCCCGCGGATCATCGACCGCGGCGCGCAGCCGGCTGCCGAAGCGCGTCTTCGACAGGATCATCTGCAATGCGATGGTGAGCAATCCGCAGATCACGATGATCATCAGGCGATAGCGACCGACGCCAAGGCCGAACAGATTGATCTGGCCCTGCAGATAATCCGGGAGATGGATAAAGGTCTGCGCCGAGCCCATGAAGTAGTCCATCGCCGTCACCGACATGAAGACGAGGCCGATGGTGAACAGCACTTGGTCGAGATGGCTGCGCGTATAGAGATGGCGATATAGCGACCGCTCCAGCACGGCGCCGATCGCAGCGCTCACCACGAAAGCAATCGGCAAAGCCGCAAAGAATGGCAGGCCGGCGCGATTGACCAGGATCGCGCAGGCATAACCGCCCGCCATGGCGAAGGCGCCGTGCGCGAGATTGACGAAGTTCATCAGGCCCAGCGTCACCGCCAGCCCGCACGCCAGCACGAACAGCAACATGCCGTAGGCGACGCCGTCGAACAGAATGGTGAGAAGGGTCATCTAGCGAAACTTACTTTCTGTCTTGTCCCTCCCCCGCCCTTGCGTGGGGAGGGTGGCCGGCCGACAGGCCGGTCGGGTGGGGGTGCCCCACGATAGGACGGAGCGTGGGGCACCCCCACCCCGGCCTATCGGCCGACCCTCCCCGCAAGGGGGAGGGATGCTACTGGCGGCAGTGCGCTGCTGCGAAAGTTACTTCTTCGTCTTGCCGGGATCCTTCACCGCCTCGAAGGTCGCGAATTCGATGTTGTAGAGTTCGCCGTCCACCTTCTCGACCTTGCGGATATAGATGTTCTGCACGATGTCGCGGGTCTCCGGATCGATCGAGATCGGGCCGCGCGGGCTTTCCCACTTCATGCCCTTCATCGCCGCGATCAGGCTGTCGCCATCGGCCTTGCCGCCGGTCTTCTTCAGCGCCTCATAGACGAGATGGATGCCGTCCCAGCCGCCGACGGCCATGAAGCCCGGACGGGTGTTGTAGGCCTTCTTGTAGGCCGCAACGAACTCCTTGTTCATCGCGGACGGATGCGCTGCCGAATACAGATGCGCTGTCACGGCGCCCAAGGCAGCATCGCCCATGTTGTTCAGCAGGTCGTCGTCCATCACGTCGCCGGGTCCGATCACCTTGATGCCGGACTTGTCGAGGCCACGCTCGGCATACTGCTTCATGAAGTTACCGCCCTGCCCGGCGGGCACGAACACGAACACCGCGTCGGGCTTGCTGTCCTTCATGCGCTGCAGGAACGGCGCGAAATCGGGATTGGCGAGCGGCACCTTGACCTCTTCGACGATCTCGCCGCCGCCAGCGGTGAAGTGTTCCTTGAAGAACTGCAGTGCATCGTTGCCCGGCGCGTAGTCGGAGGTCAGCGTCGCGACCTTCTTGATGCCGTTCTTGGCAGCCCAGTCGCCGATGATGGTGGAGGACTGCGCCAGCGTGAACGAGGTGCGCACGATATAGGGGGAGCGTTCGGTGATGATCGAGGTGCCGGCAGCCATCACGATCTCGGGCACCTTGGCCTGCGTCGCGAGCGGCGCAGCGGCCAACGCAGCCGGCGTGACGCCGAAGCCGGCGATGATGTTGACCTTCTCGTTGACGATCAGTTCCTGCGCGAGGCGCTTGGTATTGTCAGGCAGCGCCGCGTCGTCCTTGAGGATGACTTCGACTTTCTTGCCGGCAACGGTGTCGCCATTCTTCTGCTGATAGAGCTTGATGGCGTTGTTGATCTGCTGGCCGGTCGAAGCCTGGCCACCGGTCATCGGCACGATCAGGCCGATTTTGACGGTCTCCTGGGCCTGCACCATCGCACTGGCGGACAACACGCCGACAGCAGCCACGGTCGCGGAAATGAAATTCCTCAGCATTAATTCCTCCTCTGTAGGTGATGCCGGCTCTTCAAGGCCGTGAAGTCATAGTCCCCATACGCTGTCGCCCGCGATGATGATCGCCCGCGATAACGGAGCCATGTTGACCTGTCAACGGCTGGGTTGACAACACAACGCGGTCTGTTGAACTGCGTAATTCCTACGCATCGTGGCATGCTGCTAAAATCTAGCCAAGCAACCGCGCCCGCATGAATGTTCCTTCGTTGCAGATTGCAGATCGTATCTTGATGACAAAGCCGGTGATCAATCACGGACGATACGTCCCTGCCCTCATCAACTTCCTCGGCAACAAGCTGTCTGCGGGCGCATCGAGCGCCTATCGGCGCGAATTCGGCGTCGGTATCACCGAATGGCGCATTCTCTCGCTGCTCGCGAGCGAGGACGCGTGCACCGCACAACAGATTTGCCAGTTCTTCGATCTCGATAAGGGCCTAGTCAGCCGCACCCTTAAATCGCTGGTCGATAACGGCAGCGTGACGGTGAACGCCGACCCCGGCGGCGAAAACCGGCGCATCGTGCTGCTAACGCGGTCCGGACGCGCGCTGCATGACCGCATCATCGAACTGGCGCTAGACCGCGAACGGGTCCTGCTGAATTGCCTCGATGAGAAGGAAATCGAAGCGCTGATCGATATGCTTGGCCGCCTGCTGGCACAGGCACCGGCGGTCAACGCGGTACAGGTTCGCAAACCCGCGTCACCGCGGCGGAAGACTGCCGTCTGAGGCAAGTCTTTGGCAATGGAGAGGTCGACAGTTCAATCTTGTCTGGTCAATCTTATCTGGCAACAGCATTTTTCCTAGTGTTTCGAGCACTTAGGCCTCCTTCCCACGTTCCTGTCCCACACAGCCGAGTGACCCCGACGAGTTGGCGAGGGTTTCCTCACATATTTGTCAGGGAGCCCCCCGGCGAGCCAACCTGTGAGCCTCAGTCCTACCTTGCGTCATTCCCGCTGCATGACGACAGCGGCGGCATTGCGCGGCCACCGCAACACGTCATACTAGGGCCGATCGACATTCAGGATTCCCGAGAGGTTAAATCGCTGATTCATAGGGTTCCGTGATTTGCACGGAACATGTGTTGGCGATGAAGCTACGAATTGAATGAGGCACAGTGGGTGAAGATTTCTCCGCTGCTGCCGGGCAAGGCTAGCGATGCAGGTCGCACAGCGTCCGATAACCGCCTGTTTGTGAACGGCTGTTTGTGGGTTCTGCGCTCGGGTGCTCATTGGTGCGACCTGCCGGAACGGTACGGCAAGTGGAAACGGTGCACCGGCGGTTCAGCCGCTGGTGCCATGGGGGGCTGGGAACGCGTGTTCACGGCCCTGACGGCAGAGCGGGATAATCAGTATCTGATGATCAACAGCACCATCGTTCGCGCTCACCAGCAGGCCGCAAGCGGAAAAGGGGGGCAAAGATCAGGCGATGGGGCGTTCCCGAGGTGGGCTGACCACGGAGATCCATATGCTGGCCGATGCACTCGGTCGCCCGCTCTGCTTCATCATCACAGCTGGACAGGCTGGCGACGTCACCCAGGCACCTGCCTTGCTCCACGGCCAGACCGGCGAAGCCGTGCTTGCCGACAAGGCCTATGACAGCAACGCTCTGCGCGCGATCATCGTCAATATGGGCGCAACAGCGATCATACCATCAAACCGAACCCGCAAGGTCATCATCCCGCACGACATCAACGCCTACAAGCAGCGCAATCGGATCGAGCGTTGCTTCTGCCGTTTCAAACACTTCCGGCGCTTCGCCACACGCTATGACGGACGAACCTCGCACTTCGCTGGCTTCATCCACCTCGCCGCCGCAATGATCTGGAGCGAGTGAGTGTCGATCGGTCCTAG
>NZ_FZOX01000013.1:0-46375 GCF_900188215.1 Tardiphaga sp. OK246
ATCGCCATGGAAGTGCACCTGATCGTGCCGATCGCGATGGAAGAGAAGCTGCGCTTCGCCATCCGTGAAGGCGGCCGCACCGTCGGTGCAGGCGTCGTCGCTAGCATCATCGAGTAAGGACGCGAACAGGAAGTCGTGAGTAGCGGGTCTCGCTACTCGCTACTCGCAACAACCATTCGCTTTCAAAGAAAGACACGGCAATGAACGGCCAGAATATCCGCATTCGTCTCAAGGCGTTCGATCATCGTATCCTCGATGCATCAACCCGTGAGATCGTAAGCACCGCGAAGCGCACGGGTGCACAGGTCCGTGGACCCATCCCGCTGCCGACGCGCATCGAGAAGTTCACGGTCAACCGTTCGCCGCACGTCGACAAGAAGAGCCGCGAGCAGTTCGAGATGCGCACTCATAAGCGTCTTCTCGATATCGTCGATCCGACCCCGCAGACAGTCGATGCTTTGATGAAGCTCGACCTGGCCGCCGGTGTCGACGTCGAGATCAAGCTCTAAGTATTTAGGTCCCGTCCGGTCAAACGGACAGAAAGAACAGGAAGCACGCCGATGCGCTCCGGAGTGATCGCACAAAAGGTCGGGATGACCCGGGTCTTCACAGACGCCGGTGAACATATCCCTGTGACCGTGCTCAAGCTGGGTAACTGCCAGGTGGTTGGCCACCTCACCAGCGAGAAGAACGGTTACGTCGCGCTGCAGCTCGGATCGGGCTCGCGCAAGACCGTGTATTTGCCCAAGGCTGAACGCGGCCAGTTCGCGGTCGCCAAGGTTGAACCCAAGCGGAAGGTCGCGGAATTCCGCGTGTCGGAAGACGCGCTGATCCCGGTCGGCGCCGAGATCCAGGCAGACCACTTCGTGGTTGGCCAGTTCGTCGATGTCACCGGCACCTCGGTCGGTAAGGGCTTCGCCGGTGGTATGAAGCGCTGGAATTTCGGCGGTCTTCGCGCCACGCACGGTGTGTCGGTTTCGCATCGTTCGATCGGTTCGACCGGTGGTCGTCAGGATCCCGGCAAGACCTTCAAGAACAAGAAGATGCCCGGTCACATGGGTGTCGATCGTATCACCACGCTCAACCTGCGCGTCGTGCAGCTTGATGTCGAGCGCGGCCTGATCCTCGTCGAAGGTGCCGTTCCCGGCTCCAAGGGCGGTTGGATTTCGGTTCGCGATGCGGTGAAGAAGGCTCTGCCGAAGGACGCGCCGAAGCCCGGCAAGTTCAAGCTGGCAGGAGAGGGTGCGACCGTTGAAGCACCTGCGGCCGAGCAGGAAGGAGCGTGAGATGAAACTGAACGTCACCACGCTTGAGGGCAAGGACGCCGGCTCGATCGAGCTGTCGGATGCCATCTTCGGTCTCGATCCGCGCGCCGACATCATCCAGCGTTGCGTCAACTGGCAGCTCGCAAAGCGCCAGTCGGGCAACCACAAGGCTAAGGGCCGCGCCGAAATCTGGCGCACCGGCAAGAAGATGTACAAGCAGAAGGGCACCGGCGGTGCTCGTCACGGTTCGGCTCGCGTTCCGCAGTTCCGCGGCGGTGGTCGTGCCTTCGGTCCGGTCGTTCGCTCCCATGCGTTCGATCTGCCGAAGAAGGTCCGTGCACTCGCGCTGAAGCATGCTCTGTCGGCGAAGGCCAAGGACGGCGGCTTGATCGTGATCGAGAACGCCAATTTGGAAGCCGCCAAGACCAAGGCTCTGCTCGGTCACTTCACGGGTCTCGGCCTGACCAACGCGTTGATCATCGATGGCGCCGAGGTTCATGTCGGTTTCGCTCAGGCGGCCCGTAACATTCCGAACATTGACGTGCTGCCGATCCAGGGCATCAACGTCTATGACATTCTGCGTCGTCAGAAGCTGGTTCTGACCAAGGCGGCGCTTGATGCGTTGGAGGCGCGCTTCAAATGAAGAATATCGACCCGCGCCATTACGACGTGATCGTTGCCCCTGTGGTGACGGAAAAGGCCACTGTCGCTTCTGAATTCAACAAGGTTGTTTTCAAGGTCGACGGCAAGGCCACCAAGCCGCAGATCAAGGAAGCCGTCGAAAAGCTGTTCGACGTCAAGGTAAAGAGCGTGAACACGCTGGTTCGCAAGGGCAAGACGAAGATCTTCCGTGGCAACCTCGGTTCACAGTCGAACGTCAAGCGTGCGATCGTGACCCTCGAAGAGGGCCACCGCATCGACGTTACGACCGGACTGTAAGGGCGATCAACGATGGCACTTAAGACATTCAACCCAACGACACCCGGCCAGCGTCAGCTGGTCATGGTGGATCGTTCCGCGCTGTACAAGGGCAAGCCTGTCAAGGCTCTGACCGAAGGCAAGCACTCGGCTGGCGGTCGTAACAACACCGGTCGCATCACGGTGCGCTTCCGTGGCGGTGGCCACAAGAAGTCCTATCGTATCGTCGACTTCAAGCGTTCCAAGGTCGACGTTCCGGCCGTGGTCGAGCGTCTGGAATACGATCCGAACCGCACCGCGTTCATCGCGCTGATCAAGTATACCGATGGCGAGCAGGCTTATATCCTGGCGCCGCAGCGTCTGGCCGTTGGCGATACCGTCATCGCCGGCAGCTATGTCGACGTGAAGCCGGGCAATGTCATGCCGCTCGGCAACATGCCGATCGGCACGATCATCCACAACGTCGAGATGAAGATCGGGAAGGGCGGCCAGATCGCTCGTTCCGCCGGCACCTATGCCCAGCTCGTCGGTCGTGACCATGATTACGTGATCATCCGTCTGAACTCGGGCGAACAGCGCCTGGTTCACGGTCGTTGCACCGCCACCATCGGCGCTGTGTCGAACCCGGATCACATGAACATCTCGATCGGCAAGGCCGGTCGTACCCGCTGGCTCGGCTGGCGTCCGCATAACCGCGGCGTCGTCATGAACCCGATCGACCATCCGCACGGTGGTGGTGAAGGTCGTACCTCGGGTGGTCGTCACCCGGTTACGCCCTGGGGCAAGCCGACCAAGGGCAAGAAGACCCGGTCGAACAAGTCGACCAACAAGTTCATTCTCATCAGCCGCCACAAGCGGAAGAAGTAAGGATCGCCGGACATGGTTCGTTCAGTCTGGAAAGGCCCGTTCGTCGAGGGTTCGCTGCTCAAGAAGGCAGATGCCGCTCGTTCGTCTGGTCGTCATGATGTGATCAAGATCTGGAGCCGTCGCTCGACGATCTTGCCGCAGTTCGTGGGTCTCACCTTCGGCGTTTACAACGGCCAGAAGCATGTACCTGTCGCTGTGAACGAGGAAATGGTTGGTCACAAGTTCGGCGAGTTCTCGCCGACCCGTACCTTCCATGGCCACGCCGGCGACAAGAAAGCCAAGAAGGGCTGAGGACTAAGTCATGAGCAAGCCAAAGCGCGAACGGAGCCTCCCGGATAACGAGGCCAAGGCGATCGCCCGCATGTTGCGCGTGAGCCCGCAGAAGCTGAACCTGGTTGCGCAGATGATCCGCGGCCGCAAGGCTTCGGCTGCACTCGCCGACCTGCAGTTCTCGCGCAAGCGGATCGCGGTCGACGTGAAGAAGTGCCTGGAATCGGCGATCGCTAACGCCGAGAACAACCATGACCTCGACGTTGACGCACTGATCGTCTCCGAGGCGCATGTCGGCAAGGGCATCGTGATGAAGCGTTTCAGTCCGCGCGGCCGTGGCCGTTCGGGCCGTATCTTTAAACCGTTTGCGCAGCTGACGATTGTCGTTCGTCAGGTCGAAGCAGAAGCAGCAGCGTAAGCAGGCGCAGGAGAATAAGATGGGTCAGAAGATCAATCCAATCGGTCTGCGTCTTGGCATCAACCGTACGTGGGATTCACGTTGGTATGCCGGCAAGAACGAATACGGCAAGTTGTTGCACGAAGACGTCAAGATCCGCGAGATCCTGCATAAGGAGCTCAAGCAGGCTGCCGTCGCCAAGATCATCATCGAGCGCCCGCATAAGAAGTGCCGCGTGACCATTCAGTCGGCTCGTCCGGGTGTTGTCATCGGCAAGAAGGGCGCCGACATCGACAAGCTTCGCAAGAAGGTTGCCGACATCACCTCTTCGGACGTGGTGATCAACATCGTCGAAATCCGCAAGCCGGAGCTCGATGCGACCCTGGTCGCCGAGTCGATCGCACAGCAGCTCGAGCGCCGCGTTGCGTTCCGCCGTGCGATGAAGCGGGCAGTGCAGTCGGCCATGCGTCTCGGCGCCGAAGGCATTCGTATCAACTGCTCGGGTCGTCTGGGCGGTGCGGAAATCGCGCGTATGGAATGGTATCGCGAAGGTCGCGTGCCGCTGCACACGCTGCGTGCGGATATCGATTACGGCGTAGCCACCGCGTTTACGACGTTCGGCACCTGCGGCGTCAAGGTCTGGATCTTCAAGGGCGAAATCCTCGAGCACGATCCGATGGCTCAGGACAAGCGCATGGCCGAGGGTGACAATTCCCGGCCGCGTCGCGACGCTGCTTGAGCGTTTAATTAGAAGGTTTGAGGGCGTAAGCCATGATGCAACCAAAGAAGACCAAGTTCCGGAAGGCGCATAAGGGCCGGATCCACGGCGTTGCGACTTCGGGCGCCACGCTGGCTTTCGGTCAGTTCGGCCTGAAGGCAATGGCGCCGGAGCGTCTGACCGCGCGTCAGATCGAAGCTGCCCGTCGCGCGCTGACCCGTCACATGAAGCGTGCCGGCCGCGTCTGGATCCGGGTGTTCCCGGATCTTCCGGTTTCGAAGAAGCCCGCTGAAGTCCGAATGGGCTCCGGCAAGGGTACCCCGGAACTGTGGGTTGCGCGCGTCAAGCCAGGCCGAGTGATCTTCGAGATCGACGGTGTCACCACGCAGATTGCCAAGGAAGCGATGACCCTCGCTGCCGCCAAGCTGCCGATCAAGACGCGTTTCGTTACGCGCATTGCGGAGTAGAGCCATGGCCGAAATGAAAACCAGCGATATCCGCGCAATGAGCCCCGATCAGATGGACGACGCCGTCCTCAATCTGAAGAAGGAGCGTTTCAACTTGCGCTTCCAGCGCGCCACCGGGCAGCTGGAAAACACCTCTCGCCTTCGTGAGGCGCGTCGTGATATTGCACGAATCAAGACCATCGCCGCGCAGAAGCGCGACGGTAAGTCGAAGTAAGGGGCCGAACATGCCGAAACGTACTCTGCAGGGCGTGGTCGTCAGCGACAAGCAAGCCAAGACGGTTGTTGTTCGCGTTGACCGTCGCTTTACGCACCCGATCTACAAGAAGACCATTCGCCGTTCGAAAAACTACCATGCCCACGACGAGAACAACGAGTTCAAGCCGGGCGACATGGTGTGGATCGAAGAGAGCAAGCCGATGTCGAAGCTGAAGCACTGGACGGTTGTCCGGGGCGAACAGAAGAAGACTGCCTAAAAACGCGCAATAGCGCATAATCAGAGGACGAGGTGCATCAATGATTCAGATGCAGACCAACCTCGACGTGGCCGATAATTCAGGCGCACGCCGTGTCATGTGCATTAAGGTGATTGGTGGATCCAAGCGCCGTTATGCATCCGTTGGCGACGTAATTGTCGTATCGATCAAGGAAGCCATCCCACGCGGGAAGGTGAAGAAGGGCGACGTCATGAAGGCGGTCGTCGTGCGCGTCCGCAAGGACATTCGCCGCCCGGATGGCTCTGTCATCCGCTTCGATCGCAACGCTGCCGTGCTGATCAACAATCAGTCCGAGCCGATCGGTACCCGTATCTTCGGGCCCGTGCCGCGTGAGCTGCGCGCCAAGAACCACATGAAAATCATCTCGCTTGCGCCGGAGGTGCTGTAATGGCTGCCAAAATTCGCAAGGGTGACAAGGTCATCGTGCTGAACGGTCGCGACAAGGGCCGTACCGGCGAAGTGTTTGAAGTGCGCCCGACCGAGGGCAAGGCGCTGGTTCGCGGCGTCAACCTGGTCAAGCGTCACCAGAAGCAGACCCAGGCACAGGAAGGCGGCATCATCTCGAAAGAGGCGCCGATCCAACTGTCCAACATCGCGATCGTCGGCAAGGACGGCAAGCCGACTCGCGTTGGTTTCAAGATCCAGGCTGATGGCACCAAGGTGCGCATCGCCAAGCGTTCGGGAGCAGAGATCGATGTCTGAGACCGTCTACATTCCGCGCCTGCGCGTCGAATACGACAAGTCCATTCGTGCCAAGCTGACTGAACAGTTCGGCTACGAAAACGTCATGCAGGTTCCGCGCCTCGACAAGATCGTCCTGAACATGGGCGTTGGCGAAGCTGTGAACGACCGCAAGAAGGCCGAAACCGCTGCCGGCGACCTGTCGCTGATCGCCGGTCAGAAGGCCATCGTGACCTATTCGCGCGTTGCTATCGCGACCTTCAAGCTGCGTGAAAACCAGCCAATCGGCGCCAAGGTGACTCTCCGCAAGACGAAGATGTACGAGTTCATCGATCGTCTGGTGAACGTCGCTCTGCCGCGCGTGCGAGATTTCCGTGGCCTGAACGCCAAGAGCTTCGACGGCCGTGGCAACTACTCGCTCGGTCTCAAAGAGCACATCATTTTCCCGGAAATCGATTTCGACAAGGCCGGGGATACGCCGCTGGGCATGGACATCACGGTGTGCACCACTGCGCGCACCGACGACGAGGCCCGCGCTTTGTTGACCGCTTTCAATTTCCCGTTCCGGCAGTGAGTAGCTGAAAAGCTTCTCAAACGCGGTAACCCAGGAGCCAAGCATGGCAAAGAAGAGTTCGATCGAGAAGAACAACCGTCGGAAGAAGATGTCCGCGAACGCTGCGCCGAAGCGCGCGCGTCTCAAGGCCATCATCGCCGACAAGACCAAGCCGATGGAAGAGCGGTTCGCCGCAACGTTGAAGCTCGCCGAGCTTCCGCGCAATTCATCGCCCGTTCGGATCATGAACCGTTGCGAAATCACCGGTCGTCCGCATTCGGTCTATCGTATCAACAAGCTCAGCCGTATCGCGCTGCGTGAACTCGGCTCGAAGGGCCTGGTTCCCGGGCTCGTGAAGTCCAGCTGGTAAGGGGGGCGGAACATGTCGACCCACGATCCAATCAGCGATCTCATCACCCGTATCCGCAATGCGCAGATGCGTACCAAGTCCAAGGTTTCGACCCCGGGCTCCAAGATGCGCGCCAACGTGCTCGAAGTGCTGAAGAACGAAGGCTACATCCGTGGCTTCGCCAGCGTCGAGCATTCGTCGGGCCGTTCGGAACTCGAGATCGAACTCAAGTATTTCGATGGCGAACCGGTCATCCGCGAAATCGAGCGTGTTTCGAAGCCAGGACGTCGCGTTTACGTCTCGGTGAAGAACCTGCCGCGCGTGAAGAACGGCCTCGGTATCTCCGTTTTGTCGACGCCCAAGGGAATTATGGCCGACCACGACGCGCGCGACGCGAATGTGGGCGGTGAAGTTCTCTTCACGGTGTTCTGAGGAAGGATCAGTCATGTCACGAGTTGGCAAGAAGCCAGTGGCGGTGACCGCGGGAGTTACCGCGTCCGTCGAAGGCCAGACCGTCAAGATGAAGGGCCCCAAGGGCGCTCTTCAGTTCGTCGTGCACGACGACGTGGTGGTGAAGATGGAAGAGGGCGCAATCAAGGTTGCTCCTCGCGTCGAAACCAATCGCGCCCGTGCACTGTACGGTACTGCTCGCGCGCAGATCGCGAATCTGCTCGAAGGCGTTACCAAGGGTTTCGAGAAGAAGCTCGAGATCACCGGCGTCGGTTATCGTGCGGCCCTGCAGGGCAAGAACCTGCAGCTGGCGCTCGGTTACAGCCACGATGTCGTCTACGCGATCCCGGAAGGCATCACCATCACGGTGCCGAAGCCGACCGAGATCAACGTCGCCGGCAACGACTCGCAGCGCGTCGGTCAGGTAGCAGCGGAGATCCGCAGCTATCGTCCGCCAGAGCCCTATAAGGGCAAGGGCGTACGTTATTCCGACGAGTTTATCTTCCGCAAGGAAGGCAAGAAGAAGTAACGGAGCCGGTCATGTCGAAACTCAAGATTACGAATGCCCGGCGCAAGCAACGCGTGCGGCTGTCGCTCCGCCGGACTGCCAATGGCCGTCCGCGCCTGTCAATCTTCCGCTCGTCGAAGCACATCTACGCGCAGGTCATCGACGACCTGAAGGGCGAGACGCTCGCTTCCGCGTCGTCGCTGGAGAAGGCGATGCGCGAAACCGGGAAGACCGGTGCGGACGTCGATGCGGCGCAGGCTGTCGGCAAGCTGCTGGCAGAGCGCGCGGTCAAGAATGGCGTCAAGGAAGTGGTGTTCGACCGTGGTCAGTATCTGTACCACGGCCGCGTCAAGGCGCTGGCAGATGCAGCTCGCGAAGGCGGGCTCAGCTTCTAAGCGATTTCACTTTCGTTGATTTGCAAGTTGCAGATTTGAACGGACACAGGGTTAGAAGCGAAAGCTTCGCAAGGATTGGAAAACACCATGGCAGGTGAACGCGAACGCGGCGGACGCGACCGGGGCCCCCGGGAAGAGCGTGATAGTGAGTTCGTCGACAAGCTCGTCCACATCAATCGTGTGGCGAAGGTCGTCAAGGGCGGTAAGCGCTTCGGCTTTGCAGCTCTGGTCGTCATTGGCGATCAGAAGGGCAGGGTCGGGTTCGGTCACGGTAAGGCCCGTGAAGTTCCGGAAGCAATCCGCAAGGCAACCGAGTCGGCCAAGCGCAACCTGACGCGCGTCGCTCTGCGCGAAGGTCGCACGCTGCATCACGACATCGCTGGCCGTCATGGCGCGGGTCGCGTGTATCTGCGTGCCGCTCCGGCTGGTACCGGCATCATCGCCGGCGGTCCGATGCGCGCTGTGTTCGAAACGCTGGGTATCCAGGACGTGGTGGCCAAGTCGATCGGTTCGTCGAATCCCTACAACATGGTTCGCGCCACTTTCGACGCGCTGAAGCATCAGGATTCGCCGCGTTCGGTTGCTGCTCGCCGCAACATCAAGGTGTCCACCCTGCAGTCGCGCCGCGTTGGCGGTGACGCCGAGCTGGTTGCCGAATAACAGGCATGATTCGGAAAAGTGGATCTCCACTTTTCTGATAAGGATCATGCCCTCTAAAAAGACTTTTTGGAGTTATCACGATGGCCAAGGCCGCAAAGATGATCAAGGTCGAGCAGGTCGCCAGCGCAATTCGCCGGCACCACTCGCAGCGTTCTACGCTGATCGGCCTCAAGCTCAACAAGATCGGTCGCGTTAGCGAATTGCAGGACACTCCTGAAGTTCGCGGCATGATCACCAAAGTGCAGCACCTCGTCCGCGTGGTCGAGGATAAGTAAGTTCACGTCGTCTCACTGCGGCCGCCAGGTTGCCGCAGGGATGACACTGTTGACCTTCGAGGTCCGGATCTGCCGGTAAGCCTCGGGAAGACAGGGCGAAACAGGGAAAAGAACGATGAAGCTCAGCGATATCGCCGATAACGCCGGCTCCCGTAAGAAGCGTATGCGCGTCGGCCGTGGCATCGGCTCCGGCAAGGGCAAGACCGCGGGCCGCGGCGGCAAGGGCCAGACCGCACGTTCGGGCGTCCGCATCAAGGGCTTCGAGGGCGGCCAGATGCCGTTGCATCGTCGTCTGCCGAAGCGCGGCTTCAACAACATCTTCCGTCTCGATTACGCCGAGATCAACCTGGACCGCCTCCAGGACGCGATCGATGCGAAGACCATCGACATCAAGGCCGTGATCAATGCTGAATCGCTGGTGAAGGCTGGCGTTCTGCGCCGCTTGAAGGCTGGTGTGCGTGTTCTCGGCCGTGGCGAGATCAAGGCCAAGATCAACATCGAAGTGCACGGCGCCACCAAGACGGCGATCGAAGCCATCGAGAAGGCTGGCGGTTCGGTGAAGATCATCGCGCCGAAGAAGGCCGACGGCGAAGCTGCGTAACATCTGCGGCATCGCCTGCGTCTGTGGGCGGCCTTGCGTGATGTGGCAGTAGATTTTATCAATGCCGAGCACCAAATAATGTCCGGCCTCCGCTGCATGCCCCGCTCTTTCGGGGCATGATGGCGAAAGGGGCGCGGGAGAAAGCCAAACATGGTCTCTGCAGCAGAGCAATTAGCAGCAAACCTCAACTTTTCGGCCCTCGGCAAGGCCGATGAACTGAAGAAGCGCATCTGGTTCACACTGGGTGCGCTGCTTGTTTATCGGCTCGGCACCTATATTCCGCTGCCCGGCATCGATCCGGCCGCGTGGGAGCAGGTGTTCAAGCAGCAGGCCGGCGGCATCCTCGGCATGTTCAACATGTTCGCGGGCGGCGGCATCAACCGCATGGCGATTTTCGCGCTGAACATCATGCCGTATATTTCGGCATCGATTATCATTCAGCTGCTGACCACTGTGTCGCCCCAGCTCGAAGCTCTCAAGAAAGAGGGTGAGGCGGGCCGCAAGACGCTGAACCAGTATACCCGTTACCTGACTGTCATCCTCGCCGCGTTCCAGTCCTATGCCATTGCGGCGGGTCTGCAGGGCGCCGGCAATGTCGTCAGCGAACCCGGCATGTTCTTCCTGATCTCGACCTCGGTCACGCTGACCGGCGGCACGATGTTCCTGATGTGGCTGGGTGAGCAGATCACCTCGCGCGGCATCGGCAACGGCATCTCGCTGATCATTCTTGCCGGCATCGTGGCCGAGCTTCCGTCGGCGATCGCCAATATGCTCGAACTGGGTCGTCAGGGCGCACTGTCGACCGGTCTGATCCTGGTCGTCATCGTGATGGCCGTGGTCGTGATCGCCTTCATCGTGTTCATGGAGCGCGCCCAGCGCCGCCTGCTGATCCAGTATCCGAAGCGCCAGGTCGGCAACAAGATGTTCGAGGGCCAGTCCTCGCATCTGCCGCTGAAGCTCAACACCTCGGGCGTGATCCCGCCGATCTTCGCGTCATCGCTGCTGTTGCTGCCAGCGACCATCGCGAGCTTCAACGCAGGCAAGGGGCCGGAATGGTTCCAGTGGCTGACCACGCAGCTCAGCCATGGTCGTCCGCTGTTCCTGATCATGTATGTGTCATTGATCGTGTTCTTCGCGTTCTTCTACACGGCGATCGTGTTCAACCCGACCGAGACTGCCGACAATCTGAAGAAGCACGGCGGCTTCATCCCGGGCATTCGCCCGGGTGAGCGGACCGCAGAATACATCGACTATGTGCTCTCGCGCATCACTGTACTCGGCGCTGCCTATCTCGCCGTGGTCTGCTTGATCCCCGAGATCCTGATTTCCTACGCCTCGGTGCCGTTCTACTTCGGCGGCACGTCGCTGCTGATCGTGGTCAGTGTCACCATGGACACTGTGGCGCAGGTGCAGGGCTATCTGCTGGCGCACCAGTATGAAGGTTTGATCCGCAAGTCGAAGCTGAGGGGCCGGCGCAAATGAGGTTGATTCTTCTCGGGCCGCCGGGGGCGGGCAAGGGAACTCAGGCACATCGTCTTGTCGAACGTCACAACATCGTTCAGCTGTCCACCGGTGACATGCTGCGTGCTGCCGTGGCTGCCGAGACCGAAGTTGGCCTCAAGGCCAAGGACATCATGGCCGCTGGCGGCCTGGTGCCCGATGATATTGTGATCGGGATCATCTCGGATCGCATCGAGGTGCCGGATGCCGCCAACGGCTTCATCCTCGACGGCTTCCCGCGTACCGTGCCGCAGGCTGAAGCGCTGGATGCACTGCTGAAGTCCAAGGGGCTTCATCTCGATGCTGCCGTTGAGCTCCGCGTCAATGAGAGCGCGCTGTTGCAGCGTGTCGAAGCCCGTGTCGCGCAGATGATGGAGCGCGGCGAGACCGTGCGCATCGATGATACGCCGGAAGTGCTGTCGAAGCGTTTGGCGAGCTACCGCACCTCGACCGAGCCGCTGGTGCATTATTATTCGGAGAAGCGGAAGCTGGTGACCATCGATGGCATGATGACCATCGAAGAGGTGACGGCTGAGATCAACCGCGTGCTGGCAGCGATTCTCGCCGCCGATGAGTCGGCGAAGAAGTCGGCCCGCAAGCCCGCCAAGAAGGCTGCTGCCGCCAAGCGTGGATCTGCTCCGGCCAAGAAAGCGGCCAAATCGGCCAAAAAAGCTGCGAAGGCAGTCAAGAAGGCCAAGAAGGCGCCAGTAAAGGCCGCCAAGAAGGCAAAGGCGGCCAAGAAAGCCGTAAAGAAGACTGTCAAGAAAACGGTCAAAAAGGCGGTAAAAGCGGCCAAAAAGGCTGTAAAATCGGCTTCGAAGGCCAAAACCAGCAAGTCGGCCAAAAAGCCAGCCAAGAAAGCCGGTAAAGTGGCCAAGAAAGCCGGCAAAAAGCGCGTCAAACGCTAGAGCAGGTTGACGAAACGAAGTCGAATACTTTAATAAGGCCCTCATCCAGTCGGAAGATTCCAACGATGCCGGGCCCCACTGAAATCCAGGGGACGGGCGTCGTGTTCGCGTTTGTGAATACCCGCCCGACAAATGATGATAATGCCGGTTCGTGATGGACTGG
The DNA here is from genome assembly GCF_900188215.1 of Tardiphaga sp. OK246. Lineage (NCBI taxonomy): Bacteria > Pseudomonadati > Pseudomonadota > Alphaproteobacteria > Hyphomicrobiales > Nitrobacteraceae > Tardiphaga > Tardiphaga sp. OK246. The sequence continues at coordinate 12,440 of NZ_FZOX01000013.1, forward strand.
TGACAGGAGAGAAGTTGTGGCCCGTATCGCCGGTGTAAACATCCCGACCAACAAGCGCGTGCTGATCGCGCTGCAGTACATTCATGGCATCGGCCAGAAGAACGCCGCCGATATCATCGAGAAGGTGAAGATCACTCCGGAACGCCGCGTCAATCAGCTCAGCGACGCGGAAGTTCTGCAGATCCGTGAAGTCATCGACCGCGACTATCTGGTCGAGGGCGATCTTCGTCGCGAGACGGGCATGAACATCAAGCGTCTGATGGACCTCGGCTGCTATCGCGGCCTGCGTCATCGTCGCGGTCTGCCGGTTCGTGGCCAGCGCACGCATACCAATGCGCGCACCCGCAAGGGTCCGGCCAAGTCGATCGCCGGCAAGAAGAAGTAAGCTTTCGAATACGAGTTTGCGGAAGCGGATGATCATCCGCTTCTGCAATTATTTTTGGTGTAGCCGCTGGCATTACGGCGGCGTTGAGATCCTCAGAAAGGTTAGAGATGGCAAAGGAAGCCGGACGTATTCGTCGCCGCGAGCGCAAGAACATTGCATCGGGCATCGCGCACGTGAATTCGTCGTTCAACAACACGACCATCACCATCACCGACGCGCAGGGCAACACGATTGCCTGGTCGTCCGCTGGCACGATGGGCTTCAAGGGCTCGCGCAAGTCGACACCGTACGCAGCGCAGGTTGCTGCTGAAGACGTGTCGAAGAAGGCGCAAGAACACGGCATGCGCACGCTGGAAGTCGAAGTCGGCGGTCCGGGCTCGGGTCGTGAATCGGCTCTCCGCGCTCTGCAGGCCGCGGGCTTCACGGTCACCTCGATCCGCGACGTGACCTCGATCCCGCACAACGGTTGCCGCCCGCGCAAGCGTCGGCGCGTTTGATACTTTTTGATCGCGGGTGGCTCGGCTGCCCGCGATCGCTTTTGCGATGCGACTTACGCGGACTGATCCGCGATCTCCAACGCCAGTGAGTTTGATGGCATGGGTGACACAGTGACGATCCAGAAAAATTGGCAAGAACTTATCCGGCCGAACAAGCTGCAGGTAACCCCTGGCAGCGATCCAACCCGTTTTGCGACCCTGGTCGCCGAACCGCTCGAGCGCGGTTTCGGCCAGACCCTCGGTAACGCACTCCGCCGCATCCTGCTGTCCTCGCTGCAGGGCGCTGCCGTGCAGTCGGTGCACATCGACGGCGTGCTGCATGAATTCTCCTCGATTGCCGGCGTGCGTGAAGACGTCACCGACATCGTGCTGAACGTGAAGGACATCTCGATCAAGATGCTGGGCGAAGGCCCGAAGCGCATGGTCGTGAAGAAGCAGGGCCCGGGCGTCGTGACAGCCGGCGACATTCAGACTGTCGGCGATGTGACCGTTCTCAATCCCGACCTGCAGATCTGCACCCTCGACGAGGGCGCCGAGATCCGCATGGAATTCACCGTTGCCGGCGGCAAGGGCTACGTCGCTGCCGAGCATAACCGTCCGGAAGACGCGCCGATCGGCCTGATCCCGATCGACAGCCTGTACTCGCCGGTTCGCAAGGTGTCGTACAAGGTCGAGAACACCCGTGAGGGCCAGATCCTCGATTACGACAAGCTGACGATGACCATCGAGACCAACGGCGCGCTCACGCCGGATGACGCGGTCGCTTATGCCGCGCGCATCCTGCAGGACCAGCTCAACGTGTTCGTGAACTTCGAAGAGCCCCGCAAGGAAGTTGCTCAGGAAGTCATTCCGGATCTCGCTTTCAACCCGGCTTTCCTCAAGAAGGTCGACGAACTCGAGCTCTCGGTGCGTTCGGCAAACTGCCTGAAGAACGACAACATCGTTTACATCGGCGACCTCGTTCAGAAGTCGGAAGCAGAAATGCTCCGCACTCCGAACTTCGGCCGCAAGTCGCTGAACGAAATCAAGGAAGTGCTCGCCCAGATGGGTCTGCACCTCGGCATGGAAGTGCCCGGTTGGCCGCCGGAAAATATCGACGAGTTGGCCAAGCGCTTCGAAGATCACTACTGAGCATAACGAGCGGCGTGGCCGGGGTCTAACCCGGCCATGGCGTTATGGGCGAACGCAGGCAGCCCACCTGCAACATGATGTCCGACGAACCGTCGCGGCAAACTGAAATATAAGGAATATTCCAATGCGTCACGGCAAGGTTCATCGCAAGCTCAACCGCACCGCAGAACATCGCAAGGCGATGTTCGCCAACATGTGCGCGTCGCTGATCAAGCACGAGCAGATCATCACCACGCTTCCGAAGGCCAAGGAGCTCCGCCCGATCGTGGAGAAGCTCGTCACCCTCGGCAAGAAGGGCGGCCTCCACATGCGCCGCCAGGCCATCAGCGAGATGAAGGACCAGGATCAGGTCCGCAAGCTGTTCGACGTGCTGGCCAAGCGCTACGCTGATCGCCAGGGCGGTTACACCCGCATCATCAAGGCCGGCTTCCGCTACGGCGACAACGCCCCGATGGCGCTGATCGAATTCGTCGATCGCGACGAAGATGCCAAGGGCAAGGATTCGGGTCCGGTGCAGGGCGCTTCCGAAGCGGCGTAAGCCACGTCATATCAGAATTCGGAAAAGCGGCGCCTTGAGCGCCGCTTTTTTGTTGTGCTTCGTCTTTTGGATGCAGTTGCATCTTTCAATCCGCGTTCCGATATCAGCTCCGTCATTCAAACGGGAGTACGCATATGAAAATCGATCTGACGGGCAAGACAGCACTCGTGACGGGCTCGACCTCGGGCATTGGTCACGCCATTGCCAAAGGACTAGCTGCAACCGGCGCTCAGGTTGTTGTGAATGGCCGCAGTCAGGGCAAGGTGGACGCGGCAATCGCCGCGATCACCAAGGCCGTGCCCGGGGCCAAGGTGAAAGGCGTCGTTGCCGACGTGTCGACAGTCGAGGGCTGCAACGTGCTCGCTTCGGCACTCCCCGAGGTCGATATCCTCATCAACAATGCCGGTATCTTCGAGCCCAAGGGCTTCTTCGACATTCCCGATGAGGACTGGACGCGCTTCTTCGAGGTCAATGTCATGTCGGGCATCCGTCTGTCGCGCGCCTACATGCAGGGTATGTTGAAGCGCAACTGGGGCCGCATCGTTTTCATCTCATCGGAGTCCGGACTGAACATTCCCGGCGAGATGATTCACTACGGGATGACGAAGACAGCACAGCTCGCGATCTCGCGTGGCCTCGCGGAGCTCACCAAGGGCACGGCCGTGACGGTCAATTCCGTGCTGCCGGGACCGACCATGTCGGAAGGCGTGGAGACCTTCGTCAAGGATCTCGCCAAACAGAATGGGCAATCGGTCCAAGAGGCTGCTTCCAACTTCGTCAAGCAGCACCGCTCGACATCGCTGATCCAGCGCTTCGCCACCGTCGAGGAGATCGCGAACATGGTCGTCTATGTCTCGTCGAAGGAGGCGGCCGTGACCAACGGTGCAGCGCTGCGTGCAGAGGGCGGGATCGTCCAGACCATCGCATAAGCGTACGCCCCGCAAAGATAAAAAGGCGGCGCCGAAGCGCCGCCTTTGTTCGTTGTGGGACCGTGGGCATGCAGCCCCGAACCTGGAGGATTACAGAAGCGTTTTGCGCTTAGAAGGCTACCTGGGTGCGCATCGCGAACACGTCGTAGTCAGCACCGGTGTTCACGTTGCTGTTGACGGCGAACTTGTCGACGGTGCCGTGGATCCAGTTGAACATGAAGCGCATGTTCTGGTTCACATACCAGTTCACGCCGACCGTGGTGTTCTTCAGCTCACCGCCGCGAATGACACCGTCATTCAGGCTGGCATAGCTGTAGCGCACCGCGAGTTCCCACGCACCGAGATCGCCGGTCGCGAAGTTGACCGGGCGAGCCGGGTTGATGCCGCCGAAGGCACCGGCCGATGTGTTGTACTTGTGCTGTTCGCCGGTGATGACGTAGCTGGCCTGGCCGTAACCGCCGTTGAAGCTCAGGTCGGACAGACCGTTGCTGCGCTGGATGTTGTAGTCGAAGTATTCGCCCGATGCCATGAAGCTGCCGAACTTGGCGGCGGCTTCACCGCTCAGCACGCGGGCATTGTTCACGAAGTTCATGGTGCCGGTGTTGAGCAATGCGTTAGTCGCCGGATCGACGCGAACTTCGATGCGATCGGACACGCCGAGTGTGTTGTTGGTCACTCCACCGGTCTGGGCGAGATACAGCGCGTCGAAACCGACGAGGACGGTGCCGACTTCGTTGTTGATCGGCAGACCGACGGCGCGGAAGGTGGCGCCGAGCGGCTGCGGCTGGCTGTGATTGACGTTGAGGCCGGTCGTCGGACCGGTCACGTAAGCGCCGACCCAGTATTGATCGCCGAATACCTGACCACCGAACGCGGCGCGGTTGTCGCCTGCCGCGAGGCTGGTCGCGAGAACCTGCGAAGCTGCGCGTTCCATGAACATGATGTTGTTCGAGCTGGTCGCTTCGTCCAGCGTATAAGGGACGTCGATGTAACCGCCCTGGATCAACAGGCCCTTGATGCCCTTATAGGCGACATAGGCGTTGTTGAGCGTGACGTCGCCATCGGTGGTGCCGCCGGCATCGACGATCACGCCGTATTCCCAATCCTTGTTGAAGGTGCCGATCAGGCCGAGACGTGCGCGACGGGCATTGATGCCGTCATTCACGCTCTGCGGGCTGGTTCCGGCTGACTTCGGCGAGAACGAATATGCGGCGGTGTCGAGGTGCAGACGGCCGGTGATGGCGATGCAGTTCAGACCGTCGTCGGTGCAGAAGGTCGGACGGTTGCCGGGCATCGTCAGGTTCGCGTTGATGAAGGGCACAGCCTTCTTGTGCATGGCAGCGTTGGCGTTCGCAAAGTTCTGCTTGACGGTTTCCGTCTGCTTTTGCGTGGTGTTGGCCTGCTTCTGAACGTTATCGAGCTTCTTTTCCAGCGCGCGGAGCTGCGCTTTCAATACGGCAATCTCATCATTCGATGACTGCGCATGCGCCGGGCCTGCGGCCAGCGCGCCGATCACGCCGAGCGTGCCCAGGATTTTGTGTGTCGTGAAAGACATGGAGTACCCCTGTAGAAGACACAATCCGACACGCCCCGCGAATTGCTCCGCAGGTGATGGACGCGTATGGATCTGTGTTTGTGATCTTGCGAAAGAGAACGTCCGGAGGCTCTCGCCAGGCGCCGTTCACATTTAACAAGCGAGCTACCGTTGAGCTCGCGGGCAAACTAGGCAAGCTTTGCGACAGTTCTGTAAAACCCGCATCGCATTGTAGTGAACGACACCGCGGTGTCGCTTTTCGATCACAAGCGATTTAGATAATTAGCTATCTTAATTAGCTATTATATGAGAAGAGCGCATCCATGGATGCGCTCTGTTATCGTAGGTGTCTCCAGGCGGGAATTTCGTGGGTAGCAGTTCCGTGATCACCAGCCTTCGAGCACGATCTTGCCGTGCGACTTGCCGGATTCGAGCAACGCATGCGCGCGCTTGAGATTCGCGGCATTGATGGTGCCGAAGGTCTTGTCGAGCGTGGTGCGCAGCACGCCCTTGTCGATGAGATCTGCGACGTCGTTGAGGAGGTAATGCTGCGCGATCATGTCAGGCGTCTGGAATGACGATCGCGTGAACATGGATTCCCAGTGCACCGAGACGGCCTTGCCCTTGAACGCGGACATGTTGAATTCAACGGGATCGTCGATCAGCCCCAACTTGCCCTGCGGTGCGATCAGGTCGGCAAGCGCCTTGTAGTGCTGTTCCGTCCCCGTGAGGCTGGCGACGAGTGAGACCGGCGGCAGTTTCAATGCGTCGATCTGCTCCTTCAGCGGCTTGCTGTGATCGATCACCGCATGTGCGCCGAGATCCTGGCACCACTTGATCGTCTCGGGCCGCGATGCCGTTGCCACAACGGTGAGGCCGGTGAGGCGGCGTGCAAGCTGGATGAGAATGGAACCGACACCGCCGGCGCCACCCATGATGAGCAGCGTGCGTGGATCGTGGCTCTTGCCAGGCGCGACGCCGAGTCGGTCAAACAGCAATTCCCACGCCGTGATCGTGGTGAGCGGCAGCGCCGCAGACTGTGCGAAGGAGAGCGAGGAGGGCTTGCGGCCGACAATGCGCTCATCGACCAGATGGAACTCGGCATTAGTGCCCTGGCGCTGGATCGAGCCGGCATAGAACACCTCGTCGCCCGGCTTGAACATCGTGACGTCGGGGCCGACAGCATCGACGACACCGGCAGCGTCATAGCCGAGGATCTTGGTTTCGCCGGCGGTTGGCGCCGCGCGCTTGCGCACCTTGAAATCGACGGGGTTGGCCGAGATCGCCTTCACCGATACGCGGATGTCGCGACCGGTAGGTTCTGGCTTCGGAGCCTCAAAATCGACCAGTGCGTCAGTTGCGTCGATCGGGAGGGATTTGGTGTAGCCGACTGCCTTCATTGGGTGCGCTCCATGCTCCTGGCGGGAATGTCCCGAAGAGGTGTCCCGAGGCGACAATAATTGCAAGTACTGTCATTTCAGGGATATAGTCACCGAATGGATACTATTGGGTATTTGCGATGAAACGGCGTGATTTCGGCAATGGGCCGGGCTGTCCGGTCGAGGTGACGCTCGATCTGATCGACGGCAAATGGAAGGGCGTGATCCTGTATCATCTGCAGCAGGGGCGGCTGCGTTTCGGCGAGCTGCGCAAGCTGATGCCACGGATCACCCAACGCATGCTGACCAAACAGCTGCGCGCGCTCGAGGAGGATGGGCTGATCGTCCGGACGGTCTATGCCGAGGTCCCGCCGCGGGTCGAATATGCACTGTCGGAAACCGGGCTCGGATTGCGCCCGGTCATCGATGCCCTCAAGGCGTGGGGTGACGCGCACAAGATGCGCCAGAAGTCGGTCGCTGCCGCATCGCCCCAGCCGCGCAAAAAAGCGCCGGTGGAGAAGGATGTGCCGGCGGACGCAAGCTAGCTCCTGCCCTTCTATTGCCCCGCTCAGCAGCCTATATTCGCCGCGATTTCCTCAAAGAGGCCCCGATGATCCCATTTTTCCGCAACGCTGCGACCGCTTCCGCTCTGTGCGTCATTGTCCTGTCGTCCGCACTCGCGCCGGCTGTTGCACAAGATCGCCGGGTCCCGACATCGCCGACGGAAATGAAGCTGTCCTACGCGCCGATCGTGCAGCGGGTGCAGCCAGCCGTGGTGAACGTCTATGCAGCCAAGACGGTGCAGAACCGCAATCCGCTGCTGGACGATCCGGTGTTCCGCCGCTTCTTCGGCGGCCAGGGCATGCAGCCGGAGCAGATGCAGCGTTCGCTCGGTTCGGGTGTGATGGTCGACGCATCGGGCCTCGTCGTTACGAACAACCACGTCATCGAAGGCGCCGACCAGGTGAAGGTGTCACTGGCGGACAAGCGTGAGTTCGAGGCCGAGATCGTGCTCAAGGACAGCCGCACCGATCTGGCGGTGCTGCGCATCAAGGACAGCAAGGAGAAATTCCCGACGCTGGACTTCTCCAACTCCGACGATCTGTTGGTTGGTGATGTCGTTCTCGCCATCGGCAACCCGTTCGGCGTCGGCCAGACAGTGACCCACGGTATCGTGTCGGCGCTCGCGCGCACGCAGGTCGGTATCACCGACTATCAGTTCTTCATCCAGACTGACGCTGCGATCAATCCCGGCAATTCCGGCGGCGCGCTGGTCGACATGACCGGCAAGCTGGTCGGCGTGAACACCGCGATCTTCTCGCGCTCCGGCGGCTCGCAGGGCATCGGCTTTGCGATCCCGGCGAACATGGTGCGCGTCGTCGTTGCCTCCGCCAAGAGCGGTGGCAAGGCCGTGAAGCGTCCGTGGCTCGGCGCGCGGCTGCAGAACATCACGCCTGAAATTGCCGAGACGCTCGGGCTCAAGACACCGTCTGGCGCGCTGGTCGTCAATGTCACGGCGAACAGCCCGGCTGCGAAGGCCGGTCTCAAGGTCTCCGATCTCGTGACTGCCATCGATGGCCAGACCATCGAGGATCCAAATGCGTTCGAATATCGCTTCGCGACGCGGCCGCTCGGCGGCACTGCGCAGCTCGATGCACAACGCAGCGGCAAGCCGGTGAAGCTGACCGTTGCGCTCGAGGCGGCCCCTGACACGGGCCGTGACGAGATCACGCTGACGGCGCGTTCGCCATTCCAGGGCGCCAAGGTCGCCAATATCTCGCCGGCTGTTGCCGACGAGTTGCGGCTGGATTCCAGCACCGAAGGCGTTGTCATTACAGAGCTGACCGATACGGCTACAGCGGCTGGCGTCGGTTTCCAGAAGGGCGACCTGATCATCGCGGTCAACGGCACCAAGATCGGCAAGACCAGCGATCTCGACAAGGTGACGCGCGAGGGCGCGCGGCTGTGGCGCATCGTGGTGGTACGCGGCGGTCAGCAGATCAACGTTACACTCGGCGGATGAGCCCGAAACAACCCACGCCTTCTGCAAACCTGTTTGCCGCAGCCGGGCTGGAGCAGGACGCGCCGCGTCCGCTCCCGGAACGGCTGCGGCCGCGCGTGCTGTCCGATGTGGTCGGGCAGGATCACATCCTCGGGCCCGATGGTGCGCTGACGCGCATGCTGGAAACCCGCACGCTGGGTTCGCTGGTGTTCTGGGGGCCGCCCGGCACCGGCAAGACCACCGTCGCGCGCCTGCTGGCCGATGCCACTGAGTTGCAGTTCGAGCAGATTTCGGCGGTGTTCTCCGGTGTTGCCGATCTGAAGAAAGTGTTCGAAGCCGCGCGTGCCCGCCGCGAGATGGGCAAGGGCACGCTGTTATTCGTCGACGAGGTGCATCGCTTCAACAAGGCGCAGCAGGATTCTTTCTTGCCGGTCATGGAAGACGGCACCGTGGTATTGGTCGGCGCCACCACCGAGAATCCATCCTTCGAACTCAACGCCGCTCTTCTGTCGCGCGCGCGCGTGCTGGTGTTCCAGTCGCTGGATGCCGCGGCGATCGAGAAGCTGTTTGCGCATGCGGAGAGCGTCGTCGGCCGCACATTGCCGCTCGATGCGGAGGCGCGCGCCGTACTGGTGCGCATGGCCGATGGCGATGGCCGCGCCGCGCTGACTTTGGTGGAAGAAGTCTGGCGCGCCGCGCGGACCAATGAAGTATTTAACGCGGCGCAACTGCAGGACATCCTGCAACGCCGTGCGCCGATCTACGACAAGTCGGCCGATGGCCATTACAATCTGATCTCGGCGCTGCATAAGTCGGTGCGCGGCAGCGATCCCGACGCAGCGCTGTATTACCTGTGCCGCATGCTCGATGCTGGCGAGGATCCGCTGTTCCTGGCGCGCCGCGTGGTGCGGATGGCGGTGGAGGACATCGGTCTCGCCGATCCCCAGGCGCTGGTGATCTGCAACGCCGCCAAGGATGCCTATGATTTTCTCGGCCATCCCGAAGGCGAACTCGCCATCGCCCAGGCCGTGATCTACATCGCCACCGCGCCGAAATCGAATGCCGCCTATATGGCCTACAAGGCCGCGATGCGGACCGCGAAAGAGGGCGGCTCGCTGCTGCCGCCGAAGCACATCCTGAACTCGCCGACCAAGCTGATGAAGTCCGAAGGCTATGGCGACGGGTACCAATACGACCACGACACGCCCGAAGCTTTCTCCGGCCAAGACTATTTCCCGGAAGCCTTGGGGCGTCAGACCTTCTATGATCCGCCGGAGCGCGGGTTCGAACGCGAGATTCGCAAGCGGCTGGATTACTGGACCAGACTGAGGAACGAGAGACAATCATGAGCCGTCGCGACAAGAAGCCTCTCGCCAAGCGTGGTCCCGGTGGTGAGCGCAGCAAGGCGCCGCGTGGCAAGGGTGCTGCGCCGAAGGGGGCTGCCTCCAAGGCCGCGGCGTCGAAGGGCGAGCGGCCGTCATTCGGTAAGGCTGGCCGCGTGAGCAGCGATCGCCCGATGAGTGCGCGTCCGCCGCGTGCGCGTGCCGGTGAACGCTCAGAGTGGGCCGAGCGGCCGGAACGTGCCGAGCGATCCGAACGCCCTCAGCGTGCCGAACGAGCCGAGCGCTTCGATGCGCCGCAGCGCTCCGAACGTCCGGCCGGCAAGCGTCCACCAAGCCCGCGTCCTTCCGGTTCGCGTCCGGGCGGCAAGGCCGCGCCGCGTTATGGCAACGCGCCACTGCGTGAGCCGCGACCACCTGCGCCTTATCTCGACGAAGAACCGGCGAAGCCGGAAGTTGCGCCAGCGCCGCTGCCCACCGCCGTGCAGAACGTCATCGTCACGCCTGATGAGAACGGCATGCGCGTCGATCGCTTTCTCGAAGCGCATTTCCCCGGCCTGTCATTCTCCCATATCCAACGCATCGTCCGCAAAGGCGAGCTGCGCGTGAACGGCAAGCGTGCTGACAGCAAGGATCGGTTGGAAGAGGGACAGACCGTCCGCATTCCGCCGCTGAAGCTCGATGCGCCGAAGGTCGTCGGTGAGCTCTCCGAGGCTGCCAACAAGACTCTGCAGGCGCTCAAGGAGATGACGATCTACGAGGACGCCGACGTCATGGTGCTGAACAAACCTGCCGGCCTTGCCGTGCAGGGCGGCTCGGGCATGACACGTCACGTCGACATGATGCTGGAAGTGATGCGCGACGCCAAGGGACAGAAGCCGCGCCTGGTGCACCGTCTCGACCGTGAAACGTCGGGCTGCCTGTTGATCGCCAAAACGCGCTTCGCCGCCACCAAACTCACCGGCGCGTTCCGCGAACGCTCTGCGCGAAAAATCTATTGGGCGCTGGTTGCCGGCGTACCGAAGCCCAAGCAGGGACGCATCTCGACCTATCTGGCCAAGGAAGAGAACGAGGAAGACACCATCATGCGCGTCGCCAAGCATGGCGACGAGGGCGCAAGCCACGCGGTGACCTATTACGCCGTGGTGGAGACCTCGGCGCAGAAACTCGCCTGGGTGTCGCTGAAGCCGGTGACGGGGCGTACGCATCAGTTGCGCGCGCATATGGCGCATATCGGCCACGCGATCGTCGGCGACCCGAAATATTTCAACATCGAGAACTGGCAGTTGCCGGGCGGCATTCAGAAGCGTTTGCATCTGCTGGCGCGCCGCATTGTGATCCCGCATCCGCGTGGCGGCGTGATCGACGCGACGGCGCCGCTGCCGCCGCATATGCTGCAATCGTGGAACTTGCTCGGTCTCGAACACGACCGGTTCGATCCGATCGAGAACGCACCGGAAGAGTAGGGCGTTGTCGGGCTCCGACAACATCCCGTGCGCGACGTCGGCAACCGCCGACGTGCCCGATTTCGACGCCGCGTTTCGCGCGCGTCTGCATGATCTGTTTGTGTGGCGCCGCGATATCAGGCGCTTCAAGTCCGATCCACTGCCTGCGGGCTTTCTCGATCGCCTGCTCGATACTGCGTGCCTCGCGCCTTCGGTGGGCCTGAGCCAGCCATGGCGCTTTGTCATCGTCGACGGTGCGTCACGTCGTCAGGCGGTGCTGGAGAATTTCAGCGCCTGCAATGCCGAGGCGTTGAGCGCCTATACCGGCGAACTCGCGCAGAGCTATGCGACGCTCAAGCTCGCCGGTCTGCGCGAAGCGCCATGCCACCTCGCGGTATTTGCAGACCACGCGACGGATGTTGGCCACGGCCTTGGCCGCCGCACCATGCCGGAGATGGCGGACTATTCGGTGGTGACGGCGATCGCAACCATGTGGCTCGCCGCGCGCGCTGAAGGCATCGGCATGGGCTGGGTCTCGATCCTCGATCCTGCTGCGATTGCCGTGACACTCGATATACCCCGTGACTGGCGGTTGATCGGCTATTTCTGCATCGGTTATCCGGAGATCGACGACGATCGGCCGGAACTCGAGCGCGCCGGATGGGAACGCCGTCATTCGGCAGCGGATCACATTGTCCGGCGCTGACACTTGATGTGATGCGGGATCGTGACAACATGAGACGAATGAGACATCGCTCTATCCCATTCGCTGTGTTGGTCGGCATTGCGGCGCTCTCTGCTGCGCCTGTGGTCGCGCAGGTGATCGGTGTGCCCGGCAATCCGGCGCTGATCACGCCGCTGCCGCCTGCACCGCCACCGCCGCGGATCGAAGTACCTGTCGTGCCTCAGCTCGGCGATCTGCCGCGGCAGCAGAATGTGCCGCAGGCGCGGAGGTCTTTCAGCGATCGTATCACCGACTGTTTGCAGGATGGCGCCGCTGCGGGTCTCGGCCCGAATGATCGTGCGACCTATTCGCGGGCCTGCGCCAATCGTTGATACGAGCGATTTGGTCTCGCGTGGCGCCCGTCTGTCGCGTAAATTGACGGCTGGCGAACAGGAATTGAGACCCTCGATGCGTGAATTGTTTGACGAAGTGTACGGCCAGTCGCAGCTCGATCCGCAAGAGGCGGTGCGACGGTCGACGCGAGGTCCACAGCGCAAGCGTTTCTACAAGACCGTTGGGATGAGCGAGACGCCGGATGGCTTTGCCATCATGCTCGACGACAAGACCGTACGCACGCCATCGCGCCATCTGCTGGTCGTTCCTACATCAGCCATTGCCGAGGTCATGGTTGCGGAATGGGATGCGCAGCAGGATGTCATCGACCCCACGAGCATGCCGGTGACACGCCTGGCCAATAGCGTGATCGACGCGATCCGCGACGAGGCGCAGACCCAGGCAGTGGCTGACGATATCACCAAATACTTCAGCACCGATCTGCTGTTCTATCGCGCCGGCTATCCCGAGGCGCTTATCGCGCGCGAGGCTGCGGCATGGGACCCTGTCTTGTTCTGGGCTGCCGATGATCTCGGCGCGCATTTCATCCTGGCTGAGGGCATCGTGCATGTCAGCCAGCCCGAACAGGCGATCGCATCTGCCCGCGCGGCGCTGCCGAGCGATCCATGGGCGATCGCCGCGCTGCATCTGGTGACGACGATCACCGGCTCGGCGCTGCTCGCGCTGGCGCTGCTCCATGGCCATCTGAATGCCGATCAGGTCTGGACCGCCGCCTTTGTCGACGAGGACTGGAATATCGAGAAGTGGGGCCTCGATGAGGAAGTCGCTGCGCGGCGCGCGGCGCGGCAGGTGGATTTCAAGGCTGCCGTGCTGGTACTGAAGGCGGTCGTTCCGTCAGCGGGTTAATTGGAAGTTAACGACCGTTAACTAGCGTAGCTGCACCATTGTCCGGTGCCGCTCACCATGCCGACTCCCGTCAACTCAATCTTACCGGTTGTCTCCGCGCAGGGCGTGGCGAGCGAAGTCGCGTTTCAGCCCGGCAGCGTGATTGCCGGCCGCGTGCTCTCGGTCTCGCCAGACAATCAGATCCGTATCGCCATCGGGCACAGCACGATCGACGTGCAATCGCAGGTGCCGTTGCAGGCCGGGCAGGTGCTGCAATTCGCAGTGTCGAAGACGGACAACGGCAACGTCCAGCTTGCCATCGTCACACCGCAGAATACAGGTGCGGGGCAGGCGGGCGGTACGTCCTCCGGCGACGTGACCCTCGCGCCAGACGTGCCAATCAATCTCGCCAATGCCATCGCGACCTCCAAGATCCGGCTGACATCGCTGGAAGCACAGGCGGTCTCCACCGCCACGCAAAGTGCCGTGACGCAGCAGGCGAGCCTGGCCACGCTATTTGCCAATCTCGGAGCCGCGACCTCGCTGACGGGTCTGCCGCCGCAGCTCCAGCAGGCGGTCGCGCAGGTGCTGGCGCAGCGCCCGCCGCTCGATGCCCAGCTCACCGGCGAGGAAGTCAAATCGGCGTTCCAGAATTCCGGCCTGTTTCTGGAGTCATCGCTGGCCAAGGGATCGCTGCCGCAAGGCCGGCTGCCCGACATGAAAGCGGCATTGATCGTATTGCGCCAGGCGTTGGCGACGACGCTCGCCACCGCGAGTCCGACCCAGAGCACGACGCCAGCGACGGCGAATGCAGCGACACCGGTGGCTACGCTGGAGCAGCCTGCATCGGCATTGGCAAACGCGCTTCCCAGTGTCGTGGCGCAGGTCGCCGCACAGCAGGCGCAAACTGCTGCAGCGACAGTGGTCATGCTGCCCAAGACCGGCATCAAGAACGATCCGCTGCAGCAGGCTGGACTTCTCGCCGCAGACGAGCACGTGCTCGATGTCCCGGCTCAAGCCGCACCGGGCGTGGCAAAAGCTCCCGAAGCGGCTGCACGGTTGGCGACCAATGGCGCAGCGCTCAACCTGCTTCGGGAAGCGCTGCAGACGGCTCCCAAGGGCATGGGAAGCGCAGCATCGCTGGTGTTCGACGACAGCATGATGATGGATCTGCTGCCCGCTACGAAGGCGCCAGCGGGCCAGCCGGGTGCCGAAACGAACATCGCGCGCAACACCCTTCCGCCGCCGCCGTTACGCGGCGCGCTGCCGACGGCACAGCCGATGGCTTTGCCGACACTCCCGGCAAATGCGCCGCTGGGCACCACCGTGCATCATCTGCTCGCGGATACCGATGCGGCGCTGGCGCGCCAGACCCTGCTGCAGGTGGCATCCTTGCCGGATCGTGCGGACGGACTTGCGACGCCGCGGCTCGATCAGGCATCGCCGCGCTGGAGTTTCGAAATTCCATTTGCGGTGCCCGCCGGCACGGCCATGGCGCAGTTCGAGATTTCGCGTGATGGCGGCAATGGCAGCGAGGCTGAAGCGGCCAAGCAAGTCTGGCGGGCGCGCTTTTCGCTTGATGTCGAACCGGCCGGCCCGGTCCATGCGCTGGTCTCGCTGACCGGCGACAAGACGTCGGTGCGGATGTGGGCCGAGCGTCCGGCGACAGCGCTGCAATTGCAGGCCGGTACGGCGCAGCTCAATCAGGCGCTGATCCGCGCCAATCTGCAGCCCGGCGATATCGTGGTCCGCGAGGGCGCACCGATGCAGCCCGCGCCGGCGTCGGCCGGGCACTTCCTGGATCGCGCGCTATGATCGTGCAGCCCAAAAGATCGCTCGCGGTCGCGCTGCATTACGACAAGACCGGCGCGCCTGTTGTCACCGCGAAAGGCAAGGGCGCGATCGGTGAGAAAATCATCGAGGTCGCCAAGGCCCACGACATTCCCATCGAGGAAAATGAGGTACTCGCCGGCGCACTCTCGAATGTCGAAATCGGTGATGAGATTCCAGCCGAGCTCTACAAGGCTGTCGCGGAAGTGTTGGTCTTCGTGCTGCGGCTGTCGGGCCGCGCGCACTAGCCGCGCTATCCGGCGACGATAGTCTTCAACGCGTTGGTGACTGTTCTGCGTCGACCTCAAGGCTGGTGATCTCGCATCCGCGAGCTATCAACCCTCAGTCCGCCCGGCATGAATGTAGATTTGTTGCAGCGCATTTCCTATCGCGCACAAGCTGATGCTTGCCAAGTTCCAGCTTTGTGCAACTATGAAACTCGGGAGAGGCTAGTGCTCGCCTGACGCTGTTGGAATGGGGGATCACGTGAGTGAGACGCTGCATCCGAACGCTCCGCATCATCTGCCTGGCTTCATTACCGCTCCCGGTGAGACTGACACGCTCATGGTTGTGGTCGGAATCGTTCTGATCGGCTCCATCATGATGGTCGGCAATCTGTACCTGCGCCTGCACAGCATGCCGGAACGGATGGCGCACAAATCGCAGAAGCTGCAGTTTGAAATCGTCGCCGTGTTGGGCCTGATCGCATTGTTCACCCATAACCATCTGTTCTGGATAGTCGGGCTGTTGCTGGCGATGATCGATCTGCCGGATTTCAGCACGCCACTGCGCAGTATCGCAGGATCGGTGCGGAAGATTGCCGACGGCGATGCTACCAGCGAAACCACCGAGCTGTCCGGTGAACCACCACCGCTCCCTGTCACGGCGGAAACATCGAGCCGCCCCGGCGAAGCCGGAGGGCACGGTCATGCTTGAGCTACTCCTCTGCTCGCTGCTGACGGTTGTTCCGGATTATCTCTATCGTCGCTATGGACAGGGCAAGCGCCTGGGGCGGGAGATCACGTTCGCGCGCAATCCCGGCATGGCGCCGCAACGTGATATCGAGAAACTTGAGGTGCTGCTGACCGGTCGCCAGGGCGCGCTCGACGCGGCCATGGCCGCGCGACAATCCGCGATGACGCGTATCTCCGCGCTGCTGCCGGCGGAGAAGGCCAGCGCGCAGGCGGCACTTGCGGAGGCGCAAGTCGATCTCGACAAGACGTTCATTCGCGCAGGCGTGGACGGGCGCGTCGAGCAGTTCACGCTTCGCGTTGGCGATGTCGTCAATCCCGTCATGCGATCGGCGGGCATTCTCATTCCGGAGAATGCGGGCCGCGTGCTCTCTGCAGGATTCGGGCAAATCGAAGCGCAGGTGATGAAGGTGGGCATGGTTGCCGAGGCGACCTGTATTTCGAAGCCGTGGACCGTCATCCCGATGGTGGTGACCGGCGTTCAGAACTATATCGCGGCTGGCCAGTTTCGCGGCGGCGAGCAGTTGGTGGAAGCGCAGCAAGTCCGCGCGCCGGGCACCATCCTCACATTACTGGAGCCAATCTATCAGGGCGGTCTCGACGGCGTGACGCCCGGCAGTAGCTGTATCGTCAATGCCTATACCAGCAATCATGACGCCATCGCCGCGAAGGGGATCGGTTCTTTCAGGTGGCTGGCGCTTCATGCCGTCGATGCCGTTGGGGTCGTCCACGCGATGTTGCTGCGGATCCAGGCGTTGTTGCTTCCTGTCAAGACGCTGGTGATGAGCGGTCACTGAGCTCCGCGCGTTCTGCGGGGCGAGGCGGTCGTTCTGGGACGCTCCTGAACTGGCGCTGCTATGCCCGTTGAACTAGCCTTCGTGAACAAGAAAAAAGCTCACGGAGGAAATCATGAAGTCCCCATCACTCTGGATGTCGTCCATCGGACTGTCGTCGCTCGCGCTTGCAGCGGCCAGCGGCTGGTTTGCCGCCACCATGTTTGCGCAGCCTGCCACCAGCAAGGAGCCGCGTTTTCCGCAGCTCACCATGGATCAGCTCGACGCCAGCCAGAAGCCGCTCGGCGAGCAGGTGATGAAGGTCTCAAGCGTGGGGCTCGCCGGCCCCTATAATCCGATGATGCGCAGCCCGGTGCTCGGGCAAAAGCTGTTCGACCTGTTCGCCTATCTGCGGTGGGACACGTCCGTTCCGGTCAAGCTCAATGAATTCGCGATCATCATCATCGGCCGGCAATGGCGCTCGCAGGTCGAGTGGTTCGCGCATGCGCCGCTCGCGCAGAAGGCGGGGCTGTCGCCCGATATTATCGCCGATCTCAAGGCCAACAAGCGGCCGGCAAACATGGCTGAAGACGAGGCGACGGTATATGACTTCGTCACTGAGCTGACGAGCACGCACAAGGTCTCCGACGCGACCTATGCGCGTGCCAAGAAGATCTTCAACGATCAGCAGATCGTCGATCTCACGGCCGTGGCCGGCAACTACGTGATGGTGGCGATGTTGCTGGCGATGGCGGAAGAGAGCACGCCGCCCGGCAAGGAGGCGCCGTTCAAGCCGGGCGAGCCGTGAGGCCGCGGATCAGGCAGCCTTGATCGGATTGCCGGTGGTCGGGTTTTCCGCGCTGGCGACCGGCAATGTCGCATCCTTGCCGATGCGACCAAGATGGGTGAAGCGAAAGCCGGCGTCGTATTTCAGCCCGTAGCCGAGTGCGCGGTCGAAGCCGATATGGGCGAACCAGACCAGTGCGATTGAACCGGCGATCGGCTCGGCGGTGGCGATACCGGCCAGCGCGAGCAGCAGCGGCGCGATGGTCGCATGCACCAGATTATAGACCCCTGCGCCGATCCGCGGGCCGGCCAGATAGGCCAGCATGCTGAGGTCCGGCACGAAGAAAAACAGGGCGTAGATCTGCCAAGGCCCACCCGAGATCCAGTAGAACAGCGTCATTCCGACAAACAGTGCCGCGCCTTCCCAGCGCAGCAGATCGCGTACGCCACCCGTGGCTGCGCCACTGTTTTCATTGATCACGATATTGGTCATCCGGCGCTCTCCCTTGTCTGACCCCGATATAGGCAGGATCGTCGCCGGCGCCATGCGATTTTGGGGGATTCAACCCTTCCTGATGGGCGTTTCCACCGCCGAAAACCCCATGCTAGAACCTCGCCCAAACCCTGCGACTGCCGCGGGCGATAACACGTGACATTGACGGGCTGGAGCACATGAAAGACATCCTGGACACCCTCGAAGCGCGGCGTGCAGGCGCCAAACTGGGCGGCGGCGAGACGCGCATCGAGTCGCAGCACAGCAAGGGCAAGCTGACCGCCCGCGAGCGCATCGAGCTTTTGCTCGACAAGGGGTCGTTCGAGGAGTTCGACATGTTCGTCGAACACCGCTCCGTGGAATTTGGCATGGAAAAGTCCAAGATTCCGGGCGATGGCGTCGTCACCGGCTGGGGCACCGTGAACGGCCGCAAGACCTTCGTCTTCGCCAAGGATTTCACCGTGTTCGGTGGCTCGCTGTCCGAGACCCACGCGCTCAAGATCACCAAGCTGCAGGACATGGCAATGAAGGCGCGGGCGCCGATCATCGGCCTCTATGACGCCGGTGGCGCACGCATCCAGGAAGGCGTCGCAGCCCTTGCAGGTTACTCCTACGTGTTCCGCCGCAACGTCCAGGCCTCCGGCGTGATCCCGCAGATCTCCGTCATCATGGGACCCTGCGCCGGCGGCGACGTCTATTCGCCGGCCATGACCGACTTCATCTTCATGGTGAAGAACACCAGCTACATGTTCGTCACCGGTCCCGACGTTGTGAAGACCGTGACCAACGAGGTCGTCACCGCCGAAGAACTCGGCGGCGCCAGCGTGCACGCCACGAAATCTTCGATCGCCGACGGCGCCTTCGAGAACGACGTCGAGACGCTGCTGCAGATGCGCCGGCTGATCGACTTCCTGCCGGCCAACAACACCGAAGGCGTGCCGGAATGGCCGAGCTTCGACGACATCGAGCGCCAGGACCTGTCGCTCGACACGCTGATCCCCGACAATCCGAACAAGCCCTACGACATGAAGGAGCTGATCCTCAAGGTCGTGGACGAGGGCGATTTCTTCGAGATCGCCGAGACCTTCGCCAAGAACATCGTCACAGGTTTTGGCCGCATCGCCGGCAAGACCGTGGGCTTCGTCGCCAACCAGCCGATGGTGCTGGCCGGCGTGCTCGACAGTGACGCCTCGCGCAAGGCCGCGCGCTTTGTGCGTTTCTGCGACGCCTTCAACATTCCGATCGTCACTTTCGTCGACGTGCCGGGCTTCCTGCCGGGCACCGCGCAGGAATATGGCGGCCTCATCAAGCACGGCGCCAAGCTGCTGTTCGCCTACAGCCAGTGCACCGTGCCATTGGTGACCGTGATCACCCGCAAGGCCTATGGCGGCGCGTTCGACGTGATGGCCTCGAAGGAAATCGGCGCCGACATGAACTACGCCTGGCCGACGGCGCAGATCGCCGTGATGGGTGCCAAGGGCGCCGTGGAAATCATCTTCCGTCAGGATATCGGCGACGCCGACAAGATCGCCGCGCGCACCAAGGAATATGAAGACCGCTTCCTGTCACCCTTCGTCGCTGCCGAGCGCGGCTATATCGACGACGTGATCATGCCGCACTCCACCCGCAAGCGCATCGCGCGCGCGCTGGCGATGCTGAAGGACAAGCATTTGGAAGTGCCGATGAAGAAGCACGACAATATGCCGTTGTGAGGGGACTAGGTTCATCAATGACGCCATAGCGGTTGACGTTGATGTCCTTTCTTTATGGTAGCATTCGTCTCTGACAAGGACCTGCGAGGATGCGCATGATGATGAAAGCCCGTAGCCGGATCTTCAGCATTCTTGCCATGCTCGTTGGCCTCGCGAGCACCGGCGCTCTTGCCGACGAAACCGTCACCGTCGGTGGCTCACGCGCCGTGCTCATCAAACCCGCATCGCCGCGCGCCAGCGTGATCCTGATGCCGGGCGGCAGCGGCGCCATCAGCCCGGGAGAGCATGGCGAGATCAACGGGCTGAAGGGCAATCAGCTGGTGCGGACCCGCGGCGCCTATGCGGCGCGGGGGCTGGCGGTGCTGGTGGTGGATGCTGGGACCGATCTGTCGAGCGCGGTGCAATACATGGCCGCGATCAAGCGTCCGGTGACGGTGGTGGCGACCAGTCGCGGCACCCAGCGTGCCGCCGAGGGGATCGCGCGGGGCGCGCGGCCGGATGCGCTGGTGCTGACCTCGGGCTTTCTCAGTGCGGAATCGGGTAGTGGCAGCAATGTGATGTCGATTATCGGCTCGCCCTCGGCATTGCCGCGCACGCTGGTCATCCATCATCGCAATGACGGCTGCAAGTTTACCGCGCCGGCCGGCGTCGATCCGTTCGTCAAATGGTCGGTCGGGCGCGCTCGCGTGGCGTGGCTGAGCGGCGGACGCAATGACGGTGATCCGTGCGAGGCGCGGGGATATCACGGCTTCAGCGGCCTCGACGGTCAGGTCGTCGGATTGGCCGTCGGCTTTCGATAACGGCGAGATGCCGAATGTGTGAGTTCCCACGCACATTCAGTTTCCATTCATGCCGCGGGTCCGATCCTGATCTCCTCACGGATATCAGGAGGGATCGCGATGGAACGCCGTCATTTTCTGAAGATCGCCTTCGGCTTTGCCGCGGGCGTCGGCTTGGCCGCTCAGGCCATCACGCAGGCTCAGGCCGCGCCGCTGCTGCCGACCAATCCACTCGATAACCACAAACCGGACACAGAACCTCAAGCCGCAGTGGCGTCGCAGGACGACGTCGATCGTCTCCAGCCTGAGCAAGTCCAGTGGCGTCGCCGCGGCTGGCGTCGGCGTCGTTTTTGGGGTTATCGCCGCCGGCATTGGGGCTGGCGTCGCCGTTATCGGGTCCGTCGTCGGTACTGGCGCCGCCGCTACTGGTAGGTAAAGCCCGTTTGTGCTGACGCTCAGTCTCTCCAGGGCGTCAGCGGTTTGGTCTGACCGGGTTCAATGCCGCTCAGGTGACGACGCACGTTGTCATAGCTGCGATCGCCGGGGGCGAAGGTCTGCGAGCCGTCAGCCGGCTTGCCGTCCACCGTGCGGGTGAAATGCAGCACCAGGCTGTCATCGGCATTCATGGTGGCGCTGCCGTAATAGGGCATCGACAGCCGCGCGTCCTCCGCCATGGCCGCGCCAGCCATGAGCAGAATGGGGAGGGTGAGAAACAGACGGGTCATGACACCTCCTGCTGTGAGGTTGTGATGGAGGCTCAGGAAGATGGCGGGGATTTGTCCGCCGCCGGTCATCGCATGCACGGATTTGTGTTACAGGTCGCCGTCATCCGCTACCGACGAGTCCCATGCCCCATACCGAAGCCCTGCTGTTTCCGCTCGCCATGATCGCGCTCATTGCCGAGGCGATGACGGCGGCGCTCGCGGCCGGGCGGCGCAAGATGGACTGGCTCGGCGTCGCCATGCTCGGTTGCATCACTGCGCTCGGCGGTGGTTCGGTGCGCGACATGCTGCTCGGGCATTATCCGTTGTGGTGGGTGAAGAGCCCTTATCTGCTGCTGCTGACCGGCGGTGCGGCGCTGGTGACCATCGGGCTTGCGCGCGTGGTGCATCGCTTCCACGCGCTGTTTCTGGTGCTCGATGCCATCGGCCTCGTGGTCTTCACCATCATGGGCTGCAACATCGCGCTCGCCATGGATCAGCCGCTGCTGATCGTGGTCGTGGCCGGGATGATCACCGGCTGCGTCGGCGGCGTGCTCCGCGACGTGCTGTGCAACGACGTGCCGCTGCTGTTTCGCGCCGAACTCTATGCGAGCGTCTCGATCGTCACGGGGCTTCTCTATATCGGCGGCATCAAATACGGATTCAGTCCCGATCTGGTGACGCTCGTTGCCGCCGTTATCGGACTGGCGTTCCGCCTGCTGGCAATCCGGCTGAAGCTGGAAATGCCGAAATTCGTCTATGACAGCGACACCAAATAGCGCCTGCTATCAGCGCAGTCCCATGCAGCTGGCATAGAAGGTCGTGGTCGCCGGCCAGTCGGAAAACACGCCGCGGACGCCGACGTCCTTCGCCAGTACGTCCAGCACCGTCAGCGTGTCGCCATCGCGGTCGATGGCGGGTTTGACCGAGCGATGGAAGAAACCGCCGCCATTGGCCAGCGGTCCGTCGCGCTCGAGCGACCAGGTGATCAGGTCGAGCTCGGCGTCGCGCGCTGCCTTGGCATAAGGGGAGGGCACGATCTGACCGCTGCCATCAAGCGTCAGCAGCATGTAGATCGGCGGCGCGAGAATCTTGACGCCGGCAGCCTTGAGTTCGGCCATCGACGGTTTCCACGTTTCCGCGCGCATGTGATCGAAACCCGGTGTTTCATAGCGGCCGTCGAGATAGACCGCCTGCGCGCCGAATTCCGGCGCGGTGCGGATCCAGAACTTGATGTCGTTGAGATCGAAGCTCTGGGCAAATACGTCGCCAGGCGGAATGCCGGCGGCACGATATTCGTCGAGCATCTGGGTTGCGTATTTCTCCTGGCTGTAATCGCCGTCGAACGGCATCGGCACTTCCGGCGCCTTCAGCTCCGGCGTGAATTTGGCGCCGAGGCTCTTGATCAGCGCGATGCTTTGCGCGTGGGTCATCAGCGTGCCCGAGCTCGCATAAAGATCGGTGCGCCAGTGCGGCGTGCCGTTCTGATAATCAGCGATGGTCGTGGCAGAGGTGTTGGCGGAATCCATCTTCGCCGTCAGCGTCCTGAACTCCGCCAGCGTGATGTCGCTGGTACAGCATTTCGCCGATGCCTTCTTGCCGGTGGCGGGATCGGCAGGGCTGAAAGGTTGCGTGCACTTGTTCGCCAGCGCCGGCACCGACAGGATGTTCGTTGTCGTGTGCAGGTCGCATTGCGAATGCCGGCAGACCAACTGGCGGTCCTTGGTGAAGGTCACGTCGCATTCGATCACGCCGGCGCCCATGCGCGCCGCAGCGAGATAGGACTCGCGGGTATGCTCGGGGAATTGCAGCGGCGCGCCGCGATGGGCGATGGAGAAATCGCTCTTGCGAAACGGCCCGGTGCAGGTGCTGAGCTTTGCCTTCAGCGGGCCGTCTTTCATCTTGTCGACAAGATAGAACGGCCGCGGGCCGAGCTGTGGCTCGGGCAGTGCGATGGTGTCGGCGCGGCCGGTCGTCAGCGATGAGAGGCCGAGCAGCCCGGCCAGTATGAGACGACGCAAAGCGCGCGACATGACGATCTCCAGAATAGCGAAGTGCCATTCTGTCATCTTCGTGTGACGGCTGTAACCGGCGCGTGGGCAACAAAAAACCCCGCCATAGGCGGGGTCTTCGTCGTCAGGATGATGCAGCGATCACCAGCGGCGGATGCAGCGGCCGTAGGGATTGCGGAAAAAGCCGGGGGGGCAGTAACCCGGGCCGCGCGGCGGCGGACCACGGAACATCGGGCGGCAACCGCCATAGGGACCGCGGGCATAGCCGGGGCCGCAGCCCTGAGCGACTTGGATCACGCCTGCCGTGTCTGCAGCGCTCAGCGGAGCCAGAGGCATGGCGCTGGCGGCACCGATGCCCCCGACGCTAACGGCAAACAAGGCTGCCGCAAAGATCGTCTTCATTCGTGTTCTCCCTCGATGGTGCCGCGATGCGGCGCAGAGAATAATGATGGCATCGCATCACCCGCTGCAGGACTCTTACGGGCAAGAAAATTGCTGGGGATCAACGCTGCACAGCACGATTAAGCCGATTCGATCTGAATACAGCATGAATGTTTCGGGATATCCGCGTAGCAGGGCGCGGCAGTTGCTACTTCGCCGCGAGGAAGCCCAGCATCAATTCGTTGAATTTGGCCGGTGCATCGAGAAACACGATATGGCCCGCGTCCGGAAGCACCTCGGCCTTCGCGTTCGGCATCTTCGCCGCCAGCGCCTTGGCGAGATCGGCGTTCTGCCCCATCTTCGGCCGCAACGCCTCCGGCGCATTCGGCTTACCCGGTGCGTTGTGATCGTCGGCGCCCATGATGAACAGGGTCGGCAATGCGATCAGCGGAATTTCGTGGACCACGGGCTCGCGATAGATCATCTGCGCCGAACTGACGAAGGCGCGCAGCCAGCGCGGATATTCCGGCGATCCCTTGATGTTGAAACGCGCGTCGATAAAGGGCGTTACCTGGTCGGGCTGCATCTTCAGCGAATAGTTCACCTCGAGCTGTTTGCGGTAACCTTCCGCCGTCAGCTTGTCTTCGTTCTCCAGAATCTTTTCGGTCGGCGTCGGTGGCACATAGAGCCGATAATCCTCAAGTCCGATCGGCGCCGCGAGCAGCAGGTGATCGATGCGATCGGGATAAGCGCGGGCAATGCGCACGCTCAACATGCCGCCCAGGGAATGCGCGACGATGTCGAATTTCGCGATCCCGAGGTGATCCATCAGCGCCACGGTGTTACGGGCGAGGGTGTCGAAATGCAGGTCACCCGACGGCTTCGACGATTTGCCGAAGCCGATCTGGTCGGGGACCACGACGCGGTAACCTGCATCGTTCAACGTGCCGATCACCGGCGCCCAGTAGCTCGACGGGAAATTGCGGCCATGCAGCAGCACCACAGTCCGACCATTGGGCTTGGTCGATGGCACGTCCATATAGGCCATGCGCAGCTGCTCGCCGTCATTGACCAGCGGCAGCATATTGACGGGATAGGGATAGGGGAAACCTTCGAGGCCTATGCCGTAAGGCTCGCGCGCCGCAGGAGGCTCGGCCGCCTGCGATGAGGTGAACGGTAATGTTGCAATCAGCGCAGCGAGCAGCAGGCGGTTCATCGAGAAAGCTCCGGGAGAAGGAAGGTCCGGCGCGGTTTCAGGCTGCATTGCGGCGAAGGTAAGCCGGCGTCTTCACGTTTTGCGGATGGCGTCGCCGGTGGTGCCGAACAATGCCTCGAAGCGTTTCTCGCCGCTGCGGGTGAAATGCACCACGCGGCTGCCGGGCGAGGGGTCTCTAGCCGCCCATTTCATGGCAGTAAATGAGGTCATGATGGTAGCGCCGAGTGTCCCGGCCAGATGGTGGCGCCGCTCGCTCCAGTCGAGGCAGGCCTTGCAGACCGGCCGGCGCGGATGCGCCAGCGTGGCCGGATCTATCCTCAATTCTTCAGCAACGAACCGGCTGCCCTGAGTTGTGAGTTCGATGACCTGCTCGGTCTGCCGGATCAGCTTCTGTGCCCGCATACTGTCGAGCATTTGCACGCCGAGATCGCCGGCGAGATGATCGTAGCAAATCCGTGCGCGGCGCAATGCGGGTTCTTTCGGCCCGGTGCGAACGCGGAGATGGCCCGCGCGGGCTGCCAGGCCGGCCAGACCTTCCAGCACACCGGCGACATCGGGGCCGGTGAGGCGATAATAGCGATGGCGCCCTTGTTTTTCCGGCTCGACCAAGCCGCCTGCTTCGAGTTTGGAGAGGTGTGAACTCGCGGTCGGCGCCGTAATCCCGGCTTCCTGGGCGAGTTCGCTCGCGGTCAGCGCGCGGCCCGTCATCAGCGCCGTCAGCATATTGGCGCGTGCAGGGTCGCCAACAAGTGCAGCAACCATGGCGATGTCCGGACCTGCTTTCATACTTCGACGCTAATCAAAGTATTGCAGTCGATCAAGCGGCTATATCCAGGCATCTGCAGAGGGAGCCGTCATGACGATCACTGTCTTCATTCGCTATCAGATCGATCCGTTCAAACGCGGATTGTTTGAAGCTTACGCCAAGCGCTGGCTGACGATCATTCCCAAATGCGGTGGTGATCTGCAAGGCTATTGGATGCCCCATGAAGGAACGAACAACATCGCATTCGGCCTGATCTCGTTTCCGAATTTGGCAGCCTATGAGGCCTACCGCGCCAGACTGCGCACTGACGCCGACGGCGTCGCGAATTTCGCGTCGGCCGAGGAGCACCAGTTCATCCTGGCGGAAGAGCGCACATTCCTGCGTCAGGTGACACCATAGCCCATGCGCAACAAAGCCGCGGGCATTGATGCCCGCAGCCTTGTCTGCCCGGTCGCGCCTTACTTCGGCGCGCCGCCCTTCGAGCTGTCGATCTCGGTGCCGGTCGGAGCCGATTGCGGAGCTTGCGGCCGTGCCGGTGCCGCACCGGTGGTGACGCCGGGCTGATTGTTGGTCGGCGTCACGTCCCGCACGCCGGGAGCCACTGGCGGCTTCGAATAGGAATCCGCGATGTTGTTGGTTGGCGCCGGCGCCTTTGGCGTGCTGTCCTGCGTCGCCGGCGCGGATTGGGATGCGGTCTTCGTCGCGTCGCCCGGATTCATCGATGTATTGTTCAGGCCGTAGAATACGGCGCCGAGCAAGACAACAACGCCAAGTGCATAAATAGCCATGCGGCTACCGCTCGCTGGCCCTTCCGCGAGTTCAGGATCGGCCTGCAGCTCATTGTCGAGCCGCGCAGGGTTGCGGATGTCATCATCGGCGGGATTTGGACGATACGGATCATTGGGATTGGGAATGTTCGCCATGTCGTGTCCTCCTGTGCGGCCAGACAACCGTCAGATGAGGTGCATGTTCCAGAGATTGTGCATTCCAGAGCCACGTCCTATGTGGCAACGCAGCGTGATCGGGCCTGCTCATCAGATGTTAAGGCCTGGCTGCGACGCTGGGGCGATTATTGATTCGCAGAAGCGCGTGGCAGCCCGAATGTTCGATACGATTATCCTCCTGACGGGTCCTGCTGAGCACTCGGTCTTCACAACTTTGCTCCGTGGTCACAATCCGGCCCTCACGGTCCTTCCTGTTTTCACAGCTGAAGATCTGGCGGCGATCGAGCCCGACTGGCTTGGCCGGGCGCGGATGATTTCGTTCACCACTGGCGTGATAGTCCCCGGCGCGGTGCTCGATCAACTTGGCTTTGGCGCCTACAATTTCCATCCCGGCCCGCCGCAATATCCCGGCTGGGCCCCGGCACATTTTGCGCTCTACGATCACGCGACCGACTTCGGCTGCACGGTCCATCGCATGATTGCACGTGTCGATGCCGGACCGATCGTGGATGTCGAGGCGTTCCCAATTCCGGCGGACATCAGTGTCGCGGGTCTGGAAGAGATTGCCTATACGAAGCTGGTGCAGACTTTCTGGCGGATGGCACGCGTCCTGGCCACACAGCCGGAGCCGCTGATCGAGCGGGCGCTGCGCTGGGGCAGCACGCGTCACACGCGTAAGGCCTATGAGCAGATCTGCGATATCCCGGTAAGCATCGAGAAAGACGAATTGCAGCATCGGGTCAAAGTCTTCGGCACCGACCATTTCGGCATCGTGCCGGCCATCGGTCTGCATGGCTTCCAGTTTCGGGTCGTCGTGCCCGAGACTGAAAGCGCTATTGCGGACGAAGCTGTCGAAGCCTAGCGGTTAGCCGCGAAGCTCTGGTGCTGCGCGGGCGGCGTCGCTGACGTGTGCGTCTTGGACACCTTGCCGTTGAATTCATAGAGCAGGAAACTCAGCACCACGAGTAGTCCCACGCCGATGATGGCCTTGGTCGGCTTGTGATCATGCTCTTCGCCGCAATCCGGATGATAAGAACCGTCATTGGTCGATGCCATATCGTTGCCGGCGAGTTCAGGCTGCGACGTCCAGGTATTCAGCTTCTGATCCATTTCCGTCCTCCATGCCTGATGTTGTCAGGGTGACCGGACAGCAATGGCCCGTAAAGGCCGATGTTCCGTTTCGGGTGCGCTATTAGCGGGATGCTGCCTTGCTGAGAGGCAGCGTTTCGAAATATTTCTGAAAAAGCTTTGGAACCCATCGCTCCCCGACACGTTTCAACATCTCACCGGTATAGGTGACACGTTAGGGGCAGTTTCGGAATGAGTGGCGATAACGGCCGGTTTGCAACCGGCGTACCGGGTCTCGATGCGATCCTGGGCGGGGGCGTTTTCGACGGCGGCATCTACATCATTCAGGGCGCCCCGGGCGCCGGAAAGACGATTCTGGGCAACCAGATCTGTTTCGCGCAGGCCGCGCAGGGGCGGAACGCGCTTTACATCACGCTGCTTGCCGAAAGCCACGCCCGCATGATCGGACACATGCGGCGGATGACCTTCTTCGATGAAGCAGCAATTCCCGACCGCATGTCCTATGTCGGCGCCTTCAAGACGCTGGAAGACGACGGGCTGCGCGGACTGCTGGACGTGGTCCGCCGCGAGGTCCGCACCCGCAAGGCCAGCATCCTCGTGCTCGATGGTCTCATCACCGTGCACGAAAAGGCGCGCTCCGAGCTTGAGCTGAAGAAGTTCATCCACGAATTGCAGACCCAGGCCGCCTTCAGCAACTGCACCATGTTCCTTCTGACCAGCGCCTTCGACGCCGATGCGCATCCGCCTGAGCATACGATGGTGGACGGTCTCATCGAGCTGCAGTCGGCACTGCATGGCCGCCGCGCCGAGCGGTCGCTTCAGGTCCACAAGCTGCGTGGCACTTGGTTCATGGGCGGCAAGCACTCCTATCGCATCACCGAGAATGGACACGCCATCTATCCGCGTATCGAGGCGCTGCTGGAGACACCGAGCGTTTGGGACAGCGCCGATGGTCCGATGGTCTCGGTCGGTATCGGCGGCGTCGACAAGATGCTCGGCGGCGGCGTCGATACGCATTCGGTGACCGTCGTGCTCGGACCATCGGGTTCGGGCAAGACCACGGCCGGCCTTCAATTCCTGACCGGCGGTCCCGCCAATGAACCGGCGATGCTGTTCGGGTTTCACGAGAATCCGATGGCGCTGCGGATCAAGGCCGACAGCCTCAAGCTGCCGCTGAAATCGCGGGCCGACAAGGTCACGCTGATGTGGCGCCCGCAGACAGAAGCGGTGCTCGACGAGGTCGCAACCGAGCTGCTCTCGACCATCAGGCAGAACGGCGTGCGCCGTCTGGTGATCGATGGCATCGAAGGCTTCTCGAAGCTCACCGACGAAAAGGAGCGCATCGGCTCTTTTTTGTCGGCGCTGTGCAACGAGTTGCGCGCACTCGGTGTTACCACGCTGGCGACGGCAGAAACCGATCACGCTGGCATGACACCCGGGCAGCCGCTCAAGGGCGTCAACCAGACGGGTCTCTCCGCGGTTGCCGAGAACATCATCGCGCTGCATCTCGCAGCCTTGCGCTCGGAAAACCATCGTCTGATGACCATTCTGAAATCGCGTGACCGCCGGACCGATATGCGCATGCGCCGCTTTGAAATTCTCGACGGCGGCATCGTTCTTGATGCCGATTTCCACAGCGCGGAGCGCATCCTCAGGGACATTTCTAGTCAGGGACCTGCACCAACTCCATCGACGGATCTTAAGTTGACTGGAGAATAGCGGTGCGAACTGTCCTGATTGTCGAGGACGAATGGGCGATCGCCGACTGGCTCGAAGTCCTGTTGAGCGAATATGCCTTCAATGTCCTCGTAGCCGGCAACGGCCGTGAGGCGCTCGACATTCTGCATCGGGACACGCCCGATCTGGTGCTTACCGATTTCATGATGCCGTTCCTCGACGGCGCCGGCCTGATCGCAGCGATGGGGCAGGACGAGCGGCTGAGCGGAATTCCGGTGGTCGTCATGACCTCGTTGCTGGAGCATGTCGTGCGCGACCGAGCAGGGCGTTTTCGCGCCTATCTGCGCAAGCCGTTTCGCGAGGCCGATCTGATGAAGATCATCAGCGAGATATTCCCGGGCGAGGCCTGAGCCTCCTTTGGCAGTTTGTGCTGCATCGCACTGCAGCGTGAAGCCGTTACGTCCTTGCGCCAAAGGCCTTTGCGGCGACACAACGTGACAAGTCTACCGGCCGCATTCATCACGAAATTGCGTTCTTTGGACGCGGGGCTCCATTGCCCAGAATTGTGGTGCGCCCCGTTCAAAATCCAACATAGACTGTTTCTAAGGGAGTCGAACGACCCCAGATAATAGGCGCGAGCAGGCCGGACGGTGCAGTCCGGGGCGATAGCCCCGGGCGACAGCTCAGAGGCCGCAGTGACGAGGGTGGGAATGGGAATTAATCAAGGCGCGATCAGTCTCGATCAGAAATATACCCAGGGCTCCGGCCACATCTTCCTGACCGGCATTCAGGCGCTGGTGCGACTGCCGATGGCGCAGGTCCGCAGGGACCGCGCG
Organism: Tardiphaga sp. OK246; assembly: GCF_900188215.1. Lineage (NCBI taxonomy): Bacteria > Pseudomonadati > Pseudomonadota > Alphaproteobacteria > Hyphomicrobiales > Nitrobacteraceae > Tardiphaga > Tardiphaga sp. OK246. The sequence continues at coordinate 42,489 of NZ_FZOX01000013.1, forward strand.
GCGGGTCTGAACACGGCAGCCTTCGTGACCGGCTATCGCGGCTCGCCGCTCGGCGGCTATGACCAGCAGCTTGTGGCGGCGCGGAAACATCTCGATCAGTACGGCGTCAAATTCCAGCCCGGCGTCAATGAGGACCTCGCAGCCACCGCGATCTGGGGCACCCAGCAGCTCAATCTCTCGCCCGGCGCCGAATATGATGGCGTGGTCGGCATCTGGTACGGCAAGGGCCCTGGCGTCGATCGCTGCGGCGACGTCTTCCGTCACGGCAATGCTGCCGGCTCCGCGAAATTCGGTGGCGTGCTCTGTCTCGCTGGCGACGATCATGGCGCCAAGTCGTCGACCGTGCCGCATCAGTCCGACCATGCCTTCATCTCGGCGCTGATGCCCTATCTCTACCCGTCGTCGATCCATGAAATGATCGAGATGGGCCTGCTCGGTATCGCGATGTCGCGCTATTCCGGCTGCTGGGTCGGCATGAAGGTGATCACCGAAACCGTGGAGACCACGGCGGAGATCAACCTCAACGACGAAATGACGCCGTTCAACATTCCGACCGATTTCGAACTGCCGCCGGATGGTTTGAACCTGCGATGGCCCGACGACCGCTATGTGCAGGATCGCCGCTTGCAGGACTACAAGGGCTTCGCGGCGATTGCCTTTGCCCGCGCCAACAACATCAACCGTGTCACCATGGACTCGCCGAATGCGCGCTTCGGTATCATGGCGTCCGGCAAGAGCTATGAGGACGTGCGCCAGGCATTGCGTGAGCTGGGTATTACCGAAGAGGTCGCCGCCAAGATTGGTCTTCGGTTGTACAAGATCGGCATGCCGTGGCCGCTGGAGCCGGAAGGCGTGCGCAAGTTCGCGGTGGGTCTCGATGAGATCTTCATCGTCGAGGAGCGCCGCGAGATCGTCGAGAACCAAGTCAAGCAGGAGCTGTTCAACTGGCGCGACGATGTGCGGCCACGCATCGTCGGCAAGATGGATTCCCACGATCATCGCTTCCTGCCATTCGCCGAAGAGCTGAGCGTCGCCAAGGTCGCGACCTCGCTGGTGGATCGCCTGCTGGCGATGGAGATCGACCCGGAGATTGCAGCACTCCTGCGCGCCAAGGCCGACTGGTTTCATGGACGCGAAGCCTCGCAGGTGCAGAACGTCGTGCCGATCACGCGCACGCCGTATTTCTGTTCGGGCTGTCCGCACAATACTTCCACCAAGGTCCCGGAGGGCTCGCGCGCGCTGGCCGGCATCGGCTGTCATTTCATGACGCTGTGGATGGATCGCTCCACCGAGACCTTCACCCATATGGGCGGCGAGGGCGTGCCATGGACCGGCATTGCGCCGTTCACCAAGGAGAAGCATATCTTCGCCAATCTCGGCGATGGCACATACTTCCATTCCGGCTCTCTGGCGATCCGTCAGTCGATCGCCTCCAAGGCCAACATCACCTACAAGATCCTCTACAACGATGCCGTGGCGATGACCGGTGGTCAGCACCATGACGGTGACCTGTCGCCGCAGAAGATCACGTTCCAGCTCCACAGCGAGGGCATCCGCGACATCTACCTCGTGTCCGAGAATCCCGATGCCTATCCCGCCAACACCATTGCGCCGGGCGTGAAGCTGGCGCATCGCGACGAACTCGACAACGTGATGAAGACGCTACGCGACGTGCCGGGCTGCTCGGCCATCGTGTTCGTGCAGACCTGCGCGGCCGAGAAGCGTCGCCGCCGCAAGAAGGGCATTCTGGAAGACCCGCAGCGCCGCGTGCTCATCAACCCGGCAGTCTGCGAAGGCTGCGGCGATTGCTCGGTGCAGTCGAACTGCATTTCGGTGGAGCCGCTGGAGACCGCACTAGGTCGCAAGCGCACCATCAATCAGTCGTCCTGCAACAAGGACTATTCGTGCCTCAAGGGCTTTTGCCCGTCCTTCGTCACGGTCGATGGCGGCAAGCTGAAGCGCAAGGCGCCGGTCGAACTCGGCGCCATCGGTATATTGCCGGAGCCGGCCACGCGGCCAACGCTCGACAAACCCTATAATGTCGCCGTCGGCGGCGTCGGTGGCACCGGCGTGCTGACCATTGGTGCACTACTTGGCATGGCCGCGCATATCGAGGGCAAAGCCTCGATGATCCTCGACATGTCCGGCCTCGCGCAGAAGGGCGGCGCGGTGCTCAGCCATGTGCGTCTCGCCAACGACACCGGCGACGTCACCTGCTCGCGCATCGTCACCGGCACGGCGGATGTCCTGATCGCGGCCGATGAAGTGGTGGCCATCGCCAAGGACACGATCTCGCTCTGCGAGAGCTCGCGCACCACTGGCATCGTCAACACCCATCTCATTCCGATCGCGGATTTCGTGCGCAACCGCGACTTCAATTTCCAGTCCCGCAAGGTCAACAACGTGCTGGAAATGTCGCTGCGCAAGGAATCGACATTCCTCGATTTCACCAAGGCGGCCGAAGCGCTGCTTGGCGATTCCATCGCCACCAACATGATGATGATGGGCTTTGCCTATCAGCAGGGGCTGCTGCCGCTGCAGGCAGCGTCGATCGAGCAGGCCATCGAGCTCAATGGCGTCTCGATCAAGATGAACATGCTGGCGTTCCAGCTTGGCCGTCTTGCCGCCGCCGATCCGGCACGGCTCGCCGATATGCTCAAGGGCGCTGATGAGACCATCGGGCCAAAGACGCTGGACGAGATGAGCCTCGATGAGATCGTCGCCCATCGCAGCGGATTGCTGACGGACTATCAGAACAGCAAGCTCGCCGAGCGCTATCAGGCGATGGTCGATCTGGTGCGCGAAGCCTCCATGCGCGGCGGCTATGACGATGAACTGCCGCGTGCGGTGGCGATCAACTACGCCAAGCTGCTTGCCTACAAGGACGAATACGAAGTCGCGCGGCTCTATACCGACGGCAAGTTCGAAAAGCAGTTGCGCGATCAGTTCGAGGGCGACGTCAAGATCAGCTTCAATCTCGCGCCGCCGATGCTGCCGGGTACCGATGCGTCGGGCCGCCCGAAGAAGCGCGCCTTCGGCGCCTGGATGCTGCCGCTGTTTCGCATTCTGGCGAAGCTGCGCACCTTGCGCGGCACGCCGCTGGATGTGTTCGGCTACAGCGCCGACCGCAGACTGGAGCGCGACCTGATCGCCGGCTATGAGAAGGACGTGGCCACAGTGTTGAACCTGCTGTCGCCGCTCACGGTGGATACGGCCGTGCAGCTCCTCTCGTTGCCGGACAGCATTCGTGGCTACGGCCCGGTGAAGGAAGCCTCGGTCGTGGCGGCGAAGGTACGTTACGCCGAACTCGCCAAGGACCTCGCCAATCCGCCGCCGGCGCCGCGGCAGATCGCGGCGGAGTAGGGCTTTCTTTTCTCTCCCCCAAGCGGCGCGCGGTGGGGAGGGGGCGCGTTTGAGAGCGAAGCGAACAAACGTGACGGGGGGGGCCGCACGTGAGGGCGTCGCTCGTGGCACCCCCACCCCGGCCTATCGGCCGACCCATGGCGGACGAATTCGTCCGCCAGACCCCGCAAGGGGGAGGGACACCATTGACGCCTGCGCGTCATCGCGGATGTGAATGTCAAACAGCCACTGCTCTTCAGACATGCGTCATCACCCCCATTGTTTGCGGCGCGGGGGCGCCGTCGTGCTTCGCATTCCCGCCCCCTTGTGAGAGGGCGTGCGGAACGCCGGGTGCCCGTTGCACCCTTGGGCCTGATGCGATGCGGTCTTCCGCAATTTAGAGTGCATCAGGACTTTCGGAGGCGCCAAGCAAGTGCCCGACGTTCCGCCTGCGGTGTTTTTTCGGTTGCTTGCACTTTGCCTCGACGAACGCTCCGATCGCGAATTAAAGTCCCAAGGCGATGGGAAGGGAGCCTCAAGCGACT
>NZ_FZOX01000012.1:0-69022 GCF_900188215.1 Tardiphaga sp. OK246
CTAGGGCCGATCGACATTCAGGATTCCCGAGAGGTTAAATCGCTGATTCATAGGGTTCCGTGATTTGCACGGAACATGTGTTGGCGATGAAGCTACGAATTGAATGAGGCACAGTGGGTGAAGATTTCTCCGCTGCTGCCGGGCAAGGCTAGCGATGCAGGTCGCACAGCGTCCGATAACCGCCTGTTTGTGAACGGCTGTTTGTGGGTTCTGCGCTCGGGTGCTCATTGGTGCGACCTGCCGGAACGGTACGGCAAGTGGAAACGGTGCACCGGCGGTTCAGCCGCTGGTGCCATGGGGGGCTGGGAACGCGTGTTCACGGCCCTGACGGCAGAGCGGGATAATCAGTATCTGATGATCAACAGCACCATCGTTCGCGCTCACCAGCAGGCCGCAAGCGGAAAAGGGGGGCAAAGATCAGGCGATGGGGCGTTCCCGAGGTGGGCTGACCACGGAGATCCATATGCTGGCCGATGCACTCGGTCGCCCGCTCTGCTTCATCATCACAGCTGGACAGGCTGGCGACGTCACCCAGGCACCTGCCTTGCTCCACGGCCAGACCGGCGAAGCCGTGCTTGCCGACAAGGCCTATGACAGCAACGCTCTGCGCGCGATCATCGTCAATATGGGCGCAACAGCGATCATACCATCAAACCGAACCCGCAAGGTCATCATCCCGCACGACATCAACGCCTACAAGCAGCGCAATCGGATCGAGCGTTGCTTCTGCCGTTTCAAACACTTCCGGCGCTTCGCCACACGCTATGACGGACGAACCTCGCACTTCGCTGGCTTCATCCACCTCGCCGCCGCAATGATCTGGAGCGAGTGAGTGTCGATCGGTCCTAGCTCACCTTCATCATCTGCCCGTAGATGCCGAAATACTGGTCGCGCATATTGGCGATATCGAATTCGGTGACGAAATCCTTCGCCTTCCTTGCGATCTTCGCGGCAAGCTCGGGCTGCGCCGTAAGCGCCGCGATCTTGTCGGCGAGATCCTCGGCGGATCCGACCTTGAATTTGATACCGTTCGAGCCGTCGACCAGCAGTTCGGCCGGGCCATCAACATCCGCGGCGATGACAGGCAGGCCGACCGCCATGGCTTCGAGCAGCACCAGTCCGAAACCTTCGAAACGCGATGGCAACACGAAGATATCGGCCTCGTCCAGCGGACGGCGCACATCGGTGCGCCCGCACAGGAAGCGAACACGATCGGCGACATTCTCGGCGATCGCCTGCGCCTTCAAACTCAGGAGGGTCGACTCGTCGCCCTCCGGTGGGCTGCCGACGAAATCGCAGCGAATGTCGAGCCCACGAGCGACGCAGAGACTGACCGCCTTGATCAGGATGTCCTGGCCCTTCTGTTTCGGATAGATGCGGGCCACGTTGATCAGCCGCAGCGGTGAGCCGAAACGGCGTTCGCGGGCCACGGCGCAGAAGGCGCCCAGCGGAATGCCGTTATGTACCTTGAACAACCGCTGCAGACGCACGGCCTGACATTCGCGTTCGACCGCGGCAGAGATCGCGATGTTCCAATCGACGAACCGCTGATGCAGCCGAAGCTTTACGCGGTCCCACGCGTTGACGAGACCGGTATTGTGGATCGTGTAGCCGACGCTCATGGGCCGATATAGCTTGCTCAGCATCGCGAAATGTTTCGCCCCACTGTCATGGGCGTGAATGACGCGAATGTCATGGCGGCGAATGATATTGAGCAGCGTCAAAATGATGCGCGGATTGCGATTGCCCGGCGCGCGTTTCAGAAAATAGATCGGGTGACCGGTGGCTGAGAGTTCGGCGGCGAGATCGAGATTGAGCCGATCGTTGATGACGACAAACACCTGCGGCACGCCCGCACCCGGTCCGCAACTGGCCGCAAAGTTGATCAGCAGCCGTTCGGCCCCACCCACGGTCAGGGATGAAATCAACTGAAGTACAGACGCCACGTTTGAAATGCCCCCGGCCCGATGCTGCGTAAATTTTCAGCTAGACCTTCATCCGGATTATTCCGCCGCAGCATTGCGTGGAATTTCATAGGCGCCCGGACCGTGTTTCGTGGCCTATTTCGACTAACGGTCATGGCTATTCTGCGGCGCACCAATGCGTCACGGAAACAAATTTCGGCGGAAAGACGGCAGCGCTGCGTCTGATCACACAATGGCGCTGATATGAACATCAAACGGCCTCACTCCGGTACAACATCCGCGCTTCTTCGCCGCAAAATCTGTGGCGACGGCTCAGTTGACCCCAATCCAAATGGGGGGTCTTCCGCGGCTGCAGTTTGCTTCGCTGGCGTGTCGATTTGAGGAGCTTTAGCCGCTCCGAACGGCTTCGAATGATGAGCGATAACCATGTCTTTCCCACACAGAGGGTCCTAAACGTGAAGGATGCCGAGAGAGCGGAAAGCAGAAAAGGCCTTTATTTCAGTCATCCTGCACCTCCCCTGCATCCGAAAGTCATGTAAATGACTTTCCCTCGTCCTCGGTAATATTTGACCATTGATTTGCCTTCAATTCTCGGCAAAACCCGTCGCAGATCTGCTATATTCCGCAGACCGCCTAAATGATGTTGCCGCCATGCCAGTAGCCCGCCGCGTCCCCGTTTTTGTCTGTCTTATACTGTTGTCCTGCAGTCTTGGCGGTTGTGGCTCAATCAGTTCATTCATGGCCGGCGGCATGGCCGACCTGATCCCGGCATGGGCTGGCGGCCTGCCCGCCGACGCGCCGCCGCGTCCGGGCTCTCCCGAATACGAAGCCTACGCGAAGCGGCACGAGCAGCACCAATCCGGCGCCATGACGGGGCCTGGCCCCGCCACATCGCCGTCTGCAGAGGCCGTGCGCTGATCGCGAATTTCGCGCGGCGCCTCGCTCAGTTCATAAAGACGACGGTCTTCATGCCGTTGAGGATCACGCGATCTTCGAGGTGATAGCGCATGGCGCGCGCCAGCACGCGGCGTTCGATGTCGCGGCCCTTGGCCACGAGTTCTTCCGGCGTGTCGCGATGGCTGATGCGCTCGACGTCCTGGTCGATGATCGGACCTTCGTCGAGATCGCTGGTCACGTAATGCGCGGTGGCGCCGATCAGCTTGACGCCGCGCGCGTGCGCCTGGTGATAGGGCCGTGCGCCCTTGAAGCCCGGCAGGAACGAGTGATGGATGTTGATGCACTTGCCGGAGAGTTTCGCCGACATCTCGTCGGACAGGATCTGCATGTAACGCGCCAGCACCACGAGCTCGGTCTCGGTTGTGCCGACCAGATCCCAGATCGCCTGCTCCTGCTCGCGCTTGGTCTCCTTGGTGATCGGCATGTGGTGGAACGGGATGTCGCCGAAATCGAGATCCTTGAAGGCCTCGCGCGGATGGTTCGAGACGATCGCGGTCGGGATCATGTCGAGATCGCCGGTGCGCCAGCGATACAGGATATCGACGAGGCAGTGATCGGACTTCGACACCAGCAGCATGACGCGGCGACGGGTCGCCCGGTCGCGCATCTGCCAGTCCATCTTGAAGCGCTCGGCGATGGCCCCGAAGCCGGTCTGCAGCGCCGCCAGACCGACATTCACGTCGGCGGCGTTGAACACCACGCGCATGAAGAAGTGCCCGGTTTCGACATCGTTGAACTGCTGGGCATCGAGAATATTCTGGCCATTATGGGCCAGGAAGGTCGATACAGCGGACACGATGCCGGGGCGATCTGGACAGGACAGGGTCAGGACGAATTGATGGGACATGGGACGGGCTGATCTGCTTCAAGGGGACCGGAAATCGAGGCCCTGCTCTATCATCCGAAGCAAGCTTGCGCCAATCCAATTGCACGCTGCAATATGGACGTCATTGCCAGCGAATTAACGAACGAAAACAGGCAGAGAACGGATATGGCTGACAAGCTCAACGGTTATCGCATCCTGATCCTGGAGACCCGCGAGGAAGCGCAATTCTCCCGCCTGCTGACCGAACAGGGCGCCAATGTGCTGCAATGTCCGATGTTCACCATCGAGGACGCGCCGGATTCCGCCCCGGTCGAGGCCTGGATCGGCCGATTCATTGCTAACCCCTTCGACGACCTCGTTTTAATGACCGGCGAAGGGCTTCGCCGGATGATGAAAATCGTGCGTCAACGCGGCATCGAAAAAGAGTTCATCGCCGCAGTCGGCAAATCCCGCAAATTCGCCCGCGGACCGAAGCCCGGGCGCGCCTTGCGCGAGATCGGCCTCGAGGCTGACATCACCACCGAGAAGCCGACCTCCGAAGGCGTCGCCGAAATGCTGTCGCGGCTCGATCTCAAAGGCCATCGCCTCGGCCTGCAGCTCTATCCCGAGAAGGACCACAGCGTTCTGATATCAGCGATCACCTCCTGCGGCGCAGAGGTCGATACCGTGCTGCCTTATATCTACGACTCCAAGGCCGCTGAAACAAACATCCTCTCGGCCATCGACGAAATGGAAGCCGGCCGCGTCGATGCCATCGCGCTGACGAGTTCGGGTCAGGTGCGTCGTCTCGTCGATGCTGCGAAGGCGCACGGCCGCGAGGATCAATTGCGCAGTGCACTTGCAAAGACACCGATCGCATCGGTTGGTCCCGTCGTGTCTGATGAATTGAAATCGTACGGCCTCGAAGCCGACATCACTCCGGCCAATGATGCGTTCTTCATGAAGCCACTGATCTCGGCGATGTCGATTGCGCTCGACAAGGCTGCAGCGCGCGCCGAATGACTTGACGCCCGCACACATCTCGACATGATGCCCCGACACATAAAAAAATGATCGGGCGGAAATGCCAACCTTGCCACTATCGGATTTGCGTGTCGCGGAAATCGGATCCGGCGATACGCTGGATTACTGCGGCAAACTGTTTTCCGATTTCGGTGCCGAGGTCATCAAGATCGAACCGCCGGACGGCGATCCTGCGCGGCACTATCCGCCGCTCGTCGATGCCGGCGATGGCCGCCGCGAGAGCGGATATTTCGCCTGGCTGAATACCAACAAACGCAGTGTCATCGCCGATCTCGATAAGGCCGATGATGTCGCGCGGGTCCGCGCATTGCTTGCGACATGCGACCTGCTGATCGACGCGCGCGCGCCTTCGGAGATTCCGAACTCACTCTTGACGCATGATGACTTGCGCAACGAGCAACCCGGTCTCGCGATCACCGCGATCTCGTGGTTCGGCGAACACGGCCTCTACAGCAATTATCAGACGACGGACTCCGTTTGTCGCAGCCTGTCCGGCAGCGTGAAGCTGGTCGGGGCGCAGGAAGGCCCGCCGGTGCTGCCGCGCGACGGACAGATCGCCGTCATGGCCGGACTCACCGCGTTCATTCCGACACTGGCCGGCATGTATGGTCGCGCCAACGGCGCGCGGCGCTTTGCCGTCAGCGCGCATGAGGCGATGCTGCAGATCAGCGAATTCGACACAGGACTCGCGCTGGAAGTCGGCTTCACGCGGCCACGCATGGCCATCAACCGGTTCGGCCGCGGCTATCCCGTCGGCAATTTCCCAACCAAGGACGGCTGGCTCGGCATCACTGTCGTGACACCGGCGCAATGGGCTGCGTTCTGCGTGATGCTCGGCCTTCCCGAACTGGAAACCGAGCCGCAGTTCAACGACGGCCTCGCGCGCACCAACAATTCGAAGGCGCTGTTCGATATCTTCCAGCCCATCCTGATGCACAAGAGCGCAAACGAATGGTTCGAGATGGGAATCGAGCTGCGTCTTCCGCTCGCGGTCGTGCCCGATATGGAGACGCTGCTGAAGCAGCAATACTACCGCGATCGCGGCGCCTTCGCGAAAGTCGAGATTGGAACGGCATCATTCGATGCGCCGGTGCTGCCGCAAACACTTACGGGTTCGCGGCCCAAACCGAATGGCCGCGCGCCATTTGCCGGCGATGACACCATCGACGCCCTGCTTGCGCATCAGCGCGTAGCGACGCGGCAAGCAACGCCGGATGATCCGCAGCCGCTGAAGGGGCTGCGCATTATCGATCTCACCATGGGCTGGGCCGGTCCATCGGCCACGCGGCAGATGGGCGATCTCGGCGCCGACGTCATCAAGGTCGAGTCCTGCCAGTATCCCGACTGGTTTCGTGGCACCGATCCACGCGGCCCGTATTTTCCCGAGCGCACCTACGAGAAGATCTACTGGTTTCAGCAGATGAACCGCAACAAGCGCGGCATCACGCTGGATCTCACCAATCCGCGCGGTAAGGAGTTGCTGAAACAACTGCTCGCAGGCGCCGATGCGGTGATCGACAACTATGCCGCCGACGTGCTGCCGCGCATGGGCCTTGATGCTGCAGCCATGCACAAGATCAATCCGCGTCTCGTCGTGGTGACGATGCCCGCCTTCGGCATGACCGGTCCATGGAGCGGCGTGCGCGCCTATGGCTCGACGCTGGAACAGGCGTCAGGCCTGCCGTCTGTCACCGGCCGCGAAGGCGATCCGCCGACGATGCTGCATGCCGCGCTCGGCGATCCCTTCGGCGGCGTCAGTGCCGCGGCGGCATTGATGCTCGGCTTCATGCATCAGAAGAATACCGGCCTTGGCCAGCACATCGACCTCAGTGCGACGGAAGCCCTGCTGCCTCTTGTCGCACCCTCGGTCATCGAGCAATCCGCCACGGGAAAATCCGGCCCGCGCATTGGCAACCGGCATCCGCGCTTCGTGCCGAATGGTTGCTTCCCGTGTCTCGGCGAAGATCAGTGGATCACCATTGCCGTGCGCAGCGACGAGGAATGGCAAGCGCTGTGTAAGGTCATGCATCGCAACGACCTGGCCGATGACGCCGCACTTGCCACAGCCGAGGGCCGCCGCGCCGAGGAGGACCGTATCGAGGTCGCGGTCCGGCACTGGACGACGACCGTGCGACCGGATCTGGCCATGGTGACGCTGCAGGACGCCGGCGTGCCCGCGGGTACCGCGCGACTGCCGCTGGATCTGGCCGGGGATCCGCACCTGCTCGCAGTCGGACATTGGCAGCCGGTGACCAAGGTATTTATGGGCCCGCATCTGCTGCCCTCCGTTGCCTATCGCGAAGGCAGTGCAAAACTGCCCTACCCGATCACCCGGCTGGCGCCGACGCTCGGCCAGCACAATGAGGAAGTCCTGCGCGATATTCTGGGCCTGAGTGCAGCGGAAATCGACGAATTGCGCGCCGCGGAAATCATTGGCGACGCTGCAATATCCAAGAAAGCGAAGGTTGCGCCTACGACCAAGTGAGGCAGCAAGTGAGGCTTGCAGCTTCTACCGCCTTGGCTCACACTCCCGGCATAAGGCCAGCGACGGATGGATCAAAAGATTCGGCGTCGCGACAACGGCCAGCACAAATGCTTCCAGGGAGAAACACCATGCGCAAACTAGCCCTCATTGCGTCCATTGCGCTGCCGATGCTCGGCGGCACGGCGATGGCGCAGGAGACCGTGAAGATCGGTTATATCGATCCACTCTCCGGCGGCGGCGCCAGCGTCGGCGAAGTCGGCCTCAAGACCTTCCAGTTTCTCGCCGATGAGCTGAACGCCAAGGGCGGCATTCTCGGCAAGAAGGTCGAGATCGTCCCACTCGACAACAAGACCAATCCGCAAGAGAGCCTGATCCAGGCGCAGAAGGCGATCGATGGCGGCATTCGCTACATCACCCAGGGCAACGGCTCGTCGGTCGCCGGTGCGCTGTCGGATTTCGTCACCAAGTTCAACGACCGCAACCCCGGCAAGGAAGTCCTGTACTTCAACTATGCCGCCGTCGATCCGGTCTTGACCAACGAGAAATGCAGCTTCTGGCATTTCCGCTGGGACGCCAATTCAGACATCAAGATGGAAGCGCTTACCAACTACATCAAGACCGTGCCTGCGGTGAAGAACGTCTACCTGATCAATCAGGACTACTCGTTCGGTCAGTCGGTGCGCAGCCAGGCGCGTGCCATGCTCGGCGCCAAACGACCGGACGTCAAAATCGTCGGCGACGAACTGCATCCGCTGCTGAAGATCACCGACTTCGCGCCCTATATTGCGAAGATCAAGGCCTCCGGCGCCGACAGCGTCATCACCGGCAACTGGGGTCAGGATTTTGCCCTCTTGCTGAAGGCAGCGGCTGACGCGGGCCTGAAGGTGAGCTGGTTCACCTATTATGCCGGCGGCACCGGCGGCCCAACCGCGATCAAGCAGGCCGGCCTGAACCACCAAGTGTTCCAGATCGCCGAAGGCATCCCGAATCTCGGCCACGCCTCGGCCGACGTGTTCGAAAAGGCACTGCGCGCCAAGTATGACTTCAGCCTGTTCTATCCGCGCGCTGTGAACGAGATGCGCATGTTCGCCGCGGCCGCCGAGAAAGCGAAGTCGCTCGATCCGGTGAAGGTGGCCGCAGCCCTCGAAGGCATGGAGTTCGAGGTGTTCGACGGTGGCAAGGGCAATATGCGCAAAGACGACCATCAATTCTTCCAGCCGATGTATATCGCCTCGTTCGGCGAGCGCACCGACAAGGAGCCGTTCGACGAGGAAAAGACCGGCTGGGGCTGGAAGCTGGCCGCCAAGATCGACACGCCGCAGACGGTGCTGCCCACCACGTGCAAGATGGAACGGCCGTAAGCCCTGCCTTCTCCCCGCCTGCGGGGAGAAGGTGGACCGAACTTGCAGAGCAAGTTCGGGACGGATGAGGGGGACTCTCAGTTTCACTCACTGCCTCCCCCTCACCCGGATTGCTGCGCAATCCGACCTCTCCCCGCAAGCGGGGAGAGGTTAAGACGCCGCCGCACTCCGGCACACTCCTCACCGAGAGGCAGATACTTCGTGCTTGAACTGATCGTCATTTCCACGCTCAACGGCGTCCTCTACGGCATGCTGCTGTTCCTGATGGCCTCTGGCCTGACGGTGATCTTCAGCATGCTCGGCGTGCTGAACTTCGCCCATGCCAGTTTCTACATGCTCGGCGCATTCTTCGGCTTCCAGATCAGCCGCTGGTTCGGCTTCTGGCCCGCGCTGATCCTTGCGCCGCTGCTCGCCGGCGCGCTCGGCGCCGCCGTCGAACGCTACGGCCTGCGTCACGTCCACAAGAACGGCCACGTCGCCGAGCTGCTGTTCACCTTCGGGCTTGCTTTCGCCATCGAGGAGATCGTGCAGATCATCTGGGGCAAGAGCCCGGTCGATTTCCGCGTACCGCCGCTGCTCGACTTCCCGGCCTTCACGCTGTTCTCCACCAACTACCCGGCCTTCAAGATCTTCATGCTGGTCGTCTCCATCGTGATCTTCATCGGATTGCTGGTGGTTCTGAAGCGCACGCGCATCGGCCTGATCGTACAGGCGGCGCTGACCCATCCGCATATGGTCGGCCATCTCGGACACAATGTCGGACGCATCTTCATGCTGGTGTTCGGCGTCGGCACTGCGCTCGCCGCCGTCGCCGGCGTGATCGCAGGCCCGGCACTGGTCACGCAATCCAACATGGCCGGTTTGCTGGGCCCGATCCTGTTCGTCGTCGTGGTCGTCGGCGGCCTCGGCTCGCTGCCTGGTGCCTTCATTGCCTCATTGCTGATCGGCCTCGTGCAGACCTTCGCCGTATCGATGAACGGCTCGCTGGCCGGCGCCTTCGGCCCGCTCAGCCCCGACTATGCCGCCACCTGGCTGTCCGACATCTGGAACGTCACCGTCGCCCAGATCGCACCGATCATGCCCTATCTGCTGCTGGTGCTGATCCTGATCTTCCGCCCGATGGGCCTGCTGGGAACACGCGACACATGAGCGACGCCACCGCCAAGATTCCGGCAACCATCGCGCCGCCCCGTCCCGCCGCATCCGACCGGCTGAAATTCTACGGCATCTGGATCGCCGCCGCGCTGGCGCTGCTGGTGCTGCCGAAACTGTTCTCGTCGGGCGGATCGCTGACCACCTTCAGCCTGATCGGCATTTCGATCATCTTCTCGCTGTCCTACAATATCCTGCTCGGCCAGACCGGCATGCTGTCGTTCGGCCACGCGGTCTATTACGGCCTCGGCGGCTTTTTGGCGATCCACGCCATCAACATCATCGCCAGGAACAAGTTTGCGATCCCGCTGCCGCTGGTGCCGCTGGTCGGCGGCGCGGCTGGCCTCGTCTTCGCCATGCTGCTCGGCTGGGTGTCGACGCGGCGCTCCGGTACGGCCTTTGCGATGATCTCGCTTGGCGTCGCAGAACTGGTGGCGTCGTCAGCGTTAATCCTGCGCACCTTCTTCGGCGGCGAAGCCGGCGTCTCCGCCAATCGCACCAAGGTGCTGCGTCTGTTCGACTGGAGCTTCGGCCCGCAGATCCAGATCTATTATCTGGTCGCAGCCTGGACGCTGATTGCCGTCATCGCGATGTATGCCCTCACCCGCACGCCGCTCGGGCGCATGTGCAACGCCGTGCGCGACAATCCCGAACGTGTGCAGTTCGTCGGCTACGATCCGCACATCATCCGTTATATCGCCTTCTGCTTCTCCGGCCTGTTTGCCGGCATAGCGGGCGCGCTAGCCGCGATCAATTTCGAGATCGCCAATTCGGCCTATCTCGGCGCCGTACAATCGGGCACCGTGCTGTTCGCCACCTATATCGGCGGCGTCGGCTTCTTCATCGGCCCGATCGTCGGCGCGATCTTCGTCACGCTGCTGTCGCTCGGCCTCTCCGATCTCACACAGGTCTGGCAGCTCTATTTCGGCCTGATCTTCATCGCCGTGGTGATGTTCGCGCCCGGCGGCATCACCGGACTGCTGATGATGCACCGGCCGCTGCTGAAAGGCGGCACGCTCAGCCGTGTGCTGCCGAGCTATCTCGTCGCCTTCGTACCGACGCTGGCGATGATCACCGGCCTGATGCTGGCGATCGAGACCACCGTCCACTTTACCGTCAATCCCGGCGAGGATTCCCACATCAAGGCGTTCGGCATTCCGTTCGACGCGGCGAACCCGGCAATCTGGGCCGTTGCCGCCGTGCTGCTGATCGGCGGCTTTATCGTCGCGCGCAAGACCTGGGCGCGCATCGCCGGCAGCTGGGACGACGCCCTCACCGCCGCGCGCGAGAAGGGAGTGGCCGCATGAGCACCGCTATTGAATTGCGCGGCGTCGAGAAGACCTTCGGCATCACCTCCGTGATCCGCAACGTCAACCTGACGGTCGCCCAAGGCGAACGCCACGCGCTGATCGGCCCCAACGGCGCCGGCAAGTCGACGCTGTTCAATCTGATATCAGGCTATATGAAGCCATCAGTCGGCAGCATCCTGCTGCGCGATCAGGTGATCTCCGGCCTGCCACCGTTCCGGATCAACCGCCGCGGACTGTCGCGCAGCTTCCAGGTCACCAACGTCTTTGCCAAGATGAGCGTGTGGGAAAACCTGCGCTGCGCTGTGCTGTGGGCCACCGGCCATCGTTACGCGTTCTGGAAGAATGTCGACAACCTGCCCGAGGTACGCGACCGCACCGCGCAGATCCTGCAGGATATCAACCTCGTATCGCGCCGCGACGTGCCCGCGGGTCTGCTCACCTACGCCGAGCAGCGAGCGCTGGAAATCGGCATTACCATCGCCGGCGGCGCCGATGTCATCCTGCTGGACGAGCCCACGGCCGGCATGAGTCACGCCGAGACCGAGCGTGCCGTGGCGCTGATCCGGCGGCTGACCGAGGGCCGCACGCTGCTGATCGTCGAGCACGACATGAGCGTGGTGTTCGGCCTCGCCGACCGCATCTCGGTTCTGGTCTATGGCCAGATCATCGCCTCGGGCACGCCGGAGGAAATCCGCGGCAACCCCAAGGTCAAGGAAGCCTATCTCGGCGAGGAAGTGGCGTGATGCTCCAAGTTCAGGACCTGCACGCCTATTACGGCAAGAGCCACATTCTGCAGGGCGTCGATCTGCATATCGATGCCGGCGAAGTGGTCTCGCTGCTCGGCCGCAACGGCGTCGGGCGTTCGACCACCGTGAAGGCCATCATGGGTGAAGTGCCGCCGCACGGCACGATCACCTTCAAGGGCGCCAATATCGCCGGCCTGCCGAGCTTCAGGATCGCGCATCTCGGCCTCGGCTACGTGCCGGAGCATCGCGACATCTTTCCGGGCCTCACGGTACGGCAGAACCTGATGCTGGGGATCAAGGATCCGCGTCATCCCGGCAAGTGGAAGCTCGACGACATGCTCGGCATGTTTCCGAACCTCGCCGCGCGCGCCGATACCGCGGCGGGCGTGCTGTCCGGCGGCGAGAAGCAGATGCTGACGATCTGCCGGACGCTGATGGGCGATCCTGAACTGGTGATGATCGACGAGCCCACCGAAGGCCTCGCACCGATCATCGTCCAGCAGGTCGGCGATCTCATCGCCGAGATCGCGCGCCGTGGCGTGGCGATCCTGCTGGTCGAGCAGAAGCTCTCCATCGCGCTGCGCATCTCGCATCGGGTCTATGTGATGGGGCACGGCCGCATCGTGTTCGAAGGCACGCCCGCCGAACTCAAGGCCAATGACGCCGTGCGCAGGGAATGGCTGGAAGTCTGAGCGCTCTTCCTTACCTCTCCCCGCTTGCGGGGAGAGGTCGGGGCCGAGCGTCAGCGAGGCTTCGGGTGAGGGGGAGCCAGTGTTTCACTCGCTGGCTCCCCCTCACCCGTCGCGGACTTCGTCCACGCCACCCCGCAAGCGGGGCGAGGGAATCCCTAATCGCCGTAACTGCCCAGCTTTTCGAGATCGACCACTGTCACGCCGCCATATTCCAGCCGCAGCAGACCCTCCTTTTCCAGTGTCTGTAGGCACTGGTTCGCCTTCTGCCGTGATATGCCGGTGATGGCACCGAGCTCTTCCTGGGTGATGTCCAGATGGCGGGCCGCGTCGCGATAGAGGATCGGGTTGAACAGCGAGGCAATGCAGCGCGCGAGACGCCCGGTGGCATCGAGCCTGCGGCCATATTCAGTCAGTGCGATGAACTGACCGAGTCGTTCGTTCAACAGCGAGACCAGGAAGCGGTTGAAGCCGACACTGTTCTCGAACAGCCACATGAATGCCGGGCGCTCCATGAATGCGAGCTTGGAGTCGCGTAGCGGGACAATGTCGTAACGTCGCGGTTCGTTCTTCAGCACGCTGCCCTCGCCGAACCACGCGCCCGCCGTCAGGCCGGTGATGCTGACTTCCTTGCCGCTGCGCGAGATGGTGCCGATCTTCGCCAGGCCGCTGACAACGCCGGTCCAGTATTCGAACTGGTCGCCACGCATACAGACGAATTCATTCGCCTTGAACGACTTCTCGACGATGCCCGCGCGCGCGACCTCGATCTCCTTCTCGTTCAGGTCCCGCGCCCAGGCCGCGATGCGCTTGAGATGATCTGCAGCAATCATAGGTCCGCTTCACTTCGAATGTTGCAGCGCAAAAGAACGCTCGCGCGACAAATTGGCAGGCAGATTGTCCGCCGCGAGACATTTCAGGATACCGATTTGACGTAGGGAAGACCACCGCGAAAGGTCATTAGTAGAATGGCTTAGCGTGACCGGGCGATATAGGCTCGGGACCATCCGAGGAACGTGGATAAAGAGCGCGACAAGCGCCGTATCTGGGAGGATTTGAGTGGCGGTTGCTCTGGACGTGCGCGGGGTGTCACTGCGCTTTGGTGGCGTTCGCGCGCTCACCGATGTGAGCTTCGCTGTCAATGACGGCGAGCTGTTCTCGATCATCGGGCCGAACGGCGCCGGCAAGACCTCCATCGTCAACTGCATCTCCGGCCGCTACCGTCCCACCGAAGGCGAGTTGTTCTACCACGGCAAGAACATCACCGGGCTCAATCCAAACGCCCGCCCCGGCCTCGGCATCGGCCGCACCTTCCAGAACCTCGCGCTGTTTCATCATATGAGCGTGCTCGACAACATCATGGTCGGCCGCCACCACCTCCTGAAGAACAACTTCCTCACCGGCTCGCTGTACTGGCTCACCGGCGCCCGCAAGGAAGAGCTCGAGCATCGCCGCAAGGTGGAGGAGATCATCGACTTCCTCGATCTGCAGAGCGTGCGCAAGGCGACCGCAGGCACCCTTCCCTATGGTCTGCGCAAACGCGTCGAACTCGCCCGCGCGATGGCGCTGGAGCCGAACCTCATCCTCCTCGACGAGCCGATGGCCGGCATGAACTTCGAGGAGAAGGAGGACATGGCGCGCTATATCGTCGATCTCAACGAAGAATACGGGATGACGGTGATGATGATCGAACACGACATGGGCGTCGTGATGGACATCTCCCATCGCGTGATGGTGCTGGATTTCGGCCGCAAGATTGCCGAGGGCGATCCGGCTGCCGTGCTGGCCGATCCACACGTCAAGCGCGCCTATCTCGGTGAAGAGGACGAAGTCCTCGTCGATCCCGACCATGCGCCTATCGCTGCGGAGAGTGCCGCATGATGGACTATACCGGCCGCGTCAAACAGGCAGATACCTATCCGAAGCTGCTGCGCCTCAACGCCAAAGAACATGGCAGCGAGATCGCGCTGCGCGAAAAGGACTTCGGCCTGTGGCGGGAGTTCACCTGGAACGATTACCATGCCCGGGTGAAGGATTTCACGGTTGGCATGGTCGAGCTCGGCATCGCCCGTGGCGACGTCATCGGCATTATTGGCGATAACCGGCCCGACTGGGTCGCTGCCGAGATCGCCGCGCATGCTATCGGTGGCATGAGCCTCGGTCTCTATCGCGACGTGCTCGACGAGGAAGCCGCCTATCTCCTCAACTACGGCGAAGCGAAGATCGTTTTCGCGGAGGATGAAGAACAGGTCGACAAGCTGCTCACCCTCGCTGACCGTGTGCCGGCGCTGAAGCACATCGTCTACAGCGATCCGCGCGGCATGCGGAAATACGACGATCCGCGCCTGCTAGAGGCCGACAGGCTCGCCCAGATGGGTCGCGACCGTGCGGCGCGCGAGCCGGGCCTCTACGATCAACTGGTCGATGCGACGCAGGGCGAGGATGTCGCGATCCTCTGCACCACGTCAGGCACCACATCGAACCCAAAGCTCGCGATGCTCGCCGCAGGCCGCGTGCTCGGCCACTGCGCGGTGTATCTGTCGTTCGATCCGAAGGGACCGGACGACGAATATGTTTCGGTACTGCCGCTGCCCTGGATCATGGAGCAGGTCTACGCACTCGGCAAAGGTCTCCTGAGCCGGATGAAGGTCAACTTCGTCGAGCAGGCCGACACCATGATGAACGATTTTCGAGAGATCGCGCCGACCTTCGTGCTGTTCGCGCCGCGGGTCTGGGAAGGCATCGCAGCGGACGTGCGCGCACGGGTGATGGATTCATCGCCGCTGAAGCAGAGCCTGTATGAACTCGGCATGAAATCCGGGCTATCCGCACTCGCGCAAGGAAAGCGCTCGGCCGTCGCCGATACGCTGCTGTTCCGTGCCCTGCGTGATCGTCTCGGCTTCACACGGCTGCGCTCGGCCGCCACCGGCGGCGCCGCGCTGGGCCCGGACACATTCAAATTCTTCCGCGCTATGGGCGTGCCGCTGCGCACGCTCTATGGCCAGACCGAGACGCTCGGCGCCTTCACACTGCATCCGCCGGATGCCGTCGATCCCGACACCACCGGCATCGCGATGGGCAGCGGCATCGAGATCGAAGTCCGCGATCCCGATGTGCAGGGCGTCGGCGAGATCGTTGTCAGGCACCCCAACATGTTCCTCGGCTATTACAAATCGCCCGAGGCCTCCGCCGCCGATCTGCGCGATGGCTGGATGCATTCCGGCGATGCCGGCTATTTCAATGACAACAAGCAACTCGTCGTCATCGACCGCATCAAGGATCTGGCACAGACCGCGCGCGGTGAACGCTTCTCCCCGCAATATATCGAGAACAAGCTGAAATTCTCGCCCTATATCGCCGAGACCGTGGTGCTTGGCGACAACCGCGATGCGCTCGCGGCGATGATCTGCATCCGCTTCTCGATCATCTCGAAATGGGCCGAGAAGAACCGCATCTCGTTCACGACCTATACGGACCTGTCGTCACGCCCCGAGGTCTATGAGATGATCCGCAAGGAAGTCGAGACGGTCAATGCCACGCTGCCGCCCGCGCAGCGGATCGCCAAATTCCTGCTGCTGTACAAGGAGCTCGACGCCGACGACGGCGAACTGACCCGCACCCGAAAAGTCCGCCGCAGCGTCATCAACGAGAAATACGCCGACATCATCGACGGCATCTATGGCGGCGCCCGGGATATCCCCGTCGACACAACGATCCGCTTCCAGGATGGCACCTCCCAGCGCATCCGCACGCGATTGGTCGTGGTGGACATGGCGCGGGATGGCGCGCGCATGGAGGCGGCGGAATGAACGTCTGTTCGCAACATAGCGCGATGCGCATAATTATCCCCTCTCCCCTTGCGGGAGAGGGGAGCGCCGAAGGTCGCCCCGAACTCACCCGGGAGAGGGGAAGCCACACACGCCGACGTCATCTGTGGCGCCCCCTCTCCCGCCTTCGCTACGCTCAGGCACCCTCTCCCGCCCAGCGCGGCTTCGCCACGCTCGGGGGAGAGGGGACGATCGCATCTTCTGTTGCGGAAGCCATCGCATGAACACGCAGTTCCTCCTCCAGCTTCTCGTCAACGGCCTCGTGGTCGGCACGCTTTATGGCGTGGTCGCGATGTCGTTCGTGCTGATCTACAAAGCCACCCAGGTCGTAAACTTCGCGCAGGGCGAGTTGCTACTGATCGGTGCGTGGGTGTGCTGGACGCTGCTGACCAAATACCAGGTGCCGTTCTGGCTGGGCATGCCGATGACGCTGGTGTTCATGTTTGCTTTCGGCATCCTGATCCAGGTCGTGATCCTGCGGCCGCTGGTCGGCGAGCCGGTCATCTCGGTGATCATGGTGACCATCGCGCTGTCCGCCGTATTCCAGGCGGCACTGAAATGGATCTATGGCGTCAATCCGCAGCCATTCCCGCGTGTCTTCACCAGCCAGTCGGTGACGATCGGTAGCCTACAGATCCAGACCGTCTATGTGATGAGCCTCGTAGTATCGGTCGCGATGATGATCGGCATGGCTTGGTTCTTCAAAGTGTCGAAATGGGGCCTCGCGATGCGCGCCACCGCGTTCAACCAGCAGGTGGCGCAATCGCTGGGCATTTCCGTCAAGACGGTATTCGCCATGGCCTGGGCCATCTCGGCGATGGTTTCCGCCGTCGCGGGCGTCGTGGTTGCCGTGGTCAACGGCGTCTCATCGGGCCTGTCGATCTACGGCATCAAGGTGTTTCCGGCGGTCATCCTCGGCGGTCTCGACAGTATCGGCGGCGCCGTGGTTGGCGGCATCATCATCGGACTGCTGGAGAACTTCGCGCAATTCATCGACAGCGAATATCTGCACTGGGGCAATCTCTATGAGGTCGCGCCGTTCTACGTGCTCATCATCATCCTGATGATCAAGCCTTACGGCCTGTTCGGCACCAAAGACATCGAGCGGGTGTAACACATGGCCAGTCCCTCCCTCATCCCGGCCGGCGACTTCCGCACCAGCTATGCGGTCGACACCACAATCTTTCCGACCACCACCAGCCGCAACGCCGCGATCCTCGGCGTGGTGCTGATCTGCTTCGCGCCGCAACTGCTCAGCGAATACTGGCTCAGCCAGCTGATCATGATCGGCATCTACGGCATCGCGGCGCTCGGGCTCAATATCCTGGTCGGCTTTACCGGCCAGATTTCCATCGGCCACGCCGCGTTCTTCCTGTTCGGCGCTTTCACCTCGGCCTATATCTCCAACAACTATCCGATCCCGGTGTTTTTCTCGATTCCCATCGCCGGCGTGGTAACGGCCATCGTGGGACTCATTTTCGGCCTGCCGGCGGCGCGGTTGAAGGGGCTGTACCTCGTTATTGCCACGCTGGCCGCGCAATACATTCTGCTCGACTTCTTCTCCCGCGCCGACTGGTTCAGCGGCGGCTCGGTGCCGGCGACGGCCAAAGCGTTCTCGATCTTCGACCATACGCTGCGCGGCGACCGGCAGTATTTCTATGTGGTGCTGGCCTATGTGGTGGCGAGCTATCTGCTGGTTACCAACCTGATGCGCTCGCGCGACGGCCGCGCGCTGGTGGCTGTGCGTGATCACTATCTCTCGGCCGAGATCATGGGCATCAATCTCACCAAATATCGCACGTTGTCCTTCGGCCTCGCGGCGTTCTTCGCAGGCATCGCCGGCGCGCTGTACGCGCATAACCAGCTCGTGGTCTCCAACGAGGGTTTCGGCATCGAGCGCTCGATCCTGTTCCTGGCCATGGTCATCATCGGCGGTACCGGCTCGATCATGGGCACGCTGATGGGCACGGCCTTCGTGGTGCTGGTGCCGGAAGCGATGGAATGGATCAGCATGGAGCTGAAGGGCGGCGTCATCGACAAAGCGCTGGCGCTCAACAACAACCTGACCTTTCTGCGCGAGATCGCCATCGGCCTCATCATCATCGTGTTCCTGGTGTTCGAACCCGACGGGCTCGCGCATCGCTGGCGGCAGATCAAGACCTACTGGAAACTCTACCCGTTTTCGCATTGAGAACGGGACGGACTAGACGAAACGACAAAATATAAAATCCAACGGGAGAATGCTCATGACGATGAAAACATTTCTAACGTCCGCATCCATTGCCCTTCTCATCGCGGGCGCATCTGCCAGTGCGCAGGCGCAGATCGCCGTCGGCCACCTCGCCGATTATTCCGGCGGCACGTCCGACGTCGGCACGCCCTATGGCCAGGGTGTGGTCGATACCTACGCCTGGATCAACAAGAACGGCGGCATTGGCGGCAAGAAGGTCAATCTCGATAGCAACGACTATGGCTATCAGGTGCCGCGCGCCATCGCGCTGTACAAGAAGTGGTCGGGCGCCGACAAGGTCGCGGCGATCATGGGCTGGGGCACGGCAGATACCGAAGCGCTCACCGGCTTCCTCGCGCAGGACAAGATCCCGGACATCTCGGGCTCCTATTCGGCCGCGCTGACCGACCCGACCGGCGCCGGCGGCAAGGCCAAGCCCGCGCCGTATAACTTCTTCTATGGCCCGTCCTATTCGGACGCGCTGCGCGCCGAACTGACCTGGGCCGCAGAGGACTGGAAGTCCAAGGGCAAGTCGGGCAAGCCGAAATATGTCCATATGGGCGCCAACCACCCCTACCCCAACGCGCCGAAGGCCGCGGGTGAAGCGCTCGCCGCCGAACTCGGCTTTGACGTCCTGCCGCCATTGGTCTTCGCACTCGCGCCCGGCGATTACAGCGCACAATGCCTCAGCCTGAAGAGCGCCGGCGCGAACTATGCTTATCTCGGCAACACCGCAGCTTCGAACATCTCGGTGATGAAGGCCTGCAAGGCAGCCGGCGTCGACGTACAGTTCATGAGCAATGTGTGGGGCATGGACGAGAACGCGGCAAAGGCCGCAGGCGATGCTGCCGATGGCGTGATCTTCCCGCTGCGCACGGCGGTGAGCTGGGGCGGCAACGCACCGGGCATGAAGACGGTGCAGGAGATTTCCAAGATCTCCGATCCTTCGGGCAAGATCTATCGCCCGGTGCACTACATCGCGGCGGTCTGCACTTCGCTCTACATGAAGGAAGCGCTCGACTGGGCCGCGAAGAACGGCGGCGCTACCGGCGAGAACGTCGCCAAGGGCTTCTACCAGAAGAAGGATTGGGTGCCGGCCGGCATGGAGGGCGTCTGCAATCCCTCGACCTGGACCGACAAGGATCACCGCCCGACCACCAAGGTCGACCTGTATCGCTCGAAGGTGTCCGGCGCGACCGATGGCGATCTCAACGACCTGATGGTCAAGGGCACGATCAAGCTGGAGAAGGTGAAGACCGTGGAACTGCCGCGCAAGCCGGAATGGCATGGGTGGTAGTTTGAACTAAGACGCCGATGTTCCCCTCCCCCTTGCGGGGAGGGGTCAGGGGTGGGGGCGCCACGAGCGACGGCGCTTGTGGCACCCCCACCCGACCGGCCCAAGTGGGCCGGCCACCCTCCCCGCAAGGGGGAGGGAAAAGAACAGCGACCGGAGTGACAACTGTGCAAACTACACTTCAGCCCGAGACGAAGATTGCAGTGGCCCCCGCCACCTCCCCGCTCCTCGACATCCGCAATATCGAGGTCGTCTATGACGACGTCATCCTGGTGCTGCGCGGCTTGAGCATGGAGGTGCCGAAGGGCGCGATCGTTGCGCTACTCGGCGCCAATGGTGCCGGCAAATCGACCACGCTGAAAGCGATCTCCGGTCTGTTGAAAACCGAAGACGGCGAAGTCACGCGCGGCGAAATCCTGTTCGATGGCACGCGCATCGACGGCATCGATCCCGACAAGATCGTCCGCCGCGGCATCTTCCAGGTGATGGAAGGCCGCCGCATCGTGTCCGACATGACCTCGCTGGAAAACCTCCGCCTCGGCGCCTTCACGCGGAAAGACAACGAGGTCTCCACCGACATCGAGATGGTCTACGACTACTTCCCGCGCCTGAAGGAGCGCACCGGCCTCGCCGGCTATCTCTCCGGCGGCGAGCAGCAGATGCTGGCGATCGGCCGAGCGCTGATGGCGCGGCCCAAGATGATCCTGATGGATGAGCCGTCGATGGGCCTATCGCCGCTGCTGGTGAAGGAAGTGTTCGCCATCATCAAGAAGATCAACCGCGATCTCGGCGTCACCATTCTGCTGGTCGAGCAGAACGCGCGTGCCGCTCTCTCCGTCGCCAGCCATGGCTACATCATGGAACAGGGCAAAGTCGTGCTCGACGGCACCGCTGACGAACTCCGCGACAACGAGGATGTGAAGGAGTTCTATCTCGGCGGCGCCGGCGACCAGCGCAAGAGCTTCAAGAATCTGAAGAGCTTCAAGCGCAGGAAGCGATGGCTTTAGCTGCTCACGGTCCCGCAGGTCGCGATGCCGGTCTTGCACGCAAGGATCGCGCGAATGCGGCGCGACACCAGCAACAGGATGACGAACACAATGACCAGGGCCATGGCAATCAGCACACGGCTGAGCGGCATTGGTCCATCATCGAGCAACAACGCCCGTCCGGACGCACCGAGATACACGTAAAGCACGATCTGCGGCAGCGTGAACACGAAAGTGACCAGGGCGAACGGGAGCAGTCCGATATTTGTCAAACCGAACAGATAATTTTGCACCGAATTGGGCAATGGTCCGCCGAACCGCATCAGTGCGACGATGCGCCAGCCTTCGTCATCGACGGCCTGGGCAATAAGGCGCCAGGCCGCGCGTTTCTCGGTCTGCCGTTCCACCCAACCGCGCAGAACAGAGCGCGCCAGCATGAAGGCCAGAGCGGATGCAGCCGCGGCGACTGGAACAATGACGACGAGAGAGCGCAAGCCGAACGCAGCACCGGCACCGAACACGATGAATGTTCGCGGGATCGGCAAAAACGAAGAGGCAACCACCAATGCGGCCAACACGACGGCAGCAGGAAAATCAAGCTGGCCGAAGCTGTCGAGCCATTGGACGATACGTTCTGACGACATGATTTCCCACTAGCACGGCGCCACAGGCTACCGGAATAACCGCGACGACGCCAAACCACCAGGACACACCCAGATGCGCCACTTCGACACACTCGAAAATTGCGATCCGTCGCAGCGCCAGGCCAATCTGTTTTCGCGCCTGCCGGATGTGCTGCGCCACGCGATGCAGGCACCCGCTTATGCGGAACATCTCAAGGGCATCGATCCCGCCGCCATTATCAACCGCGCGGCGCTGGCGCAATTGCCGGTGCTGCGCAAATCCGACCTGCCGGCCCTGCACAAGGCCAGTCCACCGTTCGGCGGCTTCGTGTCAGGCGCGACCGGCTCGTTCGGCCGGTTGTTCACCTCGCCGGGGCCCATTTTCGAGCCGGAGTCGAAACAGGCTGATCCCTGGCGCGGCGCGCGGGCGCTCTATGCCGCCGGTTTCCGCGCGGGCGACGTCTTGCTGAATACTTTCAGCTATCATCTGACCCCCGGCGGCTTCATCTTCGACGGCGCCGCGCGGGCACTCGGTTGCGCCGTGATCCCTGCCGGCCCGGGGAACACCGAACAACAACTCGAACTGATTGAAGCCTATCGTCCATCCGCCTATAGCGGGACGCCGGATTTTCTGAAGATCCTGCTCGATGCTGCGAAGGCGGCCAATCGCGACGTCTCGTCCATCAAGCGCGCCATGGTGTCCGGCGCGGCCTTCCCACCCTCGCTGCAGGCCGAAATCGCGTCGCGCGGTGTCGAGGCCTATCAGGCCTTCGCCACAGCTGATCTGGGCTTCATCGCCTATGAGAGCACCGCCCGGAACGGCCTGATCGTCAATGAAGACCTGATCCTGGAAATCGTGACCCCCGGGACCGGCGAACCCGTGGCCGAGGGTGATGTCGGCGAGATCGTGGTGACCTCACTGGACCCCCACCACCCCTGGATCCGGCTGGCTCTGGGCGACCTGACGGCCGCCCTGCCCGGCCCCAGCGCCTGCGGCCGCAGCAATATGCGCATCCGGGGCTGGATGGGCCGCGCCGACCAGGCCACCAAGGTCAAGGGTATGTTCGTGCGGCCCGAACAGGTCGCCGAAATCGGCAAGCGGCACCCGGAACTCGGCCGGCTACGGCTGGTCGTGTCCAGAGACGGCGAGAATGACGCCATGGTGCTGAAAGCCGAAGCGGCGGCCAAGGACAAGCCCGGCCTGCAGGAGGCCGTCACAGCCACGCTCAGGGCCGTCAGCAAGCTCGGGGGGGCCGTGGAGCTGGTGGCGCCGGCCTCGCTGCCTAATGACGGCAAGATCATCGCGGACGAGCGCGGGAACTGACCGCGCAGGACTGCCGCGGCGCATCATAAAAAGCCGGACTTCCCCGGGCGATCCTGCTATGCAGCCGCCCAGATTGAGGATGCCTGCTGCCGTGAGACTGATTTTACCACAAATTGTCGAGACCTGGCTGTCGCGCCCCACGGTGTCGAAGATCATCAGCTTCGGCGTGATCGGCCTTGGCAACACCCTCATCGATCTCGCCATCTTCACCCTCGCCTATCAGGTGCTGAAGCTGCCGCTGGTGCCCGCCAATGTCATAGCCTGGCTGGTGGCCGTATCGTGTTCCTACGTGATGAACACCATGATCACGTTCCGCGCCGAATCCGGCCGCGTGCTGCGCCGGAAGGATTATCTCAGCTTCGTCGCCTCGGGTGTATTAGGCGTGATCGCAACCACCACCACGCTGGTGGTGCTGTCGCATTTCATGCCGGTCTATGCCGCCAAGCTTCTGGCCATTTTGGTCAGCTTCATCGTGAACTTCACGATGTCGCATTTCGTGGTGTTCCGGACCAAGCCGACGGATCCAAACGAAGCCATCCGCTAGACCGCACAGACCATCAGGCGCCGAGCACCCGTTCGGCTTCGGCGACCGCGCATAGAATATGATAGAAGGATGACGCCGGGATCGTATCAACCAGCGAGCGTCCGTCGCCGTCGAACTGATCGTACCAGCCGCCTTTGACGGGATGCCGCAGATAATATTTGTCCAGCCGCATCAGCGCCGTCCGTGCCTCGTCGGCCGCGCCCTCTACGCCTGACTCCGCCTGCGCGACGAAAGCCTTGATGATCTCGGTCTGCGGCCAGCAGCGCCGTGTGGCCTTGACGATATTGCCCTGGGCATCACCTTCATCCACGAGGCAGCCGGTGGCGTCGCGATAGCGCAGCGCGGATTCGAGCAACGCGGCACGCTGCTTGCCGGTCGGGCAGCCGGTGATGCGTTCGAAGCCCTTGAGCAGCCAAACCCATTCGGCCTGATGGCCGGGCTCGACGCTGACCGGCTCGATCCGCGACCAGTCCTGTTCGAAATATTCGCCGAGCACGCCCTTCTTCGCATCGAACAGATTCGACGAGAACAGACCGAACAGATCGCCGGCCCGCGCCTGGAATGCCTGATCATGGGTAGCATCAAATGCCGCAATAAACGCCTCCAGCAGATGCATCTGCGGATTCTGCCGACGCGGCATCGAAGCCGGGACGCCTTCGAGGTAACCGCCGTCTGGCGAGCGCAACTGCGTATCGATGAATTGCATCAATTCGTCGATTTCGGCGCGCACCTTTGCATCGCGATCCAGTTGATAGACCGTCGCCAGTGCCAGCAGGACGAAAGCGTGGTCATAGGTGTCACGCAGCGGGTTCAGCACCGAACCATCGGGCGCGAGAATATGCACGAAGCCCGGCTTGCCATCCGGCGACTTCGCCTTCTCCAACAAATACGCCAAGCCTTCTTGAGCGATGGCTTTTCCAGCCGGATTCCAACCAAGCTGCGCAGCCTTGGCGAAGCAATAGATCTGCCGGGCTTGAACGCGAACACGGCGTGGAGCTGCGAGGTTGGCATGCCCTTCAATGTTTAATCTTTCGACAAAGCCGCCAGACTTCGAATCCCATCCTTCGCTTGACCAAAGTGGCAGGGCGTCGGTGATCATTTTGGATTTGAGTACCTGAACGATATCCACATCCGTCGACTTTGTTATGCTATCATAGTTCACCGAAGCCATCCTTAGGGTTATTATCGCAATCTCTATAGCGAAATTCTACGTGGGGCACGGTGACGGCTGACCGAGATCTAATTGTGACTTCAATGCGTACAATTCAGAGTCTCGATGACTTTCGCTATCGAGCATGGATCGCCTCTTGACTAGTAGACACTTTGGCTCATCATATTTTAAAATTGACAGTGAATTTCGCTTTTCAGCATACTGGCCCCTTCAATCTAACTCGCCGACCGCAGCCGCGGAGGTTTAAGCTTAAGAGCGGTGATCTCAGGTGTGGTGCCGTCGTGTCCCGTACGGCTTCTACTTGTGAGCGGCAGTACAGTGAATTCGGAGTAAGCCTTCGCTAATCGAATAGCCGAAAAACCTCGAACCGTCTCGCTTGACCTTTGCCATCTTCTAGGTCATCCCGACTGTATCGGGCTTCAGGACTCGGACCCTAGGAACTCGACCACGATCATTGCGGTGATACTTCTTGTTATAGTTGAGGTGACCGCAATCGCTTTTTCAGGGACTCCACTCAAATGCCGAAGAAGACTGCGCTAATTACGGGCATCACTGGCCAGGACGGTGCGTATCTTGCTGAACTTCTGCTTGCCAAGAATTACGCAGTCCATGGCATCAAGCGTCGTACGTCTCTTTTTAACACCGACCGCATCGACCATCTGTATCGCGACCCGCACGACGAAAACTCGGCCTTCAAGCTACATTACGGCGACCTCACTGACTCGTCGAGTCTGATCCGCATTGTCGAGCACGTTCAGCCAGACGAGATCTACAATCTTGCCGCTCAGAGCCATGTCGCGGTGTCCTTCGAAGAACCGGAATATACCGCCAACTCGGACGCCCTCGGCGCGCTGCGCATCCTCGAAGCCATGCGCATCACCAAGTTGGACAGGACGGCGCGCTTCTACCAAGCATCGACATCGGAACTCTACGGTCTAGTCCAAGAGACCCCGCAGAAGGAGACAACGCCTTTCTATCCGCGTTCACCATATGCCGTCGCCAAGCTCTATGCTTACTGGATCACGGTGAACTACCGCGAAGCCTATGGCATGTATGCTTGCAATGGCATTCTATTCAACCACGAGTCGCCGGTCCGCGGCGAGACCTTCGTCACCCGTAAGATCACTCGCGCAGTAGCTCGTATCAAGCTCGGCCTGCAAGAGCGGCTCTATCTCGGCAATCTCGACGCATTGCGTGACTGGGGCCACGCCCGCGACTACGTGGAGATGCAGTGGCTAATGCTACAACAGGAGAAGCCGGAGGATTTTGTGATTGCCACCGGTAAACAACACTCGGTCCGCGAATTCGTCAATCTAGCGGCAGCCGAAGTCGGCATCGAGATCCGCTGGGAAGGTAAAGGCGTCGACGAGAAAGGATATGATCCCGCGTCGAGCAAATGCATTGTGTCGGTCGACCCCCGTTACTTCCGTCCGGCCGAAGTCGAGACGCTGCTCGGCGACCCTTCCAAGGCCAAGAACAAGCTCGGCTGGGTGCCAAAAACCTCTTTCCAGTCGCTGGTTTCGGAGATGATGCAAGAAGACCTTAGGTCGGCTGAGCGCGACGAGTTGATCAAGCGCCACGGCTTTCGCTATTACGAACGCTTCGAGTAAAGCAAAAACGGGCGAAGCGCGATTTGCATGCTCCCGTTTTCTCATTCTTTCCTGGTGCCCTCAGCCTTCTTCATTCGGCGGCAGCACTCGCAACGTGAAGATGGCGTCCACCCCCATTCAGGAAGTCCGCCAGAGCCTTTGGTAGCCCTTCCTGTAGCGAAGTCCTAGGCTTCCATCCGAGCGACAGAATTCGCGAGCTATCGAGCAGCTTGCGCGGTGTGCCATCCGGCTTGCTAGTGTCAAATTCAAGCTTGCCACGAAATCCGACTGCCCCTGCGACCATCGCCGCAAACTGCCCGATCGAAATCTCCTCGCCAGTGCCCACATTGATCGGCTCGCGTTCAGAATAATGTTTGAGCAAGAACACGCAAGCATCGGCCATATCGTCGACGTAGAGAAATTCGCGCAACGGCATTCCCGTGCCCCACACTGAGACAGACGGCGCATTGGCGAGTTTGGCCTCATGGAAACGGCGCAGCAGCGCCGCCGGGACGTGGCTGTGATCCGGATGATAATTGTCGCCAGGGCCGTACAAGTTGGTCGGCATCGCCGAAATGTAATCACGGCCGAACTGCTGCCGATAGGCCTGGCACATCTTAAGACCGGCGATCTTCGCGATCGCGTACCATTCGTTGGTCGGCTCCAGTGGACCGGTTAGCAACGCGTCCTCGTTGATGGGCTGCTTGGCAAGTTTCGGATAAATGCAGGACGAGCCGAGAAACAGCAGACGGTCGACGCCGACGGCATGGCTGGCCTGGATGACGTTGAGCTGAATGCGCATGTTCTCGCAGAGGAAATCCACCGGCAACGCATTGTTGGCGCCAATGCCGCCCACCTTTGCCGCGGCTAGCACGACGGCATCCGGCCGGTGTCGTTCAAGCCATTTCCGGGTCTGTTCACTATTCAGAAGGTCTGCGTCGTTGCGCTCGGCAATCAGAACCTCACAATCTTCCGTCGCCAACCGGCGTACGATAGCGGATCCGACCATACCGCGGTGGCCCGCCACGAAGACCTTCTTTCTACTCAGATCATAGTCAAATAGCGACACAAGCCAGCCTCTTTCACAGCATCAAGGTGCAGCCCCTCCCCCGGCGGGGGGCGAGCATCTTGAATTTGTAACACGCATCTCCGCATGCCGCGACCACGATATTCAGGTCCGGACACTTGGTCTAGCGGCACCGGTCTCCTTGAACTGTCGGGCGGCCCCCTGATCGCAAAACTAAACGCCGCTGACATTATGAACGGTTTGCGCTCGAAATGCAGCCGACGAAAACAAAGTTGACACGACGCACGCTAGTCGCCGGCGCCAATTAGATGCCCCGCCTCTCCAACCGATCGCTTAGACGTAAAATAAGTCAGAGGTTAACGTTTCGGGACGCACATTCATGATGGTGATCTGATCACCGCCACCGAGCTCGATCACGGTATTTACGCCGTTAAACGATGTGTGGGCGACCAGTTCCACGAACGAATGGATGTCGCTTCCCGCAACATTGATGTGGTCTTCGAGGACGTTGAAATCTGCTATTGTGTCCGCGCCGTCGCCTTTGGCAAACACAAAGGTATCTGCGCCGCGGCCGCCGACCATCCAGTCGATGCCGGAGCTTGAGAAGAACTGATCGTTGCCATCACTGCCGAACATACCGTCGTCGCCCGCGCCGCCCACAAGATAGTCATTCTGGGGACCGCCATTCAGACTATCGTTGCCGGCATCGCCGAACATGCTGTTGTTGCCGTTGCCGCCAACGATGTAATCGTTGCCATCGCCGCCGCTCATACTGTCGGCGCCATCGCCGCCGAACAGACCATCATTTCCGCCGCCGCCATACATCGCATCGATCCCAGCGCCGCCATTGATCGAGTCGTTTCCATCTCCGCCGACAAATGTGCGTCCGCTGGTGCCGGCATACATATAGTCATCGGCCGCTGTGCCATAAATGACCGCGGGAGCGCCATAGATCGCTTGGATCGCGTGAATGTCCGAGGCCGTAAAGCCAGAAACCGAACCATTGTAAGTAGCATTCATAACGGCAGGAACGACATTGTAGTGGTCAATTCCCAGGGTATGTCCGATCTCGTGCAACGCGACGATGAATAAGTCGACACCAGAATTGCTCACCGCTTGACCACCCACCGAGTGCCAGCCTTCGCCGGTGTCGAACTCGACCGATGAGGAAATGAAGCTTGGACCGGCGAAAGTGTAGTGCGCAATACCTAGCGTATTGTTCAAACCGTCAATCGATGTGAATCCCAGATCGATCTGCGCCGACGCCGTCGATGAAACCTGCTTGAACTGAATGTCCGCGTATTGAGACCACTCGATAAATGCTTGATTGAAAATTGTGATGAAATTCGCTGCAACCGTCCCATCCACGGCCCAGGTGATAACGCCACCACCGGTTCCCAGCCCTGTGCCACCCCACTTCGGACCTATCAAAGCATAATCGACCACGACCGCCCCCCCGAGCTAGCTTGATGCAGATGTATAGATGTTAGATATTACTCTATAGTTGCAATCCTTCAATCAGATGACAGACGTGTATTCGCCTTTGGATAGCGACCCATTCGCCTTAACTACTGGCTGACGCACCTCGCTGTCATCTAGGAGAGCGGTTATAAGGACGGAATGTTGCAAACATATCGGCGGTATGGTCCCAGACCACATCGAGCCAGCAACCGGCATTCCGCCAGTCGCGGCAAGCGCGCGATTCGTGGTGGAACGATAGACCCGCTTTTGAGATCCGGTCCGCCGCCGGAAACCGCCTACTGCGGTCGTCGGCTGGCGTAAAAGTTTTTGTCTTTCGTTGTAGGGAAGCCATCGCAATGGCTCCCTGATTGAATGCATCGAAATCGCCGGTTGAGCGCGGCACTGGGCAGCACCGCCTGTGGAGAACGACGAATGGGACTGACGTACCGGGACAATTCCTTCGATCTGCTTCGTTTGATCGCCGCGATGCTGGTCCTGTGGTCCCACCAATTCGCTCTCGTGGGGCTGCCGGAACCCACCCATTTCAACGGCGCGCTTGGCGTCAATATTTTCTTCGCAATCAGCGGGTATCTGAACACGATCAGCCTGACAACGAAGGCGTCAGCGCTGCAATTCCTACAGCGGCGCGCATTGCGCATTTTCCCGGCACTCGTCGGCCTCGCCGTGTTCTGCGTGATTGTCGCACTGTTCGTGTCGAGCGCGCCGATTTCAGGAATCCTCCCATTTGTGCCGGATTTCCTGTTCCGGAATTCGACCATCCTGTTCGGGCTCAGGTACCAACTGCCGGGCGTTTTTGAGACCAATCCGTTCCCGTCCGTCATGAACGGATCGCTTTGGACGCTGCCGGCGGAGATCAAGCTTTATATCTATCTCGCATTGATATCCGTCTTTGTGAGGTATCGAATAAAGTTGCTCTTCCTCACTTTAATCGGTTTCTATATCGGCTTTCTGGTCTGGTTCTACGTAACTGGAGAAACGACCGCCACCGCTCACTTCAATCGCTTCGCGGTAGCGTTTCTGACGGGCGCACTCTTCGCCATCATCGAGAAGAACATTGGCGCAGCGCCTGGCTTTCTTGCGGTCGGCGTTCTTGCATCTTTGACCGCCCTGCTAGTTCCTCAGGTCGGAATGCTGCCTGTAATCTGCTTGGCGGCGGTCACTCTCGGGCGCATTCGGCCTCCGGCTGCGATCAATCCTTCTCTGGACATCTCCTATGGCGTGTATCTCTACGCGTTTCCGATTCAGCAGATCATTGTGACCTACCGTTTTGACTTCTGGACATCTCTTTCGTTGTCCGTGCTGGGTACAGTCGTCATGGCAATCCTTTCGGCGGTACTGATCGAGCAGCCGGCCCTACGGCTCGGCAGATCGCGACTGGCTATACCTGGGAGCACCGTCGGTGTCGCTGCGGGCGGATAGCGAGTTCTGTTGCTGTGGAGAAGACAGCGCCGAACTAAGGATTAAGTCCTACAGATCCATTGAGCCGCCAGTAAGGCTTTGCGCATCTGCCTGCCGATCGGCCGCGTGCGATCGGCGACTGTCTTTACGTAAAAGCGCAGTTCCTTCCGACGCTTGCGACGGGGAACTGTATTTTCTATCAGCCCATTGTTTATCGATAACGAACCCTGTACCCAGTCGGATTGCGGGACCAGGATGTGAAAAGCGATGGATCGCGTTTTCTCAGGACGGCTCGATTTGCGACAGGCACTGATTACTTGATGGTCCCGAGACTTTAAGATGACAAACGTCAATTCCGCGCGCAAAGCGCACATCCTGGCTTTCTCAGAAAAATACGCCAAGCAGCGAAATGCCTGGCAGGACAAGGCCAGCTTTTTCCATAAGGAAGATCAGACCTACCTGCGCTTCGTCATCCCTGAGGGCGCGCGCGTCCTGTCGATCGGATGCGGGACAGGGGATACACTGGCAAGTTTGAGGCCATCTTATGGCGTGGGCATCGACTTCAGCCCCGAAATGATCGGCCAAGCCCGAACGGCGCATCCCCAGCTTCAGTTCATCGTTGGCGACGTGGAAGATGCAGACGTTATTGCATCGATCGAGGGACAGTTCGATTTCATCTTGATCATGGACACGATCGGATCGATTGATGATTGCCAGAAATTTCTCGCTCAGTTGCATGATCTGTGTTCGCGCGACACTCGGATCGTAATTGGGTATTTTTCGCATCTCTGGTATCCGGCGTTGAAACTCGCCGAATTGCTCGGACGGCGGATGCCTTATCCGGAGCAGAACATCCTCTCTTCCGCTGATCTCAGAGGCCTAGCAGAGCTTTCGGGCCTTGACACAGTAAAATCCGAGCAACGCGTTCTGTCGCCTGTCTACGCTCTCGGAATCGGACGATTCCTCAACAGGTTTGTCAGTGTGCTGCCCGGCATTCGCCAACTGGCCCTGCGCAATTACGTGGTGTGTAGGTCGCTGCGCGCGAGCAACCCGAACTTCAAGTCGGTCACGGTCGTCATTCCCGCGCGCAACGAACGCGGAAATATCGAGCCGGCGGTGCAGCGCATCGAGAAATTCTGCGAAGATATCGAAATCATCTTCATCGAAGGCCACAGTAGCGACGGCACTTTCGATGAGATGGAGCGCGTGAAAGCAGCGTATCCGCAGCTCGACATTAAGACGATGGTTCAACCCGGCAAGGGCAAGGCCGACGCCGTGTTTACCGCTTTTGACGTCGCGCGCGGAGATGTCCTAATGATCCTCGACGCCGACCTGACAATGCCCCCCGAGCAACTGCCTAAATTCTGGGATGCAATCAGTTCAGGAAAAGGCGAGTTCATCAATGGTTCGCGGCTTGTCTATCCGATGGACGACGGGGCCATGCGCTTCTTGAACCTGATCGCGAACCGCGTGTTTTCGTACCTTTTCTCATGGCTGCTAAACCAGAGATATACCGACACGCTGTGCGGGACCAAGGTGATTAGCCGCAGCGATTACCAACGCCTCAAAGCGGGGAAGGCCTATTTCGGGGATTTCGACCCGTTCGGCGATTTTGACCTGATCTTCGGTGCATCGAAGCTCAATCTCAAGACAATCGATCTACCGATTAGATATGGCGCGCGCGTTTACGGAGAGACGCAGATCTCTCGCTTCACCCACGGCTGGATGCTCCTGAAAATGGTCACCTTCGCATTCTTCAAGATCAAGGCGATCTGACCCCCGCCCCGTCGCCGAAATCGGCTGGAGCCGACTCGCGGAAGTCTGCTCGTCACTGGAGTGGCAGCGTGGTAGGCTGCTGGCCGGCCTTTTCCTGACTGCTTACCCAGAGAATGCCGCCGAGCGATCCGGCAACAAAGCTAAGCGCACCAAACAGAACCGATACGATCACGCCGTCGGCCTGCGGCAGGCCGGCATAACCGAAAGCAATCATCATCGTCGTCTCCCGTAATCCCCAGCCCGCGATCGAAACCGGCATGATCGTGATCAGGATAATGGGAGGAACGAGACAGAACATCTCGAAAAAGCCCACCGGAGCCTGAATGGCTTGGGATGCAAACCATGCAATCGCGACCGTCGCGAGGTGAATCGCCACAGACAGCCCAGCAACCAAAAAGCGAGACCGCCAGTCGAACAGCACGGCACTGGCGATCCGGCTACATGCGTGCAGGTGTCGCACGGGGGACCAAGCGATAAGCCGCTGCCAACGAACCAATCCGAGCAGTAAAAACACCAGCCCGGCCGAAAGAGCCAGCGCATCGACGAGGAGCAACCCGATGCGACCTTTCAGATTGGCGATCAGCGACAAGCTCCAGGGAAGGCTCGCAACCACGATTGTCGCCAACACGATCAAACCGATCGCGCGATCGACCAGCACCGAGTAAGCGCTCGTACGCCAATTCGCACCGGCCTTGGCCATCAGCCACACTCGCATTGCATCCCCCCCGATCGAAGACGGCAGGGTTTGGTTGAAGAAAGCCCCAATCAAGCTATAACGAAAAGATCGAGCGCCCCCTAAACGAAAACCGCAGACGCCCGCAATATGGTCCCAGCGAACCGACCCAGCATAAATCTGAAGAATGGTAAGGATGAACGCGATCGCGATCCAACCGAACTCCATCTGATTCAATCTGGACGCTATGGACGCGTAGTCGATCCCGCGCATTGCGAAATAAAGCATACCGGCGGAAATCAGAACTTTAGCCGCAAGCGTCGTAATTTTACGCATTCATGCACTATGATGGTTGGAATCGGAGGATAAACGGTCTGACGGTCGGCAACAACGAAGGTGCAAGACCGGCACATTCGAGCAGCCAGATTGAGCGCTGCAAGCACTAGGACAGCTCTGCAAGGATATCAATCTGAGTGTTGCCTTTTGTTTTCGGCGCCGATCTCAACATAGTACGATCCTTACGCACGCGCGGATGCTTCAACATGGGGTAACTGCGTCTCGCTGCCTCCGTCGCTGCCGGTTCCCTTGGCAGAGCACCCAAGAGCCATGAGTTGCCTTACCGCCCTTACCGCCCCGGTGATCGCATGTGCGAGCAGGCATTTTAGCAGGAGCCGCCACCGAGGCCCGCTGCACTCATGCGTGAAGACGACCAAGGCGACTTGAACGCGGATAGGCCGCCCGGAAACACGAGTTGCCTCCAATATCGGAAGCGTCTATCAGGGCGGCGGCGCCAACATCTCGGAGCTGCGGCTTACAGATTGGCAATGTACCGATGTCACCGGCGCCGCATTGATTCGTCAATTCCAGACTTGGCCCAAATGAGCAATCCGACAGTTTCAATCGAGCACAAAGAAGCGTCACGCTTTGGCCTCGCGATCGACGATCTCGTCAACGGCTTGCGCATGTGGCGGCTATGGGGGAGGCTTGGCTGGAGTGACGTCGTTCAGAAATATCGACGCTCGCTTCTCGGACCTTTCTGGCTGACGGCCAGTATGGCGATCATGATCGTCGCCATGGGTCTCGTTTATTCACAAATCTTCAAAGTCCCTCTGCACGAATTTATGCCATTTCTGTGCGTCGGCCTTATGGTTTGGGGGTTGATAAGTACCGTCCTACTGGAAGCGGGATCGCTATTTACGGGATCAGAATCCTACATCAAGCAAATCCGCCTCCCCTACTCCGTCTATGTGCTGCGTTTTGTCTGGAGCAAGCTGATTACGTTCGCCCACAACTTCGTCGTCTATTTTGCGATCATTCTTTTCTTTCAGGTGAACCCAGGATTTGCTTCGCTCTTTTCGATCTTCGGCTTCGCGCTAATTCTCTTGAACAGCTTCTTCACAAGCATCTATCTCGGCATGATTTCGGCGCGCTTCCGCGACATTCCGCAAATCGTCGCCAGCGTCGTACAGATCCTATTCTTCATCACGCCCATTATCTGGAAGGCAAATTTTCTAGGTAAAAAAGCTTATTTCGTGACCTTGAATCCGTTTTATCATCTGGTGGAAATCGCGCGAGCTCCGCTCCTCGGTGAGCTCCCGTCCACTGAAAATTACCTGATGGTAATCGGCCTGACTTGCATCAATGCGATCATCGCACTCGCGTTCTTCAGTCGGTTTCGATCCCGCATCCCATATTGGGTATAGGCCGATGACACCCCCCCCCTCCGAAGCCGCTTCGTTGCAAATAATGCGTCTTGATAACGTTCAAGTCTCCTTGCCGATTTATCACGCGGGCTCCCGGTCCCTGAAGAAGAGCCTTCTTTTCCGCGGCTCTTCGGGGCGTATCAGCCGTGATGCTAGCGACCGCATCACGATCGAAGCACTCCGCGGGATTTCGCTATCACTCCAATCAGGTGACCGACTCGCGCTGATCGGGCACAACGGCGCGGGCAAGACGACGCTTCTGCGCGTGATGGCGGGGATTTACGAGCCGGATGTCGGCTCCATTTCGGTTCGCGGGCGCATTTCCCCCATGTTCGACATCGGTCTCGGGATCGACACCGATCTCAGCGGCTTCGACAATATTCGCATTCGAGGCATGATCCTGGGCATGTCGCCTGCAGAGATCGAGGAGCACCTCCCCGATATCGCTGAATTCACCGAGCTCGGCGAATATCTGGAAATGCCGGTCAGAACCTATTCCTCGGGCATGTTGATGAAACTGACTTTCGGCATTGCGACCTGCTTTGAGCCCGAAGTTCTTTTGATGGACGAGTGGATTCTCGCAGGCGACGCCCATTTCATGGTGAAGGCCCAGCGACGGATCGAGTCGTTTGTGCGGAAGGCGAATGTCATGGTGCTCGCCACACACCAGATGAACGTGTGCCGCGAATGGTGTAATCTTGGTCTTTGGCTCGACCAAGGCATTCCGAAAGCTTTTGGACCGATTGAGGAAGTGATCGGCGCTTATGAAGGCTCCGCCAACTACGTCTGATGCGGCGTCCTACATCGTCCGTCTTCGTAGGCCGAGACATGTTACCGATGTTGAACGCCGGAGTATACCACACCTGAACTCTACGAGTTCGTACAAACAACGAGATGCAAATGCCCGTGGGTCGAATTGAGAATTTCCTTAGCAGGATCCCAGTTTTGCGCCGTGTACCTTACCGGCTTGACGTTGCCCGCGCGGAAACTGAACAGGCTAGACGCGATCTCGATGAAGCTCTCCGAGAAGCGAAAGCTCTTCGAGCAGAAAATGAGTTTCCCAGAGACCAAAGTGATTTTGAGCAAGCGCCGCTCATCCAATGGATGAAATCGCAAGGGCACTCCGATCTGAATCACGTCCACACTTGGAACGAAA
The DNA here is from genome assembly GCF_900188215.1 of Tardiphaga sp. OK246. NCBI lineage: Bacteria > Pseudomonadati > Pseudomonadota > Alphaproteobacteria > Hyphomicrobiales > Nitrobacteraceae > Tardiphaga > Tardiphaga sp. OK246. Next base: position 35,278 of record NZ_FZOX01000012.1, read on the forward strand.
GCACCCGAGATGACTGGGTCGCAGATCGAGCAGCCACGGTCGCTCCAGGCTCCCGCATACTCGATGTGGGTGCAGGAACGGGTCCATACAAAAACCTATTTGCACATTGTGTCTATAAATCCCACGATTTTGCGGCCTACGAAGGATACAAGGGAGACGAAGGTACATACGCTGAGATTGACTACGTTTCGGATATCACGGCGATCGAGGTGGACGACAATTCGTTCGATGCCATACTGTGCACCGAGGTCCTCGAGCACGTCCCGCGGCCGATTGAGGCGCTCGCAGAGATGGCTCGCATCTTACGACCTCGCGGACGTCTTTTCATCACCGCACCGCTTGGATCAGGCCTTCATCAGCAACCCTATCACTTTTACGGCGGGTACACGCCCCACTGGTACCGCAAGTTCTTGGCCGATTTTGCCTGTGATGTTGTATCGATTGAACCCAACCACGGATATTTTGCCCACCTCGCGCAAGAATGCGCGCGGTTTGCGTGGAATTCAGAGAAACACAGCCAATACCATGGTGAGTTCGCGGACAGAGCGTCACACCTAATCGGTGACGTTCTGGCCCCTTACTTCTACGCACTCGACAAGAAAGTCATGATTCCTGAGTTCACCATCGGGTATCACGTGGAAGCTACAAAACGCTAAACTTGATTTCGCACTTCGACTCGAGCCGCGCATTGTTCGAAGTAGGCACAACTCCAATCAGCACTGGCGCTGGAGAATTGCGTTATGTCCACCACTCCGATGTTCACGGTCGTGATCCCAACACTCAATCGCGCTCAAACGCTTCAGAGCGCGATACAAACTTGTACGATGCAGGATGACAACCACCTTTCGATTATTGTCAGCGACAATATGTCGGATGACGATACTTTTGAGGTAGTAAGTAAATTCAATGACCCAAGAATTCGCTATGTGAAACCGGATATTCGCTTGGGAATGTCGGAACACTGGGAGTTTGCACTAAGCCACGTACAAGATGGTTTCGTCACATTTCTCGGTGACGATGATGCCCTATTGCCCGGCGCAATTGCGCAAGCTCGACAACTGCTGACGAAAACAAATGCCAAAGCTCTCACTTGGCAAAAAATCGAATACTGTTGGCCAGACCACATTATACCAGAGTATCGCAACTGGCTCTACTTACCTATCGCCCAAAATATACAAAAGCTCAACTCTGTTAAAACCGTGAAGCAAGTGCTTGACTTTCGAGCACCTTACAATCGATTACCCTGCATCTATAACTCCTTTGTCCACTTGAACGAAATTCGTTCATTCCAACAACGAAATAACGGAATTTTTTTCGGCGCGATGTCACCAGACATTTACTCGGCCTTTGCAATTGCGGACACGATCGAAGAGTTCTGTTATTCTGACGCCCCGCTGTCTATCAACGGGGCAAGCTCGAAGAGCAACGGCACTCTTCACACCCAGGGGAGCAAGGAGAGTGAGGTCGTCAAGCAGTTTTACTCGGACACAAAGTTCAAGTACGAGAGCGACGTCCCAATGGGAAGAGTCATTGAATTCGCTGTTCTAGATGCGTTCTATAAAGTTCAGCGCAATAGCAGCACTTTCGCCAGAACTTGGGTCGATAAAACAAGGGTCTTGGAGTCTGCGATATCAAGTGCATTTGCCTCCGTTCGTTCGAATGAAGTACGCGCCGACTGGCTCAACACGATTCGGGCTTTCTCAGATGCAGCAAACCTAACAAACGAGTACGATACACTCTTGGCGCAGAGCAATGATCTTTCCCATTGCAGAGACGTGATGAGCCCCGGTCTGTATTCATCGGTTTTGGTTTTTAATGCGACAACTTTAGGCATTCGCAATGTCCGGGATTGCGCTCTTCGTTGTGCGGAGATTTTAGACTTCAAGGATCATAATCCCAAACTGTTTGACAGATTAGCATCCTCAAAAACGCCGCTGATTGCGATTTCACTCTATGCTCGTGCCGGCAAAAGGCCGGTGCGTCTACACCTTGGCTGTGGCTATGCGTACTTCGAGGACTACGTAAACGTTGACTATCCGCAGTCAGAGCACAGTGTGATGACTGTTACCCCCGATGTAGCGTGCGACATCAATGAAATTGACCTTCCCGACAGTACAGTCGATGAGATCAGGCTTCAGCATGTTTTCGAACATTTTAATCGTGCAGTTGCGATTGGCTCGATCGTCAAATGGCAACGGTGGTTAAGACCGGGCGGCAAACTTCATATAGAGACACCGGACTTCGAGGCTTCGGCGCAGGACTTTCTCGAAGCGGACAGTCTTGAGCAAAAAATGCGTGCGATCCGACATCTTGAAGGAGACCAAGCAGACGCGTGGGCTTACCATGTGGGGCAATGGTTCCCGTCCCGGTTCCGTAAGACCTTTGAGATACTGGGATTCAAAGACGTAGAGATTCGACAAGAGGCATCCGGACATAAACCGCCACTTTTTAACGTCATCGCAATTGGCTATAAATCCGATATTCGCTCATTGGACCAGCAGTTCGAGGCCGGGTCGATACTTCTCCGCGACCTGATGGTTGCGGAAGAAGAGCACGCTACCTGGGTCGTATGGCGCGGGCAGTTAGCTAGTGTCCTCGGCTTCGAAGCCCCCCCCCAGCCGAGTATTGGTCACCCGCACGCAGCGCCCAATCGCAACACCATCGATAGCGGTCCGATCGCCGAGGAAGGCTTGAGCATACGCGCAATTATGCGGCGGCATAAAGCAAAGGTGAGAAAATTGCTGATCTTGGCAAGCACCATCGTCGTCGTGGCGCTGACGTTGCCGCTCCTGATATTCTTGGCGATCGGCGGTTTCCTACTATCGATAGGTTTCCTGTTTGCGACAATTTGGGCGATCTGCGAATACTTAGTTCGTAGAATGAATTACTGGCGCTTGGGAGTGCAGCCGCCTCCGCCCCTTCGCGACATACTCAAAGAGGTTCCGTTTTTCTCCTCGGTTGCCCGGCGGTTAAAAGACACGTCTCTCTTAGTGTCCTAGATTGCCTCCGGCACTTCTAATACCGATCATTACAAATCAACAGAAGTGCGAGGTCGCCATCCGTATCTCCCACGCCAACGCATGCTCGACGATCGTGTCGAGATTGTCGTAACTCGGCTTCCAGGTGATCATCGAATGGGCCTTACGAACATCGGCCACGATCGATTCCGGATCGCCTGGTCGCCTGTCAGCGAAGGCGACCTCAAAATTGCGTCCTGAAACGCGCTTCACGGAGTCTATGACTTCAAGAACAGAATAGCCGCGCCCATAGCCGCAATTGATCGTGAGATTCTCGCCGCCATCGCGCAGATATTTCAGCACCGAAGCGTGAGCATCGACCAGGTCGCTGACATGGATGTAGTCGCGCACACAAGTCCCGTCAGCAGTCGCGTAGTCCGTCCCGTAGACTTCAATTCTGCTTCGATATCCGAGCGCCGCCTGCACCGCGCTCTTGATCAGATGCGTTGCATTGCGGGTTGATTGCCCGACGCGCCCCGACGGATCCGCCCCCGCGACGTTAAAGTAGCGCAAGGCCGCGTATTTGAACTCATATGCCTGCCCGACATCGGCGAGCAGCATTTCGGTCATCAGTTTGGAGGTACCATAGGGAGAGATAGGCTTCTTGGGCGCATCCTCAGACAGGGGGATCGACTGCTCGGGATTACCGTAGACAGCTGCTGTCGATGAGAAAATGAACTTTTTCACACCTCCCTTGATCGCGCCCTCAATGAGGCTCCGCGAGGCTGATGTATTATTTTTGTAATACATCAGCGGGTCGCGAATGGATTCCGGCACGACGGAGGATGCCGCGAAATGCACGATGGCTTCGACGTTCTGCTCCGCAACCAGGCGCTCGATGAATATCTCGTCACCGATATTCCCAATGGCTAACGCGACCCCCTCCGGCACAGCATTTTTGAAACCCGTGATCAAGTTATCGACGACCACGACACGCTCACCGGCATCGCGCAATGCGTGCACCATGTGGCTTCCGATGTAGCCGGCTCCGCCGGTCACGAGAATGGTCATTCGATTTCCCCAAATTCACAGCCGATGCTCCAGCCCGTCCTTTCACAGATCGGGAGTGAAAAGGCACAGACACCCAGTCGCGCATAGCCCATCGAAATAGCTGTCCGTCACTGGCTTTGTCCACCACCGATGCAAGCAGTGCGGACAAAGTTCCGCATTTGCGGCCAACCTTCGCCGCGATCGGCGCTGCGGTCAGCGCTGCGTTGGGTTTTGGCAAAACCGCCTGCGCAGCGGCATGTGGCAGAACCTAGGCTGATTCTCCGGCAGGCGGTTCCACATTTACGGAGAAACGCCGATCGACCGCTATACTCGCGCAAACAAATAAGTTGCATAAATTATCAATGCAGCTCAAGGATTATACAATAGTCTACATCGTTGCTACTCTGCTTTCATCATCGTGTCACGGACTTGTGTCGCATTCGTTTCATCGTTGAAGCTAGGGCGGACAATGCAATGTCTAACAACATCTCTGTTCAAGTTGGCGGCGGAGCCGAGACATCGGCTCTGCCCCGCCTAACTCCGCAAGATGAGGCTGAACTAGATGAGATGATAGCAGCCATCGGCACACGATTTATCAGCGCTCGCGGGATCATCGTGTCGATGATGTATGCGTTCGCGTTTACTCAGTTTAGCGACGCCTTCTGGCGATCCTTTGGCGCCTGCGTCGCGATCTATATCTTGATGATCCTACCATTGGGGCGGAGCTTCATCGAGAAGGTCGGGTGTGTCATATTCCTAACCGCGCTCTTCCGTTGGATAGACTCGCCGATCGTCAATCGACTTGTTTCGGCCGGTCTTGCTAAGCTCGACGCGATGCTGTGAAATAGAGCGAGTTGAACGGCCATCGCATAGCGGAGACATGGCATGATTGATCTTGCTGCCGCGGCAAAACAAGTTGGGGATGACTGGACGAATGGTGAGTATTACGACGTAGCTGAAGCCTCAGCCCAGTCGCAATGGGACATGTTTGTCTCAAACATGATTGACGGCGCCGATTTCACCAAGTGTCTGGATCTGGCGGCCGGCCACGGCAGGAACACGGCCCGTTTGATCGAACGATCGAACGATGTCGTCGCGGTCGACATCAACGAAACGAATGTAGAGTTCATGAAGGACCGTTTCCGGTCCGATCCCCGCGTTAAACTCGTCCAGAATAACGGGATAGATTTGCGCGACATTCCAAGCGCAAGCATAACATTTCTGTTCTCCTACGATGCAATGGTCCATTTCGACTGCGACGTGGTCCATAACTACGTCGGTGAGTTTCGACGGGTGATGAAGCCCGGCGCGCAGGGTTTTTGTCACTACAGTAACAACTACAAGCAGCCGACGAAGTCCTATCGAGATCATCCAGGCTGGCGCAATTTCATGAGCAAGCAATTGTTCGAGCATTGGTTGACTAAGGCAGGCTTCAGGGTGGTACGCTCGGTTTATATCAGGGGGAACATGGAGATCTTGGCAGACGAGATGGACCAATGTGACGCCGCAACGCTGTTTGAGCTCCGGCGTGATGCAAGCCCCGGCGAAAATTTCTTTGACGTCACCGATAAGATTGCGCAGCTTGAGAGTGATCTGGGTGGTGTTCGGCAGTCCAACGAACAGCTTCTCGCCAAATTGCAACTCATTGAAAATTCGCGGTCCTGGAAACTTACCGAACCGCTGCGCTCATTGATGCGGCGGGTCCGGTGAACGGGCGACGGTTGAGAAAATTCTACGGACCTGAATAAGTAGGTTCTGATGGCTGGCCTCGCCCGCCCTTCCCGGCGCACGGTACGCACCGAACGGCGTGTCGACCTTGCGCTTATGCGACAGCGTGCGTGCAGCTCCAATTGAATGTCGCAGCGGGACCGCCGGTGCCAAAACTCCCTAACAAGCAGCAAACGAAGTAACGGTCGGCACACCAAGGGCCGGGGCATTAAATAGGAATATTAGCTTATTCCACTGCAATCTTTCACAGACGGTGATCGGCAGAATCGTCTCCCACCTGGCGACGGGTTATGTTGGCCCGACCCGCCCTGATATGCTAACTGAGCGCGAACATTAGGTGTCGGATGCGTTTATGAAAGCTGTGATCCTGGCGGGAGGCCTTGGAACTCGAATCTCCGAGGAAACGACTGTTAAGCCCAAACCGCTTGTTGAAATCGGCGGAAAACCTATTCTGTGGCATATCATGAAGCTATTCGGTGCTCATGGCATAAATGACTTTGTGATTTGCTGCGGTTACAAGGGCTATTTGATCAAGGAATACTTTGCGAATTACTTTCTTCATATGTCAGACGTGACGTTTGACATGAAAAACAACACGATGGAGGTCCATCAGAAGTTCGCCGAACCTTGGCGCGTTACATTGGTGGACACAGGCGAAACGACGATGACCGGCGGTCGCCTTCGTCGCGTTGCGGATTTCCTTCAAGGCGAGCGCGATTTCTGCTTTACCTACGGCGACGGCCTGTCCGACGTGGACATCGGTGCCCTAGTCGCTTTCCATCGAGCGCATGGGAAGCTAGCCACGGTGACTGCAGTCCAACCGCCAGGTCGTTACGGTGCACTGGACCTCGCCGGAGACGTAGTCAACGGCTTCATCGAAAAACCGTTAGGTGATGGCGGCTGGATCAATGGCGGCTATTTTGTTCTATCACCCCAGGTTATCGACTTTATTGATGGCGACAACTCAAGCTGGGAAGGCGCGCCACTGGACGCCTTGGCCACCGCCCGCGAATTCCGGGCCTACATGCACAGCGGCTTCTGGCAGCCTATGGATACACTGCGCGATAAAGTGACGCTTGAGCATCTATGGCAGGAAAAAAAGGCGCCCTGGCGCGTTTGGCCATGACGACGCTCAACCCTCATATCGGGAGGCTCGCCGGACGCCGCGTTTTCTTGACCGGCCATACGGGTTTCAAAGGAAGCTGGCTTGTGCATTGGCTGAACGCGCTGGGCTGCAATGTTACCGGCTACGCATTGCCGCCCGCGGAATCGCCAAATCTCTTCACGCTGTCCAAAGTAGAAAGCCAGCTGTCCGCCCATTATCTTGGCGATATCCGTGACAGCGAGCGGCTGGCCGATGCGGTTGCGCGATCACGACCTGAGGTCGTAATTCACTTGGCGGCACAGGCCGTGGTTCGCCGCAGTTACGTTCAATGCACCACGACATGGAGCACCAACGTCCTCGGCACAGTCAATTTGCTGGATGCCTTGCGCCATTCTGACAGCGTGGCAGCGATCGTGGTCGTGACAACGGACAAAGTCTACGACAACCAGGGCTGGACATGGGGCTACCGCGAAATCGACGCGCTCGGCGGTCATGACCCTTACAGCGCTAGCAAGGCTGCCGCGGAGCTCGTCGTGCATAGCTATCGCAAAAGCTTTTTTGCCGGCAGCGGCCCGCGCCTGGCCAGCGCGCGCGGCGGCAATGTCATCGGTGGCGGTGACTGGTCGGAGGACAGGCTGTTGGCCGACGCTGCGCGCGCCATAGCCTCCGGGACCAAGCTCATCATCCGCAACCCATACGCAACGCGTCCCTGGCAACACGTTCTGGACTGCCTCAGCGGATATCTCACGCTGGCTGGAGCGCTGCTGGCTCGCTCCGAAGGCGCCGACTCCGCCTTCAATTTCGGCCCCCCGCCCACCGACAACATCGGCGTCGCCACGCTTCTCGAGCGATTGAAAAAACTATGGCCGGGACTTGACTGGAGCACAGAAGCCAACGGTGACGCTCCGCACGAAGCCGGCTTTCTCTATCTCGATTCCGCGAAGGCTCATCGCGAACTTGATTGGACGAGCCGATGGTCGCTCGACACCGCGTTGGCGGCCACCGCAACTTGGTATCGGGAAGTTGCGACCGACAGGTCTGTCGCGCCAGCTGTCACGCGCCGGCAACTGCAGGAGTATCTCTCGTGATTGCTCACTGCCGGTCCTGCGGAGCGCCCCTGACGCAGACCGTCTGCAACCTTGGGCTGTCACCAATTTCCAACGCGTTCATCAAGCCGGAAGATACTGGTGCCGGTGAAATGTATTTTCCGCTCAAGGCATGCGCTTGCGAAAACTGCTGGCTGGTACAACTTGAGAGCGGCCCATCCTCCGATGCCCACTTCCACGACGATTATCTCTATTTCTCGTCGTTTTCTGCTAGTTGGCTCGATCACGCCCACCGCTATGTCGAAGCGGTCACAGCGCGATTGAAATTGACGTCATCTAGCAAAGTCGTCGAAGTCGCCAGCAATGATGGATATCTGCTGCAGTATTTCGTCAAAGCCGGTATTCCGGCTCTGGGAATCGAACCGACGCGCAGCACTGCAGCGGCAGCACGCCTCAAGGGTGTCGAAACCAGAGAGATGTTCTTTGGCCGAGAAACGGCGCGTGTCATCGCGGATTCCGGGTGGACGGTCGATCTTTTGCTGGGCAACAACGTGCTGGCACATGTTCCGGACATCAACGATTTCGTTGCCGGCATGCCGATCGTGCTGAAGCCAAATGGCATCGTAACTCTCGAATTCCCGCATCTGTTAAACCTGATCGCAGAGAACCAGTTCGACACTATCTATCATGAGCATTACAGCTATCTGTCGATGATCGCCTTAACGCCGATTTTTGCCCGCCACGGATTACGTGTGTTCGACATTGAGCAGCTATCGACCCACGGCGGCAGCCTGAGAGTCTATCTTTGTCATACCGCAGCGTCCTATTTGCAAACTCCGACGGTCCAGAGAATATTGAACGCGGAGCAAACTGCCGGGCTCGACACGCCACAGCGTTTCGCGTCCTTTGCGAAAGGCGTGACCGCCACCAAACGACAGCTACTTACATTTCTGATTGACGCCAAAGAACGCGGCAAAAGCATTGCCGGATATGGCGCGGCGGCAAAGGGCAACACACTGCTCAACTATTGCGGGATTCGATCCGACATGATCGATTTTGTGGTGGACAAAAATCCGGCCAAGCAAGGCCGCCTTCTGCCCGGCTCCCGCATCCCCGTACGATCGCCCGCAGAGGTCGGTCTTAGTCGTCCAGATTACCTGCTCATTCTCCCTTGGAATATCCAGGACGAGGTCATGGCGGACATGGCCGATATCCGGACGTGGGGCGGCCAGTTCGTGGTCCCAATTCCCACCCTGCGTGTCATCTCGTGATCTTCCATCCAACACCGCTTGCTGGAGCTTGGCTAATCGAGATCGAGCCGCTGTCAGATTCGCGAGGCTTCTTTGCGCGGACAGTGTGTCAAGAGCAGTTCGCGTGCTTTGGCCTCAATGCGACATTTGTGGAGCAAAGCGTCTCCTGGAGCCCGCGCTCTGGCACCTTGCGAGGACTGCATTTTCAGGCTTCTCCACATGAGGAAGAGAAGCTGGTGCGTGTCACCAGGGGGGCCATTTTTGATGCCATCGTCGATCTCCGAAAAAACTCGCCAACTTTCGGGCGCTGGTTCGCCAGCGATCTGACAGCGGACAACCGTCAGCAGCTTTACATTCCCAAGGGTTTTGCGCATGGATTTCAGACAACGGCTCCCGACACGGAAGTCTTCTACGAGATGACGGTCCCGTTCCACCCCTCGGCGTCCCGTGGTATTCGCTGGAATGATCCAGACATTGCCGTAGATTGGCCAGCCGTGGAGCACCGAGAGGTCAGCGGTCGAGACCAGAACCTTCCATCGTTCCAAGAACACCTGAGCCGGGTCTGATGAGCCGTATTCACTATACCAAACCGTCGATCACCGATCTCGAAGTACGCTACGCCACGGACGCTGCCGCCAACGGCTGGGGCGAACGTTGCTACGAATATATCGGTCGCTTCGAAAGGGCATTTGCTGCGCATCTGGGCGTCAAGCATGCGATCGCGACGTCAAGCTGTACGGGTGCGCTGCATATGGGATTGGCCGCGCTCGATATCGGGCCGGGCGACGAGGTCATTTGCGCCGACATCAATTGGATCGCGTCGGTTGCGCCGGTAAAGTATCTCGGCGCGACCCCGGTCCTTGTCGATATATGTGCCGACAGTTGGTGCCTTGATCCAAAACGGGTCGAGGCCGCGATTACTGCGAAAACCAAAGCGATACTGGCAGTGCATATTTACGGCAATCTCTGCGACATGGACGCATTGCGCGACATCGGCCGACGCCACGGAATCCCCATTATAGAGGATGCGGCGGAAGCGATAGGATCAGTTTGGCATGGCCGGCGCGCAGGTTCGATGGGACTGTTCGGGACTTTCTCGTTTCATGGCACCAAGACCATTACCACCGGTGAAGGCGGCATGTTCGTCACCGATGACGACGCGCTCTACGAGAAGGTCACAACGCTCTCTAATCATGGCCGCTCGCGAACGCAGACACGCCAGTTTTGGCCCGACATGATTGGCTTCAAGTACAAGATGTCGAACATTCAGGCAGCCATCGGCGTCGCGCAGATGGAGCGCATCGACGAGCTGATCGCCGAAAAACGGCGGGTATTCCTCGAATACAAATCGCGGCTATCGCATCTGCCATTGACCATGAACCCGGAACCAGACGGCAGGCGCAATGGCTATTGGATGCCAACAATCGTGGTCGATAAATCGGTACAATTCGATCGCGCAGCCCTGCTTGCAGAGTTCAAAAATAGCGAAATCGATGGCCGGGTGTTCTTCTGGCCGCTATCAACATTGCCGTTCTTTGACAGCCAGACGGGCAACGCCATCGCTCACGACCTTCATGAACGGGCGGTCAATCTGCCGAGCTACCATGACCTTCAAACGAGCGACATTCAACGGATCAGCGAAGTCATCGAGCGCTCCGTTGTTGGCTAAATCGCTGCAGACGATTTGCTTCTATCTTCGAAGGAAAAACTGATGCGACTGCTATTGATGGCCGACGGAACGGTCGGTCTTTCCATTTTTGAATGGCTCGCATCTAACTGGGCTGCCGATCTTGCACTAGTCGTCACCACTTCCAAGAACGCGATTTTCGAAGCATCCACCCAACACAACATACCCTGCGCGGTCTTCACATCGGAAAGCGATTTAATTGAATATGCCGATCAAGAACATCAACAATTCGATCTGGGCTTTCTCGCTTGGTGGCCAAAACTACTGAGACGCGATCTTCTGGCCTTACCGATTGCCGGATTCGTGAACACACACCCCAGTTTCCTACCATACAATCGTGGGAAACATTATAACTTCTGGGCTTTAGTGGAGCAGGTTCCGTTTGGCGTCACGCTTCACAAGGTCGATGAAGGAGTAGATACAGGGGAAATCGTCTCACAACGTCAGATAGAATACGGATGGGAAGACAACGGGGCCTCGCTTTATTCAAAAGCACAGCAAGAAACCGTCGTTCTAGTCAAGGATTGCTATCCAGACTTGCGTACACTTAAACTCAGTGGGTTCCCACAACCCATTGGCAGCGGAAGCTATCATCAGGCATCCGAGCTCGAACAGGCTAGTCACATCAATCTTGACCGGAGTTATACGGGACGTGAATTACTAAATTTACTTCGTGCACGCACCTTCAGACCTCATCCCGCCTGCTGGTTTTCCGATGGCGATGATGTCTTCGAGGTGCGAATAGAAATCGAGAAGAGGGACACTTGACAAGACGGGAAGATTTTCAGGACGAGTGCGCGAGAGAAATCGCTGCGCAAGGCGGTGATACCCGGTTGCACGAAGCCACCACCGATTGGATTCGGATGGCGAACGCCGCTCGTTACTCTTATCACTTTTCCGCACTAGGCCGGCCTATCATCCAATATCCGCAGGATATGGTCGCCATGCAGGAGCTGATCTGGCAGGTTCGGCCGGACCTCATCATCGAGACCGGTATCGCGCATGGCGGCTCACTGGTCATGAATGCGTCGATGCTTGCTCTGCTCGATTACTGCGATGCGCAGCAATCCAGCGAGTTACTCGATCCCAACAAGCCAAAACGACGCGTGTTAGGAGTGGACATCGATATACGGCAGCACAACAGAGCGGCCATCGAATGCCACCCGATGGCCAACAGAATCGATATGATTCAGGGCTCTTCGATTGATCCCGACATCGTCGCGAAAGTTCGTGAAGTTGCAACGACTGCCGAACGCATTTTGGTATCCCTCGACTCCAATCACACCCATGAGCATGTGCTCGCCGAGTTGGAAGCCTATGCACCGCTGACGACGATCGGCAGTTACTGCATTGTCTTCGATACGCTGATCGAAGACATGCCGCCGGGCTCATTTCCCGATCGTCCCTGGGATAAAGGCGACAATCCGAAAACCGCTGTCTGGGACTACCTCAAGCGGCATCCCGAGTTCGAGGTCGATCTGCAGATGGAGCAGAAACTGCTGATTACAGTGGCTCCAAATGGGTATCTCAAGAGAGTCGCCTGACCTGCAGATCGATTATTGGAGGGCGCAACTCGGTGGTTGCTGTGCGTGCCTACGTCTACGCTATGTCAGGCGTGGTCTCACCTGTATCGGAACGCCTCCCCTATCTTCAACTGATCCGAAGGCGCCGAGGATCCGGGAAACGGCAACGATTCCTCCCGAAGGTGATGACGCGACATCGCGATCGGTCAGCATCTTCTGCAGCGGGGCGAGAGCGGCTTCCGGCAAGCAGGTTGCGATCTTAAGATGCCAGAGCCGATAGCATAAAACGCCGGCTTGAAGGAGGGAGATGCCGAGAATGTCCGCCAGACTCGACATTTCATCCGGCACGGTATCGACTACGCGCAGCGATGCGAATGCGGAGTTGATCCGTCCGGTCGCCTTTTGCTGCTGGGCCAGATGCCGCGATGAAACAGAGTCGGCCGATACGGTATAGATGTGAAGCGGAAGCTCTATCATTGCCGGCTTAAAAAAACGAAGCCAGATCCCCCAGAGCGCATAGTCCTCGCAATGCGAGACGCGCTCTGAATGCGAATATCCACCGAGGAGACGATATATATCGCTTCTGGCCAATATGCTGGCATGCGGAAATGGGCATCCGCAGTCCACAAAGAATTTTAGGAGAGGAGACCACCCATCCGGACGGATGTGATCCTCGGTCGGCGAACCGTCCTCGAATACGCGCCTCATACCTGTCCCCACGACAGTGAGGTCGGGATCCGCGACCAGGCGATCGATCTGCTGTTCTATCTTGTGAGCAGCCCAGCAATCGTCTGCATCCATCCGCGCAATCAAACCGTATCTGGCGGCGTTCAACCCGGCATTGAGGGCGTACACCAGACCGTTGTTCCGCACGTAGCGAACGAAGCGCAACGGAATGCGACGCTCATGGCCCGCTAAAAGCTCTTGAACGGGAGTCGAACTTCCATCATCAACGATGAGAATTTCCGCTTCCCCGGGATATTTCTGTTCGGCAACAGACTCGACGGCACGATCGAGGAGATCAATTATCTTGCGGGTCGGCTCCCGGATATAGACCGGCATCAATACGGAAATGTCGAGCGACCTCAACGGTGACGTCATCGCTATGCCCCCTCGGGCGGCAACGCCGCTGGCTTCAACGTCCGACGAGCCATCTCGAACTTCTTCCGAGCACCTTCGATGACCGCCACCTCGCCGGAGGTCAACGGCTCTCGGGACGAAAAATCAAAATGACTGACGTCGGCGTAAAAGTTTGATGCATCGCTGCTGCTCAGCAGTTCAAAACATGCCGCCTCAATACGGTGGATACCGGCCGAATAAAGCAGCGGCAATTTCTTGACTGACGCATTTCCGTCGCCGAGCAATCTATATTCGCTAAGCGTTTCAAATAGAGGCTCGAAGACGACACCGCGATCGAGCAGCTTCAACAGGAAATGCCAATCCTCCAAATACTCCATCTCCTCCGAGAAAAACACCTGGGACTCAACCCAAGCTTCAACCCGCAAGGCAAAGGAGTTCATCACGATGAAGTTTCCGCCGAGCAAGCACATTGGAGGCAGGAGATTCCCCCCTTGCTTCGGAGCTTGCCAAGCGTCACGCTGATTGGCCTGGGCATAGACAAGATCCGCATCGCAAAGATCCAGGACCTCAGCCATACGGCTCGCGAAGTACGGATAGAGGATGTCATCGTCATCCAGGAAGCACAGAAAATCAAACTCCTGGGCATGCTGGGAGATATAATCCAGTCCGACATTTGCTGGGTAACCCCGACGACGGCCCGCGACTCCCGCATGAAGACAAATGGCCGACGATCCACTCGATTGCTGCCAAGCCTTTACCCGGGAAAATGCTTCGTTGTTACCGTGCGTCACTAGCAGAACTTGCATCGGAACGCTCTGCACTTCCACCGAGGCGATTGCCTCAGCCATGAGATCGATCCGGCGCCCCTGCGTGCGAACGATGCAAACCCCCCGCGAGATCGGTGCGCCGCGCCGCGATGGACGTCGCGCCGCGATCAACCGAACCGCATCGCTGGCGAGTTTGACGTAACGCGCATGTATCTCGCGTATCTCCGCGATGATTCGCTCGCCCTGCCCATTCACGCCCCTAAGTTGTGCGCCGCGCCATCCCAGTGCGCGCAGCAGCGGACGCGCGACTGCGCGTACAAGTCGACGCAGCGTTCTCGCAAGCATTAGGCTCGCACGAATCAGCTGTCCGCGGCCCGATTCAGTCACGTTTCGTTGTGGAGAAGAGTTCACTATCACTTTCAGCCAGCCTTTGCCATCCTAGCTCATAGCCCGCCCGATGCGCTGTCTCAATGGCTGTGAAATGCACAGGCCGATGCCCCCGAGAGGAGCCATTGACCGTCTTGTCAGCCGCGAAAAATGACGATCGAGAGTATAGCTGGCGGACTTGATCTGCTCAGTCCTCAGACCGACCGCCACGGAGTATCCGATACGTCGTTGATCGATTTATCCTATCACCACGCCCTCATCCGTGATACTCGTTCGAGCATCCGACCATTGACCTCTCACTCTTTCAACGGGACTTTAATCGTCTTGAAGACGGCTTTAAAAGGTTATCGCGCGACGTGGATGGACAAGCCTGTACTCAGGCTGGTGTACGGAGATATTTTCGAACGCATCGTTGCGTCATGCAGGGTTGGCACAACGCTCGAAATCGGGGGCGGTGCGGGTAATCTCAAAGAGGCCTTTCGCGACGTGATCTCGTCGGACATCCAGTATGCCGATTGGCTCGATGTTGTTGCCGATGCGCAGAAGCTGCCGTTCTGCGACCAATCGTTCGACAATATCGTGATGCTTGATGTTTTGCATCATCTTGAATTTCCGGCTCTTTTTCTTGCCGAAGCGCAGCGCACCCTGCGTCCCGGGGGGCGCATTGTTCTCGTCGAACCTGCCATCACATGGGGAAGTTGGCTTTTCTACAAGTTCATTCATCACGAGCCCGTTGATATGAGCGCAACCCCTTTGGTGAATGGGACGCCAGACCCTAAGCGCAATGCCTACGACTCCAACCAAGCTATTCCGACCCTGCTCGCTGGTCGTTTTCGCAAGCAAATGGCTCAATTATTTCCCAGCCTGCGTATTGCGAATACGCATTGGTTTTCCTTCTTCGTCTACCCACTCAGCGGCGGTTTCAAGAAGTGGTCGTTGATCTCCATCAACGGAGCCAAGGCCGGCCTTTCCTTCGAAAAATGCCTGGAGAGAGCCCTCGGCCGTTGGCTGGGTTTCCGTATGCTCATCGTCATCGAAAAGGACACGCTGACATCTAGAGACGGCCACGCTGCCGCTTAATGGCGTTTGGCGTACCGACCAGTACACACTCCACGAATTGATCATTTCGTCGTTGGCGGGCCTAGTGCTGTCAATCTGCGAGCGCGTTGCGATAAATCCTCCTTCCGGATCAGTTTGGCATTCAACCAATCCAGTCGGCTTCTATACGTCTTGATTGCCGCAGCGTCGGCGCAGACGATCCAGTCGATGTCGTCTCCAAACTCGGAAATGAAGTTGAACTCATGGCCGCGCATGATTTCAGACCGGCCGTCTCCGTCGGTCGGCGAACAGTGAAATATGAAATCCACGTCTGCGAGCAGCGCCGCGAATTTGCGAACGAATCGAGAGCCAAACCTTGACGCCGACAGATGAATATCAGCCTGCGGTGCGGCAGCCTCGATTAGTCGCAGAGCGACGATGTCAACTTGCATGTCTGACAGACCGGGCTCCAGAGACCGGAGATCGATAGCAACAGCGCATGGTGGCAGGTAATACAGGCTCGACCGATCGTGCGGCCCGCCGTCCAGAAGCACAAGCATGGACCCTGCTCCGCTGCCACGCGTGAATGTCGCATCGAGGGTTCCCGAACGAGCATAGGCATCCGGCGTCTCGCACAAGATGACCACGTCGAACTTTTCGGCAAGAATTTGTTTGCAGGCTTTGAAGTAAGCCTGCCCCAGCGTAAAATCCCCGACAAGATTGGATAGGAGTGGAGCCTCCTTCAGCGTGTCAACAACAATGGCTGCATCGATCTCGTGAGCAGCGAGCGTTGCATCGAGAATATCCGCGTCTGCGACAAAACGGTCGAGCATCGCCTTCGGATCAAAAGCTGGCAGTTCTCCGAGCTGCAGCCGATGAAAATCATCCCTGCAAGTGACGATGAACGTCATCGGTTCGTACAGAGGACTTGGAGGCGGCAGCCCGACCGAACTTGCATTCATATTTTGTAAGAGGCTTTTAGCTCTCTGCCGGTAATAGATGACGGTGGCCGGTGCAATCTCGAACGTGAATCCGCGTGCGAGAGCGATCGAGTTAAAATGCCAGTCTTCGTAGGCATAGCCACTTCCAAGCGGAACATCGTCATATGCGAGAGTCTCTACGATGGAATGGTGGACGAACAATCTGGAGACAAATGGATGCTGAGCGATGATGGAGAGTTTAGGCACGTGATCAGACGACGCATAGTGAGCCAGATAGGCCTGCGCACCGAATGCGAAGAGAAACTCGGGAATGACGAGGCTGCGCGGACCGGCAGCTTGCGCTACGCGATAACTCACCAATGTCACATTTGATGAGATCAGATCGTCCTCGTCGCAGAACTGAATATATTCGGCGCCAGCCAGCAGCAGTCCAGCCTGACGGGAAAGCCCGAGCGATCCATTATCGACCTCCTCAATCCGAACTCGGTCGAACAAGTCCGTCCGGTAGGCGCGGATCCAACTTTTTGTAGGCAAAGGCGATCTGTCCAAGACGAAAAGCAGCTCAATGCGCAGCCTTTCCGATCGAGCGTAGATTGCCGCGGCCTCAAGCGATTGCATCGTACGCCAAAGGTAGCGATGTCCGGCATGAATATTGACAACGAAGGAAACATCGAGCCGTTCAAGAGATACAGGCCGATTCATTGGCGCACCAGCAAGCTTGAGAAGAGACTGGAATATTTGCCAATCATCGTATCGTAATCCATCCCTGCCTCGATCACCGAGGCCCGCGCTTTCTCACGAAGCGACCATAGCCCCCCCTCCGCCTGTCCCACAAAGTCGGCGAGGACGTTCCCTATCAGTTCGGGTTGCTCTACGGGTACCAGGAAGCCATTCGAGCCAGGAACGATAATGCGACGTAAATCTCCAACATCTGTGGCCGCGACCGGACATCCGGCAGCCAGAGCTTCCAGCGCGACCAACGGCATTCCCTCGACAGTCGATGTAAGCACAAGAATGTCCGCCGTCCTGTAAAGGTCCGCCAGATTACTTCGTGGATACTCGTCCAGCAATGTCACGCTGAGGCCGGCATCTTTGATGCGCTGCCTGACGAGATCGCCTTGCGGTCCGTGGCCCACCATCTTGGCCTCTACCGGATGATGACTGCTCAGATGGGCTACGACATCGAGAAACGCCATCGGTCGCTTTTCCGGACTGAAGCGGCCGATAAACAGAAGCTTTAGCCTTTTAGCAGCAGCCTTCGGTTCGACGCATGCAGATGATATACTTCCTTCCGGCTTGAACAACGACGTATCAACGCCATTCTCAATCAGAGCAATTCGATCGGCGGGGACCCCACGCGCCGTTAATGATTGAGCCACCCTGCGGCTGATCGCAATATGCTTGGTCAGTGCGCTCGACGCCATCTGCGCGGAAGCGATGTGTCCTTCGGGCAGATCGTTATGTATCACGTCGATGAAATGAATCAGCGGGTTCATCGCCTTCAACTCGGGCAAGAGATCGTAATGCAGTGAGGAATTGCTCGAGAGAACTACAGCCGGCTGCAAGGCGGCGATCAGGCCGGAAACGAATGCCTTTATTCTGATTGAATCGAACACGTTCCCGAGATGGTAGACATCCGCCACGACCTCAAGAAATGCGTTGCTCATCACATGCTCGTCCGCCAACGTGGTCACAAGGTGAATCGACCAAGCCGAAGCGAGGCTTGTGAGGATGTCGAGCAGCAATACTTCTGAGCCCCCCCTCGGCAACCACGGAACTACTACGAGCAGCTTGGCTCGCGCCTGCAGCTCAGGCCTACGTCGAATGCTCGCCAACGTCTGAGCAAGATCTCGGGCAGCGTCGGCGCTTCCCGCGCGCGTCAGCAGGTGTTCTCGAGGTACTTCGCGCGAGAAATCGTGCACGACGAACAGCGGTTGCCGACCGCCAAGCAAATCTACAAGGCCAGGCAGGATCACCTCGCCATTTCTCTTCGCGAGTTCGCGGTGCACAGCCGGCAAATCCTTCAGAAGGTTACCCGGCCTTGGCGGATGCGCGATGTTCGGTAACACGGCATTGAGCAGGTCGGATGGCAGAACGACCGCACCGATGGCGCGCGAACCGGCTACGGCAGCAGACGCTCCGGACTCGTGAGCGGACAAGCACACGATGCCAGGCCGGATCGAAGCACTGATCGACAGCGCGACAGCAACTTCCAGGGCTGTCGTGTCGAGCACGGCACCGTCGGCGACAATACAGACAAAATCAGCTTCCGACGCGAACAGTACCTCGACTGCGTCCACCGCACCATAGCCCGACGCGAAATCGAGAACAATGGATTGCCGGCTCAATGCTGCTTTCGTATTTTCGCAACCATATCCATGCAAGAGGCGAATCTTTGGCGACAGAATTCTCTGACGGGGGACAGCTTCGGAGAAACACGCACGGTACGTAGGCACGCGTCCACCGAGACCGGCACCGATTCGACCGGCTACCCTGCGAACCAACCATTTCAATCCGCGCTTCGACCCGCCCAGAAATTCACGATAGCGCCGCTGCTCGAGGAGGCGCACGCCGCCTCCAAGACGCCCGGACAAGCCCGGAAAACGCGGTGCCATCCATGCGCTCACCTTTCGCATCAGCGCGGCTAGAGTCAGAAATACAACTCTTGCCATCGCTCTTAGCGATCCTCTCACGATGGAGCGCAAATTCATTCGCTCGGGGAAAAATGCCCGTTGTTCCGCAGCAGCGGCGCGATCTGCCTCCTGTCGTGCTCGTTCTTCCGCCTTGCTCGCCCGCGCCTGCCCGGCCTCGTAAGCTTCGACCAACGACAGTCGAATTCTTTCATAATCTTCAAGCGCAGCGTTGGACTTGCCGCGTTCCTGGCGCAGCATGATGCCGCGCGCGGCCGCGCTTTGGCGGCCATAACCGAATGACGGACTAGCCTTCTCCCCCTCTTCGAACCGCGACCAAAACTGCTGATCGGTCCAAGGCTGGTATGGAACGAATGCCCCCACTCTCAACTCGGGAGCGACGCAGCGCTGCGAATCCTCTGCGAGGATCGCGGCAAAGCGTGAAAAACTGCTGTTGCAAATGGCGAGATAGCCTGCCTGCCGAAGGACTTCGAAGTCGAACATAAACGTCTGTAGCGTATCGGGCAGATCGAGATCACGGGCATATACGGGATGATACTGGGCAAATTTAGCGGAGATCAGATCCACGTCGTCCGTCGCAATGAAGACGACCGGATCCCGTAGCGATGGCAAAAGCCGATCCAGCCAGGCGGCATACCACTCCTCAGGCACTAAGCGATACCAAG
The DNA here is from genome assembly GCF_900188215.1 of Tardiphaga sp. OK246. Taxonomy (NCBI): domain Bacteria; kingdom Pseudomonadati; phylum Pseudomonadota; class Alphaproteobacteria; order Hyphomicrobiales; family Nitrobacteraceae; genus Tardiphaga; species Tardiphaga sp. OK246. Next base: position 55,153 of record NZ_FZOX01000012.1, read on the forward strand.
GCAGTCCCTCTTGATGGAGCTGCAGATAGTCCCCGCGTCGCACATGTAACGCGACAAGTGGCCGGCGGCCATCGTCGGTCATCCTTTCGATTGCCTGCCTGACCGGGGCCCGATACAGCTCGGCGAGCGAATGCATGCGTCTGAGAAGCGCGCGATGCGGTTGCCAGCACTCCGGCGTCTCCTGAAAGTACCCCCACAAGTCGACGTCGTAGACTGCCTCCTGCATGCGCCAAAGATAGAGATCATCGTTGTCGAATGCATAAAAGCGGAGTTCGGGTAGTTTCGCCTCCGTGATGGCGGGCGGGCTGGGCAACCCGTACATCACCTCGCCGATCCAGTTCGGATGGGAAGCAACCAGACTGTGTCTGAGCGCATAGAAGCGGATGTAGATGTGCTGGAATAGCTGATTGGCGAATCGACCGTTCCGACCGAGGGTCGACATACTGACCCGCCCAAATTCAGGTCCACCAATTCCGCTTAGGTCCACAATCCGTTCAGATCGCAGAAATACGACGGTCTTGTATTGGGCCCAGTCACCTGCAAGAGCAATAAAACCCACATCGAATGCGAGCTTTACCAGTTTCTGGATTGCGCGATCCGACAAGCCGTCCTGGTTGGCGTGAACGGCAAAATGGTTTGCGGACAGAGAGCGAAGTCCGCCGATGAACTCTTTAGTGCAGAGCTCAATGTGAAGAAGCACGCAATCCGAGCGAGTATCATCGCTTTGACCAATTAATGGCGCATCGAGACGTGTCTTCACCTCCAGCGCGCTTGCCTCCATCCTCCATGGAGCCGTCTCCTGTGTCTCCTTCCTCCATAATTGCGATGAAACCGAAGCGGAATCCCCCCCGCCAAGCACCAGCACAGTTTCAATCTCGATCGCCTGACGCGATAAACTCCGAACGATATCATCCAGAATTCGGGACAGCCGGTCATGCGGTATCATTGAAAACTCCAACGCCATTTCCACGTCGTCCAACGTCGAGTTTGGAAGCAAATTCGCTCGGCGATTTAAATACACTTCCGTTCGCGCCGCATACTGACCTGTTAACGAGTCTGCACGTAACAACACGGCTGGCCCCCTTCGGCACGGCCATCATGGCCCCCGACGATAAACGACGACCTGATCGCCGCTTTCCGTGACGCGCTGGAACTGGTCGCTGCTGGATACCCAGTCCGCGGCTGGACGGTCAACGATGTTGAGAAAGTTGGTTTCAACGCTGGGGATCAACGCATGCGGCAGCGTAATGAAATATTGAGCATTCAGATCGGCGATACGCTTAATCGCGGTATCGACATTCTTTTCTGCATATCCGAGCGAAGTATAATAACATTCATACGGACCGCGCGGTCGCAATTTCTCGCCATAGAACGCAGCCGAATTGGCGTTGAAGTCGGGCAACTCGACGCCGACGATATTGTATCGCGGAGGCCGGGAATGATCGCACGTGAGTGCCACGGCCTTCGATAGCCGATCAACCGATGCCGTCTCGATCCGATAGGATTTTAGCCAAACAGAACGTGTCGGACCCAAGTCGATCAATCCGAGGGCGTGAAGATGTCCCGCAATCGCGTTAGCGGCAAAGAACGCGATCGCCGCGAACGAAAGCCATCGGGACCCGAACTGCTTCAAAGTAAAGCTGAAAGAAACACTCAGAATCGGCAGCATCGGATTGAGGAAACGAGTTTCCTCATTGATCTGGTTCGCATAGCTCACCAAACCTGCCGACAGCGTGCCGAATAGACAGAATGCGAACAAAGTGCGCGACTGCACTGCGCTGAACAACCACTGCCGTGGCGGAACGCCGAGCGTGCGAGCGGCTGCGGCAACAAGCGCGACCGGGATAGCGATCATTGCCACGCCAAGAGGTAAAGTCCATGGCGATACCGCTTGAAGCAGTGCGACGAACCAGAACTTTATCTTCGGCCCAAACGCGCCAATGGATCCGTACTGGATTGCGATCTCGGCGGACGTGGCATTGCGAAAATGTCCCACCATCTCGTTCCAATTCGCCACGTAGACGAGAAGTGCGGCCCCTGCAGCGCCGAGGGCGGCGGCAAACAGAACGAGATCGGCGAAGGTGAACGGTTGCGGGAGAGGCCGATCGACAACAAGCTTGACCAGAACAATGTAGAACAAGAACGGCAAAATGAACCCAGCGCTGGTCGTCTTGGCCAACATGGCCAACGCGACAACAATGACCAGCCCAGCAAGCAGCCGACGCAGTGGCACGACGTCGGCGTCCAACGAAATTCGCATTAGCACGGCAATCAGCAACGCCTGCAAAGGCTCGACAACGAATTCGTGGCTCATCCCGATGAATAGTGAGGCCCCACCACAAGCAAGGACAGCTGCAATGGCCGCTAGAACTCCAGCGCTCAGACGCATGACCGTGGAGAAGACGACCGCCAGCGTTGCCGCACTGATACATGCATTTACAAGCAAAAATGCGCGTTCAGGTGACCCCACCAGATCAGAGAATGGAACTGACACTTGGGCCAGCCAGGGAAGCAGCGGGGGCTTCGATGGCATGGCCGAAATCATGGTGCGCATCCATCGATCGGCACCATGCGGAACGGAGTTGGCCAGAGCCATGGTTACCTGACCGTACCACGCCTGATCCCATGGCCAAACAGTGAGATCGTTGAAAATCCAGAGCACGGTTGGCAGCATTAACACTAGGATCGTGCCGGTGGTCGCAACAACGCAGGAGCGAGAAGCAGAAGTCATTCTTGACCAATGTTCGAAAGTCATATGTTTCAGTTGATGGCGGATCAGTTCACTCGAACCGGGACACATGAGGTGATCTTTGAAATTGATCGAAGAGAAGCGCGACCCCCTGATCGAACGACACAGTGGGCTTCCACTTCATTTCCTCGCCGATCAGGCTGATGTCGAGAATATTGGCCTGCACGTCGACAGATCGCTTAGGAAGGAAGTTGACCGCGACGGTACGGCCGGTGGCGCGCTGAACCGCGGCGACTACCTCATTCAGCGACTTCCCCATCCCGCTGCCCAAATTGAATACGCGAGCGCCGGCCTGATATGTGATTGACGCGATCATCGCGTCAATCACATCCGAAATATAGATGTAATCTCTTACCACCTCGCCGTCGCCCCAGATTTCAATCGGCTGTCCAGCCATTGCCCGACTGAGAAAGACGCCGACTGCCCCCTGAGCGCTACCCGCATTGTGGTAGTGTCCGTACGGGTTGGCCAGGCGCAAAGCCGTGTAGTCAAGCCCTCGCTCCTGACGAAAAAACTCCAGATACTTTTCGATAGTGAGCTTGGTGATCCCATAGGACGAGATCGGGTTTGTCGGATGCGCTTCGCGGATCGGCAACGCCATCGGATTGCCATACACAGTGCCACCGGACGACGGAAAAATGACTTTGCCGACACCTGCCCTTGTCGCGACGTCCAGAAGCTGCACGGTGCCCACGATGTTGGTGCGTATATCGTAAACCGGATCATCATTGGAGGATTTCGGCAATGTCGTGCTGGCTAGATGGAACACGACATCTCGGTCTTTGACCGCTCGCGCGATGAAGTCAACATCAGTAAAATCCCCTTCTAGCCATTCGACACTTCGGAGTATCATAGCCGGCAGTGGCGAACTTTTCACGGGCCGGTCCACAGCACGCACGTCGTGGCCAAGGCAAACCAGCTGCTCAATCAAGCTCGAACCGATGAAGCCCGCACCACCGACCACCAGAAAGCGCTTCATTGAGGTTGAACTCCAGCTAGTCTGCTTCTCTGCTGCAGCAAGTTGAAGGCCTCGATGACCTTACTGGCTTCTATGTCCCAACTGGTGCTTTCGCAAAAACGCTTCCCTTTCGCCGCAAGCGAGACGCGCAGCTCATCGTTCACCAACACCTGGATGATGCCGTCAGCTAGCGCGGATGGCGTCGCGTCCGTCAAAATCGAGTTGTCCCCGGAAAGAAGCCACTCGGTGTTGCCCCCCCGATTGCTTACGACGACGCAACCACACGCCATCAACTCTAAAGGCAGCAGCGAGAGATTTGTGGCGGAGATGACCAATGCCACGTCGCATTGGCTGTAGACATCTGCAAGCTTTGCGAGCGGAACATTCCCAACGTTGCGATGAGGAATCCTGACGTCGTATGAGTCGGTTTCTCCACCCGCGAGTACGAACTCAACATTCGGGAGCGCCTTGGAAACACGTTGGAGTGCGAGCAGACCAAGCTCGAATCCGCGCCGCGGCGTCGCTGGACGCGCATAGAAGAAGACGCGGCGAACTGAGCTATCCATTCTTGGCAGCTGACGATAGAGATTCCTGTCATAGGAGAATCCCATGCTCACCGTTTCCATTCCGTGTTGAGAAGCAAGCAGGTTTGCCAGCCAGTCTCCGGCGGTGATGCCGAAGAAGTTCATATTGTAGGTGTTCTCGGCGAGAAGATAATCGCTACCATGGGGATAAAAAAATGGCTCATAGTCTTGCACGAAATAGGCTCGCAGGTGAGTGCCTTGAAAATCTCTGACGGCATAGGCTGTCGACCAACTGGTTGCGACAGTAATCATCGCGGGCGGCGAATTCTGCATCCCCAAAAATACTTCAGCTTCGACGCATGAAAAGTGCTTGCAGATCAGCTTTCGCGTACTTGCGACTGATGTGCGCTCGGTGCGTCCATCAATGATGATCCTGCATGTGTAGCCAGCCCGTTCGCACAGGCCAACGAGACGAAAGATATTGATGTGACCGCCAGACCCGATGCTGAAATCCGGCACGACCCAGTTAATGGTGTTGGGCAGAGGTCCGTCAAGACTCGATGGGTAGTAAGGTCTTGGCTCCACGAAATCGTGAGAGATTGCAACGTCAAGGCGACGTGACGACCAAACGCTCATGATTTTCTTGCCGGTTTTTCGCACCACGAATGTGAGAAATTCTTTCGCAGAGAGTTGGCGGCGATAGCGCCTTAACGCGGAAAGATAGCGCGCCAACATTATTTGGTCCGCCGAAACGATTTACCGCTCTTGAGCGCCCCATCAAGCGATACCCGATCAATAACCGAGGCGGGAATGTTGCGCTCATGCGCTCCGGAATAGTGCCCAAGTTGCCGTGCGAAGTTTGCGAACGGGGAACGCGCCATCCAATAGAGATGCGGAATGACCTCTTTCCGCTGAATCGACCACATCAGATCACGTGCCGTTGCGTGAACTGTCCTGAGCACCGCTGTCGCGATCGTTGGGCAAAGATTATAGCCGAACAGCCGTGCAAAGGCTGCGGACTCGTCGAATGAGCGGCGTCCGATTTCCTGGACGGAATATTGGTGCGAGTGGAAAACTGCAGCATCGTCCGCATAAGCCTTCGCATATCCCGCTTCGATGACGGTTTGCGCCCAGATTTGATCTTCGGCAAACGAGACATCCGGATATGGGTAACGTTCCCAGACGTTTCGTCGCACGCATGCATTGTTGTCGGAGAAAAAGTGCAACATCTGTCGATAGGCGACATCGACTTCGTACCGGGATCGATCGTCCAGCCGCACCACTTTCGGCATGGCGGCGAAATTGTCGAAATGCCAATCTAGGTCGCGTTGCGTATAAGGGTCGGCCGAAGGATATGCTAGGTGCCTGCCAAACGTCCCGGCGATGTCAGGCTCGGCATCGGTGGCATCGACAAGACGGGCAAGCCAATGTCGGCTCGCCGGCAGCGCATCATGCGTCAGAAGCGCGACGAATTCGCCGCAAGCATGCTCGATCGCCAAATTCCGGGTTCGTCCATGCCCGAACGACGCTGGTTCGATCTGCAGAAGACGTACATGAGACTCGCGGCATAAATCCAACGTGCCGTCGGTCGATCCGGAATCGATTACGATAACTTCATAGGGCCACGGGCATTGCTGGGTCAGCACGGCCTGCAAGACCCCCGCAAAGCCGGGACCCGCATTCTTGGTAGGAATAATAACTGACGCTTTCACGGGCCTGCCCTACATTCGGATATCGTCAATCCCTCTGACTGACCACGCTTGTTCCGCCGCTTCTACAAAAACGCGATCCGGTCACGCATTTCAACCCTGTAACCAGTTGAAAGCGTTCGGTCCTTCCATTTCTTGCAACCTTGTCCTCACTATCTCGCAACCTCTCTTCGGTCGAGGTGCAAAGGCATTCTGCCACCACAATGCCTCGCGCCCCGGTCAGGGATCCGGATTGCAATTCGCCTGCGAGCGTAAAACGACGAAAATACTCGGGTTGAATCAATTGCCTTTACAGCCGCGAGATCATGGCACCGACCAGAAGTCCCAGATTTTGAGGGAAGCTTTGCCGATAAACGCCGGACCGCCAGAGCCGATACAGCCGAACCGGCAAAATTGCTTTGCGCGAAGACGCAAACCAATCAAGCGCTTGAGCATTTGAAGGCGTCAGCAGGCCACGTATGTTATTGAGAGCGCTGATATTTATATCGTTCCAACTGGCAAGTTGCCCCTTGGCGAGCGCAGCTATGCGAAAAAAACGCGCGCGCGCTCCGGAATTGGAACCTACGATATTCTCGCCGTGCTGCCGGTAGCCAAGGCTCGGCAGCGGGTCATAGTGTATCGTTCCACCGATGCCAGCGATGACCTGATAGGTCCACCAATCGTGCGATACGATCTGAACATCTTGTGGAACCTGCCGCAGCGCGTCACGGGCACGCAGGTTGAAGACCATGGTGTTACCGCCACCGATATTCTGCACAAGCGCGTTGCGAAAGGAGGGGCGCCGCTCAAAGAGCGGCGAAAGTCCCGTAGGATTCCCTTGCTGATCGATTATTTCTGTTCTCGAGAAATAAAGAAGCGGCTGATCGGTCTGCTGCGCGGCGATCCACATGACGGCTCGCTCTAGCTTTTCGGCGAACCAAACGTCGTCCTGATCGCTAAACGCGAAAAGATCGCCGTCAATCTCGTCGCAGTGCACGGTCGACATAAAGTTCTGCCAGAAGCCTTTCCGGGGTCCTTCGCACAGCGCCACTTTTTGGGGCACGCTTTGAGCAAATTTTTCGATGATCTGGACTGTCTCGTCTGTTGAGCCATCGTCAGAAACTAGCAATTCCCAATTCTGGTGGCTTTGAACTCGATAAGATTCGAGTTGCTCTGGCAGATACCGCGCCCCATTTCTGGTCGCTAAAAGGATGACAACTTTCAGGCTTGGAGACAGTGACAATTGTCGATATTCCCGAATGAAGTGGCTGCAGCGCCATTTGTCGCTGAAGGCCGGTTTCTTAGACCATTTACTGTGTGCTGAAAATCCACCGGTTGGTCGCTTTAGCCCCTCAAGTCAAACTGGGGGCGAAACTTGCGCGGGGCCCACCCGAAGTCATTGGTCGCGGGGCCGGGATCGAACACCATGTCTTTCGACATCCGGGTGCCCATAGCCACATTGGCCTGCGGAAAAAACGGCTTAGCCAGACCGAAAGCCACCCGCCAAACCGTCGGCGGAGCCGATACGATCCGGCGGGGCTTGCCAAGCGCGTCGAAGATCCGCCCAGCCATCTCGCGATAACTAATTACTTCGCCTCCCGGCAGGGCATAAGTCTTGTTTACGGCCGCATCGCTTGCCGCCGCGGCAATGGCACCCATCGCAAGATCTTCCGCATGAACAGGCTGCCTCAATCCCGCACCATTCCCCATGAGCGGCAGGAATCCGACACGCTGAATGAGACGTGCCAAACGTGAGACATTGCCGTCCCGGCCTTCCGCATAGATCACCGTGGGTCTCAGGATGGTCCAGCCGATGCCAAGTTGCGCACAAACCACGCCCAAGCGACGCTCGCCGTCCGACAAGCGTCGCAACATTACTCGCTCGGAAGCGATCTTCGAATCGATCTTCGTCACAATGCTGGTCGACGTGAAAGCCACCACACGCTTCAACGACGGCATCGCGACGTGTGGCAGAGCATCCGCCAACAGACCTATCTCGGCGGTGCAATAGAGATGATCGACCGCACCAATCCTCAGCGCGGCCGGATCGGTCAAATCCCCCTGCAACCAGTCAACATGATCGCTCTGCCGCAAATCGCGCGAAAGCGCCTGCGGACGCTGGCCCGAGCAAACAAGTTGCTCCACAATATAGCCGCCCACAATACCGGAAGCACCAATCACCAAGCTCTTCTGCATTTCCATCAACCCAGCGCTAGAGCTTTCCGCGAAGACAGCCGTCCTCAGCTGAGATCGCCCTGCGCATTTGCCGGTCACGATGTACCGAAGGCAATGGCGACGCATTTTGACATCGGCCAAAATACATAAATGCCTGAGATCGAATGCTCAAGCCTGCACGCCCCACACCTCAAATCAACCTATGATTGCAAAAACCTCCGCCAACCCGCAAACAAGAGCGTCGACACGCCCGTGATATGAAGCTCGGAGACTCCCGAGATGGCTCGGACTTTCAGAACCTGCATCTAAACAAACGAATGCTGAAAACAAACATAACATCAGATACTTATCGTTTTCGAGGTTTGATCTGGAAGGCAGGCGTAGTTCGAGCATCTCGGCCAATTGGGTGCCGACTGCGAGAATCTCCGCGCGGTCGCTCCCGGCACCGTCTATCGCAGCATTTCCAGCTTCGGGTAGGACAGGCCTTATCATAGGTTGCCGGATTCGATCAGATCGCCTCGGGCAGATGACCGCCCGTGTAGCGACTTGGCATTCCGACCCGAGGGCAGTAAGCAACTCTATCCGAAAGCGGCGCTATTCGCATGATCTTGCTTCTAGCCAATGACGATGACTGTATTCCGAGCACGGGCACCCGGTGATGACGAAACGATTTCTGATAACAGGCGGTGCAGGCTTCATTGGATCTGCCGTTGTGCGTCACCTCATCAAGACGACCCCCTACATGGTGGTCGTAGTGGACAAGCTGACTTATGCCGGGAATCTTGAATCTTTGAGTTCCGTGTCGTCCGATTCCCGCTACGCATTCGAACGCGCTGACATCGTCGACTTAGCTGCGATGAAGCGTATCTTTCGGGAGTTTTCACCCGACGTCGTAATGCATCTGGCCGCTGAGAGTCATGTCGATCGATCCATCGACGGCCCAGGGGAGTTCATCCAGACCAATATCGTCGGCACCTATGCGCTCCTGCAGGCCGCGCTCGAGCACTGGCGAGGCATCCCGCCTGAACGCAAGGCAGATTTTCGCTTCCATCATATCTCAACGGATGAGGTGTTCGGCTCGCTCGGACCGACCGGCTTCTTCTACGAAGACTCCGCGTATCAGCCGAACTCCCCCTATTCCGCCTCAAAAGCGGCATCCGATCATCTCGTCCGCGCATGGCACCACACCTATGGTTTGCCTGTTGTGATGACGAATTGCTCCAACAATTACGGGCCGTATCATTTCCCCGAAAAGCTGATCCCGCTCACAATCATCAATGCACTCGAGGGAAAGCCGCTTCCCGTCTATGGCAGTGGCGAAAACATTCGCGACTGGCTGCACGTGGAAGATCATGCCGAGGCCCTGATGCAGGTCGCAGAATACGGGACATTGGGCGAAAGCTACAATATCGGCGGACACAACGAGCACACGAACATCTCGGTCGTCCGAGCCATCTGCGCGTTGGTCGACGAATTCGCTCCGAATGACGCAATTGGTCCGCGCGAGAAACTCGTCACATTCGTAACAGACCGTCCCGGCCACGACGCACGTTATGCCATAGATGCGGCCAAGATCGCACGCGAGCTTGGCTGGAGACCTCGTCATAGCTTCGAGAGTGGACTCCGGCAGACCGTCAAATGGTATCTCGACAACCCGCATTGGTGGGAGAGAGTGCGATCCGGCATCTATCGCGGAGAGCGGTTGGGCGTTGCGGTTTAAAGCCTCACGGGCATTTCAAGGACAGATCATGCTAACCGTCACACCAGCGGCGATCGAGGATATAAAGATCCTCATTCCGAGGTCTTTCGCGGACGCACGGGGCATTTTCACCGAGACTTATAATCGCCAGCGTTTCCGTGAACATGGTATCGATCAAGACTTCGTGCAGGACAACCAATCCCTCTCAAGGGATACCGGTACAGTTCGCGGTTTACATTTTCAAAGCCATCCGGCAGCGCAGGACAAACTCGTGCGCGTCCTGCGTGGCAGCATTTTGGATGTCGCCGTCGACCTCAGACGCTCCTCTCCGACTTATGGAAAGTGGATTTCGGAGACGCTATCGGCCGAGAATGGCAAACAGTTGCTGGTCCCAGTCGGATTTGCGCATGGATTCTGCACGCTCGAACCCAACACCTATGTCCTCTACAAAGTGACGAATTTTTACTCGGCCGAACACGATTTGGGCCTTGCCTGGGACGATCCAGATCTCGCTATCGATTGGCCGGTATCGACGACCTCTGCGGTATTGTCGGACAAGGACAGGCGGCAACCTTTTTTCAAAAAACTTCCCGTCCATTTCGAGTGACGCAATGCGGATTGCAGTGACCGGACGAAACGGCCAAGTGGTGCAAGCGCTTCTAGAGCGTGGTCCTCTTGCGGGCGTAGACGTCGTCGCGGTCGGGCGCCCCGAGATCGATCTCGCAAATCCGGCAGGCATTGAAACGGCGCTGAAGGCAACGCTCCCCGATGCCGTCATCAGCGCCGCTGCCTACACGGCCGTTGATCTGGCCGAACGAGAGCCAGACATTGCATATACCGTGAACGGGCTCGGTGCCGGCGCAGTGGCATATGCATCTCGTCGCCTCGGCGTGCCGATTGTGCATCTCTCAACGGACTATGTATTCGATGGCCACCTAGAGCGTCCCTATGGGGAGAAGGACGCAACCGGGCCGACCAGCATCTACGGCCAGAGCAAGCTAGCTGGAGAGCATGCTGTCGCTGAGGCCAATAACAACCACGCCATCCTCCGTACCGCCTGGATCTACAGCCCGTTCGGCAAGAATTTTGCGCGAACCATGCTTTCACTGGCTAGCACTCGTGACGAAGTGTCCGTCGTTGACGACCAATGGGGCAGCCCAACCAATGCGTTCGACATCGCCGACACAGTCATTTGCGTCGCTCGCAACCTCGTCATGGAGCCTAAGGCAACGGGTCTCAGAGGCGTTTTTCATATGACAAGCAGCGGGGAAACCAACTGGGCGGAGTTTGCGGAAGCTATCTTCGCCGCATCTCGCTTGATTGGCGGCCCCTCAGCGCGCGTCAACCGCATTCCAAGCTCTGACTACCCAACACCAGCGAAGCGCCCCCTCAACTCTAGGCTCGACAACAGCCGCCTCGCCCGATCTCACCACGTTCGCCTTCCGCCGTGGCAAGCATCGCTGCCACCGACGATTGAACGGCTTGTAGCGCGCGATTTCAAAGAAAGAGTACCCTCATGAGCTCAATTACCAGAGGCATCATCCTGGCCGGTGGTAGTGGCACACGGCTGCATCCGATGACGATAGCCGCGTCGAAGCAGCTGCTGCCTATCTATGATAAGCCGCTGATCTATTATCCGCTTGCCACGCTGATGATGGCGGGAATCCGCGATATCTTGATTATTTCAACCCCTATCGACCTGCCTAAGTTTCAGTACCTGCTAGGGGACGGGTCGAAGTGGGGAATGTCTTTTAGCTACGCTGAACAGCCGAGCCCTGACGGATTGGCACAAGCCTACGTTATCGGAGCTGACTTCGTCGCCGGGCAATCTTCCGCACTCGTTCTGGGAGATAACCTATTTTACGGGCATGATTTCACGGATTTGCTTAAGGGCGCCTCGAAGCGTACCGAGGGAGCCACGGTTTTCGCCTATCATGTCAGCGATCCCCAGAGCTACGGTGTCGTGAAGTTCGACGCCTCCGATCGCGCTCTTTCGATCGAGGAAAAGCCACAACAGCCACAATCGAATTGGGCCGTTACCGGGCTGTATTTTTACGACAAGAACGTGGTCGAAATTGCGGCCAATCTAAAACCGTCAGCGCGAGGCGAACTCGAAATCACCGACGTTAACCGCGTTTATCTCGAACGCGGCCAACTAAACGTTACGAAGATGGGACGCGGCTTTGCTTGGCTCGACACGGGCACTCCCGACAATATGCTGGACGCTGCGGAATTTGTTCGTGTCATCGAAAAGCGGCAGGGATCCAAGATTTGCTGTCCAGAAGAAATCGCATTCAATCTAGGCTGGATCAACAGTGATGAACTGGTTGCCCTAGGGAAATTGATCGGCAAAAGTTCGTACGGAAGATATCTGCTGAAGATCGCCGACGGACTATAGGCCGACGGGATGCGTGCCCGGATCGGCGCGCTTATCCCGCACATCATGGTAGATCATACTCGATCGAAGCACCGGTTTCGGGATTTGCCAAATCGCGCTGAATCCACCAGATAGCGCACGAGCTATGCGTGGGCGCATGCTGGAGTTTTGCTATAGCATCCTTGATCTTTTATCGTATACGGTTGGCGGAGGCCAGCGTTGACCGCCGGCCAGCTCACCCGCACCGGCTCCTACAGGGGAGCAGCGACTGCAAATCGAGTACTGGGGGCACCGCGTTTATCAAACCGTCGTCGACCGCGGCGGACGACCTACATGCTCGGGTTCAATCGCGAAAAGGTACTGCAGCTCGGCGGGGACGACGACCGGCCTAACCTGATCCGGTTCGGGCCAGGAGGCTGGGAGAATCTGATCGCTTAATAAATCCACCTTCATGACTGAGAGGGAGGCCTCAGGAGCCTAGTTCGTCGCCGGCAAGTTTCCGCGCCTCTTCTGGAAGCATGATGGGAACGCCATCTCGGATAGGATAAGCAAGCTCGGCCGAACTGGATATTAATTCTTGTTTCGCCGGATCATATCTCAGTGAACTCTTCGTAACCGGGCACACAAGTATCGCGACCAAGTCTGGGCTCATAGTTGATCCACCGTTTGCAAAGTCCATCTACTAGCGCGGTCAGCGCGATGTTGCCAGCCGCATCTCAAAAGGCGCGAGCTCAGCCATGTTGGATACTCTTCAGCCAACTGCAGTGTATCACGAAGTCGTTAAATATAGAATAGGTCAGCCTTAAGCGTCTCAAGATGGACATTCCTGAGCGTGATCTGATCGCCGGCGCCTAGGACCGATCGACACTCACTCGCTCCAGATCATTGCGGCGGCGAGGTGGATGAAGCCAGCGAAGTGCGAGGTTCGTCCGTCATAGCGTGTGGCGAAGCGCCGGAAGTGTTTGAAACGGCAGAAGCAACGCTCGATCCGATTGCGCTGCTTGTAGGCGTTGATGTCGTGCGGGATGATGACCTTGCGGGTTCGGTTTGATGGTATGATCGCTGTTGCGCCCATATTGACGATGATCGCGCGCAGAGCGTTGCTGTCATAGGCCTTGTCGGCAAGCACGGCTTCGCCGGTCTGGCCGTGGAGCAAGGCAGGTGCCTGGGTGACGTCGCCAGCCTGTCCAGCTGTGATGATGAAGCAGAGCGGGCGACCGAGTGCATCGGCCAGCATATGGATCTCCGTGGTCAGCCCACCTCGGGAACGCCCCATCGCCTGATCTTTGCCCCCCTTTTCCGCTTGCGGCCTGCTGGTGAGCGCGAACGATGGTGCTGTTGATCATCAGATACTGATTATCCCGCTCTGCCGTCAGGGCCGTGAACACGCGTTCCCAGCCCCCCATGGCACCAGCGGCTGAACCGCCGGTGCACCGTTTCCACTTGCCGTACCGTTCCGGCAGGTCGCACCAATGAGCACCCGAGCGCAGAACCCACAAACAGCCGTTCACAAACAGGCGGTTATCGGACGCTGTGCGACCTGCATCGCTAGCCTTGCCCGGCAGCAGCGGAGAAATCTTCACCCACTGTGCCTCATTCAATTCGTAGCTTCATCGCCAACACATGTTCCGTGCAAATCACGGAACCCTATGAATCAGCGATTTAACCTCTCGGGAATCCTGAATGTCGATCGGCCCTAG
>NZ_FZOX01000011.1:0-92602 GCF_900188215.1 Tardiphaga sp. OK246
TCTTTCCATCCCAAGGTCGGCCGTCTCCTTGCCAGTGGCAGTGCTGGCGCAGATCCGTCCTGCCCGAAGACAGACGTTCCCCCATGAACCGCGTGACGCCGCATCCCACCCCGCGAACGTGACGATCGCGATCGCCCCTCTCGGTGGGGCAGGACGGAGGGGAATATAAACCTGATGAGGATGCTGTCAATGAGAAATAGGAAAAAATGTTTAGGCGCTGTCTTGCGGCCCCAAGCTGTCATTCCGGGGCGGCACCGGCGCCGAAGGCGACGGGACCGAACCCGGAAGCTCGACCTGTTTTGCGCTGAACATGTCGGGATTCCGGGTTCGCATTGCAGCGGCTTCGCCGCTTTCATGCGCCCCGGAATGACGAGCTTGGATCGAGATTCCGAGCTCAGTCCGGCCCCCAGGCACACCAATTGGTGTGCCTGGGGATGACGAGAGAGAAGCTGCCCCCTCACCCCCGCGGCTTTGGCGTGAACGGTCCCTTCGGTGCATTGCCGATCAGCGACACGACGATCAGCGCCGCCATCGCGAACCAGAAGGTGAGCCAAAAGCCGTCGATATAGGCCAGCGTATTGGCCTCGCGCTGCACAAGGCTTGCGAGCGTGCCGATGCCGCGGGCTTGGGCAAGGCCCTCGCCATGGCTGGCGAAGCGGCCGGTGAGTTTGGCAAGAATGCCGACGACATCGGCGTCGCCGCTGGCGACATGCTGGCCGAGCAGATTCGAATGGATCTGCTCGCGCACGCGCAGCCAGGTGCCCATCAGCGCGATGCCGATCTCGGCGCCGCCGAGTCGGAAGACCTGGATATAGGCCGCAAAGGCGGTGGCGCGCGACGGATCGGAATTCGACAGTGCGATGATCACGATCGGCAGCAGCGTGAAGCTTTGCCCAAGCGACTGCAACATCACCATCGGGATGAAATCGCCAAGCGCCCATTCATGGGTGAGCTGCGTGCCCAGGAGGGCGGCGGCGGCGAATGCCGCAAGGCCAATGATCAGCGTCAGCTTCACGTCGTAGTAGCGAATGAGCCAGATCGACAGCGGCACCAGCACGATCATCGGCACGACGGCATAGAGCAGAAACAACATGCCGGACTGCTCCGGCCGCAACAGCGCGATGTTGGTCAGAAAATTCGGCGCCAGCGATGAATTGGACAGGCTGGTCATGGTGTAGAGAATGATCGTCAGCAGCGCGAGACCGATATTGCGCGACAGCAGCACTTCGGCATGGGCCCATGGCCGTTTGACCACCGACTCATTGATGAAGAAGCCGACGGTCAGGACCGTGCCGCCGCCAAGCAGCGCCACCACCGTACCCGAGCCGAGCCAGTCCAGCCGGTTGCCCTGATCGAGCCCGGCATAGATCATGGCCATGCCGGTGCCGAGCAAGAGCATGCCGCCCCAATCCGCCTCGCACAGAACGAACCGGTTGATCGGCTCGCGCGGTGTGCCGAGCCAGACGAACAGCGCCAGCAGCGGCGCGATGATGACATCCTGCCAGAACATCCATTGCCAGCCGATGTGGCTGACATAGAAGCCGACCAGCGCGGTGCCGGAATTGAGCGAGAAGCCGACGCGAATGGAATAGATCGCAATGGCCGGTAGCCACCACTTCATCGGCAGATTGCGAAAGATGATCAGCAGCGTTGCCGGCACGAAGGTGCCGAGCAGCATGCCGTGCACGATGTTCAGCACCAGCAGCAGATTGTAGTCGCGCACCAGCGGGATCACCAGCGAGATCGCCGCATAGACCAGAGCGGGAATGCCGAGCACGCGGCGCAGCCCGAACACGGTGGCCATCCAGGCCACCGCCGGCGCGATGAAGATCTGCGACGCGGTGCCCGCCGTGGAGAGCCACGCGCCTTCGTCGAAACTCAGCCCCAGCGCCCCGCGCAGATCGGCGAGGCCGATGGAGAAAATACGCGTATCGAAATTGGCGAGGAACGCGCCGAGCAGCACCGCGCCGACCGCAAAGATCGGATGGTGCGAAACGCCCCCGGTCGAGACCGGGCCGCTTTCGATGACCTTACTTTCCGCCATTGCCGGCCGCCGGCGCGTCGGTGTTGATGCTGGCGGTCACCGACATGCCCGGCAGCAGCCGGTCCAGCAGCGGCTGCCCCTTGTCGAGCGTGATGCGGACCGGCACGCGCTGCACGACCTTGGTGAAATTGCCGGTAGCGTTATCCGGCGGCAGCAATGCGAATTGCGATCCCGACGCCGGCGAAACCCGCTCGACGCGGCCACGCAGCGTCTCCGCCGAGAACGTGTCGACCACGATATCGACGGGTTGGCCGGGCTTCACGCGGGTAAGCTGCGTTTCCTTGAAATTGGCGATCACATAGACGTCGGGCAGCGGCACGATGCTGATCAGGCTGGAGCCGATATTGACGTAATCGCCCGGCTGCACCTGACGCTCGCTGACCACGCCATCGAAGGGCGCCACGATCTTCGTATAACCGAGGCGTAGTCTGGCGGCATCGAGGGTCGCCTTGGCGCCGAGCAGATCGGCGGCGCGCTGCTTGCGTGTGCCGGCAAGAACTTCGAGCTGATGTTTCTGGGCGGCGATGACCGCACCACTCGCCTTTACATCGGCCTGCGCCTTGGCATAGGCGGCGGTCGCCTGTTCGAAGCGCTGCCGCGTGCCGGCTTCGGTCTGCGTCAGCGAAGCCTGACGTTCCCGCTCCTGCTGCGCCTGCACTTCCATCGCCTGCGCAGACACGCGCTGCGCCTCGGCCTGCGCGATGGTGGCATATTGCAGCTCGACCTGGTTGGCGAGATTGTCCAGCGCCGCCTGCGCACCGGCCACGCCGGCCTCGGCCTGTGCCACCTGCGCCTCGTAATCCGCGGGATCGATCTGGATCAGCAGATCGCCGGCTTTGACGTGCTGGAAGTCGTTCACCGGCACGGCTTTCACGGCACCGGCCACGCGGCTCGACAGCCGCGTTGTCTGCGCGCGGATATAGGCATCGTTGGTGGTTTGCACCGCGCGGTTGCCCATCCAGATGTCCCAGCGGGTGGTGGCCAGAACGATGAAGACAACCGCGGCAGCAACGGCTAGCAGCGGAATCGCAAGACGACGCCACGCCTGCTGTGCTGGCGTCAACGCCGCAGGCTGTGCGGGCGGTTGCGCAGCCGGTTGTGCCGGTGTCGGCGCAACAGGTTGTGACGGCGCCGGTTGCGGCGTTGGGGATGCATCAAGCTGGGACATGTCTTCCTCGCAGCGACTGAGTGACATTATGTCTCATGTCGTCGCACCCCATTCAATCGCCCGATATCGGCAATCCATACCGGTGCCGCAGCATTCGGGTTCGATTCGTACCAAAGACCGCAGATTTATATCTTTTTGCGGCGTGCCGGTTTGTCGCCGCCATCAGATGGCGCCGGATTATCCGGACCACGCGGCTGCAGATAGCGTTGCAGCGCAATGGCGCGCTCGCTGGATTCGACGAGTCGCTCGACGCTCCCCAGCAATTGATGAAATTCGTCCGCGTTGAGACAATCGAACTGCACGTCATTGACCTGACGCTGCGTGGGATTGAGGCTTGCCAGCAGCGCATCGCCGGCCTGCGTCACCGTGAGACGCAGGCGCCGGCGATCGGCGGGATCGACGAGCTTGTCGAGCAATCCCATCTGCTGCAGCTTGTTGGACACCGTGGTGACGAAAGCGCCGCTGAGATGCAGATGCGCTGCGAGTTCGCGCACGCTGACATCGCCTTCAGCGGCCAGATATTTGACCGAGATCAGCACAGTGTATTCGATCCCCGCCAGGCCGATCGCGGCGGCATGCCCCTCACGCACGGTCTCGTGACGCGCGAGGAACGCCAGCAATGTGTGCACGAGTTGCCGGAATGCATGATCGGAACCATCGACCAGCAGCGCCTTGCGCGACGTGGTCAGCGCCGGAGCCGGAAGTTTTGCCTTGAGCGCGGTTTTGGCTCCCGTCTTCACCGCGGGCTTTTCGGATTTACGCAGTGCCGTCGTCTTGGAGAGCGGCGTAACCTTGGAACGAGACATACCGCTTCCCAGTGAACGATCCACTACAGGATTGGCTGGCGCCCCCTGCTTCGTCAAGCGATTCTGCATACCTTCTTAACGAAGCTATTGATCAAATGCATTTACTGGGTCAGGATCGGCGTCAAATCTGACGGGAGAACATCATGAAACTCGATATCAGGCGCCTGCTCTGCTTCACCGACCACAAGGAGGTCGAGGCCGGCCACCGGCACGACCAACCGCTGCGCCGCGTCGCCGCCGTGGCCATCGTCGCCAATCCCTATGCCGGACGCTATGTCGAGGACCTCTCCGAGGCAATTGCCGCCAGCGTCGAAGTCGGCGCCGTGCTGGCGAAGCTCGCCGTCGAGGCGATGGGATCGTACAAGGTCGAGAGCTACGGCAAAGGCGGCGTCGTCGGCCTCGGCGGCGAACTCGAACACGCCAATGCGATGCTGACCACGACTTTCGCCACGCCGCTGCGCGAGGCCGTGGGCGGCGCCGAAGCGTGGATCCCCTCCTTCACCAAGCTCGCCGCCCCCGGCTGCCTGATCGACGTTCCCCTGGCGCACAAGGACGCGCTCTATGTTCGCTCGCATTACGACGGCGTCTCGGTGACGCTGCCACCCGATGCGCCGGCCGCTGACGAAGTTGCGTTGATCGTCTGCCTCGCCAACCGCGGGCGGCTCAATGCGCGGGTCGGCGGGTTGAATGCCAGGGATATCGGCGGCAAGGACGGCTTGCGCTAGGCTGCAGCTTTGTGCGGCCTTGGACGGCCTTGAGATTGCGGAGACGGGTATGAAAACGGCCATCGTCAATATCGGCACCATCGTCACCGGTGATCTCACAGCGCCGTTCACCGCGGGCGACGGGATCCTGATGCAGGACGGCCGCATCAGCGCGATCGGCACGCTGTCCTCGGATCAGGTGTCATCGGCCGATGTGGTGATCGACGCCGCCGGTACGACGGCAATTCCCGGCCTGATCGACAGCCATGTGCACATCACCTTCGGCGATTACACGCCAAGGCAGCGCGTGGTCGGCTATCTCGAAAGCTACGTGCATGGCGGCACGACGACGTCGATCACGGCATCCGAAGTGCACGTCCCCGGCCGTCCCAAGGATCCCGCCGGCGTCAAGGCACTCGCGCTGGCCGCCCGCGCCTGCTTCCTCGACTATCGCCCCGGCGGCATGCGCGTCCATGCTGGCTCGGTCATCCTCGAACCCGGGCTGACCGAGGCCGATCTGGAAGAACTGGTGAAGGCCGGGTTGTGGCTCGCCAAGGCCGGCTTCGGCGCATTCGACACGCCATACGACTATGCGCCCTTGATGCTCGCCGCACGCAAGCTCGGCATGGTCACGACCATGCATACCGGCGGCTCATCGATCCCCGGCTCATCCGGCATCTGGGCCGAGCACGTGCTGAAATCGAATCCGAGCGTCTCATTTCACGTCAATGGCGGGCCGGTGGCGATGCCGGAAGCCGGCTTCGCGCGCCTCGTCAACGAAAGCGACATCGCGCTGCAGCTCTGCACCGCCGGCAATCTGCGCACCGCCCTTCTGACGGCGAAGCTGCTCGACGAGGCCAAACAGCCGGAGCGCCTGCTGATCGCGACGGACACACCGACCGGCAGCGGGATCATGCCACTCGGCATGTTCTACACCATCAGCCATCTCGCCAGCCTGGGCGGCATGCCGCCCGAACAGGCAATCGCCGCGGCGACGGGGAACAATGCGACGGTCTATCGGCTCAACAGTGGGTTCCTAAAGACAGGCAAGGATGCCGACGTGGTGCTGATCGACGCTTGCGCCGGCGGTTCGCAGGATGACGCGCTGTCGGCGCTTGTGAATGGCGACGTGCCGGCGGTGAGCGCCGTGATCACCGACGGCGTGCCGCGCTTCGTCGGCCGCAGCCGCAATACGCCGGCGGGGATGCGGAATGTGCGGGTAGCGGAGACGAAACTGCCGCGGGATTTCTCGGGCGCGGCGGCGCATTGATTTAGCGACCACTCTCAGTTGTCGTCCCCGCCTAGCGCGCGAAGGCGCGCGCGGGGCGGGGACCCATAGCCACGGTCAGCTTAAAAGAGAGACGGCAGAGCCACGACTACGTCGTCTCAACCAGTATTTCAGCGTGTATGGATCCCCGCCTTCGCGGGGATGACAATTGAGGGGCCGTCGTGCCGACTAGTTGCTGCCCTTGAACTCCGGCAAATCATACTTCGCCGTCATCTTCTCGGCCATGCCCGCCGCGCGCTCCCAGTCATAGGTGCGATAGCTGTGACCGCGCGTCACGAACTGGGCGCCGGCATAGAACATCTCATATTGCAGATGGCGCGAGGCGAATTCGGAGCCGACGGCGTCCCAGGTCAGCTTCAGCAGCTTGACGCGATCCTGGCCCGACATCGCCGGCGAAATCTGGGTCAGGCCGATAATGTCCGCGATCTCCGGATTGCTGAAATCATCCACCGAGGACGGCAGCATCAAGAGCGCACCACCGGCGAGCTCGCGGATGGTCGAGATGATCTGCGGATACATCTCCTGCGACTGCACCTGCGCCGCATAGAGCAGATGCTTGTTCGGCAGATAGTAGTTGCCGCGCATCGCGCCGCCGGCTTCCATGCCGAGTACCATGCCCTCGATCAGCGCTGCCTGCGACGCGAGCTTGCCGAGCGTCTCCATGACCGGCGGGAAATTGATCGTGCCGATGGTCTTGGCGATGCCGCGCGCGAGGCCGACCAGGAAGCGCAGCTTCACCGACAGGCGGATCTGCGCCTGGTAGTTCTGGTAGACATGGGCCGGCGTGTCATGGAGCTGGGCGCGGCACATGTCGGTGTTGCGCAGCAGGAACACGCGCTCCCATGGCACTTTCACGTCGTCGAAGAACACCAGCGCGTCGTTCTCGTCATAGCGATAGGCCAGCGGATTGTCGTATTCGTTTGGCGCATGCGCCTCGAAGCTCTTGCGCGACAGCATCTTGAGGCCCTTGGTGCCCATCGGCAGCGCGCAGGAGAACGCCAGATGCTCCTCGCCCGGCCGCAGCGGCTGGCCGGAACCAACGAAGATCTCGTTGGCCATGATGGCGCTAGTGGCGAACAGTTTTGCACCGCGGATGGTGATGCCCGAGGAATCCTCATCGACAATGCGCGCGATCATGTCCTGCGCATTCTTGCCCTGATCGCCGAACGCCTTGGAGCGATCGCCCTGCACGTTGTTGATCACATAGGTCAGGAACAGGTCGCTCTTGCGGGCGTAGTCGTACCAGTCGCGGAACGCCTGCGCGCGTTTCGGATCGTAATTGTCGAACACCTCGATGCCCATCATCATGCCGGACATGGACGAGGCCACGTGATCGGGCGAGCGGCCGAGGAAGCCACCGGACAGTTCGGCCCATTCCACCAGCGCCTTGCGACGCTCGACCAGTTCCGCATAACTTTTCGGCAATTGCCAGGCGCGATTGACCCGGCGTCCACCGCCGACATCGAAGGTCATGCGTTCGATATTGGCGGGGTCGGCCTGATAGTCATACAGCGCGCCGGCCGAGGCGACGGCATGGCGATAGGCCGGATGGGTCGAGACGTCGTCGACCTTCTTGCCGTCGAGATAAACCGCGCGACCGTCGCGCACAGCGGCGACATGCTGTGCGCCGGTCTTGACGCCGGCGATGGCCGCCGCGGATCCAAATGCCTTGTTCATCACTCTTCTCCGTCATCGGACCCGGCATCGCCGTCGGTCATCGCCGTTAATAGCTATCATCCGAAGCTATTTTCAGACTGTTGTCAAGCGGACCTGTGGCATTCGGGGTCCTGCGTCATTCGTCGTGATTGCAATTGCCGCACGAAGCCGCCAAGCTCGGGCAAGTTTTGATACATGGGATCATCACGTGGCCAAATCCGCAGCGCGCTCCACTTCGATCGGCAAATCAGTGATCGGCAAGTCAGTTGGCAAGGAGATCAGCAAGAAGCCTGCCACAGGCCGGCCGGCGCCCCGCGCTGCATTGACAGTCTCCCGTCCGGAACTGCTGGTCGACGGCTCGGATGCCCAGTTCCGCCGCCTCGTGCACAGCCTGTTCGGCTTTCTGGTCCGTCATCAGACCTTGCGCGAAGGCCATGCCGCCGTTATCGGCCTTGCCGGCATCGAATACACGACCCTCATTTCGATCCGGCACCTGTCGGCGCAAGGCGACGTCCATGTGCGCGCCGTCGCCGATCACCTGCATCTCAGCGGCGCCTTCGTCACCACCGTGACCAACAAGCTCGAGACCAAGGGCCTGATCACCAAGACCTCGCACACCGGCGACCGCCGCCGCATCAGCCTCGTGGTGACACCGCATGGCGCCGAATTGCTGGAGCGGCTCGCGCCGACTCAAGCGCAGGTGAACGACGTGCAGTTCGGCTGCCTCGGCACCCGCGAATTCCACCAGTTGCTGGACATGGTGCAGCGGCTCGTCGATTCCAGCGACCGCGCCATTGCGCTGCAGCGCTATCTGGCGGACACCAATGTGAAGCAGCTGTCGCCCGAGGCGCAATCGATCGCGGTTGCCAGGCGCGGCAAGTCGCGCAAGGGCTGAATCCGGCCTGCAATACGCAGCTTGTCAGGGTGCAGGATGGGTAGAGCGTCTTCGCGAAACCCATCATATCTGTGCTCGGAGCAGATGGGTTTCGCAAGGGCTCTACCCATCCTACAGCCCGCGTCGCCATTGCTGCGACAAAACGGCACCGGAAAGCGCAGCCCCCGCCCGCCCAAGCGCGACGCGGGAATCAGCCGCGACGCGCCCGCAACATTCAAACACCCGTGAAACAGGCAATTACGCGCATTCCCGCCCGCCGCAGATTGCTGCATTTCCGGGCTGGACTGGCGCATAAATTAGCTTCTTAAGAGAACTATTTTATAAAGATACTCAGAATGACGATTGTCAAAGCCTGAAATTTATTGGACGATCCGGCCAACGCTGTCATTCGGCTGTCACGGCCGGCAATGGCACATGGCGTGCATGGAAATCTTTATCTGGATTGTGCTGCGGATCACAGCAGCAACAGCATCAACAGAAGAGGACAATCGTCGATGTCGCGGATCAAATCGAATTTGCCACGCGTATTGGGCACAGTTGCAGCCGTCACGCTCTCGGCCATGACCGGTGGCCAGGCCTTCGCGCAGGGCGCCGAGATCGCCATCGGCGCCGTGGTGCCGTCGAGCGGTCCGTTCGCCGAATGGGGCCGCAGCAACACCGTGACGCTGAAGATGCTCGAGAAACAGACCAACGATGCCGGCGGCATCAACGGCGCCAAGGTGAAGATCACCATTCTCGACGACGCCGCCAAGCCGGCGCAGGCCGCAAGCTCGCTGCGCAAGCTGGCCGGCGACGAAAAGGTTCTCGCCGTGGCCGGCCCGCTGACCTCGAGCGCCGCCGAAGTGACCTTCCCGGTCGCCAACGAAATGAAGGTGGTCTCGACCTCGCAGGCCTCCTCGAAGCCGGGCGTGGCGAAGCTCAACCGCCCGTGGGCGTTCCGCAACACCATCGACGAAGGCGTGCTCGCCAAGACCGTGGTGCCGTATTTCAAGAAGAGCTTCAACGTCAAGACCGTCGGCATCATCTTCGATGCCAAGGACGCGACCGCCGGTACCGTCGGCAAGCTGGTGATGCCGGCCGTGCTGAAGGCCAACGAGATTGCCATCGCCAACGAGAGCGATCCGCTGTCGTTCAACACCGGCGACCTCGACGTCTCCGCGCAGGTCACCAAGCTCAAGGCGCTCAACCCGGATGGCGTCGTCATCAGCGCCGACTACAGCCAGGCCATCACGGTGCTGCGCGAAATGAAGCGCCAGGGTTTCATCAAGCCGGTGGTCGGCTCGACGCAGATCATCTCCTCGGCAGTTCTGAAGGCCGCTCCGGAAATCCCGATCATCGCTCCCGCGACCTTCTACGCCACCATGAAGGGCGAGGCGCCGGAGAAATTCACGGCCACGTTGCAGCCGCTGCTGCGCGCCGAGTCCGGGCTGCCGAAGGAGATCGAACCCTCGATGTATGACGCCAACATCTACGAGATCGTCTCGATGTATATCGACGCGATCAAGAAGGCTGGCGTGACCGGCAAGCCGGCCGACCTCGAAGCCGACCGCACCAAGATCCGTGACTACATGGCCAAGCTCGAAGGCTTCAAGGGTCTCGGCGGCCCGATCGGCTTCAATGACGACGGCGATGCGATCAAGGCCTTCTACGTGCTGCAGGGCCAGAACGGTGCCTGGGCCACCAAGGTGAACGGCTGCAGCTCGGCACCCGGCCACCCGGCCTGCTGACCTCTCACATCATCCACGCCGCTGCGGCCGGGAAGTCCTCCCGGCCGCAGTCATGACGACCACCTGATTTAACGATTGCGATCCCCATGCTGATACAGCAACTCGTCAACGGCCTGACGCTCGGAGCGGTCTATACGCTGCTGGCGCTGTCGTTCTCGCTCGTGATGGGCATTCTCGGCATTCTCAATCTCGCGATTGCCGAACTGTTCATGATCGGCGGCTATCTCGGTTTCACATTGATCCAGGCAGGCTTTCCGCTGCCCGTCGCCGTGCTCGCCGGCATGACTGGCGCCGCCGTGATCGCCATCGTGATCGAGAAGGTCGGCTACCAGCCGCTGCGCGATGCGCCGCTGGTGACGCCGATGCTGTCGACGCTGGGCTTCTCGATCATCCTGCAGAACGTCGCCACCAATATCTGGGGCTCGGATCCGCTGCAGCTGCCGATCTACGGCGACCAGTATACGTTCGGCCCCGTCAATATCGGCGAGATGCAGCTGCTGGTGCTCGGTGCCACCGTCGTATTGGTCGCGCTCGTCGCCTATATCGTGCAGAAGACGCCGATGGGCCGCGCGCTGCGCGCCGTCGCCGAGAACCGCGAAGTCGCACGCATCCTGGGCGTCTCGGCAGACCGCCTGACCATGCTCGCCTTCATCCTGTCGGGCTCGCTGGCCGGCGTCGCCGGCGTGCTGATCGCGCTCCACTACGGCGCCATCACGCCCTATCTCGGCGTCGAGATCGGCCTCAAGGCCATCGCCGTGATGGTGATCGGCGGCACGCGCCAGATCTGGGGCGCGCTCGTCGCAGGCCCGCTGATTGGCATCGCTGAAGTGCTGACCGTCGCTTACGGTGGCTCGCAGGTGCGCGACTTCGTCGTCTACGGCTTCATGATTTTGATTTTGTTGCTACGTCCGCAGGGCCTGCTCGGCGGCGCGCGATCCGATCAGGGGCAGCGCGTCTGATGTCGACCTATTACGCAAGCCTGCTCGCCGAGTCCGGCATCCTCCTGCTCGGCGCCCTCAGCGTCTATATCATCCTGGCCACCGGCCAGCTCTCGCTCGGCAACGGCGCCTTCATGGGAATCGGCGCTTACCTGTCGTCCTGGCTCACCGTTGAGCTCCACGTGCCGCTGACGCTGGCCCTTGTGATCTCGGCCGTCGCCGCCGGTATCATCGGCGCCATCGTCGCCTTCCCGGCCTTGCGGTTGAAAGGCATCTATCTCGCGATGGCCACCGTCGGCTTCGGCGAGATGGTGCGTAGCTTCTTCCTGAATTTCGACACCATGGGCGGCTCCGGCGGTTTCCGTGGCATGCAGCACATTTCGGTCGGCTATGTCTGGCTGTGGGCCGGCGGCATCCTGATCGCGGTGATGCTGCTGGAGCGCTCGCGCGTCTGGCTGGAAATGCAGGCGGTGCATGACGACGAAACGGCCGCTGGCCTGATCGGTCTCAACACCGTGGTCACCAAGATCAGCGCCTTCGCAGCCGGCGCTGCCGTTGCCGCCATCTCCGGCGGGCTGTTCGCCCATCACAACGTCTATATCGAACCGGCCAATTTCGGTTTCGAGCGCTCGGTGGACTTCGTGCTCGCGGTAATCCTCGGCGGCTCCACGGTCGCGCCGGGCTCGCTGGTCGGTTCGCTGCTGCTGGTGTTCCTGCCTGAATTCCTGCGTCCGATCGCCGACTGGCGCCTTGCCGCCTTCGGCACGCTGCTGATCGTCGTGCTGCTGGTGCGGCGTCAGGGCATTCTCGATCGTTCGCTAATCCGAACGCTCACCTTCCGGAGGGCCGCGGCATGAGCAACGCGCTGCTTCAACTCACGGGCGTCACCAAGACGTTCGGCGGTATCCATGCGCTGTCCGGCATGGTCTGCGAAGTGCCGGAAGGCAAGATCGTCGGCGTGATCGGCCCGAACGGCGCCGGCAAGACGACCTTGTTCAACACCATCACCGGCGCCTATCGCGCCGATGCCGGCGAAGTCAAACTCAAGGGCGTCGACGTCACGCAGTGGCCGTCCTATCGCATCGTGCGCGAGGGCATCGCCCGCACCTTCCAGAACATCCGGCTGTTCGGCAGCATGACCGTCTGGGAGCATCTGCTGGTAGCGCAGCCGCACAGCGAAAGCGCCTGGCGGCGTCTGCTGCCGATCGCCTGGGCCAATCCGGCGGCGCAGGAACGCGCCGAGGAGGTCATGGCGTTCTTCGGCCTCACCGAACTGCGCGACCGCCCGGCCAAATCCCTGCCCTACGGCATCCAGCGTAAGGTCGAGATGGCACGCGCCGTCACCGCCAGGCCGAAGCTGCTGCTGCTGGATGAACCCGTCGCCGGCATGAACCATGACGAGGCCGAGGAAATCCGCACGCTGATGATCCGGCTGCGCGACACCGGCCTCACCATTCTCCTGATCGAACACGACATGAATTTCGTGATGCGGCTCTGCGACTATCTCTATGTGCTCGATTTCGGCGTGCTGATCGCCGAAGGCAGACCGGAGGAAGTGCGCACCAACCCGGTCGTCCTCGACGCCTATCTCGGAAAGGACGACTGATGCTGACCATCCGAGGCTTGCAGGTCCGCTACGGCGCCATCACCGCGGTGCGCGGCGTCGATCTGGAGATCAAGAAAGGCGAGATCGTGGCACTGCTCGGCGCCAATGGCGCTGGCAAGAGCACCATCGCGCGTTCGATTGCAGGGCTGCTGCCGTTCCAGGGCGACATCACCTATCAGGGCGAGAAGCTCGTGCCGAATGCGGCCGAAAAGAATCTCCGCCGTGGCATCGCGCTGGTGCCGGAAGGCCGCGGCATTCTCGCGCGCATGACGGTCTATGAAAATCTGCTGATGGGCATCTACACCCGCCCGGACAAGGCCGAGGCGATGGCCGATGTCGGCCGGATGCTCGAGCGCTTCCCGATCCTCGGCAAGCGCCGCGACGGTCTCGCTAGTCTGTTGTCGGGCGGCGAACAGCAGATGCTGGCGATCGGGCGTGCACTGCTGTCGAAGCCAAAGCTGCTGCTGCTCGACGAGCCCTCGCTGGGCCTCGCGCCGCTGATGACCGATACGCTGTTCAAGATGATTGCGCAGTTTCGTGACGAAGGCCTCACGGTGCTGCTGGTGGAGCAGAAGGCGCGGCAGACGCTGAAGATCGTGGACAGAGCCTATCTGCTGGAAACTGGCCGCGTGGTGACCTCAGGCACGGCGCAGGCGCTGATCAATGATCCGACGGTGTCGGATGCGTTTTTGGGTGGGCCGCATTAGGTCCTGCACCACCCTCGTCATTCCGGGGCGTGGCCGGCCCTTGCCGGGCACGAACCCGGAATCCCGAGATAGTTGAAACGCCGGGGAGCCAAACACTCCGGGATTCCGGGTTCGCGAACTACGTTCGCGTCCCGGAATGACGAGTGTGGGGCGCTACGCCCCATACCGCGCCAGCACCGGCCAGGTCTCCACGCCATTATTATGCCCGACCACCTGATAGCTCGCATGCAAATTCACCGTGGGATCGCAATGCGTGGTCAGCAGCAACACGCGACTGCCGAGCTTCGGCGCTTCCACACCTGATGGCATGGTGATCATGCCGTGCTCGTCGCCGCCGAAGCGATAGGTCGACCCTTCCGGCACACCCAACATCAGCGACGGCACCGGGCCATTGAAGGCCATCGCCTTGACGCCGGCATCGACGGTGAATTCGCCGGCACGATTGACCGACGTGACCGTCGCGAGAATGAACAGGCTTGGATCGTAAGGCAGCGCACCACCCTCGTGCTCCAACTTGCCGTAGTCGGAATCCATGAAGACATAGGAACCGACCTGCAGCTCCGTATAGGTGCCCGTGACATCATAGGCGCAGGCGCCCGTGCCACTTCCGGTGACGATCTCCGCCTTGATGCAGGCTTCCGTCAGCACATGCAGATGCTCGTCGAGCATGGCCCGCACGCGCGCAGCACCTGCCCTGCGCTCCTGCGAATCGATCATGTGCTGCACATGACCGGCGAAGCCCTGGATGCCGCCGAATGTCATGCCCGGCGTGGCTTCGATCAGTTGCGCCAGCGCGAGCGTCGATACCGTATCGACCACACCGGTGCGGCGCTGGCCGACATCGATATCGATCAGCACCTGCAGCGGACGACTGCCCGCATCGAGCAATTCGTGCAGCACGTGAATCTGGTCGGCGTGATCGACGACGATACTGATATCGGATTGGTCGGCGACAGCGGCGAGACGCGCGAGCTTCGGCCGGTCGGCGACAGGTGTCGTCAGCAGCAGACCCGTGATACCGGCCTGCGCGAAAGCCTCGATCTCGGCCACCGTCGCGCAGGAGATTCCGACAGCGCCGGCCTCGATCTGCAACTGCGCGATACGTGTCGATTTATGAGTCTTGGCATGCGGGCGCAGCGCAACGCCATTCGCTTTGGCGAACTCTGCCATTGCGGTGATGTTGCGCTGAAGAGCAGAGGCGTCCAGCACCAGCGCAGGCGTCTGGATATCTGCGAAGGCCGGCAGATTGGGATCGAGCATGTTTGGCATCACAGCAACTTCGCACCAAAGTTCTTCGCCGGGTCCATTTCGGAAGCGAGCTTGCCCGATGGCGTCGCGGCCCTGCCGCCCTCGCGCAGCATCAAGCGTCCCTCGCCCGGCTTGCTGGTGAACCTGTCGCCATCGACCAGTACACGGCCGCGCAACAGGACCTTCTCGGGCCAGCCTGTGACCGTGCGGCCAGAGAACGGCGAGAAACCGGTGAGATCGTGCATCATCTCATCCGTAAGCGTCACCTTGCGGACGGGATCCCAGATCGCAATGTCGGCATCGTTGCCGATGGCAATGGAGCCCTTCTTCGGCAGATTGTAGATCTGCGCCGGCGCGGTCGATGTCAGCTCGACGAATTTAGACAGGCCGAGGCGCCCCTTCGACACCATGGCGTCGAACAGCAGTGGCAGGCGCACTTCGAGGCCCGGCAGACCGTTGGCGACCTGCTTGAAGGTCGGATTCGGGCCGGCGCGGAGCTTGCCGGTCTCGTCATAGCGATAGGGCGCGTGATCCGACGAGATCAGTTGCAGGTCGCCGAGGGCCAGCGCGTGCCACAGCGCCTCCTGATCGTCCGTGGTGCGCGCCGGCGGGCTGCACATCCACTTCGCGCCTTCGGCGCCGGGCTTGTCCATGTCCTCGGCGGTCAGGAACAGATATTGCGGGCAGGTCTCGGCGAAAATCTTGACGCCGCGGCCGCGCGCCTCGCGGATCACGGCGGCGCCTTCGCGCGTCGAGACGTGGAAGATCATCACCGGCTGGTCGAGCAATTCGCTGAAAGCGATCAGCCGCGTGAAGGCTTCGGATTCCGACACGCGCGCATGGCTGACGGCGTGATATTTCGGCGCGGTGTAGCCCTTGTCGATCAGGCGCTTCACCATCCAGGCGATGACGCCGTGGTTCTCCGCGTGAACGCAGACCAGCGCTTTGGCTTCGCGCGCGGCGGCGAGGATATCCAGCAACTTCTCGTCGTCGACCTTCAGCCGGTCATAGGTCATGAAAATCTTGATCGAGGAATGGCCTTCCTTGACCAGCGCCGGAATATCCTCGGCAATGACCTTGTCGGTGACGTCGGAGACGATGATGTGGAAGGCGTAGTCGATCATCGCGCCCTTCTTCGCCAGCGCCGTATAGTCGGTGACGACCTCGCGCACATCCATCCCGACATGCTGGGCGGCGAAGGAAATCACGCTGGTGGTGCCGCCGAACGCCGCCGAGCGCGTCGCGCTCTCGAAAGTGTCAGCATTCATGATGCCGGCTGCGGAGAGCTGTTCGATATGGGCATGGGCATCGACGCCGCCTGGCAATACCAGCTTGCCTGTTGCATCGATCTCCGTCTTGCCGGCTGCAAGCCCGCTGCCCAGTGCCACGACGGTCTCGCCGGTAATACCGACATCGGCGGCAAATACATCGCTCGATGTGGCGACGGTGCCACCGCGGATTACGAGGTCGTAGACGGGATCGGACAAGGGCAGAACTCCAGGGATGAGATCAGATATGCGAACAATTTACAGGCTTTGACGGTGCGCACTTTCCGGTAATACTGCTGTCATGACAAGGAGCCGAATATGCAGCCCCGCAAGAAGATTCTGGTGGTCAATCCGAACAGCAACCCGCAGGTGACGCGCAACCTCGCAGAGGCGTTGCAACCGGTGATGTTCGAGGCCGGGCCCGAGATCGAATGCGTCACGCTGGCGGAAGGACCATTGGGCGTGCAGACGCAGGCCGATCTCGAAAGCGTCACCATACCGCTGAGCCGGCTGGTGGCCGCCGACAATTCGGCCGATGCCTTCGTCATCGCCTGCTATTCGGATCCCGGCCTGCACGTTTGCCGCGAGGCGACGCAGCGTCCGGTATTCGGGATCGCCGAATCCGGCGTGCTGACGGCACTGTCGCGCGGCGACCGCTTCGGCGTCATCGCGGTGGCGCAGGGCTCGATCGGCCGGCACATGCGTTATCTCCGCCAGATGTGCCTGATGGATCGCTTCGCCGGCGAACGTCCGCTCAACATGAGTGTGGCGGAAGCGGCTTCAGGCGACGACACGCTGGCGCGCATGATCAAGGTCGGCCGCCAGTTGAAGGACGAGGACGGCGCCAACGCCGTGGTGATGGGCTGCGCCGGCATGTCGCGTCATCGCAGCGCGCTCGAGGATGCGCTGGGCATTCCGGTGATCGATCCGACCCAGGCTGCGGTGAGCATGGCCATCGGCACGGTGATGTTTCAGTAAGTTTGAGCTCCGGCAGTGAGCTCCCTCTCCGGGGAGAGGGGTGGGGTGAGGGGCGAGGCACGAACTCAGCCTTAAGCAAGTGAACTGCTCGACGATCGACACGAGAATCCGACACTAACGCGATTGCGGTGAACCGCCCCTCACCCGCCGCGAAGACGCGGCGACCTCTCCCCGCCTAGCGAAGCTTCGCTTCGCCCGGGAGCGGGGAGAGGTTAGGTCAGCGCTTCTCGTCGATTTAAGAGCGTCGTCTTACTCCGGCGGCAGAACCACGCCCGTCTGGCTGGTGATCCGGCCATAGTGCTCGATGCGCCGGTGGCGCTTGAAGTCGAAGATGGTGTCCTTGCCGAACTTCGTGTCATCGAGATCGACGGTGCAAACCAGCAGCTCATCGCCTTCGGTCTTGGCTTCGGCGAGAATGACGCCATTGGGATCGACGATCAGCGAACCGCCGATCAGGGGATGACCGTCTTCATCGCCGGCCTTGGCGACGGCGACCACGAAGGTCGAGTTCTGATAGGCGCCGGCCTGCACCGACAGGCGATTGTGGAACAGGCGCTGCTCCGGGCCCTCGACCGACTTCTGCGAATTCACCGACGGCGTGTTGTAGCCGAGCACGATCATCTCGACGCCCTGCAGGCCCATCACGCGATAGGATTCCGGCCAGCGGCGGTCGTTGCACACCATCATGCCGAAGATGCCGTCCAAAGCGCGGAAGACGGGAAAGCCGAGATCGCCCGGTTCGAAATAGCGCTTTTCCAGATGCTGGAAGGCACGCTCGGTATCGAATTCGACATGGCCGGGCAGATGCACCTTGCGATATTTTCCGACGATCTTGCCGGTCTTGTCGGTGAGGATCTGGGTGTTGAAGTGATGGCCGTCGGGCGTCAATTCGGCGTATCCGATGGACAGCGCAATATTGGCCTTCGCGGCGGCATCGAACAGCGGCTGAGTCGCGGCGTTCGGCATTTCCGACTCGAACCAGGTGTCGACCTCCTTCTGGTCGGTCATGTACCAGCGCGGGAAGAAGGTGGTCAGCGCCAACTCCGGATAGACGATCAGATCGGCGCCCTTCCCCTTGGCTTCGTCCAGCAGCGCCAGCATGCGCTTGACCACGGCCTCGCGGCTTTCGGCTTTCTGAATCGGGCCCAGTTGGGCGGCGGCGACGGTAAGCTTACGCATAAAATTATCCGGGTTCGAGTTGCGTGCGGTTTGTACCAGAACCGAAAGCAATGATCGAGCCAACACGAGGCCCTTCCGGCCCGGCTGTGACCGGGCGGCCCAGACAGGCCTGATCCGGGCCTTCGCCCCCATGACTCATTTGGTCCGGAACACAACACGATTGATCCGGTTGTGCTGACACCTGATGCCCTCGTCCAAACAGTGGAAAAATCATGAAACGCCGCACCCTCATTGCCGCGAGCCTGTTGCTCGTGTCCTCCGCCCTCGCCCCAGCCGTTTACGCACAGTCCGTCGGCGAAAAGACGGGCGTCAATTCCGTTCTCGGTGTCAGCCCGAGCACCCCTGATTTCGTCAAGCAGGTCGCGATCAGCGACATGTTCGAGATCCAGTCCAACACGCTGGCGGAAAGCAAGGGAAATGCCGCCGAGAAATCCTTTGCAGCCATGATGGTGAAAGATCACACCAAGACCAGCACCGAGCTGAAGGCGATGGTCAGCAGCGGCAAGGTTAAGGCCGAACTTCCGGCAGCGCTCGACAGCGCGCATCAAAGCAAGCTCGACAAGTTGAAGGAACAAAGCGGCGCTGACTTCAGCAAGAACTTCAATTCGGTCCAGGTCGACGCCCACAAGGACGCGGTTGATCTGTTCGAGCGCTACGCCAAAAGCGGCGACAATGCCGAATTGAAGGACTGGGCCGAAAAGACGCTGCCGGCGCTGAAGCATCACCTCGAAATGGCGCAGAACCTCGGCAAGTAGCGCCTGCCCAACGCCGAACTCCCTGAGGCCCGCGAACGCAATCGCGGGCCCTTCTCCCGGTAACTTCTGCGAGACATCCCATGGCTAAATCATCGACGCCCAAGAGCAACACCACCAATGTAACGATTCACGATCAGACACTTGTTCGCGGTGAAGGCGGCGAACTCCATCAGATCGCCGGACCAGATGACGCGTTGCTGACGACGGCCCAGGGCGGCCCGGTTTTCGACGATCAAAACTCGCTCAAGGCCGGATCGCGCGGACCGACATTGCTCGAGGATTTTCACTTTCGTGAAAAGATCTTCCATTTCGATCACGAACGGATTCCCGAACGCGTGGTCCATGCACGCGGTTATGCCGCGCATGGCTTCTTCGAAAATTACGGTTCACTGGCCAAGCATACCCGCGCAGATCTGTTTCAGCGCGCAGGCGAGCGAACCCCCGCCTTCGTTCGATTCTCGACGGTCGCGGGCAGCAAAGGGTCGTTCGACCTCGCACGCGACGTGCGCGGCTTTGCCGTCAAAATCTATACCCAAGAGGGCAACTGGGACCTGGTCGGCAACAACATCCCGGTGTTCTTCATCCAGGATGCAATCAAGTTTCCCGATCTGGTCCATGCCGTGAAGGAAGAGCCCGACAGCGCCTTCCCTCAGGCGCAGTCGGCGCATGACAACTTCTGGGATTTCATTTCGCTGACGCCCGAAAGCATGCACATGGTCATGTGGCAGATGTCGGACCGAACGATTCCCCGCTCTTTCCGCTTCATGGAGGGGTTCGGCGTCCATACGTTCCGCTTCGTAAACGCCAAGGACGAATCGACCTTCGTCAAATTCCACTGGAAGCCGAAGCTCGGTCTGCAATCGGTGCTGTGGAACGAGGCCGTCAAGATCAACGGCGCCGATCCGGATTTTCATCGCCGCGACTTGTGGAGCGCTATCCAGTCCGGCGACTATCCCGAATGGGAGCTGCGGGTGCAGCTGTTCAACAACGAGTTTGCTGACAAATTCGATTTCGACGTGCTCGACCCCACCAAGATCATCCCCGAAGAACTCGTGCCCCCGATCGCTATCGGCCGTCTGGTGCTGGACCGCATGCCGGACAATTTCTTTGCTGAGACCGAGCAGGTCGCGTTCATGACGCAGAATGTTCCGCCCGGCATCGACTTCACCAATGACCCGCTGCTGCAAGGCCGCAACTTCTCCTATCTGGATACACAGCTGAAGCGACTCGGCAGTCCGAACTTCACCCATATCCCGATCAATGCTCCGAAATGTCCGTTCGGACATTTCCAGCAGGACGGGCACATGGCCATGCGCAACCCGGTCGGTCGCGTCAACTACCAGCCAAATTCGTTCGGCGTAGGCCCGCGCGAGTCAACCGCCAAAGGCTTCAAGACATTTGCTGACATAGAGCAAGGCGCGAAGCGTCGGCTGCGCGCGGAGAGCTTTGCGGATCACTACAGCCAGGCACGGCAGTTCTTCATTAGCCAGACCAGGGGCGAGCAACACCATATTGCCGCAGCGCTGACTTTCGAATTGAGCAAAGTGAAGACACCGGTGATCCGCGAGCGCATGGTCGCGCATCTCCTGAACATCGATGAAGGACTGGCCAACAGGGTCGGCACCATGCTGGGTCTTCCGACGATGCCGAAGCCTGCTGACGCGACGATGCCCACGCGGCAGGATCTGGCGGAGTCGCCAGCGCTCAGTATTGTCTCAAATGGCCCGCAGCGTTTCGAGGGCCGCAAGCTCGGCATCCTCGTCACCGACGGGGTCGATGCCAAGCTGCTTGCCGCCCTACAAGGCGCGGTGACGGAGGCTGGCGCAACATACGAGATCATTGCGCCAAAGGTGAACGGGGTTGAAGCCAGCGATGGCAGCTTGGTCGCCGCCGACCAGATGATCGATGGTGGCCCGTCCGTTCTCTATGACGCAGTCGCCGTGCTCCCGGCGGAAGCCGGAATCGACGACCTCTTGCAGGAATCAACCGCCCGCGACTTCGTCACCGACGCCTTTGCCCACTGCAAGTTTATCGGACATTCCGAGGCCGCCGAGCGGTTGTTCGCCAAAGTGGGAATCGCGGACGACCTCGATGAAGGCGTCGTTGCGCTGGGCAGCGCCGACGACGTGGCGGGCTTCATGGACAAGCTGGCCAAGCTGCGGCTCTGGAGCCGCGAACCGAGCGTCAAGATGCGCTGAAGCGTGCAGTTGCCCGCCCTGTGTGCGGGCCGGCATAACTTTTGAGCAAAGCTTTCAGGTCGAAGCAATGGCGCGGGATTTTATGGTGCGCCATTGCTATGTCTTGCAAGAATTCTCTGAGCCGCCGCAGCATTAGGG
Source organism: Tardiphaga sp. OK246 (assembly GCF_900188215.1). Classification (NCBI taxonomy): domain Bacteria; kingdom Pseudomonadati; phylum Pseudomonadota; class Alphaproteobacteria; order Hyphomicrobiales; family Nitrobacteraceae; genus Tardiphaga; species Tardiphaga sp. OK246. The sequence goes on from NZ_FZOX01000011.1 coordinate 21,304, forward strand.
AATGACTTGGCCGCCGGTTATGCCCTAGGTTGCGCGGGCTATGCGCTGGTTCCATCTGCGCAGGCACGACGCAGGAGACTTCGACACCATGACCCGCCTGGAAATGACCCGCCGCACGGCGCTGCTGACCTCCGCCGCCATTGCGGCCAATGTCGCGAACCCGCTGCGCGCCTTCGCGCAGGAAACGCCCCGCAAGGGCGGCGTATTCAATGTCCATTACGGTGCAGAACAGCGTCAGCTCAACCCCAGCATTCAGGCCTCCACCGGCGTCTACATCATCGGCGGCAAGATCCAGGAAGCACTGGTCGATCTCGACGCCAATGGCCAGCCGGTCGGCGTGCTCGCGGAGAGCTGGGAATCCACACCAGACGGCAAGACCATCACCTTCAAGTTGCGCAAGGGCGTGACCTGGCACGACGGCAAGCCGTTCACCTCCGCCGACGTCCAATTCACCGCCATGAACATGTGGAAGAAGATCCTCAATTACGGATCGACCCTGCAGCTGTTCCTGACCGCCGTGGAAACGCCGGACGCGCAGACCGCGATCTTCAAATATGAGCGCCCGATGCCGCTCGGCCTGCTGCTGCGCGCGCTGCCGGACCTCGGCTATATCTCCGCCAAGCACCTCTATGACGGCAGCAGCGACATCCGGCAGAATCCCACCAACCTCGCCCCTGTCGGCACCGGCCCGTTCAAATTCGTCAAATACGAGCGGGGCCAATACATCATCGCGGAGCGCAACGAGAATTACTGGCGCCCGAATGCGCCCTATCTCGACCGCATCGTCTGGAAGGTCGTCACCGACCGCGCTGCCGCTGCCGCCCAGATGGAAGCCGGCGACATCCAGTACAGCCCGTTCACCGGTCTCACGATTTCCGACACGGCACGGCTGAGCAAGGACAAGCGCTTCATCGTCTCCACCAAGGGCAATGAAGGCAACGCGCGCACCAACACCATCGAGTTCAATTTCCGCCGCAAGGAGCTGGCCGATATCCGCGTTCGCCGCGCCATTGCGCATGCGATCAATGTGCCGTTCTTCATCGAGAATTTCCTCGGCGACTTCGCCAAGCTCGGCACCGGCCCGATCCCCTCGGTCTCCACCGACTTCTATCCGGGTCCGGACACGCCGCAATATGCCTATGACAAGAAGAAGGCGATCGCGCTGCTCGACGAGGCCGGCTTCAAGCCCGGCGCCGGCGGCACCCGCTTCTCGCTGCGTCTGCTGCCCGCGCCATGGGGCGAGGACATCTCGCTATGGGCGACCTTCATTCAGCAGTCGCTCGGCGAAGTCGGCATTCCCGTCGAGATCGTCCGCAACGATGGCGGCGGCTTCCTGAAGCAGGTCTATGACGATCACGCCTTCGACCTCTCAACCGGCTGGCACCAGTATCGCAACGATCCCGCCGTCTCGACCACGGTCTGGTATCGCTCCGGCCAGCCGAAGGGCGCGCCCTGGACCAACCAGTGGGACTGGAAGAACGAGGCAATAGACAAGGTGATCGACGACGCGGCCACCGAGATCGATCCGGTCAAGCGCAAGGCGCTCTATGCGACCTTCGTCAAGGACGCCAACACCGAACTGCCGGTGTGGATGCCGATCGAACAGATCTTCGTCACGGTAATCACGGCCAAGGCGCGTAACCATTCCAACACGCCGCGCTGGGGATCGTCGAGCTGGCACGATCTTTGGCTTTCCGCCTGAGCCAAACTTCGCCACAATAGCCAGATGCGCATCCTGAGCCTTGCGGGGCGGCGTCTCGCCGCCTCGATCCCCACTTTGTTTCTGATCCTGATCGGCGTGTTCCTGCTGCTGCAATTCGCACCGGGAGACACGGTCGATGCCATGATGGCGCAGATGGGCGGCGGCGACGCCGCAACCGCCCGCGAGCTGCGCAAGTTCTACGGGCTCGACCTTTCGATCCCGATGCAGCTCGGCAACTATCTGTGGCGACTGATCCGCCTCGATCTCGGCTTCTCCTCGATCTATGGCAAGCCGGTCGCCACCGTGATCCTCGAACGGCTGCCGCCGACGATCCTGCTGATGACCGCGTCGCTGTCCTTTGCGTTTTTCTTCGGCCTGCTGCTTGGCGTCGTCGCCGCGCGCGGCGTCAACAAGTGGCCGGACACGCTAATCTCCACCCTCGGCCTCGTCTTCTACGCGACCCCGTCGTTCTGGTTCGGCCTGATGGCCATCGTGGTGTTCTCGATCTATCTGCAATGGCTGCCCGCTGGCGGCTTCGAGGATATCGGTGCCGCACAGACCGGATTTGGCCGCACCATCGATATCGCGCTGCATCTGATCCTGCCGACACTCACGCTGGGCCTGATCTTCCTCGCCATCTATCTGCGCATCATGCGCGCCTCGATGCTGGAAGTGCTCAATCTCGATTTCGTCCGCACCGCGCGCGCCAAGGGTCTCGACGAGACCCGCGTGGTGGTGAAACACGTGCTACGCAACGCCCTGCTGCCGATGGTAACGCTGATCGGCCTGCAGGCCGGCACCATGCTCGGCGGCTCGGTCGTGGTCGAAAGCGTGTTCTCCCTGCCGGGCCTTGGACGTCTCGCTTACGAGTCCGTCGTGCAGCGCGATCTCAACACGCTGCTCGGCATCGTCTTCGTCTCGGCGCTGCTCGTGATCCTCGTCAATTTCCTCGTCGACCTTCTTTATGCGCGGCTCGATCCGCGCATCCAGGCGGAGGCATGAGATGATGGACGCGGTCAAACGCTATTTCCGCAGCCCGGCCGCCGTCGTCGGCCTGCTGCTCCTGCTGGTGGTCATCGTGATGGCGATCACCGCGAGCTGGATCTATCCGCGCGATCCGCTGGCGCTGGCCGGCCGGCCGCTGATCTGGCCGTTCTCCAATCCGCGCTTCCTATTGGGCACCGATAATTCCGGCCGCGATATCGCGGCGCAGATTTTCTACGGCGCGCGCATCTCGCTGCTGATCGGCGGTGTGGCGACTGTCATCGCCGTCGTCATCGGCGTGCTGATCGGCGCTTTTGCCGGCTATTATGGCGGCTGGGTCGATACGGTCTTGATGCGCATCACCGAGGCGTTCCAGACCCTACCGAATTTCGTGCTGCTGCTGGTGCTGGTCGCCGTGTTCGGCTCGACCATCACCACCGTCACCATCGCCGTGGGCATCGTGTCATGGCCCGCGCCGGCGCGGCTGACGCGCGCCGAATTCATGTCGCTGCGCAGCCGTGAATTTGTGCAGGCCGGACGCACGCTGGGCATGAAAGACATTCAGCTCATTCTGGGCGAGATCCTGCCCAATGCGCTACCGCCGGTCATCGTCTATGCCAGCGTGGTGATGGCGCTGTCGATCCTGCTGGAAAGCGCACTGGCCTTCCTGCGTCTGTCCGATCCCAATGTGGCGTCATGGGGCAACCTCATCGGCCTCGGCCGCGACGTGCTGCGCGTGCAGTGGTATGTCTCTGCGATCCCCGGCATCGCCATCCTGCTCACGGTGCTCGCGGTGTCGCTGGTCGGCCAGGGCCTCAATGACGCGCTCAATCCGAGACTGAAAAGCCGATGAGCGCCGTGGACAATCCGATCCTCACCATCGACGGCCTGAGCGTGAAGCTGCCGAAAGGCGCCGACCGCTCGCACGCGCTTGGCGGCGTCTCCATGGCGATCGCCGCCAACGAGATCGTCTGCGTGGTTGGCGAGTCCGGCTCCGGCAAGTCTGTCATGGCCAATGCCATCATGCGGCTGCTGCCCGGCGAAGTTGCCATCGATGGCGGCCGCGTGCTGTTCGAGGGCAAGGACCTCACCAGCGCGTCGAATACCGAGATGCGCAAGGTGCGCGGCGCCGGCATCGCAATGATCTTCCAGGAGCCGATGACGGCGCTCAATCCGCTGCGCACCATCGGCGACCAGATCGGCGAGATGTTCGAGATCCATACCGAACTCTCCAAGACCGAGATCAAGGCACGCGTGCTGGGGCTGCTGCAGGACGTGCACATTCCCGATCCCGTACAGGCCGCGCGTGCCTATCCGCACGAACTCTCCGGCGGCCAGCGCCAGCGCGCGATGATCGCCATGGCGCTCGCGCTTGATCCGCGGCTGTTGATTGCCGATGAGCCAACCACCGCGCTCGACGTCACCACGCAGGCGCAGATCCTCAAGCTGATCAAGGAATTGCAGACCCGCAGGAATACGGCGGTGCTGTTCATCACCCACGATTTCGGCGTGGTCGCCGAAATCGCCGACCGCGTGGTGGTAATGCAGCATGGCAACGTGGTTGAACAAGGTGCCGTGAAGGATGTGCTGACCAATCCGCAGCATCCCTATACGCAGCAGCTGATCGCCGCGGTGCCACCATTGACGGCGCCGCCGCCGCGCGCACTGTCCGACGACATCATCCTGACGCTCGACAACGTCTCGAAGACCTATCGCAATGGCGGCTTTCTCGGACGCGGCGTGCGTGTGACCCATGCGGTGAAGTCCGTCTCCCTGAAACTGCCACGTGGTGCGACGCTCGGCATTGTCGGCGAGTCAGGTTCGGGCAAATCGACGCTGGCCCGCTGCATCATCAGGCTGATCGATCCCGATGGGGGATCGATCGTGCTGGAAGGCAAGGACTGGGCGAAGCTCACGCGCGACGAGGTGCGCCGCGAGACCAGACACATCCAAATGGTGTTTCAGGACCCGTTCGCCTCGCTGAACCCGCGCCGCAAGGCCGGCGACCTCGTCGCGCAGGGCCCGATCGTGCACGGTACGCCGCGTGCGCAGGCAGTTGCACAGGCGAAGGAGCTGTTTCGGCTGGTCGGCCTCGATCCCTCGGCCATCGATCGCTTCCCGCATGAATTCTCCGGCGGCCAACGCCAGCGCATCGGCCTTGCGCGCGCGCTCGCGCTGAAGCCCGACGTGCTGGTGGCCGACGAGGCTGTCTCGGCGCTCGACGTCTCCGTGCAGGCGCAGGTACTGAAGATGTTGCACGAACTGCGCGAGCGGCTTGGGCTCTCCATCGTCTTCATCACGCACGATCTGCGCGTTGCCGCGCAGATCTGTGATCTCGTCGCTGTGATGAAAGACGGCGAAGTCGTCGAGCACGGACTGGCCGGCGAAGTGTTCGGCAATCCGCAGCATGCCTATACGCAGGCGCTGCTGGCTTCGATCCCCGGCGGCGATTTTGCGCGCAGCAGGAAGCCGGTGGTGGTGTAGCTCCATCCCTCATGGTGAGGAGCGCGCACTTGCGCGCGTCTCGAACCATGAGATGGCTAGGTTCCGAGCTCGCGCCCATCCTTCGAGACGCCGCTGCGCGGCTCCTCAGAATGAGGGCTGAGTGTGTGGCGTACGCTAAGCCATCTCCTTCGCGTCCCTTCGCCGGTACACCAGCAGCATGAACGGCGCGAGCAGGCGCATCAGGCCGTGGGCTGCGATCGGGACTGGCTCGGAGAATGGCAGCGCCAGTTCGCTCTCCGGCACACCGCGCACCACCTTCGAGAATTCATCGCCGAGCGCCACCGACAGCGCCACGCCGCGGCCGTTGCAGCCGGTCCAGCCATAGGCATTCGGCCCGAGCTTGTGCATGCGCGGCAGGAAGTCCGTGGTCATGCCGACATAGCCGTTCCAGACATAGTCGAACTGGACATCGCCGATCTGTGGCCACAGCCGCTTCAGACGTTCCGCGACCATAACTTTCAGCCGCTCCGTCTTGTCGCCGAGCCCGACCACATTGCCGCCGGTGACGAGGCGATTGCGCGCGTCGTAGCGCGCGAAATAGAGCTCACCATGCGTGTCGGACATCGACTGCCGACCGGGGATGATGGTCTTGCGCGCCTCGTCCGACAGCGGCTGCGTCGCCATCTGCCAGGACAGCACCGGCATCACCTCACTCGCGATGCCCGGAGAGAGCTGCTTGGAGAATTCACCGGTATAGGCATTGGTGGCGACGATCAGGCTGCGTGCGCGAACCTCGCCGTTCTTCGTCTTGACGATCCAGCGATCACCCTTGCGCTCATAGCTCTCCACCGGCGAGCGCGCATAGATACGGCCGCCCTGCTCCAGCACCACGCGCGCAAGGCCGCGCGCCAGCGCCAGCGGATTGATATGGCCGCCGGTCTTGTTCCAGAAACCGCCGAACCATGCATCAGAGCCGAGCAGCGTGCGCATCAGCTCTGATGACAGCAGTTCGACCGGCGCGCCATGCTTTGACCACTGCCGCACGCGGCGCTCGGCGATCTTGATGCGGCCCGGCGAATGCACCGGCTGAATCCAGCCATTCTGTTCGGCCTCGGCCTGGATCTGATAACGGCGCGTGAGGTCGAACAGGATCGAGGCGCTGTCGCGGATCAGCCCGACGAGGCGCTCGCCGGCGGCGCCGTAGCGCTTGATGATGTCTTCGGGATCGGGCCGCGACAGCGTCGGGATGACCTGGCCGTTATTGCGCCCCGACGCACCCCAGCCGGGCTCCATCGCCTCGACCACGGCGACATCGACACCGGCTTCTCGCAGATGCAGCGCCGTCGAGAGCCCCGTGAAGCCGCCGCCGATGACGACCACATCGGCATCAACAGCGCCTTTCAGCTCGGGCAAGTCCGGACCCGGAGGCGTGACGCCGGCCCAGAGCGACTTCGGCCAGGGCACAGTTGCGGTATCCATCGTCACGCCTTTCTGCAGCATCAATCATGCATTGCGCCGCGCAAACCGAACATAACCGTTCTCTTGCGGCACCCCTGCATTCTGCATAGTTTACGGCCCTGATCCATTGCAAGGTAATGAGCACGTGACGCTGAAAAACATCGTTGGAATCGACCACGCCGTGGTCGTCGTCAAGGACCTCGACGCTGCTGCTGCGAACTGGAAGAGCCTGGGCTTTACGGTGTCGCCGCGTGGCACCCACAGCGCCAAGATGGGCTCCGGCAATTACACCATGATGCTCGGCCCGGACTATGTGGAGCTCTTGGGCGTGCTCAACGAGACCGAGCACAATGCGCCGACGCGGGCGTTTCTCGCCAAGCGCGGCGACGGCATCGAGCGCATCGCCTTCACCACCACCGACGCCGCCGTCGGCGCCGAGGAAATCCGCGCGCGCGGCTACACGCCGATCGGCCCAACCGATTTCGAACGCCCGGTAACGATGCCGGACGGTAGTCTGAGCGCGGCGAAATTCGCCACCTATCAGTGGCCCTATGAGGAAGCCCCCGGCGGCCTCCGCATCTTCGCCTGCCAGCACAAGACCCGCGAGACCGTCTGGATTCCCGAACTGCGGGTGCATGCCAATACGGCGAAGCGCCTGAAGAAGGTGTTCATCGTCACGCCGGAGCCGGAGAAGGACGCGCAGCACATGGCGAAGCTGATCGACGGCGCTGCGCGCAGCGAAGCCGATGGCGCTGTCATTGTGCCGTCGGGCGGCGACCGCGCCGACTTCGTGTTCGTCACCAAGGATGTATTGGCGAAGCACTTCCCAGGCACATCGTTGGCCGGCATTCCGGAGCGCGGCGGCATTTCACTGGTGTTCGGCGTGGCTGATATTGCAGCGGCCGAAAAGGCCGTCGGTTCAGCCGGCAGCCGCAGCGATGTCGGCGTGGTCGTGCCGCCGAGCAAGGGCAATGGCGTGTTGCTGGCGTTTGTGAAGGATTGATCTTGCTTACCTCGCCCCGCTTGCGGGGAGAGGTCGACTTTCACTTGCGCGAGCAAGTGGAAGTCGGGTGAGGGGGAGCCAGTGTTTCACTCGCTGGCTCCCCCTCACCCGTCTCGAATGACCTTCGGTCATTCGATCCACCCTCTCCCCGCCTAGCGAAGCTTCGCTTCGCCGGGCGGGGCGAGGGACCTACGGCGCCCGGCTCTTCACTTCACCCAAATCCCAGAACAACCCCGCCATGATGTTCAGCGCCTCCTCCGTCACCGGCAGGAGAATGTGTTCATCGGGCGCATGCTGCGAGCAGCCGGGATAGGAATGCGGCACCCACACGGTGGGGAGGCCCAGAATATCCGTGAACACGTCATTCGGCAGCGAGCCACCGAAATTCGGCAGCAGCGCCGGCGCGCTACCCGTGGTCTTGCGAACGGATTCGACGGCCCAGCCAACCCAGGGATTGTCGATATCGGTGCGTGAGGCCGAAAAATATTGCGACTGGCTCACCTTGATGTCGGCAAAACCGTTTGCGGCAAGGTGTTTCTCGATTGCCGGTACGACATTCTCGATGTCGGTGCCGACGACGAAGCGAAGCTGCAGCACCGCGCCGGCCTTGCCGGGAATGGCATTGGCGGGATTGTTGATATTGCCCGCATTGATCGCCAGCACTTCCAGCGTATTCCAGGCATAGAGCCGTTCCGCCGGCGACAATCCGTCTTCGCCCCAATTCTCCGACAGAGCCGGTTCATCGGCCGACGGCGCGACGATCACGTCAGCCAGAGCCGCACGGACCTGATTGGAAATGCGCGGCGGTTTCAATGCGTCCAGCAGGATACGGCCGTTTTTGTCGACCAGCGTCGCTATCGCCGAAGCGAGGATCGTCGCGGGATTAGCGAGCAGCCCGCCCCAGTTGCCGGAGTGATGCGCGCCGTCGCGCAATTCGATATCGAGATGGATGCGGCGGCCGCCACGGCAGCCGAGGAAGATCGTCGGACGCTCGGCCGAGAGACGCGGGCCATCGGAAGCCAGAAACAGATCGGCCTTCAATGCATCGCGATGGGCTTCGCAGACCTTCGGCAGATCGGGGGAGCCGATCTCCTCACCCATCTCGATAATGAACTTGGCATTGAAGCCGAGCTTGCCGCCGCGCGCTTCATGCACGACGCGAAGTGCGGCGATGTTGATGGCGTGCTGGCCTTTATTGTCGGCGGTGCCGCGGCCATAGACGCGCTCGCCGACGGTGGTGCAGCGCCACGGATCGAGCCCGTCGCGCCACTCGCCTTCCATGCCGGGGACCACATCGCCATGGCCATACATCAGCACGGTCGGCAGGTCGTCGCTCTCATGATAGGTCGCGAGCAGATGGGGTCCGCGCCCCGACGGCGACGGGATGATGTCAGTCGTAAAGCCGAGTGCCGTGAAGGCCGGCGTCAGTTCCTGTTCGAGATAGGCGCGCAGATCGTCGGCGCGCTTGTCGCTCTGGCTCTCGGTCTTGTAGCCCACCATGCGGTCGAGCGTGGCGAGGAAATCACCTGACGTGAACTGCGCGTTGACCCGCGCGATGGCATCAATTCGTGTCATCTCAGAGCGACGCCATCACGGCTTCGGCCTCGGTCAGCAGGCGATCGGCATTTGCCTCGGTGAAGACCAGCGGCGGACGAACCTTCAGCACATTGGCATGAGGGCCCGTCGCCGAGATCAGCACGCGACGTGCGCGCAGACCATTGACCACGGCAGATGCCGCAGCGGCATCCGGCTCTTTGGTGCTGCGATCCTTCACGAGTTCGACGCCGACATAGAGGCCGGAGCCACGGACGTCGCCGATCTGCTCATATTTCTTCGCCAGCGCATGGAAGCCGTCGCGCAGGATCTTGCCGACGCGGAGCGAATTCTCGACCAGCTTCTCGTCGCGAATGACGTTCAGCACGGCCTGTGCGGCCGCCATCGCCACGGTATTGCCACCGAACGTGTTGAAATAGCGGTTATCGCGGCCGAATTTCTCGACGATCTCCGGCAGCATGACGGCGGCAGCAACCGGATAGCCGTTGCCCATCGGCTTGCCCATGGTGATGATATCAGGCGTGATGCCGTGGCGCTGATAGCCCCACAGTTTCTCGCCGCTGCGGCCGAAACCGGACTGCACTTCATCGGCGATGAACACGCCGCCAGCCTTGTGCACGACATCGATCACCGGCTTCAGCACGTCCGTTGGATGCGAGAAGATGCCATCGGACGAGAACATCGAATCCGCAATAAAGGCGGCAACGCCGGCACCGCGGCGCTGCAGGTCGACGATCTGCTCGGACACTTTCTCCGCCATCCATGCACCAATCTTCTCCGGCGCGATGCGATAGGAATCCGGCGCGGGGACGCGGCGCACGAAGGTGCCGAGCGGCGAATACGGCCCGAGCGATGGCGAGAAGCCCGCGGTCAGTTCCGAATTGCCGTGATAGGCCTCCTCGGTGATGATGATGCCCTGGTTGCCGGTGTGATGCTTGGCCATGCGGACGGCGAGATCGTTGGCTTCCGATCCGGTACAGGTGAACATCGCATGGCGCTTCGGCCCCTCGAACGTGCCGAGCAGGTCTTCGGCGTAATCGAGAATGCCCTTCTGGATGTAGCGCGTGTGGGTGCAGATGGTCTGTGCCTGCTGGGTGATCGCATCGACCACGCGCGGATGGCAGTGGCCGACCGACACCACGTTATTATAGGCGTCGAGATATTCATTGCCCTCTGAATCATAGAGCAGCACGCCCTTGGCGCGCGCGACCTCGACGGGGTTGCTGTAGAACAGCCGGTAGGCTGGACCGAGCAGATCGCTGCGGCGCTTCACGAGCTCGCGGCTCTCCTCAGTGAGGCCGGTTGCCGTGGCGGGGTCGAAGCCGTTGACCATCTTGCCGCGCGGGGCGCTGGTGACTGCGGTCATGTTGTTGTTTCCTCTGGAAGCAGGGTCGGATGTGGCAAAGATTATCTGGCGAAGTCCATCAACTGATCGGAGATCTCGTCCATCGAGCGGGCGATGAACCAGTCCATCTGCACCCAGGTCTGCTCGTTGTTGCGCAGGACATAGGCGGCGACGGACGGCACCCGGTTGGCCATGGCCGTGGACAGCAGCAGGCGCGTCGCCAGACGCGAGAAGATCAGATGCGGAATGAGGCTGAGTTCTTCCGCGGTGAGGTCAGCGATAGAAAGATAGCCTTTGAGCAAATCGCGGCCATCGGCAAAGACATCGCCGTCCATGACGACCGGCAACTGGTTGAGCATCGCCGTCGAGGCGTCGATGGCAATCGCGGTGCGGACCGTGTCGCCGAAATCGATGATGCCGCTGACAAAACCCGGCAGCGACGCATCGACGACGACATTGGAGCGGGTAAAATCATTATGCAGCACCTGCATGCGGCACTGCTTGAGCCGGGTTTCGATGGCGGCAAAGCGCTCCAGTGCAGCCTCGACCTTGCGGCGCTGTGCGGCATCGGTGATTTCCGCCAGCAGATCGCGCAGCGTCAGCAGGTTCTTGACGTCCCATGCGACAACCCTTGAATCCGACGGATGGCTGAAATCGGCCAGCGCGAGGCGGAGCCGCGCCAGCAATTTGCCGATCTCGGCCCGACCCGACGCCGTGGACGGCACCTCGCTGAGAGGCTGGCCTTCGAGATAGGACATCATCCGCACCTGCCGGCGCTGGCCGGCACGATCCAGATAATTGAAATGCCGCTCGCCCTTGTCGTTGGGAATGACGCGCGGCACCGGCAGATCGGGCGCACGCGCCGCGACGTGATCGAGCACCTGCACCTGCAGATCAATCTCGGGAATGTCCTCGATGGGGTTCGCAACCTTCAGGATAAAGCGCGGCCCGCTTGCCGGCGCGATTCGGAAGGTGTCGTCCTTCTCGGTGGCAAAGCGCGTGGGACGGCCTTCGATGCCAAAACGCTCGCGGGCGAGATCGACGGCCTCATCATCCGTCATATTTATATACGATGCCGCGAGTCCGCCCTGCATTGCACCCGGACGCGCGGAAGGCTCAAATGTCACCTGAACTGATCCATCTCGATTCGGAACCCGGCACGTCGCGGCCGGTACGCGCGACCATAGCAATGCTGTTCCCGCTTGTCAGGGCGTCCGCGCGGATGCGGGCATTTTCGACGAATTAAGCCCGTATTTTCTGCCTTTGCTGCCCATTTGGGCATGGATGCCACGGAAGCCACATCCATCGCATATGCGCGGCATCGATGCGCCGGGCGCCGTCAACGCCTATGGCGTGGGCCGACCGACGATACAGCAGGCGACGGCGTAAGCGCCGTTGCGGTGGCCTTGGCTATTTGCCCTTGGCGGCGCCAGGCCGCACATCGCTGATCGGCACACAGCTCTTCTTGCGACGCTGGTTGTTCGGCGCACCTTGCACCTTCAGCACCTTGCCCGCCGAACACGAACCGTTGTCGACGAACACGGTCGCATACGGATCCATCATCAAAGGTTCGAAGGAGAGAAATTTTTGCGCGAAACACGGCTGGGCGACGGCCGTCAGGAACAGTCCAAGTAGAATAGTACGCACGACGATTATCTCACATAGATGACAAGACCGCCGATGATCACCAGGGCCGCGATAGCAAGAACATGGGCGCATGCAATCGAAACCGCCTCGACGGCGGAACCGACCTTCTGCCTGAGCTTCGACTCCTTGAATCGGAGCATAGGCATGCGAGACGCCACTTGCGCCTTGAAACGAGAGTCAGTCAATGAGCAGTCCCCAAATGCCGGCGCAAGCACTTTGCCGACGAGCAAAGACTTGCGGTCAAATGAGGCGACAGTGAGTCAGGGTAACAGCCGACAATGATCGCCGGGATTCGTCGGTCAGTTGGATTCCATGATCCATGCCCTGCCCGCTTGCGCGACGGACGGCGCAACATCGCGGCCGCAGAACTCCGCAGCGCGTTCGAATTGTTCCTGAATTTCCGATGTTACCACCCCATTTGCGGCATCGAGTTCCCGCAGCGAGATGGTCGATGTGAAGGTTCCGGCAAAACAGCTGCAGAACTTTTTGGAATCGCTCGAAGGTTTGTTCGGCCGCTTGCGAAAGTGGTTCGAACAGCTTGTTTCCAGATTGTTCGCCATCTGATCAATTTCGTTCGCATAGATCGGGGACGCGATCACGGCGGCAAGTGCCAGTATAAATGTAGTTTGTCTCATAGTGCGATCATAACCTCGGTACTCCAGCAACGCATCGTCACTCTGTCGTCATCCTCAGGTTCCACGGGAGAAAGCTCGTGCTCACGCGCCTGTGTTCGGTATTCCGACATTCGGGGTTGAATTGTTGCAATTGTGACGGTTGAACAAATGAGCCGCATTGGCGATGTTCGCGGATGAGGGGATGCCAAAAGTGATTGTGATTCTGCGATCTGCGGTCTGAGCGCCGCATTATTCGCTTATTCAATGGGTTCTCTGCTACGCGACGATCTCGGCATTTCCAGCAGACATGTCAGGTCGATAACGCTACACTGTCCGGGATTGATTGCGCTGTTGCTTGCGCTCGAATTCCTGAGCACCAACTGGACCACGCCGTTGCAGGATAGCGGCATGCCCCATAGGGACGCCTTCATGGACAAGATCGCTCCGCATAAAGTCACGAAGGCCGATATCGTCTTCTCCGTCGGCCGCGGCCTCGTGATGGCCGCAGCCATCATCGGCGCCACATATTTCCTTGGAAGCTGGTATCTCGGCGGCAGCGACCTGGAATCGATCTATCAGACTGAAAGCTATAACGACGCCTCCACGACGCCGCGAAGCGAACATGCGACTGCGCCCGGCACGACGGAGGAAGCGACGCAGTAAGACACTGCGCGCCTCCCCTTATCTGCGCAGATGCGCGAGCTAGTAAGCCACTGCTTGCGGCCGCCCGACGCCGCTATAGAGAAATCCGTTCCGCGTCACTTCATCCGGCGAATAGATGTTGCGGAGATCGATGATCACCGGACAGGCCATGATCGCCGCCATCTCCTTCAGATCGAGCGCGCGGAACTGCTCCCATTCGGTGACGATGACCATGGCGTGACACCCGCGGGCGCATTCATAGGGCCCCTCGCAAAAGGTGACGTTTTCGAACACCTTCTTCGCCTGCTCCATGCCAACGGGATCGTAGACCCGCACCTCGGCGCCCATATCCTGCAGCGCCGTGATCAACGGAATCGACGGCGCATCGCGCATGTCATCGGTGTTGGGCTTGAAGGTCACGCCGAGTATGGCGATGGACTTGCCGCGTAGATTGCCGCCGAAGGCGTGCGCCACCTTGCGTGCCATGGCGCGCTTGCGCTGGTCGTTGACGGCCACCACGGTCTCGACGATGCGCAGCGGCGCTTCGTAATCTTGGCCCGTCTTGATCAGTGCCAGCGTATCCTTCGGAAAACACGAGCCGCCGTAACCCGGTCCGGCGTGCAGGAACTTCAGGCCGATCCGGTTGTCGAGGCCGATGCCCCGCGCGACTTCCTGCACATTGGCACCGACCTTCTCGGCAAGATCGGCGATCTCGTTGATGAAGGCCACCTTGGTCGCCAGGAACGAGTTGGCGGCGTATTTGGTCAGTTCAGCCGTGCGGCGATCCGTATACATGATCGGCGACGAGTTGAGATGCAGCGGCCGGTAGACTTCCGCCATGACATCCTTGGCGCGCTGGTCGCTGGAACCGATGACGATACGGTCGGGATGTTTGAAGTCTCTGATGGCAGCGCCTTCGCGCAGGAATTCCGGATTCGAGACTACCGCGAATTCGGCATCCGGGTTCTCTTCGCGAATGATGCGCTCGACCTCATCACCAGAACCGACCGGCACCGTCGACTTGTTGACCACCACGGTGAACTTCTTGATGGCTTTTGCGATCTCGCGCGCCGCTGCATAGACATAGGACAGGTCCGCATGGCCGTCACCGCGCCGCGACGGCGTGCCGACGGCGATGAAGACCACTTCGGCTGCACCGACGGCGGATGTGACATCGGTGACGAATTTCAGCCGTCCCTGCTTGGCGTTGCTTGCGACCAGCGCATCGAGACCGGGCTCATGGATCGGAATCTCGCCGTTGTTCAGCGCATCGATCTTTCCCTGATCCGTATCGACGCAGGTGACGTGATGGCCAAAGTCCGAAAAGCACGCCCCCGACACGAGCCCCACATAGCCAGCGCCAATCATGGCAATTCGCATTGCATGTCCTGTCTTGTAAACAGTCCGCGGTCAGAACGACCCGGACATCCCCCGAGAATTCCGCATGCGCCTCAGCTGTTGAGGATCAACTCGCCGTCGAGATGCTGCGGAAAGAAAAAGAAGTTGTTGACGTAAGCTTGCCCGGGTTTACGGCCACCATTGGGCAACAGCGCATCGGCGTCCTGCATTTCCCCAGCGTTGAAATGATCGATGGAGATCACCTCGTCGTCCTGAAGGAAGAAGCCGCGATAGGATTTGTCGCGAAAGAAATCGAACACCGAGCGCGTCGCCTCGGCACGGTGACGATCCTCTGCCTCGACAAGGAAGACCGGCTGGCACCGGTCGATCAGGCCGACGGCTCCATGCAAGACGCTCAACTCGTGCCCCTCGACGTCCACCTTCACGAAGGACACGTCCTCGCGCACGACACCATCGAGACGCGCCAATGGAACATGCGTCGTGATCAGTTGCTTCACCGACGGCTCATATTGCTGTTCGAGCGATGCCCGCCCGTAAACAAGGCCATCCTCGCCTTGCGGTGTGTAGAGCTCGGCATCGCCTTCATGATCCGAGAGAGCCACTTCATGAATGCGGACATTGGACGCGGAGGTGCGCCGGAGGAGATCGGCCATCTCATGCGACGGCTCGAACGCATGGACCTGACCGGACAGCCGCGCCAGTTGCTGGGTGTAGAGACCGCAATTGGCGCCGACATCCACCGTGACGGCACCCTGCGGCACGATCTTGTCGAGATAGGCCAATTCACGCTCCGCCGATTTGGGACGCTTCAGGAAGCGCCAGCGCAGATACATCGACGGGAAAGCGTCTTTCAGAAGCTGCTTGGTCCGTTGCGTCGCCGTCATGGCTGTCACCCTTCGTTCGAGGCTGGTTTCAAGGCAAAACAATTCCGGGCGCCGGACGGGGATCCGCCAGCGCAATGTCTGCAATGTGTGATGTGATCGATGCCGCCGCTCAATCGGTCGTGGGCATCAGAAGGCATTACCGGAGAGGAATTCGCGCCGGACCGTCTGCACGATGATCATGATGTCCATACGCATCGACCATTTCTCGATATATTCGAGGTCGTAATCGATGCGCGAGATCGCCCGGGGCGCCTCCACGGTGCTGCCCCGGCAGCCGCTCACCTGGGCCAGACCGGTGATGCCGGGCCGTGCGCTGTGACGCGTAAAGTAATACGGCACAAGATCTTCATAGAGCACGTTGGCGGCCAGCATGCCCGGGACATGGGGCCGCGGCCCAACCAGAGACATATCGCCCTTGAGCACGTTGATCAGCTGCGGAATTTCGTCGAGGCTGGTCTTGCGCAGCAGCTTGCCAATCCGCGTCACCCGGGCGTCGCCTTCGACCGTCTGCTGAATGCCGCGCTTGTCGCCGGCATCGGTGCGCATTGAGCGGAACTTGTAGATCTTGAAGAACCGGTTGCGGTAGCCATAGCGATACTGGGTGAAGAACACCGGTCCCGGCGAGGTCGCCTTGATAATGATTGCGATAGTGATCAGCAGCGGCGCGAGAAACAGCAGGGCTGAGCCCGCGGCCGCAATGTCGAACAATCGCTTGGCAATCGACTCCGACGGCTCGCACCGAGCAACCTGGTTCGTCCGGCGGCTGCGATAGGCGCTGTTCCGATAGGACCCGTGGCCGGCAAACTCGACCGGCCGCACTGAAATGAACTGCCGCTCTTTCCAGAGCGGCGTCACCTTGTTGCGATCAAAACCAACTGAAACTGTAGAGGCCATGCTCTCGCTCCCTGCTGGAACTTTGGTGCGCGATAATCGAACAGAAACATGCCTATGTGGCAGGCATGCGAATTCAGAACCCTTCCCTTCGACGAACATTCGCAATTGCGAAACCCTCTTCGTCGATCAGCAAGAACCTTCATCCCTGAAGATTTCTTAACTGTGCGAACGAATTAGGGCGGCAAAACGGTATTGGCGTGTAACATTACGCAGTCGCAATATTGATATAATTGTGCGGCGCGCAAAAATCTTTGTGCACGGAAGCGCTTAGATCGTTTTGTCCGTCTATTGCGCTGCATCACGCTCACAGCAGCCATGCAAAATAATTACACGACGCAGATCGATGAATTGCATCGCGTCGCTGCGAGATCGGGTGCATGATCTTCGCAATTAACAAATAGCCACCAAGCGGCAATCGATTCGAGCTTGATTTTTCACTCGATACTAAAGCGCGCCCATTATGTTGCGCACTGAGACTGCTCACTCCGCCAGATATTTCGGCATCGCCATGGTCGCTCGACGAACACCTCAGATGACTACAGGGGACATTTCATTTCCCCCGCGCGCGATTGCCGTGGATAAGGCCACTATCTCCAACCCTGTGGATAGTTCTGCCAACGATGTGCGTAACGCATCTGGCCGCAAACTGCGAAACAGACTTCTTCTTATCAATGCGGCCGTCTGGGTCGCTGTGATCGTCGCCGTTCGCATCATTTTCTTCTGAGCTCTTCGCTATCCCCAAAGCTTTATGAGTCCCAAGGCGTTGCGCGGCCGATTGAATTTGACCGCGACGGTTCCCTGATCGTAGCTTGCGCGAAATGCCGCGCTCCCTCTCCAGGTCAGATTCGAACAAGGCGGCACTGCCGCCCGATACGCGCATCTATGCCATCGGTGATATTCACGGACGCGCCGACCTGCTGCAGGAAACCATCGCGCGCATCGATGAGGACATCCGACGTCGCCCGATCACCTATGCGGCGGAAGTCTATATCGGCGATTACATCGATCGTGGCGCGGATTCGAAAGGTGTGATCGATTTGCTGGCAGTCCGCATGGTGCACAACCATGCAATCTGCCTACGCGGCAATCACGAAGCCATCATGGAAGACTTCCTGGAGGATGCCAGCGTGCTTGAGCACTGGCGCCAACTGGGCGGACTTCAGACTCTCGCGTCCTATGGCGTTTCTCCATCGCGCACGGCAACGGCGCGCGATGTACAGAACGCCTTTCGCGCCGCATTCCCTCCGGCGCACGACGCTTTCTTGCGTTGCCTGCGGAACAATATCAGATGCGGCGACTTTTTGTTCGTTCACGCGGGCATTCGTCCCAATGTACCGCTGTCATCTCAAGATCCACATGATCTGATGTGGATCAGGGACGAGTTTTTGGATTCCAAGCGCGATCATGGCGTCTATGTGGTGCACGGACACACACCGGTTCCCCATGCAGATATTAGAGATAACCGTGTGAATATTGACACAGGTGCGTGGCGCAGCGGCATCCTCACGTGCATTGCCATCGAAGGCACAGAGATTCTGGTTCTCTAAGAAGACATTAGTACGCAATCTGCGCACTCTCTGAGTACGCCACATTCTTTCGCCGTTTTTTGCCGGACACTCTCGCGCAATTGTCGTCTGCATCAATTGTCATCGAATTGATGCAGATGATCACATTGATGTTGTGTTGGGGGTCTACCATGTTGCGAACGAACCGATGCGCCGGCATTTTGATAGTACCGGTGCTTTCATTTTTCCTTGCTGGCGTCGCTCCGTCGATCTCGCTCGCACAGGACCAGCGGGTTTCTGCGGCTTCGCCGTCAGGCACCTATCTTCTTGGACCAACTGACAGGATTCGTCTGAAGGTCTATGGCGAAGCTGATATCACCGGTGAATATGAAGTCGACAGCAACGGATTTGTATCGATTCCCCTTGCGGGCCACGTGAAGGCCGCTGGACTGACCACACGGCAATTAGAGAAGGGCATCTCGTCCGCGTTGGCCAAGGGAATCGTGCGAGACCCACGCGTGAATGTGGAAATCGCGCTGTATCGACCCTTCTATATCCTCGGCGAAGTGAAGAAGAGCGGCGAATACCCTTATCGCATGGGCCTGACCGTGATGGATGCCGTCGCGACCGCAGGCGGGTTCACCTACCGTGCCAATGAGAACAAAGTGTATTTGCGGCGGTCGGGCTCAACCGTCGAAGAGATCTATGCGCTCGATTCACCGGTGCTGATATTTCCCGGCGACAATGTGCGTGTCCCAGAACGATACTTCTGAACTCATCATTTTTGATTTTGTCTGATGTGTAGTGACCGATGCGCGCCTTCATGTCGCGCGTCGCCATAGTCTCGACTTTTTGCGGTGCGTATTCTTGTGCAGTGCGACGAACTTTACTTCGTACTTCGCATTGTGGGCAGCAAAGAGAAGGGCGTTTCATCAGACGAGTGTTGAGTGCGCTAGTGGGGGCGCGACATTCATCACGGGCTTGCTGAGTTTGTAAGCGCCGGGATGAATTTCTAAGCGGCAATCAAGTCTCGACGACAATTCGATAGCGGAGGAATGCATGTCCTTCGCAAGGGATGAGTGATGAAATGTACGTTTGTATCAGCAGGATCGGATGCGATCGGCGAAGGACCGGAGGGGCTGCGGCCGATTCCCGTCACGCGCCGCGCTCTCCGTATCGCGCCATGGCCGGTCACGGCGATTCTGCTTGGTATTGCATCACCCGCCAATGCTCAGGCGATCCCGGCAACCAGCGACGAGCTCGCGCCACCCTGGAATGCGCAACGGATTTTCGAACCGTCCGCGTTGCCCGATCTGGTCGACCGGGATAACCGCGAAGCAATAGCGCCAGAGGACATGCCAGTAAAAAAGCGACAGCAACCTGGTTATGAACCCGTCGGCATCCGCCAGGGATCCTGGATGTTCAACCCGTCGCTGATGACGGGCGCGCTCTATGACAGCAATGTGTTTGCCTCGAACACCCAGAAGCGCGGCGACGTCGCAGCGGTGATCGAACCCAGCCTGCGTGCGCACACGCTGTGGGAGCGACACGGCATCGACATCAAGCTCAATTCACGAACCACGGCCTATAATGAAAATTCGAGCCTCGACCAGACCGATGTGAGCCTGAAGGGCGCCGGCTGGATCGATATCGCCAACGACATGGTCGTGCTGGGCAGTTTCCAGATCGCGCATCTCAATGAGGGTGTGGGTTCGCTGAGCTCGCCTTCCAATGCCGTGACACCGACGCCTTATAATCTGATGTCCGGCGACCTGACCGTCCGCAAGGAATTCAACCGGCTGGCGACATCGATCGGCGCACGCGTCGACTCGTACGATTACGGCACGGCGCGCGCGCAGGATGGCAGTCTGATCGACCAGAGCAGCCGCGACGGCCAGATCTATGCGCTTCACGGCCGCGTCGATTATGCGTTCTCGCCTGTGCTCGGCTGGTTCGGCGGCGTCGAAGGCAACCAGCGCAACATCCGCGGCGTGCCCGGCCAGACGCTGGACTCCACCGGCTATCGCGCGTTGTCGGGCTTGACCGTCGGTTTCGGCAATCTGCTCCGCGGCGAGTTCGGCGGCGGCTATGTCGAACAGCGCTTCGACAATCCTCTGATCGGCACCGTCGACGGACCGTCCTATCGCGCCAAGCTCACATGGAGCCCGACGCGATTGATGGACATCCACGTCAAGGCCGAACAACTGGTCACGCAGACATCCGATACCAGCTCGACCGGCGTGTTGGCCAATGCCGTGCAGGTCGGCGTCGACTACGAGCTGCGTCGCAACGTCATCCTGTCGCTGGCGGGCGCCTATGAGATCGATCGCTTCTTCGGCCAGGCCCGCAAGGACCGCGTGACCACGACCAATGCCAGCGTGAAGTATTTGATGAACCGCTTCAGCGCGATCTCGGCCTATCACCGCTACACATCGCGCGACAGCGATATACCCACCTTCAGTTACGACAAACATCAGGTAGGGCTCAATGTTACAGCGCAATTTTGACCAGCCTTATCCGGCGGCACCGGAACCGGTTCCGACCGCCGTTGCCGGTTGGCAGGCGCCGACCGTCGATCTCCGGGAAATGGCGCGCATCCTGCGCCGGCGCTGGCGCGCAGTCGTGCTGCCTGCCGCCGTGCTCGGCGGTATCGCCCTCGCTTATGTGGCGACGGCGACCACACTCTATACTGCGAACTCCACCGTACTGGTCGATCCCCGGCGCGCCAATGTGGTCGAAACCAATCAATCGGTGCTGACCAATTTCGGCACGGACGATGCGACCATCGAGAGCCAGACGCTGCTGATCCAGTCGCTCTCGATCCTGCAGCGCGTGGTCGACAAGTTGAAGCTGACGCAGGATCTCGAGTTCATGCCAAAGCCCGGCCTGCTCGATCCGATCCGCAATCTGTTCCGCAGCAGCAGCCCGGTCGATGGCGTGAGCCCCGAAGACGCCGCGCGTGCATACTCTATATATCTGCTCCAGCGCCGCATGAAGGTGACACGACAAGGCACGACATTCCTGGTCGATATCGCCGTCAGCTCGGAATCGCCGCAGAAAGCCGCGACCATCGCCAATGCGGTGGCTGACGCCTATTTCGAGGAACAGGTCCGCGCCAAATTCGACGCGACGCGCATCGCAGCCAAATGGCTCGGCGGCCAGATCGATGCGCTGAAGAACCGCGTCGTCACCTCCGAACAGGCCGTCGCGGACTATCGTTCCGCCAATAACCTCGCGGTCTCGCAGGGCGTGACGGTCAACGACCAGCAGATCACCGATCTCAACAGCAAGCTGATTGCTGCCCGGGTGCAGACCGCCGAGGCGCGTGCCAAGTTCGATCAGGTGCAACAATTGGCGAAAACCGGCGGCGATCCCGGCGGGCTCAATGCCGCCGTCTCCTCGGAGATGGTGACCAAGCTGCGCGCGCAATATGCCGATATCGCCAAGAACGAAGCCGACCTGACCAGCAAATATGGTCCGCGGCATCCGCAGGTCGCCAATGTGCGGGCGCAGCTCAAGGACACGCAGCGGCTGATCAACGAGGAAATCGGGCGCATCGTGCAGGGCACGGCGCATGATTATGACGTTGCGAAATCGCGCGAGGCGTCGCTGCAGGACAGTTTCGACAAGCTGCAGGGCGTCTCCAGCACGTCCGGTCAGGCCGTGGTCCGGCTGCATGAGCTGCAGCGCGAGGCCGAGGCCAACCGCACGCTCTATGAGTCATATCTGGCGCGCTCGAAGGAGACGACGGCGCAGGAAAGCCTGGAGATGCCGGACTCCCGCATCGTCAGCTTTGCCAGCATCCCGCTCAAGCCTTCCGCGCCGAAGACGATGCTTATTCTAGGCTTTGCGATCCTGCTCGGCCTCGGCGGCGGCACCGTGCTGGCATTCCTGACCGACTATCTCGACGGGCGGATCAAGACGTTGGAACAGGCCGAAGAGATATCGGGCGTCCCCGCTCTGGCCGCTCTACCCTCGATCAGCAGTCGCGAACTCGCCGGGCGTGCCAAACGCGGCCGCACCGAACTCGGCAGTTACGATCCGCGCACCATGCGGCTGCTGCCGGCTGCATTGCAGCCACCACTGATGCGCTATGCCATCGAGGAGCCCGGCACATTCTTCGCCGAAGCGATTCGTGCCGTGCGTCTGGCGATTCAGCGTGCGCGCAAGATCGACACGGTCAAGGTCGTGCTGGTGACGTCGGGCCTCGAAAGTGAAGGCAAGACAACCTTCGCCGGCAATCTCGCTTTGTCCTTCGCCACGCTGGGCATCAAGACACTCCTGATCGACGGCGATCTGCGCAATCCCGGTCTGACCCGCGCCGTCAGCCCCAATGCCGATGCCGGCCTCCTGCAGGTGGCGACCGGCGAAGTGTCGCTGGAGCGCGCCATCCTGCTCGATCGCAGCACCGGCCTCTCGATCCTGCCCTCGCCCGCTATCAAGGATGTCGATGCCATCACCGAGTTGATGTTCTCCGAGCAGATCGTCGAAATCCTCGACCGCCTGAAGTCACATTATGAACTGATCATCATCGACTCGCCGCCGCTGATTCCGCTGGTCGACGGCCGCGCGCTGGCCGAACTCGCCGACCGAATTTTGCTGGCCATGGCCTGGAATCAGACACCGCGCGAAGTCGTCGCCCACACGATGGAGCTGCTGGCTCCGGTGCATGATCGCATTCTCGGCACCGTGCTGACCCAGGTCGATCTCAGCAAGATCCGCTTCTACGACTATTATCGCAGCTCGGCTTATCTGAAGCCCTATGGCGTCGCCGCCGCCAGTGCGGGAGCTGCGCGTTGACATTGGCCCGGACCGCGCCGCTCAGGCTGCATCGCAACGGCGCCGTCGCCGCGGCGGGCTCGCGTGCACGCGTTCCGCAACGACGCCAGATCGTCAACACCGCCCAACTCATTAATTTAATGATCGTCAGCGTGCTGCTGGGCGCCATCGTCGCGATCTTCACGCTGTCCGGCGGCGTTCTGACCAATCTCAAGATCCATTACCTGACACCCGGCGGCAATTTTCTCGAGAAATTGCACCCCGGCACCTATGCGACATTCATCGCGACGCTTTTGCTGCTGATGCGCGACGGCGACCCGATCGGTGAGATCAACCGTGCCTTCACGGACGCCAAGCTTTTGCTGGTGCACCTGTTCTGCTGGTTCGTCCTGCTGATCCAGATGTTCGTGCTGGAACGCCCGTTCACGGTCATCATCGACACGTTCCTGCTGCCGGTCCTGCTGTGCCTGCTGATCTGGCGGCTGACGCCGGCGCAGCGGCGGCCGCTGGTCTGGGCCATCCATGCGACACTGCTGCTCAACATCCTGATTGGCTATTACGAATATTTCTCCGGCCATCGCATCATTCCGCTGACGCTCGGCAGCGTGCTGGTAGTCGGTGAATGGCGCTCGGCTGCGCTCCTCGGCCATCCGCTGACGGCCTCGGGCATCGTCGGCGCCTATATCATGGCGCTGGTGCTGCGACCGGCCATCTGCCCGCCGATCATGATCCGCGTGCCACTGATCGCCTTCAGTCTGGGCTCACTGATGGCCTTCGGCGGCCGTACCGCGCTGATGACAGTATTGTTCGTGTTGGCTTGCCTCGGTCTGCTTGAGACGATCCGGCTGATCCGCGGCAAGCGCGTGCCGCTGCTGTTCGCTGTCGGCGCAATCTGCTTTCTTTTTGCGGCGGCAGGCGTCGTGTTTGCTGCGCTCTATCTCGGCATCTTCGACAAGATGCTGCTGCGCTTCTCATCGGATAAAGGCAGCGCCCTGGCTCGCTTTGCGACCTTCGACATGCTCAATCATTTCCAGTGGAGCGAACTGAT
Source organism: Tardiphaga sp. OK246 (assembly GCF_900188215.1). Classification (NCBI taxonomy): domain Bacteria; kingdom Pseudomonadati; phylum Pseudomonadota; class Alphaproteobacteria; order Hyphomicrobiales; family Nitrobacteraceae; genus Tardiphaga; species Tardiphaga sp. OK246. The sequence continues at coordinate 45,167 of NZ_FZOX01000011.1, forward strand.
CCTCGGACCCAATCCGGTTCGCGTGAACGCGCTGCAGTCGCAGCTCGGTTTGAATTATGGCATCGAGAATTTCTGGGTGTCCTGCATCGTGCAATTCGGCCTGATCCACACGATCCTGATCACGCTGGGCCTGACCTGCTTCTTCATCGAACTGCTGCGCCGGTCGGACCGCGCAGCCTTCGCGATCTTGCTGCTGATCCTGATGATTGCGGCAAGCTCGGTGAGCTTCTCGTCGAAGAACATCCAGCTGGCGCAACTCGTTCTGCTCATCGCACTGCTGTTGCCGCGCGAACGCGCGCCGGCCGTGGCGCCACCCCGCCATGTCCATCAGCGACCGCCGATGGCGGCTCCGCATGTCCGCGCCGTCCCCCGGGATCAGGAGTTTGCATGACTATCTATGTCGATCACACCCATCTCGGACGCCATGTGACCGGGCTCGAACGGATCACACTGGAGCTGTTTTCGCAGCAGGCGCTGGCGCCGCTCGATGTCGTGCCCATCACCTCGCGCGGCACCGGCCAGATGGTGGCGACGCAGACTTTCGGTCTGCCGATGCGCCTGGCGTCTCCCTCGTCGTTCCTGCTGTGCCCCGGCTTTCCGCCAAGCCCGCTACTGCGGATGTTTTCATCACGTGTGCTGCCCTATATGCACGACGACTTCCTGCTGACGCGACAGGCCGACCTCAATGCCCGCGCGCGACTCTATATGGCAGCACCCTTCAAGATCGCGCTGAAGAACTATCCGCGCTTCCTGACCAATTCGCGCGACACCCAGCGCAAGCTCGCCGAGCATTGTCGCCCGAACGCAGAGATCACGCTGTATCGCCCGCCGGTGCGCAACGTGTTCAAGCTGGAATCCGCCGAGCGCGCCGAGGGCGAACCCGAGACGTCGCCGCTGCGCGTCGTGGCCCTCGGCACCGTGGAGCCACGCAAGAACTTCATCGCCGCGGCCAATATCGTACGTGAATTGCGCCAGCACGGTTTTCCCGGCGCCACCCTCGACATCGTCGGCCGCAAGGGCTGGGGCGATGACTGGAAGACACTGGAACGCATGTCGTGCGTGACCTTGCACGGCTACCAGTCTTCCGAGAACGTGACGCGCATTCTCAATAAGGCCGATATTTTCCTGTGCACCTCGCATGACGAAGGTCTCGGCTTGCCACTGCTTGAAGCCCAATATGCCGGCCTGCCGATCGTGGCGCCGAATGCCCCCGTCTTCCACGAAGTGCTGGGCACATCCGGCATCTTCATCGATCCGTCGGACCACGGCACCGCAGCGTCGCAGATCGGCGGGGCTATCGCGGCTTCTCAGTGGCGCAGGCGGTATGTTGCGGCAGCTACCGAGAACCTCGCGCGCTGGAACGCGCTGGCAGCGAGCGACCACGACATCGTCATCGACCTGATCGCCGAACTCGCTGGCGGGCAGCTGGCCGGCCATCGTTCGGCGGCGAAGCCCAACGCCGCGCATTAGGACCGTGACGCCGGCACCCATGCCGGATCGGGGCCGCGCTTGGTCCATTCAACAGGGATATGGCTTCTTGCAGGATATCGACACCAGCACACGACATCTGGACGGGCTGCGCATCGTTGCGGCCAGCGCCGTCGTGATCCTGCACTATTCGGATTACATCAAGGAACTGCCAATTGGTCGCTTCATGGTGGACCACACCTGGCACTTCAATCTGTTCGTCGACCTGTTCTTCGTCATCTCCGGCTTCGTCATTGCCAGCCAGTATCTGGCGAAAGTTGGCTCACCCGCCGCGGTCGGCCGCTTCCTGTGGCGGCGCCTCGCGCGGATCTATCCTCTGCATCTGGCAACGCTGGCTTTCTATATCCTGATCGCACTGGCGCTTCATGCCGGCATCGCCAAGACCGACAACCCGGCGCGCTATCCGTTCTCAGACCTGCCGGCGCAGTTCCTGCTGCTGCACGCCATCGATGGCGACCGGCTGACCTTCAATTTTCCGAGCTGGTCGCTGTCGGCCGAGTTCTTCTGCTACGTGCTGTTTCCGCTGATGGTGCTAATGATCGCGCGGAGCAGGACGGTGATTGTGGCCCTCGTCGTGCTGCCGCTGCTGGCCAACAGCATCTATGCCGTTGCCATGGGCACCGAGCCCTGGCCGGACTGGATCAACAAGGGCGGCGCCTTCCGCGCTTTGCCTGCCTTCAATCTCGGCATTGCCTGCTGGCTGTTTCGCGACCGGATTGCCCGGCTTCCGGCGATGCCGGGCCTGCTGACCATGGCCCTCGTCCTGTTCCTGATCTTCGGCGCGCAGCTTCCGATCATGGCAGCCCTCGCAGTGATCTATCTCATCGCGGTGCTCGCCATCCATCACGACATCTCCGGCCAGACCACCCTGTTCTCGCGGCTCGGCTTCGAGCGCTGGTCGTCGCTGACCTATTCCTCCTACATGCTGCATATTCCGGTCGCGACCGTCGTCCTGACCCTGGCCGCACGCTTTCTTGCTCCCGTCATTCCCGGTGGCAAGCTGACCCTGGTGCCGCTGGCCATCGCCGTTCTTGCCGCTGCCAGCATTCTGTCCCTGCGCTATTTCGAGACGCCCATGCGGCGCGCGCTCAATGACGCTTATGATCGCCATTTCAGCACGCGAATTGCCGCGGCGACGGTGCCAAGGCAGACGTGACCTGATGGTGGATGCAACACAGACAATGTCCGGGACGGCGCGGCCGCTGGCTCAAACGAGGACGGCCAGCCGGGATGTGGCCATCGACAGCATGCGCGGCCTCGCCATTCTGATGGTGATCGGCATCCATTCGCTGCAGCAACCGCTCGATGCATCGTGGAAGACCATGCTCGACGCGGCGTTGCGCCCCTGTGTGCCGATCTTCCTGTTCGCATCCGGCTATCTGACCGCCCTGTCGGGCCGCGTTCCACTCGGCAAGCGCGTCATGGCCGCATTGATCCCCTACGCCATCGCTTTCGCTGCGGCCTATCTCTACATGGCGCTGCAGAACCCGGCGATGGATCACCGCCCAACGACAACGGCTGCCCGTTTCGTGCTCGCTTACGTGTTCGTGTATTATTATGTCTTCGTCTATCTCGGCTGTACGCTCATGCTCTGGCTGACCCTGTGGTTTGCCCATCGTGAGCCGACCCAAGCCAATGAGCGACTGCGCGTCGTCCTGATGCTCGCCCTCGTCTTCGGCCTGATCATCGGCAGCTATCTCGATCCCCTGCTGATCCAGCGCGGACTATCCGATGGACTGATCGAAGAAGTGCGCATGCGTGATATCCCGTTCTGGTTCAGCTTCGTGGCTCTGGGAATGCTGGTCGCCGGATCGACGGCGCGGCCGGCCCTTCCACGGATGCGCCTGATGCTGACTGCGGCGGCACTGCTGGCCTATGTGATCTATGCGGCGGCGAGACTGCTCAAGATCGGCGACGCTGCGGATTATGATTCGATGGCGTTCTTCGGCTACGCAGCCGCACTCTGCGTGCTGTTGCTCGCACTCGGCATCCGCGCGCCGGTCCTGGCCATGCTCGGGTCCGGCAGCTACTTCATCTATCTCTGGCATATTTTCATTGTCATGGCCTTGCGCGATCATGGCGGACTGCGCCAGTTCGGCCCGGTTGCGGGGACATTTCTGATGTATGCGATCACCGTCGCCCTGAGCCTCGTCGCGTTGCTCGCCGTGCAACGATGGGCGCCGCCGCGCGCGGCCCGCTGGCTCGGAGCCTGACATGCTACTGAAGCGCACCATCCTTTATCTTCCGGCCCAGATCGTCGGGCCGATGTTCCAGCTGATCGCGATGATCGTGTGGACCCATGTGGTCAACGAGCATACGCTGGGTGTGATCACGCTGATCACGGCAACGCATGAGCTGCTGCAGATCGCATTCCTGGCCTGGTGGTCGCAATATGCGCTGCGCTTCTTCGGTCGCTATCAGGATGGCGAACAGGCCGAACGATTCTATCGTACGGAGAATGTCGTCATTCTTGTTTCGCTGGTGCTGCAGAGCGCCGCCGTGATCGGTGTGCTCTATACGGTGATTGCGACTGACACCAACCCGGCGCTGCTCGGCGCTACCGTCGCTTATGTCATCAGCCGCTCGCTCAATCTCTATATCGCCGAACGCGCCCGGGTCCGGCACCAGATCGGCGTCTATTCGATCCAGCAGATCGTCGGACCGTCGATCGGCTTCATTCTCGGCCTGGTACTCATCAAGCTGATCGGCCCGTCGCCGGAATGGCCGCTGCTGGGCTATGCCGCCGCGCAGCTCATTGCCGCTTTGGTCGTCCTGCCCCACATCGGCTACAGCCGCCGCCTGTGGCCGATCGATCGCGAGATCATTCGCCATGCGGTGAGCTACGGCATTCCGCTGATTATCGGTGGTGCGCTGGGCTGGGTCGGCCTCAATGCGTCGCGCTTTATCGTCAATGACATGCTCGGCGTCGCCGCCGCCGGCCTTTTTGCCGTTGGTTATGGTCTGGGCCAGCGCGCCGCCGCGGTGGCTGCGATGCTGGTGACGGCAGCGGCATTTCCGCTGGCGGTCAAGAGCATGGAGCAAGGCGGCAGCAAGGCTGCGATGCGCCAGCTCGCCGACAACAGTGCACTGCTGATCGGCATTCTGGCGCCGAGCATTGCGGGCATCTTCCTGCTCCGCGCCGAGATCGTGCACCTGCTGATCGCCACGCCGTTTCAGCAGGTGACGCTGGCGATTCTCCCTCTCTCGGCCCTGGCCGGTTCGATCCGCAACATCCGCGCCCATTTCGGCGACCAGGTGTTTCTCCTGCACAGCAAGACCCAGCTGATGATCGTGGTCTCCAGCATCGACGCGCTGGTGACGATCGTGGCGAGCTTCATCTGTATCCACTATTGGGGACTTGTCGGCGCGGCCGGCGCGACAGTGCTGTCCGCCATTGCCGCAGCGCTGGTCAGTTTCATCATCGGTTTTTCGAAATTCGGCCTGACCCTGCCCTGGGCGCATCTCGCCCGCATCGTCCTCGCAACCGGGGCCATGGCGGCACTGCTGACGCAACTGCCGGAAGCGCCCAACCATGTCCTGCTGGCGGCACATGTCGCCGCAGGCGCGGCGATCTACATGTTGGTCCTTGCCATCCTTTACGGGCCGACGTTGCTTCGGATGCTGCGCCGGCAGCCGCAACTCTCGGAGCTCTAATGTCGTGAAATCGTCACGACCGTTTGGCGGTCTCCAGCGCACGGGCCATTGCGTACCACAGCGGCTTTTTCTGCATGTTCTCATCGAACGGCAGCGGCCGTGGCAGTCGTTCTGCGAGAGGATTCTTCTTTCTCGCGGCGTCCGTATAGAATGAATAGTGATCGGACAGCTGCCACGCGATCACGGCCTTGACCGCCGGGACCTGTAGCACCGTCTCGAGGAATTTCCCGCCGGTCTCCGCAATCATCTTGTCGCGCGTGGCTACATCATCAGGGAACGTATCGTCGCGGACATCGAATTCGGTGATGTAGATGTCGACCTTGCGTTCGGCGAGCGCGTGGACGAATTCCAGAAACCGCTGGGGATCATGCGGATAGCGCGGCTGCAAGTGGCCCTGCAGGCCGACGACATCAAGCCGGACGCCGGCATGCTGCAATTCATCGACCAAACGCAACAGTCCGGTGCGTACCGCGAGACCGACATCGTCATCGCGTTCCGCCTGTGCCTCATTGAGCACAAGTTTAGTCTTCTTATCCACAGCACCGGCCCGCGCGAAGGCGCGCCTGATATAATCAGTGCCAAAGGCATCGTACCACGGGCCAAGGCGATAGCCGCCGGGTGCCTTGTGACCGGGCCAGAACGGCTCATTCACGACGTCCCATGACTGCAATTGGCCGGCATAGCGCCCGGCGACTTCATCGATATAACTATCGAAGAAAGCTTGTCGCTCGGAATTGCTCATGGACTTGATCCATTGCGGAACCCATTCGTTCCAGATCAGACAATGACCGCGCATGGGAATGCGATTGCTCGCACAAAATTGTAGCAATCGATCGGCGCTCTCGAATCGCTTCGGACCCGCCATCGGCGCAAGCGTGCCCATTTTCAGAGCGATATCCGTCGTTATAATTTTCGTCTGTGTTGTGTAAAGCTCACGATATCCGACATCCTTGTCGATCACCGGCCCTGCAGCCGCGCCAAACATCAAACCATTTTTTGCCGCAATTGTACCAAGGCTCTGCATTTGAGTCGCGCCGAGTGCATGTTGTTGCATAGCGACTGTCGCACCGGCGATGACTGCGAGCGACTTTCTCCTTGAACATTCGAACATATCCACTCTCCATCGATTCAAAATCGTGACTGCTATCTTTTCCATATTGCGCGACAGCATCGCCATCGTTGCGTCGCAATAGTTCGTTTTGATGTCCATGACGTCGGGGAGATGATTTTCGACTCACTTTTCTTTGCTGCATCGGCAGCAAGCAGGTGTGCACTTCGTTCAAGCGTACCTCGGCTACATCGTCATCAGGGGACCGACATGTCGAAGACGCAGGCGCCACACGCCAAAAATCTCACCGTTGACGGAGTCACCGTGAACGTTTCATCGCTCGATGAAGCCGTTTTATCGATCGTAGAAGCGGCCGAACGCGGCGATAACTTCAGCGTATGCACGCTCAATCTCGATCATGTCGTACATCTGCAACAAAAGCCCGACTTTCGCGCAGCCTATCGGCGCGCACGCTTCGTGACTGCGGATGGCTTTCCGATCGTCGTTCTCAGTCATCTGCTCGGCAAACCTATTTCACGAACAACCGGCGCTGATCTTGCCGCTCCCTTGTGCGAAGCTGCGGGCAAGAAGGGGCTTCCCATCTTTCTGTTCGGTTCCGACAGGCCAACGCTGGACAAGACTGCAGCAGAATTGCGCAAGCGATATCAGGGCTTGCAGATCGTCGGCACCTTCGCGCCTGGTCGCAACTTCGAGGCCTATTCAGCGGAAGCCGATACAGCGATTGCACAGATCCGCGCATCCGGTGCAAAGCTCTGCTTCCTCGCGCTGGGCGCGCCACGACAGGAAGTGTTTGCTTCGCGCTGTATCGATGAGTTGGACGGGACGGGCTGCCTGTGTTTCGGCGCGGCGCTGGACTTCATCGCAGGTACACAGGTTCGCGCACCGATGTTCACCCAACGTGCCGGTCTCGAATGGGCCTGGCGCATGTTGCGGGATCCGCGCCGCCTTGCGCCCCGTTACGCACGCTGCGCTGCCGCCGTGCCACGTTTGATCGCCAGTACGCTTCCACAAATCCTGAACGCTCGCATGAGGAAAGCCGCATGACCTCGACACTCACTCTGGGTCTTCGCGCCCGGAACGCCGCGCCGGCCAAGCAACGCTACCAGATCTGCCTCATCCACCCGTTCGATCCGCGCGGCCAGAAGGTGGGTGGGCTAGAAACCTATATCCGCGACTTCATCACCTTCCATCCCACGGACACGGATATCCTGTTCGTTGGCGTGGATTCGATCGGCGACCTCAAGCTCGGCGAAGTGCGACGGCTGACTTTCCGCGGGCGCGACTTCGACTTTCTCCCGATCCTGCACTATTCCGACCAGCAGGCCCGAGAGGCCGCGCGCACCATCCGCTCATCACTCACCGGCCAGTTCTTCATGGCGTTGCTGCGCTATTTCGGACCGGTGTCGCGCTTGATCCGCGAGCGCGGCTGCACGGTTGATCTGCGCCGCGTCGAATTTTCCTGGCTGCCGACGCTGCTGCGCCGCCCCTTCATCCAGATGCTGCATGGCGAGGGCGCGCCGAAGCTGCAGATGGATTCGCTCCTCAAGAAGTATTCGTTCGTGCACAATATCGGCGAGCGTTTCGCGGTCACGACCAGCGCAAAATTTCTGTGCGTGAATCCGTTCATCACCGAACGGCTGCAAAAGACCTATCCCGGCCAGAGCGGCAAGATCGATACGCTGTGGACCTGGGTCAACACCGACATCTTCAAGCCACAACCATTTCCGGCGATGACCGAGCCGTTCCGAATCATCTTCGCGGGACGCCTTGACGAGTTCAAGGATCCGCCGTTGATGTTCAGCACCATCGCCCGCCTGCGCGAGCGGCTGCATGGCCATCTCGAATTCCATTATATCGGGACCAGCGATCCGCATCGCTTTGCCGAATTCGCGGCGATCGAAGACATCACGATCCGGCACGGCTTCAAGGACGCTGTCGGCATGGCCGCAACACTGGCCAATGCCCACGCAGGCATCTTGACGTCGGAATTCGAAGGCATGCCGCGCTGCGTGCTCGAGACGCTTGCGGTCGGCCGCCCGGTCGTCGCGGTGCACCTGCCGCAACTGGAATCAGTAATTCATGATGGCGAGAGCGGCTATCTCATTTCCCGCAGCCCATCTCGCGACGAGATGATCGAGAACTTGGCCCAACGTTTCCTCGATACCCGCGATGCGATCGGCACCGGCGAGATCAACCCGGTGCAGGTTGCCAGCGCGATCGATAATTTCACACCGGCGACACAGTTGGCGCGCGTCTTTACCTATCACCAGGACATCCAGAACGCGCGCAACATGACGATGACGCCCTCCGCGGCACACTGAGGCTATCTGTGAATATCCTGTTGCTATCGAGCGAATATGCTCCCGCACGCGGCGGGATAGGTACCTACGCCCACGAGATCGCATTGGCTGCAACGCAGCTCGGCGCGCGGGTGACGCTGGTCGCTCCCGATTACGCACAGGATATGTCAGCCGACGATCGCGCCATGCCCTTCGCAATCCACCGCTTCAGCGGCGGATTGCATTCGGCGCGCGATCTGCCTGCCAAGATCATGCTGGCGCGCAGCCGCATTGGTACGGCCCCGTTCGATGTGGTGCATGCCGCCGACTGGCCCTTCTTCATTCCGGTCGCACTCGCGCGCGGCCGCACGCCGGCCCGAATGCTGATGACCGTGCACGGTACAGAGATCAATGAGACTCAGACGCCACTGAAGCGACTGGCGATCCGCTTCAGTGGCGTGTTCGGGCCGCGCACCGAGGTCGCTGCCAATAGCAACTTCACACGCGAGCTGTTCCGCAAAAGATTCACGATCGACGAACGGCGCATCCATGCCATTCGCCTTGGCGTCTCCGATTTCTGGTCCGGCCGGCGCAGCGACCGCGCTGCCACGCGCGCGATCTATGACATTGCGCCCGACCGGATCGTCATGGTCACTGTGGCGCGGCTCACGCGGCGCAAGGGACATCACCTCACGCTCGCCGCCCTCGCGCAGCTTCCTGACGAATTACGTCAGCGCATCACATGGCTGGTCATCGGTCCGCAGGGAGAGGCTGACTATGTCGATGAGCTTCGCGGCATGATCGCGGCGTCGGACTGCGACATCAGGCTACTTGGCGCGCTATCGAATGAAGAAATTCGCGACATCTACGGTGCGGCGGACTTCTTTTGTCTGACCGGTGTGCCGGATTCGTCCGGCCGCGTCGAAGGCTTCGGTCTCGTCTATCTCGAGGCCGGTGCCACGGGCCTGCCGAGCGTCGCGAGCAATATCGGAGGCGTGCCCGATGCGGTGCTCGCCGGCCAGTCTGGCCTTCTGGTCGCCCCCCGCGTCGACATGATCACCCATGTGATCCGGCAACTGGCCGAGGACGATGAGCTGCGGGCGCGCCTCGGCGCTGGCGCCGCCGCACATGCGCGTGATCTGTCGTGGGAACGCTGCGCCGCAGAAACCTATGGTTTGAAGCGGCCATCGCCATCGGAGGATGCCTTGCAGACCGGATCGGAGCTGAGGGCATCGGCATGAAACAACTCGCTGCCATCGTCACACTGCTCGTGCTCACCGCAGGCGCCGCGCAGGCCGACAACTGCAACAAGAGCCGGGAGTATCTGCTCGGCGGCCTTGCAGGCGATCTCACCATGCCGCCACAGGCCTATGAAGGCCTGTTCAAGGTCTGCACCGCGACGGCGACGATGCCGAACGTCAAAGATGCCTACATCCTGAAGGATGGGGCCATCGCGGTGATTCCGAAACAGGACACGGTGGCCGCCACCGCGGCGACGCTGTCGCGATTCTGCGACGCCAACCCCAGAGCCACGCTACGCTTCATCTCCGCCAAGGAGCTCGTGCTAACGAAATCGACATCGGGCATTGTGCAGATGTCGTCAGGTTCAGCAACATCGTGTAAGAAGATCAAGGGTCTCACCTGAGCCAGAGGGAAATGCCGCCATGCTGAAGCGCATCTTTCGCTCCTCGTCCGAGACATTCCGGACACGCTCGCCGGAACGCGATCGCATCACCGATGAACGGCTGGTTCTTGCCATTGCGGCGACCATCGACTCCGGCCTGCGCAGCGCAGAATACGAGCACGACGGCCTGAAGCGTCGACTGGAAGACGTCATCTCCATCGCCGCAATTGTCGGCGGTAACGAGATCGAGGACGTCAACAGCCAGTCGGACCCACGGGCGGAACTCCTGCAGAAATCGGACGACGAGATTCGCATCGGCGAAGCACGGCTGCGGACGCTCGAAAACAATATCGAGCATTTCAGATCGCTGAAACGGGACCTGAAGCGGCGTTTCCCGGGCATCAATCTCGATGCCGCCGAGCCGGCGCCGAAATAGCGGTTTTCCACCGGTCAAGACCAGCCGATCAAGATTCGGCCGACCAGCACGCCATGCGCGGGTCAGTGACGCCACGACACGCTTCACGGTGATCGATGCCTCGTAGCCGAGTTCGATGCGATCGGGCATACTGATCGTGTAAATGCTATCCCTCACCTCGTCGCCGGCCACCACCCGTACCGTGATCGGCCCCGCCTGCCTCAATCCCGCCCAGGGCTTCGCCCAAGGGGCGACCGGAGTATCTGCTTCCATGACTGATCGCGCCGACGCCATTGCCGCCAGGATCGAGACCTTCATCCGCGCCGAAGTCATCCCCTATGAGAAAGATCCGCGGACAGGTGCTCACGGCCCGAGCGACGAACTGGTGCAGGAACTGCGCGACAAGGCCCGCAAGGCCGGCGTTTTGACCCCGCACATTCTTGCGGATGGATCGCACCTCACGCAGCGCGAGACGGCGAAAGCCCTGATCAAATCGGGCCTTTCGCCTCTGGGGCCGCTGGCTTGCAACACGATGGCACCCGACGAGGGCAATATGTATCTCCTCGGCAAGGTTGGCACCGCCGAACAGAAGACGCGCTTTCTGGAGCCGCTGGTGTCGGGGAAAGCGCGTTCGGCATTCTTCATGACCGAACCGGCAGATGAAGGCGGCGCAGGCTCCGATCCGTCGATGATGCAAACCACCTGCAGGCTCGATGGCAATCACTGGGTGATCAACGGACGGAAGAAGTTCATCACCGGCGCGGAAGGCGCCAAGGTCGGGATCGTCATGGCGAAGTCCGAGGATGGCGCCTGCATGTTTCTCGTCGACCTGCCCGATCCTGCGATCCGCACCCTGCGTGTGCTGGATACGATCGACAATTCGATGCCCGGCGGCCATGCGGAGATCGAGATCGATAACCTGCGTGTGCCTGCAGACCAGATGCTTGGCGCGTCAGGCGATGGTTTCAAATACGCGCAAATCCGCCTCAGCCCGGCGCGCCTGTCGCATTGCATGCGTTGGCTGGGTCTTGCGATCCGCGCCAACGAGATCGCGACCGACTATGCCTGTCGCCGCCATGCCTTCGGAAAGGCCCTGATCGATCACGAAGGCGTCGGCTTCATGCTGGCGGAGAACCTGATCGATATCAAACAGTCGGAACTGATGATCGACTGGTGCGCGGACGTGCTCGACACCGGCTCGCTCGGAACGGCCGAAAGCTCGATGGCCAAGGTCGCCGTATCGGAAGCGCTGATGCGGATCGCCGACCGTTGCGTGCAAGTGATGGGCGGCACCGGCGTTTCCGGTGAAACAATCGTCGAACAGGCCTTCCGCGAAATCCGCGCCTTCCGCATCTATGACGGCCCGACCGAAGTCCACAAATGGTCGCTCGCCAAGAAGATCAAGCGCGACTGGAAGACGGAACAGCAATGACGCGCGCGGCGAAAGCCGTCGCTGTTTGATTGAGCGCTGCGACCATTCAGCGATGGCGTCAGGAGGTCGATCGGCATCCGGAGGCGGCGCGCGGGTGCCGAAATTACCAGACGTCTCGCTTGGGACAGCCCCCAATCAGCAACCCTGCCCTGAAACTGCTGGCCGACAGGTCAACGACGTTCTCTCGGACAAGCAATTCCGAGAAAAACTCTCCTACATTCACCGTCGTGCCAGCAGGCTTCTTCCGAACATGGTGCCATCGCATCTGCACGCTGGACCATTTTGCTGATTTCCTGAAGTGTAATTGCGAATTGTTGAAACCGCGACACTTGGCTCGCACAAGCCGGTATTGAAGAAACACACCATGAAGACAGCAAAATTTCTGCACGTCGGCGCGCTCGCATTGGGCTTTGTCGCGGCGACTATGCAAGGCGTTCGGGCCGAGACGGCCCAACTCCGCATCGCGCAGCAATTCGGCATCGCCTATCTCCCGCTCATCGTCGCCAGCGAACGAGGCTTGATCGAGGACGAAGCCAAGGCGCTTGGCATCACGCCTCCGAAGATCGAATGGCTGCGGCTCTCGGGCGCCGCATCGATGAATGAAGCTCTGATCTCCGGCGGGCTGGATTTCGCGACCGCCGGCATCACGCCGATGATCCTGACCTGGGACAAGACGCGGACCACCGCCAAGATCATCGGTGTCGCCGCCTTGGGATCGATGGCCAATATCCTCACCACCAACAATCCGAACGTCAAGACACTGGCCGACTTCACCGAGAAGGACCGCATCGCGCTGCCGTCGGTCAAGGTCGGTTTCCAGCCGATCGTGCTGCAGATGGCGGCCGACAAGGCGTTCGGCAAATACGACAAGCTCGACGAACTCACCGTCAGCATGCCGCATCCGGACGCCACGGCGCAGATCCTGTCAGGTCGCTCCGAGATCACGGCACACTTCACCTCACCGCCGTTCTCGCAACAGCAACTCGCCAGCGGTAAGGTGCATCAGGTATTGAACAGCTACGACGTGCTCGGCGGCCCGCACACTTTCAACGTGGTCTATGCCACCACAAAATTCGTCAACGACAATCCGAAGACGATCCAGGCCTTCGTGCGCGGGCTCGACCGCGCCAATGACTGGATCAAGGCCAATCCGAAAGAAGCCACCGCGCTCTACATCAAGGCGGAAAACTCGAAGCTCACGCCGGACTTCGTCGAGAGCATCATTCGCGACAAGAACATCAACTTCACCACAATTCCCGAGGGCGCGCAGAAATTCGCCGACTTCGAAGCCAAGGTCGGCCTCATCAAGCAGGCGCCGGCGTCGTGGCGGGATCTGTTCTGGTCCGGCCTCGGAGAGAAGCCGGGGAGCTGACGTGAACGTCGCACCGCGATCGGCTGACTTCGTCGGTGACGCCGTGTCGCCGCTGCTGACGCTGGATCATGTCAGCATCAGCTATCCCACCCGCGACGGCATCCTCACGGCTGTCGAGGATGTCAGCTTCACGCTCTCGGCCGGCGAGCGATTGGTGTTGCTCGGCCCGTCGGGCTGCGGCAAGTCCACGCTGCTGCGTACGGTAGGCGGTTTCCTGAAGCCAAGCACCGGCGAGATCCGGCTACACGGGCGGCGCATCGATGCGCCCGGCCCTGACCGCATGACGGTGTTTCAGGAATTCGACCAGTTGCTGCCATGGCGCACGGTGCTGGGCAATGTCCGTTACGCGCTGGAGCGCGGCAAGTCGCTGCCGCGCCGGCAGGCGGAGGATGTCGCGCGTCATTGGCTCAGCCGCGTCGGGCTGAAGAATTTCGTCGATGCCTATCCGCATACACTGTCCGGCGGCATGAAGCAGCGCGTCGCCATCGCCCGTGCCTTCGCGCTCGAGCCTGCATTGCTGCTGATGGACGAGCCGTTCGCTGCACTGGATGCGCTGACGCGTCGACAGATGCAGGACGAACTGCTGAAGCTGTGCGAGGAGACCGGGAGCACGGCACTGTTCGTCACCCACGGCATCGACGAGGCGATCCGCGTCGGCACCCGCATCCTCGCACTGACGCCGCATCCCGGCCGGCTGGCCGCGACATTCGACGTGCCGCCCGACACCCGCATCCGCGGCACTGCGCGCTTCGCCGAGCTGGAACGGCAGATCCAGCAGAGCGTTTTCGCCGATCCGGAAACCGAACATGTCTGATATCGCTGCGCCGAAACTGGTGCGCGCGCCCGCTTTGCGGCGCGTGTTCGATGGTACGCCGTGGCGCCGTGCCGTCATCCTGCTGGGCTTCGCGCTGATCTGGGAGCTCTATGCACGCTGGCTGGACAATACGCTGCTGCTGCCGACCATGGGCGCGACTTTGTCGGCGCTGTGGGCGGCTATCGTCTCCGGTGAACTGCCGGATCGCACCCTGACGTCGCTGCGTGTCCTGATCACCGGCTATGCGCTGGGCGTCGCCGTCGCCGCGGCGCTCACCACCCTCGCCGCGCTGTCGCGCTGGGGCAACGAGGCGCTCGGGCTGCTGACCTCGATGTTCAATCCGCTTCCCGCCATCGCGCTGCTGCCCGTTGCATTGCTTTGGTTCGGCATCGGCACGCCGAGCCTGATCTTCGTCATCGTCCATTCGGTACTGTGGCCGGTGGCGCTGGCCTGCTATGGCGGCTTCCTCGCCGTGCCGCCGACGCTGCGAATGGCTGGCCGCAATCTCGGCCTGTCCGGCGGCCGGTTCGTGGTGGAGATCCTGGTGCCTGCAGCGTTTCCGCAAATCCTGTCGGGCCTACGGATCGGCTGGGCCTTCGCATGGCGAACCTTGATCGCGGCCGAACTGGTATTCGGCGTCAGCGCGCGCTCCGGCGGTCTCGGCTGGTTCATCTACACCAGCCGTGCACAGTTGGAGACGGCCAGCGTGTTCGCGGGACTGCTCACGGTCATCCTGATCGGTCTCATTGTTGAAGGCGTGATCTTCCGGACGTTGACGCGGATTACCGTTCAGCGCTGGGGCCAGGAGCAGGCCTGAGCGAGCAATCTGCGGCGGCAATACCGGAAGCACAACGTTCTCCGGATGGCGGCATTGTGCAGAGCGATCAACCCATGATCGTCCTGGTTTTTGGAATTCCCCAGATCGCCTGCTTGGGACTCTAATGCGTCATCAGTGATGGTGCCTTTCACGCCCCAATGCAGGACAACGACAATGCATGCCAGACGAATAATCTTGAAAGCCGCCATCGCCATAGGTCTCGGCGTGGCGGTCGTCTCCGCTCCCATGCTGATCGGTTCCGGATCAGCACACGCGCAGGAGAAGACCGTCCGGATTGGCTTCCAGAAATACGGCAAGCTGGTTCTGCTGAAGAGCAAGGGGAGTTTGGAGCCACGCCTGAAGGCACTTGGCTGGAACATCAAATGGACGGAGTTTTCGGCGGGCCCCGCGCTGCTGGAAGCCATCAATGTCGGCGCGCTCGATTTCGGCAACACCGGCGAGGCACCGCCGATCTTCGCGCAGGCCGCCGGCGCACCGATCCGCTATGTCGCCTATGAGCCGCCAGCGCCCAAGGGCGAAGCGATCCTGGTGCCGAAAGGCAGTCCGATCAAATCGGTCGCCGAGCTGAAGGGCAAGAAGGTCGCGCTCAACAAGGGCTCCAACGTTCACTATCTCCTCGTCAAGGCGCTGGAGAAAGCCAATGTCAAATATTCCGACATCACCCCGGTGTTCCTGGCGCCGGCTGACGCGCGCGCGGCGTTCGAGCGCGGTGCCGTGGATGCCTGGGTGATCTGGGACCCGTTCCAGGCGGCCGCTGAAGCCGCGATCGAGGCGACGGTTCTCGCCGACGGCACCGATACAGTTTCGAACTACCAGTTCTATCTGTCATCGCAGAAATTCCTGGAATCGGATCCCAAGGTGGTCGATGCGATTCTCGAAGGCCTGCGGGAAGTCGACGACTGGGCCAAGACGGACATCAAGGCGGTGGCCGAACAGCTGAGCCCCTCGGTCGGCCTGCCGGTTCCTGTCCTGGAGGTCGCGCTCAAGCGGCAGGCCTACGGGATCAAGCCGATTGATCGCAAGGTCATCACCGAGCAGCAGCAACTGGCCGATACGTTTCTGGCGCTCGGACTGATCCCGAAAGCCATTGCCGTAGCCGACGCCGCCGGGACACCCGCACCATGACGGCCGTCGACGACGCTCTCAAGATTCTCTGGTTCCTGCCGACCAGCGGCGATGGCCACTATCTCGGAACCACGGCCGGTGCGCGCGAGGTCGATTTCGACTATCTGCGGCAGATTGCGCGTGCCGCGGACAAACTCGGCTATTACGGGGCCCTGCTCCCCACCGGGCGCAATTGCGAAGACTCCTGGGTCATCGCATCGGCCATCGCGCCGTGGACGGAACGATTGCGCTATCTCGTCGCCGTGCGACCCGGACTGCAGTCGCCCACAGTGGCGGCACGCATGACTGCCACGCTGGATCGCCTGACCAACGGACGGTTGCTCATCAACATCGTGACGGGCGGCGATGCCGTCGAGAACAAGGGCGATGGCGTCTTCCTCGATCACGACGAACGCTATCAGGTCACCCGTGAGTTTCTGAATGTTTACGCGCGGGAGCTCGCCGGCGAAGCCGTCACTGTCGCGGGCAAGCACATCACGGTCGAAGACGGCCGCATCCTCTATCCACCGATCCAGACGCCCCATCCTCCATTCTATTTTGGCGGCTCGTCGGATGCCGGCATCGATGTCGCCGTCGATACCGTCGACAAATACCTGACCTGGGGCGAGCCCCCGGCGCAGGTGGCGGAGAAGATCGCACGCGTGCGCGGAATCGCCGAGCAGCGCGGCCGCAAGATCACGTTCGGCATTCGGCTGCATGTCATCGTCCGCCATACCAACGAGGCGGCATGGAAAGCCGCCGACGAACTGATCGAGCATCTCACCGACGACACGATCGCATCCGCGCAGCAGATTCTCGGGCGAATGGATTCCGTCGGCCAGCAGCGCATGTCGCAATTGCACGGCGGCCGGCGCGACCGGCTCGAGGTCAGCCCGAATCTGTGGGCCGGCGTTGGCCTGGTGCGCGGCGGCGCCGGCACGGCGCTGGTCGGCGATCCCGCCACCGTCGCCGCACGTATCCGCGAATATCAGGACCTGGGCATCGATACGTTCATCCTGTCCGGCTATCCGCATCTCGAAGAGGCCTATCGGTTTGCCGAACTGGTGTTTCCGCTGCTGTCGCTGCAACAAACCAGCAATGTCCGGCAGTTCCGCGCCAATACCGGACCGTTCGGAGAACCGCTCGCCGATCACCGCCGGACGACAGCAAAAGTTTGACGCGCCGCCGGTCTCGATCCCAGCGGTGCAATGACGCCGCGGCATCTGGAGGACACCACATGACCAAGCAGATTCGCCTCAACGCGTTCGCCATGAACTGCGTGGCGCACCAGTCGCCCGGCCTGTGGACGCATCCCGACGATCGCTCCGGCGACTATAATCGCCTGCCCTACTGGCTCGATCTCGCGCGAACGCTGGAACGCGGACGGTTCGACGGACTGTTCCTTGCGGATGTGCTCGGCGTCTACGACGTGTTCGGCGGCAATCCGGACGCGGCATTGCGCAATGCCGCACAGGTGCCGGTCAACGACCCGCTACTGCTGGTGTCGGCGATGGCCGCCGTTACCGAGAATCTCGGCTTCGGCGTGACCTGTACGCTGTCTTACGAGCCGCCCTATCCATTCGCGCGCCGGATGTCGACCCTCGATCACCTCACCGATGGCCGTATCGGCTGGAACATCGTTACCGGCTATCTCGACAGCGCCGCGAAGGGCATGGGCAAGGCCAGCCAGAACGCCCATGACGACCGATACAACGTCGCCGAAGAATATATGGAGGTCGTCTACAAGCTGTGGGAAGGCAGCTGGGAAGACGACGCCGTGCAGCGCGACAAGGCGCGCGGCATCTTCACCGAGCCGTCGCGTGTTCACCGCGTCCAGCATTATGGCGAGAACTACACACTCGACGCCATCCATCTCTCCGAGCCGTCACCGCAGCGAACGCCGGTGCTCTATCAGGCCGGAACGTCGCTGCGCGGAAAACTGTTCGCCGCGCAACACGCCGAATGCGTGTTCATGTCCGGTCCATCCGCAAAGGTGATCGCGCCGCGCGTCGCTGCGATCCGCGCGCTTACGGCAGAGACCGGGCGCGATCCGTCGGAAATCCTGATGTTCAGCATGATGACGGTGATCCTCGGCCGCACCGAGGAGGAAGCCGCCGCGAAACATGCGGAGTATCGTCGCTACATCAACCATGAGGGCGCCCTGACGCTGATGTCCGGCTGGACCGGCGTCGATTTCTCGACCTATGACCTCGACCAGAAGGTGGAGCACGTCCACAACGAGGCCGGCCGCACGGCGATGGACAATATCACCCGCGCCGATCCCGATCGCACCTGGACGGTGCGCGAGGTGGCCGAGCATGTCGGCATCGGCGGCATCGGGCCAATCGTGGTCGGAACGCCCGAACAGGTAGCTGACGCCATCGAGGACTGGGTCGCGCAGACCGACGTCGATGGTTTGAACCTCGCCTTCGCGATCTCGCCCGGAAGCTTCGAGGACATCGTCGATCTGCTGGTTCCGGAACTGACCCGGCGCGGTATCTACAAGAGTGCCTATGCGCCCGGCACGCTTCGCGAAAAGCTGTTCGGTGCCGGTCGCGCACGGCTGCAGTCGCCGCATCCAGCCTCCTCGTTCCGCCCCGTGCTGCCATCCGCTATCGCCGCGGAGTAACGACTCGAAGTCGGCCTACCGCTCGGGCTGGCACCAAAGCAGCAGAGGGATCGACGCATGCGAGGCGCTCTGATCATCCCGGGCCTTCACGGCTCGCCGGACGGCCACTGGCAGACCCTGTTGCAGAGCCATACGCCGTTTGCGCGCCGCGTCGAGCAGGACGACTGGGACGCACCTGTGCTCGATCGCTGGGTGGAGCGACTTCTGTCGAGCGCAGATGCCAATCCCGGCGCGATCGCAGTCGCCCACAGTCTCGGCTGCATCCTTATAGCTCATGCAGCGCTGCGGATGCCGGACATCAAAATCGGCGGCGCACTTCTGGTCGCACCGGCCGATGTGGAAACGAACACCGACGCATTCCCGCAATTGCGCAACTTTGCACCGATGCCGACGACATCCCTGCCGTTTCCGAGCATCGTCGTCGCCAGCAGCAACGATCCCTTCATGTCGCTGCAGCGGGCGCGCATGCTGGCCAGGAGCTGGGGCTCGGACTTCGTCAATATGGGCGATGCCGGCCACATCAATATCGCGTCGGGCTATGGCGCGTGGCCGGCCGCGCACCGCCTGGTCGATGCGCTGGCAGCGAAAGCCGAGACGGCACGGCACCCGCCACGGCCATTCCGAAACCGCACGACCGGCAAACGGGTGCCGGCGTCGTAGAGTATTTCAAGCCGTCTTGTCGTTCCGTTCAAAACGATCGTGCCGTCGAAGGGCCAGCTATCGCCGCATTGGCAGACGAACGCACGAAGGCACTCTCGATCGCCGGGATCGATGACAACAAGGCCCTGGTGTAATCATCGGCCGGGTTGGAAAACACCTGATCGACCGGTCCGGATTCGACGATCCGCCCGCGTTGAAACACCAGCACACGATCGGCGATATGCTGGACGACGCCCAGATCGTGCGAGATGAAAAGCAGCGCGGTGCCGAGGCGCGCCTGCAGCTCGCTCAGCAGATCCAGCACCTGCGCCTGGATCGAAACATCCAGCGCCGACACCGGCTCGTCGCACACGATGATGTCCGGCTCCGCCGCCAGTGCACGTGCAATGGAGACACGTTGACGCTGGCCGCCGGACAGGGAGCGCGGATAGCGGCCGAGATGCCCCGCATTTAGCCCGACCTGCTCGAGCAGCGCGACGATGCGGTCGCGCTTTGCGCGCGCATCACCGGCCAGGTTTTCGGCGATCACATCAGCGACCCGGTAGCGCGGATCGAAACTGCTGAGGGCATCCTGCGGGATATATTGCAGCCTTGCGCGCAGCGCGCGCCGCTCGGCCTCCGCCATCCCGGACCAGCGCTGCCCGAGCAGGCGCACCTCGCCCTCGTCCGGCGCGAGCAGTCCGAGCACGATCTTGGCGCATGTCGACTTGCCAGATCCGGATTCGCCGACGATGCCGACAACCTCGCCGGCCTTCACAGCAAAACTGACCCGATCCAGCGCCGGCGGCGATATCGCGCCGACCGCAGCCGGTCGCCGCTGGACATAACGTTTAGAAATGCCCTCAACCTGGAGCACCAAAGCTTCGTCCGACGGCTTTCGGACCGGCAGCGGCTCCCGGACGATGACAGACCCGACGGCGCCGTTCCCTTCGACGCTTGCAACGTCAAATCGGGCAGACGCGAGCAAATGTCCTTTTGAATCAGCGGATGGGATCGCAGCAAGAAGCTGGCGCGTATAGGGATGGCGCGGACGGCGCAAGACATCCGCCGTAGCTCCGCTGTCCACGATGCGGCCGTCGCGCATCACGATCACCCGATCGGCAATGCCAGCCACAACTGCGAGATCGTGGCTGATCAGCAGCAGTCCGGCGCCTTCCCGCACGCGCTCGGCCAATACGGCGAGCACCTGCGCCTGGACGGTGACGTCCAGCGATGTGGTCGGCTCGTCTGCGATGATGAGATCTGGATCGGCTGCAATGGCCGACGCAATCAGTGCGCGCTGGCGTAAACCGCCCGAGAGTTGATGCGCATATTGTGTAGCTCGATGTTCGGGATCGGGAATGCCGACCTTGCGGAGCACATCGGTGACGCGTGCGGCAACTGTGTGTCGCCCACGTAACGTCCGATGCGCGGAGAGCACCTCGCCGACTTCCTGGCCGATGGTGCGTAGCGGATCCAGCGACACCAGCGCATCCTGCATGACAAGGCCGGTGACCGTGCCGCGCAGCTTGCGCCAGTCGGTTTCGCGAAACTGCAACGCATTGCGGCCCTTGATCTGGAATCGATCAGCGTCGACCTCGGCCCCATCGCCGGACAGGTTGAGCAGGCTGCGTGCCGTAATGCTCTTGCCCGATCCGGACTCGCCGACCAAAGCCACGCATTCGCCGCGGCGGATCGTCAGGTCGAAGTTCCGGACGATAGGCACGCCGCCATTGGCGCCGGCAAAACCGATCGAGAGCCCCTCGATATCGATTAGCAGATCATCGGGCTGTGGAACGACCAGATATGGTTTGTCCGTCATGCCAGCCGTCCTTCAAATCGTTTCTGGATGGCATTGCCGACCAGCGTGAAGGCGATCACCGTGAGCGTGATGGCGAGGCCGGGAAATACGCCCGGCCACCACGCCACGCGCAGCACGTCGCGGCTCTCCGCCAGCATCACGCCCCATTCCGGCGTCGGCGGCTGCGGGCCGAGGCCGAGAAAGCTGAGGCCCGACACCGCGAGGATCGTATTGCCGATATAGACCGTCGCGATTACCGGCACCGCGACCAAGACATTCGGCAGCACATGGCGGATGAAGATCTGCCAGCGGCCGAGGCCGTAGACGACCGCATGCGTTACGTAATCGGCATCGCGCACCAATTGCGTTTGGGCACGGATCACCCGGCCGAATTTCGGAATGCCGGCAATGCCCACGGCAATGGCGATGTTGAGCATACCCTGCCCCAGAAACGTGACCACCAGCATCGCCAGCAGCACGCCGGGGAATGACGACAGCACGTCGAACACGCGCGACGTCGCCTCGTCGAGGAAGCGGTTGCGCTGTCCGGCGAGAATGCCAAGCACGATGCCGAAGGCCAGACTGATCGCCATGCCGCCGAGCCCGATCAGGAGCGAATAGCGCGTGCCGTGGATGGTCCGCGCGAACACGTCGCGGCCGAGCCGGTCGGTGCCGAACAGATGCTCCCAGCTCGGCGGCTTCAGCCCCAGCGCATAATCCCCGATCAGCGGATCGAACTGGGTGAAGGCGCGCGGGAATGCCGCGGCCAGCAGCAGCACGAACAGAAACGCCAGAGAGATCACAAGGCCCGATGACAGCAATCGCGGCGCGATCACGGCCGCCGTCGTCACCGGTTCCACCGCACCGGGCGGGTTAACCTGCGGGTCAAGCGCGATGGACAGGTCCGCGAGCGGACGGGTTTGCACGTTCATTGCGCCCTCAGTCTCGGGTCGATCAGCAGATACAGGATGTCGAGCAAGGTCGACGCAGCGACATGGATGAAAGCGGCCAGCAGCACCACGGCCAGCACCACCGGCACGTCATGGGTCAGCACGGCGCCGAGCGTCACGGTGCCGAGACCCGGACGCCCGAAGACTTTCTCCGTGATCACAGCGCCGCCGAGCAGTCCGCCGATCAGCCAGCCGCCGAGCGTCACCGCCGGCAGCAAGGCATGCCGGAGCACATGGCGTGCGCGGATCACGAGCTCGCCGACGCCGCGCGAACGCACCGTGGTGACGAAGGGCTGATCGAGCGTCTTCTCCATCGCCTCACGCAGCACCTGCGCGAGGAGGCCGGCCGTCGGCAATGCCAGTGTCAGCGACGGCAGCACGATCGACTGCCAGCCACTGGCACCGGACACCGGAAACCAGCGCAGCGTGAAGGAAAACGCCATCAGCAGCAGGATGCCAAGCCAGAACACCGGCGTGGATGCGAATACCAATTCCAGAAAGGATGCGATCTGGCGCGAGATGCGCCCGCGGCCGGCTGTCAGCAGCGCGAGCCCGACTGCGATCACGATGGCCAGAAGCCCGCCGAGTAGCGCAAGCTGCACGGTCGGCATCAGTTGTGATCCCACCACCTCGGTGACGGGCTGACGCAGCACATAGGACGTGCCGAAATCGCCCTGCAGGATGCGCAGAAGAAAATCCAGGTACTGCGCGGGCAGACTGCGATCGAGCCCCCACTCCGCCGCAATCGCCTCGCGCAGCCCTGGATATTCCAGATCGCCCGCCAGGATATCCTGGATGCGGCCCGGCAAGGCGTGCAGCGCCAAGAATGCCGCCGTCACACTCGCCCAGGCCACCACGAGGCTGGTGAGCAATCTGGAAATGATACGAGACCACATGATCTCGTCTACTTCGCCAGCCAGAAGTCATAGGCGCTCGACGGCGAGTCCAAACCCGCCTCGAAGCTCAGCCCGTTGACGTTGTTCTTCGCCGCCAGGAACCAGCTCGGAGCGAACATCGGCACGATGAAGGCCTGATCGACGCCGAGCTTCTGGATTTCATCGGTGAGGGCACGCTTCTTCGTCACATCGGTCGAGCGCAGCGCTTCATCGATCAGACCCGTGATCTGAGGATCCGGATTGGCGATGTTGGAATACAGAAACCCTTTGGAGCCGAGCATGTCCCACAACTCCCGCGCCGGATCCGATGGATTGTCGGTGTTCGGATAGATCGTCCAGTTGCCGTTGGCGTTGTTCTTGGCATATTCGCCAGCGGTGATGATGCGCAGGTTGAGATCGAAGCCGATATTCTTGCGCAACGCGGCCTGGATGCCCTGGATCAGCACTTCGCGGTTGTCGCGGACGTAAGGCTGCGGATAGCCGACGTCGATCTTCAGGCGCACGCCGTTCTTGGTGCGGAAGCCCTCAGAATCGCGGCCGGTCCAGCCGGCTTCGTCGAGCAGCTTGTTGGCGCCCGCGATATTGTTGCCCCACGCACCGACCAGCGCCTTGTTATAGGCCGGGTTGGCCGGGCCAATGATGGACCATGCACGCGGCACGGTGCCGAGATAGACCTGCTTGACCAGCGGCTCGAGATCGAAGCCGTCTCGCAGCGCGCGCCGGACCCGCACGTCATCCGCAGGCGGAATGGTGTAGTTGATGTTAAAGGTGAATGACGTGCTGGCGCCGGACGGGCCGGTCAGCAACTTGAACTCGGCCTGATCCGCAAACAGCGCCACGTCGGTCGGCTGCACGCCTTCGATCAGATCGACCTGCCCCGACGTCAGCGCACCGGCCCGCACTGCAGCCTCCGGCAAAAAACGCAAGGTCACGCGATCGAGATAGGCCGGCCCGCTATGCGCCGCATACCCCGGCCCCCACTTGTAATCCTTGTTGCGCACGAACACCGCCGACTGGCCGCGGCTGTAGCGCTCGAATACGAACGGCCCGCTGCCCGCCAGCAGCGGCCCACCGCCGCACAGGTCGCCCTTGGCGAGCGCCTTTGGCGAGATGATGCCCAGTTTGACGTTGGACGTGGACTCCAGGAACGTCGAATCCGGCTGCGTCAGGATCAATTTGACGACATAGGGCGACACGACTTCGGCACGATCGAAATATTGCAGCAGCGCGACTGCATTGGCGGCGTTTTCCGGCTTCTTGACGAAATCGTAATTCGCCTTCACCGCCGCCGCGTCGAACTTCTCGCCGTCGTGGAAGACGACGTCCTCGCGCAGCTTGTACGTATATTCCTTGCCGTCCGGCGAGATCGACCACTCAGTCGCCAGCCATGGCGCGAAGGTGCCGTCGGTCTTCTTGCCAACCAGCGAGTCGATATAGTTGCGCGCCACGAAAAATGCAGCCTGCTGCGAGGCGCGATGCGGATCGAAGCAGCTCGGCTCGGTCGCAACGCCCCATGTGATGGCACCGCCGGAAACCGGCTTGCTTTCCTGCGCCTGCGCAAGCTGTCCGCCCAGCATGACCGACGCGATGACGATCGCAGTGCGTGGCGAAATACTAATCTTCCTCATTGGGGACCGTCCGCTGGTGTTTTTCACTACCAACCGCAGCAGCAACGTCTCGCATTTTCTGAAGTGATCGATGGCATGGAGTTGCCACTTCATCTGAGCGTTGCAACGCGGTAGCAATTTGTAGCGCGATCTAAATCTGCAATCCGCGCAAAGACAATGCACTTCACGCGATCTCACCGTCGCGACACCAAGTTTGAAAGATCATTCGCGATGCGATGCGATCAGTGGGCGAATGTCATACGTGCGAGCCCGAAGACAACTGGATCGCTCTCCGCCTCGCCCATCAGGAATGCTCCATGAGTGAACGCAAACTGCATCTCAACGTGAACCTGCTCCATTCCGGGGTTTATGCATCGGCATGGCGGCTGCCGGACAGCGATCCCGGCGCGTTCTACGATGTGCAGCATTATGTGAATGTCGCGAAGATCGCTGAGCGCGGAAAATTCGACGCGATCTTTCTCGCCGACACGCCGGCCATCACCGACCGCATCGACCTGCGGCCGTTTCAATCCATGGAGCCGACCATCGTTCTGGCAAGCGTGGCTGCGGCGACCACGCATATCGGCCTGATCGCCACTGCATCCACGACCTATAACGAGCCATATAACATCGCACGGCGCTTCGCGACGCTCGACCATGCAAGTGGCGGACGCGTCGGCTGGAATGCAGTGACCACGGCGGACGCGTCTGCGAGCCGCAATTTCGGCCTCTCGAACGTGCTCGAACACGGCTTGCGCTATGAGCGCGCGAAGGAATTCGCCGAAGTCGTGCACGCGCTATGGGACAGTTGGGAAGACGATGCCTTTGTCGGCGACAAGGCGACGGCGCGTTTCGTCGATACGTCGAAGGTCCACGCCATCGATCATCGCGGCACGCATTACACCGTGGCCGGGGCCCTGACCGTGCCGCGCTCGCCGCAGGGCCGGCCGATCACCGTACAGGCCGGAGGTTCGAGCGACGGCCGCGACCTCGCCGCGGCGCAGGCCGACGCGGTGTTCACGCTGTCGCAATCGATCGAGGACGGCGTCGCCTATGCGCGCGATCTGCGGGCGCGGGCCGTCGCCTATGGCCGCCCGTCGGATTCCATCGTGATCCTGCCGGGCCTTGCGACCATCATCGGCAGCACCGAGGCCGAAGCACAGCGACGGCAGGATGAGTTGTGGGACCTGGTGCCTATCCAGTACAGCCTGTCGCGCCTGGCGGGAACACTGCATGTCTCGCCCGATATCCTCGAACTCGACAAGCCACTACCGGACATCCCACTGCCGGCCAATGCCAACCAGACGATGTTCAAGGGCACCGTCGCCATGGCCCGCAAGGATAATCTGACGGTGCGGCAACTGCTCAAGGCGCTGGGCGGCGGCGTCGGTCATCGCATCATCGTCGGAACGCCCGAGGCGATCGCCGACGATATCGAGGCCTGGTTCAGGGCCGGTGCCGCCGATGGCTTCAACCTGATGCCTGACGTACTCCCGACAGGCCTGGCCGTGTTCGTCGACGAAGTCGTCCCCCTGCTGCAAAAGCGCGGCATCTTCCGCCGCGACTACGAGGGCACCACGCTGCGCGACCACTTCGGACTCGAACGTCCGCCCAGCCGCTATGCAAAGCGTCCCGCAGCGGCCGTCACGGCGTGATAGCACCATAGGTGAATGCTCCCGTCACGATCGGCGGGAGCATTCATGGTCGCTCTAACCTGCCCTATGGCGCGTGGAACACCAGCGCGCGCAGCTCGATGCTCTCTCGCGGCGGCGCATCAGCAGGCGCGGTCGGATCGGCAAACGCCGTGTGCGGAGCGAAACGTGCGACGCCGTCTTTGGTCGAATCATAGCACTTCAGCAGCAATATCTCGTCGGGCGTCATATCCGGCACGTAGTACCAGCGATGCTGCGGATTGAATTTCACCGCGTAGGTTTCACCGATCCGGTGCTGATAGACCAGATCCGATCCGACCAGTTCGTCAAAGCGAACGGTACGCGCATCGGCGACCGCCAGCGGTGAATCCTTCAACGGGCCGCGGATCGGGCGCCACAGGTTGATGATCTGCACGCGGCCCTTGAGCAATTCTTCCGCATCCTCCGGGAGCAGATCGCGGACACGTTGCGGACCCGATCTATCGGTGTGATCGACATGCACCCGGGCGACAGGCTGGCGCGGGCCTTCGCCGCGGTCATTGACGCCATCGACGCGCTTGCGCACGGTATGATCGAAGATGAAGACGCGACTCGCGCCGGTGATGTCTTTCAGCAGCTTCTCGGCTTCGGGATAGTAGACGCCTTTGACGTTCTCATCATCGTAGAAGTCGGAGACCGCGCTGTGCTGGTGCGCCACCGCAAAGCCGTGTTCATCGAGCGACCACTGATCGATGCTCGGTCGCGCATCATGGATCGCAACCGCATGCGGCTCCGCAGTGGAGCGCGGCTCGCCGGCCGGAGGATCGAATGTATAGGTACGAGGGCGGCCATTGATCGGCGCCAGGTAGTTCAGGTCCGCGGTGACGAATGCACCGGCCGTGATCTTCTCGTTGAGCAATCCCATGATGGTTCTCCCGATTGACATGGGCTCATCACGCATTTCATGCGGCCCATTTGCTTCAATCTGATCCCGGCGACCCGCCGCGCCAATGGGACTTTTCAAATAAGAACGTCATTTCCCGGCAGCGTGAAAACAGATGATGTGATTTCAGCATTGATATCGATTGAAGATGTTTAATGTTGTGATCACGGCCATCGTGAACGACGTTCGGCATCGGTGTTCCCGCGCAAGCGGGACATCGCTTGCATCCGCAAGCAATTACGCCTCGTGACCGACGCTCCGAAAGAAGGATTGGAAGCCGTTCGGCCCAACTTTGGAATTCCCAAGCGCGCCGTGTGGAGCGTTAATGAGTGTCTTCAGGAGTCGAATTGATGCCACATCCGCCACGTCTCGCCGTCGCCATCGCAGGTGCTCTCGCGCTTGCGACGGCCGTCGAGACCTATCACGCCGCCCATCAGCCCAATCCTGACATGTCCCGGAATGCCGCAGCCACGGTGACGCCAGCCCAGCAACTCGATCGCGCCCTGCAGGCGCTCCGCCTCGATACAGTCAGAGACAACGCGTCAGCCATGTAGACGGAAGAAGGGACCAAGGCATGTATCTCGGAACGATGATCGCTTTGGTACTGGGACACGCGACGTTCCTCAGCCTGTTCGTGTGGTGGTTTCGCTAAACGGGGCTCTCGCCTTCCGGCGGGACCGCCTCGCGGTGTCAACTCAACCGCGCGAGGCCTTCAGCAAAGCTGCCTTCCCCTTTACCCGTGGAAAGATTTGCTCGGCAAAGCGCTGCATCTCGCTCTCCAATGGCTGGAATTGCAGCATGAACAACTCGATGCCGGCGGCATGGAATTCGCGAATGCGCGCGGCGACCGTATCGTAGCTTCCCACCAGACCCGCAGCGGTTCCGCCATTGGTGCCCACCCGCGGCGACTTCTGCATCGTCTGCATCATCACGACCTTGGGATCGGTATTGGCACGCTGAATGGCCTTCATCGGCGCGTCCTGCGTGGCGAGCGCCAGCAGACGCTGATGTGCCTGCTCGGCTTCTGCGTCAGTCTCACGCGCGATCACGAAGGCCGACAGGCCGAAACGCAGCGGTGCGCCGGCCCGCGGTCGTGCCGCCACATTGGCGATCAGCGCTGCCACATCGGCCAGCGGCTGGCCGTTGATGAACCAGACATCGCCATGCGCTGCCACCAGTTCGCGCGCCGGCTCCGACTCGCCGCCGACATAGATCGCAGGCCGCGCGCGGTACCGGTCCTTCGGCCGCAGCGCGTAGTCTCGGACATCGAAATTTTCGCCCTTATGCGTCATCCGTTCCCCGCCCATCAGTTGCGCGACGATCGAGATCCATTCCTTGCCATAGGCATAGCGATCGTCATGCTCGGCAAAGCCGATACCGGCCTTCTCCAGCTCGGGCTTATTCCAGGCATTGACCAGATTGAGCGCAAAGCGACCGCGGCTGATATTCTCGATCTGCAGTGCCATCTTGGCGAGTACGACCGGATGGAACAGATAGGGCTTGATCGCCGCAATGATCTCGATCCGGCTGGTCAGCGCAGCCAGCGCTGCTGCAGAACTCCAGGTCTCGAGTTGATCGAGATCTTCCTGATGCGGATTGATGGTGTGCTGCGCGATCAGGGTCGAATCGTAACCCAGCGCCTCGGCCTGCAGGACCAGCGCCTTGTTGCGCTCCCACGACGCATCATACGGCTCTTCAGGATCCTGATGCGCCGCCCGTGGCCCATGCACCGGTGCCCAGACGCCAAATCGAAGAGGATTCGTGCTCATTGTCTGCCTCATATTCACGTCGCTCTCGCTATAAGACGACCCGCACACGACAATGCAAGCACCGCCATGCACTCACGACATCGGCGGCAAAATAGCGCGGATCGAATGAGAAACTTCTTCTTCGCATGACGCATAGCACCACAAGAAAATTCCACTGCGCTTCGGGCCGATCAAATTTCAAGGCAACACGCAGCTTCATTTTCCAAAAACAAGCACTGCAAAAGATCGTTCAACTCTCAATCGCGTCGCTCGGATATCAAACTGATCTAATATCGCATGGAGAATGGTTTCGCCGAAGAAACTGAAGACGCTGCGCTTTTCGTTGCTCTATCATCGCCGCTGAATTTCAGAACTGCAGCAATGGATGGCAGGGTGAGCAACGTCGACTACGTCATTCAACAGGAGTATCGCGCGCCCGCAAGGCCGGCACCCGCGCGCCACGCTTCCGCCATTGCGAAACCCGGCCTAAAGCCAAATCTGATCGTCCTGTCCTGGATCGCGCCAGTCGTCCTCATCGTTGTATGGGAAGCGCTGGCGCAGGCCGGTTGGCTGTCGCCGCAAGTGCTTCCTGCACCTTCGAAGGTGCTACGCACGGCGTGGAAGCTGACTCTATCCGGATCGCTGCTGAACGATCTCGGCGTCAGCCTGCTGCGTGCGGCCGCCGGCTTTGCAATCGGTGGCAGCATCGGCTTCATCCTCGGCACGCTGGTAGGCTTCTCGCGCATCGCCGAAGCATTGATCGATCGCAGCGTGCAGATGATCCGTGCGATCCCGTTCCTCGCCCTCGTACCCCTCGTCATCGTCTGGTTCGGCGTCGGTGAGGGACAGAAGATCTTTCTGGTCTCGCTCGGCGTCGCCTTTCCGATCTATATCAACACCACGCTCGGCATTCGCCAGATCGATCCGAAGCTGGTCGAGCTCGGCCGCGTGCAAGGATTGTCCACGCTGCAATTGATCCGGCGCATCATCCTGCCCGGCGCGCTGCCGTCGATCCTCACCGGTGTCCGCTATTCGCTGGCAACGGCATGGCTGGCGCTTGTAGTGGCCGAGACCGTCGGCGCGCAATCAGGCCTCGGGTTCCTGGCCATGGACGCCCGCGAATTCCTGCGCACCGACGTGATCGTGCTTACCATCGTGATCTACGCGCTGATCGGTGTTGCCGCCGACTCCATCGCTCGGCTGCTCGAACGCAAATTGCTCGCCTGGCATCCGAACTACGGCAAGGGCGCGCGATCATGAGCCCGACATCCGTGACATCTAGCGAAACCGCCGTAACCGTGAGCGGCCTGACGCGCGCCTATGGTCCGCGGGTGGTGATCGACAGGCTGGATCTCCGCATCGGGCGCGGTGAATTCGTCGCACTTCTCGGTGAGAGCGGCTGCGGCAAGACGACGTTGCTGCGCGCCCTCGCCGGACTCGACCCGATCCAGGGTGGACATATCGAGGCGCCCGGGCGACCTGCCGTGGTGTTTCAGGAACATCGCCTGCTGCCCTGGGACACGCTCTGGCAGAATGTCTCGCTCGGCCTTCCCGGCACAGATCCGCGCAAGCGCGCCGCCGCTGCTCTGGTTGAGGTCGGACTCGGCGACCGGCTGGACGACTGGCCGCGCAATCTGTCCGGCGGACAGGCGCAGCGCGTCGCCCTCGCCCGCGCGCTGGTGCAGGAGCCCCGGTTGCTGTTGCTCGACGAGCCCTTCGCAGCACTGGACGCGCTGACGCGAATTCGCATGCATGTGCTGGTCAAGGAGCTCGTGGCCCGCCACCGGCCCGGCGTTCTTCTCGTTACACATGACGTCGATGAAGCAATTGCTCTGGCCGACCGAATTCTGGTGATGCGCAACGGCGTGATCGCGTCCCAGCACCGCGCCGACACGCATGGCGGGCCGGCTGCATCCCGCGATCAACTGCTTCGCGAACTCGGCGTCGCCACCAATCTCCAGGTTGCCTGATTCCACCTCACAGGAAGTTTTCTCATGTCAAACCCGTTCTTCACATCGTCACGCCGGGATTTTCTCAGTCTCGCGATGGCGGGTGTCAGCGCCTACGCCGGCATTCATCTCGCCAGCCATGACGACGCCATCGCGCAAGGCACCGGGCGAAAGACCGACAAGGTCCGTCTCACCTGGGGTTATCATGGCCTCACGCTGATCGCGAAGGAGCGCGGCGAGTTCGAGAAGGCACTCGCCCAGCATGACATCAAGGTGGAATGGCTCGGCCCATTCCCGAACCACGCGCCGACCTTACAGGCAGTGACCGGTGACAGTGCTGATTTTGGCTTTGGCGGTAGCACCACGCCCGCGCTGGCGGCCATTATCGCCGGCTCGCCGCTCGTCTTCACCCAATTCGTGCTCTACGAGCCGCGCACGACGGCGATCATCGCCAAGGATGATTCCGGCATCAACAAGGTCGAGGATCTGGTCGGCAAGTCGGTCGCGGTCAACCGGTCCGGACTTGGCGAGTTCCTGCTCATCGCAGCGCTCGAGAAACACAAGGTCGACCGCTCCAAGGTGAAATTCGTCTATCTCAACCCGCCGGACGCAGCGCCGGCGCTCGCATCCGGCAAGGTGGATGCCTGGTCGATGTGGTCGCCGGGCGTCGACATCGCGCGGCTGGACTACAAGGCTCACGACGTTTTCCTTGAGGGACGCGACCTGCCGTTCCAGATCGACTTTTCCTCTTACGTGACGTCACGCAAGTTCGCGACGGACAATCCTGCCATCGTGCGGGCGCTCAACGCGGCCTATGAGAAGGAAGCGCAGTGGGTCAACAAGAACACCACCGACGCCGAGCATCTCATCCAGAAAATCGCCAAATATGACGACCGGATTCGCGACCAGTTCATCGAGCGCAAACGCAACTACACGCTCATCCCCGTGTCGGACAAGAAATTCGTCGGAGAACTGCAAACCGCAGCGAACTGGCTGACCGAGCGAAAGGTCCTGCCCGAGTCCGTCACCGTCTCGGATCATCTGGCCAGTCTTTAAGTTTTTATCGCCGCTCGATCCCCCCACCGGAATCGCCGAGAAAGCATCCCATGAACAAGCCCACACCGCAGCACTCGTTCGACGTGTCGCAGCCGATCCGGATCGGCTCGTCCGATCTGCAACAGTTGTTTGATCACATCGCGCAGGGCGAGGCAGAGCGCGAGCACGACCGTGTTCTGCCTTACGACATCATCGAGCTGATCCGCCGATCGCGGATCGGCGCGCTCCGCATTCCCAAGGCCGATGGTGGCGGCGGCAGTACCGTACGTGAACTGCTCTCTGCCGTCATCAGGTTGGCGGAAGCCGATGCCAATGTCGCGCATATCCTGCGCAACCACTATAGCGTGGTCGAGCGCCTGCTGGCCTCGCCGCCAAGCGCGCAGAACCGCAAGTGGCGCGACGACGTCGCGGCTGGCGCCATCATTGGCCTCGCCACCACGGAGCTCGGCAGCTCGCAGGTGGGAGACATCGCTCCCGCCACTATCGTCACGCCGGATGGCGACGGCTACCGCCTTAACGGCACCAAATATTACAGCACCGGCACGCTCTATGCGGACTACGTGCTGGTGCGCGTCGCGGACGGCAATGAAACGCTCGCGACCACGATCATTCCGGTCAAGCGCGAGGGTATCGAGCTGGTCGATGACTGGGACGGTTCGGGCCAGCGCCTGACCGGAAGCGGCACCACGCATTTCCGCAACGTCCGGGTGGAAGCGGCAGAACTGATCTTCGATCAGCCAAATATCGGTTATGGGGCCGCCTATCAGAACACGTTCGCGCAACTCTATCTGACGGCCATCAATGCCGGCATCGCTGCAGCCGTCCTGCGTGACGCCAGCGACCTGATCAGGCGGCGCGCGCGCAGTTTCTATTACGCGCCCACCCTTCGCCCGCGCGAGGACCCGATCCTGCAGCAGACTATTGGCCAGATCGCAAGCAATGCGTTCGCGGCAGAAGCGACCGTGCTGGCCGCGGCCGACGCGCTTGACGTATCGAGCAAGGCCCCTGATCGGGAAGATACCAAGCCAGCGCTGGATGCTGCCCTCGCATCGTCCAAAGCAAAGATCGTCGTCGACGAACTGGCCATCCGCAGCGGCAGCCTGCTGTTCGATGCCGGCGGCGCATCCGCAACCAAGAAGTCCGACAATCTCGACCGCCACTGGCGCAATGCGCGAACGCTGTCGTCGCACAACCCGGTGACCTACAAGGCGCAGGCGATCGGTGCGTATGAGGTCAACGGCACGCCGCTGCCGGCCAAGGGCTTCTTCTAGGCCATCCGGAACGCTGCGCCGTCGTCGCGAGCGCGATACATTCACTTCATTCCCAACCTGGACACATCATGAAAGCTGCATCTCGATTTCTTATTTTCTCCCTTTCGGTGCTTGCACTGTCGTTACCCGCCCTGCAGGCCAACGCTGCCGACAAGCCGCTCAAGGTCGGCGTTTCGGCAGGGCCCTATGGTGACATTCTTCGCGAGACCGCGCGGCTTTCCGAGAAAGAGGGACTGAAGGCGGAGATCATCGAGTTCAGCGACTGGAACCAGCCCAATGCTGCGTTGCAGGCAGGCGACATCGACCTCAACAACTTCCAGCACCGCTTCTATCTCGCCAATCAATCGAAGGCGCGCGGCTACAAGCTCTCCGCCCTCGATGAATCGATCCTGGTGCCGGCCGGCGTCTTCTCCAAGAAGTACACCAAGGCCTCCGACATTCCCGACGGGGCCAAGATCGCCATCCCCAACGACCCGACCAATGCAGCGCGCGCATTGTTGCTGTTTCAGACCGCCGGACTGCTCAAGTTGAAGACCGATGCCGGCCTCTCGGCGAGCATTCTCGATGTGACGGAAAATCCGAAGAAGCTGCAGATTGTCGAAATCGACGCGGCGCAGTTGCCGCGCTCTCTCGACGATGTGGCAGCCGCCTTTGTGTCGTCCAACTACGCCTATCTCGCCGGCCTCGACCTCAACAAGGCGCTTGCGGCCGAGACCAGCGTTATCGAAGCCAAGCCATATTATACCCTCGTCTTCGTCGCGCGTGACGATCGCAAGGACGATTCGCAGATCAAGAAGTTCATCTCGATCTATCGTTCGCAGCCGGTGAAGGATTTCATCCGCACCAAATTCAACGGCTCGATCCTCGCCGCCTGGTAAATCCCAACGGGAGTGCAGCTCGCCTATCCTCCCTGACGCGATATGGCATGGCCCGACCACGGGCCGCGCCTGTTGGATAGCGACAGCGTGCCTGCGCGGCGGCTATCCAACCATCATCGCGGGCTGATCTTGCTGCGCACCGATGCCTGCGTCACGAAACTGTTGGGCGGCACGTCCTCGGTCAACCAGACATTGCCACCGATGGTGGAGCCGCTTCCAACCACGATACGGCCCAGAATGGTCGCGCCCGCATAGATGATGACATCGTCCTCGATGATCGGATGGCGCGCATTGCCCTTGATGGCCTTGCCCTCGTGATCGGTCGGGAAGTGCCGGGCTCCAAGCGTTACCGCCTGATAGATTCGGACGCGATCGCCGACGATGGCAGTTTCGCCGATCACCACGCCGGTGCCATGGTCGATGAAGATGCTGGCGCCAAGACGCGCGCCCGGGTGAATGTCGATTCCCGTTGCGCTATGCGCCAACTCGGCGATCAACCGCGCCACCATCGTTGCCCCGAGATTGTAAAGCAGGTGCGCGACGCGGTGATGGATGATCGCCACCATACCGGGATAGCCAATCAGGATTTCGGGGAAGCTCGTTGCAGCAGGATCTCCCACGAAGGCGGCCCTGAGATCGCTGACCAGCCTGCCTCGGATCTCCGGCAGCCGGGCGGCGAAGTCGCGCGTCAACGTAACGGCATCCTCAAAATGTCGCTCGGTCGGCGCGCCGTCGGAAACGAAAGTCTGCCCGCGGTAGACTTGCTCGAGCAAGCCATCCAGCGCGGCGCCCAATTTGCCTTCGACAAACGCGTCGATGCTTTCGGTGCCGAAATCGGAGCGGCCGTAATGCCGGGGAAACAATGCCTCGGTGAGGCTCTTGAGCACCTCCGCGAGGGCCTCGCGCGACGGCGCCCGTCTGCTCGGCCCACGCTGCCAGATATTATGGGCAACGTCGCGGGACTCGCGCAGCCCGGCAACGATCGTACCCAGGTCCCAAAGTGGCGCCGGACCGTCCCGATCTGTGTCTTGTTTGACGTCCTCGGCAACCCTCGACATCGCGGCTCCCCTGTTGCGATCTCATGCAGCTGCAACTGTGACTCATGAGCCTGGGACAAGGAATTCCAAAAGTGCAGCATTTTCGATATGTCCATCCTTCCTCCTCACGCGCCGACCTCACATCACGCGCCCTTCGCTTCCGATACGATCGCGATCAGGCACTGAACCAGCGTGCGCGCGGCTCCAAAGCCTGTGCACGCTGTGTGGCGGAACGATTTCACGGCGGCGGATGGCTGCTGCCGTCGCCAAACAGCCGTTCATTCGCCGCACATGCCTGCGCGCAGCATCGTCGTCATTGCGGTGCCACTAAATTTGGATGGCCATTTCATTGACGAACGAACGCCGACGTCGGATATTCCTCACACAGATTATGCACTTCGGAATGCCTGCAATGACCGCATATGAGACAACAGTAGTGAGCCAGTCGCGCAAGCGCGTGACCTGCCGCTGCGTGTCCGCGGCCACCGGCGCGTGTTGTTGATTCCGGCGTAACGACTCACACCGAACATCCCATCACTCATTGATAGGATCGCTGCCTCGGCGGCGAACAGAACGCGCATGTCCAATGCCTATGTCATCGAAGTCTTCAATCGTACTGCGGGAATCGTCGTCGCCGAAGAGCGCGGATTTCGTTTCTTTTCATCCGAGCCTGCCTTCGACACGCTCGAAGGCGACCATTTCGGATCGGCCCGTGCAGCGGAACGCGCGGCGAAGGCACTCATGGACCAGCGAAGTCACAAAGCTAGCCAATCCCGTATCGCCACGGCTCGCTGAGTTCGAGACTGTCCTCGCCCGACCAGAACGACAATCAGCGTCGAACGAACAAAATTGCCCGGCGCAGACGGCATGGAGAATATTACTCCACGCCGAAACGCCCCGACGTGCTGATCATCATTATTTCTGGCACGCGCTTGCGTAGACCGGATTTATCGCCTTGTTATCTCAAATGTTGCGTTGGAGAACGATGATGCGTGAACTATCGGCGGAAGCCCGGTTGCATAGCCGTGCGCGCGCGTCGTCGAACCGCACAGCGGTGCGCCTGCACACGGCTGCCGTTTACGGCGCATTTGCGCTGATCGCAGCCATCGTGTTCGGCGCGACATCGGTGCGCCCATTTTGACAACGGCACGGGACGGTGAGCCGCACGCAAACATGCGGTCCCATCGTCAGAGGACATCATGAGCGATCGTTCGGAGTTTCTTTGGTACATCCCGAATGACGTGAAGGCAGGTCACCGCGGCGATGTCGTCGATCCAAACCACAACAGCGTCGAGACGCTTGCCGATCAGGCGCAAGCGCTGGAACGTCACGGGTGGAAAGGCGCGCTGATCGGAACCGGCTGGGGAAGGCCGGATACATTCACCGTCGCGTCAGTGCTGACGGCCCGAACGACGCGTTTCGAGCCGCTGATAGCCATCCGTCCGGGCTATTGGCAGCCGGCGCATTTTGCATCTGCCGCAGCCACACTGGACCAATTGAGCGGTGGTCGGGTTCGCATCAACATCGTCTCCGGCAAGGACAATCTGGCGGCTTATGGGGATGACGAAGCCGACTCGTCGCAGCGATATGCGCGGACTAAGGAGTTCATGCGCATCGTCCGGCGGCTATGGACCGAAGAAAACGTCACCTATTCCGGTGCACATTTTCGCGTTTCCGACTCAACCGCCGCGCCGCGCATCATCCCGCGCGGCAATCGCCGACATCCGAAGCTGTATTTCGGCGGGGCGTCGGACGCGGCCGAGCATGTCGCCGCAACTGAAGCCGATGTCCAGCTGTTCTGGGGCGAACCGCTCGGTGACGTCAAACAGCGCATCGAACGGCTCAAGACCTTGAGTCAGCGCCTCGATCGGGACCTCCCGCCTTTGGAGTTTGGACTCAGGATCACGACGCTTGTCCGCGAGAGCTCGGCCGAAGCCTGGGCTGTGGCGGAAGCCAAGGTTGCCGATATGGCGAAGAAAGCTGGCGCGGGCTGGAACGACCACGGCCCAGCCATCGCAATCGGCCAACGGCGACTGCTCGACCTCCAGGCCCGCGGCGACGTCCTCGACGACAATCTCTATACGGCACCAGGAAAATTCGGCGCAGCCGGCGCCGGCACCACCTGGCTGGTCGGTTCGGCATCCGAAGTGGCCAGTTCGCTGCAGAAATACCGCGATCTCGGAATCAAGTATTTCATCCTGTCCGATACGCCCTATCTGGCGGAGATCGAGCGGCAAGGCAGAATACTCCTGCCTCTGCTTCGAGATTGATCGGCTTCCGCCAGAACGCTGTCCTCCCGGCGAGACAAACCAAGTCAATATCACTGCCCTTTCGCGATACTCTGGCGCGTAAATTTAATTGCGGCGGCCTGCCGTAAGTGATTGAATTTTCAGCAACTCGACTCAACTAATGATGGAGATACTTTCGCCAGCGAGGTTACTGCCATGCTTGCCGAGAAGTTTTTTCTGGTGCTCGAGACAATCAGAAGTCACGCCTCCGATGATAAGCCATCCAATGGTAGATCATCTCCAGTCGTGACTGGTCCCGTACCGCAGATCCCGATCAAACCGCCAAGCGAAAAGCAAATTAAGGCCGCCAGCTGAGGCAGCGTTTTGCTTTTCACGAATGTGGGCGTTCGCACCATTCGAACAGCCCTGAGTCCCGCTGGTCCCGATCGATCCGGAAATTTCCGTCGTAATTTACCGCGTCATTCCATCGCCATCTTGGGCATGTCTTGCTAGTGTCATAAAATATGATGCGTGCTTCCGATGGAGTTACCATTGAACGCCCAGCAGCCAATCGTGCCCGATTCTGCTGGCGTAGCAATTGCTGTACGACCGGGTGAACAGGCGGAAATCGAACTTAAGCTGCTGGCGCCGCAGGCTATCCTGGAAAAACTGCGCGAGATGCCCGTCATCGTGCAGCATGCGCGCAATCGCGGCGTGGTCCGCCGGCTGGAGACAATTTATTACGACACACCCGAGGGGGCGCTGTTTCAACGCGGCATGTCGCTGCGCGTGCGACGCAGCGGCAAGCATTTCATTCAGACATTGAAGCTTCTGCCCGACATCGGGCGGCCGTTGGCGCGACGACAGTGGGAAACATCGGTTGACGGTATGACTCCCGATCTGGCGCGGCTTCCTGTCGCCGAGATCGGAGATCCGGTGACGACGCTTACGCTCGATGCGCTCGTGCCGGCGTTTGCGACAAGAGTTCGCCGGCATGCACGGCAGCTCGATCTGCCTGATGCGTCAGTTGAAGTCGCCTTCGACGTGGGGACTATCGAGGCCGGTACGCGTCAAGAAGTCCTGTCCGAGATCGAGCTCGAATTGAAGAGCGGCAACGCCGGCGCGCTGTTTGATCTCGGAACGCAGTTGCTCGATGCCGCGCCGCTGCAGGTCGGCACACGGAGCAAGGCGGAACGCGGCTATGCGCTGGCGTTCGACGTCGTGCAACCGGCGGTGAAAGCCGAACCCGTCAACATTACTGCCGAGCACGCGGTTGACGACGTCATTGCGCTGCTGGGGGGCGCCTGCTGGCATCATCTCCTGCGCAATCATGCGGTGGCAAAGGAAGGATCCGACCCCGAAGGCGTGCACCAGATGCGCATCGCTCTGCGCCGTCTGCGCACGATCTGTGCGCTATTCCGGCGCGAGATTCCATCGCCCTCGTTCGAGGCGATCAACAGCGAAGCGAGATGGCTGATGCGACAGCTCGGCCGAACCCGCGATTGGGACGTTTTCGCCACCACGATCGTTTCTCGCGTGGCGACGACCACGCCGGAGGTCGACTTCGGCGGCTTGCGCGAGGCAATCGAGCGGCAGCGCAAGTCGAGCTATGGCAGCCTGCAGGCGGTTCTCGACGATCCGCGCTACAGCCGTTTTCTGCTTTCGCTCGGGCACTGGGTCGAGCGCCGCAGCTGGCGCAACGATATCGACAGCGATGCGCTGGCTGTCCTGTCGCAGCCGATGCCGGCGCTCGCCGACAAAATTCTGGCGCGACAGCAGCGCAAGGTGCGCAAGCGTGGCACGCACTTCCGGCAGCTCGACACCGCTGCGCGGCACAGTCTCAGGATCCAGCTCAAGAGGCTGCGCTATGCGGCGGAATTCTTCTTGCCACTTTACACCGGCCATGCGCCCGCCAAGCGCTACGTGGCTCGGCTCGCCACGCTCCAAAAGAATCTGGGACGCGTCTGCGACATCGCAAGTATCCGCGGATTGCTCGGTTCCGTCAGGCAGGACGATCAGGCCGCGCTTCACCTCGCCATCGGCACGATCACCGGCTGGCAGGCCCGCGACGAGATTGCGGCCGCGAAAACGCTGCGCAAGAAATGGCGGCGCTTCAGGGCGACGCCGGCATTCTGGGGCCGGTAAAGTCGTCGCGCTTATCTACGGACGTGACAGCGCGCACCTAAAATTGTGCGACAAACGGTGATTTTCGACCGAAACCAGACCCGCAGCAGTCAACGCCGCCGCTGTCCGGATTCGCGATTTATCTCTGAATTAGCCGAAAAATGGCGCTCCGTAAGGGATACCAGCGGCCGGATAGAGACCAATTTCGCTAATAGAATCAATAGGCAAGGCTGCCGCATGGCGGGCGTGTAGGACGTCATGTAGGACGCCTGAAAAACCGCTTTGTTCTGCCCCCGTTTACGGTCTGGGACAGTGTCTCAGTTTGAAAACTGAACTTTTACTTGGGACTTGGAGGTATTGACCTGCTTCCGGCTTTTGAGAATGTCAGCTAACTAAGTCGCCTTAACCAGAACTGGCTTTTTGCCTAATGTCGCGTCGCCTGTCGCCGCGTCCGCTCGATCCCGTTGTTGATTTCGCCATGGCAGGCTTCGACGGCCAGCTCCCGCGAGCGAAACTTCACCGGCCCCCGCACCGTGCGGTTGCCAGGATAGATGTTCCAGCGCCAAAGGCCCGGCTCGACCTCTTTGACATCATACTCGACCGTTCGATGCAGCATTCCGCGCGCCCAGTTCCCTAGCGAAGTATAGTACCGTCAAGGACTGCATTGGCTCTGCTTTGATCGGTCCGCTACACGACGCAGGCCTCTGAGGCTCAGGCCCTTCTGTTCGAGCCAGAGCAATGCATGCGCGATCTGTCGAAGCTCGTTACGGTCCGGACCTACCGGAAGTCTTCTCGCCCGCCGAAGTACTTCCGCGGCCTGGCGACGCATAGGCGAAGCGGAGCTCCCCGACCTATCGAGCTCTTCTTCTATCTCCAATACGAGCTGGCGAACCTTGGCAACTTCTATCTGATTCAGCGCCTCGCAGATCAGACGTTGGTAGTTGAGAACTACTTGTTCGACGTCGATCTCGTCTTCGACAATTGTCGCTCTTTCCAGCATCCGCGCCTCCTTGTGCACGAGGACGGTAAGAAAAATACAATTGAAGAGTTTGCGCAATCTCCAAAGTTATAAGACGGCTGATAAAAATGCTCAGCCTAATAAGAAAGTTCCTCATTCCCGTTTCTTCTTAAACGGCACCACCTGCCCCGGCCCCGGACGCTGTGGCAGCACTGGCTGTTTGGGCTTCGGCGGATCGTCAGGAAAGGAGCGCTTCCAGCGATAGGCAGCGTATCCGTAAAAGTAGTCCCACCAAGTTTCAGTAACGCTGGTGCCCACGGCATAGGATCTGGCTCTCCGTCATCGTCGTCCTCAGGGATCGCGATCGGGATCGGTATGGCCGGGCTCGCCCACATGATTCCACCAGGGCCCATGCGCGTATACTCGCATTCATCGGGCTCGGTGCATTCGTCAACGATGTCGATGAGCTGAATGATATTATCGGCAGAGAAGACCCCGACGAGATCGCGGGTCTCGATTATTCGAACGAGATAGGTTGGCATGCCATCTTACCGGCCCCGGTAAGTTGTCCCCAGAGGCAGCTTAAGACAAGAATCTTCGCAGGTCACGCGCGGTCCAATCTCAGTCATGAAAGCTGACCCACTAAGCTCTCACCCAATGAGAAAACGGTCTCGGAATTTAGTAGATCGCGACATATGTGATCTGCTCATTCTACCGGAGGGGAAAAGGTCTTTTAGTACCAATCAATTTTGAGTAGTTCCGGTAACCGCCGTGCGAAAATGCCGGCGGTTTTTTATGCGCGAACTCCGCGGCGATTTCGGACAAGCTAATGCGAACGAGAACGCGGCGCCCATCCCCCGTGACGCCATGCTCCGCCTTTAACCCTGAGCCTCGCGAGGCGTTTCATTCTCATTGGCGATGGCGTCTCTAATCATTCGGTTCACAGCAGGGCTCTTAACCCCAAGCCGTTCTGCGATCAGGGACGAAAGAACCCCCGACCGATGTAACTCAAGAGCCTTGCGGCAGCGTGCCTGATAGTCTTTCACGTCGTATTCCCAGTCTCGTTGGAGCGGTCACGGCCGCCCCTCAGATGGGGGAATACTCTATAAGCTTGCCCGGGAAAGTCCTGTGCACTTTGTGCCAAAAACAGGCGCGCTCAAATACTACCTACTGCTCAATAAACCAGTAGGAGGACCAAAACCACGAATGTTGTAATCAGCCCGGCTATGCCGAACGAGAGAAGGACTCGGTAGAGCCTGTCTTCCCTTGTGCTCCCACGCCAATTCGCGCCTATTGTTCCGCCTGCCATGCGAGAGCCGATGGAGCAAGTAAAGGCGAAGGCATGGGTTCGCGATCGATCGGCCCATTCCATCAGGGGCGAAAAACATCCTGTACCCTTCGCTCAGGATGTAGGTCGGTCTTGTCTTTCGTCATTTTCTCGATCAGCCCGGTGATTGCGTTCCGGGCAAGCTGATCCGTGAGGACTACTGACATCCGCCGATAGTTTGCAATCTTGAAATCTAGCTCGGTACACTTTTCACACATGGCTCACCGCGAGATCAGGCGGGAGCGTAGAGCACTCTCAGTCACCGATGATTGCCGAGGAACGGGCGATGATTAGAAGACTTTACACCTGTCGCCCGGTTCCAGATATAGGAACGCATGGGCTGCTACCATTTTCGCACAGACACTACTTGGGCGGCTGCAACTCACCCTTTAACCAACCTACCACTTGATCTGTTTTAAGCGGGTCAGGTCGGTCGCAATTGAAGCATTGAAACGCGCGCGGCCCTTTGCCGCCCGGCGGCAGCGCCAAAATCAGATGAGCCCCGCATTGGGGACAGGCCGGTCGTTCCGCTTGACCCATGGACAGATTTTGCCGCCGGTTGGGAACTTCGTCAATTTCAAATTAGGTCCCGCCGAAGCCAACCAGATCACTGCGGCCGGAAACAAGCCACTACCCTGAGGCGGCCTTACTTCGCATTTCAATCTTTCGGCGATTCACGGAATCCAACGCAAAGACTATGAGGCTTCGCGTGAAAATATTGCGCGTCACCGGTGATCGTGCCGGCCATTTCGTCGATTGTTTTTGCAAAGCGCGAGCAAAAACCGAGCGCGGGTTGTCATAGATCGCACCATATGTGTGCGGTCGAAGTTGGCGCATCAACTCCAGCATTATTACGTCGTGCGGATGTGGCTTGGCCGCTTCTTCCTCTCGGCGGCGCCGGCGCTTGTCCCGCGACCACTGCGAAATCATTTCGTCTCTCTATAATTCTCTGGTCGCCAAAGATGCGTGTGCACCCACCTACCCATGAACGCATTACGCAGCGTTTCTGCATCTCGATGATAGGTGAAGCAGAAAACAACCCATCGCGTGCCTTCATGCATCACGCTCGCGCCAAGCACACGCAGCGACAAGTGCTTCCGTGAACAGAAGCTCGTCGCCTCGATGTAAGTCTCGTCATCGTCAGGAATAGCGACCTGAAACGGCCAATTGCCGTAGGTCTCCACCATGTCCCAAATAAGAACATTTAGAGAACATCGTCAAGTCTTGACCGACGAGTTTGAAATCGGATCGAACGGCAGCATGAGCAAGCCGTCCGAGAAATACGCCCAAGATCGTCCCTACGCAAAGCCTGAAGCTGCAGCAGCCAGACTGCTTGAGATCGCCAAGACGCTCCGCATCGACGAAGGCCGGATGTCGATCGGGGAATGGAACGGCACGTTCCTGCGCGGCGGAGGAAACGTCGCCGAATACACCATAGGCCGTGACAAGCTGGTCGCCGACGGCATCATCCAGATTCACGAGTGCGGAGGATTTATTATGTGGAAGACGGCGCCTGTAGCCGGCGAGCGGTCGGGAACCCAACCGATACCTTGAGAGTTTTAACGATACTCTGTGCCTTGTTGCGTAACAGCTCTAGTACGAGTATCGGCCATGCGACGCACCCGAACCCTACCCTGTCCAAATTGCGGAGCCGCCACCTATTGGATCAGATGCTCCCTCCCCGAAAATGGCTTCGTTACGCACACCTACGAGTGCCCAAAGTGCAGCTTCATCCATGCCGCTGTTGAGCCAGATTCAGTGGTTCAAGCAAAGGGCTGGTTGAAGGGCGAACTCCGACCGCCGGAGAATTAGCCGTGGTCAGGCGCCTGCTTGCGAAACGATGGGACACAGAAGACGTCGCCAGGCTGAAAGACCTGGCCGACAACGGAGCGTCTGCTCTGCGAGCAGCAGCCGCGCTCGGGCGACCTGTCCTGGCAGTAAAACGGAAGGCGCACGATCTTGGCATTCCATTGGCTAGCGTCCGCAAGCTAACAGCGGAGTTGCGGCGCGATCGAGGAACGTCGACGCCGATAGGCGACTGAGAGCTTTGCGAAAGGTCGAAGCTACGGCCACGAATGCGCCAATGATGATGAGGCCAAGGATCACGCAGCTTCATTCCGCGCTGGGTCCGGAACGAATCACGTGCACCAGTTTTGAATCCCAGTGATCAGTTGCGTTGGGAGTTACCTATGGGACAGGCGTGGACACCGTTGATCGCGCCACATGGTTTCGATGAAACGGTCTACCTTGTGATGGACTGCTTCGGTCGCCGGGGTTGTGTATGGCGCGAAGCTGAGGTTCAGCACACCGATCTGGAAGCCGTCATTACCGACCTCATGGCCGGTCAGTATAGCGATCCGCAGCACGTG
The DNA here is from genome assembly GCF_900188215.1 of Tardiphaga sp. OK246. Classification (NCBI taxonomy): domain Bacteria; kingdom Pseudomonadati; phylum Pseudomonadota; class Alphaproteobacteria; order Hyphomicrobiales; family Nitrobacteraceae; genus Tardiphaga; species Tardiphaga sp. OK246. The sequence continues at coordinate 89,297 of NZ_FZOX01000011.1, forward strand.
ATAGCGCTCAACACTGCAGAAGGCTGGGCCCGCGATGTCTCGGTTGATGTCGCTCGAGAGATCCAGGAACGCGCCGATCTCGCCTATGAGGACATACCATCGTCGCTTGAGGAGTTCGTTAGCTATTATGTTGCGCCGCGCGGGAGAGGCGAACGTGAGCCCGCGGTGCTGCCTGATGATGCCAAGCTGGTGAGGGATCGATGAACACGCCTGACGTCGATACTGCATTACGCGCGCTTGAAGATGCCAGGCGCATTCTCGGGCAGTACATTAATCCCGGCCCACGAGATCCGGAGGGCACATTGGAGCGCTTAATGTCCGTTCTCGATCGCGACGATTTGGTGAAAGCCCTTGACCGCATCAATCGAAGGCGAGTGATCAGGCTGGTGGAATAAAGTAAGCCCGATATCATTACAGGTGGGGCTTTATAATACCAATATTTGAACAAGTAGACGACGGCAGATACCCAAACGGAACCTTTCAACAATTCCGCTTATTATCCGAGCGTTCTGCATCATATGCGAACAGGAGGGTATTATGAAAAAATTTCTGATAGCAACCGCAGTATCCACTTTCGCCGCGACTTCGGCATTTGGCCAAGCAGCCGTCGTTTCGACCGAGTATTATGTTGTCCGTGATGCGACTACCAAGAAGTGCACCATCGTCGACAAGAAGCCGACCACAACCACCACGACGATCGTTGACAATGGTATCTTCAAGACCAGGGCTGAAGCCGAGACCGGCATGAAGACCATCAAGGTGTGCACTGAGAACTAACTTTCTCTGCGCTTCTGCCGCCCAACTCGAGCGGCAGAAGCTCGACCTGCCCGGCATTCGAGGAACATTGCTCACGCGATTTAGTTATTTAAAAAGCCGGATACCGTTCCCCCAAGATCACATCAAAATCCGGTCAGGCCCGACGGCATTGCCCCCGATGACGTCGGGCCGTCTGCTGGAAAAGAAGACCTGATCGACGCGTCTCCCGCCCCCTTCTTTTCCGGGCTGAATATATCGTCGCAGCACCAGAACGTTTGGACGTTGGTTACGGTTAACTCCGTCATCGAGTCATCGTAGCAACATTCTAGACATTTCGTCTCTGACCGCTTGCCGCAGAGGCAATACCCTGACTATGTCAGCTATCAGGTCCATCATTTCAACCGGTGATCAGCACTACGAAGGCGCAACTCGCCACCTCGCGCTTCGCACGAACCATGGAATTTTCGTTCAAGAAACAAAATATAAGGCGCTGGCATTCGCACACGCAGAGCGCGAAAGTTCATAGCTGAAAAACTACAAGAAAATCACAGGTAAGACTTGATGAACTCTCTCGACCAAGCGCCTTTACTTCGAACCGACGCTCGCATCATCGCCGAAGACGACACGCACGCGGCCAAGCGCACACGGACATCAGCCCCTATGGACCTTCCCAGTCGGAATCCTGCTCGCAGATGATGCCGACAATGCCGATGGCCGGAAATTCCAAGACCGGCCTATTTCGTCTGGTCAAGAAATCGGCGAGCGACAAAGAGCGTGCTCACTCTGCGAAAGCGACGCTCAGCAGCGAGCTATGCAGCGCGGCTAGCTGTTGCGCTGAAGATCGTTCTGCCGAAGGAACGAGAGGCCATGCACCGTAAGACGGTGATGATCGGTCTCCCCCTCACTGTGTAGTTGGTCAAGATGCTGGGAAAGCTGGGCGCGGACGCCCGGTGCTTCCGAATGTCCTGAGAGGGCGCCATAAATATCGATGGCGCGGTCGACGGCCGGGATGTTCATGGCGAGCTTTCTGATGGCCACAGCCACCGTTCACCGTCGCCATGTGCGACAGTTGTAGGATTAAAGTCCCGTACTTTCGATCGTTCCCGACGTTTCTCAATTCTCGGTCGTATCCAAGGAGGATCTCACTGCATGGTGGATCGAGTTGGCATTCAGCCAGTCCTCGTTGTCTGCAGCTGAGATCCAGTAGTGTGCCATCTGTAAAAGCCGGAGAGCTTCAGCCTGGTCCGTGGCTTCTTTTGCCTGTCTCGCTGCATCGGATGCCATCAACCGAAACGACGTACCTTGGCGCATTTTCGCTCTCCATTTCAGCGAAAACATAAGCCACTGTTGCGCTAAAGGTTTCTTCGACGGGTGGGAGGACTTACGTAGTCCGGCTCCAGTGACGGAGCCGGACATTTAGCCTTAGAGATCTTGCTCTGCTTCGACGTTGACGACAGATTTGGCCAGCGCGGTCAACGCAACGTCGGTGGCCTTCTCTTCCTTCAACGTGGCATCGAGAAGCGAGACAGCTTCAGGCATCCCCAGCTCCTTCGCCCAGGTCGCCAGCGTGCCGTAGCGGGAGATCTCATAGTGCTCCACCGCCTGTGCCGCGGCAGCAAGACCGGCATCGAGAGCAGGCATGCCCTTGTATTCGGTCATGATCTCTGCGCCTTCCTTGGTAATACCCATGATGGCTTCACACTTCTTGGCGGTCGACTTCTTGCCGAATATCTTGAACACGCCTTCGAGCCGCTTAATCTGACCAACGGTCTCCTTCTGATGCTTCAGAAAGGCGGCCTTGAGTTCTTTCGATTGTGCGGCTTTTGCCATCTTCGGCAGCGTGGCGAGAATCTTCTTCTCGGCGAAATAGACATCCTTGAGCGTGTCATGGAAAAGGTCGGCAAGAAGCTTTGGCTTTTTGGCCATGGGAAATTTCCTCCAGTAGCCCCGGTGAGCTGGGGCGGCTTATCACGCCAGCCCAACAGACCGCTGGAACTTAAGTTCCGATGAGGAGCTGCGCTCTTCTTTCCAAAACGCGATGGCCTCTGTTCAGTTGCCCTTTATAGCGCCCAACGAAAAAGGCCCCCGGGAGGGAGCCTTTTGATTTGAAGAGCAACGCGTTCAGCGATGGCCGTGGTGGATTCCACGATGCATGTGACCATGACCGCGCTTCACGATAACAACCTTGTTGGCACGATGACCGCGATGGTAGCCGCCGTGATGGCCGCCGCCATGCCGAACCACTACGGTCTGAGCATCAGCCTGTGAAGTAGCGGCAGGAACAGCGATGCCGATGGTAGCGAAGGCAGCGATAGCCAAAAGAACTTTGCGCATTATCTTCTCCTTTGAATGAGCGGAGATTGAATGCGCGACTGTAGGGCCCGTTCCGTCGTCTCAGGATAAATTTCCTGAATGATTGTTCAGGAAACGCCCTCAAACCTGCTCTTGCCTGCGCCGTAGCGTCTCCACTGCCGCCATCCCCGCGGACACCAAGCCGCCGAACGTGCGCTCACCCGCATTCACGCGCTTCAGTATTTTCTTGGCGACGAA
>NZ_FZOX01000002.1:0-1157165 GCF_900188215.1 Tardiphaga sp. OK246
GCCTGCGGTGTTTTTTCGGTTGCTTGCACTTTGCCTCGACGAACGCTCCGATCGCGAATTAAAGTCCCAAGGCGATGGGAAGGGAGCCTCAAGCGACTGGGCCGAACGCGTTTCGATTTGGTCGTCCGTCACACTGTCCAGGGGTCTTTCCATCCCAAGGTCGGCCGTCTCCTTGCCAGTGGCAGTGCTGGCGCAGATCCGTCCTGCCCGAAGACAGACGTTCCCCGTGAACCGCGTGACGCCGCATCTCCGGCGTCCACCGCATCCCACCCCGCGAACGTGACGATCGCGATCGCCCCTCTCGGTGGGGCAGGACGGAGGGGAATATAAACCTGATGGAGATACTGTCAACGGCAGATAGGAAAAAATGTTTAGACACTGTCTTGCCGCCCCAAAACTGTCATTCCGGGGCGCGGCCGGCACTTGCCGGACGCGAACCCGGAATCTCAGCATGGGAGTCTCCAATCGTGCCAAACACATCGAGATTCCGGGTTCGCATTGCAGCGGCTTCGCCGCTTTCATGCGCCCCGGAATGACGAGTCAGGACGAAAGCCTCACACCCCGATATTGTCGATCAGCCGCGTCTTGCCGATCCTCGCGGCCACCAGCAGTCGCACCGGGCCGTCCTTCATCGAACTGACCGGCGCCAGTGACTCCGCGTGGCGCGCCTCGAAGTAGTCGAGTGCGAAGCCTGCCGCGGTGATCATCGCGGCGCCACCGGCCATGGCGGCTTCAAGGTCATCGCCCGCCTTCAGGCGCTTGGCGGTTTCTTTCATCGCGCGATACAGCACCGGCGCCGTGGCGCGGTCGTCCGGCGAGAGATAGACGTTGCGCGACGACATCGCGAGACCGTCGCGCTCGCGCACCGTGGTTGCGCCGGTCACCTTGACGCCGAGATCGAGATCCCGCGCCATGCGCGTCACGACCTTGAGCTGCTGGTAGTCCTTCTCGCCGAAGAACGCCATGTCCGGTCGCACCTGCGTGAACAGCTTGCCGACGACTGTCGCGACGCCGCCGAAGAAATGCGGGCGGAAGCGATCTTCGAGATCGGCGGTGGCCGGGCCTCCGGTCGTGATCTTCGTTGCGAAGCCTTCCGGATACATGACCTTAGCGTCGGGATTCCAGATCAGGTCGACGCCGGCTTCGGTGAGTTTGGCGACGTCGCTTTTCCAGGTGCGCGGATAGGAGCCGAAGTCCTCGGTCGGCGCGAATTGCGTTGGATTGACGAAAATCGACACCACGACCTTGCTGGTGCGGCGCTGGGCGAGGCGCACCAGCGAGACGTGGCCGTCATGCAGTGCGCCCATGGTCGGCACCAGGCCGATGGTCGCCTTGCGCGCGCGCAGGCCGTCGAGCGCCTTCCGGAGGGCGGGCAGGGTGCGGGCGACGATCGGGGTGCGGGGCATTGCGGCTCGTTCTTGTTGTTGGCTGCGGCGGGTGGGGCGTGCGCGCCCTGCTTATCAAAGCTCGCGGGATCACCCAAGCCTCACGATACCGGGCTGGCGGGTGTCCTGATGCCGCAACCGGCCGCCGGGATTCATGATTAAGCGCGGCTGATCGCCCGCACAGCAGGATGCCCCTGTATTTAGCTTGACCCTTGCCACGCCTCGCGATTTGAAGATGATCGAAGGATCGCGCGATGTTGATGCAAACCACCCAGGGACAGTCCGGCACGGCGCATGTGATCGTGCTCGGCAATGAGAAGGGCGGGTCGGGCAAATCGACCACTGCGCTTCATATTGCCGTGGCGCTGCTGAAGGCCGGTCAGCGCGTCGCCACCATCGATCTCGACAGTCGCCAGCAGAGCTTCACGCGCTATATCGCCAACCGCGCAGCCTGGGCGCAGAGCGCCGGACTTGCGCTGGAAGTGCCGACCCATAGCTGCGTCAAGCTCGGCGAGACGATGCAGATTGCCGACAACGAAGCCTTCGAACTCGATCAGTTCATGACCGCGGTAAGCGCGGTGGAGCGTACCCACCATTTCATCGTCATCGACACGCCTGGCAGCGATACCTATCTGATGCGTTTGGCGCATTCGATGGCCGATACGCTGGTGACGCCGATCAATGACAGCTTTCTCGACTTCGACGTGCTCGGCGCCGTCGATGCTACAAGCTACAAGGTGACCGGCGAGAGCCACTATTCGAAGATGGCGCGTGAGGCGCGGCGCAAACGCCGCCAGCACGATGGCTCCACCACGGATTGGATCGTGGTGCGCAACCGGCTCTCGGTGCTCGGCTCGCGCAACAAGATGCTGGTCGCCGGTGTCCTCGATCAACTCTCGCTGCAGCTTGGTTTCCGCGCCATCGACGGTCTCGCCGAGCGCGTGATGTATCGTGAGTTCTTCCCGCGTGGCCTGACGGCGCTCGACGATCTCAACGAAGCCACGCTCGGGCGTCGCCCGAGCATGGGCCATGTCACGGCGCGCGAGGAAGTCATCGAACTGCTGCGCAAGTTGAAGCTGCCGCTCGATGAGCGTGGCCGTCGCCGCGCCGCCAACCGCGCCGAGTGGTTTGCCCAGGTCGACAAGCCGCTGGACGTTCACGACATCCTTGGCAACTGAGTCGCGCTCACTGTGCAAAGCCAGTGCTGCCCGTTCGGCAGGCCATGAACGATCCCGCACTCAACTTCACGCTGATACCACAGGTATCATTTTCTTTTACCGGGGAACGAGTCACCCGTTCGACAGTTGATTTGTCGTTGAAAACAGGACGTTTTTGAAATTCCGATCCCTTGCGAAACTTGTTCAAAATCGCTCAATTCGACCGTGGCTTTCTTTAGCAACTGCACAAGAAACGGGTGCGGCGCACAATAACATGGCTCGGAATTCACAATATTTAGCCTTTCTGTCACCGGGCTGTGACATATATGCTGTTGAAGCAGCCGCTTGAGGCCATTCCGGCCCATAAGTGCTGTAGCCGGCTGAGACCTATCTCTAGCTGGCCGATCAGGGACGAACATGAAACGCGGACTTCTCATTCTGCTTTCGGTTTGCGTGCTGACCACCGCCGCGTATTTCACCGCGTCGAAGTGGGCCATTCGGCATGAGACGCTGACGTTCTTCGACGCGTCGCGTAATCGTCCTGTGCAGGTCGACATCGCCGTTCGCCGCGACAAGGAAATGCAGGCCAATGCCGGCATGATTACTCTGCCGGTCGCGGTCCTCAATCACGGTAACACCGTCAAGTTCACCGAATACTCGTTCCTCGCGAACGTGTTTGCGGCGCGCGGCTATATGGCCGTCAGCATCCAACACGATCTCGATACCGACGCTCCGCTCGTGACCAAGGTCGGCGAGCTCTATGTCGGCCGTCTGCCGGTCTATGAGCGCGGCGTTCAGAACATCAAATACGCGGTGAAGGAGCTGAAGAAGATTCAGCCGAACTCCGACTACGATCATCTCACGCTGGTCGGTCATTCCAACGGCGGCGACATCTCGATGTTCTACGCCAAGGAATTCCCGGATGACGTCAAGAAGGTCGTGACGCTGGATAATCTGCGCGTGCCGTTCATGACCGATGGCAAATTCAAGATCCTGTCGTTCCGTTCGCACGATACGGTGTTCAAGCCGGATCCCGGTGTCGTGCCGGATGACGAGATCTGCGAGAAGGCCGGTATCACGGTCGTCAACACCGGCGCGCAGCACACCGACATGAGCGATCGCGGTCCGGAAACCCTGAAGACCAAGATTCAGGGGCTGCTCGACAAGTTCCTAGACGACGACAGCAAGCTGTCGCCGGTCACCGGCAAGCCGAAGATCATCGAGCAGCCTGCGCAGCAGAGCAGTGCGACTGACCCGAACAAGATCGCGCAGTATACGCCAAGCGTGAATTGATCTGAATCCGGTCGCATGATGCGACGGGATTTGCTATAATTCGGCAATGTCCAAGCTTCTTGAAGAGACCATTGCGAAGGTGAGGGCGCTGTCTGCTTCCGAACAGGATGCGGCGGCATTTGCGTTGATCGACTACCTCGACCATCGCCAAGACGTGCAGCTGACAGACGCACAGCTCGCCGAAGTTCGACGCCGCCTTGCGGATCCTGACCGCGTGCTCATTTCCTACGAAGACGCGCGTAAACGCCTCGGCCTTCCGGTTTAGCTGAGCACAGGATGAAGATTGTCTTCGATGCGAAGGCGATCTCCGATCTCGAAAATATCCGGCAGTGGATCGCACGTGAAAACCCACTGATGGCGACCAAAGTACTTGAGCGATTGTTCAGCGGCGTCCGGAGTCTTGCCCTGTTTCCCGCAAGGGGACGAAACGGTCTGGAGCCGGGGACGCGCGAACTTGTTGTTCCCGGACTGCCGTACATCGTGGTCTACAAAATCTATGACGATGTGAATGAACTTGTCGTGGCGGCAGTGTTTCACACGTCTCAGGGGCGCAGCGAGGCCCAAGACTAAACAGCAATTGAGCTTGCCGAAACACCATTGACCGGATCGTGCCCGCTCGCCACATGAAGGTCGCATAGATCGCGAGCTTCAATGTCCCGAGACCCCACGATTCCCACGTCCAAGACCGATACGCTGACCCAACCGTCGGCGTCGGCCGACATCGCAGCATTTGTAGCAAAAGCGAAAGCCATGGCGCCGCATGCAGCGGGCGGGCGCGGGCGGCTGGTGTTTGCACTCGATGCCACCATGAGCCGGCAGCCGACCTGGGACATGGCCTGCACGCTGCAGGCCGACATGTTTCGCGAGGCGGCGTCGATCGGCAGTCTCGATATCCGTCTCGTCTATTTCCGTGGTCTCAGCGAGTGCCGCGCGACCGGCTGGATTTCGGACACCGCACAACTGGCGCGGCTGATGGGCAAGATCGCTTGCCAGGGCGGTCAGACCCAGATCGGTAAAGTGTTATCGGAGACGCGGCGCGAGGCGGTGGCCTCCGGCGTACGCGCGCTGGTGTTCGTGGGCGACGCCATGGAGGAGTCCGTTGACGAGCTCTGTGCACGAGCCGGCGAGCTCGGCCTGCTGAAAGTACCGGTCTTCATGTTCCAGGAAGGGCAAGACCCCGCAGCCGAACAGGCGTTTCGCGAGATTGCCCGGCTGACCGGTGGCGCATGGTGCCGGTTCGATCCGGGAGCTGCTGCGCAGCTCCGCGAATTGCTGCGCGCGGTAGCCGCCTATGCCGCGGGCGGACGGGAGGCATTGACGCGGCTGGCATCGTCGGCGCCGGGTGCGGCAAAGCTGCTCGGTCAGATGCGATAAACGGTCTGCAAAACCGTTTCGCGGATCGCGGCAACCGACTATCTATCCCTCATGCCTACTTTGATCGCCGGCGCGCTCGCCGTCTTCGTGCTCTACATGCTGCTGCAGATGTTCCGCTCGGCCAACCCGGCGCTGCTGGCGCGCGGCATCAAGCTGGCCGGCGGTGTGCTGGCGCTGGCCGTAGCGGCCTTCACCGGGATCAAGGGCGAACTGGCGGTGGCGATCCCGCTCGGAATCTTCGGGGCGGGCCTCTTGGGCTGGGCGCCGTTCGGCACCGCGGGCTTCAGCAGTATCGGCGGCATGTTTGGGGGCGGGACCAAATCGTCCGGCCAGACCTCACAGGTCCGCTCGGCGTTTCTCGACATGACCCTCGATCATGACAGCGGCCAGCTCAGCGGACGGATCGTCGCCGGCCCCTATGCCGGGCAGTCGCTCGATGCATTCGACCTGCCGCAACTGGCGGCGATGATGGCCGGCTTCGACGCGGAGAGCGTGGCGCTACTTGAAAGTTATCTTGACCGCCGGTTTCCCGCCTGGCGTCAGAACGCGCAGGGCGATACGGCAGGGCGGCACGACCGCCCGGCGTCGAGCAGTAAAATGACGGAAGAGGAGGCTTATCAGATCCTTGGCGTGAAGCCGAGTGCGACCCGCGACGAGATCAGCCGCGCGCACCGATCCCTCATGAAGAAACTGCATCCCGACCAGGGGGGCTCGACGTACCTGGCGGCCCGTGTCAACGAGGCCAAGGACACTCTGCTTCGCACGCATCGTAGCTAACTCCAGCACGCTTTTACGCTACAACTGCGAGCAGCTTCCGTTTCTCTGAGAACGCCCCGTCGCCCGCCGTTGCCCGGCGTGGTCGATCAATCCCCTGTCTGAATTTGTACCGGCTAAGTCTTGACGAGAAGTTGTCGCCACGGGGATTTATGGTGACCAAAAGCAAAATGGCCGGGACAATGTCCCGGCCATTTGCGTATCTGACGGTATCAGTCGATCAGTTCTTGATGGTGATGCAGGAGATCTCGGAACGCTTCAGCGTCTTGCAGACGGCTTCGGCTTTTTCGCGGTCAAGGCCGGCGAAGCGGGCACGGTAGAGTTTCCTGTCGCCCTTGCCGACGACGGCTTCAGTGAACGGGTCGGCCTTGCCCAAGAGGCCACGGGCCTGTTCACGCGCGGCGTCGAGGCGGATCCGTGCTTCGCTCTCGCTCTCGAGGGCACCGACCTGAATGATCCAGCCGGTGTGGATCGCGGCGGGTTTGATAGCGCCGCCCTGTTGTACCGTCTGCGGAGCGGGAGCCTGAGGAGCTGGCACGTTACGCGGGGCAGGGTCGGCATAGGCCATCTGGGTGCCGCTCTGAGCGGCGCCAGAGGCTGGAAGAACACCGAGAAGCCCGTTGCCGGTCCCGAAGCCCGCCGGCTGACGCGGCATCTCCGAGCGGGCATAGAGCGAATTGGTGGTCTCGGGCGAGCGGGCCGTGGGCTCGGAGCGCGCCGTGATGGCATTGGTGGCGGCGGGAGGGGCGGGCTGCTCGCCGCCGGCGGAGGCCAGCTTGTACTGACCGGACTTGACCTGAACGGTACGGACCCGAACCGGCTTCATCGGCTCTGACGAGCCTGGAATGGTCGAGATGGGCTCGGACTGGATGACGCCGCTGTTGAGCGGGCCGGGCTCGGGCTTGCGGGCCTGCGGCATCGGCGCTGCCGGGGGCAGCGCTGCGGTGGCGGCGGCGAAGACCGACGGGCGCGCCGCTGGCGCGGCGGGACGAGCCGGGAGCTCGGAGATCGGTTCAGCGGCGACCGGCGTTGCAGCAGCCACCTGGATGGCGCCGTTGACCTGTTTGGTGTCGGTGGGACGCGCCTGGGCCTCGGCTTCGGCGACCTCGGTTGCGGATTCGGATGGATTGCGCTCGGTGATCGCGGCCACGGTACGGCGGGTGGCACCCTTGTCCAGGTTCTCGGCAAGCAGGTTGCGCATGGCCGCGTCACGGGCGCCGCCGCTGCGGCCGCCGAGTACGACGCCGACCAGATGGCGGTTGCCGCGCTTCATCGACGAGACGAGGTTGAAGCCGGAGGCGCGGGTGTAGCCGGTCTTGATGCCGTCGACGCCTTCGACTGACCCGATCAGGCGGTTGTGGTTGCGGATGTTGCGGCCGCGATAGTTGAACGAGGCGGTGGCAAAGTAGCGGTAGTAGCGCGGGAAGCGATCCTGGATGGCGCGGCCGAGCACCGATTGGTCGCGTGCGGTGGTCACCTGCGCATCATCAGGGAGACCGGAGGCATTGCGATACACCGTGCGGCTCATGCCGAGCGCGCGCGCCTTCTTGGTCATCAGCTTGGCGAAATCGTCTTCATCGCCGGCAATGGCTTCGGCGATGACAACGGCGGCGTCGTTGGCGGAGCGGGTCACCAGGGCCTTGATGGCATCTTCGACGCGCAGCGTCTGACCAGGGCGCAGGCCCAGTTTGGTCGGAGCCTGCACGGACGCGTGCTGCGAGACGTCCATTTCGCTGTCCAGCGTGAGCTTGCCGGATTCCAGCTTCTCGAACAGCATGTACAGCGTCATGATCTTGGTCAGCGACGCCGGATGGCGCGAACCGTCGGGATTGTTGGACGAGAGAACCGCACCGGAATTGCCATCGACGATGATCGAGGAGAACGCGGGATTGTAGCTCGAGACGCGCGCGACGTGGCTTCGCGATTTATGTCGCCGGCGGGCATCCGCACTGTCAGTCGTAAAGATGACCGCGATGCTGAGAGTTGCCAGCCCAAGAGCGCACACCCGCAAGGTGCGCGACGAAGCAAACGTTGTGCGAAGCATGGACTTCCCCGTCAGATCAGTCTCATTCCCCGGATCGTGAGGCTAAATTATGCCCAACAACCGGGGATGTGTCTCAGTTTTAAGCGTCAGCCTGAGCGGTTCTCTCGGCGGGATGGCAGAAGCATACGCGGCCATTCTGGCTAAGAGTATGTACTCATGCAGTTTTTGGGCTTTTTGACCCCAACGCACCAATGCAAGAAATCAGGGTAGGTCCGGCGAGTTTCCAAAAGGTTAAGCAACCCTTGCCAGTTACCCGTGCATTTACTGCCAATGGTAAAAAATTGTGCATCGCACAGGATTCTTGACGGCATTGTGCACCGCACGATAGATGGGCAGGTCAGATCAGACCGGGGTCCACCCGGCCGCGGCTGACCCGTCCAATCCGGGAAAGGATTTGCAGTGATCAAGGTCGAAGACATCCAGCAGTACGGCAAGGAGCAGTTCGAGAGTGCAGTCGCATCGGCGGCCACGCTTCAGAACGGTGCACAGGCTATCGCTGTCGCGGTTGGCGACTACACCAAGAAGTCGTTCGAGGACGGCAATGCCTTCGTGACCAAACTGTCCGGCGTGCAGTCGCTCGACAAGGTGCTTGAAGTGCAGACCGAATACGCCAAGTCGGCTTATGAGTCTTTCGTGGCTGAATCGCACAAGATCAGCGAACTCTATGTCGATCTCGCCAAGCAGGCGTACAAGCCGTTCGAAGGCTTCGTCGCCAAGATGACCCCGGCGCGCTAAGCGATACGGTTTTGAAATCAAAACGCCCGGCCTGATGGCCGGGCGTTTTTGTTTGAGGGGCGCTCTGCATTTTAGCTGGCGTGTTACTTCGAGACGCGGAGCTTATTCAGAGAGTTGCCGATGGCGGTGAATGCGCTCGCAATGCCGCTGGCTGTGCTGGTCGGGTAGAAGGAGCCGCTGTCAGCGCAGTATTTGAGCACGGCCGATTCAGGGTCACCATCGGTATTGACCTGGATGGTGTAGATGACGGTCTGCTGCTTGCCATTCACCGGGGCCTTGATGTTTGCACATAGCAGCTTCTGGCGGTCATCGACGTCGGGCGAGTACGAACTGCCGTTGCCATACCAGCGATCGATGGTGTTCATGCCGTCCGACAACAGGATGATGGCGTCGGTGTATTTGTAGTTAGTGTCCTTGACCGGTGCGGGAAACGGATCGCTACCGATTTGCAAGGTGCGCCAGGCCCAGGCCATGCCGATCGGCTGGTTGGTGCCGCCATTTGGCGACAGGGCGTCGATCTTGTCTTTCAGCGTCTTAACATTGCTGGCACCATAGGCCGTTGTCATCCCCAGAATGGCTGCGGGGCATGCATTGTACTGGTTGGCTGGATAGCGTGCCGTGCCTGTCGGGGCTTCGTTGGTGGTGTCGTAAGGCTGATCACGGTCAGTGACGCAGCCATTCCAGCCGTTATGGCTCGCCGGTTGCCAGCTCCAATTGCCGTTTTTTGAAACCCAGTTTCCATTGGCGGTGTCCCAGTCATCCCATTTGAGCCAGGTCGCGTTCTTGTTCGATGCGCCGACATTGACCATCTGCGCGAACGGGATAATCGAAATATAGAGGTCCTCGGTCATGCGCGAATTGGCGCTCAGAGTATCGATCAGGCTCTTTGCGGCGTCCTGCATCGCCTTCATCTTGCCGTCGTCCTTCATCGATCCCGTGACGTCGAGCGCCATGGCGACGCGCATGCGCGTCGAGCCCCAGGTCGTGGTCGAGCCGCTGCTGATCCCCATCTGCGGGAAGCCGACCATCTTCATGAAATCGGTTGCAACGGCACCCGTGCCGTTGACCGTGACGGTGGAGCCATCCTTGGTATTGGTCGTGTAGCTCGCTGTCACCGTGATCTGACCGGCATTCGTATTGGTGTACAGCGCGTTGAAATAGGCGGTCGCCTTCGAGGTGACATCGGCTGCCGACATCGTCGGATTGGCGGACAGGTCCTTCGAGACCATCAAGGCTGCAGAGTCGAGCGCGACCTGCATCGCCGAGCGAGCGGCGTTGGTCCGGGAGTAGTCGACGGCGGCGCCCACGAAGCCGAGCAGGGGCACCAGAGCGACGGCGAAGGTCATCGCGATATTGCCGCCGTCGTGGCGCGCAAATCGGGATGCGAGGCGCTTTGCCTGGCTCGACACGGACTGAATAAACATTGTCACCGCCAATGGTAGGTTTCTGGCGGCCATGTCGACACCTGCGGCTAAACAGGTGGTAAAGGTGTCCTCAGAAAATAGGTAAAAGGCCGACTATTGGTGTGCCGCTGCGCCAGCGTCCGGTATTATCGTGAACGACGGTTAAATGGCTCGTTTGCTTATCCGGTCAAATCGAGCACGATCGGTTAACCCTGACCGGACCGGGGGCATCAGGCGGGGGCGCGGCGAGCCATTCCAGGTGCTTGCAGTGTGCTTGCGAGAACGGCCACAGGAACCCATATTGGCTCCATCGGTCCTGAAACGGACAGCGTCGCACCCATGCGGCGACCCGGGGCGCCTCTGTGCCCGAGGCGTCCGGCAGCACGTCGTGGCTGGGGACGCTGTCAATTCGGGGCTGGCCAATATCGGCTAGGGACTTTTATACAGGCGCTATGTTCCAGAAACCTTCGAAATTCATGCCTGACGGCATCCTGATGCCTGTGGCCGGCGCCCTCGACGATCGCCGCCGGCGGCCGCGTGGCATGGCAGAGGACGACAACCGGTCCAATGCGCCCGGTGGGCCGGCCACCTCGGTCATCACCAAGGTCAAACCCAAGACCAAGCGTCCCAACCTCTATCGCGTGCTGATCCTCAACGACGATTACACGCCGATGGAATTCGTCGTGCATGTGCTGGAAAAGTTCTTCCAGAAGGACGCCGAGGCGGCGACGCAGATCATGCTCCACGTTCATCATCACGGGATCGGGGAATGCGGCGTTTTCACCTATGAGATCGCCGAAACCAAAGTGACGCAGGTGATGGATTTTGCGCGCAAGCACCAGCACCCTTTGCAATGCGTGATGGAAAAGAAGTAGCCTCGTGTGAATTCCCGGAAACTGGGAACAGGTCTTGCATTGAACTGATGTGAGTCGAACGCGGTCGTTCGGCTGCGTCAACAGCGCATGTGACAATGCGCTGGAATGAACAGACGTGCTCTGCGGAGACGTCACAACAAGCAGCGGGAACCAGCCTTTCACCACGATCAGACATCACTATATGTGAGAAAGGTTCTTGTTGCCTGACCCGGCAACGACGATCATGATGGTGGGGGCCAACGAGGACGCGGAATGCCAACTTTTTCTCAAAGCCTTGAACAATCGCTGCATCGGGCGCTCTCGATTGCGAACGAGCGGCACCACCAATATGCGACGCTGGAGCATCTCCTGCTGTCGCTGGTGGATGACAGCGACGCAGCGGCAGTGATGCGGGCGTGCAGCGTCGATCTCGACAAGCTGCGCGGAAGCCTTGTCAATTATCTCGAAACCGAATTCGAAAACCTGGTGACGGATGGCGCAGATGACGCCAAGCCGACCGCCGGTTTCCAGCGCGTGATCCAGCGCGCCGTCATTCATGTGCAGTCGTCGGGTCGCGAAGAAGTGACCGGCGCCAATGTGCTGATCGCGATCTTCGCAGAGCGCGAAAGCCATGCCGCGTATTTCCTGCAGGAGCAGGACATGACGCGCTATGACGCAGTGAATTACATCAGCCACGGCATTGCCAAACGGCCGGGCGTTTCCGAGGCGCGGCCGGTGCGCGGCGTCGATGAAGAGACCGAGACCAAGAACGGCGACGATGCCAAGAAGAAGGGCGAGGCGCTCGATACCTATTGCGTCAACCTCAACAAGAAGGCGCGTGACGGCAAGATCGATCCGGTGATTGGGCGTACGGCCGAGATCAACCGTGCGATCCAGGTTCTGTGCCGTCGGCAGAAGAACAATCCGCTGTTCGTCGGCGAAGCCGGCGTCGGCAAGACGGCGATTGCTGAAGGTCTGGCCAAGCGCATCGTGGACAGCGACGTGCCGGAAGTGCTGTCGGCGGCCACCGTGTTCTCGCTGGACATGGGCACGCTGCTGGCCGGCACGCGCTATCGCGGTGACTTCGAGGAGCGCCTGAAGCAGGTGCTCAAGGAACTTGAGGCGCATCCGAATGCGATCCTGTTCATCGACGAAATCCACACGGTGATCGGCGCCGGCGCCACCTCGGGCGGCGCGATGGATGCCTCGAATCTGCTCAAGCCTGCGCTGGCTTCGGGTGCGATCCGCTGCATGGGCTCGACCACCTACAAGGAATATCGCCAGCACTTCGAGAAGGACCGCGCATTGGTGCGCCGGTTCCAGAAGATCGATGTCAACGAACCGACCGTTGAAGATGCGATCTCGATCCTGAAGGGCCTCAAGCCGTATTTCGAGGATTACCACAAGCTCAAATACACCAATGAAGCCATCGAGGCCGCGGTGCAGCTCTCGTCGCGCTACATCCACGACCGCAAACTGCCGGACAAGGCGATCGACGTGATCGACGAATCCGGTGCGGCGCAGATGCTGGTGGCCGAGAGCAAGCGCAAGAAGACAATCGGCATCAAGGAAATCGAGACCACGATCGCGACCATGGCGCGGATCCCGCCCAAGAGCGTGTCGAAGGACGATGCCGAGGTGCTGCGGCATCTTGAGTCGACTTTGAAGCGCGTCGTGTTCGGTCAGGACAAGGCGATCGAAGCCTTGGCGGCATCGATCAAGCTGGCGCGTGCCGGCTTGCGCGAGCCGGAGAAGCCGATTGGCAGCTACCTGTTCTCGGGCCCCACCGGCGTCGGCAAGACCGAAGTGGCGAAGCAGCTGGCGTCGTCGCTGGGTGTCGAGCTTATTCGGTTCGACATGTCCGAATATATGGAGCGGCACACCGTGTCGCGCCTGATCGGCGCGCCTCCCGGCTATGTTGGCTTCGATCAGGGCGGTCTGCTCACCGATGGCGTGGACCAGCATCCGCATTGCGTGGTGCTGCTCGACGAAATCGAGAAGGCGCATCCTGATCTGTACAACGTGCTGCTGCAGGTGATGGATCACGGCCGGCTGACCGACCATAACGGCAAGCAGGTCTCGTTCCGCAACGTGATCCTGATCATGACGACCAATGCCGGCGCCGCCGACATGGCGCGTGCGGCCTTCGGCTTCACGCGCGGCAAGCGGGAAGGCGAGGATCAGGAGGCGATCAACCGGCAGTTCGCGCCGGAATTCCGCAACCGCCTCGATGCAGTCGTGTCCTTCGCACATCTGAATTCGGATGTGATCGGCATGGTGGTGGAGAAGTTCGTGCTGCAGCTGGAAGCCCAGCTCGCAGACCGCGACGTCACCATCGAACTGTCCGATCCCGCCAAGGCCTGGCTGATCCAGCACGGCTATGACGAGCAGATGGGTGCGCGCCCGATGGGCCGCGTGATCCAGGAGCACATCAAGAAGCCGCTGGCCGACGAACTGCTGTTCGGCAAGCTCAAGAATGGCGGCCATGTCCGCGTCATCCTGAAGAAGGACGAAGCGGTACTCGGTGTCGAGCAGGAAAGCATCGGCTTCGAATTCGTCGATGGTCCGGTGACTCCGAAGCCGGAGAAGCTGCCGGCGAAGCGCGGCGCGGCGAAGAAGCCGAAGTCGGGCAAGGGTTCGGGTTCAGCCAAGGGGCCGCTGGAGAAGGCGTAAGCTCTCGCCCGTTTGAACAAATGAAAACGGCCGGTGAGAGATCACCGGCCGTTTTGTTTTGGGAGATACGCTCTCTGTCTTCATGGTGAGGAGGCGCCTCTTCGGCGCCGTCTCGAACCATGAATGCATATGCACCCATCCTTCGAGACGCGCGCAAGCGCGCTCCTCAGGATGAGGGCTGAGTTTGCGGTTTTGTTATTTGGCCAAACGCCTTACTGCCCCAGCAGTTTCTGAATCTGCTTTTGCAATTCGCGCTTTTTCTTCTCGCTCTTGCGCAGGCGCTCTTCGATGTCGGAGCTTTCCTTGCTCTCCTCAGGCGGATCGGTGAAGGCGACGCCGACGATGTTGTCGCGCCACCAGACGATCCTGGCGAGGAACGAACGGCCCTTGCGGGCAATGGCCAGCGTCATCTCATCCTTTGGCAGCCGCGCGCCGCTGCCAAATTCGATGCGGGCGCCGTCTTCGGAAATGTCGCGCACGACACATTCCTTGGCCTTCTGGTCCTTGGACGCGACGGCACCGTAGATCACCTTGTCCCTGACGTTCTTGCGCCGCTCGTCCATGTCCTGAGGCCTCCTGAGGTTACAGGCGGGGACTGTACGCAGTTCCATCCGGCGGGGAAGGCTCTCGCGCGGATTGAGCGGATTTAACGTAAACCAAAGTTAAGGGCGATCGCCGAAAGACGGGGTGATCGGCCTCAGGACGGGCTCAGGCCGCCGTCTCGCGCAATCCCCGGGCAATGTCCTTCTGCTTGTCGAATTCGGCCCGGCGGCGCGCCAGTTCCTCGGCGCTGAGCAGGGCAACATTGTTGTAGTCGCGCTTCCAGACGGCATCCCTGGCCCAGCGCTGCGGCGACTGCAGAGTGGTCTGCGGACCCACGGCGGATTCCAGCAGGCGCAGCGCCAATTCCAGGGTCTGCGCCTGCGAGGCCTTGTCATGCGGCTTGCCGGCGGAATTGCCGAGGGGGAAGTCGCTGAACAGGAAACGGGGCACGGCAGCGTGTTCGACAATGTCCTTGGCGCAGCCCGCTACCACAGTGGAGATGCCATTGGCCTCCAGCTCGCGGGCGACGAGACTGATGGTCTGGTGGCAGACCGGGCAGTTCGGCACCAGGACGGCGACATCGACACCATCGGCTTTGGCGCGCTTGACGATCTCCGGGGCGTCGGTCTCAAGGGTCACGCGATGGCTGCGATTGGTCGGTGCGCCATAGAACCGCGGCGCGACACTGCCGATGCGGCCGGATGCGGCGAGTTCACGCAGCGCGGGCAGTGGAAACCAGGTGCCGCTGTCGTCCGCCCTTGTGTGCACGCGATCATAGGCGATGTGCGAGATGCGCAGGTCATGATCGACCGACGTATCGCCGTCATAGACCTGATAGAATTTGGCGCCGCCGTTATAAAGCGCGCCCGGACCCTGGTCGCCCTTGGCGGGATCGAAGGGCGCTGCCGTGGTGACGATGGCGACGCGCGACTGCGCCAGCGGTTTCCTGAGCGGCTGGAACGGCGCGTCGATGTGATGGGCCCAGCGATAGGGAACGTCATAGCCGATCGCCTGATAATAGGCGCGGGTGCGGGCCATATACTGGATTGGAACATCGTCGTCGCTGGCAAAGCCGGATGTGTCGTCGCGCGCCTCGGCCATTGTTTGCACTCCCGCTTTTGCCGTCTTTCATTCATAGCTAGCTGCTGGGGTCCCGCTGTCAAGGCGCGGGGAATCCGCGCGGGATCAGGCATGGCGTTCGGAAGCATCATCGGCCGGATAATTTGCCTCGCGGCGCTGTTGCTTGCGCCGGTCGTGGGCGCGCGCGCCGGAGAGCTCCCGGTCAGCGAACTCGCGAAGCCCGGCGCGGACCGGATGTTGCCGATGGCGGCGCCGTCGAAGCCAAATCTGGCACGTGACAGTGACTCACGCGAGTCGATGTGTCTGATGATCGAGTCCGCAGCGCGGGCCAACGACCTGCCACTGGAATTCTTTGCCCGTGTGATCTGGCAGGAGAGCCGGTTTCAGCCCGATGCCGTGGGTCCCGTGACGCGCAATGGCCAGCGCGCGCAGGGCATCGCGCAATTCATGCCGGGCACGGCCAATGAGCGGCGTCTGCTCGATCCGTTCGATCCGGTGCAGGCGCTGCCGAAATCGGCAGAGTTTCTCAGCGAGCTGCGCAACCAGTTCGGCAATCTCGGCCTCGCGGCTGCGGCCTATAATGCAGGACTGCGCCGTGTGCAGGACTGGCTCGACGGCAAGGGATACATGCCCGGTGAGACCCGCAACTACGTCTCCGCGATCACCGGTGTGACGGTCGAGGACTGGCAGGCTGCAGGCCGCAACGGCAAGACGCCGCCGCGTGCCGCGACGTCGAGCTGCCGCGAATTGATGGCACTGCTGCAGCGCGCGCCCAATCCCTTCGTCACGCAACTGGAAGCGCGCGTGAAGCTCGGCGAAGCACGGCCATGGGGTGTGCAACTGGCGGCAGGCTTCAATCGTGATCGTGCTTTGATGTCCTATGCACGCGTGATGCTGCGCTTGCGCACGGTGGTCGGCGAACGCGATCCCAACCTGCTGAGTTCGCTGTTCCGAAGCCGCGGCACGCGAACCTTCTACCAGGTGAGGATCGGGACCGACACGCGTGACGAGGCCAACGATCTCTGCGGCAAGATTCGCCGGGCCGGGCAAGGCTGTCTGGTGCTGCGCAATGGCAGAGCGTGACTGCTGGCACCCCATGCATTGGCGCCTCTTGACGCCGGCGGCTTTCGGCAGCCTATGACAGGCCGGATCAACCAAGAAGAAACAAACCCACGTGTCGCTGCCTGCACTGGATTCACCGAGATGGCAGGGCAGTGCGGCGGCCTTCCTTTACGGCATGCGGTCGGTCACCACGACCATCCTGACGCTGGTACTGTTCGCGACCTATATCGGCATCGGCGCGCTGGCCCATGACACGCATTTCAGCCTGTTCTGGGCGCTCGCCAGCACATTGTTCGTCTGGGCCGGCCCCGCACAGATTATTCTTCTCGTCGCGCTCGGCTCTGGCGCCACGGTCATTCAGGCGGCGCTCGCGGTCACCGTGAGTGCGATCCGTTTGTTTCCCATGGTGGTGTCGGTGCTGCCGATGCTGCGCATGCCGGAGACCAAAAAGCGGCAACTGATCCTGCCGTCGCATTTCATCGCAGTGACGCTGTGGGTGGAATGCTTCCGGTTAATGCCGCTGGTCCCACGCGAGCGACGCATCGCCTTCGTCAACGGTCTCGGCCTCGGACTCGTCTTGTCGTCGCTGACCGCGACGTTCATCGGCTATCATCTCGCAGCCAATCTGCCGCCGCTGTTCGGCGCGGCGATCCTGTTGCTGACGCCGCTGGCATTTCTGCTATCGACGGCGCGCAACTGCAAGCAGCTCGCCGATGTCGTGGCGCTCGTGCTCGGTCTCGCGCTGTTTCCTGTCGTGTCGCTCTTCAACACCGGTGTCGACATTCTGATATCAGGCGTCTCGGCCGGGACGATCGCCTATGGCGTACATCGCTGGAGGCGGCGATGAGCGACTTCATCGGCGACTGGCACGCGCTCCTTGTGCTGCTGCTGGCGGGTTTCCTGCCCAATGAAGTCTGGCGCATGCTCGGCCTGTGGCTCGGCGGCGGCGGCGACGAAGAGTCCGAAATATTGGTCTGGGTGAGGGCGGTGGCCACCGCGATCCTCGCCGGCGTCATCGCGCAAATCCTGGTCGTGCCGCCCGGTGCACTCGCGAGCGTTCCGCCGCCGTTGCGCTATGGCGCGGTCGCTGTCGGCCTCGTCGTCTTCGTCGCTTTCCGGCGCTCGATCTTTCTCGGCGTCGCATGCGGGGAGCTTGTAATGGTCACCGGCAAATACATCCTCGGTTGATAGACGACAGCGTCAGGCTGTAGCGGCCTTGTATGACCGCGTGAACGCGATAGTCTCCGCTCAACTTAAAAATAGGGGTTGGGAGCCGATATGAGATTGCGCGCAAGTTCTGCCTTGATAACCGGCATCGTTATCGCTGCGCTGGGTTTTGCCGCGCCGCTCGCCCGTGCGGCGGAATATCCGACGCGTACGATCAAGCTCGTGGTGCCTTATGCAGCCGGCGGGCCGACCGACGTGCTCGCGCGTCTCGTGGCGGATTATCTTGGCCGCGACCTCAAGCAAGCGACGATCGTCGAGAACAAGCCGGGCGCGCAGGGCGCCATCGCCGCCGAAATGGTGACGCGTGCAGAGCCCGATGGCTACACGCTGTTTGTCACGGCCGCGTCCATCATGGTGCTCAATCCGCTGCTCTACAAAAAGCTGTCCTACGATCCGCAGAAAGATCTGCGGATGCTGACGGTGGTGACCGATCTGCCCGTCGTGATGGAAGTGCATCCGTCCGTGCCGGCCAAGACGGTGAAGGAATTCGTGGCCTACGCGAAGGCCAATCCGGGCAAGCTGAATTTCGGCTCGGCCGGCACCGGCGGCACGATTCACCTGGCTGGCGAGATGTTCAAGCAGATCGCCGGCGTCGAGATGACCCATGTGCCGTACAAGGGTGCGGGACCGGCACTGACCGATCTCCTCTCCGGCAATATCCAGGTGATGTTCGATACGCTCTCCACCGCGCTGCCGCCGGTGAAGGCCGGGTTGCTGCGGCCGCTCGGCGTCAGTTCGAAAGAACGCAGTCCCGATCTGCCTGACGTGCCGACCGTCATCGAGAGCGGATATCCGGATTATCAGGTCGGCGTCTGGTTCGGTCTGGCGGGATCGTCGAAATTGCCGGATGATGTCGTGAAGACCGTGATGGCCAGCATGGATCGCGCCCTGAACGACAATACATTCCGCGCATCGCTGGAAAAGATCGGCTTCCCGGTGCTGCGACCGAAGACGGTCAAGGAGATCAACGAATTCGTTGACGAAGACCGGGCACGGTGGTCGAAGGTGATCAAGGCGCAGAACATCTCGCTGGATTGATCGGCAGGATGCAAGAACGGTGACCAATGGTTCGTGAAAGTGAAATCCGCGCCGGCGAACTCGCCGTCGATGCACCGAAGCCGAACCATGCGGGTCTCGTCTATATCGGGCGCATCCGCACGCCCTGGACGTCGCGGCTGGAAACGCCGCGGCAGGGCCGCCATGACGGCCCGGTGTGCCGGCTCGAGATCTTCGAGCCATGGGTGCCGGGGCTGAAGGACCTCGATCTCTACAAGCATCTCGAAGTGATCTACTGGTTGCACCTGTCGCGCCGCGACCTGGTGCTGCAGAGCCCCAAGAACGACGGCAATGCGCGTGGCATTTTCTCGCTGCGGACGCCGGTGCGACCGAACCCGCTCGGCACATCCATGGTGAAGCTGGTGGGGATCGAAGGAGCGACCGTGCTGGTGCGCGGGCTCGATTGCCTCGACGAGACGCCGTTGCTGGACGTGAAGCCTGATCGCTGCGAGTTCACACCGCTGGCCCCGCCGCAGCCGGGCGACTTTCAGACGGAGTAGGGGACTTAACCTCTCCCCGCTCTTTGCGGGGAGAGGTCGCCGCGTCTTCGCGGCGGGTGAGGGGCTGTGCACGACGTTGACGCGAGTAAACGCTCTCGGGTCGGTAATTTGAAGCCGCAGGCAGCGATCCGATAGATCACTATTGCGATTGGCTGTGTGCCTTGCCCCTCACCCCACCCCTCTCCCCGCGCAGAGCGGGGAGAGGGAGCGCACGGCCGGTGCGTAGCCTACAGCGCCGCCAATGCCGCGATCAGTTTCGTCGCGTTGTCCTCCAGCACTTTCGGGTCTTCCTTGCGCGATGCCGGCGGCAGCAGGCCGACATTGTCGTGGCGCGGCATCACATGCATGTGCAGGTGAAACACCACCTGGCCGCCGGCCGCTTCCGAATATTGCGCGACGGTCATGCCGTCGGCCTTGAAGGCCTGTTTGCAGGCAGCGGCGATCTTGTGGGCGGCGCGGATCACATGGGCGTAGTCGTCAGGCGTGATGTCGAAGATGTTGCGCGCGGGCGCCTTGGGGATCACCAGCGTATGGCCGGGGGAGCGCGGCATGATGTCCAGGAACGCCAGCACGTGGTCGTTCTCATAGACCTTGTAGCAGGGGAATTCGCCGCGCAGGATCTTGGCGAAGATGTTGTTGGGGTCATACGCGGTCATGGAATCCTCCGGAGAATTTCGGCGCAAATTTGGGCGACTGTCGCCGCCAGAGGGGAGCCGGTCAAGACGGCTTAATCCTGCTCGTCGCCCTTCCTGAACGGGCCGGCTTCGGTCAATTCGCGGACAGCCTCCGCGACATATTCGCGCTCGCGCTGAAGATATTCGCCGACGGCCTGACGCAGTCCGCGATCGGCGATGTAATGCGCCGAATAGGTGGTCTGTGGCAGATAGCCCCGTGCGATCTTGTGTTCGCCCTGGGCGCCGGCCTCAACGGTCTTCAACCCGCGGCGAATGGCGAAGTCGATGGCCTGATAGTAGCAGACCTCGAAATGCAGGAACGGGTGATGCTCGATGGCGCCCCAGTGGCGGCCGAACAGTGTGTCCGAACCAATGAAGTTGATGGCGCCGGCGATCCACTTGCCGTCGCGCCTGGCCATGATCAGCGCAACATCGTTGCTCATGCTCTCGGCGATCAGCGCATAAAACTCGCGTGTCAGATAGGGCCGCCCCCATTTGCGCGAGCCGGTCTCCATGTAGAAGGCGAAGAACGCGTCCCACGCATCCTCGGTGATCTCGCTGCCGGTGAGGGGATGGATGGTGATGCCATTGGCCAGCGCATCGCGGCGCTCGCGCTTGATCGCCTTGCGATGGCGCGAATTCAGGGTTGCCAGGAAATCGTCGAAGGTGCTGTAGCCGTCATTGCGGAAATGAAACTGCTGGTCGGTCCGCTGCAGAAAGCCGCGCGCGGCGAGAAATTGCCATTCGCTCTCACGCGCGAAAGTGACATGGACAGACGATGCGTCGGTGGCCTCACAGAGACCAACGAGCCCTCCGGCCAGCGCCGCACCGACGCGTTCCACATCGACGCCGTCGCGGATCAGTAGGCGGGGACCGGTGGCGGGCGTGAACGGAACCGAGGCCTGCAGCTTCGGGTAATATTGCCCGCCGGCGCGCTCATAGGCATCGGCCCAGCCGCGGTCAAACACGTATTCGCCCTGCGAGTGCGATTTCAGATAACAGGGCACGACACCGACGATGCGGCCATCACTCTTGGCGATCAGATGGCGCGGTCCCCAGCCGGTGCGGGCGCAGGCCGAATTCGACTTCTCGACGGCCGTGAAAAAGGCATGGGACACGAACGGGTTGTAATTGGCTTTCGAGGCGCAACCATTGGCCGCTGGGGCCAGCGTATCGAGGCTCTCAATGCCACCGAGATCGGCATGACCGGTGGCGCAGGCATCCCAATCCGTGGCCGGAATCTGGCTGATGGACGCCACTGCTTCGAGCGTAATTTCCGATGACGTCATCAATCACTTGAACCGGTCATATGCGATCAACCGTCGCGGTGACCGCTCCTAAGATTGTGCATCGCGCCGGACACTTCAAGTCCCGGCCGCAACGCCTTCAATTTACGGCACGAAGCCCTCGAACGTCATCTGGTCGGCATAGCGGGCGGTGACGGCACGCTGTTCCGGCGTGCGCACGGTCCAGGTCAGGAGCGCGCAGCCGAACAGGTTGCGGGCGATCCAGGGCGCCGGGGCAGGCAGTTCCTTGACCCAATAGGAGACGAAATGCGGCCGGGTGCGGAAGGCGTGGCGGAGATGACGCATACCGTCGCGCTGGGCCCGCGTCAGCGTCAGCCACTCGCCGTCGTCATAGGTGCGCTGGGCGGTGATGCCGCGCGGGATCTCGGGGGCGATCTCGCGCATCGCGAGAACCTGATCGGGATCGAACGACATCCAGGCAACCGGCCCGCGATAGGTTTTGAGAATCTCGGCGACGCGGGTGACCAGTTTGCGGTTGCCGTCGAAATGGCTCTTGATCTCGATCACGAGCCCGACGCGGCCATCGATCAGAGTGAGCAGATCGCCGAGCGACATCATGCGCTCAGGCGTGTCCTTGAAGGCTATTTGCTTGAGTTCGGTGGAGGTCTTCGCGAGCAGGGGACCGGAGCCTTCGGTCAGGCGTCCCAACTCATCGTCATGATGCACCATCGCCTCGCCATCGGCGGTGAGTTGCACATCGGTCTCGATGCTGAAATTGCCTGATATGGCGGCGTGCATGGCGCCAGGCATGTTCTCGATAATGCCGCGGGTGCGATCATGCAGGCCACGATGCGCGACCGGCCGGGCGATGAGCCAGTCAGGTGCGCGCATCGGGATTGTCCTTGAATGCGTCCTGGATCAGATGACTTCGAACACGGCGTCGATCTCGACCGCGCAATCGGCGGGCAGCGAGGCGACGCCGACAGCGGCGCGGGAATGCCGGCCCTTGTCGCCGAAGGCCGCGACCATCAGATCTGATGCGCCATTGATGATCTTCGGCGCGTCGATGAAATCCGGCGTCGAATTGACGAAGCCGCCGAGACGGACGACGCGGGCCACCTTGTCGAGATCGCCGAGCGCAGCCTTGACCTGGGCCAGGATGTTGATGGCGCAGCCGCGCGCCGCATTGACGCCCTGTTCGAGCGTGACGCCGGCGCCGAGCTTGCCCTTGGCGATCAGCTGGCCGTCGGCGCCCATGCAGATCTGACCGGAGACGAACAGCAGATTGCCCGTGCGGACGAAGCCGACATAGTTCGCTACCGGGCTCACCGGCTCGTGAAGCTTGACCCCCAGATCCGCAAGTTTCTGCTCGACCGTTCCTGCCATCGTGATTCCCCAAACAATTGATGATGTGCCTGAACAAAAGTCCCCAAAGGGTTCAGGCACTGTCTGTTTCACCCATACCGCGTCGCCGCGCAAGTGACGATCCGGCGACACCGGGTCGCCGCTGCAACTGTGCGGATTTAGCAAGATTCGCTGCAGAATATGGCATTTCCGCAGTGCGAATCCGGCGTGGCCGTAGTTGCGACGCAATAGGACGCTCTCTATTGTTGTAGTTCCAGAATCCAGGGAAAACCCATGCGCCGCATTTCCTCCGTTTCGCGCCTCCAGGCCGCTTCGCTGGCACTGACCATTGCGACCTTCGTAGCGCCGGTGTCGGCATTCGCGGCTCCGCCTGCTGCGGGCACGCCGTTCGTCGCGCATCAGGCGCTGTATGAGCTGAAGCTGTTGAAGTCGCGGGGCAATGCCAGCGTCAACAGCGCCAGCGGCCGCATCCTCTATAATTTTACCGGCAGTACCTGCGAAGGCTACACGTCGGACTTCCGTCAGGTCTCGGAGCTGAACAGCGGCGAGGACAAGACCACGCTGAGCGACCTGCGCTCCACCAGCTGGGAAGCCGGTGACGGCAAGAGTTATCGGTTCAAGATCGACACCCGGATGAATGACGGTGATGCCAGCGCCGTCGACGGCATGGCGGAGCGCGAGGGCGATCACGTCACCGTCAAGCTGAAGCAGCCGGTGGCGAAGACCTTCACGCTGGAGGGCTCCACGGTGTTTCCGACCGAGCAGATCCATCGCATCATTGCCGCCGCACGCGAAGGCAAGTCGGTGCTGGAACTGAATGTCTATGACGGGTCGGATACCGGCGAGAAAGTCTACAGCACGCTCACGGTGATCGGGCAGGCGATCCCTGGGGATCGCAAGGTGAGCGAACCCGATCCTTCGACGGGCGATGACGGCATGAAGAAGCTGACGCGCTGGCCGGTCACCGTCAGCTATTACGACAAATCGGCCAAATCGTCCGACGGCGGCGAGCAGACCCCGGTCTATGCGATGTCATTTGAACTCTATGAGAACGGCGTCTCGCGGTCGCTGATGCTGGACTACAATGACTTCGTCATCGGCGGCGCCATGAGCAAATTCAATGTGAAGGACAGCAAGCCTTGTAAGTGAGGGATGCCCCTCGCCCCGCTTGCGGGGAGAGGGTGGCGCGGACGAAGTCCGCGACGGGTGAGGGGGACTCTCCGAGAGCTGAGCAGGTGGAGAGTCCCCCTCACTCGACTTCCACGCGCTTCGCGCGTTTCAGTCGACCTCTCCCCGCAAGCGAGGAGAGGTGAAGTTCGTCACTCCGCTCTCGACAGCCGCATGCTGTCCAGCAAACGTAGGCCACCGCCGCTTTCACTCTTCAGTAGCTTCTTCACCGCGCTTGAAGCCGCGATCTCGTAGTGGTCGGCATAGGCTTCGTGGTTCTTCTCGATATCGTCGAGACGATACAGATAGTTCACCATCAGGCTGGCGGATTCGCGCAGGCCCTTGGCTGACGTATCGCCAAGCCAGTCGATGCGCTCGAGCCGTGCGCCGTTGCCGAGATGGAAGCGGGCAACGGAATCGATCGGGCCGCCGCGCGGGCTCTTGGCCTTCAGGAAGTAATGCGCGGCGAGCTGTTCCATCACCGGCTTGAGCTGCGCCGTCAGCGCTGTGTCGTTCACCCATAGCGGATCGGCGAGCATATCGACCAGCGCCTGATCCTCATTGGACAGGTTGAGGTCATCGGCCTTCTTGAGCCACTTCATGAAACCCGGCACTGGCGACAGCGTCACGAATGTATCGAGCTTCGGCAATTCGCGGCGCAGTTCCTCGACCACCTGCTTGATCAGGAAATTGCCGAACGAAATGCCGCCGAGGCCGCGCTGGCAGTTGGAGATCGAATAGAACACGGCGGTGCGCGCGCGCTCAATCGGCACCGGCTGGCGATCGACGGCGAGCAGCGGCGCGATGGCGCCCGGAATGGTTTCGGTGAGGGCGACCTCGACGAAGATCAGCGGTTCATCGACAAGGGCAGGGTGGAAGAACGCGTAGCAGCGGCGATCGACGGGATCGATGCGGCGGCGCAGATCGTCCCAGTCGTGGATCTCATGCACCGCTTCATATTTGATGACTTTTTCGAGCACATTGGCGGGCGTGGACCAGTCGATCTTGCGCAGCACCAGAAATCCCCTGTTGAACCACGATGCCAAGAGATGAACGACGTCGCGATCGACGGCGTTGAGGTCTTTGTTACCATTCTTCAGATCGAGAAGATCTTCACGCATCTTCACGAGTTCGCTGGTCGCGTTCGGCGCGCGGTTTAGCCGGCGAAACAGTTCCTGCCGCTGCGGCTCGGATGCAAAATGCAATTCGCCGGAGATGTCGCCGGTCGGCTTGGCGCGCCATGCCGCTATGGCCTTTTCAAGCTTGTCACGATCGGGACCGTAATTCTGTGCGAGGTTTTCGAAGAAGGTGAGGCGGCCGGCCTCGTCGAGACTCTTGTAGCGATCGAGCACGCCGCGCGCGAGGACCGTGCCGGACGCTTCGCCGCGTCCTGACAACAGCTCCGTACAGAGTTCGATCAAATCCGATGCGTTCTGTTTAGGATCGACAGATGCGGGACCGAGCCGCAGCAGAGTGCGTCCGCGTTCCGAGATGGATGCGAGGAGGTCGGAGAAGAAGGAGTCATTGCTCATGGTGAATCAATTCCCGGGCTGGCAGTTCAACCAGTCTGCTTCAATATAGCCCATAGCGAGGCATATTGCGCGATCATTTGAAGCATGAAACAATTGTGAGTGGGGAGCGCTTCGGCAAGAGAATTGCATTCGTTTCTGACTGCGGCCGGATCGCTGAAAACAGAGGAATTCAGGATGAAGCGGATCGCATCGAAGCGTGGCGTTGTGGCGGCTCTGGCACTCGGAGCGTTGCTGAGCAGTGGCTCCGCATTTGCCCAACAAACCATCAAGGTTGGCTGGACCATCCCGGCCGAAGAATCCAAATACTGGATGATGAAGCGTCCGCAGGAATTCGCGGATCTCGGCAAGAAATACAATATCGAGTGGGTGCAGTTTCAGGGCACCGCGCCGATGACGCAGGCACTCGCGGCCGGCGCGCTGGACTGCGCGACGCAATCGGTGCTGGCGCTCGCGCAGGGCGTGCAGAGCGGCAACCTCAAGGCTTCGATCGTTGCGCAGCACGTGTTCGAAAAACCCGGCAGCTTCTCGGTCTATTGGGCCGTAAAGGACGACTCGCCGATCAAGACCATCGCCGACCTCAAGGGGAAGACGATGTCGATCAACACGCTGGGCTCCGGCATCTATGGCCCGATGGCGATCCTGCTGAAGCAGGCTGGCCTAGATCCGGCCAAGGACGTCAAGCTGGTTGAAGTCGGCTTCGCGCTCTCGGAAGAAGCGCTGCGTTCGGGCCGTGTCGACTCCGCCGTGATGAACCAGCCTTTCGCCGCGCGCATGGAAGCCAAGGGCGGCACCCGCAAGCTGTTCTCGCTGTCGCAGCAGCAGGACGGCATCGTGCACATTCTCGAAGCCTGCCGTGCCGACTTCATCGAGAAGAATCCGGAACTGGTCAAAATGTATGTGCGTGATCTGACGCTGGGCATGCAGAAGGCGCTGGCCAACCGCGATGAAACGCTGAAGGTCGTCAATGAAGTGATGAAGGCGCCGATCCCGGTGCTGGAAACCTACCTGTTGAAGGATAACGACTTCGCACGCGACCCCGGCGCCGCGCCGAATTTCGACGCGATCCAGAAAATGCTCGACACCTATGTCGAGTCCGGAATGCTGCCGAAGAAGCTCGACGTCTCCGAGCTGAAGGGCAAGGTCGTCGCGCCGATCAAGTAACGGCGTCGCTCACCTACAAACAATGACACTCTCTCCGTCATGCCCGGCCTTGTGCCGGGCATTTTCGTTTGCTCGAGCCTTTCCGCCGTCATTGCGAGGAGCGAAGCGACGCGGCAATCCAGTTCTTTATTTGAAGAGAGACTGGATTGCTTCGTCGCAAGGGCTCCTCGCAATGACGGAGGAGACAAGCAGTGATTGTTGCTATTCGCTCGTCGCGTCCGACATGCCGCTGTCGATCAGGAGATCCAGCGTGTATTTGATCGTTGCGCGCTCGTCGTCGCTGAAGCGGCTCAGCAGCTCTGTCTCATGTTCGAGCGCCGCCTTCTGCACGGGCTTGACGCGCGCGCGGCCTTTCGCGGTCAGGTAGAGCGTGACGCGGCGCCGATCGTTCGAGGTGCTCTTGCGCTTGAGCAGATCGTCACGCTCCATGCGGTCGAGCACCTTGGTGAGACCGGGCTGCTTCATCAAAGCCATCGCGGCGAGCTCGCCGACCGAGAGCCCTTCGACATCGGCGAGGCACGCCAATACGCGCCATTCCGGCACCGTGAGGTCCCATTCCTTCAGCCTTGCGTGAAACGAGCTGGACACGTTGAAGCTGGCACGCGCCAGCAGATAGGACAGGTAGCTGCGTGCAAAACTGTTGCTGGCCAGGGCTGGCGCACGTGGCTGTGCCTTGTCGATGCGGCGGAGTTGTCCGGAATGGAAGACGAGGGGGTCGTGGTTGCGCTCGACGAAGTGCACGACTTCACCGACCAGGATCGTATGGTCGCCGCCGGGATAGCGCGCCCAGGTCTTGCATTCGAAGATCGGCGCGAGGCCCTCAATCAGCGGTGCGCCGCTGATGCCCGGCGCATGGGCGATATCAGCAAATTTGTCGGAGCCGCGACGGCCGAAACGCATCGCGAGCTCGCCATGATCGGCGCCGAGAAAGTGAATGGCGAAGGCATCAGCTTCGACGAAGGGATCGTGGCTGGGCGAAGATTTGGCGACGCTCCACAGCACCAGCGGCGGATCGAGCGACACAGATGAGAAGGAGTTCGCGGTCATGCCGACGGGATGGTCGCCATTGGTGGCGGTGACGACGGTGACGCCGGTCGGGAATTGGCCCAGCGCCTGACGAAACGTCGCGGGGTTGACCGCCTGCGCCTTGTCCGGGAGCTTGTTATCCGCGACCTTGTCCTGCGCCGTCTTGTCAAACGCCATGGAATTCGCCGCTCCGCGACACCCGCGACTGCCCAAAATACAGCGCCGGATTGTCCTTCAAGATTAAAAATATTCCTTTTCATATAACATGACCGCGCCTATCATCCAACCATAATCGCTTTAAAACACGGAGAAACGGCATGCTGGCGGATCGCATCGAGGCGAAATGGATCGACGCATTCTGCGAGATCTTCGAACGCTGCGCGGTCAAGCCCGGCGACACTGCCGCCATCCTCTCCGAGACGCAATCGCGCGCGCTGAATGTGCACATTGCCGAATTGGCATTGCTCCGCATGGGCGCGCGGCCGTTCCACGTCGTGGTGCCGACGCCGCGCAACAAGCAGGTCGTTCCGATCCGCTCCACCGGCGCGTCCGAAGCGATCCAGCAGCTCGGTCCGGTGGTGTCAGCGCTGCAGCAGGCCGGCTTCGTCGTCGACTGCACCATCGAAGGCCTGATGCATGCGAAGGAAACACCGGAGATTCTGAAGGCCGGCGCGCGCATTCTGGTGATTTCCAACGAGCATCCGGAAGCGCTTGAGCGCATGGTGCCGGACTCTGCGCTCGAGAAGCGCGTGCGTGCGGCGGCCAAGATGCTGCGCGGCACGAAGCACATGAAGGTGACGTCGAAGGCGGGCACTGATCTCGACGTCAACATGGAAGGCGCGGCCACCGTTGGCGTCTGGGGCTGGACCGACAAGCCCGGCACGCTGGCACATTGGCCGGGCGGCATCGTGGTGAGCTTTCCGAAGAGCAAGACCATCAACGGCACGGTGGTGATGGATGCAGGCGATATCAACCTGACCTTCAAGCGCTATCTGACCTCGCCGGTGCGGATGCTGTTCAAGGACGACTATCTCACCGAACTCACGGGCGAGGGCGCCGATGCCGAGATGATGAAGCGCTATCTCGCCGCCTGGGGCGATCGTGAAGCTTACGCCGTGTCGCATGTCGGCTGGGGCATGAATCCCAATGCACGCTATGAGGCGCTGCAGATGTATGACCAGCGCGACACCAACGGCACGGAAATCCGCGCAGTGGCCGGCAACTTCCTGTTCTCGACCGGCGCCAACGAATTTGCGGGCCGCTACACCGCGGGGCATTTCGATCTGCCGATCTTCAAGACCACAATCACGCTCGATGGTGTGGACGTGATCAAGGACGGCGAATTGCAGGACGTGTTCGGCTGAGTCCGAATACGTCGCTCTAAGCTCCGGGCTATCTGGTCACGGGCACGATCTCTTCTGCCGAGATCAAGCCGGCCTGAGGCAGCCGATAGCCCTTAACAATTGCATAGATCGCGGGGATCACAATCAGCGTCAGCAGCGTCGACGAGATCATGCCGCCGATCATCGGCACCGCGATGCGCTGCATGATCTCCGAGCCTGTGCCGGTGCTCCACATGATCGGCAGCAGTCCCGCCATGATGGCGACCACCGTCATCATCTTGGGACGGACGCGTTCGACCGCTCCTTCCATGATGGCGTCGTACAGGTCATTGCGCGTCAGCAGCCGTCCTTCAATATCCCGTCGGGCCTGGATCGCGGTCAATGCCTGATTCAAATAGATCAGCATCACCACGCCGGTCTCGGCGGCAACGCCGGCCAGGGCAATGAAGCCGACGACGACTGCAACCGACAGGTTGAAACCAAGCCACCACATCAGCCAAAGGCCGCCGACCAGCGCGAACGGCAGCGACAGCATGACGATCATCGTTTCGGTGATCGATCGGAAGTTCAGGTACAGCAGCAGGAAGATGATCAGCAGCGTCACCGGCACGACGATCTTCAGGCGCGCCGTCGCGCGTTCGAGATATTCGTACTGGCCGCTCCACATCACGTAGTAGCCGGGCGGGAATTGAATGCTCGCCTGGACGGCGCGCTGCGCGTCGGCGACGTAGCCGCCGAGGTCGCGGTCGCGGATGTCGACATAGATGTAGGTGGCCAACTGTCCGTTCTCGGTCCGGATCGACGTCGGTCCTCTCGCCAGCGTAATCCTGGCCACTTCGCCGAGCGGGACCGCGCCACCTCCGGGCATCGGCACCAGCACATCGTTGGCGATGGCCTGCGGGCTGTCTCTGAGGTCGCGGGGGTACCGCATGTTGACGGTGAAGCGTTGCCGGCCTTCCACGGTCGTCGTCACGGTCTGGCCGCCGAGCGCGGTTCCGATCACGTCCTGGACGTCCTGGATCATGATGCCGTAGCGCGCCAATGCCTCTCGATCCGGTGTCACATCGAGGTAGTAGCCGCCGATGCCGCGCTCGGCATAGGCCGACGATGTGCCCGGTACCGCCTTGAGCACCTGCTCGATCTGCTTGGCAAGCCGGTCGATCTCGACGAGGTCGGTGCCGATCACCTTCACGCCGATGGGTGTGCGGATGCCGGTCGACAGCATGTCGATGCGGGCCTTGATCGGCATGGTCCAGGCATTCGACACGCCCGGAAACTGCAGCGCCTTGTCCATCTCGGCGATCAGTCCATCGACCGTGAGACCGGGTCGCCACTCCTCCTTCGGTTTGAGGTTGATGATCGTCTCGAACATTTCAGAGGGGGCGGGATCGGTCGCCGTGGCAGCGCGCCCCGCCTTGCCGTAGACCGAAGCCACCTCCGGAAACGATCGAATGATCCTGTCCTGCATCTGCAGCAGTTCTCCGGCCTTGGTGACGGAGATGCCCGGCAGCGTCGTCGGCATATACATGAGCGTGCCCTCGTTGAGACTGGGCATGAACTCGGTCCCGAGCTGACGGGCCGGCCAGACACTCGCCGCGAGAACGGCGACTGCGAGCAGGACGACCAGCGTCTTCGCGCGCATCACAACGGTGATGACAGGCCGGTAGACCCAGATCAGAAAGCGGTTGATCGGATTCTTGTGCTCCGGAATGATCCGGCCGCGAACGAAGATGATCATCAGGGCCGGGACCAGCGTCACTGACAGGATAGCCGCGGCCGCCATCGCAAACGTCTTGGTGAACGCCAGAGGGCTGAACAGACGCCCTTCCTGGGATTCCAGCGTGAAGATCGGCATGAACGACACGGTGATGATCAACAGGCTGAAGAACAGTGCCGGGCCGACTTCGGAGGCTGCCTCGATCAGGACCTCGACGCGCGACTTGCCGGGGTCCGCGCGTTCGAGATGCTTGTGGGCGTTCTCGATCATGACGATGGCGGCATCGACCATGGCGCCGATGGCGATCGCGATGCCGCCGAGACTCATGATGTTGGAGCCAAGACCGAGCAGCTTCATGGCGCCGAACGCCATCAGCACGCCGACCGGCAGCATCAGGATCGCAACCAGGGCACTGCGGACATGCAGCAAGAATAAGATGCAGACGAGTGCGACGACAACGCTTTCCTCCAGCAATGTGTGCTTGAGCGTGGCGATAGCGGCGTTGATCAGGTTCGAGCGATCGTAGACCGGGACGATCTCGACGGACTTCGGCAGACTGCTGGCGATCTCCTTGAAGCGCTTCTTGACGTTCTCGATGACGTCGAGCGCGTTGGCGCCGAAACGCTGCAGCACGATGCCGCTGGCGACTTCGCCTTCGCCGTTCAGTTCGGTAATGCCGCGCCGCTCGTCGGGGCCCAGTTCGACGCGCGCGACGTCGCGTAGCAGGACCGGCGTGCCGTTGTTGGTCTTGAGCACGACATTGCCGAGGTCGTTAATCGACTTCAGATAGCCCTTGCCGCGGATGACATATTCGAATTCGGACAGCTCCACCGTGCGACCGCCGACATCGGCGTTGCTGGCGCGGATAGCGTCGCGCATCTTCTGCATGGTGATGCCGAGGTCGCGCATCCGAAGCGGATCAAGCACGACGTTATATTGCTTGACGAAGCCACCGACGCTGGCGACTTCAGCGACGCCTTCGGCTTTGGCGAGCGCAAACTTCAGATTCCAGTCCTGGATCGCCCGTGTGTCGGCAAGGTTCAATTCCCTAGACATGATCGCGTATTGGTAGACCCAGCCGACGCCGGTGGCGTCGGGGCCCATCGTCGGCGTGACGCCGGCGGGCAGGCGGGACGTGGCTCCGTTCAGGAATTCGAGAACGCGCGACCGGGCCCAGTAGATGTCGGTCCCGTCTTCGAAGATGACATAGACGAACGACACGCCGAAGAACGAGAACCCGCGCACCACTTTCGACTTCGGCACTGTGAGCATTGCCGTCGTCAATGGATAGGTGACCTGATCCTCGATCACCTGCGGCGCCTGGCCTGGGTATTCGGTATAGACGATAACCTGCGTGTCGGAGAGATCGGGGATGGCGTCGAGCGGCAGATGCGCCAGCGCGTAAATGCCTGCGGCTGCGGCGAACCCTGTGCCGAACAACACCAGCAGCAGATTGCGCGCCGACCATGCAATGATGCGGGCGATCATTGTGGGCTCCTCGCGTCGGAGAAGCCCTTCAACGCGGCCTTCAGATTGCTTTCTGCATCGATCAGGAAATTGGCCGAAATGACGACCGGTTCGCCGTCTGCGACTCCCTCGCGGAGTTCGACATAGCCGCCGCCGCGACGGCCGAGTTCGACGCCGCGCGGTTCGAAGCGGCCCTGTCCTTTGTCGATGAACACCGATTGCCGGGTGCCGGTATCGATCACAGCGCTCTCCGGGACGGACACGATCGGATCCGCACTGCCGGTCTCGATCGAAGCGTCGATATACATGTCCGGTAGCAGAGCGAGATCAGCGTTCGCGAGTTCGATACGGACGCGTGTCGTCCGGGTCTCGCGATTGACCTGCGGGTAGATGACGTTGATCTTGCCTGCAAACTGCTTGCCGGAGAGGCTACGCGTCCGGACGTTCACCGGCTGTCCGACGGCAATGGTTCCAAGATCGCGCTCCGCGACATCGACCATCGCCCAGACGAGCGACGTGTCGGCGATACGAAAGAGGATGTCGCCGGGTTGCGCCCGCATCCCTTCGATGGCGTTGCGCTCGAGAACGATGCCGTCCCGCGGTGCGGCCCACGCGATGGAGATCGGGACGATGCGGCTCTTCTCGATTTCGGCAATCACCGTGTCCGGAACGTCGAGATTCATGATCCGTTGACGCGACCCGCGCCCATACAGTCCATCGCCGCCCGTCGTCTTCGATGTGATGGTCGCGACGTATTCCGCCGCAGCGGACGAGATCGCCGGGCTGTAAATATCCATCAAGGGCTGCCCGCTGCGGACCTTCGTGCCGGTGGTCACATCGGCAACCTTCTGCACCCAGCTTTCCGCGCGCATCGAGATTACGGAGACGCGCCGCTCGTCGAGCTGGATCGTGCCGGGTGCGCGGATCGTCGTCCGGATCACGCGCTTGGCGGCTGGCTCGGACTTCACGCCCGTGCGCTGTATCTTGCCCGGAGAGAGCTTGACTGATCCATCGTCGGAATCGTCGCGGTCGAAGACCGGGATGTAATCCATCCCCATGGAGTCCTTCTTCGGCGTTGGCGACGTGTCCGGCAGCCCCATCGGATTGCGGTAATACTTGATCCTACGCTCCGTACTCACCGAGTTCGGACCCGGCATCGGCTCGGTTACGATATCCTCGAAGCTGATGTCAGCGTTTGCCGGAACGGCGCGGTAGTTGCGGCCGTCCGGCGTTTTCGTCGGCGTCGACGAGTATGCGGGCTTCCCGTCCGGATCCTGATAGTAGATCGGCGCCTGGATTTCTTGTGCCGAAGCGGCAGTGACGGCGACAACGTTGCGCGTCAACGGTCGCTGCGCGATGATGAATCCGCCTCCGGCCGCCGCGATGAACGCGGCGGCGGTACCAGCTAAAACGGCGCGGTTCATTTCTGCGCCGTGATGACGAGCTTGTTCTCGACGGAGCCGGTTTCTCCCTGCACCTTGGCGCCCAGAGAAAGCTGCCAGCGACCGGCCATTCCGAAAGTGGCCTTGAACTTGTAGGTGCCGGGCTCGGCCCCCGATACTGGCGTGACCTTGGTGGCCATCTCCTGCATGCCGTCAGGAGCCATGTCGAGACGGGTTGCGAAAATAACGGCATCAGGCACGGGCTTGCCGGTCTTGGTGTTCATCAAGCGGACGGTGATGATCTTGTCGGGGCCGGCCTGAACGGACTGATCGACGAGCTCGAACGTGTAGTCCTTGATGTCAGCCAGTGCAGCCGTGCTTGCGCCGCCCAAAGCGACAGCGAGCAACGCAGCCCGGAAGGCGCGCGGGGAGTTAGACGTCTTCATGGTTTGGTATCCTCGATTGAATCTGATGTGCCGCGAACGGCATGCGTCATTCGCGCGCCAGGAAGCACGCGGCAGCGACGGCGCTCAGCGCCGCTCAGATCGAAATGCGAGGAGGGTGGTCTGGAGGGGGACGGTTGACGCCATCGGTCAGCGCGTCATTCAGCACCGAGTGGTAGGTTCGGACGGCGTGGCGAACCGTCATGGGTGGCGCCAGGGAGGGGCCTGCCTGGACGGTCTTCAACACACAAATCGCGAGAAGTGGACAGTCCTGGCAATCCTTACTCTTCTGTTCGGATGGGCAGCAGGGCATGTCTCCAGACATCGCCGACATGTCGGTCATCGTGGCCGACGGACCGTTGGCAGTCGCCGGAGTCACCATTGGCGCCACCGACAGGCCGATGGTCACGAAGATCGCCAGAAAGAATTTCAGGAGTCGACGAAGATCCATATTCGACCATCTCACGGCCACCACAGCGTGGGAAGCCCGGGCACATCACAAGTTCGCAATCCCTATGGGGATTATGTCCTTGGCTTCTCCGGCCCGTCATAGGCGATGCCGCGGATCACCGCGGCACTGCCGAACTTCTTGCGGAGATCGTCCATCGCGCGTTCGGCATGCGATGAACGACGGTCGAGCATGTTGTCGTCGCCGGCCTCGTTGCCGGGCTTGAGCGCGCTGACGCCGGTGCCGATCAGGCGGAAGGCGGTGCCGTCGATTTCCTTTGCCAGCATCTCGCGACTGATATCGAAGATACGCGCCGCCATCTGCGTCGGCGACTGGATCGACTGCGAGCGGGTGCGCTGGCGGAAATCTGCGGTCTTCAGTTTCAGCGTGACCGTGGTACCGGACAATTCGCTGCTCTTGAGACGCGATGAAACCTTCTCCGACAGTCGCCACAGAATCTTTTCCAGCGTGGCGTAGTCGCGGATGTCCTCGTTGAACGTCGTCTCGTTGGAAATCGTTTTGGCGCCGCGATCGGCGACGACAAGGCGGTCGTCGATGCCGCGCGCGAGGCGCCACAACCTGCGGCCTTCGCCGCCGAACTGTTTCATCAGGTCGGTCTCATCGGCGCGCTGCAGATCGCTGATCTTGCGAAAGCCGCGCTGCGAGAGTTTCTCCGCGGTCGCCGGGCCGACGCCGTAGATGAAGCTGACGGGCCGATCCGCGAGCATGGCCACGGCGTCTTCCTGATCGAGCGTGGCGAAGCCGCGGGGCTTGTCGAGGTCGCTGGCGATCTTGGCGAGAAACTTGTTCACCGACAGACCGACCGAGACAGTGATGCCGACGGTGCGTTCGATATCGGCGGCGAATTTCGCCAGCACCTTGGCGGGGATCATGCCGTGGACGCGCTGCGTGCCTGAGAGATCGAGAAAGGCTTCGTCGATCGACAATGGTTCGACCAGCGGCGTCAGCGCCTGCATGGCATGGCGGACCTCGCGGCCGACGCGGACATATTTCGCCATGTCGGGCCGCACCACGACGGCGTCGGGGCAGAGATCGAGCGCCTTGAACATGGGCATCGCCGAGCGCACGCCAAAGGTGCGCGCGATGTAGCAGGCCGCGGACACCACGCCACGCTTGCCGCCGCCGATGATGACGGGCCGATCGACGATGTCGGGATTGTCGCGCTTCTCGACGGTGGCGTAGAACGCATCGCAGTCGATATGTGCCAGCGTCAGCGACGGCAGCGCGTGGTGTCGCACCAGGCGCGGTGACCCGCATGACGTGCAGCGCTTGACGCGTGCATCCAGATCGACAAAGCAATCCCGGCAGAAGCAGCGCGGTCCGCTCAGCTCTGCCGGAGAGGGGCTCACGTAAAGTCCTGCCCGCGGGGATCGAGCGCCTGCCGCGCGGCGGCGATGGTGGTGGGATCCAGTTGCGACGACGCCGAAAACGCCTTCACGGTCTCGTCGTCGCGCAGCACGAAATCGAGCACGCTGACGAGGAACTGTGGATCCTTGGCAGCCGAGCGGAGAGTCTCCGGACCGATTCCACTCTCGGACAGGAACAGGCCCAGCCGCTCAGGTTCCCCGGCAACGAAGGACAGCGCCTGAATCGCAACGATTTCAGCAACTTCGCTGGGGTGGCGCTGGGGTTTTTTCATCACGCGTGTTTGCCTTTCCGTAACTTATCGTCTCTATTTTAAGTCATCATGCCCGAGTCACCGGGGCGATTCCAGTTGCAGGGATACGCGCGGTACACGGGCACTTCGGCGGGTGGCCGAAGTGAATTTGGAAGTTCGCTTCGAACATCACATTGGCCGGTGACGCAGGGCAATCATGCTCCGCGAAACAAGAACGCTCGGGTTCTGGATTGGAGGGCGGGATGGCAAAAACCGTCCTGATCGTGGAGGACAACGAGCTCAACATGAAGCTCTTCCGTGACCTGCTGGAAGCCCATGGCTATCAGACAGTCGGCACGAGCAATGGCTATGAAGCGCTCGATCTTGTCCGCTCGCTCCGCCCCGATCTCATCCTCATGGATATTCAGCTACCGCAGGTCTCCGGTCTCGAAGTGACCGGCTGGATCAAGAAGGATCCTGCGATCAGCATGATCCCCGTCGTCGCCGTCACAGCCTTCGCCATGAAGGGCGACGAAGAACGTATCCGCGAAGGCGGCTGCGAAGCCTATTTATCAAAGCCCATTTCGGTCGGAAAATTTATCGAAACCGTGCGTCGGTTCATCGGTTAGGGAGTTCCCTATGTCAGCGCGTATTCTTGTCGTCGATGACATCCCCGCCAACGTGAAACTTCTGGAAGCCCGTCTCTCGGCGGAGTATTTCGACGTCATCACCGCCTCCAACGGCGCACAGGCGCTGGAAGTCTGCGCGCGTTCCGAATGCGACCTGATCCTGCTCGACGTCATGATGCCCGACATGGACGGCTTCGAAGTCTGCCGTCGCCTGAAAGCCAATCCGAAGACGCATTTCATTCCGGTGGTCATGGTCACCGCGCTGGATTCGCCGTCGGATCGCGTGCGCGGCCTCGAAGCCGGCGCCGATGACTTCCTCACCAAGCCCGTCGCCGATGCCGTGCTGGTGGCGCGCGTACGCTCGCTGACGCGTTTGAAGATGATGACCGATGAGTTGCGCATGCGCGCCATCACCTCGCTGGAAATCGGCGTACAGGCGCCCGAGCGCAGCGCCGTGTCTGATCTGGGTGTGGGCGGACGCATCCTGCTGGTCGACGACCGTCCGTCATCCTATGAGCGGCTGGCGCCAGTCCTGTCGGCCGAACACACCGTCGATGTCGAACCCAATCCGACCGAGGCGCTGTTTCATGCCGCCGAGGGCAATTACGACCTGCTCATTGTCTCGCTGAGCCTCGAGAATTACGACGGATTGCGGCTGTGCAGCCAGGCGCGTTCGCTGGAGCGCACGCGGCAGATTCCGATTCTCGCGATTGCTGATGCCGATAACAATCCGCGGCTGCTGCGCGGTCTCGAGATCGGCGTCAACGACTACCTGATGCGTCCGGTGGACAAGAACGAGCTGCTGGCGCGTGCGCGGACGCAGGTCCGTCGCCGCCGTTACACCGATCATCTGCGCGACAATGTGCAGCACTCCATCGAAGCCGCGATCACAGACGGTCTGACCGGACTGCACAACCGCCGCTACATGGAAAGCCATCTGGAAACGCTGGCAGAGCAGGCGGCCACCCGCGGCAAGCCGCTGGCGCTGATGATGCTCGACATCGACTTCTTCAAGTCGATCAATGACAATCATGGCCATGATTGCGGTGACGACGTGCTGCGCGAATTCGCCGTGCGCATTCGCAAGTCAATCCGCGGCATCGATCTGGCCTGTCGCTACGGCGGCGAGGAATTCGTCATCGTCATGCCGGAAACCGACATGCATGTGGCCAGCATGGTCGCCGAACGTCTGCGTCGTTCGATCGCCGGCGAACCGTTCTCCATCGACAAGGGCAACAAGCGTATCGAGGTCACGATCTCGATCGGGTTGTCGACGCTGGAGAAGAAGGGCGAGCCCGTCGCCGACGTGCTCAAGCGTGCCGACGTGGCGCTGTACCGCGCCAAGCACGACGGCCGCAACCGCGTGGTTGCGGCGGCGGCTTAAGTTACTATCACAGCCGCGTTCGTGCCGATGGTTGCGACCATCGCGATGGCGGCGAGATCGGGCGCGATCCCGTATCGAAGGTCTGTGTGACCTGCCGGGCCGCGCAGTAAGCCGGGCGCGTCATGCGTGCGCGCAGATAGGCGTCGGCTTCTTTCGTCGGCAATTCCTTATCGATCACGAGTTTGTCGAGCGCGCAGGCGAGGGCATCCGCGCCGGGCTTGGTGCCGGTGGCGTCGCAGGTCCAGCCGGAGAGGAACACAGTTCTGGTATCGAAGCGCGAGCTGAAGGCGAGGCACTGTTTCCAGCGGCCATCGGTCTCGACGCGCGTTTCGACGGCATGGACAGGGCCGTAGCGCGTTTCCAGATCGAAGTGCGTGGAGAGCGTCTGGAAGCGCATGTTGCGCAAAAGCTTTGTTTCGCGCGGTTCGAAAGTCGGCCGCGTCTGGAGGCCGCCTGGGGGCGGGAATGCGATCGCCACGGTGAGATCGATCCCGCGATGATCCAGTGCCCCGTATTGCATGACCTCAACACGGCCAAGCAGTCCACTGGTGATGATATCGGAGCTGACGGGTAACCGTGTGAAGCTGCCGTCAGTGATCCTGAAAGCTGGCTTGTCCTGGACCACCTGGACGCGATTGCCCCAGAGCCAGATCACCCCGAAGGCGATGAGCCCGAACACGATCATTCCGAAAAAATAGAATCCGTAGCGGACGAAGACGCCTGCCAGAGACACCGCAGACGTGAACTGGCCAGCCGTCGTGTCTGAATCGCGGAAAGACAAGGGTTGCTCCCGATGCAAATCAATTGCGTCGAATGATACCGACTTGTCGCACGAAATGACGTGAATACCGTTTCAATCGCAGGCTTCATGCCCGCCATAGTTGTGGCAGGGTAAACGTGGCGCTGCGCGGATCGCTAAAATTGAAACGATTGAGCTGGGCTTCTTACTTAACCTCGCCCCGCGCGTTGCGGGGGAGAGGCTCAAAAGAAAACGGGACCCGAAAGGGCCCCGTTCAAAATCCGTCAGCAGCTGCGTTCAGCGCTTACTTGATCTTGGCTTCCTTGAATTCAACGTGCTTGCGCGCGACCGGGTCGTACTTCTTCTTGACCATCTTGTCGGTCATGGTGCGCGAATTCTTCTTGGCGGTGTAGTAGAAGCCGGTGTCCGCGGTGGAAACGAGCTTGACCTTGATGGTGACCGCTTTGGCCATGGCAGAACCTCTGAATGTCGGGAATCGGGTGACAGCCAGAGAACTGGCCGTGTTGGGGCGCAACCTAGCCCCGAACGCCCCAAAGTCAAGGTTTTCCGGGGCGGTAAATCCGGGGATTTGCTGGTCTTAGCCCGGAAAGAAGCGGTTTTCGGGCCGTGGTAGCCCCAAATTCTCGCGGAGCGTCCGGCCTTCATACTCCCTGCGGAAAACCCCGCGCTTTTGGAGTTCCGGGATCACCCGGTCGACGAAGTCGTTCAGCCCCTCCGGCAGATAGGGGAACATGATGTTGAAGCCGTCTGAGGCCTCGGTTTCCAGCCATTCCTGCATCTCGTCGGCGATGGTCTGGGGCGTGCCCACGAAGGCCGAGCCGCCATAGCCGCCGAGGCGCTGGGCAAGCTGGCGCACGGTCAGGTTCTCGCGCTTCGCGAGGGCGATCACGCGCTCGCGGCCGCTCTTGCTGGCATTGGTTTCGGGAATCTCGGGCAGCGGGCCATCGGGATCGAAGCCGGAGGCATCGGTGCCGAGATTGATCGAGAGCGAGGCGATGGCGTTGGCGTAATGCACCTTGCTGTCGAGCAGCGCGCGTTTCTCCTTGGCTTCATCCACGCTGTCGCCGACCACCACGAAGGCGCCGGGCAGGATCTTGAGATGATCGCGGTTGCGGCCGAGCTTCTCCATGCGGCCCTTGATGTCCGCATAGAGCTTCTGCGCATCGCTGATCGCGCCGCCGCCGGTGAACACCGCTTCTGCGGTTTCGGCGGCAAGCTGCTTGCCGTCTTCGGACGCGCCGGCCTGCACGATGACGGGCCACCCCTGCACGGGACGCGCGATATTCAGCGGCCCGCGCACCGAGAGATACGGGCCCTTGTGATCGAGCACATGCATCTTCTCAGGGTCCATGAATATGCCGGTCTCGACATTGCGGACGAAGGCATCATCGGCAAAGGAATCCCACAGCCCGGTAACGACGTCGTAGAACTCGCGCGCGCGCTTGTAGCGCTCGGCATGCTCCATGTGATCGTCGAGGCCGAAGTTCAGCGCGGCATCAGGATTCGACGTTGTCACGATATTCCAGCCGGCGCGGCCGCCCGAGATGTGATCGAGCGACGCAAAGCGGCGGGCGACGTGATAGGGCGCGTCAAAGGTGGTGGAGCCGGTGGCGACGAGGCCGATGTTGTCGGTGACGGCGGCCAGCGCTGACAGCAGTGTGAAGGGCTCGAACGATGTCACCGTGTGGCTGCGCTTCAGCGCCTCGACGGGCATATTCAGCACGGCAAGATGATCGGCCATGAAGAAGGCGTCGAACTTGCCGGCCTCGAGCTTGCGGATCATCTGTTTGAGGAAGGGAAAGTTGAAGTTGGCGTCAGGCTGAGCGCCCGGATAGCGCCATGCGCCGGTGTGGATGCTGATCGGGCGCATGAAGGCCCCGAGCTTCAACTGACGCTTCGCCATCTGGAATTCCCCGTGATGCTGGTCGGGAACAGATAGGGACGCCGACGCGCGCAGGTAGATGCTGCTCACGAGAAGATTATTGCGATTTGTGGATTATCTGCAGAACCTCATCCTGAGGAGCGGCGTCTTCGCCGCGTCTCGAAGGATGGAGGCCGGCGCTCATGGTTCGAGACGGCGCTGAAGTAGCGCCTCCTCACCATGAGGACGGAGCTCACACCCGCTTCGGATTCAGCGTTGGGTCCATCGCGAATTGCGTTTCCAGGTAGTCGATCATGGCGCGGGTCTTCTGCGGCACGAAGCGGCGCGAGGGATAGACCGCGCTGATCGGCACCGGTTTCGGTTCGAAGGCTTCGAGCAACACAATGAGACGACCGGTCTCGATCTCATCCCTGAAATGCCAGATCGGCACAAACCCGATACCGAGGCCGGACATCACGGCTTCGCGAATGCCTTCCGAACTCTGGGTGCGCACCGGTCCCGTGGCTTCGATAGCGATCGGGCCGTCCGGACTTTCGAAGCGCCAGGTCACGCCGCCCGTGAAGCGCGTATAGGGGATGCAATCATGCCCGATGAGATCGTTCGGATGCGCAGGCTGCGTCTTGCCGCGCAGATAGGACGGCGACGCCACCAGGATGCGGCGTGTCACACCGATCTTTCTGGCGATCAGGTTCGGGTCGGTCACGACGCCGG
Organism: Tardiphaga sp. OK246; assembly: GCF_900188215.1. Lineage (NCBI taxonomy): Bacteria > Pseudomonadati > Pseudomonadota > Alphaproteobacteria > Hyphomicrobiales > Nitrobacteraceae > Tardiphaga > Tardiphaga sp. OK246. The sequence goes on from NZ_FZOX01000002.1 coordinate 41,117, forward strand.
AGCGGATCGCGAGATCGATGCCGTCCTCGACCAGATCGCTGAAGCCGTCACTCATCACGAGGTCGACACTGACGTCGGGGTAGCGCGCCAGAAAGCCCTTGAGATGCGGGATCACCCGCAGCCGTCCGAACACCACCGGTAGGGCCAGTTGCAACGTGCCTGATGGTCTGGCCCGGCGGCGTCCCACCGCGCCCTCGGCCTCGGCAACGGCTTCCAGCGCCAGTTTGGCGCGCTCGTAGAAACTGCGGCCGTCATCGGTGAGCGTCAGCTTGCGCGTGGTGCGGGTGAACAACCGGGTGCCGAGATGGTCTTCCAGCGTTGCCACCTGGCGGCTGACGGTCGGCTGGCTGGAATTCTGCTCCTCAGCCACACGGGTGAATGAGCCCGCTTCGACGACACGGATGAAAGCCTGGAAAAGGGCGACGGTATCGGTCATTCATCTAAAATACGGATAAATAATATCCGAACAAGCCCATAACCGCTAGTGAGCGAATGGACGATGTTCTCCATGTCGGACGGCGATGGCGCCGCCCCAGATCAAATGGAGAGCATCATGACCCGCAAACTCGAAGGCAAAATCGCAGTCGTCACCGGTGGCAGCGCCGGCATCGGTCTGGCCGCCGCGCAGCGCTTTATCGACGAAGGTGCCACCGTGTTCATCACCGGCCGCCGCCAGGCCGAACTCGATGCCGCCGTGAAGCAGCTCGGACCGAAGGCCGTCGGCGTGCAGGCGGACGCTGCCAAGCTCGCCGATCTCGCGCATCTGTTCGATACGGTGAAGGCTGCCAAGGGCAAGATCGACGTGCTGTTCGCCAATGCCGGCGGCTATGAATTAAGCGCGTTCGGCCAGATCACCGAAGACGTCTATGACAAGATGTTCGACATCAACGTGAAGGGCGTTTTGTTCACGGTGCAGCAGGCATTGCCGCTGCTGTCCGACGGCGCCTCGGTGGTTCTCACCGGCTCGGTGTCGGGATCGAAGGGCATGGAGTCCTTCAGCGTCTACAACGCCACCAAGGCAGCGATCCGCTCGTTCGCGCGCAGCTGGACCTCGGACCTCAAGGCGCGCAAAATTCGCGTGAATGTCGTCAGCCCCGGACCGATCCAGACCCCCGGCCTCGACGTCTTCGCCAATGACGATGTGAAGGGCTACCTCAAGACCATCGTGCCGCTCGGCCGTCTCGGTACCGCGGACGAAGTCGCGAAGGCGGTTCTGTTCCTGGCATCGGATGACTCCAGCTTCGTCGCCGGCGCAGAATTGTTCGTCGACGGTGGTCTCGCTCAGATCTGACGATGGGCTTGGCAGAGCAGGAAGGCGCCGCGGATGCGGCGTCTTCTCGTGTCAGAAACTGTGCATGTGCGCGCTGGCGCGATACTCGCTCGCCATCAGCTCTTCGTTTTCAGCAACCTGAATCCACGAGATGGCGAGTTGTAGCAATGCACGAACTTTGCGTGGGTCAGCTTCCACGCTGGCGCGCTGGCTGAGTGCCGACGCCTTGCGACGATATTCCAGTGACGCGCGCGTAAATGTCGAAGACTCGACCTGCGGCGTCCAATTCATCTGTCCCATAACTGGGAATTCCTGTGAGCAAGCAACGGTAGCTTACCGCGCCACACCAGTTATCCCACTACGGAAACAGTTAGAATTAGAATAGGTCGAAAAGCGAGACCCGTTACTTGATTAACTCAGCTTTCGCCGGGCAGCATATCGAGTTGCATCTTGCCGCTGTACCAATGGAAGAAGGGCAGTGGCGCGTCGTGACGGAGCGGGCCTGTGGCAAGACGCTGCTGCAATTGATTGAGCACGTTCTTCGTCATTGCGTGCGCGTCGGCGAGATGTGCGGAGCCGAGTTCGACCCAGACCAGTTCCACCAGTTCGGCATCGGCATGCACGACGCCCTCGACGCGATGCGCAATCGACGATGCGTCAGCCGTGAAGAAACGCGTATCGAAGCGCTTGATACGGCCGGGCGGCGTGATGGCGCGGGCAATCAGAAACAGGCCGGAGGGATCGGGCAGGAGACCTGCATCGCTGAAAGCTTCCCATACGCCGGGGAGCTTCCTGGTCGCGCCATCAACCTTGCGGCCGAGGCAGAGGCCGGTTTCTTCGCAGGCTTCGCGGATCGCGGCGACAGCGAGCGAACGCGCGCGCGACGGCGGCGTCTTCGGGCTGCCTTTCATCAGGTTGGCTTCAAGCTCCGGCGGCAAAGGTGCAGCCACCGGAATCTTGTTGTCGGTGGTGTCGACACTGCCGCCGGGGAAGACGAACTTGCCGGGCATGAACACGACCTTGTCGTGACGCTTACCCACAAGCACTTTCGGAATCGGGCCAGAGCGATCGACCAGCATCAGGGTCGCAGCGTCGCGCGGACGCTTATAGGGATGGTGGTCGGCTTCCTTGCCGATCTCGACTGCGTCGCTCATTCCGTCTCCTGAAATTCTTCTTATTACGTGCTGTTCAAGGGGACGGAGAACGTATCAGTCAGCCGGGCCGTCGCCAAATCCGTGCATGCGGAATGCCCACTGCAATCCCACCACGGCGCCCTTGACCGGCTGCAACAACAACAGCGACGCGATCAGCGTGATCGGCAGGTAGATCGCAAGTTGCAGCGCGACCGATGGCGAGTAGTTGGTCTCGATCCACAATGCGATCGGCACGACGATGTGACCGACGATGACGATCACGAGATAGGCGGGAAGATCATCGGCGCGGTGTGCAGAGAAATCCTGTCCGCACTTGTCGCAGTGATCTGCGGTTTTCAGGAAGGCGCGAAACATCTTGCCTTCGCCGCAGTTCGGGCAGCGACAGGCGAAGCCGCGCTTCATCGCGGTCCACACATTGCGTTTGGCGGAGGAATCCAGCGTCGCGCTCCAGATCTTCGGTGTGGTCAATGTCATCATGACTTTACCCCTTTTTCGGCTTGCCGGGGTTACCACCGGCGCGAGCCTTGTCAGCTTTAGCAGCCTGCCGGGCATTACGACCGGGTTTGGCTTTCTTGGGCGCCTTGACCTTCTTCGACGATTTGAACTTCGTCGCACCAGAAGGTTTGGCACCCGGATGACGCGGCCGGTCTGCAGCGTCATTGCTGCGGGCATGTTCGCGTCGGCGGTTCCGTGGGGCGGTATTGCCCTCGGAAAGCATTTCGAACCGCAAGGCACCTGCAACGGGGGCTGCCTCGACCAGACGGACATCGACGACGTCACCCAACCGATGCATGGCACCACTGCGTGTACCGACGAGGGCGTGGCGAGCTTCGTCATAGTTGAAGTATTCGGTGCCCAACGTGCGGATCGGGATCAGGCCATCGGCGCCGGTCTCGGTCAATCGGACAAAGAGTCCAGCCCTGGTGACACCGGAGATCCGGCCCCGGAAGGTAGCGCCGATCTTGTCGGCCAAGAAGTGCGCAATCAGCCGGTCGGACGTCTCGCGCTCGGCCTTCATGGCCCGGCGTTCGGTGGCCGAAATCTGTGCCGAGATTTCGCTCAGCGTTTCCACGGTTTCGGTCTCGGGTAGCGCGCCTTCGCCGAGCCCGAGCGCACGGATCAATGCGCGATGCACGATCAGATCTGCGTATCTCCTGATAGGGGAGGTAAAATGCGCGTAGCGGCGCAGGTTCAGACCGAAATGTCCGTAATTCTCGGCGGCATATTCCGCCTGGGCTTGCGAGCGCAAAACCACTTCATTCACCAGCGGTTCGGAATCCTGACCTTTGACCTGTGACAGCACCCGGTTGAATACCGATGGCCGCAATGCGCCCGCTTTGGCGAACGGCATGTCGAGGGTCTTGAGGAATTCCTGCAGGTTGTGAACCTTCTCCACCGAAGGCTCATCATGTACCCGATAGATAAGCGGCAGAGCCTTCTTTTCAAGCGTTTCGGCTGCGGCGACGTTGGCCAGGATCATGAACTCTTCGATGAGCTTATGCGCGTCGAGCCGCTCCGGTACGATGACGCGATCGACGGTGCCGTCCTTCTTCAGCAGGATTTTTCGCTCTGGGATGTCGAGATCGAGCGGATCGCGTTCGTCGCGCGCGAGCTTGACCTGCGCATAGGCCGCATAGAGCAGCTTCAGGATCGGTTCGAGCAGCGGGCCGGTAGTATCGTCGGGATGGCCATCGATGGCGGCTTGCGCCTGTGCGTAATTCAGCTTGGCCGCCGAGCGCATCAGGATGCGATGGAACGTATGTGACTTCTTGCGGCCATCGACACCGATCACCATGCGTACGGCGAGGGCGCCGCGCGGTTCGCCCGGCACCAGCGAACACAGGTCGTTGGAGATGCGCTCCGGCAGCATCGGCACGACGCGATCGGGGAAGTAGACGGAGTTGCCGCGGATCAGCGCATCGCGATCCAGCGCAGAGCCGGGGCGCACATAGAAAGCGACATCGGCGATGGCGACGGTGACGATGTATCCACCTGCATTGTGCGGATCGGGATCGAGTTCGGCATAGACGGCGTCGTCATGATCCTTGGCGTCTGGCGGATCGATGGTAACCAGCGGCACATCACGCCAGTCTTCACGCCCCTGCAATGTCGCAGGCTGCGCGGCTTCCGCTTCCTTCAGCGCATCGCGGGAGAACGCCTGCGGGATATCGTGGGAATGGATCGCGATCAGGCTGACCGCTTTCTCGGAGGAGAGCGAACCGAGCCGTTCCTTGACCTTGCCGGAGCCGAGGCCATAGCCACGGGTACGAATGAGATCGACGCTGACGAGATCGCCGTCCTCGGCGCCGTTAGCGTCTGACGCGGCGATGTTGAGTTCGCGCCCCGCCTGCTTCTTGTCGACCGGGATCAATCGTCCGCCGCCATTCGGCAGCGCGCGATAGATGCCGAGCAGGCGCGTGCGGGCACCTTCGAGCACCCGCACGACGCGGCCCTGATAGCTGGCTAACTCGCCATCGTTCTCGATCTTCTCGATACGCAACAATGCGCGGTCACCGACACCGGCGGCGGTGCCGGGCAGGGGACGGCGCGGCGTATGAATGCGAATTTTTGGCACCGTGCCGTCTGCCTCGTCCCATTCGACGGGCGTGGCGATCAACTCGCCATCGGCATCCCTGGAGGTGATGTCGACCAGCACTGTCGGTGGCAGCGCTGCGGGCTCGCGCACGCTGCGGCCCTTTTTGGCGATGGCGCCTTCGTCGGCGAGTTCGCGCAGCATGCGCTTGAGCTCGACACGGGCGGCGTTCTTCAGTCCGAATTCACGCGCGATCTCGCGGGTGCCGATCTTGCCGGGATACGCGCGAACGAACGCGACGATGGCATCCCTGGTTGGAAAGCTGCTGTCGCGTTTCTTGTTCACAATTATCCGTTCTAGCCAGCGCTTTTCTTCGCGACCGTTTTCGCGGCCTTCTTCTTCGCAGGCGATGTCTTCGCCTTCACCGGCGCGCGCGCCTTGCTGGCGGCAGCCGTTTCAGCCTTTGGCTTTGCCGCGGCTTTCTTCGCAACGGCCTTCTTGGCCGCCGGCTTCTTCTCGGCCGCGTCGGCCTTCTTGGCGACAGCCTTCTTCGCCGGTGCTTTCTTGGCGCCGCGCTTCGGCTTGATGCCGCCCTTGGCCACACGCTCGTCGATCAGCGCGATGGCCTCTTCGAGCGTGATCGTTTCCTGGGTCTTGTCGCTCGGGATCGTTGCATTGACGCCGCCCGCGGTGACATAGGCGCCGTAACGCCCGCCCTTCACGGCGACGCCGCCGAGGGTCGGATGGTCGCCGAGCGGCTTGCCGGGATCGGCGCCGAAACGACGGCCTGATGGGCCCTTGGCGATTTTCTCGGCGATCAGCGTGACCGCGCGGTTGAGGCCGATATCGAACACCTCGTCGCCGGCCTCGAGGCTGGCATAGGTCTTCTCATGTTTCACGAACGGCCCGAAACGGCCGAGGCCTGCGGTGATCGGCTCGCCGGTCTCCGGGTGCTTGCCGATCTCGCGCGGCAGCGACAAGAGCTTGAGTGCCAGATCGAGTTCGACATCGCTGGGCGACGTGTTCTTCGGAATGCCGGCGCGCTTCGGCTTCTCGCCTTCTTCGTAATCCTTGGCGTCGCCAAGCTGAATATAGGGCCCGAAACGTCCGGCCTTAACCGCGACTTCGAGACCTGACACCGGATCGGGGCCGAGCACGCGATCGGCGTTGGCGCCCGAGTCCGCTGCGAGCGGACGCGTGTAGCGGCATTCCGGATAATTCGTGCAGCCGACGAAGGCGCCGAACTTGCCGGCCTTCAGATTGAGACGACCGGTGCCGCAGGTCGGGCACTGGCGCGGATCGCCGCCATCTTCGCGCGGGGCGTAGATGTGCGGGCCGAGCATCTCGTCGAGCGCATCCAGCACCTGCGCCACGCGCAGATCCTTGATCTCGTTCACGGCGCCGATGAAGTCGGTCCAGAAATCCTTGAGCACCTGCTGCCAGGAAATCTCGTTGTTGGAGATCCTGTCGAGGTTCTCTTCCAGCGCCGCGGTGAAATCGTATTCCACATATTTGGCGAAGAAGTTCTCGAGGAAGGCGACGACGACGCGGCCCTTGTCCTCGCCATACAGGCGCTTCTTTTCGAGACGAACGTAACCGCGATCCTTCAACACCTGCAGGATCGATGCATAGGTCGAGGGACGGCCGATGCCGAGCTCTTCCATGCGCTTGACCAGCGAGGCTTCCGAGAAGCGCGGTGGCGGTTCGGTGAAATGCTGGGTAACCGCGAGGTTTTCTTTCTTTAGCGCTTCACCTTCGCTCATGGCGGGCAGGCGGCGTGAATCTTCATCCTCGGCGTCGTCGTCCTTGCCTTCCTGATAGACGGCAAGGAAACCATCGAACTTCACGACCTGACCGGTGGCGCGCAATTCGAGCAGGCGCGATCCTGCCTTGGCAGCGATATCGACGGTGGTGCGCTCCATCTCGGCGGATTCCATCTGGCTGGCGATGGTGCGCATCCAGATCAATTCATAGAGCCGCGACTGATCGCTATCGAGACGGCCGCGCAGGCTCGCCGGGCGACGCGACATATCGGTCGGACGGATCGCTTCGTGCGCTTCCTGCGCGTTCTTGGCCTTGCTCGTATATTGCCGTGCGGCGTCCGGCACATATTGCTTGCCGTAGTCTTCGCCGATGACAGAGCGAGCCTGCGTGATGGCGGAGGGGTCGATCTGCACGCCGTCGGTTCGCATATAGGTGATGAGACCGGTGGTTTCGCCGCCGATATCGATGCCTTCATACAGACGCTGCGCGATGCGCATGGTGTGCGCCGGCGCGAAGCCGAGCTTGCGGCTGGCTTCCTGCTGCAGCGTGGAGGTGGTGAACGGCGCCTGCGGATTGCGGCGCGCGGGTTTTGCATCGACGGTGGAGACCGTGAAGTTGGCGGCTTCGATGGCCTTCTTGAAGTCTTCGGCTTCCGCACCGGTGCCGATATCGAGACGCTGGATCTTCTTGCCGTCAGCGCCGACCAAGCGGGCTTCGAAACTCTCGCCGCGCGGCGTCGCCAGTGTGGTCACCAGCGACCAGTATTCGCGCGGGATGAACTTCTCGATTTCCTGCTCGCGGTCGCAGACCAGGCGCAGCGCGACCGATTGCACGCGGCCCGCGGAGCGGGCGCCGGGCAGCTTGCGCCACAGCACAGGAGAAAGCGTAAAGCCCACCAGATAATCGAGTGCACGGCGCGCCATATAGGCATCGACCAGTGCGCCATCGATCTCGCGCGGATTCTTCATCGCGTCGGTAACGGCCTGCTTGGTGATCGCGTTGAACACCACGCGTTCGATTTTCTGGTCCTTGAGCGCGCGCTTCTGCTTGAGGACTTCGAGCACGTGCCACGAGATCGCTTCGCCTTCGCGATCAGGGTCGGTCGCGAGAATGAGCTTGTCGGCGCCTTTGACGGCCTTGGCGATGTCGTTCAGCCGGCTGGCCGCCTTGGGGTCGATCTCCCAGATCATCTGGAAATTGGCGTCGGGATCGACCGATCCGTTCTTGGCGGGAAGGTCGCGGACATGGCCGAACGACGCCAGGACCTCATAGTCCTTGCCCAGATACTTGTTGATCGTCTTGGCCTTTGAAGGCGACTCGACAATGACGAGATTCATGTGATTCCAATAACTTACAGGGGGAATCCGGCTTGGGTCTGCGAGAGTCGCGCCAGCCGTTTCGCGGCGAACATGGGTGCGAAGGGGTCCCGTGTCAAATCGTGAGTTGTTGATGGCCGCGTCTGTTGGTTCCCAATCACTTACCAAGGGTTGTAAAATGCAACCATTAGGGGTATGATTTGATGCTTCGTTGGTGCTGATTTCGCCCGGACTGCCCGGGTAGGGAATGCCTATGACACCGCCCATTCCGGACGATCAGGCGCAGGGCGATGGCGGGCCCGAGGAGGCGGCTCTTTATATAAAGAGTGCGGTCCGCGATCTGTCGCGGATGGCGCGCCGCCATCGCCACGACATGCTCGCTTACCTGCTCGACATGGCGCATCTCGAAACCGAGGAGATCCTGCGGCTGCAAGGACTGCGCAAGCCCTCAGGCAGTTGAGGGCACAATTGTGGTGTCGCCATAGCTGAGCAGCCTGCCGTCGGCCGCATGCAGTTCCAGCTTCTTGATCTGCTTGCCGGTCTTGCGATCGACCATGATGGTCGTCGGTTCGCCGGGCTTGAACGCATAATCCTCGCCCCACTGGCGCAGCGCCACCATGATTGGATGAACCGCCTGGCCTTTCGGGGTCAGGACATAGTCCTGATATGCGCTGCCGTCGGCTGCCGGCTCCAGTTTCAGGATGCCGTCCTCCACGAGGGCTTTCAGCCTGACGGCGAGAATGTTCTTCGCCAGTCCGAGACTCTTCTGGAATTCGCCGAAGCGCCGCGCGCCCAGCATGGCGTCGCGGATGATCATCATCGTCCAGCAGTCGCCGATCACCTCCATGGAGCGGGCGACGGGGCAGGTGGAGTCCTTGAGACTGGTGCGTTTGGCCATGCGACTTTCCAGCGGCGGGAAAAAGAAATGCAGTGATTAGCGGACATGTGGTTGCATTATGAAACCATCCACTCTAAATGGCAATGTGGTTTTAAAAAGCAACCACTTGATCATCAGGAGATCACCATGCGTTTGGCGAACAAGACGGCGCTCATCACGGGCGGCAATAGCGGTATCGGACTAACGACGGCGAAGCTCTTCGTCGCTGAAGGCGCCAAGGTCGCCATCACCGGTCGCGACAAGGCGAGGCTCGACGCGGCGGTGGCTGAACTCGGCCCGAATGCGATCGGCATCGTCGCTGATGCGACGGACATCGCTGCCACCGAGAATGCCGTGGCCAAAGCTGTCGAGAAATTCGGCAAGCTCGACATCGTATTCGCCAATGCAGGCATCAGCGCGCATACGCCGGTGGGCGGCACTGCGCTCGATGTATTCGAGTCCGTCTTGAAGACCAACATCACCGCCGTGTTCTTCACCGTGCAGGCGGCAGCCGCGCATCTCAACGATGGCGCGTCGATCATTCTCAACGGTTCGGTGATCTCCGTGCTCGGAAATCCCGGCTATGCTGCCTATGCCGCGAGCAAGGCGGGCGTGCGCGCGATGGCCCGCGTGATGGCGTCCGAACTGTCGCCGCGCAATATCCGCGTCAATGTGGTCTCACCCGGTGGCACGACGACACCGATCTGGGATCGCACCGCGCCGACGCCGGAAGCCAAGGTAGCGCTGGAGGCCAGGATTTCGCAGACCATTCCGCTTGGCCGCTTCGGCAAGCCTGAAGAGGTCGCCAAGACGGTGCTGTTTCTGGCGTCCGACGATTCATCGAACGTGCAGGGCGCCGAGATTTTCGTCGATGGCGGCGTCACGTCATCACCGGCCGGCGCGCCGGCGTTTCGGGGCTGATCGCTGATCAGACAATACAAGAGTGCCGGCGCCTCTCGAATGCATTCGAGGTACGTCGGTATCTCTTGAAGATAATGCTTGGATGCGCTGAACCATTGTGGCTGCCGGTCAGACATTTGAAGCGGGCTGGAGCGACGCACAGGAGGCCACATGACCAAAGTCGCGCGCATCTCCGAACCTGCGGTCATTTCTGCACGTACCGAAAGTCACCCACTCGCTACGGTCGCACTGTTTAGCGCAATCGGCCTGTTGATCTCGTTGAGCGTTTTGTTGCTCGATAAATATGTGCCGGGTGAGTGGTTCTGAGGTCTCGCTTCCCGACGAGCAACGCCGCTTGAACCGGCAGGCCGGTTCAAGCTCGCTATGGGAGTGTTGGGTTAAGCTGCGCGGAGATCCGTCGCTGCCTGTAAGGCATCGGCAACGGCTTTCTCGCGTAGCTCCGGTCCCATCATGATGCCGTCGGCGGCGATGAATTCGAGATTTGTGACGCCGATGAAGCCGAACACCCAGCGCAGATAGGTTTCGAGATGTTCGCCGGCAGCCGTTGGCATGTCCGCGCCGTAGAAGCCGCCGCGTGAAATGGCGACGATGACGCGCTTGCTGCCCGCGAGGCCTTCGGCACCCTTGTCGCCGTATTTGAATGTCTTGCCAGCGACGAGGATGCGATCAATCCACGCCTTGAGCTGGCTCGGGATGGTGAAGTTGTACATCGGTGCGCCGATCACCACGATATCGGCAGCAAGAAACTCCTCCAGCACGGCACTACCGGCGGCGAGATCGGGCTGAAGCGCCGCATCGGGCGCTGCGCCCTGCGCGACGGCGAGATGGGAGCCGGACAGATGCGCCAGTGGCGTGGTGGTGAGATCGCGATAGGTGGTGTCAAGGCCGGGATTGGCCTTCGCCAGCCGGTCGGCGATGGCGGCGGATACCTGTCGGCTGACGGAGTGGGGGCCGAGCACGCTGGAATCGATATGGAGCAGTTTCATGTGGTCACCTCATGGTATAGGTTTGTAACTGACGCTACATGAGTGACTGGCCGAAACCGCACAAGAAGGCACAATTTTGAAACCCGAGCACAAAAAGGTGCCTGCTTTGCCGGCGATTCCGCATCAGGAGAGCGACTGTCGCGGTGTCGCCTCGGTGCTGGCGCGGGTCGGCGACAAGTGGAGCGTGCTGGTGATCATGCTGCTCAAGGACGGCCCGCGGCGCTTTAACGAATTGAAGCGCATGATCGGAGGCATCTCGCAGCGGATGCTGACCCTGACGCTGCGCGGGCTCGAACGCGATGGTCTGGTGACGCGTACCGTGTTTCCGACCGTGCCCCCGCGTGTGGACTATGAACTCACGGATCTCGGCCGAGGCCTGAGCGATCCGGTTATGAAACTCGGCGCATGGGCGCAGCAACATCTGCCCGATATCGACACCGCACGAAAAAACTTCGACGGGCGCAATTCGGAAGACTGAGTCCTCAGATCATCGACACCAGCCCACCGCCATGACGCTCGAGCCGTCCGGCAAGCTCGAGTTCCAGCAGCACGATGCGGACAGTGGCGGCCGACGTGCCGGCGAGGCGGATGAGGTCGTCGATGCCGACCGGGCTTGGACCGAGCAATGCGATCACGCGTGCGCGGTCGCTGCTGTCTGGTTCATCGAATGACGTGACGTCATCAGGTTCACGGCTCGGCAATTCGATCGGTCGCTCCATGATCGGCGCGACGGCATTGATCACGTCGGACGCTTCGGTCACCAGCGCTGCGCCTTGCTTGATGAGGTCGTTGGTGCCGGCGGCGCGGGGATCGAGCGGCGAGCCCGGCACGGCAAACACTTCGCGGCCCTGTTCGGCGGCCATCCGCGCCGTGATCAGCGAGCCAGAACGATGCGCCGCCTCGATCACCACGACGCCGAGCGCTGCACCCGAGATCAGGCGATTGCGACGCGGGAAATCGCGGGCGCGGGGGACATGGCCGAGCGGCATCTCCGAAATCGCGCCGCCGTTGTCCACCAGGGCGAACAGCAGGTCCTCGTGTTCGGGCGGATAGATCTTGTCATGACCGCCAGCCAGCACAGCGACGGTGCCGCTGGTGATGCTGGCGCGATGCGCGGCCTGATCGATGCCGCGTGCGAGGCCCGACACGATCACGAAACCGGCATCGCCGAGATCGCGCGCCAGTCTCTCCGCGAATTTCAATCCTGCTCCGGACGCATTGCGCGAGCCGACTATGGCGATCATCGGCCGCATTAGCGCATCCACTTTGCCGCGGATGCCGAGCAGCGGCGGTGCATCGTCGATCCCCGCCAATCGCGGCGGGTAGCCGGGCTCACCGGGCGCGACAAGCGCGACATCCATCTTGCGTCCGAGGTCGAGTTCACGCTGTGCGTCGTCGGCGCTGCAGATCCGGCCGGCGCGGGCAGCGCCGCCGCGGCGCGCCAGATCGGGCAGCCGCTCCAGCGCGGCGCGTGCGCTGCCGAAATGGTTGATCAGCGATCGAAAAGTACGCGGCCCCACATTGTCGCTGCGGATCAGCCGCAACCAATCGAGCCGCTGAGCGTCCGTAAGCTGTGTGCTGCCCTGTGAGATGCTGTCCAAACCATGCTCCCCCGGTGGAGAGCATCTATCAACTTAAGGATGCATTCAATTGACATTCGCACTCAAGGTGCGAGAGTAGGGGTGAGCCCTGATGGCTTGTGTTCAGTGATGGCAATGCTTTGGGACGTGAACAACTTCCAGCGGATCGGCGCATCGAGCAACGCCGCCGTTGGGCGTGAGTTCGAGGAAGCGGCGCAGATCTTCTTCCATTCCGAAGGCGTGCAGCTTTCGCGCAATTTCGTCGTCCCCGTCGGCCACCGGCTACAGAAGAACAAGCGCTTTGATCTTGGCAGCGCCAGTCCGCGCATCTTGGTCGAATGCAAGTCCTACACCTGGACCGTGTCCGGCAATCGGCCGAGCGCCAAGATCCGCGGCATGAACGAAGCCATGCTGCTGTTCGGTGCGGCGCCGCGCGACTATCGGAAGATTCTGTTCGTGCTCAAACATCTTCACCCGCATTCGAAGGTGAGTCTGATCTCGCACTATATCAAGAACAACGGCCACCTGATCAGCCGCGGTGTCGAGATCTGGGAGTTCGATCTCGACGCGAAGCAGGGTGCGCGGGTGTTTTAATGTCCTCGCGTGGCGTGATCAGAATGCCGCTTGTTTCTTCGGCTACTGCATCGTCAAATTCATTAGTTCGTCGGGAAGTTCGCGCTGCGCGCACCATGCCTTGACGGTGGCGGCGAACAAGTCAGGTCGTTCGCCATTCCAGGCATGGCCGACGCCCTTGGCCAGCCGCGCCTGCGAATTCGGCAGCACCTGACGCAGCCGCGCCATTGAAGCGAGGATCAAGGGGTGTTCGTGTTCGCCCGCGACGAGCATCGTCGGCGTTTGAATTGCTGCCGCGTTCGCGGGAAGTGAAAACGCGCTGGCGTCGTGGCTTGCTCCGATGAAGTCTCGGATAGACAATGGCTGAAGCGATTGGCGATAGGCCTCGAACCGATCCGCTGGAATGTTCAGTGCCCGCGCATTGAGGCGCGCAAACAGCCGGGTCTTGATCAGCGGAGCAATTGCATAGGCGGCGGCGTCGATCAGCCATCTGTTGGGGAGCGGCAACACGTTGATCCCGCTCAACACGGCCCGCTCGACGACACTGGGATGCCGCGCCAGAAGCGTCAGCCCGACATAGGCACCGAGCGAGAGACCGACGACATGGGCGCGCCCCGCGGGTACATTTTTGCGGATGATCTCCGCGACGAGATCGGCGGTCTGCTCGAACGAGCGCCACCTGACGTCATGGCTGTGCCCATGGCCCGGCAGATCGGGGATGAGACAATCGAAATCCGTCAACTGCTCGATCTGCTCCTGCCACATCCAGCCGCTGGTTCCGATTGCGTGCAGGAATATAACGGCAGGTAGGTTCGGTCCGCTTGACCTGTGCAGATAAAGCACGCGTGGAGCCTTTGCAGACTTGTCTGGTGGGAAGTGTCGCTATGCCGGGAGATATTGGCCGTGGATTCTGATGTTTTAATGCCGCAACTACTACTTCGCGCCGATCTTGCCTTCGGTGCCGTTCAGCAATCGCTTGATGTTCTCGCGGTGCATGAACCACAGCAGCAGCGTCAGCGCGGTGGCCAGCACGGCGAGTTGCGGTGCCTTGGCCCACCACAGGAAGATCGGCGTGATGGCGCTGGCGGTCAGGGCCGAGAATGACGAGTAGCGCGAGGTGAAAGCGCAGGCGAGCCAGGCGAGGCAGAACACGATGGCGGCCGGCCAGTACAGGCCGAACATGATGCCGATATAGACGGCGACGCCCTTGCCGCCCTTGAAGCCGAGCCAGACCGGGAAGAGGTGACCGAGGAAGGCGAAGAGACCGGCGATCATGGCCGGGATTGGGCCACCGACGCTGCCGGCGATGATCACGGCGACGGTGCCCTTGAGGGCGTCAAGCAGCAGCGTCGCCGCTGCGAGGCCCTTGCGGCCGGTGCGCAGCACGTTGGTGGCGCCGATATTGCCCGAGCCGATGGTGCGGATGTCCTGCGTGCCGGCGAGCTTGGTCAGCACCAGCCCGAACGGAACCGAGCCGAGGAAATAACCGAGCGCGGCGGCGAATATGTAGAGAACGATCATTGGACCTCTATTCTAAGACGCGCTTCGCATTTTCGTGCTCTCAGACGCGCTCCGCTTTCGGTGCCTTTAAACGCGTGCTCCGCGTCAGACGTGCTCGTAAACGGTGCGTCCGCCGACAATAGTGCGTGCGACGCGCCCCGTGAAGCGGGCTTCGTCGAATGGTGTATTCTTGCATTGCGATTTCAGGTCCGCGGGATCCAGCACCCACGGCACATCGGCGTCAATGACAATGATGTCGGCGACAGCGCCGGGGCGCAGCGTGCCCCCCGGCAGGCCGAGCAGTTCGGCCGGGCGTGTCGACATCGCACGGATCAACTGGGTGAAGGTGAGCTCGCCATTGTGGATCAGCCGCAATCCCGCCGACAGCATTGTTTCGAGGCCGATGGCGCCCGGCGCGGCTTCTGCAAATGGCAGGCGCTTGGTTTCGACGTCCTGCGGATTGTGGTCGGACATGATGACGTCGATCAATCCTGACGCGACGGCCTCGACCAGCGCGCGGCGGTTCTCTTCGGTGCGGAGCGGCGGCGACAATTTGAGATAGGAGCGATAGGGCCCGATATCGTTTTCGTTCAGCGTCAGGTGATTGATCGACGCGGAGGCGCTGACACGCAAGCCGGCGTCGCGGGCACGCTTCAGGATCTCGATGGATTCGATGCAGGTCAGTGAGGCCGCATGGTAGCGCCCGCCGGTGAGGGCGACGAGACGCATGTCGCGCTCCAGCATGATGGCTTCGGCCGCATTGGGAATTCCCATCAGGCCGAGCCGTGACGCGCGCTCGCCTTCATTCATCACGCCTTCGCCGACGAGGTCGGGATCCTCGGTGTAATGCACGATCAGCGCGTCGAAATCGCGTGCATAGGTCAGCGCGCGGCGCATGATCTGCGCGTTGGTGATGCTCTTGTCGGCATCTGTGAAAGCGACGGCGCCGGCCGCTTTCAGCAGCCCGATCTCGGTCATCTCGTGGCCTTCGAGGCCCTTGGTCAGGGCGGCCATCGGATGGATGTTGACGATGGCGGTGTCGCGGGCGCGGCGCAGGACGAAGTCGACGGTGGCAGAATTGTCGATGGTCGGCGAGGTGTCCGGCTGGCAGATGATGGTGGTGATGCCGCCGGCTGCGGCTGCACGGCTGGCGGAGGCGAAAGTCTCGCGGTGGCTGGCGCCGGGTTCGCCGACGAAAGCGCGCATGTCGACGAGGCCGGGGGCCACGACCTTGCCGACGCAATTGATGATGTCGGTGCCTTCAGGCACACCGGCCGCGCCGATGCCACGGCGGGCATCGCGGATCACGCCGTCGGCGATCAGGACGTCACCGACGCCGTCGAGATCGCTGGATGGATCGATCAGGTGCGCATTGGCGAGGAGGATAGGGCGGCGATCTGTCAGCATGGGCATCACGCGTTCGGCAGGTTGCGCGCGAGCGCTTCGAGCACGGCCATGCGGACCGCTACGCCCATCTCGACCTGTTCGCGGATCAGCGACTGCGCGCCGTCCGCGACGAGGGAGTCGATCTCGACACCGCGGTTCATCGGGCCGGGATGCATCACCAGCGCATCGGGCTTGGCGTAAGCGAGCTTCTTCTGGTCGAGGCCGAAATACTGGAAATATTCGGCAGAGGACGGCACGAACGAGCCGTTCATGCGCTCGCGCTGCAGCCGCAGCATCATCACGATGTCGGCGCCGTTGAGGCCTTCGCGCATGTCGCGCGCGACCTCGACGCCCATGCGCTCGATGCCCGGTGGCAGCAGCGTGGAGGGCGCGACCACGCGGACGCGTGCGCCCATCGTGTTGAGCAAGAGAATGTTGGAGCGGGCGACCCGCGAATGCAGCACGTCGCCGCAGATCGCGATCACGAGACCTTCGAGGCGGCCCTTGTTGCGACGGATGGTCAATGCGTCGAGCAGAGCTTGCGTCGGATGTTCATGGGCGCCGTCGCCGGCATTGATGACGGAGCCGTCGACCTTGCGCGCCAGCAGTTCGACCGCGCCGGAGGCATGATGGCGCATCACGAGAATGTCGGGATGCATCGCGTTCAGCGTCATCGCGGTGTCGATCAGCGTCTCGCCCTTTTTGATCGAGGACGATGACACCGACATGTTCATGACGTCGGCGCCGAGCCGCTTGCCGGCCAGTTCGAACGACGACTGGGTGCGCGTCGAATTCTCAAAAAACAGATTGATCTGGGTACGACCGCGCAGCGAGGAGCGCTTCTTGTCGACCTGGCGGTTCAGCTCGACATATTCCTCGGACAGGTCGAGGAGGCCGGTGATATCCGCGGCGGAAAGGCCCTCGATGCCCAGCAAATGCCGGTGTCCGAGGACGAAAGAGGATTTCGTGGCTTGGGTCATTAAAACGAAAGCTATAGGCAGAGTTGAAAAGCGGAGCAAGCGCGATTCGCCCGCTTTCCAGTTATCCCCCGGTCAGTCCGGCGGCAGGGTAAAGATGATGAGACCAAATCCCTGCAGAATCGCCTCGGTTGGAGCTTCGGAACCGGTCATGAAACATGCTCTAAACCAGGTGGTCGCGACGGTTTCGGCGGGGCTTTTTCTGGCCTTCGGCGCTGTAGCCGCACATGGGCAAAATCTGCCTGACGATTTCGTGTTCCTGCGCGATATCGATCCCTCGATCCGGCAGGACATCCGCTATGCCGGCGTCAACAATTTCGTCGGCCGCAAGCTCAGCGGCTATGATAGCGCGGAATGCGTGGTGAAACGCCCGGTCGGCCTCGCGCTGCAGAAGGTGCAGCGCGAGTTGATGGCGCAGAACCTGTCGCTGAAGATGCTGGATTGCTATCGGCCGGTGCGGGCGTCGCGCGACATGGTGGCGTGGGCGCGCGATGGCAACGAGACACCTGCGCAGAAGCGTTACAATCCGTCCTTCAGCAAGGCGGATCTGTTCAGGCTCGGCTACATCGCCGAGCGCTCCGGCCACTCCACCGGTGCGGCGCTCGATCTGACGTTGGTCGATCTGCGTGCGCCTGCGTCGGCGGCATTCGATCCGAACAAGGCCTATGCAAGCTGCATCGCGCCGGAAGCACAGCGCGCGCCCGAGGGCAGCGTCGACATGGGCACGGGTTACGATTGCTCCGATGCCAAGGCGCATACCGGATCGCGCGCGATCTCACCCGCGCAGCGGCGCTGGCGCGATCTCCTGGCGACTGCGATGGGCAGGCAGGGCTTTGTGAATTATTCCAAGGAATGGTGGCACTTCTCGCTCCCGGGCACAGGTGCGCGCGCCTACGATTTCCCGATTGCGCGGCAGGCAAGATAGCCCCGTGAAATCGCGGCCGATCCGGCGTAAAATGATTCGCAATACCGCCTCCAGCCGGAACTGATTCATGACCGACGCCACCTCTGCCATTCATGCGGTGCTCAACCAGTCGCCTCCCTTCGAGGACGTCAATCTGTTCGAGCTGGACCGGCCGCTCGTGGAAGCGGTTGCGATGAATGAGGGCTCGTTCGCCTATGTCGACCACGCCGAATTCGGTCAGCTCTGGGGATCGGCAGAGATGGCGCAACGCGCGCGGCTGGCCAACGAGAATACGCCGAAGCTGCGGACTTTCGATGCGCGCGGCAACCGGCGTGATGAGGTCGAGTTTCATCCGGCCTATCACGAGCTGATGGCACAGAGCATTGCAGCGGGAATTCACAATTCGACATGGACGCGTGACGGCAAGTCCGCACGCGGCGCGTCCGAAGTGGCGCGCGCCGCAAAATTCTACATGGCGGCGCAGGTCGAGACCGGGCATCTATGCCCGATCACCATGACACGCGCTGCCGTCGGCGCGCTGGCGATGCAGCCGGATGTGCTGGCGCAGGTGATGCCGGTCATTGCCAGTCGCGATTACGATCCGAGCTTTGCGCCATGGTCGGCCAAACGTGGCATGACGCTGGGCATGGGCATGACCGAGCGGCAGGGCGGCACGGATGTGCGCAGCAACATGACGCGCGCCGTGCGCGACGGCGATGCGTATCGGATCAGCGGCCACAAATGGTTCATGTCGGCACCGATGTGCGACGCGTTTCTGGTGCTGGCGCAGGCTGATGACGGGTTGAGCTGTTTCTTCATGCCGCGGTTCCGGCCGGATGGTTCGCTCAATGCGCTGAATTTCCAGCGTCTGAAGGACAAGCTCGGCAATCGCTCCAATGCGTCGTCGGAAGTCGAGTTCAACGATGCCTATGCACTGCGCGTCGGAGACGAAGGCAAGGGCATCCGCACCATCATCCAGATGGTGCAGCTGACGCGGCAGGATTGCGCCACAGCATCCGCCGGTTTGATGCGCTCGGGCCTCGTTCATGCGCTGCATCACGCCAGGCATCGCAGCGTGTTCCAGAAACACCTCGCCGATCAGCCGATGATGCAAAGCGTGCTCGCCGACATGGCCCTGCATGTGGAGGCGTCGACCGCACTGGTGATGCGGCTGTGCCGCGCCTTCGATCTCGCGCCGGAGGATACGTCCGAGGCGGCCTATATGCGTTTCCTGACGCCGGTGGTGAAGTACTGGGTCTGCAAATCGGCGCCGGGCTTCCTCTATGAGGCGATGGAATGCATGGGCGGCAACGGCTATGTCGAGGAGGGCATTCTGGCGCGGCACTATCGTGAGGCGCCGGTCAATGCGATCTGGGAAGGCTCCGGCAATGTGATGTGCCTCGATGTGCTACGGGCGCTGTCGCGCGAAGGCGACGCATCGACCGCGGTGCTGCAGGATCTGATGCTGGAGACGCGCGGACTGCCCGGCGCGGCCGACACTGCGGCCTTTATCATTCGCACCTTGCTGCGGCCCGATAGCGAGCGTGTAGCGCGGCAAGCAGTGGAATCGCTGGCATTGCTGGCGGCCTGCGCCGCACTGAACATGGTGCATCCGCCCCATGCCGAACTGTTTGCGCGGACACGCCTCGATGGCGCGCGCAACGCGATCTACGGCACCGCTGAATTGACCGAAGCTCAGGGCCGGGGACTGCTCGACCGGGCGTTGCCGCAGTGAGTGCATTGGAGACGCCGATCGCTCCCGTCGCCCCCTCGGATCTGCCACCCGCGACAAAGCCGCCGCGTGTCTGGAAATTCTGGGGCACCAGCCTCTGGGGGCTGTTCGCTTTTGCAGCGATGTTCGTCGGTCAGCTGACCGTCGTCGCTTATTACCTGCTGATCAAGGATGCGCCACTCGACGCGACGCTGCTGATCAAGGCGATGAGCAGCGGTACGACCATCGCCGCGTCCGTTCTCATGGGGCTTCCGGCAGTGTGTCTGGCGCTGTGGCTGGCGACGCGCATGGCGCGGCAATCCTTCGCCGACTATCTGGGGTTACGCGGCACGTCCTGGAAAAACTATGTCATTGGCACGGTGGCGCTGATCGTGCTGGTCGGCGCCTGGGAGCTGGTCGCGAAGGGTATGGGGCGCGATTCCGCACCGACTTTCATGCTGGAAGTGCTGAAGTCGGCCCGCGCCGACGGCGCGCTGTGGCTGCTCGTGATCGCGTTCTGCGTCGGCGCGCCGATGACTGAAGAGTTCTTCGCGCGAGGCTTCCTCTATCGCGGCTGGTCGGAATCGTTCTTGCGGCCGTTTGGCGCCATCGTGGCATCATCGCTGGTCTGGACGGCGATGCATCTGCAGTACGATTGGTTCTTTTTCGTCGAGATTTTCACCATCGGCCTGCTGTTCGGCTATATGCGCTATCGCAGCCACTCGACATGGCTGACGATCTTTCTGCATGGCCTCAACAATCTGGCGGCGACTGTTCAGACGCTGCTCATCGCGAACGGTGTGATATCGCCCTAGAGCATGATCCCGAAAAGTGGGAACCGGTTTTCGGGCAAGATCATGCTCAAAAAAAGAAAAACCTATTCCGCCAGTGCAATGAAGATGGGCATGGTCAGGACCGCCAGCGTGGTTTGAATGGTCAGGATTTGCGCCAGGAGGGGCGCGTCGCCGCCCATCTGCCGCGCCAGAATATAGCCGTTCGATGCCGACGGCACCGACGCGCAGCAGACGACCACCGCGAGGTTGGCGCCGGACAGGCCGAAGGCGATGCCGAGGCCCATGGCAATCAGCGGCATCACGGCGAGTTTCAAGACGACCGTCAGTGCTGCAGCCATGCCGGGTCTGTGCAGGCCTTCGAGTTGAAGGCCCGCGCCGACAATGAGCAGACCCATCGCCAGAGAGCAGCGTCCGAGGGCATCGAGGAATTCGTGTGCGGGGCGCGGCACGGGCAATCCGGCGAGGTTGATCACGAGGCCGATCACGCAGGCCCAGATCAGCGGGTTCTTGGCGATGGTCAGCAGCAGCGCCGGCCACGCCATCCGCTGCGGTGAGGCGTAATGCGCCAGCACCCAGACCGCCAGAATATTCAGCAGCGGGATCATCGCTACCATGGCGACGGAGGCCAGTGTGATGCCGAGATCGCCCCACAGATTGCCGGCGACCGAGAGTGCCACGAAGGTCTGCCAACGCGTGGCGCCCTGAAATAGTGACGTAAATGCCGGCCCATCGAGGCCGATGGCCCGTGCCAGCAACGGACGCAGCGCCAGACACAGCGCGGACATCAGGATGACGGAGAGCAACAAGGCACCGCCGACACCTGCGATGGGCACCGACGCCAGATTGGCGCGCGCCAGTGTGTCGATGAGCAGGGCGGGGAACAGGACATAATAGACGAGCTGTTCCAGCCCGACCCATTCGATGTTCTGTTTCAGCAGCAGGCGCCGCAGCGCGTAGCCGAGCACGATGAGCAGGAAGACCGGGACGAGAGCGGCAAATACCGTCAGCATGGGGTCAGCGAATATCCGGCGTGCGCAGCAAGGCGGCGAGGCGATCTAGCGCGCCCTGAAGAATGAAGATCGCGGCATGTTCGTCGATGACCTTGGCGCGTTTGGCGCGGCTGACATCATTGGCAATCAGTTCGCGCTCGACCGCAGATGTGGAGAGCCGCTCGTCCCAGAAGGCGATCGGCAGTTCAGTCAGTTTCGAGAAGTTGCGGGCGAAGGCGCGTGTCGATTGCGCGCGCGGTCCCTCGCTGCCGTCCATATTGATGGGAAGACCAAGGACGAAGCCGCAGATATTTCGCTCAGCGGCAAGCTTGATCAGGCGTGCGGCATCCGCTTTGAAGGCAGTTCGCTCGACAGTCTCAATGCCGGTCGCGAGACGGCGATCGGGATCGGACACCGCGACACCAATGGTCTTGGTGCCGAGATCGAGACCGATCAGTGCGCCGCGGGCGGGCAGATGTGCGGCGGCTTCAACCAGGGGGAGGATGACTGCAGGCATGGTCCCGCATAACACGCGGAGCCATCAGATCAAACGCTGCGCCGCAATTATCGGGGTGGACGGCGGCTGCGCCATTCCTCGGCGGTCATTTCCCAGATTTCCGAGGGCCAACGGCCGGAGACGTAGTCGCGATCCTCGGTGGCGATCACGCGCATGCCGGACGTTTCCGAAATCCGGCGCGAAGCGGTGTTGGCGATGGCCTTGATGACGCGCAACACGGGCCGCTGCAGGGTGTCGAACCAGTAATCGGTCACGGCGTCGCTGGCCTCGGTCATCAGGCCTTGTCCGTGCCAGGCGGGATCGAGCCAGAAGCCGCGGTTGTCGTCGCCGCTGTCCCTGACATTGATCATACCGATCAGCTGATCCGGTGCGGTCTTCAGGCGGATCGACCAGTGCCATTCGGTACCAGCCTCGATGCCTGGCAGCACGACATCGCGCAGGAAAGTGAAGGCGCCGTCAGCCGGGTAGGGCCATGGCACGCGGCTGGCCAGGAAACGCACGACATCCATCTGCGGAAAGAGCCGTTGCACGGCATCGGAGTCACCCAGCACGAGTGGGCGCAGGATCAGTCTGGGCGTGATGAGTTCGGGAATGGCAGCGGTCATCGGTCGCGTTTCACATCGGTGGTGATTTGCGGCAAGGTAGCATCGTTCCCGCGTTTCTGCGTCTTACGTCACGAGCCCGATCTATGGACGCCCTCAGCCTGTTTGGATTGTTCGCGGTCAGCGCCATGCTGGTCTGCTACGCGCTGGAAGCACGCAGTCCGTGGTTCACGCTGGCCTTTGCCGGCGCCTGCGGGCTCGGATCGCTCTATGGCTTCCTGCAGGGCGCCTGGCCGTTCGGGCTGGTGGAGGCGATCTGGGCCGGCGTGGCGCTGCGCAAGTGGATGCTCATCCCCCGCGCAACCGCATAGCTCGCGCGGGCGCAGCCGTGTTAGCCTGAGCATGGCTCGGCAATGATGCGCGTGCCATTTCCTCACGTTTGTCTCAAGATCGTCGCTGCTTTGCCGCTGGATTCAGAGGCATTGCCGCAAGATTGTCGCAAGAATCCGGAGATCCCCCATGTGGCCCGACCGCCGACTGATCGACTTATTCGGCACCGAATTTCCCATCGTGCAGGCGCCAATGGCAGGTGTGCAGGATGCCGACATCATGATCGGCGCAGCGGAGGGCGGCGCGCTGGCCTCGTTGCCGTGCGCAATGATCTCGCCGGAGAAAGCCCGTGAGCAGATCAATATCGTGCGCCAGCGCGTCTCCGCGCCGGTCAACATGAATTACTTCTGCCATACGGCGGTGGACGCCGATCCGGCACGCGAGGCCAACTGGCGCCAGCGGCTGTCGTCCTATTACGCCGAATTCGGGCTCGATCCGAATGCAGACATCAATGCGGCCAACCGCGCGCCGTTCGATGAGGCGATGTGCGCGCTGGTGGAAGAGCTGAAGCCCGAAGTGGTCAGCTTTCACTTCGGCCTGCCGGACCCGGCGCTCTTGAAGCGCATCAAGGCAGCCGGCTGTCGGGTCATTGCCTCTGCAACCATCGTCAAGGAAGCCGTCTGGCTCGAAGAGCGCGGCGTGGATGCAGTCATCGCGCAGGGCGCGGAGGCCGGCGGTCATCGCGGCATGTTCCTGACCGAGGATATCGCTACGCAGCCCGGCCTGTTCGCGCTGCTGCCTCAGGTGGTGGATGCGGTGAAGGTGCCGGTGATCGCGGCCGGCGGTATCGCCGATGGGCGTGGAATTGCCGCAGCCTTTGCGCTCGGCGCGGCGGGGGTGCAGATCGGCACCGCCTATCTGCGTACGCCGGAATCGAAGGTAAGCGGGCCGGGCCGTGCAGCCCTGGCCGGGGCGTCGGATGCCGCCACCGTCATCACCAATGTCATGACCGGCCGTCCGGCCCGCGGTGTCGTCAATCGCGTGATGCGCGAGGTCGGGCCGGTCTCGCCCGATGCGCCGGCGTTCCCGCATTCGGCGACCGCGCTGGGGCCTCTGAAAGCCGCTGCCGAGAAGCTCGGACGGACCGATTTTACCAATCTCTGGGCCGGACAGTCGGTGGGAATGGGCAGCGAACGGCCTGCGGCAGAGCTGACACGGTCGCTGGCGGCGGCCGCATTGGCGCGGATGGCTGAATTGCGGGGCTAGGCGCCAAACAAGGCGGAGGCGTCCGCCGGTTGCGGCGCGAAACCTCCGTCTGCTATACGGCGGGCAGAATTCGCCCAGAGGCCCTATATAATGTCCGTCGATGCAGCCACTGTTCGCCGTATTGCGCATCTTGCGCGGATCGCGGTTACTGACGCTGAAGTTCTCCATCTGCAGGGCGAGCTGAACGCGATGCTGGCCTTTGTCGAGCAGTTGCAGGAAGTGAATGTCGACGGCGTCGAGCCGATGACCTCGGTGATGCCGATGGAGATGAAGAAGCGCGCCGATGTCGTCACTGACGGCGAGATCGTCGATGCGGTGACGGCGAATGCGCCGGAGTCGGAGGATCACTTCTTCCTGGTGCCGAAGGTCGTCGAGTAATCGAGCAAGAACCGTTTGGACGGAAACCGCCATGTGCCTGCTTTGCGACGATGAAAAGTCCTATCAGCTCTATATGGACTACCTCGACGAGATGGAGCGTCAGGGGAAGGTCAAGGACGTCGACGCGGCCATGGATGCCATCCTCGACAAGGTTCAGGCCGCACAGGAGACTGACGACAAGCTCCGCCGCAGCTCTTTCAAAAAAGATGCACCTGAAAACGACAAGACGCTCTCTCCCTTCTTTTGCAGCCCGGTCAATAAATAGATGACAGATCTGACGTCGCTGACACTCGCCGAGGCGCGTGACGGCCTTGCGACCAAATCCTTCACGTCAGTCGAACTGACCGATGCGCATCTCAAGGCGATGGAAGCCGCACGCGTGCTGAACGCCTATGTGCTGGAGACGCCGGATCAGGCGCGCGCCATGGCGCAGGCGGCCGACGCGAGACTCGCCAAGGGCGAGGGCGGCTGGCTTGGCGGCGTCCCGCTCGGGATCAAGGATCTGTTCGCGACCAAGGGCGTGCGCACAACCGCGTGTTCGAAGATCCTCGGCAATTTCGTGCCGCCTTACGAGTCGACTGTGACCGCACAGCTGTGGCGTGACGGGGCCGTGATGCTCGGCAAGCTGAACAATGATGAATTCGCCATGGGCTCGGCGAACGAGACGTCGTTTTTCGGTCCGGTGATCAATCCGTGGCGGCGCGACGGCTCCGACGTCAATCTGGTGCCCGGTGGCTCGTCCGGCGGTTCGGCATCGGCGGTCGCTGCAGGTCTGTGCCTCGGTGCCACCGCGACCGACACCGGCGGTTCGATCCGCCAGCCCGCGGCCTTCGCCGGCATTGTCGGCATGAAGCCGACCTATGGCCGCTGCTCGCGCTGGGGCACCGTCGCTTTCGCGTCCTCGCTCGATCAGGCCGGGCCGATTGCGCGCACCGTGCGCGACACTGCGATCCTGATGCGCTCGATGGCCGGCTACGATCCGAAGGACTCGACGTCCGTGGATCGCGACGTGCCGGACTACGAGGCGGCGATCGGCAAGTCCGTGAAGGGCATGAAGATCGGCATTCCCAAGGAATATCGCATCGACGGCATGCCGGGTGAGATCGAGAAGCTCTGGTCGGAAGGCGCTGCGCAGCTCAAGGCCGCCGGTGCCGAACTCGTCGACGTGTCGCTGCCGCACACCAAATACGCTCTGCCGGCCTATTACATCGTGGCGCCCGCCGAAGCCTCGTCGAACCTCGCGCGCTATGACGGCGTGCGTTACGGCCTGCGCGTACCCGGCCGCAGCATCAGCGACATGTATGAAAATACCCGCGCCGAAGGTTTTGGCGCGGAAGTGCGCCGCCGCGTCATGATCGGAACCTATGTCCTCTCGGCCGGCTATTACGACGCTTACTATCTCCGCGCGCAAAAAGTCCGCACGCTGATCAAGCGCGACTTCGAAGAATGCTTCGCCAAGGGCATCCATGCGATCCTGACGCCGGCGACACCGTCGGCCGCCTTCGGCATTGGTGAGAAGGGCGGCGCCGATCCGATCGAGATGTATCTCAACGACATCTTCACGGTGACGGTGAACATGGCCGGCCTGCCGGGCATCGCGGTTCCCGCCGGCAAGGATGCGCAGGGGCTGCCACTCGGATTGCAACTGATCGGTCGCCCGTTCGACGAGGAGACGTTGTTCTCGCTCGGCGAAACCATTGAGCAGGCATCGGGGCGTTTCACGCCGCCCAAGTGGTGGGCCTGACATCATCCGCCTGGAGTTCTTGTGTGGCGCGCGTTTTCTTGACGCGAGCCAGCTGCCACTCCGCTCAAGAACGCTTTAGGGTGTTGCGCGTTTGACATTGCGTTTTGCGGTGCACTTGGCCATGGTTTGCCTATGAGCATGGACCGTGCATGAGCACCGACGACGGGCTTCCGCCTTCCCAACAGGTCGATCAGATTCTGGGTTCCCCGAAGCTTGCGCAGGCGATCGAGAATGATCGCTACAAGCATCTGCTGGATCATGTTCCCGTTGCGCTCGCTATCTCGCGCGGGTTGGGCAGCGATCAGCAGGTTGTCTATATCAACAAGGCCTTCGAGCAACTGATGACAATGGCGCCGGCCGATGTCGAAGGCCAGAGCTGGACCTGTCTCGACGGCTTTCTCAACGAAGACAACCAGAGCCAGACGCTGGGCGAAGCGATCCGCGACGGCGAGGATTTCATCGGTGTTTTCCGTCCGTCGGTGCCGGTCGATCGGCTGGTGATCGTGCAGGCCTATGCCTCGGTGATCGAGAGTGACGACGGCGTCGAGAATTTCCGGATCGCCGCGCTGGTCGATGTCGGCGGCCGCGAGCGGGCGCAGATCGAGCAATTCGAGAACCAGATACGCGACCGCGACATGCTGATGCGCGAGCTGCAGCATCGGGTGAAGAACAATCTGCAGCTCATCACGGCGCTGGTGCGGCTCGAAGCCCGCTCGGCAGTAGAAGGCGAGGCTGTTGCGCTTGGCCGGCTGGCGAGCCGGATCGATGCGCTGACAGTACTGTACCGGACGCTGTCCGACGAGAATGCGACGCCCGAGATCGATCTTGGCCAGTATCTGTCGGACATCGCCAATGCCGTGATGGCTGCGAGCGCGACGGCGGATATCACGCTCGATCTGCAGGTTGGCTATTGCCCGATGTCGATCAATATCGCGATGCCGGCGGGACTGCTGGTCAACGAGATGCTGACCAATGCGCTGAAATACGCCTTCGTCGGCCGTGCCGGCGGTCAGATCAAACTGATCTGCAAGCTGGAAGGCGGCCTCGTCACGGTGGTTGTCGCCGATGACGGCATCGGCCTTGGCGAAGGACAGGACTGGCCGTCGCCGCGCAAGCTTGGGGCGCTGATCCTGCAGACGCTCAAAGAGAATGCGCCGAACGTGAAGTTCAACGCCGAGAGCATTCGCGGGCAGGGCAGCTGGTTCACGCTGGTATTCGATGCCGCGCCGGGCACGCAGCTGAACTGAGGATTGGCGCCGCGCCATTTGGCGCGCACCTTGTTTCACCATTCATTAGCCACGTTACTGGCGCGATTGGTGCCGGATCGTCAGTTTGCATCGAATTGCAATGCTTTACGGTAATATCTGATTGAGATTCCGGATTGGGGACCGTCCGGACACGGTCCGTGCCGTTTGGTGCGGCCGTCTTGTGGGATCGGTAGAGAAGTGATGAGTGCGTTGCGTTCCATCGGTGTCGTGGTCACGACCTGTGCGCTGCTGCTGGGCTGTACGTCGGTCTACAACCTTCCCGCCAACGTGCCGCTGGCCGGCGCCTCCCTCGATCCCAATCTCGACGCCGTTTTCAAGGATGCTGCCGAGCAGGACGACCTGCTGATCGGTTTTTCGTTCTCAGGCGGTGGCACGCGCGCTGCGGCGTTTTCGTTCGGTGTCCTGGAAGAACTGGGCAGCATCCGCATGCGCGGTGCATCCGACACCATGCTGGAGCGCATCGACTTTCTGTCCGGCGTCTCCGGCGGATCGGTGACCGCCGCCTATTTCGGCCTCAAGAAGCGCGCCGCGTTGTCGGACTTCCGTGAACGTTTCCTGCTGCAGAATGCCGAGGCCGGACTGACGACGCAGTTGTCGCTAGGTACTATCGGCCGTGCCTTGGGCGGCGGCATCAATGACTCCAAGGGCTTCACCAGTTGGCTCGACGCCAACCTGTTCCAGAATGCGACTTTTGGCAGCCTGCGAAATAGCGGTTCGCCACGGGTCTGGATCAACGCCTCGGATATCTATAACCGCGTGCCGTTCGTGTTCGACAACACGGCCTTCGCTGCGATCTGCAGCGATCTCAGCAAGTATCCGCTGTCGGGCGCCGTGGCTGCGTCGGCCGCGGTGCCGCTCGCCTTTGCGCCGGCCGTGGTGCAGGCTTTTCCCGGCACATGCAACGAGCCGCTGCCGCCTTGGGTCGCGCGCGCAGCCGCGAACCGCAATGCGTCGCCGATGTTGAGTGCCTATTCCAAGGCAGTGATGCGTTACCGCGACGGCGCGGTGCCCTACATCAAGCTGATGGATGGCGGGCTGGTCGACAACTACGGCGTCTCTGCGCTGACCATCGTACGCGAATCCTCCGAGACACCCTATGGCCCGATGACACCGCAGCAGGCGGTCCGGCTGCGCCGCGGGATATTCATGGTGGTGGATTCCAAAGTCGGTCTCTCCGGCAACTGGATCAATACGGTGGAAGGGCCTGAAGGCGTCGATCTGATCAAGGCTGCGGTGGACACCACTATGGATGCGAGCATCGGCTCCAGCTACACCGCATTCGACCGAACCATGAAGGACTGGCAATCGTCGCTGATCAAGTGGCGCTGCGGCTTGTCGGCGGCAGAGCGTGCCCGTTATGGCGCGCGGCCCGGCTGGCGCTGCACCGATCTGCAGCTCTTCGTCGGCCGGCTTGGGTTCGATCAGCTAGATCCGGCGCGTGCCGCAGTGCTCGAAGCCGTTCCGACGCGTTTCCAGCTGCCGCAGGGACAGGTCGATGACTTGATCCTGGCCGGTCGCGAGACGCTGCGTGCCAGCTCCGTGTTCAGGGCTTTCGCTTCGGGAATATAGCCGGCCTCCTAACGGATGCGACAAGCGGTTCTTACCCGCTCATGCGTTCCGGGATTGGATGTTACGCAGCGCGATCGAGATTAAGCGGGTGGCGATAGATTGCATCGCGAATATCGACCTTGCGTGGCAGCAGACCAAACCTGAAGAAAAGATCGGCTGCCTTCTGCTGCTCGGCGATGAACCTGTCGTCGACCTGATGGATGCCCCATGGGCGCTGTGCGATGTGCTTTTCCCATTCGGCGGCGTCGAGCGGCCCCCCGGCGACGCGTGCGAGGATCGCTGCAGCGTCTGCCGGATGCTGCGCAATCCAGCGATCCGTTTCGTGCAAGGCGCTCGCTGTGTCCGCAATAATGTTCGGATTATCATCGGCGAAATCGCGGCGTGCGAAAAACACCGACGGGTTGGTGACGAGATCGCCGGTGTTGGCGATGGCCCGGATCTCATCCGCGCCGCCACGAAGTCCTCCGCCTGAAACCCACGCATCGATGTCGCCAGCCAACAATGCCTGACGTGACTCCGGCTCGGTAAGATCAAGCGGCACAATATCGTTCCAGGTCAGGCCGGCACGGTCGAGCGCCGTTGCTAGCAGGGCCTGCAGCCACGAGCCGACACCGAGCGAGATCGTCTTGCCGGCGAGATCGGCAACCGTTTTCACCGGACTGTCCTTGCGAACATAGATGCCGCCGACTGCGCGCGCTTCTGATGCGGCGAAAGTAACGATCGGCACGCCTTTGGCCTGCGCGGCGATAGGCGGTGTCAGGCCGGTGCCGCCGATCTGGATCAGATTGGCGCCGACATATTCGACAGTGCGTGCGCCTGCCGCGATCTTCACCCATTCAACGCTTCCGCCGCGCGCCGAGATCCGTTTTTCGAGCAACCCGTTCTGGCTGAGCACAAGAAGAGACGGATTGTTGGCGTGGACGCCAATGCGAAGAACAAATGTCATTACATCTCTCCTGATAGCAGCGTGTTCATTTCAAACTACACTTCGACGCTCTTTTTCGGTCGTTCATCCATTGATGATGGTCTATCGAAGTTTCGCAACGCGCTCGATTTACTTACAGGAGATGCCGATGACTGTAACGACGGAACGTCTGGCAACGCGTGAGTTTGAAAAATCATCCTCCGTCAATGAGCTCTGGTACACGCGTTGTCCTGTGCCGACGGCGTCCGGCATAGCGCTTGATCTAGGGCTGCTGCGCGATGAATTCGCGACGTCCGGAATCGTACTTCGATCGATCCGCGATTCCGAAGATCCGCGCGTCAACATTTCGCATTTCGATCATTCGCTGCCCGGCCTGTTTCGCGAAGGCGGCAACATTCCCGCGATCTGGGCGCGGTCCGAAGGACGCGACACGGTAACCGTGGCGCTGACGTGGATAGATGAATACCAGGCCATCGTCGTTCGCGCGGATTCGGACATTCATTCTCTGGCCGACCTTCGCGGCAGAAGGATCGGTCTGCCGCGGCAAGACGGCCAACGCGTCGATTTCGCGCGCGCCATGTCGCTACGCGGCATCGAGACCGGTCTCGGGATTGCCGGGCTGCACCTCGCGGACAGCGAACTCGTCGATATCACCAGCGATCAGCCGACATTCGCCGTGGCGGCTGGCGTCGCCAATGGCCGCTTTCACGAGCTCGAAGCCGCCGCGCTCGCGCGCGGTGAGGTCGATGCCATTTATGTGAAGGGCGCGCCGGGGCTCGGAACCGTGGGGACGCATGGACTGCGGTCGCTGATCAATCTGGCGGAGCAGGACGATCCGTTGCTGCGCGTCAACAACGGCAATCCGCGGCCGGTGACGGTCGATCGGCGCACCGCGCTCGAGCGCCCGGATCTGGTGGCACGCTATCTCGCAGTGCTGTTGCGGGCATCGCACTGGGCACAGGGGCATCCGGCCGAGGTGTTCGACATCATCGGCAAGGAGGTCGGGCGCTCGGCCGACGAGGCGCGCGCGGCCTATGGATCGGCCGCGCCGCGAAGTTTCGGGCTCGATCTCTCGGATGTGAGGAAACGGGGCCTGGCAAGCCAGAAGGATTTCCTGCTGCGCCACGGCTTCATCGTCAGGGATTTCGACGTGGCCGGCTGGATCAACCCGGAGCCGCTCGCGCTCGCGCATGAGCTGCTCAAGTAAGGCTGGGAGGTTACGATGGAGATCTATTGGTACCTGATCCCGCAAGATGGCGCGTATCCCTGGAACGCCAAGGGCCGGCGCCCGGTCGATCATGACTATCTCGCGCAGATCGCACGCGCGGTCGATCAGCTCGGCTATACGGGCGCGCTGCTGGCGACCGGTGGCGGCGAGCATGATGCCTGGGTTCTGGGCGCGTCGCTGATCCCGCTCACCAAGCGCATGAAGTTCATCGTTGCCGTGCATCCGGGCATCGTCGCGCCGCTGATGCTGGCGCAGAAGGCGGCGACCTTCGACCAGTTTTCGGACGGCCGACTGATCCTCAACATGGTCACCGGCGAGCAGCACCAGATGCCGCCTTACGGCATCGAGCTCGCTCATGACGAACGCTACGCGCTCACCGACGAATACTGGGGCCTGTATCGCCGGCTGATGATGGGCGAGGTGGTCGATTTCCAGGGCAAGTACCTGAACCTGCGCAACGCCCAACTCAAATTGCCTGCGGTGCAGAAGCCGTATCCGCCACTGTTCTTCGGCGGTTCGTCGGAGCCCGCGCTGTCCGTCGCGGCGCGCCATGCCGACACCTATCTGACATGGGGCGAGCCGCCGCCCCAGGCTGCGGAGAAGATCAAGGTGGTGCGCGAGCGTGCCAGGGCGCTCGGTCGCAACGTGAAATTCGGCATCAGGATCAATCTGATCGTCCGCGAGACGAAGCAGGAAGCCTGGGACGCTGCACAGTGGCTGCTTGATCGCATGGACGACACTGCGGTGCAGGGCGCCCAGGCGCGCAATGCCGCCTCCGACTCCGTCGGCCAGCGCCGGATGCGAGAGATTGTCGGCACGCGGAAGCCTAAACACGCGCAGGAGCTGGAGATCTATCCGGATATCTGGGCCGGCTTCGGACTGGTGCGGAACGGGCCGGGCACCGCCATCGTCGGAGATCCGGAAACGGTCGCGGCACGCATCCTGGAATATCGCGATGTCGGTTTCGACACTTTCATCGTCTCTGGCCAGCCTCTGCTCGAGGAAACCTACCGCGTGGCGGACCTGCTGCTGCCGCTGCTTCCTTTCGATCGTGGTGACCGGCGACAAACGGCACATCCGATCGGTCCTTTCTTCAACGCTGCACGAGGTTGACGATGTTGCGCTCTACTTTCCTGCGGGCGGCTGTCGCCGCGTTTCTGATCGGGCTTGCCTCCACGTCAGCGAGCGTGGCCGCATCTCCGGCGACGCCGGTGACAGTTCGGCTCGGCTTCCTGCGCGGACCTGAACCGCTGTCGATCAGCCGCCTGCGCGGCACGCTGGAGAAGCGTCTGGCGGCCAGGAACGTCAAGGTTGCCTGGGTCGGGCCGTTCATCGCCTATGCGCCGGCGGCGGAAGCCTTGAATGCCAATGCGATCGACATCACGATCGGAAGTTCAAGCGCGGCAATCTCGTCGCTGGTCGGCACCGCACCGATTTCGCTCTTTGCCTATCAGTGGGATGCCGGGGATTCCTCGGGCATCGTGGTGAGGAACGGGGCGGACATCAAGACCGTCGCGGATCTCGCCGGCCGCTCGGTGGCAGTCAATCGTGGCGGCACCGGCGACTATCAACTGACCAAGGCCCTGGAAAAGGCGGGTGTGCCGTCCTCGGGGGTCAAGCGCGCTTTCCTCAGCCCGGTGGATTCCGCTGCCGCCTTCGCCAACGGCCATGTGGACGCATGGTCAGCCTGGAGCATCTTCTTTCCGACCGCGCTGGTCGACGGGGATGCCCGCGTGATTGCGCAGGCGAGCGATTTCGGTTCGCAGAACGCTGTTGTCTATGTCGTGCGGACGCCGTTTGCCGCGGAGCATCCGGATATTCTGAAGGATGTCCTGGAGGATCTGCGGGAGTCGGCGCGGTGGGCTCAGCAGAATCGCGAGGAAGCCGCGCGCCTGTGGGTGCAGGAGCTGAAGCTCAGCCCCGCGGTCGCCACCCGGGTGGCAAATTACCGGAACGACGAACCCGTTCCCGTCGGCGAGAAGGAACTGGTGGCGCTGGAGAGCCTGAATGACTGGCTGGTGGGCAGCAAGCTGCTGCCGAAGCCTGCGGCAATCAAGGATCACGTCATCGCCGTGGCCCGCTGACGCTCGAAAGACCGGCCCGGTCGTGCCGTGGCAATGCTGCGGGAACGCGCGAGGAGGGGTTTTCCCGCGCCTCGTGTCGCGGTAGAAACCGCTCCATGAACGCACCTGTCAAACCTTCGAAGCTCATCAAGGGCGCCACCGGCGACTGGGAAATGGTCATCGGTCTGGAAATCCACGCCCAGGTCAATTCTCACGCCAAGCTGTTCTCCGGCTCGTCCACGGAGTTCGGCGGATCGCCGAACAGCCATGTCTCGCTGGTCGATGCGGCCATGCCGGGCATGCTGCCGGTCATCAACGAGGAATGCGTGAAGCAGGCGGTCCGTACCGGGCTCGGCCTGAAAGCGCAGATCAACCGGCGCTCGATCTTCGATCGCAAGAACTACTTCTTTCCGGACCTGCCGCAGGGCTACCAGATCAGCCAGTACAAGTCGCCGATCGTCGGCGAGGGCGAGGTCACGATCGAACTGGCCGACGGCGAGACCGCCACCGTCGGCATCGAGCGGCTACATCTGGAGCAGGACGCCGGCAAGATGCTGCACGACCAGAGCCCGACGCAGACCTTCGTCGATCTCAACCGGTCCGGCGTGGCGCTGATGGAGATCGTCTCCAAGCCCGACATGCGCTCCTCGGAACAGGCGCAGGCCCTTGTCAGCAAGCTGCGCACCATCCTGCGCTATCTCGGCACCTGCGACGGCGACATGGAGAAGGGTAATCTGCGCGCCGACTGCAACGTCTCGGTCCGCCGGCCAGGCGAACCGTTCGGCACCCGCTGCGAGATCAAGAACGTCAATTCGATCCGCTTCATCGGCCAGGCCATCGACTACGAGGCGCGGCGCCAGATCGCCGTCATCGAGGACGGCGGGGTGATCGAGCAGGAGACGCGGCTCTACGACCCCAACAAGGGCGAGACGCGGTCGATGCGCTCCAAGGAAGACGCGCATGACTACCGCTATTTCCCGGATCCGGATCTGCTGCCGCTGGAATTCAGCGAAGAATACGTCGCAGCGCTGAAAGCCGAACTGCCGGAACTGCCGGACGAGAAGAAGGCGCGGTTCATCAGCGCGTTTGGCCTGTCAGCCTATGACGCCGCCGTGCTGGTGGCCGAGCGCGAGAGTGCTGAGTTCTTCGAGACGACGCTCGCCGGGCTTGCCGACAAAGCACGCGACGGCAAGCTCGCCGCCAACTGGGTGATCAATGAACTGTTCGGGCGCCTCAACAAGGAAGGCCAGGACATTGCGTCGTCGCCGGTGTCGGCGGCACAGATGGCTGCCATCATCGACCTGATCGGGGCAGGCGTGATCTCCGGCAAGATCGCCAAGGACCTGTTCGAAATCGTCTGGACGGAAGGCGGTGACCCGCGCGCGCTCGTCGAAGAGCGCGGCATGAAGCAGGTGACGGACACCGGCGCGATCGAGAAGGTGGTCGACGACATCATCGCAGCCAATCCCGACAAGGTCGCACAGGCGCAGGCCAAGCCGGCGCTGATGGGCTGGTTCGTCGGCCAGGTGATGAAATCATCTGGCGGCAAAGCCAATCCGCAGGTCGTCAACGACATCCTCAAGAGCAAACTCGGGATCTGACAATTACCCTTTCGATGACCGCGGCGCCGCCTTGAGCGGCGCCGTTTTCGTTTCAGCGGACCGCGTTGGCGCGTCGTAACGTGGGCGATGAACGGTCGCGCGCGCGGAATTAGATCGCGAATCGGCATGCCGTCAGTCGACAGAAAGTGCGGTTGTGGCCAGCACCGATAAGTCGCGAACGCGTTTTCCCGAAAAATATTTTCATTGCCAAAAATACCGACTCAGAGTCCGCAGCACCTGTTTTGAGTGCCCCGACTCACGTCTGGGAGCGGCAAAAGTTTGTGTAGTTGTTTGGTAGTACGAATCGCGGGCGCTCGGAAAAAATAAGCACTTTCTGCAATCTTGACATTTGTGGACGCAGCGTTTCCGGGCGTTTCTCGCGCCGCCCCGCATGCCGGATTTCAAGTTGTGACTGAGCCCGTGGGGGAAGTGGCGCGTTGCGCTCATCAACACTTCCTTAAGCGAGAGACTGTTCTTTTGAAATCGTTGGTGTATTCGGGATGAAGTGCATTTCGATTCCCGAGTGCACGCAGCGATCAAGTCATCTCTTTATGGAGGGCAACATGGCCAAGAAAGCTACGAAGAAGGCAGTCAAGAAGACCGTCAAGAAGGCAGCGAAGAGCGCTGTGAAGAAGACCGCGAAGAAGACCAAGAAGGTCGCCAAGAAGAAGTAACTTCTTCTGCCACGATCGACGCCGGTGGCAACGCCGGCGACGTCACGAGAGCCTCGACGACAATTTGCTTCTCGAAGCGGATATTGATCGCAGCTCTGGTCGACGAAAGAGGGTGTCGGCGAGACATCAGGTCAAACGGCTGGACCGTCACTCCGGGGCAGGGCTTGCTCTTCCCGCGAGCCGGTCCGGCAAAGAAGCCGGTCATTCCGTGATTGGCGTTCTTTATTCGGTGCGGATCATTGGTCCGCAGTTTCATCGGTGGCTCCGGCCACATGAGATATGATCCTGACGTGTTGCCGACGCCCTCGTTTTTGCCGGTGCGGTTCATCCCCGGCGCTTTGAATGTCCCGATCCCGAATAGCTTTTGATCTGCTCGCTGTGACGTATCTCGCATTGGCGTCGTGGCATGCGCGGAGCAGGCCTTTTAATATCCCTGGTCGCCGACGCTGCCGAGATGGTTACGGCATCCCCAAACAGCAGGGTAAACCGAATTCCGCGAAAATGCAGAAAACCCGCATAAATGCTGGGTTTTTGGCGGCGTATGAGCCGGTTTCGGCTTCGGCTCTTCAGATTTCGTTCATCCCGATACTTAAACTGCTCTTCAAATTTGATCGGTCATATTGATCCCAACAAGCCGGCAAACGGCGGTTGGGATTGCATCAAATAACGGACAGGAGCCGCGCTCGGTTGGGGGCGGCAAAACTAAAAAAGGAATGACCGATGTTTCAGGGGCAGATCGATTTTGAAGCTGCGATGCCGATCGCAGAGACCGCCATCCAGGACGTGCTGTTCGAGCGCGGTCTGTACTGGGCGTCGGGTCGCTCGGGGATCGTTGACCTCGTCGCCGCCCACAAGTGGTTCAACCTCGCTGCCCTCAAGGGCCGGGTCGACGCCATCCCGATGCGCCGCGAAGTCGCCGAGATGATGTCGGATGTCGAAATCGCTGCCGCGCAGCGCGATGCCCGCGCCTGGTTGTCGACGGTTCACTAAGCCGACTGCGTGTTTTCGCGGTGGTTCGGCAGGCGCGATGCCGGCCGGGGCAGCGCGATGAGCCGCTACTTCTTGACGATGGTGAAGATGCCGTCGGTCTCCGGCTCCGCCACATAGCGGTTGTCCGGCGTCGAGAAGCGGATGCGCAGTTTGCGGGTCGCGTCGGCAAAGCCGATCGTCCAACCCTCATAGAGCCGCCACGCCGCGATTTCGTCCATGACGGGGAAAGTCCTGGCGCAGTCCTTGGCCACGTCGATCTGTGAGCCGCCGATAGTGCTTTCGCTCTTCAAAACGACGCGGCAGCGTTTCCTGCCCTTGGCGTCCTGGAGTTCCCAGGTCCCGTAGATATCCCTGAGCAGCGCCGGATCGACCTCCTTGAGATCCATCAGCTTGAGGGCCTGGCCCGAGGCGGCAGATGCGATCGCCATCGCGACGGCCATCACGGCAGCCCATTTCATATCGCGCACTCCCTCGCATGTTTCCAAATGTACCGTAGCCACGTCACGGCCTTGTTACGAGCATCACGGTTGTAACGGGCATGTGCGCCCCAATGTCTGTCTCGTCGCTTGCAACGAGGCCGAGAGGCCGCGCAACAAAAAGGACAATGCCATGTCGACGAAGAAACTCACGCTCCCATCGATCATCCGCGCCAGCGGCCTTGCGAGTCTGGTGGTTATTGCCGTTGGCGCAGCCCAGCCTGCAGTTGCTGCATCGGCGCCCGCATATCCGCAATCGATCAGCGCGCCCGCGGCTGTCACATCCACCGATATCAGTGCGGCACGCAAGAACCGGCAGGTGAGGCGCGCATCTCCGCGTGATGCCTATGGCAGCTATGTCGGCGGGGCAGGCGGGGTATCGCAGTCCTATCCCGGCTACGGCTATGGCGTTGGAGACAATTCGCGGAATCAGACCTGGTAGATCCGTCATCCAAGTGTGACGACTCGGCGGCGACCGGAAGCGTCGTCCCGGGAGGGCGTGCACGTGACAGCACCGCTGTCAATTCTCGTCCTCAGCGGCTGTTGCAAGCCATCCGACGATGCAGCAACGTGTGTTTGCGAGAAGCAAGCGCGAGCGAACCGGGCCCAGTCCTTTATGACGCAAAGCGAAGGATGCGCTCGGCCATTCTCACATTGGCGAGATCGAGCATCCGGCCGTCCAGTGTCACGGCGCCATGCCCGTCCCGTTCGGCGGCACGCATCGCTTCGATGACACGTTTCGCCGAAGTGATGTCGCTGGCTGACGGGACGAATGCGGACCGCGTCGGCTCGATCTGGTCGGGATGGATCACCTGCTTGCCGTCATAGCCCATGCTTGCCGCCTTAACCGCGGAGCCGAGCGTGCCTTGGTTGTCCCGGAATGTGCCAAAGGGCCCGTCGATCGCCCTCAGCTGGAAGGCGCGCGCCGCGATCAGGATCCGCATCATCGGATAGGCGAACAGATCGAGCGCTGTTTCCCGGTGCTCCTCCGCTGCGGAGGCGAGGTGCCTGTAGTCGCGCGGGGACAATCCGATCTCATCACTGCGGGCGCCGATCGAGGCGCTGAAATCGCCGACGCCGAAATGCAGCGCGGCGATCGTCGCATGCGCAGCGGCGAGGGCATCGACATTGACCACGCCGAGCGCCGTTTCGATCAGGAGCTCAAGCTCCAGCGGATGGTTTCGACCGCCCCGATACTGCGACAGCCGCTCGCCGATGCCGATCACATCGGCCACGCGTTCGGCTTTCGGCAGCAAGACGGCGTCCAGTCTTGCGAGGCCGGACAGTTTTTCGACTTCCTCCGCGATGGACGGGCTGTCGATCGCATTGATGCGAACCGTGACGGTCTTCCGCCCCCAGTCCAGCCGCGTGATGGCATCGATCGCCGTCCGCAAGGCGGCGTTCTTTTCGCCGACGGGGACAGCGTCTTCGAGATCGAGAAACACGGCGTCCGCCGCAGATCTCGCGGCGCGCTCGACCATGCGTTCGCGATGCGCCGGTACGGCAAGATAGGTCCGCGTCAGTCGAGGGGCGGTCATAAGCGGGCTCGTTCTCGG
Organism: Tardiphaga sp. OK246; assembly: GCF_900188215.1. Classification (NCBI taxonomy): domain Bacteria; kingdom Pseudomonadati; phylum Pseudomonadota; class Alphaproteobacteria; order Hyphomicrobiales; family Nitrobacteraceae; genus Tardiphaga; species Tardiphaga sp. OK246. The sequence goes on from NZ_FZOX01000002.1 coordinate 79,479, forward strand.
AGTTCAGAGAGGATCGCGTCGGTGTGCTGCCCGACCGCGGGGACCGGACCCATCTGCGGCGTCAGGCCGGGGATCGTGATGGCCGGGAGATAGCTGGTGACAGCGCCATTCGGCGTACCGACATTGACGACGCGATGACGGCTATGCAGTTGCGGGTGATCGAGAAATTCCTCGACGCTGTTGAGGCGCGCATTGGCGATCGAGGCCTGCTCCAACTGGGCCAGCAACTGGTCGCTGGTGGTGCCGGCAATGCGGCTTTCGATCAGACGTTCGAGCTCGTCGCGGTTGACCATGCGATCCGGATTGGTTGCGAATCGTGGATCGCTAGCGAGATCGGCATCACCGAGTACATTCGTGCAGAGCGACAGCCATTCGCGTTCATTCTGAATTCCGAAGAACACGGTCTTGCCGTCGCCGGCGCGAAACGGACCGTAGGGCGCGATCGTGGCGTGGCGCATGCCGGTCCGTTTCAGCGGCTTTCCGGCGCCCGCTGTATAGAGCGAGGGATAGCTCATCCATTCGGTCATCGCATCGAACAGCGACACCTCGAAGGCGGTGCCGCGCCCGGTGCGTTCGCGCGCATAGAGCGCCATCAGAACGCCGTTCAGCACATACATGCCGGTGGCGATATCTGCGATGGCGATGGCGCCCTTGGCGGGATGGTCTTCCGAACCGTTGATCGAGAGCAGGCCGGTCTCACATTGCACCAGCAGGTCATAGGCCTTTTTGTCGCTATACGGCCCGCCCGATCCGTAGCCGGAGATGTCGCAGGCGATCAGGCGGGGAAAGCGCTCAACCAGAGCCTTCGCATCCAGCCCGAGCCGCTGCGCCGCTCCCGGCGCCAGGTTCTGCAGAAAGACGTCGGCGCCGGCGAGCAGGCTTTCCAGCGCGTCGCGGTCCTGCGGCTGCTTAATGTCGAGCGCCAGGCTTTCCTTCGACCGGTTGGTCCAGACGAACTGGCTCGACATGCCGTTCAGGACGAAGTCGTAATCCCTGCAGAAATCGCCGCGTCCCGGCCGCTCGATCTTGATAACGCGGGCGCCCCAATCCGCGAGATGTCGGCTGGCCAAGGGCGCAGCAATCGCCTGTTCGAGCGATACCACGGTGACGCCCGACAGGGGCAAAGCGCGCTTTTCTTGGTCCATCTGCTGTCCCGACAGTTTTGCTCCGCGCACTCTTAGCCGCGTCGGTGCACGCAGGGGGCATACTGGTTTGCCATCGCAGGTATAGGCTGAACCAATGGCGAGTCAGTCGGTGGCCTTGTCCCAGATCGCCGCATGTTCGCGCGCCAGTGTGCGGATGGTCTCCTCCGCAGCCAGTGCGGCCGCGGTCTGCGGAATGCCGGTGGGCAGGCAGAGTCCCACGGTGCGATTGATGGCGGGGTTCACCAGCCGTCTCGACAGGATGGGTGTTTCTGCGACCCGGGCGACCCCGGAGGAGTTGATCGTCGCGGCGGTGCCGTTGCGCACGAGTTTCATCATAACCGGCAGGGAGTCGATGTCGGACATCACATTCAGCGGCACGCCGGCTTCCGAGAACGCTTGCTCGACGAGAAGGCGCAGCCCGTTGGTTCTGTCCGGAAGGACCATCGGGACATCGGCTAGGGATGCGAGATCGCAGGTCGTCGCTTCGGGATCGCCTATGCCTGGGGCGCCGAATACGGACAGTTGCTCGGTAAACAGCGGCCTGACGGTCATGCCCGGCGCGTCGGAGCCGCGAAACAGGATGGCCATGTCGAGGCGGCCATTGGCCAGCAGCTCGTTGAGATAGCCGCTGAAGCTCTCGAAGAGCTGGAGCTTCACGCCGGGATGGTCGTGCCGCAGGCGCTCCACCAGCGGCACGGCGAGCACCGAGGCGATGCTGGTGGGCAGGCCGACGGCTACGGGCCCGACGGCGCCGCTGCCCTCGTCAGCAATGTCGGCCGCGAGCTCTTGCATCTGCCGCAACACGATGCGGGCATGACGATACAGTTTGGCGCCGGCATCGGTCGGCTTCACGCCCGTCGCGCTCCGCAGCAGAAGCGGCACGCCCAGGTCGTGCTCCATCGCGGCGATCTGCTGGCTCAGCGAGGGCTGCGACACCGCGAGCAGCACCGCGGCCTTCGACAGGCTGCCCATGTCGACCACGTTGACGAAGTAGCGAAGCTGTCTCAGTTCCAAGGCATCGATCCAGTGAAGATGTGGGCAAGCTCGTTTCCTTACACCGAACCGAACTTCGCTGGCCATTGCCAGCGATGGCGATGCGGCCGGTGCCTGATCTTATACCCCTCAGAGCAACAGCCTATGGGACGGAGCCCCGGCGAGTATGCCAGAAGGACGACAAAGGCGCGCCAAGCGCCCATCGACAAATATCAAGGGGAGGCTCCACGTGCGCCGTCTGTTTATTGCACTGCTCTGGATCGCAGCTTCGCTTACGTCTGCACGGGCGGACAGCTATCCGGACCGCCCAATCACGCTAGTCGTGCCCTATGCGGCCGGTGGCACCACGGACGTGCTGGCTCGCATTCTCGCCAAGGCGCTCGGCGCCGAACTCAAACAGACGGTGATCGTCGAGAATGTCGGTGGCGCCGGCGGCACGATCGGCACCCAGCGTGTGGTTCGGGCTAAACCCGACGGCTACACGCTCAATTTCGGCAATATGGGCTCGATGGCGGCGATCGTGCCACTGTACCCGAATCTGGGCTTCGATCCGCGCAAGGACCTGACCGGCATTGGCGTGTTCGCGAATGTCCCGATGATGCTTTCGGTTAGCAAAAAGAGCGGCATCGAGAATCTGAGCCAACTGGTCGAGCGCCTCAAGGTGCCGAACAACCGCATCACCTTCGGGCAATCCGGGGCGGGCTCGACCGCGCAGCTCGCCGCAGCGATGTTACTCTATCTGACGCAGACCAACGCGATGCTGGTGCCCTATCGTGGCTCGGGGCCTGCCATCCAGGATTTGATCGCTGGCAATATCGATGCGGTGATCGACCAAACCGTCACGATGATTCCGGCGCATCAGAACGGGCTGGTGCGGGCCATCGGCGTCACCGGGCCGCAGCGACTGATGCAGGCGCCTGACGTGCCGACCTTCGTCGAAAGCAATCTGCCGAAATTCGATCTGCAGGTGTGGAATGCGCTGGCGGCCCCTGCCGGCACGTCGCCCGAAGTGATCGCCAGATTGGAAGCGGCGCTCGCCAAGTCGCTCGAGAATGAAGACGTCAAGGCGCGCTTCGCCGAACTGGCGGCGCAGGCGCCATCTGCGCAAGGCCGCACGGCCCTGCAGCAACTCATCAATTCGGAGGTCGACCGCTGGTCGATCATTGTGAAGGAAGCAAAGCTCGAACCCTGACACGCGCGAGATGACTTTATTTCTCGCGAGATCGCTGCGTGGCTAGGCGGGATCGATGACTATCTCGGGGTTAAGTGTCTCTGCATGAGTGCGATCTGATTGGCGCCGTTGAGCCCGAATGCGCGTCCGCGAGCAACTTAACGTCACGCTTAGGCACTAAGTTATTTTGAGTTGGACAGGCCGCTTGTGGCGCAAAGCGGACGTCTATTGGTCCCGCCAATACCGCCAAGGCGGCGGATCGGGTAGTTTCGTCTTGAGGAAGTCCAAGAAGACCCTGACACGGTTACTTACCAGTCGGCGGCTCTGATACACCGCATAGATGGGATGTTCCTCCGGGCACTGATGTTCCGGAAAGAGCTCGACCAAGCGGCCTTGGGCGAGATCGTCGGCGATTTGGACTTCGACCAATCGCACGATGCCGAGGCCAGCGCGCGCGAACTCGATAAGGATCGAAGCCTGGTTCGAGCGTACACGGCTCTTGACGGCGAGCGGTGTGGACAAGCCATCGGCACCGCGAACGGTCCATGTGCTGGCGGCAATGGACGAATGAAAATTGAGACAGGCGTGGTCCGCTAACTCGTTGGGATGTGACGGCGTGCCGTACTCGGCCAGATAGCTCGGCGACGCACAAATGATCCATCGCGTGCTCGTAAATCGCGTGGCCACGAGCGAGGAGTCATTGAGGTGCCCAACATGAATCGCAACGTCGGTTCCCTCGTCGAGTAGCGGCCCGGGATCGATCCGCAGCTGAAGTTCAACCTGAAGGTCGGGATGCTGCCGGCAGAACTCCGGGAGCTTCTTGGCGAGGATGACCTGTCCGAAGATCGGCATCGAGCGAATGCGCAGGGTTTCGCGACCGAGCTTGCCGCTGAAGATCGTCGCGTCAGCGGCCTCGACGGCTTCGATGGCTGCAAGCGCCGCCCGATAGAAGACCTCTCCCTCCGGAGTCATGACGATGTTGCGGTGCGCACGGCGGAATAACAGCGCGCCCAACCGTTCTTCCATCCGCGCAATCAGCTTGCTGACTGCGGACGGCGTGATGGCAAGGTTTCGGGCCGCTGCAGAGAAGCTGCCGTCTTCCGCGGCCCTGACGAAAACCTGCATCTCTGTGTAGCGGTTCACGTTTTTCTCTTGTGACGGAAATTCACATCAGGTTTGAACGATAGAGTATGGAAAGCCATCCGGCAAATCTCTAGCCTTCGAGGCAATAGCGCGGCCATGCGAAGCCGCTCATAAACGAACGGGGAGACGACCGTTGGCGAGCAATGAGAGCACTGCTTTTGCAGTGAACGAACAATCGAGCCATGCCTGTGACGCGATCATTATCGGCGCCGGATTTTCAGGCCTCTACCAGTTGCACAAATTACGGGACGAACTCGGCCTCGACGTCGTTGTGCTTGAAAAGGGCGATGGCATCGGCGGGACCTGGTTCTGGAACCGCTATCCGGGCGCGCGCTGCGATTCCGAGAGCTATTACTATTGCTACTCCTTTAACAAGGAGATCGAGCAGGAGTGGAGCTGGAGCGAGCGCTATCCCGAACATCCTGAAATCCGGAAATACCTGAATTTCGTCGCCGACAAGCTCGATCTCAAGCGCGATATCCGGCTGAACACCGAGGTCACCTCGGCCGCGTTCGATGACGATGCCAATCTCTGGACGGTGCAGACGAAGAACGGACAGTTCTTCTCCGCGCCATTCCTGATCACGGCAGTGGGCTGTCTCTCGACCGCCAATGTGCCTGATATCAAGGGCCTCGCGAGCTTCAAGGGCCAATGGTACCATACCGGCCTGTGGCCGCATGAGGGCGTCGATTTCAGCGGCAAGCGTGTGGGCCAGATCGGAACCGGATCGACCGGGATTCAGACCGCACCTGTCATTGCCGAGCAGGCAAAACATCTCACGGTTTTCCAGCGTACGGCAAATTACAGCATTCCGGCGCGCAACGGCCCGGTGACGGCGGACGACATCAAGCATACAAGGGACAATTACGACGAGATCTGGCGGCTGGCACGCGCCGGTACCAACGGACATCCGTTCACGATCTCGACGCGTTCCGCGCTGTCGGTGTCCAATGCGGAGCGGCAGGAGATCTATGAAAAGGCGTGGGAGCGCGGCGGATTGCGCTTCCGTGCATCGTTTTCCGATGTCCTGCAGAACGTCGAGGCAAACCTCACGGCTTCGGACTTCCTCCGCGACAAGATCAAGACCGTCGTCAAGAATCCGGCGATCGCAGAGATGCTGACGCCACGCGATCATGGCTTTGCGACGAAGCGTCCGCCGATCGACAGCGGCTATTTCGAAACATTCAACCGGGACAATGTGCTGCTGGTCGATCTCAAGGCAGAACCGATCGTCGAGGTGACGGCGAACGGCATCCGCACGACGAAGCAGGACTACGCGCTCGACATCATCGTGTTCGCGACAGGCTTCGACGCACTGACGGGACCACTCGTCAATCTGAACATCAGCGGCAGCCAGGGTATCAAGCTGAAGGATGCCTGGGCGGCCGGCCCGCGCACTTACCTTGGCCTGCAGTCGCCGAAATTCCCGAATCTGTTCACCATCACCGGTCCTGGCAGCCCGTCGGTGTTGTGCAATATGCCGATTGCCATCGAGCAGCATGTAGACTGGATCACCAATTGCATCCGCGACATGCGCGCGAACGGCCAAAAGCGGATCGAGGCCAATACCGACTCGACCGAAAAGTGGGTTGCGCATGTCAACGAAGCCGCGGATGCGACGCTGCTGCCCATGGCAAGCTCGTCCTGGTATCTTGGCGCCAATGTACCGGGCAAGCCGCGTGTCTTCATGCCCTACGCCGGTGGATTGGCGCGCTACACCTCGATCTGTGACGACGTTGCGCAAAGCGGTTATCGCGGCTTCGCGCTGAGCTAGCTGCCCATGCCGCGGCCGACGGAGCGAAAGCCGCGGGCAAGAGGAGTCGGCGCCGCAGCATTGGTCCCCGACCTCGCTGCGGCGAATTTACGCGAGGCATTCGGAAAGTCCGTTGGACAGCGCGCCGTTCCTGCTGCACGATCTTCGTATTGCGCTGATCGACCAAAGGACCGAGTGAGGAGAGTAAGCCACCAAGACGACGCTGATCTGGAAATAATAAAATCTGTACCGGCAAAGCCGGACATCAAAATCAGGGAGGGTTCAATGACCAAGACGACCAAGGGCATTTCACGCCGACGCGTCCTCAAGGGCGCTGGCGCCATGGCAGGCCTTGCCGCATTCGGCGCGCCGCATATCGCAGGTGCACAGGCGAAAGTCATCAAGATCGGCCTGCCGACGATCCTGTCGGGACGCGTTGCAATCCTCGGCACGTCCAGCCGGTTTGCAGTCCAGCTCGCTTTCAATCAGATCAACGAAGCCGGCGGCATCAATGGCCGCAAGTTCGAAGTGGTCGACCGCGACTCCAAGGGGCGTCCCGACGAAGCCGCCAAAGTCACGCGCGATCTCATCAATAATGACGGTTGCGATATCATCATCGATGGCGAGGCGTCGTCAGGCAGCTTCGCGGTGCATGAGGTCGTGCGCGATCTCGGCATCCTTTGCCTCCATACCTGCAGCGAAACCTCGTCGCTGACGGCAGACCCCAAGCAGTTCAGCAAGAATGTGTTCAGATGCGCCCGACAGGGCATCCATGATGCCGTCGCAGGTGGTAGCTACGCAGCGAAGATTGCCAAGGAGAAGGGGCTCAAGAAGTGGGCGACCTGTTCGCCCGATTACGCCTATGGCCGCGACAACACCGCGGAATTTCTGCAATACGCCAAGGTGTTCGAGCCGTCGATCGAAGTGGTCGATCAGCTCTGGCCGAAACTGTTTGCGCCCGATTACACCGAGAGCATCACCAAGCTGATGCAGGTGAAGCCGCAGGCGGTCTATTCGGCGCTGTGGGGCGGCGATCTCGTTGCGTTTATCGAGCAGTCGAACCTGTATCGCCTGTTCCAGAACACCGCCTATTTCTCCGGTGGTCTTGGCGATCCGCCGATCCTGACGGCCATCAAGAACCTGCCGCAGGGACTCAACACGGCCTATCGGTATAACAACGGATTTCCGAGCTCACCCGAGAACACCGCCTTCTGCGATGCCTATGTCAAGGTGGCGCCGCACGAGCCGACCAACTGGGCGTGGCAGAACTACGCGGCGTCGCAATTCATTATCGAGGCGCTGCGTCGCACGAACGGCAATACCGACAGTTCTGCGCTGGCCAAGGAAATCTCCGGCATGACGGTGAAGAAGCCGTTTGGCGGTGCCGGCATCACCATGCGTGACAGCGATCATACGATCATCAATTACCCCGTCGCATGGGGCAAGACGGTCAGCAAGTCACCCTGGGTGGTCGATTACGTCGATACGGAATGGTCGAAGATCGTCGAGCTCGAGAAGGAGTGGAAGAAGGAAAAGGGTTACGCCTGAGCTGTCTGCGGGCGTCGTCGCTAGATGACGCGGCCCGTCGCATGGCGACGGGCTCGGCGGCTCCGTCGCACATCCGGCCTGCCGTTCGCGGCGGCCGGAACAGGCTCGTTCAGACCATCGAAGGTCAGACCATCAAAGGACTGCGCTGTGAACCTCGAAGCCCTTGCCTCCTGCCTGTCATCGTCAGCCTGCGCCGTGACGCAGATATCGACGGCGCTCATCATCGGCATGCTGCTGTTCATGGTGGCGTCCGGCCTGTCGCTGATCTTCGGCGTGCTCGGCGTCATCAATTTCGCCCATGGCGCGTTCTATATGGCTGGCGCCTATATCGCCTTCTTCACCTATCAGGCGACATCGAGCTTTTTACTGGCATTCCTGGCCGGCGCGCTCGGGGCAGGCCTGATCGGGGTCATCTTTGAGCGGTTCATCATCAGCAAGGTGTATGGCAAGGACATCCTGATGCAGTTGCTGGTTTGCTACGCCATCATCCTGATCTTCGACGATCTGGTGAAGATCATCGCCGGCCCGGAATACAAGATGATGGGCATGCCCGACGTGTTCGCGCTTCCGCCGCTTGAATTCGCCGGCGGCTTCGTTCCGGCCTATTACGTCTTCATGATCGTCGCGAGCCTGTCGATCGGCGCGATGCTCTGGCTCGCAATCGAGAAGACCCGGATCGGCAAGATCATCCGCGCCCTCGCCATCAATCCGCAGATGGTCGGCGCACTCGGGATCAACACGACGCTGCTCTACGCGGCCGTGTTTGGCGTCGGCAGCATGCTGGCGGGTATCGCCGGCTCCCTCGCGGCGCCGACACGCACATTGACGCCGGGTATGGGTCTATCGATCCTGATCGAAAGCTTCATCGTCACCGTGATCGGTGGGATGGGATCGATCGTCGGCGCGCTGATCGCAGCGTTGCTCATCGGCTTCACGCGGGCCTTCGGAGCGATCGGCTTCCCGCTCTTCGTTGACGGGATCATGTTCGGCATGATGGCCGTCGTTCTGATCGTCAAGCCCAGCGGTCTGCTCGGCCGGGAGATCGCGCGATGATGAAAGCAGGGTTCCTGCGCGATCTGCTCTTTGCGGCTGCCGTGCTGATCGTTTTGATTGTCGCACCGTTCATCTTCGCCAAGCCATCCCTGCGCGACTTTCTCATCTATGTGATGGCCTATGGCTTGCTGGCGATGTCGCTGAACCTCCTTGTAGGGCTCACGGGGCTGGTCTCGTTCGGACACGCTGCCTTCTTCGTATCCGGCGCCTATATGTTCGGTCTGTTGATGCAGTCCGGCCGCGTGTCGATACCAATCGCAATTCTCATCACGGTGCTCGGTACGTCGGTACTTGCCCTGGTGATCGGCGCGATCTGCGTGCGCCTGAAGGAAATCTATTTCTCCTTCATCACGCTGGCGTTCCAGATGTTCATCCACTCAATCATCCTGACCTGGGTCAGCCTGACCGGCGGCGACCAGGGGTTGCGCGGCGGCATTCCGCGGCCCCCGTTCTTCGGCATCGATCTCAGCAGCGGTGTGTCGCTTTATATCTTCTCGGCTTGCATCTTCGTCGTCTGTATCCTGATCATGCGTCAGGTATGGCAGTCGCCGTTCGGCTATACGCTGCGCCTGATCCGTGACAATCCGAACCGGGCCAATTACCTCGGCGTCGATATCGTTCGCATGAAGCTCGGCGTGTTCATCCTCGCCGGTGCGATGGCCAGCGTGGCCGGCATCCTGCTGTCGCTGTTCGTCTCCGGCGCCTATCCGGAATTCGGTTTTTGGACGACGTCGGGCGAGGCCATCTTCATGATCATGCTCGGCGGCTCGCAGCTCTTCGTCGGGCCGATCATCGGCGCCATCCTGCTGCGCCTGCTCGAGCATTTCGTATCCATCTACACCGAATATCACGGCCTGGTGCTGGGCATCGTTATTCTGGCCATCGTGCTGGGCCTGCGGCAGGGCATCGCCGATTACGTCGTCGAATTTCTGCAGCGACGCAAAGAGGCCAGGGCGGCTCCCGCCAAAGAGGCGGCCTTCGTCAAGGAGAGGATCGCCTGATGCTCTCGGTGCAGAACCTCGACAAGCGCTTCGGCGGTGTTCACGCCACGCGCAACGTCTCGATCGATTTTCCCGATGGCTCGCTCACGGCGATCATCGGACCGAACGGCGCGGGCAAGACCACGTTCTTCAACCTGATCTCGGGGGCGTTCCGGCCGAACTCCGGCAAGATCATTTTCGACGGGCAGGATATCGTCGGCAAATCGAGCCTTGAGGTCGTACGTCTTGGCATGACGCGGGCGTTTCAGGTCGCCGAGATCTTTCCCAGCCTGACTGTCACCGAGGCGATCATGGCGACGGTGATCTCTCACTTGCGCAAGTCATGGACCTTCCTGCGGCGGTTTCCCGTCGCGGAAGCCAGGGCACGGACCGACGAGATCATCGAACTGCTCGGGCTCGCGGACAAGGCCGGAACGCTCTCGCGCAATCTTTCGCATGGCGACCAGAAGCTGCTCGATATCGGTCTTGCGCTTGCCATGGAGCCCAAGGTGCTGCTGCTCGACGAGCCGACCGCGGGCATGGGTCCGGATGAGCGCTGGCGCATGATCGGCAAGGTGCAACATCTGTGGCAGGTCAAGAAGATGACGGTGCTCTTCATCGAGCATGACATGGATATTGTGTTCAAGATCGCCCAGAGGATCCATGTGCTGAAATACGGCGCCGTGCTCGCGCAGGGCACCGCCGAAGAGATCCGGCGCAATCAGGATGTCATCGACGCCTATCTCGGCGCCGATCATCATCTCTCCGCAGCGGTGGGAGAGGCATGATGGCCGACCCGTTCCTTCATGTCGAAGCGGCCGACGTCTATTATGGTGCCAGCCAGATCCTGTTCGGCGTCGATCTCGCGGTCGAGCAGGGGCAAACCATGGCGCTGCTCGGCCGTAACGGCGCCGGCAAGTCGACCACGTTCAAGATGATCGCTGGCCTTGCGCCGCCCCGCCGCGGCAAGATTGCGCTCGCAGGGCAGGGACTGGCTGGTCGGCCGTCGTACAGGATCGCGCGCGCGGGGATCGGCTACGTTCCGGAGAACCGGCAGGTGTTCCCCGACCACACGGTCGATGACAATCTCATCGTCGCCGCCAAGAAGGGGCCGCGCGGCGACCATCACTGGAATCGCGAGCGCATCTATGAGGTGTTTCCGATCCTCGCCTCGATGAAGGACCGCCTGGCCGGCCGGCTATCGGGTGGCGAGCAGCAGATGCTGACCATCGCCCGTACGCTGATGGGCAATCCCGATGTGCTGCTGCTCGACGAGCCAAGTGAGGGCCTTGCCCCGATCATCGTCCAGGCCATCGGCGAACTCATCAAGACGCTGCGCGGCATGGGCGTCACAATTCTGCTGGCCGAGCAGAACATGCATTTCTGCCTGGGTATCGCGACCCATGCCACGGTGATCGACAAGGGCCAGATCGTCTATCGCGCGACCATCGACGAACTCCGGCACAACGAGGACATCAAGCAACGCTATCTTGCGGTCTAGCACCGTCGCCATCCGCGCAGCTTTGCTGCGTGCAACAAGAAACGGACAACGGGAGTGCAACGATGAAACGAGATGAAGGGCGCGGCCGCATCGCCGTGGTGACGGGCGGAGCAAGCGGAATCGGTCTGGCCACAGCCGGTATCTTGATCGAGCGCGGATGGCGCGTCGTCATTTCAGATATCAATGCGAAGGCCAATCAGGAATCAGCAGCGAAGATCGGCGCCGATTCAGTGCCGTTCGACGTGACTGATGAACACGCGACCGAAGCGGCTTTCACGGATATCGAGGCGCGGCTGGCGCCGGTTGAGGCGCTGTTCGCCAATGCCGGCGTGATCCAGTCGGGCGGCCGCGCGGAGAACCTGCCGCTCGCCGAATTCGACAAAGTGATCGCCGCCAATTTGCGCGGCGTTTACGTGTCCTGCCTCGCGGCCGGCAAGCGCATGACCAAGCGCGGACGTGGCGGCATCGTGATCACCGGCTCGGTCACGGCATCGCGCACAGCGCCGTTACACGCCTATGCGCCCTCGAAGGCTGCGGCGGTTCATATGGCGGCGTGCCTCGCGGCCGATTGGGGCCGTTCGGGTGTGCGGGTCAATGCGGTGTCGCCGGGCTATGTGGGAACCCCACCGGTGCTCGCCAACATCGAACGTGGGACGCGAGATCCGAAACTGCTGATCGAAGGCTCCGCGCTGGGACGCATGGTCGATCCGGAAGAAATCGGACGCGGCGTCGCGTTTCTGCTGTCCGACGACGCGTCGGCGGTTACCGGGATCAATCTTCCGATTGATGCTGGGTGGCTCGCGAGTTCGCATCTGACGACCTATGGCGGCGTGCCTCCGGCGCGCTGACCGTCGTCACGTCAACCGAATTGAACACCGTACCCTGCGTGGGTTTACAGAGGTGTGGAACACAAGCGGGAATTATCGTCATGACGTTTTCTGAAAAATCCCCATTCGATCTCACCGGACAGCGCATTGTGATCGCGGGCGCGGCCGGCGGCATCGGCAGCGCTACGGCGAAGCTATGCGCACAGCAAGGCGCGACGCTTGTGCTGGTCGATATCGCAGGCAAGGATCGTATCCGCGAACGCGTCGGTGCCGAGGTTGCGGACCGCTCTGAAATTTACGGCCTCGACACCGGCTCGCGGCCTGACGTGACGGCGCTCGCGAGGCAGACTGGACCGGTCTATGGACTGATCGATACGGCGGCGATCGCACCGCATGACGACTGGATGGCCGAGGACTGGGAAGAGTCGCTTGATCGCGTCATTCGCGCCAATGTGAAGGGGCCGATCAATCTGACCCGCGCCTTCCTGCCCGGCATGATGGAGGCGGGCGAAGGCCGCATCGTGCTGTGCGGATCGGTCGCCGGCTGGATGGGCGGCCTGCGCACCGGGCCGCATTATGCCTTTGCCAAAGGCGGCATCCATTCCTTCGTGCGCTGGCTGGCGAGCAAGGCCGCACCGCGCAACGTCCTCGTGAACGGCATTGCGCCGGGGCCGGTAGAGACCGCGATGACCGAGGGCAGGGGCTATGACACATCGCTCTATCCGTTGAAGCGCATGGCGAAGGCGGAAGAGATCGCCGCGACCGCGATGTTTCTGTGTGGCGCTGGCAGTGGTTACGCCTCCGGTGCGATTTTCGATATTAACGGGGCGACTCACTTCCATTGACTGCTGCGGGCGCTGATCGCCTGCAGGACGCGGCGGATCTGCGCGCTGCGCCACCCACGATAACGCTGGGGCTTGGCGTGTCACCGAGAAGATAGGGCGGCACGCATTGTTCGCCGCAATAGGTGCGGTCACATCCGCCGATCCGTCGGCTTGCGAGACAAAGGGATGTCACTTATTCGCTTGCAAGGTCTATGTCCGCTCCTGGCGCAAAGCGGACTCCTGTGAAAAAGGTGCCGCAGGTTTCGTGGCGAAGTTGCGCAGCGGCTTGCAACTAATACCGAAACTGATTGCGGTTCCTGCATTCCCGATGGTCACCTAGTTGAGAGTTTGAAGCTCATGCCGGCCAGAGCTGGCCGCCGCCGTCGACGCGAATGACCTGCCCCGATACGAACGCTCCCATAGGTCCGGCGAATAACTCAATGACGCGCGCAACCTCGTCTATGGTGGCAATCCGGTCGAGCGACCCTTCCTGGATCAGCCGCGCCGGATCGACAGTACGTGTTGCCATAAACCGCTCCGTGCGTGTGTCGCCAGGGGCGATCGTGTTGACGGTGACATCATAGATTCGCATCTGGTCGGCGAGACACCGAGTAAAATGCATCGCGCCGGCTTTTGCCGTCGCATAGATCGATGCATTTGTGCGTCCTTTGAATGCTGCAACTGAGCCGATGTTGACGATACGCCCCCGACGTCGATCCATCATGCCTCGCGCCACCTGCTGGCAGACGAAGATTGTGCTAAGAAGATTACGGTCGATGACGGCCCGCACATCCTCGGCCTTGATATTTACGACATCATTTGGGTTTGGCTTTCCGCCTGCAGCCGCGATGTCACCGCCGGCATTATGCACGAGGATGTCGATGGGGCCGAGATTGGTCTCGGTGACTTGAACGACCCGCTCGATGTCTTCCGATATCGTAAGATCGCCGAGAACCTTGAAAGTGCGGACGCTGTGTTTGTCGGCTATCGATCGAGCGACATCCGTAAGCGTTTCGGTACCACCAAATTCGGAAGGGCCGTGCTCGCGCATGCCGTGAATAGCGATATGGCAACCGAGGGCTGCGAGCCGTTCGGCAAAGGCGCGGCCAAGCCCGCGACCTGCACCTGTGACAAGTGCGACCTGGCCTTCCAGCATACGAGCGGACATGACTTCATCCTGTCAGTTAAATGAGAGTTATCTTCAGTCGAGTGTAAGCGTGAGGCCGACGGCCAGTGTTTGGGCGAGACACATGGGAGCAACCATCGTGCGGAGTGCGGCTTCCGGCATATCCGGAATTTCGAAGACGACGCTGGCACCCTCGACGATGGGGCTGAGCAAGCTGTCCGTGATCGAAATGGCAGGCAAGCGGCGGGCTACGAGCTCTGGAAACAGTCGTGCTGTGTCGGGATTGTAGACCCTGAAGCTGATGGCAACGAGCGCATCGACGGGCGTCGCCGAAGCGGCCTGGTCGCCAAGCGCGCTGCCAAGTCCATCAAGGATAACAACGCGGCGCCCGAGTTTGCGCAAAACATAGGTCAGATGAGCTGCGACCGGGAAAGAGCCGCCAAGGCCCAGGACGTAGATCGTCTCTGCGGCGCCAAGCAGTTCGATCGCGCGCGCAAGATCTGCCTGCCTTACGCGGTCCTGCAGGCTTTCGAGCGAGACCATGCCTTCTGACGCGAAGCGGGTCAGAACCGCCTGAGGATTGTTCGCATCCTGAAAGCGGCCGTCGCGTCGCAGCCCGGTGATGCGCTCCTTGTAGCTCGGTGGCACGCTGGCGACGAGCCTTGAACGGAACACCTGTTGCAATTCCGTGAAGCCGCCATAGCCCAGTGCACGCGCAAATCTCACAATGGCGGACGGCTGAACCTTCGCACGCTGTGCGACTTCCGCGACGGTCCCGAGCGCCATCTCGGTGGGATGCTCAAGTGCAAACTCAGCGATCACCCGGAGGCGATCTGAAAAATCCGGATGTTGGCGGGCGATCTCATGACGGAGGTTTTCATAAGTGCCGTGCTGGGGGGCTCTGGCTTTAGTGGGCATGCGGTTGGCTCGTATTTGCGGTCATCGATTTCTCTGACTTGTATATTCTACTTTACATACTTCGTGGAATGTTTATTCTAAATCCGTACAATGCGCGGACATCAATAAAAGAGCCGCCGAGTCCAGGAGGAAACAATGAAGCGACGTAGCGATACGTCCGGGCTATCCCGGCGTGCCCTCGTGAAGGGCGGCTTGCTGTCTGCCACAGCGACATTTTTCGGTCCATGGCAACACACACGTGTTCTGGCGCAGGGAGAAAAGAAGCCAATCAAGTTGGGGCTCACCTGTGATGCCAGCGGCCAATACGGTAATAGCGGGCAGGACGATATGCGTGGCATTCGCCTCGCAATTGATGAATTCAACGCAAAAGGCGGCGTGCTCGGTCGCAAGATTGAATGGACGACGGCCGACACCGAAACCAATGCGGCGACAGGTACACGCATCGCGGAGCGTTTCATTACGCAGGAGCAGTGCGGCTTTCTGATCGGCGCCGTGCATTCGGGCGTCGCCAATGCCATCACGCAAGTCGCGAATAAATACGGCACCGTCTATTTCAACACCAACTCGTCGGCCCCGAGTGAGGCAGGTGAGAACTGCTCGCGCATCAAATTTGTCTGGGATGGGAACGGCACCAATTTTTCCAAGGCCGCCGTCCAGAACGCGGTTCAGAAGATAGGCAAGAAGTGGCTGTTGCTGACCAACGACTATGTGTGGGGGCACACGACATCGGCCGCGACCAAAGCCGAGGTCGAGAAAGCCGGCGGACAGATCATCGACAATCTGCTGATCCCGCAGAACACCCGGGACTTCACCTCCTATCTCCTCAAGGTGCAGCAGGCCAAGCCTGATGTGGTCGCGATGGCGGTTGGCGGCGATGATATGAAGGCGCTACGTCAGCAGATCAGTGCGTTGAAGCTGGAAGAGAAAACAGCCTGGGTGAACAATCAGCAGGATTGGCCCGATATCTGGGGCGCGGAAGATACGCTGTTCGGCGTCTTTGGCACCAATTGGTATCATCTTTTGCCGCTCCCCGGCGTTGCTGAATTCGTCAAGCGCTGGCAAACGACCTATCCTCAGTCGCCGATTCCGGTGCCGGGGAATGTCTCCTACAACGGCTACATCGCGACACGCGAACTGCTGCGCGCGATCGAGCGCGCCGGTACGACCAGCAATCATGCTGTGATCAAGCAGTTGGAAGGGCACAAGATGCTCGCTGCCGACCGCATGCAGCATTTCGATGCGTATATCGATCCTGTGACGCATCAAGTGCAGCAGACGATCTATCTTGCCCGCCGCAACGCAAAACCCGCCGACAAGACGGATCTGTATGAGGTCATCAGCTGGACCAAGCCCGAAACGGCGGTGGACGAAGCCTCACTGGAGAAATGCAAGATGAAGGCGCTCGCCGACGTTCCAGTCTTCGACACATAAAGCTTACGCATGAGCGCCCGGAACGTTCTCCGGGCGCTCATGCTCGCTCATTGGAATAGATGAACGCTTATGTCGCTGCTCAATCTCCTTCCGCATTTGCTGAACGGTATAGCGCTCGGCTTGCTTTTCTCCCTGATTGCACTTGGCTTCATGCTGATCCTCGGATTGATGGAGCAGATCAACCTTGCCCATGGCTCGTTGTTCGCGCTCGGGGCGTACTTCGCCTACGCCATTTGTGGGGCGAAACTACCGTTGCCGCCGGATGTCCTGATCGCGTGGGCGGGTGTGCCGCTTGGCTTGCGGTTTGCCACAGCAGTTGTCGTAGCCCCGATCCTGGTTGCGCCCTTTGGCCTTGCGCTTGAACGATTGATGCGCCGCACCTATGGGCGCGATCCGCTGTATGGGCTTCTGCTCACCTTTGGTGTTGCCATGGTGCTGGAGGAGTTGATCCGCGTGGTTTGGGGCACGCGCGACTACATGATGCCGGTACCGCGTGACATGGCCGGCGGCTTTATCATGCTCGATCTGATCTGGTCGACCTATCGCTTCTGGGCTGCCGGCATGGCGATCGTGGCCATGGGAGCCGTCTGGTTCATCGTCGAACGCACGCGTTTCGGTGCGATGGTCAAGGCAGGCGCCCATGACAGCGAAATCGTCCAGGCGCTCGGCATCGATCTGACGCGATTGCGGGTTTGGGTGTTCGTCCTTGGCACGATGCTCGCGGCGTTCGCCGGTGTGATCATGGCGCCGCTTTGGGGAATCCGGCCGCATATGGGAGTCGATGCCGTTGTCCCGGCATTTCTCATCATCGTGCTCGGTGGTGTCGGGAGCTTCTGGGGGGCGGCGCTGGGCGGGCTCCTGGTTGGCATGGTGGTCGGGCTGTCCGGTGCCTATGCCTCCGAATGGTCGATGCTGTCCATGTATCTGTTGTTAATTGTCGTCGTGACGCTCCGCGCACGGGGCCTGTTCGGCAAGAAAAGCGTGTTGGAGGCTTGATATGGCAGCAGCCCGTACGGTTCCCAGCTTCACGCCTGCGATGCTCGTTACATGGATCCTGTTTGCAACCGTTCCGTTCTGGATCGAGCGGGTCGGCCTCTATCAATATCTCGGGGTCGAGATCCTGATCTTTGCGCTCTATGCGCTGGCCTACAATCTGGTTCTGGGCCATGCGGGATTGCCGTCGTTCGGGCATGGCGCATTTTTCGGGATCGGTGCCTACGCATTCGGTCTGGCGCAATCAAACATCGCGTCGAACCTGTGGGTCTGTCTTGCGGTTGCTGCATTTGCGGCCGCAATAGCGGGCGCTTTTGTGGCGCTCTTCATCTCGCACAGGCGAGGCATCTATTACGCGTTGATGACCATCGCTTTCGGGCAGATCTTCTGGTTCATCGCGATCAAGGCACACCGGATAACCGGCGGCGAAGATGGCTTGCTCAAGATTGAGAGGCTACCCGCCTCGCTTGGCATCACCACGTTCAACCTTGGCAGCAACATCGCGCTGTACTACTTCGTGCTGGCAGTCTTTGCTGTCGTCTCGTTCCTGCTGTGGCGGCTCGTGCATTCCCCGTTTGGGCGGGTGGTGAAGGCCATAAAGCAGAACGAAACACGTGCTCGTTTCGTCGGCTACGACGTCTGGCGCTACAAGGCGGCGGTCCTGGTTGTATCCACGACCTTATCGGGACTCGCGGGCGGATTATTCGCGATGGCACAGACCTCCGCCTTCCCGGACGTGATGAGTCTGCACTATTCCGGCTACGTCGTCATGATGACATTGGTGGGCGGCGGGCTTGTCTCGTTCTGGGGCCCCGTCATTGGTGCCGTGGCCTTCTTCCTTGCACGCGACGTCATCGGATCATTCACCACCGGATGGATGCTATGGTTCGGCCTGTCGTTTGTTGTCTTGGTGCTTTTCAAGCCGGAGGGGATCGCCGGCATGTTTGCCGGCGTCATGAACGGACGAGACAAAATCGTTCCGCGCCCTGCCGCCGCTCCGCAATCGCAGGCGAGGTGAGCCATGCCCCTGTTTGAAGCCAAAGACCTGCATCTGCGATTCGGCGATCGCGTCGTGCTCGAGAGCGTCTCGCTTGCATTTGAAGCCGGCCAATTGTCCGGCATCATGGGGCCGAACGGCGCCGGCAAGACGACCTGTTTCAATGTGCTGACTGGCCGCTACAAGCCCAATCGCGGGCAGGTATTGTGGCAGGGAGACGATATCACCGGGAAAAGTCCCCAGGATATCGCACGCCTCGGCATCGCACGGTCGTTCCAGCTGATGAACCTGTTCGACGAGTTCACGGTATTCGAGAACATAGCCATTGCGCTTCCGGGCACGCGCCGGCGCGGGCACGACATGATTGCACAGGCCTATGCCGACTCCGCTCTGGTCGACGAAGCGCACAGCATTCTCGAAAAGGTGGGTCTTGCAGGGCGCGCCGACGATGAGGCCAAGTCGCTCTCTTATGGTGCGCGGCGCGCGCTCGAAATCGGCGTTGCGCTGGCCTGTCGTCCCAAGCTGCTTTTTCTCGATGAACCGACTGCGGGTCTCGGCAGCGACGGGCGCGCGCGACTGGCCGATCTCATCCTTCAGCTCAAAGGCGATCTCACCATCGTCATCATCGAACATGACATGGAATTCCTCTTCTCGCTGGCCGATGAGATATCGGTCATTCATTGGGGGCAGGTGATCGCGCGCGGCGCGCCGGCCGCACTCAAGACGAATCCATGGGTCGAGGCTTCCAACCTGGGGCGGCTCAACTGATGCTCGATGTATCCGGTATCGATTCGTTCTACGGTGAGACGCAGGCGCTGTTTTCGGTCTCGTTATCCGTACGCGCAGGCGAGGTGCTTGCTCTGCTCGGCGCCAACGGCGCTGGCAAAACCACGGTGCTTCGCTCCATCCTCGGCCTCACGCGCGCGCGCCGGGGCGACATCCGTTTTCAGGGCAAGTCCATCGCAGCAAGCGCGACGCATCATATCGCCTGCGCCGGAATTGGCTGGGTGCCGGACGACCGTCGCCTCTGTCCGACACTCACCGTGGCGAAAAATCTTTCGTTGGGCGAAAAGCGGACGAGCTTTCGAGGGTGGTCTCTTGGAGAAGTCACCGAGATTTTCACGCCGCTCAAATATCTGATGGCGCGCGAAGCCGAGACGTTGTCCGGCGGGGAGATGCAGATGGTCGCCATTGCCCGCGCCTTGCTCGGTTCACCCGGTCTCGTGCTGTTCGACGAGCCGAGCCAGGGCCTTGCACCGAAAATCGTCGATGACGTGATGGCTGTCATCCGGCGCCTCAGGCAGGCGGGCATTGCCAGTATCGTGGTCGAACAGAATGCCGATGTCGCATTGAGCGTTGCCGATCGGGTCGTCGTGTTGTCGCAGGGGCATATTGCCTGGACGGGGGACGCGGCGGAACTGACTGCAGATGCCGGCCTCAAGCGTAAGCTTCTGGGAGGGCTGTCATGAGCGATACGCCGCTACTCGCGCTGGAAGGCGTGAACAAGATCTATCGCCGCGGCTTGCTCGACCGGGAGCGCGCATTTCAATTGCATGTGGATCGCGCTTTCATGCAGCCCGAGATCGTGGGCGTCATGGGGCCAAACGGCGCCGGCAAGACGACGCTATTCGAGATGATCGCGGGATCGAACGTGCCGTCGGCAGGGCGTGTGATGGTTGCCGGTCAGGACATGCAGAGAGTTCGCTATCTTCAGCGCGATCGTCTCGCGATTCATTACCATCAGTCCTATCAAGTCCGTCAGTTCAGAAAGACGAGGCCGTCCTTCACGATGGAGCAGGCTGCAAGCGCCTATCCGCTCGTTCATCTGTTCGACGAACCGCAGTTCAATACTCAGGATGGCTATATCGGCTTCATGCTGGATTTCTTCCGCAAGCTGCGCAGTGAGAAGCGGCTGGTTTTCATCTGCCTACATCCGACGGCGACGTTTCAACTGACGATCCTCAAGGAGATCTGCGAGCGTTTCCTGTTCGTCAGCGGTGGAGCGGTCACCAACTATGCTCATTATGATGACCTCACGAGCCAGCCTGATGTCCGCCAGTATCTTGGTGTGCTGGCCCCCTGAATAGACTCGCAACTCAATTCACGACAAACCGAAATCTGGAACAGGATTCAGTCCATGCAGCGACAATATCGCGATACGCTCCCGCATTATATCAACGGTGCATGGGTCCAGCCGACTTCGGGCGATTACCAGGACGTGATGAATCCATCCACGAATACGCCCATCGGCAAACTCGGGCATGCGTCAAAGGCCGATCTCGACAAGGCGATCGCGGCTGCTCAATCCGGCTTCAATACCTGGCGACGCGTCTCCGCCTTCGAGCGCAGCAAGATCCTGCGCAAGGCTGCCGATCTGGTGCGCGCGCGGGTCGAGCAGATCGCCACCATTCTCACCTTTGAGCAAGGCAAGCTCCTGGCCGAGGCGAAGCTCGAAGTCATGGGCTCGGCCGACGTCATCGAATGGTTCGCCGAGGAAGGTCGCCGCGCCTATGGCCGCATCATTCCGGCGCGCGCCGACGGCGTCCGCAACATGGTGCTGATGGAGCCTGTCGGTCCGGTGGCGGGCTTCTCGCCCTGGAATTTTCCGGTGTTACAGGCTGCTCGGAAAATCTCCGGTGCGCTTGCCGCCGGTTGCTCGATCATCATCAAATGCCCCGAGGAAACGCCGGGTTCGCCAATCGAGTTCGTAAAATGCTTCGAAGAGGCCGGTGTGCCCGCCGGTGTGATCAATCTGGTTTACGGCGTTCCGGCCGTGATCTCGGAATATCTCATCAGCTCACCGGCGATCCGCAAGATATCGTTCACGGGATCTGTCCCGGTCGGCAAGCATCTGGCCTCGCTTGCCGGACAGCATATGAAGCGCTCGACCATGGAGCTTGGCGGCCACGCGCCCGTGCTAGTTTTTGACGATGTCGAGACCGATGGCATTGCTACACTTCTGGCCGGCATGAAATATCGCAACGCGGGCCAGGTCTGTGTTTCGCCAACGCGGTTCTTTGTTCAGGAGAGGTCCTACGACAAGTTTGTTGCCAAATTCACGGACCTTGCGCGCGGTATCGCAGTCGGAGACGGGTTTGATCCCAACAGCAAAATGGGACCGCTTGCCAATCCGCGGCGGGTCAATGCGATGGAAACCACTCTGCTCGATGCCCAGGAGAAGGGTGCTAAAGTCGAAACGGGTGGCAAGCGCATTGGCAATGCCGGCAACTTCTTCGAGCCGACTGTACTGACGAATGTCCCCACTCATGCGCGAATTATGCACGAGGAGCCATTTGGCCCGATCGCGGTGATGCTACGCTTCAAGGATACCGATGAAGTGCTGGAGCGCGCCAATAGTCTGCCGTTCGGTCTTGCGAGCTATGCCTTTACCAAGGATGCGAAGACTGCAACCAAGGTGTCCGATGGACTTGACCACGGAATGGTGTCTATCAATCATTTTGGTATCGCGCTTCCGGAAACGCCATTTGGTGGCGTAAAAGAGTCAGGTTACGGGCACGAGGGAGGTATTGAGGGGCTTAATGCTTACTTGAGTACAAAATTCGTGAGCCATCTCGGTTGAGTTTCGCAGCTAGTCTCTCATGAAACCGTGGCCGCAATTCTTCGTTCTGGATGCGGGTGTAGGGGAAAGTATCGACGCGTCGACAGTTCCCTTTGTAGATCGCTTTTGACCGCTTATGGCGCAAAGCGGGCATCAACGACAGCGGACGTCGCTGCGAATTTCTTTGACGGGTTAGCTATTCTGATGACCGCCAATCGAGCGCGGTAGCGTTCACATATTTGACTGGCTTCCTGACCACACTCTCCAACTCCAAGGTCACAGCGAGCGTCAGTCCGGAGCGAATTCTCAAGCGCTCATCTCCCGCATAGACTATCGAGCGTTTCGACTAACTCCGGCTTCTCGATTTTGCTCAGATGAAGCATTTGCCAAGCCGGTCCACCAGCGACCGATATCCACAGAGTAGGAACTTCTCTGCTATAGCCGCTGTGCCCGGTCTTCGGAATCTGACCGGTCGCTCGTTTCACCATCTCGGGCACATCAACGATGCCGGATGTTTCCGCGAGTTGCCAGCGGTTGACCGCGCGGGTGATTGCTTTGCGAAGTTCGTCTGGCGTCGCGAAGCCTCCAGTGCATCTTCCCGACGTCCAACCTTGCGCTTCTTTGATCAGTGCAGGTTGCTTTTTTGTCGAGAGTTACATTGGTTTGCACGAAGACGAATAGCGGTTTGTTGTGGCGCCGCGCCTCAGGGGGAGGCATCGCCGTGACGCTCGTTCAACATAAGCACCACGAAGTCGGCATCCCGGACGCCAGCCAGGCAGGCCACTCGGGGCGACTTTGGGGAAGCGGCAAATTGTTCGGCGCGACTGATGGAGTGATCGAGGGGGTCAGAGCGTCCTCAGCAGCGGCTGAAATCTTTGAATCCCGAAATGTCCGAGCTCAAAAAAAAGTTCATGCGATCCTCAGCTCCGAACAAGGGCGGCGGGTTGTGGGTCGACATGTGGGTAGAAGTTGAAACGCCAATGAAAACAATATTGTAGGAAAAAGGATGGCGGAGCCGGAGGGATTCGAACCCTCGATACCCTTGAGAGGTATGCCGCTTTAGCAAAGCGGTGCCTTCAGCCACTCGGCCACAGCTCCATCATTGCTGCATATGCCCGACACCGTCGCGAGCCGCAAGCGCCAGATCGCAGTCTGCAGCGCATGTTCCCAAAAATCGGACGCATCCGATGTGGATGTGTCTTTAATAATCTCCAGATGCCGCGTCCGCCTGTGGTGTATTTGCTGCCGGGAAATGGGTCCCGAGGCTGTTTATCGATTGCCATCCGCCGTTCCGCGCTTGCCGGAATTTATCACTCCGGCAGATGCGAGACGATTCGGCCGAGGGACCAGGAAAGCCAGCCAGATACATCTAATGCGAGTGTGAATGTTTTTCTGCTCGTTACGAGATGGGGCGGTGCCTTGAAATGCGGCGCTGGAAATTCTGATGTTGAAACAATTGCTTGCGAAGAATGCCCATTCACGAGTCCGTGTGATTTAAGCAACACAGCCCGGGAAACGGCCGAATGGAGGCCGCTTTGAGGCGTTCCATTGTTGCGGAGCGAGAAACCTTAGGAGATGGTCTCGGTGCGACGGAGGGGGGCATCCCGAGGTCGTCCCGTAAGGTGGTTCGTCCTGAACCTCGTCGGCACGCCTTGTGCGACGGGTTTTGAGATTCGGAGCGTTTGCGGGTTGTCAGGGATTAAGGGGACTTGTCTTCAGGGTGGCCTCCACCCCGTTGCAGAACCTTCCCTAAAGCAACTTGGAGGTTTACATGAAGACGATTAAGGGCCTTATTCTCGGCTCGACGGCAGCTCTGCTCGCCGTTGGCGGAGCTCAGGCAGCCGATCTTCCCGTCAAGGCCAAAGCGGTCGAATACGTGAAGATCTGCTCCCTCTACGGCGCGGGTTTCTACTACATCCCGGGCACCGACACCTGCATCAAGATCGGCGGCGCGATCCGTTTGGACACCTCGTTCAACGCCGCAGCTTACGACACCCCGTTCTGGCAGGGTGGCGCTGGTGGCAATAATCTTTGGACCAAGGATTATTTCATCACCCGCGAACGTATCAACCTGACCACCGATACCCGCACTGCCACCGAATACGGTGTCCTTCGTACCTACGCGAACATGCAGTTCGACTTCTCGCAGAACCGTGAATCGATCGCTGGCGGCTTCACCGAAGTCGACTACGCCTTCATCCAGTTCGCCGGCTTCACCTTCGGTAAGGCCGTCTCGCAGTTCGACCCGCAGTGGGCCCTCAACAAGCCTTACATTTCGTCGGGCTTCATGGCTGGTTCGAACAACACGACCGGTATCGCGCAGATCGCCTACACCGCTTCGTTCGGTAACGGCGTGTCGGGCACGATCTCGCTCGAAAACGCTTCGGCCTACCGTAACGCCGGCCTCTGGAATACCAATTCCTTCATCACGGGACCGGGCGCGAGCACGTTCACGGGGGCGTTCTACGGCACGACCTCGAACACGTTCCTGGGCAATGCCTACGGCGGCAACCACATTCCTGACGTCGTCGGCAACATCCGCCTCGACCAGGCTTGGGGCACGCTGCACTTCGGCGCTGCGATGCACGCTGCTACCCCGGGCTTCTACGGCACGACCGAAGCTACCGGTCATGCTGACGACAAGTACGGTTTCGCAGTCAACGGAGCGGTTGAATTCAAGAACCTGCCCACCGGCGCAGGCGACACTCTGAAGCTCGAAGCAACCTACGCCAAGGGCGCAGCGAAGTACGCGATCGCTGGCGGCACCACCGACACCTCGGGCGGCGGTCGCTTCGCGAAGGTCGACGGCAACACCATCGGCTTCGGTTATGTTCTGGACGGCGTGTACACCACCGGCGGTCAGATCATCCAGAGCGAAGCCTGGTCGGTCGCTGGCTTCTACGAGCACTACTGGAACCCGGCATGGCGCACGTCGCTGTTCGGCAGCTACAGCAGCATCTCGTATGGTGACGGCAATGCTCTGATGCTCGCCGCATTCCAGGGCCTCACCACGGGTGGCCCGGGCACCAGCAGCTCGACGGCTGCAGCATCTCGCGCTGGTACCTTCGCCGGCACCGGCAACTTCGACTTCGCCGTGGCCCAGATCGGTACCCGTACTGCCTGGACCCCTGTCAAGAACCTGACCCTGTCGGCTGAATTCACCTACAGCCGCCTCGAGCAGAACCTCAACGGCACCTACACCGTGACGAGCATGTCCGGCAAGCCGGCTGGTACGGTCCTGAACACGAGCAACCAGAACCTCTACAACGGTTCGGTTCAGATCCTGCGCTCGTTCTAATATCGACTGCCTCACGGCAATCGCTATCTGAAACAAAGACCCCCGGCAGGAAACTGCCGGGGGTTTTTGCTTGCGTGATCGATCGCTGTGCCAAGGTGTAGGATGGGTTTCGCTCGACGCTTACGCGTCTGCGGTCTACCCATCCGACGTATTCGCACTGTCCTAGTTGATGCTACTCGACGCTGCTGCTGGCACCGCGATGCAGGTCGGCCTCGATCTGCAGCCGCGAGCCACCGCCGAAGCGGGCGCGATAAACCTGCAGATTTTCCATAATGCGCTGGACGTAGTTGCGCGTTTCCGAGAACGGAATCGACTCGACCCAGTCGACCGGATCGACCTTGGGGTCACGTGGATCACCGTAGCGTTCGATCCATTTGCGCACGCTACCGCGGCCCGCGTTGTAACCGGCAAAGGTCATGATGTAGGAACCGCGATAGTCTTCGAGCAGGCCACCGAGTTCGGCGGCGCCCAGCGTCGCATTGTAGACCGAATCGCTCTTGAGGCGTGAGAGGTCATAGGTGCCGCCGTGCCGCTTGGTGACGTATTGCGCCGCGCTCGGCGTCACCTGCATCAGACCATAGGCCTGGGCCGGCGACACGACGGCCGGATTGAAGGCGCTTTCCTGCCGTGCGATCGCATAGACCACGGCAGACTCGACTTCGGGCCCGATCGGGCGGTAGCTCGGAATGCCCGTCGTCGGATAGGCATAGTGATCGAAGGGCAGGCCGCGATTGAGTGCCGCCTTGCCGACCAGCAATGTGCCGCGGGCATCCTTGTTCTGTTGCGCGAGCTCGGCAAGGCCGAGCACGGCTTCCGGATCGCCGTTCTCGCCGACATCGGCGAAGATCGGGATGGCGACTTCGCGCTCGTCCATGGCGTAGAGCAGTTGCACCGCGCGTACGATTTCCAGTCGATCGAGCCCACGCGCGCGGGCGGTCAATGCACCGCTGATGTCGAGCTGCTGCAGGCCAAGCTTCGCGCGGGCGAGCTGGCCGTAATAGCTGGTGGATTGCTCTGCTGCGCGTGTGTAGGCGGCACGCGCTTCCTGGCTGCGGCCTGCGGCTTCCGCAGCACGGCCCTGCCAGTAACCGGCGCGGGCGAGGGCTGTCGGATTGACGCTGCCGACGCCGATACGTGCGAAGTGCTGAGCGGCAGTCGCGGGATCTTTCAGGAAGCGCAGCGCGATCCAGCCGGCGGTGAACTCCTGCTCGGTCTTGTAGATGTCGCGCGCCGGCAGGGCAGCATCGCGTGCTACGAGATAGGCCGAGCGATGTTCGCCGACGTCGAGTAACTTGCGCGCCGTGAGACGTCGCTCGATCCACCATTCGTCGAGATTGTGCAGGCGCTGCGGTTCGCGCGGCGCTGCAATCATCAGCCGCGCTGCTTCGCCGAATTTCTCCTCGCGGCGCAGCTGCTGAATGTGGCTGAAGATGTAGCCGGGGTCGCTATGCAGCTCGGACGGTACTGCAGCGAGCAGCGCGTTGGCGTTCGATGCCTTCTTGGTGACGCCGATGCGCGCCCGCGCGAGCGCCATCTGCGCGCCGCCGAGGCGCTTGGCAGAGCGCAGCGCGGCATCTGAATCGCTGCCATAGAGCAGCATGTCCATGCGCGCCTTGTGATCGCCGGGTGTGATCAGCGGACCGAACATGTCGATGGCCATGTTCTCGGTATCGCCCGATAACGGATCGCTGCGCCATGCATCACGGATCAGCCGCTCCGCGCCGGCGCGGTCGCCGCGCGCGAGGAGCGACTTGGCCAGAGCGAATTTGCCCTTGGCGGAAATCGGCTTCTCGCTCTCGAAATAGGACTGGATCGCGGAGTCGTCGCGCTTGTCGTCCCACAGCGCCGCTTCGATGCGGCGTCGCAGGAAGGTCTGCGATGGCCAGCTCGGATTGGCGGCGACGAAAGCGCGGTAGCGCTCGACCGAAGCGCCATTGTCATCGCTGCGCAGATAGATCCATTCGCCGAGCTTGCGCGCAACTGGATCGCCAATCGTTTGCACGACCTGCGCGGCTTCCGACCCCTTGCGCTTGCGGATCAGCTCGATGACGTTTTCAAGCGTTTCGGCATCCGCCTGTGGGGTGGATGTTGTTGCCGCCACCGCGGCGCGGGCGATCGGCTTCTTGGCAGCAGGTGGAATTGCCGCATGCTGGCGTGTGGCGGGCTGGATTACGGGAGCCGGGCTCGCAGCATCCGGCGCGAGCGGCTTCGCCGGGGTCGCCACGGCCGTGGGGGCCTGTGCGGCACTGCGCGCAATGGGGCGCGCTTTCGGCAATGGAACCTTGGTGGCCGCCCAGGCCTCGACGGCCAGCACCGATACTCCGACCGCCAGCGCCAGACCGGAGCCCAAGGCTGTCCGTTGCAAGGCCGTCCGCCGCGCAGTCGAGGTGAGGAGCAGGTGCTTCACGGCGTTCCCTCGCGGCGAATCAGACAATCGCACGCATTCCCATGATGTATTTGATTGAAACGGTGACCAAATCGTCAATTTCTGTAACCGCTTGCTCCTCTCTGCCCGGCCACGGCGGCGAAATCACGGCCAAACAGCCGGTAAACCGCGCTGAAACCGCTTCGGGCGGTCTTTCGCCGCAGCCGCAGACTCGATAAGACTTGCTGTTCAATCAATCGGTTCAAGCAGACGGCTAAAGCCGCATCGCGTTCGGAGCAGACCATGGCAGCCACCAAGACGAATTTCCGGGGGTCTTACACCGCGCTGGTCACGCCGTTCAAAGATGGCGCGCTGGACGAGGCAGGCTTTCGTGCGCTCGTCAGCTGGCAGATGGCCGAGGGCAGCAACGGCCTCGTTCCGGTTGGCACCACGGGCGAGAGCCCGACGCTGAGCCATGAAGAGCATTACAAGGTCGTCGAATGGTGCATCGACGAAGCCAAGGGCCGCGTGCCGGTGATCGCTGGCGCCGGGTCCAACTCCACCAAGGAAGCGGTGGCACTGGCGAAGCACGCCGAGAAGGCCGGTGCGGATGCGGTGCTGGTGGTGACACCGTATTACAACAAGCCCACGCAAGAGGGCATGTATCAGCACTTCAAGGCGGTGAACGATGCGATCGGCATTCCGATCATCATCTACAATATTCCGCCGCGGTCGGTGGTCGATATGTCCGTCGACACCATGGCGCGCCTGTATGAGCTGAAGAACATCGCCGGCGTGAAGGATGCCACTGCCGATCTCGCGCGCGTGTCCAAGCAGCGTCACGCGATGGGACCGGATTTCATCCAGATGTCCGGCGAAGACATGACTGCGCTGGCCTATATGGCGGCGGGCGGCCATGGTTGCATTTCGGTGACGGCGAATGTTGCGCCGAAGCTGTGTGCCGAACTGATGTCGCTGGTGCTCAAGGGCGACTATGCCGGGGCGCTCAAGATCCAGGATCGCCTGACGCCGCTGCATGACACTATCTTCAAGGAGCCCGGCCTCGCCGGCGCCAAGCACGGTCTCGCACTGCTGGGCCGCATCAAGGAAGAAGTACGTCTGCCGCTGATGACTGTGACGCCGCCCACCGGCAAGGTGATCCGTGACGCCATGGTCTTCGCGGGCCTCATCAACTAGATATCTGCATCAATCAGATGTTGAGTGACTTTGGCTGCGTCATCTCTCCTTATTTGTAAGCGCGTACGCGTCGTTCGTTGAAAACAAAGAGGAATTGCAGATGCTGAAGGAATTTCGCGATTTCGCGATGAAGGGCAATGTGGTCGATCTCGCCGTCGGCGTGATCATCGGCGCGGCCTTCGGTGCCATCGTCTCGTCGATGGTGGCCGACGTCATCATGCCGATCATCGGCGCGATCACCGGCGGTCTCGATTTCTCGAATTACTTCACGGGTCTCTCGAAATCCGTTACGGCAACCAATCTGGCCGACGCCAAGAAGCAGGGCGCCGTGCTGGCCTGGGGCAGCTTCCTGACCCTGACGCTGAACTTCATCATTGTCGCCTTTGTCCTGTTCTTGGTGATCCGCTTCATGAACCAGCTTAAGCGCAACGATGCCGCCAAGCCGGTTGAACCGCCGAAGCCGACCCGTGAAGAAGAACTGCTGACCGAGATCCGCGACCTGCTCAAGAAGGCCTGAGCCCAAGGCTTGGGTCGGGCATTCGGGGCACCTATATTCGGTCAGCACGCTGAAAGTATTGAACGATGGCCGAAAAGAACGAACGCCCGATCAAGGTGATCGCCGAGAACCGCAAGGCGCGGTTCAACTATGCCGTCGAGGATACGGTCGAGGCAGGCATCGCCTTGACCGGGACCGAGGTAAAGTCGATCCGCAACGGCAAGAGCACCATTGCGGAATCCTATGCCGATCCCAAGGACGGCGAGATCTGGCTGATCAACTGCAATATCCCTGAATATCTGCAGGCCAACCGCTTTAACCATGAGCCGAAGCGGCCGCGCAAGCTGCTGCTGCATCGCAAGCAGATCAACAAGCTGATGGGTGCGGTAGAACGCCAGGGCATGACCCTTGTGCCGTTGAAGATGTACTTCAACGAACGCGGCCGGGTTAAGCTGCAGCTCGCGCTGGCAAAGGGCAAGCAGCTCCACGACAAGCGTGCGAGCGAGAAGGACCGCGACTGGGGCCGCGAGAAGGGCCGTCTGTTGCGCGCGCGGGGATAAGGCTGGGCGTCGCCCATTCTTTCAAACAAGAGGATGAGATGACGCAAGGCAACCTGCTCGAAGTCGACTGGAGCAAGATTCCGGCACCGGAAGACGACGGCGCCGCCAATCATCTGACCGGCATGACGATCCCTCCGGTCAGCCTGCGCGCCACGAACGATACGGCGGTCACGCTGTCCGAACTCGCCGGCCGCACCGTGGTGTTCGGCTATCCGCGTACAGGCGAGCCCGGTAAAATTGGGCTGGTCGATGACTGGGACATGATTCCGGGCGCGCGTGGCTGCACGCCGCAAACCTGCTCGTTCCGGGATCTGTTCGCGGAGCTGAAGGCCGCTGGTGCCAAGCATGTGTTTGGCCTGTCGACGCAGAGCAACGCATATCAGACTGAAATGGCCGGGCGGCTGCATCTGCCGTTTCCGGTGTTGTCCGACGAGCAACTTGAGCTGAGCGACGCACTCAGTCTGCCGACCATGGAGGTCGCCGATCTCACGATGATCAAGCGCATGGCGATGATCATCGATGACGGCAAGATTACCCATGTGTTCTATCCGGTGTTTCCGCCGGACCGGAACGCAGGCGATGTTCTGGAATGGCTGAAGGCGAACCCGGTCTAGCCCAGGCTAGGACGAGCCTGCTTTGACGGGTGTCTCGACAACGAGCGCTTTGATCGCTTGATCGATTGTGATCGTGCCCTTGCGCGATTCCGCCTCGCGTTTGGGGAAGTCGATCCAGCCTTCGTTGAAGCCATCGAGCATCTGCATTCGCGGTGTCGGATTCGTCATGCCTTGCTCGCGAAATAGTCTGTCCCAGCCATCGCGCGCAACGATGCGAGTTTTGACGGGACCGCCGAGCGCGTTCGTGAACGCCTTGGCGATATCGTTCGGCGACACGCGGCGGGGACCTTCGAGCTCGATCACGCGATGACCCGTCCAGCTTTCGAGCAAGAGCTCTGCTGCTGCGCGGCCGACGTCTTCCGCGGAGACCATCGGGAAGGTTTTATCCAGCGGCTGGAGATAGCTCGAAATGACGCCATCCGTGCGTGCAGGTGTAACGTCCCACGCCGCGTTCTCCATGAACCATGCCGCGCGCAGGAAGGTCACGGGCATCGGCAAGTCGGCGAGTGCGTGTTCCAGTAGTCCGAGCTGGTTGAGCAGGTTCGGCTGCGGCGCATCCGCTCCAATAGTTGAAAGCACAACCAGTTTCGGCGGCTGCGCCACGCGGAGTGCGGTGTGGAGGGCTTCGATCATCGCGCGGCCCTCGGTAAAACCGGGGCTCGGGTCAAATGTCGGCGGCAGCATCGCGAACGCGCCGTCGACGTTCGAGAGAGCTTTTGTTAGCGCCGAGGCATCGCGGGTGTCGGCGAGGGCGATATCCGCGCCGCGTGCTGCCCATGTCTTGCTTTTGCTGAGATCTCGAACGACGACGCGGATGGATTGATCGGCGGCAAGCAGCGTGCGGGCGACTGCGCCGCCGACTTTGCCGGTGGCTCCTGTGATGGCGAACATGGTGGCTCTCCGAATGGGTGGGAATGCCGGTGTTGTCCCATTTTTCGATATTTGACTGAAACGAGAACACGTCACATCATTGCTGACAAAACATCAGGAATGGCGTTGCGATGGACGGGCGACTTTTGACCGGCGTGACCGTGCTGGATGCTGTGATCGCAGGTGGAGGTTTCTCGCGGGCGGCAGAGGCGCTGGGTATGTCGGCATCCGGCGTCAGTCACGCGATCGCGCGGCTGGAGGCCCGGCTCGGCGTAAGGTTGCTGGACCGCACGACGCGTTCGATTGCGCTCACCGATGAGGGGCGCAGGTTTTACGAGCGGGTGCGGCCGTCGCTGGAGGAGATCGAGGAGGCGGCAGTCGATGCCTCCGGCGCTTCGGCTCGGGTGCGAGGTCGGCTCCGGGTCAATATCGATCCATTCTTCTCACGCCTGGTGCTGGCCGGTCATCTCGGTGGTTTTCTCGCGACATATCCTGAATTGGCACTGGAGACGATCACCCGCGAACACGTCGGCGATCTGGTGGCGGATGGTGTTGATGTGGCCGTGCGGTTCGGCGAGCCACTTGGCGCATCCCTTATCTCGCGCAAGCTTGCGGATATTCAGGTGCTGACCGTTGCGTCACCGCGCTATCTGAAACGCCATGGCCGACCGCAGGCGCCGCTGGATTTGTTGAAGCACCAGTGCATCGATTTCCGCGATCCGCAGACCGGTCGCCCCTACGACTGGGAGTTTCATCGCAAGGGCAAGGTCCTTCCTGTCAGGATCTCAAGCCGGCTGGTGTTGAGCGATGCGGGGACCATGCTGACCGAGTGCCTGGCGGGGACCGGGATTTGCCAGGTGCTTGCCATTGCCGTGAAGGACCAGCTCGCGAAAGGCAGCCTGGTCAATCTGTTTCCGGATTGGGCCGACGAGACCTTTCCGCTCTACGTGCTATATCCTTCGCGGCATCATCCGCCGGCGAAGGTGCGCGCCTTCATCGACTTTGTGTCGCGAACGGTTCGCTGACTTACTGCGCCAGATCCGCCTTCACCCGCGCAAACACCGCACGGAACATCTCGGGCGTCAGCACGCGCGTATTCGTGTTGTAGCGCGAGCAGTGATAGCTGTCGTAGAGCTTGAAGCGGCCGACATCGTGAACCGTGCCGTGCGCAAAAGGCGCTGTCACGGCGCGAATGCCGAGCGTCCTCAGCATCGTGTCATGGGCGACGCGGCCCAGCAGCACGATAGCGCGCAATCGCGGCATGGTGTCCATCGTGGCGATCAGAAACGGCCGGCAGGTCGTGATCTCGACGGGCAGTGGCTTGTTCTGGGGTGGCACGCAGCGCACGGCATTGGTGATCCGGCAATCCTGCAGCATTAACCCGTCATCAGGGCGTGCTTCATAGGTGCCGGAGGCAAAGCCGAAATCGAGCAAGGTCTCGTAGAGCAGATCGCCGGCATAGTCGCCGGTAAAGGGACGCCCGGTACGATTGGCGCCCTGCACGCCGGGGGCGAGGCCCACGATCAGGAGGGCAGCATCGGACATGCCGAACGACGGCACGGGTCCGTTGTAGCCGTCGGGGTCGCGCTCGCGCACCTCCAGCCGGTACTCGACGAGGCGGGGGCACAGGGGACAATCGCGCCCGGGATCGGTGGAAGTGCCAGCGGAAATCGCGGTTGCGACCACCGCCGGCTGTTGTCTGCTGAGTTGCGTCTTAGTCTTCGAAATCTTCATCGCCTCGTGGCGCCATCGTGGTCGCGCGCTGCAGGAATTGCGGCGTCTGGTGACGCGGTTCGCGCGGAGCAGGGCGCTCTGCCGGATCGCGGCCGAGCTTGCTCTGCAGCTCCATGAGATCGGTAAACACGTCTGCCTGCCGGCGCAACTCGTCGGCGATCATGGGGGGCTGGCTTGAGATGGTGGACACCACGGTGACGCGGACACCGCGACGCTGCACGGCTTCGACCAGGGAGCGGAAGTCGCCATCGCCCGAGAACAGCACGATCTGGTCGACATGTTCGGCCAGTTCCATGGCATCGACGGCGAGCTCGATGTCCATATTCCCTTTCACCTTGCGTCGGCCGGACGCATCGATGAATTCCTTGGTGGCCTTGGTTACCACCGTATACCCGTTGTAATCGAGCCAATCGATCAGCGGGCGAATCGACGAGTATTCCTGATCCTCGATAATGGCGGTGTAATAGAAGGCCCGGACGAGGGTCCCGCGGCTCTGAAATTCCTTGAGGAGGCGCTTGTAGTCGATGTCGAAGCCGAGGGTCTTGGCGGTGGCGTACAGGTTGGCGCCGTCGATGAAGAGTGCGATCTTGTTAGATGTGAGGGACATCAAGTTTTCTCATGTGGTTTGTTGTTGTTAGCGTTTTTGGCGCGACTTCGTCGTTGCGCATTTGAATCACATTTGTCGTCCGCTCTTCGTCGGATCGGCCTTATTGACGCCACGCAATCAGCTGGTCTGGAACTGCCCGAATATGCCGATCCATCTGCCCTTGCAATGAAGCCTTTTGGTGTCGAGATATCCGCTTCTGGCCAGATGGTGCCACCGCTTCTGCGGCTTTTTCGAGGGTACCATAGTGCGGCAGAAAACCAAGCCAAGAAGGGCGCAATTCCAAATTGGTCCTTGCGAATGCCGCAAAGCCCCTATACCTACGGGACTTAATCATCATATTCGGTCCCACAACAAACGGAGCGACATTTTATGGCGCGCGTAACCGTCGAAGATTGCATCGATAAGGTCGACAACCGGTTCGACCTGGTGTTGCTGGCAGCACACCGGGCACGAATGATCTCGTCCGGTTCACAACTTACGATTGATCGCGACAACGACAAGAATCCCGTTGTTTCGCTGCGCGAAATCGCTGATCAGACCATTTCCCCGGAAGATCTCCGTGAGGAGCTGGTCCATTCGCTGCAGAAGTTCGTGGAAGTGGACGAGCCAGAGCCGGATACGATTCCGCTGATCGGCTCCGCCGGCGCCAGCGTCGATGCCGACGATACCGAAGTAGCTGTCGAGCGCATGACCGAAGAAGAGCTCCTCAAGGGCCTCGAAGGCCTCGCTCCGCCGGAAGAGCAGCCCGAAGAAGACGAGTAAAGCGATACACACGGTTTTTTGCTTAACCGTTTTGATTATCAGTCATCACAAAGGCCCGGACATGCGTCCGGGCCTTTGCTTTTGCAGTCCGTTTCGGGGCAAACTTGAGATGAAGAATCCAGGTCGCTGCTGACCGGATCGAACGAGGCTAGGATGGCGACTTCGCGCCGTAATAAACGGCAGATGCAGGCTGCGAACGACACGGTCGCCGCGGTCTCGCCAGTTTTGCCTGAAGCGCTGTCTGCAGAGACGCCAATTCCGGCCAAGGTGCCGCGGACGTCCCGTGTCCGGATGATGCGGCAATACGATCTGGTGGACCGCGTCCGGGCCTACAACCCGAACACCGATGAGGATCTGCTCAACCGCGCCTATGTCTATGCCATGGTCGCTCATGGCGAGCAGACGCGGGCCTCGGGCGACCCGTATTTCTCCCACCCGCTGGAAGTGGCGGCGATCCTCACCGACCTCAAGCTCGACGACGCCACCATCGTGGCGGCGCTGTTGCACGACACGATCGAGGACACCGAGGCCACCCGGACCGAAATCGACAAGCTGTTCGGCGCCGAAATCGGCGCGTTGGTCGAGGGCCTGACCAAGCTGAAGCGGCTCGAACTGGTGTCGCGCGAAGCCAAACAGGCCGAGAACCTGCGCAAGCTGCTGCTGGCGATCGCCGACGACGTCCGGGTCCTGCTGATCAAGCTCGCCGACCGTCTGCACAATATGCGGACGATGGAGTTCATGCCGCCGGCCTCGCGCCGTCGCATCGCCGAGGAGACCCTCGACATCTATGCGCCGCTCGCCGGACGCATGGGTATGCAGGCGATGCGCGAGGAGCTTGAGGAACTGTCGTTCAAGGTGCTCGATCCCGACGCCTATCTGGTGGTGATGCAGCGCCTGGACTCACTGACCGAACGCAATCGCAACCTCATCGACATGATCGAGAGTCATCTCTCCACGAAGCTGGAGAAGAACGGCATCACGGCGCGGGTCACCGGCCGACGCAAGAAGCCGTTTTCGATCTGGACCAAGATGAAGCGCAAGTCGGTCGGCTTCGAGCAGCTGTCGGACATTTACGGCTTCCGCGTCGTGCTGCAGGACATGGAGGCGTGCTACCGCGCACTCGGCGTGGTGCACACGACCTGGCCCGTGGTGCCGGGCCGCTTCAAGGATTACATCTCGACGCCGAAGCAGAACGATTATCGCTCGATCCACACCACGGTGATCGGCCCCGGCAACCAGCGCGTCGAACTGCAAATCCGCACCGAGGACATGAACAGCATCGCCGAATACGGCATCGCGGCGCATGCGTTCTACAAGGATGGCATCGGTTCGCCGACCGAAATGCTCAAGCGCGAATCCAACGCGTTCTCGTGGTTGCGCCATACCATCGGCATTCTCTCGGAGAGCACCAATCCGGAAGAATTCCTGGAGCATACCAAGCTCGAACTGTTCCACGACCAGGTGTTCTGCTTCACGCCGAAGGGCAAGCTGATCGCGCTGCCGCGCAATGCCAATGTGGTCGATTTCGCCTATGCCGTGCATACCGACGTCGGCAACAGTGCGGTGGGTTGCAAGATCAACGGCAAATTCGCGCCGCTGTCGTCCGAGCTGCAAAATGGCGACGAAGTCGAAGTGCTGACTTCGGCCGCACAGCAGGCGCCGCCATCCGCATGGGAAGGCCTGGCGGTCACTGGCAAAGCGCGCGCCGCCATTCGCCGTGCGACGCGAACAGCGGTCCGTGATCAATATGCCAGCCTTGGCCGCCGGATCGTCGAGCGCCTGTTCGTGCGCGCCAAGATGGAATATTCGGACGACCAGTTGAAGGGCGCGCTGCCGCGTCTGGCGCGCACGTCCATCGACGATGTGATGGCCTCGGTCGGCCGCGGCGAATTGCGCGCCGCGGACGTCGCGCGTGCGATGTATCCCGACTACAAGGAAGAGCGCATCGGCCGCTTTTCGGCCAACAACAAGAAGTCGACGGCGGACAAGGTCAGAACGCCGGATGGCGCGGCACGCTTCACCTCGATCATCTCGATCGGTGGCGTCGATTCCGATCTGCCAATTAAATTCGCTCCGAACGGTGGCGCCGTGCCGGGCGACCGCATCGTCGGCATCGTTACGCCGGGCGAGGGCATCACGATCTATCCGATCCAGTCACCGGCGCTGAAGGATTTTGAGGAAGAGCCGGAGCGCTGGGTCGACGTGCGCTGGGATATCGATGAATCCTCGCCGCAGCGTTTTCCGGCGCGGCTGTTCCTGCAGAATGTCAACGAGCCCGGCAGTTTGGCGCAGATCGCTCAGGTGATCGCCGACCATGACGGCAATATCGACAATATCAGCATGCATCGACGCTCGCCCGATTTCACCGAACAGACCATCGATCTCGGTGTCTACGACCTCAAACATCTCAGCGCGATCATCAATCAGTTGCGCGCCAAGGCCGTTGTCGCCAAGGTCGAACGGGTCAATGGGTAGCGTCTTCCCTTAAGGTTTTCCGGAATTCCGTCATGTCCTCATCCTCGCTGCGCCTCGGCGTCAACATCGATCACGTCGCGACCCTGCGCAACGCGCGGGGCGGCAAGCACCCGGATCCCGTTCGTGCTGCGCTGGAAGCCATTTCGGCCGGTGCCGACGGCATCACCGCGCATCTGCGGGAGGATCGTCGCCACATCCGTGACGCCGATATGGAACGACTGAAGGCGGAGATCTCCAAGCCGCTGAATTTCGAAATGGCGGCGACGCCTGACATGGTGCGGATCGCGCTGGCGGTGAAGCCTCATGCCGTCTGTCTGGTGCCGGAGCGGCGCGAAGAATTGACGACCGAGGGCGGCCTCGACGTGGTCGGCCAGCGTGAATCGCTGGAGCCGTCGATCGCGCGCTTCACTGAAGCCGGCATACGGGTGTCGCTGTTCATAGCGGCAGATCCCAAGCAGATCGAAATGGCCGCTAAACTAAAGGCCCCCGTGATCGAACTCCACACGGGCGCCTGGTGCGACGCGATCACCGATGGCGATACCGCGAAGGCCGCTCATGAATGGCAGCGCATTGCCGCCGGCGCGAGGCTGGCGAAATCCGCAGGCCTGGAAGTACATGCCGGCCATGGTCTCGACTATGCCACCGCCGAGACGATCTCGGCGCTGCCCGAAATCATGGAGCTGAACATCGGCTACTATATGATTGGCGAGGCACTGTTCATCGGTCTGTCCGATACGGTGCGTCTGATGCGCGCGGCGATGGATCGCGGGCGGATGCAGTCCAAGGGCGCCTCATGATCATCGGCATCGGTTCCGATCTGATCGACATTACGCGCGTCGCCAAGGTGATCGAACGCCACGGCGATCGCTTCCTCGATCGCATCTTCACCGAGGCTGAGCGGGCGAGGGCGCAGCGCCGCGCGAAGAGCGAGAGGATGGTGGTGGCGACATATGCCAAGCGTTTCGCTGCCAAGGAGGCCATGTCCAAGGCGCTGGGCACCGGCATCCGTCAGGGCGTCTGGTGGCGGGATATGGGCGTCGTCAATCTGCCCGGTGGCAAACCCTCGATGAAGCTCACCGGCGGTGCGCTGGCCCGGCTGCAGGCCCTGATACCGCCCGGCCACGAGGCCCAGATCGATCTGTCGATCACGGACGATTGGCCCCTGGCGCAGGCTTTCGTCATAATTTCGGCCGTCCCTTCGCCCAAGTCTTGAGCCAAGTCCTGATGGCGAGCCGAGAGGCGCGCCGGAAGCGGCGAGACGACCGACCGGCACGTCAAACTGGCGGGAAATAGCGGCTTTTCGGGGCGGTTCATTGCACCGTTACCAACAACCGTTTAAACCTGCGAGGACACCGAACCGACGCCAATTCTCGCTGACGCCGCTCATGGCATTTGCAGGACTTTGCCGTAATTATATGAATCTAATGCATTTTTCGTGCGAGGCGCGACGCTGCCTTGCCCCAAAATGCGCTACCAGCCGCGCGGCGACGCTGCGGGAATCGGGAAAGCGATGAGTGTGACATCCGGGACCAAGACTGAAAGCGGCGTCGGCGAGACCATCCGTGTTGTCATCAACGCACTGCTGATCGCGCTGGTGATCCGGACCTTCCTGTTCCAGCCCTTCAATATCCCGTCGGGCTCGATGAAGGCCACGCTTCTGGTCGGCGATTACCTGTTCGTCTCGAAATATTCCTACGGCTACAGCCACTATTCGATCCCGCTGTCGCCGAATATCTTCTCCGGCCGCGTCTTCGGTTCCGAGCCGTCGCGCGGTGACGTCGTGGTGTTCCGTCTGCCGAAGGACGACTCCACCGACTACATCAAGCGCGTGATCGGTCTGCCCGGTGACCGCGTCCAGATGAAAGAGGGGCTGCTCTACATCAACGAGAAGCCCGTGCAGCGCGAGCGTATGAGCGACTTCGTCGGCGAAGATCCGTGCGGTTCCGACGCAACGGCGCGCGTCAAGCGCTGGAAGGAAACGCTGCCCAATAACGTCACCTATGAGACGCTCGATTGCGTCGACAACGGTTTCTACGACAACACCAATGTCTACACCGTGCCGCCTGGCAATTTCTTCATGATGGGCGACAACCGCGACAATTCGACGGACAGCCGGGTGCTGTCGGCCGTCGGCTATGTGCCGTTCGAGAATCTCGTCGGTCGCGCGCAGATGATCTTCTTCTCGATCGCCGAAGGCGAACATGCTTGGCAGATCTGGCGCTGGCCGACCGCCGTACGCTGGAATCGAATTTTCTCTATCGTGCGATGACCGACGACTCCAACAATCCCATCGAGACCGCGCCGAAGACCGACGAAGTTAGCTCGACGACCGAGGCTACGCCGGAGACGGCTGCTGCCCGGAAGAAGAAGGCACGCGCAGCGGCGAAGGTCGCCGCAGCCGAGATCGAAACGCGGATCGGCCACAGCTTCAAGGATCCTCTGCTGCTGGCGACAGCCTTCACCCATGTGTCGGCCCTGAAGTCGCAGCGCAGCCGGACCGAGAGCTACCAGCGTCTCGAATTTCTCGGCGACCACGTACTTGGCCTCGTGGTCTCCGACATGTTGTTTCGCGCTTTCCCGAATGCGGATGAAGGCGAGTTGTCGAAGCGGCTCGCCGACCTCGTCCGCAAGGAAGCATGCGCCGACGTCGCGCGGCTGTTGGGTCTCCTCGAGGGTATCAAGCTCGGCACGGTCGGCGCCGGCGCCGGTCAGCGGTTGCGGAAGTCGGTCCTCGGCGATATCTGCGAAGCTGTGATCGGCGCGATCTTCCTCGACGGGGGCTATCCGGCTGCGGAAAGCTTCGTGCAGCGCAACTGGACCGAGCGCATGCGCAAGCCAGTGCGCCCGCTGCGCGATCCGAAGACGGTGTTGCAGGAATGGGCCCAGGGCCGCGGTCTGCCGACACCGGCCTATCGGGAGGTCGAACGATCCGGTCCGCATCACGATCCGCATTTCAAGATCGAGGTGGACGTGAAGGGTTTTGCACCGGCCGAAGGCGAGGGCGGCAGCAAGCGCGCCGCCGAGAAGGCCGCGGCGCAGGCAATGATTGCGCGTGAAGGCGTCAGCAGTGGCGGCAATGAAGGATGATGTCGTGAACGATGCTGAACCAGATCATGAGTCCGAAGGGACACCCGTTGAAACCCGCTGCGGCTTTGTCGCTCTGATCGGTGCGCCCAATGTCGGCAAGTCGACGCTGGTCAATGCGCTGGTCGGCTCCAAAGTCACCATCGTCTCGCGCAAGGTGCAGACCACCCGCGCACTGATCCGCGGCATCGTGATCGAGAACCACGCCCAGATCATTCTGGTCGATACGCCCGGCATCTTCCTGCCGAAGCGGCGCCTCGACCGGGCGATGGTCAAGACGGCATGGAGCGGTGCGCATGATGCCGACGTCGTTTGCGTGCTGCTCGATGCCAAGGCGGGCATCAACGAAGAGGCCGAGGCGATCTTCGCGCAGCTTGCGAGCGTCAATCACCCGAAGATCCTCGTGATCAACAAGGTCGATATCGTCTCCAAGGAAAAGCTGCTGAAGCTGGCGCAGATGGCCAATGAGCGGCTGAAGTTCGAAGAGACCTTCATGATCTCGGCGATGACCGGTGACGGTGTCGACGACCTGCGCCGCAGGCTCGCGGCTGATGTTCCCGCCGGCCCGTATCATTATCCCGAAGACCAGATGTCGGACGCGCCGATGCGGCATCTCGCGGCGGAAATCACCCGCGAGAAGATCTTTCGTCAGTTGCATCAGGAATTGCCGTACCAGTCGACGGTGGAGACCGATAGCTGGACCGAGCGCAAGGACAAGTCGGTGCGGATCGAGCAGACGATTTTCGTCGAGCGCGAAAGCCAGCGGAAGATCGTGCTCGGCAAGGGCGGCGCGACGATCAAGCAGATCGGTGCGGACTCGCGCAGGGAGCTGACCGAGATCGTGGGCGCGCCCGTGCATCTGTTCCTGTTCGTGAAGGTGCGCGAGAACTGGGGCGACGATCCCAATCGTTATCGCGAAATGGGCCTCGAATTTCCTCACGAGTGATCGAGGAGCGATGATGGAAGTGCAGCCGACAAGATGACCGCTCCCGCCAACCTTCCGAAGAACGTCTTCTATTTCGAAGTGCTGCTCTACATGTCGCTGATCCTCGACGCGCTGTCGATCGCGTTCCAGGACCGCACGCCTGACCTTGCGATGTCCGAGAGCACCATCATGGCGGCGAATCTGGTCGCCGCCTGCATGCTGTTGTTCTTCGTCTGGCTCGTGTGGCTCGCCGCCTATCGCCGCAAAGGCTGGCCGCGCTGGGTGCTGGTGGTGTCGCTGGCCTTCTCGGTATTGTCGCTGTTTCAGGTGCTTGGCCTGTACGGACTGCAGTTCGACAGTGCGATCGAGATCGTGTCATGCATCCTGACCGGGCTCGGGCTGTATTGCGCTTTCACTGGCGACGCGAAAACCTGGTTCAAGGCCTGATCGCATTTACTGCGGCGGCTGCCGAATTCCTGTAAACTGCCCCCATGGAATGGACCGATGAAGGCATCATCCTGGGCGTGCGGCGGCATGGCGAATCCAGTGCCATCGTCGAATTGCTGACGCGTAGCCATGGTCGTCATCTCGGCCTGGTGCGCGGTGGTGCGGGGTCAAAGATGCGACCGCTGCTGCAACCCGGCAATAGCGTGCAGGCGATATGGCGGGCGCGGCTGGACGAACAGCTCGGCTATTACCTGATGGAAGGCACGTTGATGCGTGCCGCGACGCTGCTGGGTTCGTCCCATGCGGTCTACGGCATCACCCATCTCGCCTCGCTCGCGCGGTTGCTGCCGGAGCGCGATCCGCATGAAGACATCTACGAGACGCTGGAGCGCATCCTGGATGACTTCGATGATGTCGGCGAAGCCGCGCTCCATGTGATCCGGTTTGAGCTGGCGATGCTGACCGAACTCGGCTTCGGCCTCGATCTGGAGAATTGCGCCGCCACCGGCGTGACCTCTGACCTGATTTACGTGTCACCCAAATCTGGCAACGCAGTGTCCCGGACCGCGGGTGAGCCGTATCGCGACCGGCTGATGCGGCTGCCGTCATTCCTGCGCGAGAGTGAAGACGGCCAAAACAGCATCTCCGACCGCGACCTGCAGGACGGCTTCGACCTGACCGGGCGCTTTCTGCTCCGCAACGTGCTGGAACCGCGCGGGCAGGGCCATTCCGACGCCCGCGAAGGGTTCATCAACGCGGTGACGCGGCACCTCGCGCGAATCTCATCGTCCTGAGGCAAGTTCGACATTGGCGAATGCCGGATTCGCGTCTATGTTCCGTGCGTTGACGGGTTGATGGGAAGATATCGCATCCAGATGCTGGTTCGTCTGACCAGAGTGCAGCGGCTGAGAGCAGGGTGGTTCGTCGCCCTGGTTTATTTGTTGTGCGTGCTGGCGCCGACGATCTCCCTTGCCTTGCCGGGACAGCACCCGGTCGCGCCGTGCCTGACCGGCGAAAGTCATATGACCGGCATGGTTCATGTTAACAGCAGCGCGTCGGCGCACATGCATGGCGATGGTCACGCGCACGATCATTCTGTCGCGCACTCATCTGCTGCACATGCTGACGGCGACCATGCATTGACGGCAATCGACGATGCGTCGGGTCCGCACAAGGTCCCGCACTCACCGAATGGTCCATGCTGCGGCCTGATGTGTGTCTCCGCGCTGCCGGCACCGCTGACTGACATCGTGACCCCTTCGGTGCCGACGGTCCTTCGTGTCGTCGAAGGCTATCGCGGGGTCACCGACAGTGCGCCCGCCCGGCTCTACCGCCCTCCCATTTCCTGATCTGATCGTATCGACGCGGTGCCGCGCCCGTTAAGGGCACGCGCACCTGTGATCCATCGTCATTTCAGGAAAACAACATGCTTGCGCAGCTTGGGGCGAAGCTCGCCGCCGTTTGCTCGGTGGTCGGGAAACTATTCGATGTCAGATTTGGAATCCTTGCAGCGATAACCGCTGCCGGTATGGAGCTCGGTGGCTGCATGCCAGTGACCGCACCGTTGGCTGGCGCCGATCCGGCAGATCCCGGCGCCAGGGTCGCTGGCGTCGGCTATCGCTCCACTGTGGCTCCTTACAGCAGCCTTCGGCCGGTTGCCCCGTCGTCATGGCGCGAGCAGAACGACCGTGTCGCTCCTATGCCGAAATCTGGCCGGTAGGGGCACGTCATGTTCAATAAGCATCACAAGCCGCGCACGCATGCGCGCCAGTTCGGTTCAAGGTCTGCAGCCGGCATTACGCTGCTATCGACGCTGTTGCTGGCGGGATGTGCATCGTTCTCGCCGGATCGCGGTATGGGCGTCGTCGCCGGGGTCGCAAGCGAGACCATCAACAAGGACGTGATTGCGATCCGGACGCCGGATGACGCACTACGTGCCGATGCAACCGTCAAAGCCCTGCTGCGGCGGGCATTGACAGTCGACAGCTCGGTGCAGATCGCATTGCTCAGCAATCGCGGCCTGCAGGCTGCGTATAATGAATTGGCGCTTGCGGAAACGGATCTCGTCGGCGACAGCCTGCCGCCCAATCCGACATTCTCGATCTCGCGCATTTCCGGGAATGGCGCGCTGGAGATCGAGCGACAGGTCGTCGGCGATATTCTCGCGCTGGCGACACTGCCGTTCCGCTCGGAGATCGCCCGTCAACGATTCCAGAAGGCGCAGTTGCGCGCCGCAGAAGAGACGCTGCGGCTCGCAGCCGATGTTCGACGCGCCTACTACCGCGCCGTCGCTGCCAATGAACTTGTTGGCCTGCTGACGGACGCCAAGTCGACGGCGGAAGCCACAGCGCAACTCGCGCAGAAGCTGGGCGAGA
The DNA here is from genome assembly GCF_900188215.1 of Tardiphaga sp. OK246. Lineage (NCBI taxonomy): Bacteria > Pseudomonadati > Pseudomonadota > Alphaproteobacteria > Hyphomicrobiales > Nitrobacteraceae > Tardiphaga > Tardiphaga sp. OK246. The sequence goes on from NZ_FZOX01000002.1 coordinate 123,250, forward strand.
CCGGATCGCTGAACAAGCTCGACCAAGCCCGCGAGCAGGTATTCTACGCGGAGACGACCGCCGATCTCGCAACGCTCCGCCAGGAGGCCACGAGTTCGCGCGAGCGTTTGATCCGTCTGCTCGGACTCTGGGACACCGATATCGGCATCAGGCTGCCGCAAAAACTTCCAATACTGCCGCGCCAGCCGCTGTCGTTGCCGCGCATCGAGGTCGATGCCGTTGCACACCGCATTGACCTGCAGATCGCCCGCATTGAACTCGCTGCTCTCGCCAAGTCGCTGAACCTCACTGAAGCAAGCCGGTTCGTGACGTTGCTCGACGTCGCCGGCATCGACCGCAAGACGCGTGATCCGGAGGGGGCGCCGTTCCGCGAACGGGGCTTCGACGTGCAGTTCCAGATTCCGATCTTTGACGGTGGTGAAGTGCGCGTTCGACAGGCCGCAGAAATCTACAATCAGGCCTTCAACCTGTTGACCGAGAAGGCGGTGAATATCCGCTCCGAAGCCCGCGATGCCTTCAGGGTCTATCGCTCGACCTACGATATCGCCGGTCACTACCAGCGCGAGGTGCTGCCGCTCCGCAAGATCATCTCGGAGGAGATGCAATTGCGCTTCAGCAGCATGCAGGTCGATGTATTCGCGCTGTTGACCGAGGCCCGCCAACGCATCGCAGCTTTGCGCGCAGCCATTGAAGCCAAGCGCAATTTCTGGCTCGCGCAGTCGGAACTGCAGACCGCGATCAATGGCGGCGGCCGCAGCGAACCATCATCCGAAACAAGATCCGCGACGGCCGCGCAAGCGTCCAGTGGAGGAGGGCACTGAAATGGAGAAAACCATGTTGTCCCGGCGAAACTTTCTCGGCACAGCCACGGTGCTTGCCAGTGCGGCTGCGGTGACCGGCCGCGCCCAGGCGGCGAGTATTCCCGAAGCGCCCATGATGAACAAAGTAACGATGCAGCCACCGCTGCATCCGCCGAGCGGGCCCGACTACAATCCGGTGGTTACGCTCAACGGCTGGACATTGCCGTGGCGTATGAATGGCGACTGGAAGGAATTCCATCTGGTCGCCGAGCCCGTCGAGCGCGAATTCGCGGACGGCATGAAAGCATATCTCTGGGGCTACAACGGCCAGTCGCCGGGGCCGACGATCGAAACTGTCGAAGGCGACAAGGTTCGCATCTTCGTTACCAACAAACTGCCGGAGCACACCACCGTGCATTGGCACGGTGTGATCCTGCCAAGTGGCATGGATGGCGTCGGCGGGCTGAGCCAGCCGCACATCAAGCCCGGCAAGACCTTCGTCTACGAATTCGAGATGAAGCACAGCGGCACGTTCATGTACCACCCGCATTCGGACGAGATGGTCCAGATGGCGATGGGCATGATGGGGATGATGGTCGTGCATCCCCGCGACAACAGCTTCCGGCCCGCCGATCGCGATTTCGTCTTCATCATGAGCAGCTATCTCATCGATCCCGGCACCTATCTGCCGAAGGTCAACGAGATGACCGACTTCAATATGTGGACGTGGAACAGCCGCGTCTTTCCCGGCATCGATCCGTTGCCGGTTCGTCTCGGCGATCGCGTGCGGATACGGGTCGGCAATCTCACGATGACCAACCATCCGATCCATCTGCACGGGCACAAGTTTGCGGTCAGTTGTACCGATGGCGGATGGGTGCCTGACAGCGCGCAATGGCCGGAAGTCACCACTGACGTGCCGGTAGGCGCGATCCGGGCATTCGACTTTGTTGCCGACAATCCCGGTGATTGGGCGTTCCACTGCCACAAGTCGCATCACACCATGAATGCGATGGGTCACGACGTCAGAAACCTGATCGGCGTCTCCAAAAAGGATCTGGCGAAGGCAGTCGGCAAGCTGGCGCCGGACGCGATGATGATGGGATCCACCGGCGGTGCCATGGGCGAGATGGAGATGCCGATGCCTGACAACACTCTGCCGATGATGACGGGATCAGGTCAGTTCGGTCCGATCGAGATGGGCGGCATGTTCAGCGTCATGAAGGTGCGGGACGGACTCGCGCGCGACGATTACCGCGATCCGGGTCCTTACGATTTCCCGAAGGGCACGGTGGCCTATGAGATCGAAGCACCGCAGAGCGAAGCTCCACGACAGACGAGCGTGAAGGACAAAACCATCAAAGGCCAGGGATCGAAGCCGATGGACATGAAGAAGGGCATGAAAATGAAGGGAATGTAGAGCCAGGACTGCACATCGTCATCACAGACAACAATCAACACGGAAAACTGAAATGAACGAGACTCGAAAATACATTGGTCGCGGCGTCATGCTGGCCGCGATGGCTTACGCGGCCGCTGCTGTGGCCCACGACAAGCACGGAGGATATTCGGCCGGCGAACCCGGCGATCCCAAGAAGCCGGCGCGGGAGATCGTCGTCAGCATGAACGAGATGGATTATTCGCCTGCGGTCATTGAGGTCAAGCGCGGCGAGCAGATTCGCTTCGTCATCCGTAACGCCGGGACAGAAGCACATGAATTCCTGCTGGCGACCACGGCAGAGAATCTGAAGCACGGCGACGCGATGAAGAAAAATCCCGATATGGAGCATGACGAGCCCAACGGCTTGCGTCTCGCCGCCAAGAAGTCCGGGGAAATCCTGTGGAAGTTCTCGAAGGCAGGGACGTTCGAATATTCATGCCTGATCCCGACGCATCGTGAATTGGGGATGACCGGCAAGATCATCGTGAAATAGGCCGATGCAAATAGTTCAATCTCAAGCAAGGACCGCACTATGAAGACCAATGGATCTGTCGCGCTTGTCGCGTTTGTTGCGCTCTCAATGTTCTGCGTCGCGGGTTACGCGCAGGACGCTGCGGTGCGCGGAGAAGTAAAGAAGATCGATGAAGCGGCAGGCAAGATCACGCTGAAGCACGGTCCGATCAAGAGCCTCGATATGGACGAGGGCATGACCATGGTCTTTCGCGTGAAAGACCCGGCGATGCTGAAATCGGTCAAGGTGGGCGACAAGGTGAAGTTCGATGCCGGCCGCATCGATGGTCAGATCGTCGTGACCTCCATCCAGAAATCCAAATAGCCGCGGGAAGGTGGCGTCCAGGCGGAGCCTGGAACCGCCATCTTCCCATCGCCTAATGGCTGACGAAATGACGTGGGCGTCCTCTCCCTAGGCGAGGGCGCCCCGATATCGATGGAACTTGATCGGTGGCGCGTGATTCATTTCTTGCCCGATTCGCCGGGAGGCGCTAACCCCTCGCCATGGGAAAAAGACTGATTCCGCCGGAGCCGGCTGAAATTCACGAAGTGCAGCTGCGGGACGCGCTCGAGGAGCGCTATCTCGCTTACGCGCTCTCCACGATCATGCACCGGGCGCTGCCGGATGCGCGGGACGGCCTCAAGCCGGTGCACCGCCGCATCCTCTATGGCATGCGCCTGCTGCGGCTCGATCCGGGTACGCCGTTTAAGAAATCCGCCAAGATCGTCGGCGACGTGATGGGCTCGTTCCATCCGCATGGCGACCAGTCGATCTATGACGCGCTGGTGCGCCTCGCGCAGGATTTCTCGTCGCGCTACCCGCTGGTCGACGGCCAGGGCAATTTCGGCAATATCGACGGCGATAGCGCGGCAGCCTATCGTTATACCGAAGCCCGCATGACCGATGTTGCGCGGCTGCTGCTCGAAGGCATCGACGAAGACGCGGTCGAGCTGCGCCCGAATTACGATGGCCAGACCAAAGAGCCGGCCGTGCTGCCGGGCGGCTTCCCGAACCTGCTGGCCAATGGCGCGCAGGGTATCGCGGTCGGCATGGCCACCTCGATCCCGCCGCACAATGTCGCCGAACTCTGCGACGCCGCGCTGCATCTGATCGACAAGCCCGACGCCAAATCGAAATCGCTGATGCGCTGGGTGAAGGGACCGGATTTCCCGACCGGCGGCATCATCGTCGATTCCAAGGAAAGCATTGCCGAAGCCTATATGACTGGGCGCGGCTCGTTCCGGACCCGCGCCAAGTGGCATGTGGAAGAGGGCGCCCGCGGCGCCTGGAATGTCGTCGTCACCGAGATTCCCTGGCTGGTGCAGAAATCGCGGCTGATCGAGAAGATCGCCGAACTGCTCAACGACAAGAAGCTGCCGCTGATCGGCGACATCCGCGACGAGTCCGCCGAGGATATCCGCGTCGTCATCGAGCCGAAGACGCGCAATGTCGATGCCGGTCTGGTGATGGAGTCGCTGTTCAAGCTCACCGAGCTCGAGAGCAAGATTCCGCTGAACCTCAACGTGCTGGTCAAGGGCCGCATCCCCAAGGTGCTCGGCCTCGCCGAGTGTCTGCGCGAATGGCTCGACCATCTGCGCGACGTACTGCTGCGCCGCTCCAACTTCCGCAAGAACCAGATCGAACATCGGCTGGAAGTGCTCGGCGGTTACCTGATCGCCTATCTCAATATCGATGAAGTCATTCGGATCATCCGCACCGAGGATGAGCCCAAGCCGGCTTTGATGAAGGCATTCAGCCTCACGGAATTGCAGGCCGAGTCGATCCTGAACATGCGGCTGCGCTCTTTGCGCAAGCTCGAAGAATTCGAGATCAGGAAAGAAGACAAGGAGCTCCGCGCGGAGCTCAAGGGCATCAACGCGATCCTGAAGTCCGAGACCGAGCAGTGGGCAAAAGTCGGCGAGCAGGTCCGCAAGGTGCGCGACATCTTCGGGCCGAAGACGCCGCTCGGCAAACGCCGCACGGTGTTCGCCGATGCGCCGGAGCACGATCTCGCAGCGCTCGAAGAGTCGCTGGTCGAGCGCGAGCCCGTTACGGTCGTGATTTCGGAGAAGGGCTGGGTCCGCACATTGAAGGGGCAGGTCGCAGATCTCTCCAACCTCACCTTCAAGACCGACGACAAGCTCGACAAGGCGTTCTTCGCCGAAACGACGTCGAAGCTGATGCTGCTGGCCACCAATGGCCGGTTCTATTCGCTCGACGTGTCGAAGCTGCCGGGCGGTCGCGGCCATGGCGAGCCGATCCGCCTGTTCATCGACATGGAGGGCGATGCCGCCATCGTGTCGATGTTCGTGCATAAGGGCGGCCGCAAGTTCCTGATTGCCAGCCATGACGGTCAGGGCTTCCTCGTCAATGAGGACGACTGCGTCGGCACCACCCGCAAGGGCAAGCAGGTGCTGAATGTCGAGATGCCGAACGAGGCGCGGGCGCTGACGGTGGTCGGCGAAGGCAGCGATCAGGTCGCGGTCATCGGCACCAACCATAAGATGGTGATCTTCCCGCTCGACCAGGTGCCGGAAATGGCGCGTGGCCGCGGCGTGCGTTTGCAGAAGTACACCAGCGCAGGTCTGTCGGATGTCGCCACTTTCGTGGCCAAGGAAGGCCTGACCTGGAAGGATTCGTCCGACCGCGAGCATCGCCTGACCTGGAAGGAACTCGCGGACTGGCGCGGTAATCGCGCGGACGCCGGCCGTCTTGCGACCGGTCTGCCGAAGTCGAACAAGTTCGGCCGAGCGATCGAGTAACCTCGCGCGTTATGACGGTCACCATCTTCCACAATCCCGCCTGCGGGACATCGCGCAATACACTCGCGATGATCCGGCAAAGCGGGATTGAGCCGGTGGTGATCGGCTATCTCAAAACGCCGCCGGATCGCGCCCGGCTCGTCGCGTTGATCGACGCAATGGGCGGTGGCGCTCGGGCGTTGCTGCGCGAGAAGGAAAGTGTCTATGGCGAGCTTGGGCTTGCTGATCCCGCGCTCGGCGATGACGCGCTGATCGACGCGATCATCGCGCATCCGATCCTGATGAACCGACCCATCGTCGAGACGCCGACGGGCACGCGATTGTGCCGACCGGCAGATGTGGTGCTGGGGCTGCTCTAGGGATCCAACTTGCCGATCAAACGACGGCGTCGTCCTGAGGAACCGCGCTCTTGCGCGGCGTCTCGAAGGACGGTGGCAAGGTTGGTGTCAACGAGCCCATGGTTCGAGACGAGCGCAAAGGGTGCGCCGCTCACCATGGGGGCTGCAGATCTCGACGCCAGATGGGCCGCGGCAATTACGTCACCGGCGCGAACTTGAACAGCTTCTCTGGGTTGGTCACCAGCAGTTTGCGTTGAACCGCAGGATCCGGCGCGTAAAGCGGGATCAGATCCACGAGCGTGCCGTCATTGGGCATGATCTTGACATTCGGATGCGGCCAGTCGGTGCCCCACAACACGCGGTCCGGCGCATTGTTGATCAACTGCTTCGCGAACGGCACGGAGTCGTGGAATGGCGCTGTGCCAGCCGAGGCGCGTTCGAGACCTGTAATTTTCATCCAGCACTTATCGTCGCTGGCCTGCAGATCGAGCAGTGCCTTGAATTCGGGATCGTCGAGGCCCTTGGCGGCGCTGATCGTCCCCATGTGATCGATCACGTAGGTCACCGGGAGCGCTTTCAGGATCGGCACGAACTCACGGACTGTGCCGGCTTCGAGATAAATGTCCACATGCCAGCCGATGGCAGCGACGCGGTCGACCAACGTACGGAAGACCTTCATGTCGCCGACGCCGCCAAGTCGTTTGAGGAAGGCGAAGCGGCAGGCGCGGATGCCGCCTTTGTCGAGCGCCATGAGATCGGCTTCCGACATGCTGTTGTTCACATTGGCGACGCCCCTGTACTTGCCGCCGCTCTGCGCGATCGCGTCGATCACCACGCGGTTGTCAAACCCATGGACGGTCGCATTGACGATGACGGCGCGTTCGACGCCGATCGCTTCATGCAGCTTGCGAAACATCTCAAGCGGAGCGTCAGGCGGCGAGTAGGGGCGCTTGGGCGAGAACGGATACACCGCGGCAGGGCCAAAGATGTGTGTATGCGTATCGACGCTTCCGGCGGGTGCGCGAAATTTTGGAGGAATTGTATCGAGATCGGGGCCGGCAATGGCGGGGATTGCGGGTTCGTCGGCAGCCTGCGCTATTCGGCTTCCAATCACATTTGTGAGGCCAAGTGATGCCATCGCGGCCAGAACGTCACGTCGGTGCATTTAATCTCCTTGCGTCTGCATGCGCTGCGGCATGCACCAGACGTGAATCATCGGTGCATGTGTCGCCGTAGAGCGGCACCTGCAAATTTGTTGGCTGTCGAAACGATATATGTCTCTGCGGGAATGCGAGCAGCGCTCATGGCCGGATGATGAATCTCTGCAGCGTTTCACCCTGAAAGTTATTTGTTGGAATCCAGAGCGCGCATGACGTGCAACGGAAACAGACCGTATTAAAGCTAGTGGGGGTGAATTTATGAAACAAATGAGAAATTCGGGATAATAGCGCTATCTCGTGCATATATTGCAAATCCGTAAGGTCGCCTGAATTCGAACTGCTTGCTATCGAATTGTAATAGGCGTATCGCCGCAGCCCGACGAAGCGGCGCGTCGATCGCGCGAAGAATGATAGTTCGGAGGAAATCCCATGGCATACACCAATCGCAGGACCATCTTGCAGGCAGCTGCCGCGCTCCCGGCTCTGGCTGCAGCGGGGCGTGGTGCCTTGGCTGCGGAGTCAGCTGCCAGTGAGGCGCCGAAGAAAGTCGCATCGGTTGCTCCGCCGCATGTGACGCAGATTCTCGCGCACTACATCGTCAATGCCAAATACGATGACCTTCCGGCAAGTGTCCGCAAGGAAGGCGTGCGCACGCTGTTGAACTGGGTCGGTGTCGCCATTGGCGGTTCGCATCATCAGACGGTGGACATCGCGGCGTCGGCGCTGGCGCCATTCTCCGGTCCGGCGAAGGCCTCGCTGTTCGGGCGCAACGAACGCTTCGACATCATGAACGCCGCTTTCATCAATGGTGTCTCGAGTCACATCTTCGATTATGACGACACCCATCTGAAGACGATCATTCATCCGGCTGGTCCAGTCGCATCTGCGATTCTGGCGATTGCGGAAATGAAGCCGGTGTCCGGCAAGGATTTCCTCAATGCGCTGGTGCTCGGTATCGAGACCGAATGCCGGATCGGCAATGCCGTTTATCCGAACCACTATGACGTCGGCTGGCACATCACCGGCACCGCTGGCGTATTTGGCTCGGCCGCCGCGGCTGGCAAGCTGCTCGGTCTCAACGAACAGCAGATGATCTGGGCGCTGGGGCTCGCGGCCTCGCAGCCTGTCGGCCTGCGGGAGTCCTTCGGTTCGATGAACAAGAGCTTCAATCCCGGCCGTGCTGCCAGCAACGGCATCTTTGCCGCTATCCTTGCGTCAAAGAATTACACCAGCTCCGATGGCGTGATCGAGGCCAAGCGCGGCTGGGCCAATGCCATCAGCACCAAGCAGGACTATGCCGAGATCACCGAGGGACTCGGCAAGCGTTACGAGTCAGCGCTCAACACCTACAAGCCGTTCGCCTGCGGCATCGTCCTGCATCCGCTGATCGACGCGGCGATCCAGCTCAGGAATGAGAACAAGCTGACGCCGGATATGATCAAGCAGGTCGACGTGAAGGTTCATCCGCTGGTGCTCGAGCTTACCGGCAAGAAGACCCCCAGGGAGGGGCTCGAAGGAAAATTCAGCGTCTACCATGCGGTTGCCATCGCCTTTATCGAAGGCGCCGGCGGCGAGAAGCAGTTCAGCGATGGGGCGGTGCGCGACGCGAAGACGATCGAATTGCGCGGCAAAGTCGTTCCGACTGTCGATCAATCGATCAAGCCGGAACAGGTCGAGATGTCCGTCGAGTTGAATGACGGGCGCGTGCTCAAGAAGCGGATCGAGCACGCCATCGGCAGCCTCGAGAAGCCCATGAGCGATGCCGATCTCGAACGCAAGTTCAAAGATCTCGCTGAAGGAATCCTGCCGCACAAGCAGGCGGCAAAGGTCATGGAGCTGTGCTGGAAGGTGGAGGGCTTGGCGAGCGCCGGAGATATTGCAAGGGCAGGCGCGCGATCCACTGCCTGACAGCCGTTGCCCGCGATGAAGCATTGAGGCCTTCGCGAGGTGGCCTGAACGTACGTTAATCGTCACGCCGTCAGTATTGTGAGCAGAAACCTCGCCGCATCCCTCCAGGGAGCCTTGCGGCCAACACTCCTTAAAGGATGACATGTCCCAGCGTCGTACGCCTTCACGCCGTCGCGTTCTCCAGTCTGCCAGTGCTCTCGCCGCATTAACGCTTTCGCCGTCCATCATTCGCAAGGCTGCAGCAGCGGATGCGGATGTCACCGGGCGTCTTGCGCGCTACATGGTCTCGGCGCGCGACAAGGCGCTTCCTGATGTGGTGATGACGGAATGCAAACACCGCATCCTCGATACGTTCGGCGCGATGGTCTCCGGTGCGCGGATGCATCCGGGCGAGATGGCCCTGAAATATGTTCGCGGGCTCGGCGGCGAACAGCAGGCGTCGGTGATCGGATCCAGTTTCCGCACTACCGCCGTCAACGCCGCGCTGGCCAATGCCATGTGTGCGCATGCGGACGAGACCGATGATTTCGAGCCGGTCACCAAGGCGCATCCGGGAAGCGCTGTCGTGCCGTCCGCGCTGGCGATGGCGGAAAAGGAAGGTGGCCGGTCGGGCATCGAATTCATTCGGGCCGTGACGCTCGGATATGATCTCACTTGCCGGCTGCTGATGGCGCTTGGACCGGATCTCGTCCGTGGTTCGCACCGCAGTGCGGAGGGGACCAGCTCCACCTTTTCTCTTGGTGCAGCGGCGTCGCTGGCTCGGCTGGACGAGAAGGGTATGCGTTATGCGATCTCCTATTCCTCGCAGCAGGTGGCTGGTCTGTGGAGCTGGGTGAAGGACGAGGATCACGTCGAGAAGGCTTTCGACTTCGCGGGCATGGGCGCCCGCAACGGCCTGACCGCCGTGACCATGGTTCAGGCCGGTTTGACCGGCGTTCATGACGTCCTCGATGGCACGCATAACTTGTTCATTGCGCTGTCCACGGATCCGAGGCCGGAAGAGATGCTCGCCGGTCTCGGCAGCCGCTTCTACGTCACTGAAACGGCGATCAAGACATTCTCGGTCGGCTATCCGATCCAGTCGCCGCTCGACGCCATACTAACCCTGCGCAAGCAGAACGGCCTGACGCCGGGCAATGTGAAGAGCATCCTTGTCAAGATTCCGACCGATGCGACGGGGATCGTCGGCACCAGCGCGATGCCCGACGTCAACTGCCCGCATCTGGTGGCGGTCGCGCTCGTCAAGGGTGCCGTGTCGTTCGTCGACAGCCATGACCAGGCGCTGATGAAGGATTCCAAGATCCTTGAGCAGCGCGCCAAGGTAACCGTGGTCGGCGACAAGGCTCTGATGGACCCTGCCGCGCCGCGCGGCGCCATCGTCGAAGTGACGATGATGGACGGGAAAAAGGTCGAGCACTTCACCAAGTTCCCGCCCGGCACCAAGGAAAATCCGCTGAGCACCGACGCCGTCAGTGCGAAGACCCGTGACTTGATCGCGCCGGTTCTCGGGGGCGAAAAGGCGAAGAAGCTGATCGATCAGATCAACAATCTGGAGAAGGTCAAGGATATCCGCTCGCTGCGGCCACTGTTCACGGCCTGATACCCGATACGCGAAGCGCTGGGATCAATTTACCCCAGCGCTTCTTCCTTGACGCGGCTCGCCAGCACCTTGTCGATGCGGCGGCCGTCGAGGTCCATGACCTCGAACCGCCAGGCATGCGAGACGATCTCGTCGCCGACCTCGGGAATCTTGCCGAACTCCTGCAACAGAAATCCTGCAAAGGTCTGATAGGGGCGCGACTGCGCGGGCAATTCGATGCCGAGCAGCGCGGCGAATTCCACCGCGGGCATCCAGCCGGAGATGAGGTAGGAGCCGTCCTCGCGTTTGTGGAAGGCGACCTCGGCCGGGCCTTCCTCGGTGTGAAAGGCGCCGACGATCGACTCCAGAATATCCGCTGATGTCACCACGCCCTGGAACACGCCGTATTCGTCATGTACGAGGCCGATATGGAATGGCGAGTCACGCAGGATCGCCACCACGTCGCGCGCATCGACCGTGTCGGGAATGACCGGAGCCTCGCGCACGAGCGCGCGGATGTCCGGCGTCTTGCCGCTCAAATACACATCGAGCAGATCCTTGGCCTGCACGATGCCGATGGCGGAATCGCCGTCGCCATCGAACACCGCAAAGCGCGAATGCGAGCTGCCCGCAAGTTCGGCCTGGATGGTCTCGATGGGATCGGCAAGATCGATCATCGCCACTTCATGGCGCGGTGTCATCACGGCGCCGACGGGCAGGTCACCGAGGCGCATCACGCCTGCGATCATTTCCTTTTCGCCGGGCTCAAGTACGCCGGCGGTTTCCGCTTCGGTCACGAGCGTGCGGATTTCGTCTTCGCTGACCTTCTCTTCGGCTTCACCGCGCTGCCCAAGTAGAAACAGGATCGCCTTGCCGGAACGATCGAGCAGCCATACCAGCGGAAGCGAGATTTTTGCGAGCAGCACCATGGCCGGCGCAACGCGCACGGCCACCGCTTCGGGATCGCGCAGCGCGATCTGCTTCGGCACGAGTTCGCCGATGATGAGCGAGGCGTAAGTAATGATCGATACGACGATGCCGACGCCGAGCGTATCGGCGAGGCCTTTCGATAGGCCAAGGTCAAGCAACAATATCGTGAGACGCTGGCCCAGCGTCGCACCGGAGAAGGCGCCTGACAATACGCCGATCAGCGTGATGCCGATCTGCACGGTGGAGAGGAACTTGCCGGGATCGGAGGCCAGCGCCAGAGCGCGGCGAGAGCCTGTCACGCCTTTTTCAACCAAGGCGGCGAGGCGGGCAGGGCGGGAGGATACGATCGCCAGCTCAGACATTGCGAGCAGGCCGTTGACGACGATCAGGACCATGACGATCCCGAGTTCGAGAGATAACACGCTCAATCCTTTTGGATGATGGGCAGGTATTATAGTCGATCCGCTTATCTCGCGCCATGGTGGCAAGTGGTGTTGCGACACTCCGCCGGGTGGGTTGAATTCCTCGGTGCGCCCATAGGTCGCTCCCCCAAACCGACGCCTTGCGCAGGCGCACGTCCCGCAGCAGGACGTTATTATAACGTCGGTATGACGCGAGGCGTCGCGTGGATGTGGCAAGACAATGGCCACAGGATAGCAGCCTATTCGGGCATCAATTATTTCGCTTGATGTCGAATTGATATAGCGCATGATGACGGCCATATCGCGTGTCGTGGCGGGGGTCTGGTTTTGAAACATTCAATCAGTTTGTCGCGATTATATGACGTTGGAAATGCCTTTGCGTCGTGTTTGTCGGTCGCAGCGCCTGTTGTGGCTCTTCTCCTGCTCGCCGGCTGCGGCAAGAAGGAAGAGGCCGCTGCACCTCCGCCGCCACCGGTCACGGTCGCCAATCCCACCAAGAAGGTCACGACCGACTGGGATGAATTCACCGGCCGCTTCGATGCGATCGAACAGGTGCAGATCCGCGCCCGCGTAACCGGCTTCGTTACCAAGGTTGCTTTCACGGATGGTGCCGTCGTCAAGGCCGGCGATCTGCTGTACGAAATCGATCCGCGCCAGTATCAGGCTGCAGCAGAGCAGGCGCAGGGCCAGCTCGACGATGCCAAGGCCAAGGTCGTGCTGGCGGAGAAGGAGCTGGAGCGCGCTACCACGCTGATCAAGACCCAGGCGATCTCCGAAAATATCGTCGATCAACGCAGCCAGGCAATAGCCGCCGCGCAGGCAGCGACGCTGCAGGCCGAAGGTGCACTGAAGCAAGCGCAACTCAATGTCGAATATACCAAGGTGGTTGCTCCGATCGCCGGCCGCGTCAGCCGTCATCTGGTGACAGTCGGCAACCTGGTGCAAGGCAGCGAGAGTGGCGCGACGCTGCTGACCTCGATCGTGTCGCTGAGCCCGATCTATGTCTATTTCGACACCGACGAAGCCACTTATGTCCGCAACAGCAAGCTGTGGTTTGAGGGCAAGCGGCCGAGTTCGCGCGATACGCCCAATCCCGTGCAGATCACGCTGGTCGGCGAAACCAAGCCGTCGCACGAAGGCAAGATGGATTTCCTCGACAATCGGCTCGATGTCGGCACCGGCACGCTGCGCGGCCGCGCCATTGTCGACAACAAGGACCTCTCCATCCTGCCCGGCCAGTTCGCCCGGGTCCGGGTCATTGCCAGCGGCGAATATGAAGCGCTGTTGATTCCTGATGCTGCGGTCGCCAACGACCAGTCACGCAAGATCGTGATGGTGGTGAAAGCCGATGACACGGTGGAGGCGCGGCCTGTGACACTTGGTCCGCTGGATGGCGGATTGCGGGTGATCAGGGAAGGGCTCAAACCTGACGATCGGGTAATCGTGGACGGAATTCAGCGCGCCCGTGTGGGCGCCAAGGTGGCGCCGAAGATGGCGGCCGCGACGCCCGCACCAGCAGCTGGCACAAAGCCATGAATCTGGGCAGCCTCTCCGTCAACCGGCCCATCCTGGCGATGGTGCTCTCCATCGTGCTGCTGATCGTCGGCGCGCTTGCTTACACGACCTTGCCGGTTGCGGAATATCCGCAGGTGGCGCCGCCGACCGTGGTCGTGACCACGCAATATCCCGGCGCATCGGCACAGACTGTGTCGGATACCGTCGCGACGCCGATCGAGCAGGAAATCAACGGCGTCGAGGACATGCTGTATATCTACAGCCAGGCCACCTCGAACGGCCAGCTCAACATCACCGTGACTTTCAAGCTCGGCACCGATCTGGATAAAGCCCAGGTGCTGGTGCAGAACCGCGTGGCCATCGCGCAGCCGCGGCTGCCGGAGGAGGTCCAGCGCAACGGCGTCGTCACCCGCAAGAACAGTCCCGACCTGATGATGGTCGTGTTCATGCTGTCGCCTAACGACACTTACGACCAGCTCTACATTTCGAATTACGCGCTGCGTCAGGTCCGCGATCCGCTCCTGCGCCTCGATGGCATCGGCGACATTACCATCTTCGGCGCGCGCGATTATTCGATGCGGCTGTGGCTGGATCCTGACAAGATTGCCACGCTGGGCATGACCGCAGGCGACGTGCTGACTGCCATCCGCGCGCAGAATTTGCAAATTGCGGGCGGCCAGGTCGCCGAACCGCCGATTGCAGATCGCGCGTTTCAGCCCAACCTGACCTTCACCGGTCGTCTGAAGGAGCCGAGGCAGTTCGAGGACATCGTGCTGAAAGCCGGCGACGATGGCCGTCTGGTGCGTCTCCGTGATGTCGCGCGCGTCGAGATAGGCGCGCTGTCGTCGACCACCAACGGCTTCCTGTTGCGCAAGGAAGCGGTGGCCATGCTGGTCTATCAGCGTCCGGGTTCCAACGCGCTGGCGACCGCGAAGAACATCGAAGAGGAGATGAAGAAGCTCAAGGCCGATTTCCCGAAGGGGCTGGACTACAATATCGGCTACAACCCGACCGAATTCATCGCCCAGTCGGTCTCGGAGCTGATCAAGACCATTTATGAAGCCATGGTGCTCGTGGTCATCGTCGTGCTGGTGTTCCTGCAGGGCTGGCGACCGGCGATCATTCCCATCATCGCTATTCCGGTGTCGCTGGTCGGCACATTCGCCGTGATGGCCGCGCTGGGCTTCTCGATCAACAACCTTACTCTGTTCGGGCTTGTGCTCGCGGTCGGCATTGTCGTCGACGACGCCATCGTGGTGGTGGAGAATGTCGAGCGCCATCTCGGCGACGGCATGAGCCGGCGCGACGCGGCGCTGCTGACCATGGACGAGGTCGGCGGCGCGCTGATCTCGATCGCGCTGGTGCTGTGCGCGGTGTTCGTGCCCACGGCATTTCTCGGCGGCATCTCCGGACAGTTCTTCCAGCAATTCGCCATCACGATCGCGGTCGCAACGGCGATCTCATGCTTCTGTTCGCTGACTCTGTCGCCGGCGCTGGCGTCGCTGATCCTGCAGCCGCATCACGAGAAGAAGCCGCCGGCGAGCTGGAATTTTCTGGCACGGGGATGGGCGGCGTTCACCGGCGTGTTCAATCGCGGTTTTGACCGCCTGTCGCATGCCTATGGCGGCCTCGCGGGCTTTGTCATTAAGCATTCGGCGCTGATGCTGATCCTGTATGTCGCCCTGATCGGCTCTGCCGGCTGGCTGCTTTATGCCACGCCGCAGGGCTTCATTCCGGCGCAGGACCGTGGCTATGTCATCGTGGTCGCGCAATTGCCCGGTGCCTCGTCGCTGGCGCGCACGACGGCGATCGTCAAGCAGATCGAAGGCATCGTGCTGGATACGCCCGGTGTCGCGCGCATGCCGGCGCTGGCCGGCCTTTCCGGTGCGACCTTCACCCAGGCCGGCAATGCGGCCGCCATGTTCCCCGTGTTCGAGAATCCCGAGGAGCGCGCCAAGAAGGGGCTGAGCGCGGGAGCCATTACGGCTGAATTGCGCAAGCGCCTCTCGGTGATCGAAGGCGCTTTCATCATCGTGCTGCCGCCACCCGCGGTGCCAGGCATCGGCACCGGCGGTGGTTTTGCCATGCGGATCGAGGATCGTCAGGGCAGGGGGCCGCAACTGCTGGCTGCAGCGACCGATGAGCTCGTCAATGCCGCGCGCCGGGCGCCGGGCCTGACGTCGGTGTTCTCGCCGTTCTCCGCCAACACGCCGCAGGTGTTCGTCGATATCGACCGCCAGAAGGCGCAGATGCTGGGCGTGCCCATGCAGAACGTGACCGAGGCGATCGAGACCTATTTCGGTTCGACCTATGTCAACGACTTCAACATTCTCGGCCGCACCTATCACGTCACCGCGCAGGCGGATTATCCGTTCCGCAAGGAAACGGCGGATCTGGCGCGGCTGCAGACCCGCAACAGCGCCGGCAACATGGTGATGCTGGGCAGTGTCGTGAATTTCAGCGACACAGCAGGTCCGGACCGCGTCGCGCGTTACAATCTGTATCCCTCCTCGGAACTGCAGGGCGACACGCTGCCGGGCACCAGCTCGGCCACGGCGCTGGCGACCATGAAGAAGCTCGCGGACGACACGCTGCCGAGCGGCTTTGCCTTCGAGTGGACTGATCTGTCCTATCAGCAGTCCACCGGCGCCAATGCCGGTCTCTATATTTTCCCGATCTGCGTGCTGTTCGTGTTCCTGGTGCTGGCCGCGCAATATGGCAGCTGGACATTGCCGTTCACGATCATCCTGATCGTGCCGATGTGCCTGCTCGCGGCCACCATCGGCGTACGCATCATGGGGCAGGACATCAACATCCTCACCCAGATCGGTTTCGTCGTGCTGGTTGGCTTGGCGGCAAAGAATGCGATCCTGATCGTCGAGTTTGCCCGCGACATCGAGCAGGAAGGCCGCGATCAGCTCGAAGCTGTGATCGAGGCCTGCCGTTTGCGTATCCGCCCGATCCTGATGACCTCCTTTGCCTTCATTCTCGGGGTGCTGCCGCTGGTGATCTCGTCGGGCTCCGGCTCGGAGATGCGTCAGGCCGTTGGTGTCGCGGTATTCTTCGGCATGATCGGCGTCACGATCTTCGGCCTCGTTTTCACGCCGGTCTTCTATATCCTGATCCGGCGTCTGTTCCCCGGCTCCGTCGAGATCCACGCCAAGGAGCAAAGCGCGCATGGTTAAAGCGCCGCAGGATGGGTTTCGCAAAAGCTCAACCCATCCTACAAGTGTCTCATGGAAACTGCCGCACGCATTGAACTGATGAGCTGGCTGGTCGGCGAGGGTCTGACCGGCCTTCCGGAAAACGACCTGATCCGCGGCTTCTGTGAGCGCTGCCGTGCCGGCGGCATCGATGTATCTCGTGGCCTCGTCTTCATTGACACGCTGCATCCGATCTTCGAGGGCCGTGGCTTCCGCTGGAACGACACGGCCAGCAACGAGAGCGACGTGTTCGAATACGGCTCGACCGAGATCGGCGAGGCGGCGGCGAACTGGCGACGATCGGTGTTCTTCCACATGCTGGAAGAGGGGCACGACGAATTGCGGCTCGATCTGCACGCGCCCGGGATCGCCGACCGCTTCTCGATGGTCGGCAGCCTGCAGGAAGGCGGTCACCGCCACGGTGCCGTGTTCCTGCACAAGTTCGGCGAGGCTGGCTCGATGGGGCAGATGGATTGTCTCTATTCGTATTGGGCCACGCGCCATGAAGACGGGTTCGACGAGCGCCAGATGTCGGCGCTGCGCGAACTGGTGCCGATGCTCGGTCTCGCCATCAAGTCGGGAGCCCAGATGGAGATTGCGCGCACGCTTGGCCGCGTCTATCTCGGCCGCGATGCCGCCGAACAGGTTCTCCGCGGCAAGATCGCGCGAGGCGTCACTGAGCGTATCAATGCGGTGTTGTGGTTTTCCGACCTGCGCAACTCCACGGGGATCAGCGAGGCGATCGGACCGGACGAGATCATCCCGTTCTTGAATGACTATGCCGAAGCCTCGATCGCTGCGATCCATGATGTCGGCGGCGATGTGCTCAAACTTATCGGCGACGGCATTCTGGCGATGTTCACCGGCGACGACATGGTGAAGGCGAAGCGCAACGCCTTGCGCGCCGAACATCAGTTCCGCAAGAATATCGCCAAGCTGAATGCGAAACGACTAGCGGCGAACCGGCCGGTGACCACGGCCTATGTCGGTCTGCATGAGGGTGAGGTATTTTACGGCAATATCGGCAGCGACGAGCGGCTCGATTTCACCGTGGTTGGTCCCTCGGTCAACGAGGTGAGTCGCATCGCTTCCATGTGTTCGTCGGTCGATCGGCCGCTGTTGACCTCGTCCGCGTTTCAGGCCGGGCTCGATGCGGCCGGCCGCAAATATCTGGTCTCCACGGGCCGCTACGCCTTGCGCGGCATCGGCCGCGCGCAGGATCTGTACACGCTGGATCCCGAGATCGACAGCGACGAGGTCGTGCGCGGCGGCTATGAGCGCTATCTGGCGCGTTAGCGGACCGCTGTGGTTTGCTGGCGCATCGTGTAGAGCACGATAGCGATCAGGCAGGCTGCGCCGAGAACGATGCCGAGTGCCAATGCGGCCTGCGGCACGATTGTGGCCGACAGGGATACGCCGATCGCAGCCCCCATCATCTGCCAGAAACCGAGCAGTGCCGAGGCAGCCCCAGCATGGGTGCCGAATGGCGACAGCGCCTGAGCCGTGCCGAGCGGATTGACCACGCCCATGCCCAGCAGGAACACGCAGGTCGCGGCGATGAAGGTGACGACGTTGCCGTGGAAATAGGCGGTCGCGAACACCGCGATGCTGCCGATGAACGCGATCAGCAATCCATAGCGAATAGCCCGATCCAGCCCGAAGCGGGGAGCGAGGCGGGCGGCCAGCATGCCGGAGCCGAACACGACCAGCACGGTGCCCGCAAAGAACAACCCGAGCGCAATCGGTGTGAAGCCGTAGCCCTCAATGAGAACGCGAGGTGCTGCGGAGAAGATCGAGAACAGTCCACCCATGATCAGGCCCACTGTGGCGGCTGGGATCAGGAAATGGCGGTTCACCGAGAGCTTGAGATAGGTTGTACTGACGGCGAGCGGATTGAGCGGGATGCGCGTCGTGTTGTGGGTTTCGCCGAGCACCAGGACATAGCTGAACGCCGATAACACCGCGAAGGCGCCGACGAAAACAAACTCTGAACGCCATCCGAAAAAATAATCGAGTCCGCCACCGAGCAGCGGGGAGAAACCAGGGGCTGCGGCCTGCGCGATCATCACCAAGGTGAGTGCGCGTGCCAGCGCGGCGCCGCTGAACAGGTCGCGGGCGATGGCGCGCGAGAGAACCGAGGTCGAACAGGCACCGGCGGCCTGGATCGCGCGGCCGACCAGTAGCGAAGGAAGATCGGTCGAGACGCCACACCAGATGCTGCCGATAATGAAGACAGCGAAACCGGCCAGCACCGGCATGCGACGCCCGTAACGGTCGGAGATCGGCCCGACCAGCAATTGGCCAAGCGCGAAGACCAGCAAAAACACGGTGATCGATGCCGTAACCGCGGGCGTCGTTACCTGCAACGATACCGCCATCTGTGGCAGCGATGGCAGCAGAATGTTGGTCGCCAGGGTGCCCATCGAGGCCAGCCCCGCGAGGACCGCGATCTGCAGTGCGGTGGAGGATGCTTCCTGCGGCGGGGTGTCTGCCATGGCGTCTGCCGTGCGGTCGGTCATATGATGATTCTCATTTTATAAATGATGTACATCATATAAAGCGAGCTGCAAAGAGCAGGGCAGTCATGCGGTATTCCGGGAGGACAGGTGCCACCGCTACCTTCCCGGAGGTGGTCGGCGCTAATATATCAGTTGCCGTACAGGTAATTCGGCAGCCACAGCGTCAGGCCGGGCCAGATATACATCAGCACCATGCAGATGATGACGATGAGCATATAGGGCATCATGCCGGAGAAGATCTGGTTCAGCGTCACGTGCGATGGCGCGACGCCTTTCAGATAGAAGGCGGACATCGCGACCGGCGGCGACAGGAAGGCGGCCTGCAGGTTGACGAAGACGAGCACGCCCCACAAGATCGGGTCGATGCTAAAATGCTTCAGCATCGGCAGGAAGATCGGCACGAAGATCACGATGATCTCCGTCCATTCCAGCGGCCAGCCGAGGATGAAGATGATCGCCTGCGACAGGATCATGAACTGGACCGGCGTCAGGTTCAGCGACAGTACCCAGCTCTCCAGCAGCGCCTGTCCGCCGAGAATGGCGAACACCGCGGAGAACAGCGCCGAGCCGACGAACAGCCAGCACACCATGGAGGTGGTCTTGGCGGTCAGGAACACGGCTTCCTTGGTGCGCTTCCAGTCCAGCGTGCGCGCCTGAAAGGCGAGCAGGAACGCGCCGGCAGCGCCGACGGCAGCGGATTCCGTTGCCGTGGTGATGCCGAGCAGGATCACGGCCAATACGATGGCGGTCAGAATGCCGAGCGGCATGACGGACGATGTCAGCAGTCGCAATACCTCGAACTGCGCGGCGCCCATGGTCCAGTAATAATAGAACAGCATCAGTGCGATGATGGCTGCTGTGAAGGCGAAGTAGGTGTAGAATTCCGGCGGCGGCCCGGCATCGACCGGCGCATTCGTCGGACTGTTTTGCAAATCGGCATTGCCCATCTGCTGCAACACTTCCGGTTCATTCTCTTTTGCCGAGCCGGACTGGGCGGCGCCCAGCTCCTCCAGTTTTTCTTCTTCCGGTGCGACCGTGCCGCCGGACTGAACCCGCTCGGTGATCGCGGCGGGTGCGGGGGCGTCGGGCTGCGGATGGATGACGACATACCACCACGCGGCCCATAGCGTGGTCAGCGCCAGGATCAGTGGCACCAATGCAAAACCGAGATTCTTCAGGATCGTCGCATAGGTGATCCGTGCGCCATCCATGGTCAGGGCCATCGCGCGCGACGGCGCCACGGCTGCCGTCAGCAAAGCCGGCAGCATCTTATGCGAATAGGCTTGCTGCAGATCGGCGATCCACGGCCGGACGGGCACGCGCGTTTCGCTCTCGGGCAGCTTCGGCGCGATCTTCGGGTTAATGAGCGCCCAGCCGATGATGTAGACGAGATAGAGGAAGGCCAGAAAGAAGCCCGGAAACATCGCAGCGGCATAGAGCTTCACGACAGACTGTCCGGCGACGGCGGCATAGACGATGATCATCACCGATGGCGGGATCAGGATGCCCAGCGTGCCGCCGGCCGTGATCACGCCGGACGCCAGCTTGACGTCGTAGCCGGCCTTCAGCATCGGATTGAAGGCGATCACGCCCATCAGTACGACGACGGCGCCGACCAGACCGGATGCGATGCCCCAGAAAGTGCAGACGATCAGCGTCGCCACCGCCAGCGAGGCCGGGACGCGGCGGAAGGCGAGCTGGATCGAATAGAACATCTTGTCGACCAGCGCGCCGCGTTCCATCACATAGCCCATCAGCACGAAGAGCGGAATGGAGATCAGGACGTCGTTGGTCATGGCGCCATAGGTGCGCTGGACCATCAGGTCGAAGATGTGGTTGTCGGCCCAGGACTCACCCGCGCGGTAATAGGCGAAGAAGCCGAAGAACATGCCGAGACCCATCAACGTGAAGGCCGTGGGGAAGCCCAGCATGATCACGACAACGATGAGGCCGAGCATCAGGAGGCCGAGTGCAGGATCGCTCATTTTTGCGTCTCTCCGCCCATGCCGCGCTGGCGTGCGCTTTCCTCGATCTCTTGCGCCTGCGCGATGGCATTCCTGCGCACGTCATCATCGACGTGTTCGCTATGCGCGAGCTGCTCCTCGACGACATCGATTTCGGACACGTCCTTGAGCCGGTTCGGCCACACTCCTGTCTTCAGGCAAATCGCGGCGCGGGTGATTTCAGCCATGCCCTGCAACAACAGCAACGCGCCGGCTAGCGGGATCATCGCCTTGAAATGATAGACGGGCGGTCCGTCCGCCGTGACGTTGGAATGCTCGCGGATGCGCCAGCTGTCGCCCGCATAGTCCCAGCCCGCATAGACCAGCGCGGCGATGCCCGGCAGGAAGAACACGATGTAGAGAACGAGATCGAGCGAGGCCTGCGTGCGCGGCCGCATCGAGCTGTATAGAAAGTCGCCACGGACATGACCGTTCTGCGCCAGCGTATAGGCGCCGCACAGCATGAATAGCGTGCCATAGAGCATGTTCGACGCGTCGAAGATCCATGCCGTCGGCATGTTCAGCATATAGCGCTTGAACACTTCGGCGCAGACGAGGCCCATCAATCCCAAAATGAGCCAGGCCGCGGCCTTGCCGGCGAATGTACTGATACCGTCGATAGATTGCAGGAAACGCTCGGCGGTCATTTCATGGAGACCAGTCTACAGGACATGTGGGCAGGTGAAGATCGGCGATATCAGGCAACAGCAAAGCATCATCCGGGAGAGGGTCCCGGATGATGCGAGATACGTGTGCCGCGAGACGTCAGGTCTTCTTCTTCGCGTTCGGGCCGAAGTAATGGTTGTAGGCCATGCGGCGATTCACGACCGTGTCCTGCTCCCACTGCGTGGCGCGCTTGGCGAAGGCCTGCTGGGACTCGGAGATTTCCTTGAACAGGGGATTCTCGGCCGATTTCTTGGCGACGACCTCGTCATAGACCTCAAGCTGCTTCTGCAGGATCGAGTCAGGTGTCTTGTAGAACTTGACCTTGTCCTTGCTCTGCATCTCCGCGTAGTCCTGCGAATAGCGGTCGATGGCCTTCCAGGACATTTCCTGACCGGCCGCATCGGCGGCGCCCGCGATGATCGCCCGCAGCTTCTCGGGCAGGGCGTCATATTTGGTCTTGTTGAACAGGATTTCGAACTGTTCAGCATTCTGGTGATAGCTCTGCAGCATGCAGGTCTTGGATACGTCGGGGAATCCAAGGATGCGGTCCGACGAAGCGTTGTTGAACTCGGCCGCATCGAGCAGGCCGCGATCCATCGCCGAGACGATTTCGCCGCCGGGCAATGCGTTCACTGCTGCACCAAGGCCGGTAAACACGTCGATGGAGATGCCGACGGTGCGGAATTTCACACCCTTGAGATCATCGGCCTTGGTCACCGGCTTTTTGAACCAGCCGAGTGGCTGGGTCGGCATCGGCCCGTAGGGAAGTGACACGACATTGGCATTGATCGATGCATAGAGCTTTGCCAGAAGCTCCTTGCCGCCGCCAAATTTGTGCCAGGCCAGCAGCATGTTGGCATCCATCGCATAGGCCGGGCCAGAGCCCCACAGCGCCAGCGCGGTCTGCTTGCCGTAGTGATAGACCATCACGCCGTGGCCGCCGTCGAGCGTGCCTTTGGAGACCGCATCGAGCAGGCCGAAGGCCGGGACTACGGCGCCAGCCGGAAGCACCTCGATCTTCAGGTCGCCACCGGTCATGTCGTTGACCTTCTTGGCGTAGTCGAGCGCGTATTCGTGGAAGATGTCCTTGGCCGGCCAGGTGCTCTGCCAGCGCATGCTGATCGGGCCCTGCGCCTGGGCGATTGCCGGTGCGACGACGCTTGCAGCGGCACCGGCGGTGGCGACCTTCAGAAAACGGCGCCGAGACGGAGTCCTGTCCTTGGATGAAGCCATTGTGTTCTCCCCGAATGGTCGTCCTTTTGCGGACTGACCTTGTTGATTGGTGACAAGACAAAGGCTTGCTTGCCGCTTTGGCAAGAAAGTTCGCTTTGCTGCGACGCTTCGACGCGGCGTAACTACACTAACTAGCCGTGCTGCGGTGCGGGGAGATCATGAGCGAGTGCGAACTACAGATGAACTACACCAAGCCTGTTAGACTTTCGTCGGAACACATCCGGTCACATCGCCGATCATGTCTGGCTGCCGTTCCAGCGTCACTGCGGGCGAAGTCAGGATCACCACGGCCTGCCAGGCGAAACCCGCGACGGCGAGATAGAGGCACGCCTCCGCGTGATAGAGCCCGCCGATAACGGCAGCGATGCCGGTTCCGATCGGGCGGGCGCCATAGCTCAGGGTGTTGATCGCGGAGACGCGTCCGAGCAGGCTCGGCGGCGTTACCGACTGTCGCAACGTCGCGGTGGAGATCACCCACAGGATCGGACCGACGCCGAGCAGGAAGAAGCTCAGGCCCGCCAAAGCCGGCGAGGGGATCCATGTGGTCAGTGCCATCACAACGGAGGCAACGAAGCCGGTGACGGGGCCAAGCGCGATCACCGTGCCGAACGGCAGCCGCCTCATCACGCGCGTCGCCAGTAGGGCGCCGACCACCATGCCGACGCCATACATCGCGAGTGTCACGCCGACGCCGGAGGCGGAGAGGCCGAGATGGCGAACCGCGTAAGGCACGAACACTGCCAGCACCATGAAGGATGCGGCGCTGAAGATGAACTGTGTGATGAAGACCGGTCGCAAATACTGGTGATAACAGACGAAGGACAGACCTTCGGCGATGTCCTGCACCGGATTGCGTCGCTGTACTGTCGTGCGCGGGGGCTCATGGATGCCCGATAACAAGGCGACAGCGATGATCGACAGCGCTGCGGCAAAGCCGAAGGCAGGCGCGGCGCCTGTGAAGCCGACGAGCGCGCCGCCGATGGCAGGACCGCTTGCAAAGGCCACGGTACGCGCGAGTTCGATCCGCGCATTCGCCGCGCCGAGCAATTGCGGCACGACCAGCGATGGCACGAGGGACGGCGCGGCGACGCTGTAGACCACGGTGCCGCACACCGCGACGAAGCCGAGCAAAGCGAGCAGCGGCATCGTCAGCGTGCCAAACCAGATCAGCCCCAGCGTCAGCAACAACGCGATCGCGCGCAGCGCCTCAGCTCCGGCCATCAGCGTGCGGCGCGACATCCTGTCGGCGAGCAGGCCGGCGGGAATGGCGAACAGCACGAAGGGCAGGGTCAGCGCGGTCTGCAGCAATCCGGTCTGGCCTTCGCCGACGCCGAGCAGCAGCACCGCGACGATCGGCGCCGCCGCCAGTGCGATCTGCTCGGCCGACTGCGCCGCGAGGTTCGACCAGGCGAGGCGGTTGAAGGTTGGTGGCAGTCGGTCAGTCGGCGTGCGGGGCATGGCGATTCCTGTCTGTGACAGCCACCATGGGGTCCGGACGAGCACGCAGCCACCCGATTACTGAACACACGCCGTGACAGGGAGTGCCCACCAACCGGCTAGATGCAGTTGCAAATGAGTTGCAACAAGGGAGGGATTGCTCTATGCAGCTCTGATGGATGCACTTTCGCCGAAAACCTCGCCCGATTCGTCAACGTCTCCAATCCCCGGCAGCGTTCCAGACGCGGCCGGCTGGCGCTCCGGCCTTGGCGGGGATTTCCGGCGCAGCCTCTCGGAGGTCAATTCGTCGATCCCGGTTCCGATCGGCGGCCACTGGTTTCGCCGGCTGCTGGCATTCGCGGGACCGGGTTACATGGTCTCGGTCGGCTATATGGACCCCGGCAACTGGGCGACCGATCTCGCAGGTGGCTCGAAATTCGGCTACACGCTGCTCTCGGTGATCCTGCTGTCGAACGTGATGGCGATCCTGCTGCAGGCATTGGCCGCGCGTCTGGGAATCGTCACCGACCGCGACCTGGCGCAGGCCTGCCGCGACAGCTTTTCCCGGCCGGTCAACATCATGCTGTGGCTGGCCTGCGAGACGGCGATCATCGCCTGCGATCTGGCGGAAGTGATCGGTACCGCGATTGCGCTGCAGCTGCTGTTCGGCATTCCGCTGATCGGGGGCGCGCTCATCACTGCGCTGGATGCCTTTCTGCTGCTGTTGCTGATGAACAAGGGTTTCCGTTTTCTCGAAGCTTTCGTGATCGCGCTGCTCATCGTCATCGCGGTCTGTTTCACGGTTCAGATTGTCGCTGCGGCACCGCCCGTGGCTGCAGTGCTGAGCGGCTTCCTGCCGTCCACCGCGATCGTGACCAATCCCGAAATGCTCTACATTGCGATCGGCATCATCGGCGCAACCGTGATGCCGCATAACCTCTATCTGCATTCGTCGATCGTGCAGACCCGTGCCTATCCGCGCACCGATGAGGGCCGCCGCGACGCGATCAAGTGGGCGACGACGGACAGCACCATCGCGCTGATGCTGGCGCTGTTCATCAACGCGGCGATCCTCATCGTCGCCGCCGCGACGTTCCATACGTCAGGCCATGCCGATGTGGCCGAGATCGGTCAGGCTTACGAGCTGTTGTCGCCGTTGCTAGGCCTCGGTATCGCATCGACGCTTTTCGCGATCGCACTGCTGGCATCCGGTCTCAACTCGACGGTGACGGCGACGCTGGCCGGCCAGATCGTGATGGAAGGCTTTCTCCGGCTGCGCCTGCCGAACTGGGCGCGCCGGCTCGTGACTCGCGGCATCGCGATCATCCCGGTCGTGGTCGTCACTGCGCTCTATGGCGAACGCGGCACCGGACAACTCCTCGTCTTCAGTCAGGTCATCCTGTCGATGCAATTGCCATTTGCAGTCATCCCGCTGGTGCGGTTTGTCTCGGATCGGCGAAAGATGGGTGACTTCGTAATTTCGCGGTCGGTCGCCACGGTGGCGTGGATCATCGCTGGCATTATCGTGATCCTGAACTGCAAGCTGCTTTACGACACCTTGCTCGGCTGAAGCCTTGAAATTTAAGGCAGCTGCAGATGATGCCACCAGACTTTGGTGAAGGGGACTGGCCTTTGTGGCTATGTGCGACGTAATCCTGCCGCGCTGGATTTCGCAATCTCCCGCGTGAGCTCCATGACAGTCCGGCATGCCAGCGTCAGGCTTCCGTGACGCGACATCGCCTGAGCAATGTGGCGCGTGACGACAGAATCGACCAGTTTCGACGATTGCAGACGACACATCCTTCGATGCCGCGGTGACTGCATAGGGTCCCAGCAAAGCGTAGATGCTTCCTTCGGCGACAATATGCGTTTGCAGGCTGAGTGGATCGGCCTCCAAGGCGACGTTGAGCGAAATGCCTTAGCCTGCAACCTCGGAAGCCGCCGACATCAGCTCTCGCGGAGTGGGAGCCCCGAACATGCGATTGCCCCCCTCAGGAACTTCGGTAAAGCTCCAACGTACGATGCCCTCCCGGTCAAGCAGGAATTGGCCAAAGAGCTGACCCTGGCCAGTTGTCAGCATGTGCTCGTCGGCTTCGGTTATTTCGTAGCCGTCCTTCGTGTTGAGAAGATCGGCCGCCGCCATCGGATTCATCGGCTCGGGCAGTTCGCCCGGCATGTCCATCCGCATGCTCATGACGGCGTTCATACCCAGCTTGCGCGGCCATTCGGTTTCGCTCTCCGTGAACTCGAGATTGGGCAAGCCAAACGCGCGGTGCGAGACGCGCTCGGGGTCGGACGCGGCGAGCAGATTGGGCAAGGGATGATACCGGAAATAGAGCCGCGCACGGTCGATAGGCGTGTTGACCACCACGAGACTCTCGACGCCTTTCTCGCGCAGGGCCGGGTCAAGTTGCGCCTGGGCCGCGAGATGGCGCCGGCAGAACGGGCAGTGCAGGCCTCGAAACAAGCCGACCAGTACTGGGCTGTGGCCGCGAAAGTCATCAAGCGCGATCTTGCCGTCACGTGTGATCGCATCCAGCACAATGTTCGGTGCGCGGTCGCCCGGGTGGAGTAACCCATCGACATGATGCTCAGACATGGTCAACCTCCTCTACTTGCTAATCAAGAAATGGCAGTACGACCAGCGCTTCGGGATCAAGCCCGTGCCGGGCGCAGACATCGTGCGCCAGAGCAAAATACCGCTCGGCCTCAGGCATGTCGCCTCGATCGAGGTTCAGCGTCGCGAGACCATCATAGCATGGAAAGAGCTGCTGGGGTTCGCCCGTTTCCTGCGCCACCTCAATTGCTTCATTGTAGCAGCGGGCGGCAAGTTCCGGCTGGCCATGGCATTGATGAATTTGCCCGAGCACAATCAATGGCACAGCGAGATGTTCGCGCTGATCAAGCGCACGGTCGAGTTCGATCGCCTTTTCGGCCGCCGGCACGCCTTCGTCGGCACACCTGTCCGTGAAGGTGCAACAGGCGACAGCGAGATTGACAAGGAGACGCGCCTGAAAACCGAGATCGCCGATCCGGCGGGCGACATCAAGACCGCGCCGGCATACTTCCATGGCTTGCGCCGGATCGACCATCGTGTAGAGCACGCCAAGATTGGTGTAGCCGCGGCAGGCTGCGCTGAGAAGGCCAGCGGCTTCGGCAACTGCGACGCTTCGCTCCACCTCGCGAACGGCCTCCTGGCTTCGGCCCAGCCGCGCCAATGCAACCCCCTTGGTATTGAGCGCCTCCGCGGTGGCGCGAGCCGCTTCTAGTCCGGCTTGCTTGTCTACCTCCGGCGGCACGGATTGAGCGTAGCCAAGCGCATCGTCTGCCCATCTCGCGGCCGCAGCATGATCGCCGATGCGAAACGCGAGGTGGCCGCGCTCCTGTAACAGGTGCGCCCACTCGATCGGCGCGTCCGTTCCTTCGAGCAACGCAGCCGCCTCGGCGTAATGCGCCTCCGCCCCGTTTCGTTTGCCGGCGTCCCACATCAAACGGCCAAGCTTGCGAAGTATCCGCGCTCCGGCGGCGCGGTCCCCGGCCGCGCGGTGGGCCTCCAATACCGTCTGGTAATGTTCGTCGGCCGTGTCACGCCGGCCCGCCGTTCCACACAGGTCGGCAATTCGTTCGTATAGCACAAGCCGTTCCGGTCCTTGATCGCCAGCGGTCAGCAAGACGGCGAGGGCCTGCTGATAGAGGCGGATGGCGTCGTCGTTGGCATAGATCGCGCGTGCGCGATCGCCAGCCGCGCTCAGGTAATGTGCACCCTTCGGCTTGCTCGCGCTGAGGCAGAAATGATGTCCCAGTAGAGAGAGGTCTTCGAGCCGCTCCGGATCATCTCCGCACAGCCGCTCCAGGGCAGCACCGATCCGCCCATGCATCTCAATGCGCCGTTGCAGAAGGAGGTTTTGGTAGATCACATCCTGAAGCATGGTTTGCGTGAAACGATAGGATTGCAGCGAAATCGAATTTGCGCCCGCGATCTCCTCGATGATCTCGGCGTCGCACAGCAGTTCAAGCCCTGCCTCTACTTTCGCCGGGTCGGTCGCTGTGGCACCGAGAAGGGCCGCATCAAAGCGCGGCCCGATGACCGCTGCCTCTTGGGCCAACCTGCGCACGCCGTGTGGCAGTCGGTCCACTCGCGCGAGCAGCAACGCCTGAATGCTCGCCGGGATGTCAGCAGCCGTTTCATCGGACTTGATCTGCCAATGCGAGCCGTCACGTTCCAAAACGCCAGCTTCGATGAGACCGCGTATGATTTCTTCAACGAACAGCGGATTCCCGCTCGCGCGTTCGAGAATTCGATTGAACAGATTGCCGGATGATCCATTCCAACCGTCACCGAAGAACGCCGCGAGCAGCTTTTGTCCGTCGGCGATGCCAAGGGGTGCCAGCCGCAGTGTTGTATGGCTAATTCGACTTGAGTCGAGCTGGTCCATTTCAAGTGTCGGCCGGTGTGTGAACAATAGCATCAGCCGCCCGCGCTCCAGCCGATCCATCACGAACCGCAGCGCCTCAAGCGATACGGCGTCGGCCCAGTGCAGGTCCTCGACAATGATCAGGAGGGGCGATAGGGCCAGACGCCGTTCGAAGACGGTGCGGATCGCGAAAAAAATCTGCCGTCGAAGCTGTTCCGGTTCAACGTGCTGCAGGGCGTCGTCGGGGTCGCAGAGACCAAGAACATAAAAATAGAGGGGCATCAGCCGCTCGACCTCTTCGGTCGCCATGCCCAGCCCCGACAACGCTTCGGCTAGCTTGGCTTGCGCCTCTGCCGCCGAAGCCTTGTGCGCGATGCCGTAGGCGCTACGCAGCACTGCGGCAAGAGTACCGTAGGATTGCTCGCCCAGCGGCGAGCAAGCGGCCCGCCGGATCGCCACGCCTGCGAAGCGATCCTCATCGCGAGCGCGGGTAACGAATTCATCCACTAGGCGCGATTTTCCGATGCCGGCTTCGCCAACCAGCCGCATCAGCTGGGCAGCTCCGCCACACGCCAGATCAAGGCCCCCCATCATACGGGCCATCTCCGCGTCGCGCCCGATCAGCGGCGCGCTCAGGCCCAGTATCTCGAGTCCGCGTGCCGCACGCGGTGTCTCGAGCGGGCCCCTCAGACGATGGACCAGGACGCTGCCTGCCTTGCCGCGCAGCGCAACGTCGCCGAGAGATTCATACGAGAATGCATGCCGGGTGAGGCGGTAGGTCAGCGGTCCCACCAGCACGTCGCCCGGGGGGGCCATCGACTGCAAGCGTTGAGCGGTATTCACCGTGTCGCCGGTCACTGAATAGGACTTGGCAACGCCTGCGCCCAATCCACCCGCAACCACGTGCCCGGTGTTGATTCCGATATGAAGCATGAGCGGCGATCCGGCAGATATCTTCGAACGTTCGCTCAAGCACGCCGTCCGCTTGATCATGTCGAGGGCCGCGCGGAGTGCCCGCTCAGGATCGTCCTCGTGCGCGGCCGGCGCACCAAACAGAGCGAGTAGCGCATCGCCAATGAATTTGTCTACGAAGCCGCCGAAATTTTGCACGGCTGCGGTCAGTTCCTCGAATAATTCGTTCTGAAACGCCTGCACGACTTCCGGGTCGAGCCGTTCGCTCATCGTGGTGAAGCCGCTGAGGTCGGCAAACAGCACCGTGATGGTGCGGCGGTTAGCTTCGCTGTCGACCTTATGGAGCGTCCGCCGGGGTGCGCGCTCGGGCTCGACAAGCATCAGCGCCGGTGAACGGGCGCCAGTCGTGACCGTCGCCGGAATTGTTGGCGATGACGGCTCCCGCTGGTTGCCGGCCTTGGGGGCGTGATCGACGCGGGCGCCGCATTTCGGGCAATACGCAAAATCCGGTGCGCACGCGTAGCCGCAACTGGGGCATGGGTCCGGCTGCTTCGCGCCGCATTTTGGGCAGAACGCAAAGCCGCTCTGAACCTCGAAACCGCAACACGAGCAGTTCATGGATCAAGACCTCGCGGAAGCCGCGATGGCACGATCTAATCCTGGACCTCGTCGAACAGGCCCTGGATCCTTGGTAACAATGGGCTTGTGGCGCCGGAAGAGCAAGCCATGGCTGCGGCCCTGCCAGCGCGCATGCGCGACCGGGATCATCGATGCCGCTTATCGGGCCTCGACTACGCGCGGCGTAGTCCTGCCGCGCTGGATTTCGCGATCTCCCGCGTGAGCTCCATGACAGTCCGGCATGCCAGCGTCAGGCTTCCATGACGCGACATCGCCGGAGCAATGTGGCGCGTGACGATCGGATCGACCAGTTTCGACGATTGCGACGGCACTCCTTCGATGCCGCGGCGTCCTTCCATACGTCAGGTCATGCCGATGTGGCCGAGATCGGTCAGGCTTACGAGTTGTTGTCGCCGTTGCTAGGTCTCGGCATCGCATCGACGCTTTTCGCGATCGCACTGCTGGCATCCGGCCTCAACTCGACGGTAACGGTAACGGCAACGCTGGCCGGCCAGATCGTGATGGAGGGCTTTCTCCGGCTGCGCCTGCCGAACTGGGCGCGCCGGCTCGTGACTCGCGGCATCGCTATTGTTCCGGTCGTGGTCGTCACCGCGCTCTATGGCGAACGCGGCACCGGACAACTCCTCGTCTTCAGTCAGGTCATCCTGTCGATGCAATTGCCATTTGCAGTCATCCCGCTGGTGCGGTTTGTCTCGGATCGGCGAAAGATGGGTGACTTCGTAATTTCGCGGTCGGTCGCCACGGTGGCATGGATCATCGCTGGCATCATCGTGATCCTGAACTGCAAGCTGCTTTACGACACCTTTTTCGGCTGAAGCCTTGAAATCCAGGACGGTCGCGGATGATGCCGGGCGGTCGTCAGCCGGGCCAGCTAATCCTGCGGCTCGGGCATCGTCTCGCCTGTCGCGTCCACGCGCAGCCATCCTGATGGGGCCAGCCGTTGCTGCGGCAGGTAGCGGCCCTTGTAGTCCATCTTCTTGGAGCCTTCGATCCAGTAACCGAGATAGACGTAAGGCAGGCCGAGCCGCCTGGCGCGGGCGATGTGGTCGAGGATCATGAAGGTGCCGAGCGAACGGCTTTCCTCGCCTGGCTCGAAGAACGAGTACACCATCGACAGCCCATCGCTGAGTACATCGGTCAACGCGACCGCGAGCAGGTCCTCGCCGCGGCCGGTGATGCCTGTATCCGGGCCGCGGCGGCGATATTCGATGATGCGGGTTTCGACGTGGCTGTCTTCCACCATCATGGCGTAGTCGAGCACGGTCATGTCGGCCATGCCGCCATGGCGATGGCGCTGGTCGAGATAGGCGCGGAACACCGAATACTGTTCGGAGGTCGGCACCGCGCTGCGCTGCTCGCCGATCACGTCGGCATTGCGTGCCTGGATCTTGCGGAAGTTGCGGGACGGCTTGAACTCATTGGCGATGACCCGGACGGAGACGCAGGCGCGGCACTGGTCGCAGGCCGGGCGATAGGCGATCGACTGGCTGCGCCGGAAGCCGCCATGGGTGAGCAGGTCGTTGAGATCGCCGGCCTTGTCGCCGACCAGATGGGTGAAAACTTTCCGTTCGTGCCGGCCCGGCAGGTAGGGGCAGGGCGACGGCGCCGTGAGGTAGAATTGCGGAGTGTCGCGGGAGTGCTGGGTCACGGGTTGCCGTCGGTCTCCGAAGCAGTTTGGCGTAGCATCGCGCCGGCCGGGCAAACGGTCAATCGCTTTGCCCAGCCAAGTTGGCGTCAATCGCGGCTGTTAGTAGGCGCGGCCGGGCGGCTGGGCGTAAGCGGCGCGGACCACGGAATTATTCACCACCACGGTTCCCAGCACGAGGTCGTGCAGCAACTGGCGGCGGCCGTTGAGCAGGCCGACCACCAGCACCAGCGGCGTGAGTAGCGACACCGAGGCCCAGAACAAGACCGCGTGTGCGGCGCCAAGCACGAAGTAGCCCGGCGTGCCTGAGAAGGTGCGCATCTGCAGATCCATCATCCGCATGCCGACGGTGGCCGAATGCGGCCCGCCCAGCGACATGCCGTAATAGACGACTGGCCAGATCACCGTCGCAGGTGAGATCAGCCAGAACAGCGCCCAGCCAAGGCCGAGGGTGACGACGCCGAACAGGAGAATGAATACCCAAGCCAGCACGATCGGAATCGACAGCACCACGAGATCGATCAGGAAGGCGACAACGCGGCGCATCAGCACGCCGCGGAACAAATCCGGCTGCGCATAGGGATCGAAGGCATGGGCGCGGGGCGGGGTACCGGCACTGCGCCAAGTATCGCCTTGCCAGCTTCCGTTGTTGGGGCCGCCAGCATTCGGGCCGGTATCAGACATGACGCATCCCTCCGTTTGCATCCTCACGGTCCATCACATGGATATCACCAGACCGCGCAACAAGTGCGCGGAATCGTTACAGACTGTCCATGACGTAAATCAGGCGAGGCTTGAGCGCGGATGCGCTCAGCGCGCAGCCTTGATGCGTTCCGCGGCATGCGGCGCGAAATAGGTCAGCACGCCATCGGCGCCGGCGCGCTTGAAGCCGAGCAGGCTTTCCATGATGGCGCGGTCGCCGTCGATCCAGCAGTTATTCGCGGCGGCCATGATCATCGCGTATTCGCCCGACACCTGATAGGCGAAGGTCGGAACCGCGAACGTGTCCTTCACGCGGCGCACAATATCCAGATAGGGCATGCCCGGCTTGACCATGACCATGTCGGCGCCTTCGGCCAGATCGAGTTCGACCTCGCGCAGCGCCTCGTCGGAATTGGCGCTGTCCATCTGATAGGTACGCTTGTCGCCGGTCAGCGTCTTGGCCGAGCCGATGGCGTCGCGGAACGGGCCGTAGAAGGCCGAGGCATATTTCGCGGCATAGGCCATGATCTGCACGTCGAGGAAGCCGGCGTCATCCAGCGCCTCGCGGATCGCACCGACACGGCCGTCCATCATGTCCGATGGCGCAATGATATCGCAGCCGGCTTCGGCCTGGACCAGCGCCTGCTGGACCAGCACGGCGACGGTCTCGTCGTTGAGGATCTTGCCGTTCTGGATCAACCCGTCATGGCCGTGGCTGGTGAACGGATCGAGTGCCACATCGCAGAGCACGCCGAGATCGGGGAATTCCTTCTTGATGGCGCGCACGGACTGGCAAACCAGATTGTTGGCGTTGCAGGCCTCGGTGCCCATCTCGTCGCGCAGCGACGGGTCGGTATAGGGGAACAGCGCGATGCAGGGGATGTCCAGCTTCATGGCACGCTCGGCATCGCGCACTGCCTGATCGACGCTGAGGCGTTCCACGCCGGGCATCGAGGCAATCGCCGCGCGCTGGTTGTCGCCATCGATCACGAAGAGCGGCCAGATCAGGTCGTCGGTGGACAGCACGTTCTCGCGCACCAGCCGGCGGGCCCATTCGGACTTGCGGTTACGGCGGGGGCGGGTGGTCAGGCCGAGGGAGGGGGCGTCATAAGCGACCGGGCGGGGGGCGTGATCGCGCAATTCGATGGGGCGCCCGAACTTGATTGCCATAATACCGTCTCTCCCGCGGGCCTTCGTGAGGTCGAAAGCCCCTTAAATTCGACCTGTTCTAAGTCTAGCACCTTGATGCCCCGGCGTCACCGCGATCATGCACGTCATGCGCGCGTGACGTGACGGGCTGGGTCATTGATTTTGCAGGCCCAAAGGCTCACAAAAAGCCCCCATGAATCGCTCAAACCATCGCCCAGCCGTCCAGTTCCCACCCGTGAGATCGCATTCGCATGTCTGAGCAGATGCCGCGCGACCTCGGGTCGAGAGACCCCACGTCGCGGGACCATGCCATGTCGGTTGCGGCGATCTCGTCCGGACGCATCGAATCCGACGAGAACATCTGGACCCGGCGCCTGGTCCTGTTCCTGCGCGTGATGGCCGTCGTCTCGATGATGCAGGGCCTTTATCACTGGGCGCAGGTCACCGGCTTTGTCGGCACCGAGGATGACGCCTTCGAGGTCCAGACCATGGGCTGGCAGACCGCCACGGTCTATTTCGCCGTCATCGAGCTGGTCAGCGCCGTCGGCCTCTGGCTCGCGACGCCATGGGGCGCCGTCGTCTGGCTGACAACCGTGGTGTCCATGGCGGTTATCGAGCTGATGTTTCCGACCATCTATGGCGGCAACCTCCTGATCGTCGGCGTCCAGGCTGCGTTTCTCGCAGGCTACCTTGCGCTGGCATGGATGGCGGCGCGCGAACGGCCGCCATAGGCTCAGGACGTCAAGCAGAGGCCTCGCAGAAGGCCCTGCATTCAGGGAGGTCATTTTGAACCAGCTTTATTCCGGCGGCACCGCCGGCAGCATCATTGTCAGCGCCATCGCCCGCTATGGCGATCAGCCTGCGCTCGCGGACGGCCATGTCCGCTGGAGCTACCGCGAATTCGGCGACGTGGTCGCGCGTTTCATCAGCCTGTTCCGCAGCCTTGGCCTGAAGAGGGGCGATGCGCTGTCCATTCTCTCCGGCAACCGCGCTGAGAGCTGGGCCGCGATATCAGCCGCCGCCGTGATGGGCCTGCGCTACACGCCGCTGCATCCGATGGCCGCCGAGGACGACCACGCCTTCATTCTCGAGGATGCCGAGATCTCCGCGCTGATCGTGGAGGCCGGCAAGTTCGCCGCGCGCGGCCTCGCGCTGCGCAGCCGCGTGCCGGGCTTGAAACACTTGCTGTCCTTCGGCGCGCTCGATGGCGCGCGCGATCTCCTGGCCGAACTGCCCAATGCGACGCCGGCGCCGCTGGTCGACGAGAGCAGTACCGGCGATATCTGCTGGCTGGCTTATACCGGTGGCACCACGGGCCGCTCCAAGGGCGTGATGCTGCCGCATCGCGTGCTGGTGGCGATGTCGCTGGCGATCTATGCGGATTGGGACTGGCCGGCCGATATCCGCTATCTCGCCGCGACGCCGATCAGCCACGCCGCCGGCATCACGCTGTTTCCGGTGATGCTGCGCGGCGGCTTCGCGCGGCTGGTGCAGGGCTTCGATGCGGAGACCTATTGCCGCGTGGTGCATGAGGAAAAGATTACCGCGACCTTCCTGGTGCCGACGCTGATCTATGCGCTGATCGACGCGCCGGAGCTGCGCGCCAAATACGACATGTCGTCATTGCAGATGATCGTTTATGGCGCGGCGCCGATGTCGCCGGACCGATTGCGCGAGGGCGTTGGCATCTTCGGCAATGTGTTCGTGCAGCTCTACGGCCAGACCGAAGCGCCGCAGATCATCACCACCATGCGCAAGATCGATCACGACGACAGCAAGCCGGGCCGTCTCGGTTCCTGCGGCCGCGCCAATCCGATGGTCGAGGTCAAACTGTTCGATGCCGAGATGCGCGAAGTGGCGACAGGGGAGCCCGGCGAGATCTGCGTGCGCGGCTCGCTGGTGATGGATGGTTACTGGAAACGGCCGGATGCCACCGAAGACGCTTTCCGCGGCGGCTGGCTGCACACCGGCGATGTCGCCGTAAAGGACAGCGACGGCTTCTTCTATATCGTCGACCGCACCAAGGACATGATCATCTCCGGCGGCTTCAACATCTATCCGCGTGAAGTCGAGGATGCCTTGATGGCGCATCATGCGGTGGCGTCTGCTGCGGTCATCGGAATTCCCGATGCGAAGTGGGGCGAGGCGGTGAAGGCCTTTGTCGTGCTGAAAGCCGGCGCGAATAATTCCGCGGAGGAACTTCGGGCGCATGTGAAAGACAAGCGCGGCGCGCCGTGGTCGCCGAAGACCATCGATTTCGTCAGTGAGATCCCCGTGACGGGCCTCGGCAAGATCGATCGCAAGGCTTTGCGGGCGCCATATTGGGACGGGCGAACGCGCGGAGTTGCGTAAAATTGTCGAATTAATTTTCGGGGCGTTGGCGGTAAGACTTCGGTCACCCTAACGCCCCGGTTACGAACCTTACGCGAGTGTTTCGAATTTTAGGCAAGCTGTTCCGCTATGCGACAGATCGGGCGGACAAAGCTGGAACATGGGCTCTGCAGCGTGAATCAAACCTTGCGAAAACCCCTTGTTTCACCGGCTTAATCTCAGATTCACTGTCTCAAATTCATGATCTCTTTATTGTCTTATTTAAGCGGTTCTTCAAACGCTCCCCCTTAAGTTGGCCCTATCAGACGGGACACAAGTTTCGTCGAATAAGTCGATAAAAACGACAACAGGGGTAGTGTCATGATGAAGACCGTTGCGACGGTGGAAAGCGTCGATCTCGTTCCGGGCCAGGCGCCGGTTCAGCCGCTTTATCTGGAAGCCTTGACGTTGGTGGAGCGTCTGCATCGCCGCCTGCTCGATGTCATCAAGGATGAATTCGATCGCCGCGGCCGCGCTGATATCAATTCGGTCCAGGCACTGCTGCTCTACAATATCGGCGACAAGGAATTGACCGCCGGCGAGCTGCGCACCCGTGGTTACTATCTCGGCTCCAACGTGTCCTATAACCTGAAGAAGCTCGTCGAACTCGGCTTCCTCGATCATCAGCGCTCGCGCGTCGATCGTCGTTCGGTTCGCATCCGTCTGACGGCGCAGGGCCAGGAAATCCGCCACATCGTCGACGCGCTGTATCAGAAGCACGTCAAGACGGTCGAGCAGGTCGGTGGCATCTCCAACGAGGAATTCGCGACCCTCAACAAGTCGCTGCACCGCCTCGAGCGCTTCTGGACCGACCAGATTCTGTATCGTCTCTGAGACTTTCGACCTCCAAGTCGCCGAACCACTGCCGACGGATTGCCCTCCGAAAGCACATCGAAATGCGCGCAAGACGCATGCGACACTGAAATTGATCAAGGCGCCCTCGCAGGGCGCCTTTTTCTTTGGCGTTACGCGCATCCCACGCTTGCTGAACGAAAACACCTCCAAGACAGACACAGA
Organism: Tardiphaga sp. OK246; assembly: GCF_900188215.1. Lineage (NCBI taxonomy): Bacteria > Pseudomonadati > Pseudomonadota > Alphaproteobacteria > Hyphomicrobiales > Nitrobacteraceae > Tardiphaga > Tardiphaga sp. OK246. Next base: position 160,526 of record NZ_FZOX01000002.1, read on the forward strand.
GATATTGGAGATGATTTCATGAAGCGCTTGTTGATCTTTTTGCTCCTCTTTCCTGCCGTTGCGACTGTCGCGTTCTACGCAGTGACGTACATCCTGACCGGCGCAGCGGTGGATAGCGGTACAGGGCCGGTGTTCATGTATCTCGTCTTTATTGTGCCGGGGCTCCTGGTCGCTTTGCTCGACTGGCTGATTGCCAGAACATCCATGCCTGCGGTCATGACGACGACACTTCTTGCCTACGGTCTATCGGTGTTGGTGATGGCCTTGCTTCTCGGCTCCAGCAAGCAACTCGTGGTACTCGGTCTGATCGGCGCAATTCCAGCCGCCGTGTGTTCGTGGCTGTCAAATAAGCCAGAGGAAATCGTAAATGCGTGAGCGATGCATCGCTCGTGCCAGGCCTTGATGGGTTTTGCGGAGTTTATCATCGGGCGCGCTTCGCGCGACGCCTTGGCTCTTGCCGTCCTGCGCTTCCTTGGAGGAGAGCGCTCCGTTCTGCCGCTCGCGAAATTTCCTTCGTCTCTCGTGGAACCGGTTCCATTCTCGCGGCTTATCGCTTCGTCGGAAGGGATCAAGTCATGCTGGTCGAACGCGGTCTGAAAGTGATGAATGTCGAGGCGGTGGGCGACGCCTATGCCATCGCTGCGAACTACCTGCGCAAGTCCGGCGCGATCCCCGATACTTATCTCACCAACGATCGGCTGCTCGAAATCATCGTCCGGATGTTTCATCGCGGCGAAGACAACAAGCTTCGCCTTGCGAACAGAGCGATCGCGCAATTCCAGGCTGCACGGGCTGAAGCTGCGTAGCCGGTTTTCTGATGTCCAACGGGGAAAATGACGACATGCAGATTGCCATCGACCGCATCATGCACACCTATGACCTGATGATGAGCCGCACCCAGGCGGCATCGGACGAAGCCCGCACCAAGGTGACCGACTATGTGCAGTCGCTGTTCGACGGCGGCGAGAAGGATCCGCACCGGCTGACGGTGTTCGGCTTGACCTATTTGCGTGAGCTCGATGGCAGCAACGATCCGGTGAAGGCCGGGTTTACCGGCCTTTGAGGGAGTAGGGCGCAATAGCGCTGCGTTTAAGCGCTGGCGCCCTGTCAAACAGCCACTGCTTTTCAGACATGCGTCATCGCCCCCATTGTTTGCGGCGCGGGGGCGCCGTCGTCTTTTGCATTCCCACCCTCTTGTGAGAGGGCGTGCGGAACGCCGGGTGCCCGTTGCACCCTTGGGCCTGATGCGAATGCGGTCTTCCGCAATAGTGAATGCATCAGGACTTTCGGAGGCGCCGAGCCAGTGCCCGACGTTCCGCCTGCGGTGTTTTTTCGGTTGCTTGCACTTTGCCTCGACGAACGCTCCGATCGCGAATTAAAGTCCCAAGGCGATGGGAAGGGAGCCTCAAGCGACTAGGCCGAACGCGTTTTGACTTGGTCGTCCGTCACACTGTCCAGGGGTCTGTCCATCCAAGGCCGGCCGTCTCCTTGCCAGTGGCAGTGCTGGCGCAGATCCGTCCTGCCCGAAGACAGACGTCCCCCATGAACCGCGTAACGCCGCATCTCCGGCGTCCACCGCATCCCACCCCGCGAACGTGACGATCGCGATCGCCCCTCTCGGTGGGGCAGGACAGAGGGGAATATAATCAAGTTAGGGATGCAGTCAACGGGAGATAGGAAAAAATGTTTGGGTGCGCTCAGCCCGAGTCCGCCTCACACTCGTCATTCCGGGGCGCGGCCGGCACTTGCCGGACGCGAACCCGGAATCCCAGCATGGGAGTCTCTAGTCAGCGCCAAACACGTCGGGATTCCGGGTTCGCGCTCTGCCGGCTTCGCCGGCGACGCACGCCCCGGAATGACGATGGTGGCTGAACACATCGGGATGCCGGCTCATGCCGACCGCTTCGCAGTCCGGACTGCCCTCGGGCACACCAGTTGGTGGGGAATGACGAGCGGGACGCGATGCGCTCATCACATATGTGCTCATCGAAGCACTGTCGTCGCGGTTCTGCTACTCGAACTATCGCTCGACAAGATGCGCGCGCGAGACTGCAGGTTCAAACCGATCGGCGAAATACTGCGTTTCGTTGGCCACCCGTCCTTCGCGGAACTCCATGATGCTCACCGCGTAGGATGGTATACCGTCATAGGTCAGGATGAATTCGGTGATCCATAATTCGCCGCTGCCGATAATCCGCCGAACCGTAAAACGTTTCTCGTTTGGCTGGACAAGCCGGCTCATCTGAATGTTGTGCCGACCGCGGATGCGCTCCCCCGATTGAGGATAATAAAGCATCGCATCCTCATGGTAGATGTCATGTTCGATATCGAAATCGTTCGCGTCCGATGCAGTCCAATGACGCTCCAGGGCGGCCCGTACATCGTCCATCTCAACCTCCTGCGATAAGCCTCAGGTTGGCGGCTTGGCTTGGTGCAGAGGGGAAGGAGAGCCGAACCTCTCCACAACGACAGACAGTCGCCTTATCGGCAAACTAGCATGGAAAAGCTCGCGAAGATTTTCTTGTTCGCTGTTTCCGCGCGATAATCCTCGAAGACTTCTCTCACGCCGACGGTCTACAGATCAGGCCGAGGACAACACAAGGACACGCCCATGCTCACGCTTCATCATCTCAACGACTCCCGCTCGCAGCGGATCATCTGGCTGCTGGAAGAGCTCGGCGCGCCCTATGATCTGAAGACCTATCAGCGCGATGCGCAGACGCGGCTGGCGCCGCCGGAACTCGAGGCGGTGCATCCGCTCGGCAAGTCGCCTGTCATCGTCGACGGCGATGTGACCATCGCGGAATCCGCAGCCGTCGTCGACTACGTCATCCGCCGCTACGGCAAGGGCGCGATGCGGCCGGCGGAGGGCACGCCGGAGCATGAGGCCTATCTCGAATGGCTGCATTATGCCGAGGGCTCGGCGATGTTGCCGCTGATGCTCAATCTCTATGTGTCCCGCCTGAAGGAGGCCGGCGCGCCGCTGCAGCCGCGGATCGACAGCGAGATGGCCCGGCATCTCGGTCATGCCGACCGCGCGCTGCAGGGCCGCGCGTTCTTCGTTGGCGACAGCCTGACCGGCGCGGATATCCAGATGAGTTTCGTCGCCGAGGTTGCCGGCAGCTTCGACCGGCTCAAGGCCTATCCCGACCTGGCCGCCTGGATTGGCCGGATGCATGCCCGCCCGGCGTTCCAGTGCAGCGTAGAGAAGGGCGGGGCATACCGGCTGGCGAAATAGGGCGATTGGGGTCTTGGACGACGCTGGCCCCACACTCGTCATTCCGGGGCGGGAGCGGCGCCGAAGGCGGCGAACCCGAGCCCGGAATCCCGAGGTGTTTTGCGCTGAACATGTCGGGATTCCGGGCTCGAGCTCTCAGCTTCGCTGAGATATCGCCCCGGAATGACAGTGAGAGTACCGATCAGCTTGTGCAATCGCCGCATTTACCCCGCTGCCTAAATATCGCGCCCTGAACCGCAAAACCTTGGCCCCGCCAGCCAGATATGGTATTCGGGGCACCGTTTCCTGATCGCCACTCGTGACCGTCCGCACGCCGAAAGAAGGCCGCGGCGGTGGAGATATTGCCCTATGACCACTTCGGCCAAAACCGGCTCCGCGCCCGACTCGTTCTTCTCCGCCACGCTTGCTCAGGCCGATCCCGAGATTGCCGAGGCGATCAAGGGTGAACTCGGCCGCCAGCGTCACGAGATCGAGCTGATCGCGTCGGAAAACATCGTCAGCCGCGCCGTGATGGAAGCGCAGGGCTCGGTGATGACCAACAAATATGCCGAGGGCTATCCGGGCGCGCGCTATTATGGCGGCTGCGAATTCGTCGATATCGCTGAGAACCTCGCCATCGAACGCGCCAAGAAGCTGTTCGGCGCCCAGTTCGCCAATGTGCAGCCGAATTCCGGCAGCCAGATGAACCAGGCGGTGTTCCTGGCGCTGCTGCAGCCGGGCGATACCTTCATGGGTCTCGACCTCGCAGCCGGCGGCCATCTCACCCACGGCTCGCCTGTCAACATGTCCGGCAAGTGGTTCAAGCCGGTGCACTACACCGTGCGCAAGGACGACCAGATCCTCGACATGGACGCGATTGCCAAGCAGGCCGAGGAGGTGAAGCCGAAGCTGATCATCGCCGGCGGCTCGGCCTATTCGCGCTCGTGGGACTTCAAGCGCTTCCGCGAGATCGCCGACAGCGTCGGTGCGTATCTCCTCGTCGACATGGCCCACTTTGCTGGCCTCGTTGCCGGTGGCGTCCATGCCTCGCCGGTGCCGTATGCCCATGTCACCACGACGACGACGCACAAGTCGCTGCGCGGCCCGCGCGGCGGCCTGATCCTCACCAATGACGAGGCGCTGCACAAGAAGCTGAACTCGGCGATCTTCCCGGGCCTGCAGGGCGGCCCGCTGATGCATGTCATCGCGGCGAAAGCCGTGGCCTTCAAGGAAGCGCTGCAGCCGGACTTCAAGGTCTATGCCAAGAACGTTGTCGAGAATGCCAAGGCGCTGGCCGAAACGCTGCGCGCGCAGGGCTACGACATTGTCTCGGGCGGCACCGATAACCACCTGATGCTCGTCGACCTCCGGCCGAAGGGCCTGAAGGGCAACGTCTCGGAGAAGGCACTGGTCCGCGCCGGCATCACCTGCAACAAGAACGGCGTGCCGTTCGATCCGGAAAAGCCGTGGATCACCTCGGGCATCCGTCTCGGCACCCCCGCCGCGACGACGCGCGGTTTCGGCATTGCCGAATTCAAGGCAACCGGCGAGATGATCGCCGAAGTGCTGAGCGCGGTGGCGCAGTCCGGCGACGGCAGTGCGCCGCTGGTCGAAGCGGCCGTGAAGGAGAAGGTCAAGGCGCTGACGGATCGTTTCCCGATCTATCAGTAAGGCCTGCTACGAGGCGGAGACCTGCGCGGTCAGAAGGTCGCGCAGGAATGGCTCTTTGGAAGGTTCTTTGGAATGCGCTGTCCGAACTGCAATAGCCTCGATACGCAGGTGAAGGACTCGCGTCCCGCGGAAGATTCCGCCGTGATCCGCAGGCGGCGCGTCTGCGTCACCTGCAACTTCCGCTTCACCACCTTCGAGCGCGTGCAACTGCGCGAGCTCACGGTGATCAAGCGCAATGGCCGCCGCGTGCCGTTCGACCGCGACAAGCTGGTGCGTTCGCTGTCGATCAGTCTGCGCAAGCGCCCGGTCGATCCGGAGCGGGTGGAGACCATGGTCTCGGCCATCGTGCGCGAGCTGGAAAGCGGCGGCGAGGCGGAGATTTCGTCGGAGACCATCGGCGAGATCGTGATGGAGCATCTGCGCGGGCTCGATGACGTCGCCTATGTGCGCTTCGCCTCGGTCTATCGCAATTTTCGCGAGGCCAAGGACTTCGAGGCCGTGCTCGGCGAATTGCATGCCGACGACGACGGCCGGCCGGTGGTCGTCCGAAAATGATCTTCCGTATCCTGGAAGATCAATACGCGCAAAAATCCCAAGAGGCGAAAGCAACCGACCTGCGCTTCATGCAGCTGGCGCTGACGCTTGGCCGGCGCGGGCAGGGCCGGACATGGCCCAATCCCGCGGTCGGCGCGGTCATCGTGAAGGATGGTGTTATTATTGGCCGCGGCTGGACGCAGCCCGGCGGCCGTCCCCATGCCGAGCCTGTCGCACTTGCGCAGGCCGGCGAGGCCGCACGCGGTGCCACGCTCTATGTGACGCTGGAGCCATGCTCGCATTTCGGCAAATCACCCCCTTGTGCCGATGCGATCGTCGCCGCGGGCATCGCGCGCGTCGTTGCGGCAATTGAAGATCCCAATCCGGACGTGGCGGGCCAAGGCCATGCACGGCTGCGTGCCGCTGGCATCAGGGTCGATGTCGGGCTCTGTGCCGAACAGGCCGCACGCGATCACGCCGGGCATTTCCGCCGCGTGCGCGACAAGCGCCCGCATGTCGTGTTGAAGCTCGCGGTGTCGCCGGATGACAAGATCGCGGCAGCCGGTCACAAGCCTGTCGCCGTCACCGGCGAGATGGTGCGGTCGCGCGTGCATCTCTTGCGGGCGCAATGCGACGCCGTGCTGGTCGGCATGGGCACCGTCATCGCTGACGATCCCGAACTGACCTGTCGCTTGCCGGGCATGATGAAGCGCTCGCCGGTGCGCGTGGTGCTCGACCGCGCGCTGCGCATGTCCGGTAACAGCAAGCTCGTGCATTCGGCGCGCACGACGCCGCTCTGGGTGATGACCTCCAGCCTGTCGGAAGCGCCTGCCGCGATGGCGCTGGGCGCTGCCGGCACGCAGGTGCTGCGTGTGCCGACTACGATCGCGCCGCCGCCAGGGCTGGATTTGCTCGCCGTGCTGCATAGCTTGTCGGAGAAGGGCATTACGAAGCTGCTGGTGGAAGGCGGATCGAAAGTTGCGTCGTCTTTCGTGGCGGCGGGGCTGGTCGACGAGGTCTGGCTGTTTCGCGGGCCGAAGGAGATCGGCGAGGGTGGCATCGCCGCGCTGGATGCATTGCCGCTATCGGCGATCACCGGGTCGCCGGACTTCGTGCAGCGTGCTAGCGAGACGATCGAGAGCGACACTCTGACGATTTACGAGCGGGCCACTGCCTAGCTCCGTCATGGCCGGGCTTGTCCCGGCCATCCACGCCTTCCTTCGTGGGCAAGGCGTGGATACCCGGCATTCGCCGGGCATGACGAAATGAGAGAGCGTGCGAGATTGAGAGACTAAAAACATGTTCACCGGCATTGTCACCGACATCGGCGAGATCGAGAGCCTGACGCAAGTGGCGCAGGGCCAGCTCCACCGGCTGCGCATTCTCTGCGACTATGATCAGACCACCATCGCCGATGGCGCCTCGATCGCCTGCAATGGCGTCTGCCTCACAGTGGTCGGCTCCGGCGTGGCGAATGGCAAAACCTGGTTCGACGTTGACGCTGCCGCCGAGACGCTGGGCATGACCACGGCGAAGCACTGGAAGCTGGGCACCCGCCTCAATCTCGAACGCGCGCTGAAGATCGGCGACGAGCTTGGCGGCCATATCGTCGCCGGCCATGCCGATGGCATCGCCACCATCGTATCGCGCGAGAACCTGCCGGACATGGCGCGGATCACCTTCCGCACCACGCGCGAACTGGCGCGTTTCATCGCCACCAAGGGCTCCATCACGCTGGATGGCGTGTCGCTGACGGTGAATACCGTCGATGACGTGCAGTTCGCGGTGCTGATCATTCCGCACACGCTGAGCGTCACCACGCTAGGCAAGGCATGGAATGAAGGCGCCGAGGTCAATATCGAGGTCGACCTGATGGCCCGCTATGCGGCGCGGCTCAGCGAAATGAAATAATTCGAGGCTCGATCAGCCCCTATCAGCCCTTGGCATATGGCGCCGCTGCGCCTAAAACCCTGCACAATCAACCAATTCTCGCAAATTTGACGGAATACCGATGGCAGACGCGCGACGCGCTCATTTGCAGGACCAGACCGACATCACGGGCGCTCGCGTCCTGATCGTCGAGGCGCGGTTCTATGACGACATTCAGGATGCACTGCTGGAAGGCGCGATCGTCGAGCTGAAGGCAGCCGGCGTCACCCATGACGTGTTGACGGTGCCGGGCGCGCTGGAAATTCCCTCGACCATCGCGATTGCAGTCGATGCTGCCGCGAAAAGCGGCAAGCCTTATGAAGCGGCAATTGCGCTGGGTTGTGTCGTGCGCGGCGAGACGTTCCATTTCGAGATCGTCTCGATGGAGTCGTCGCGCGGGCTGATGGATTTGTCCGTCGATCTGCGGCTGCCCCTCGGCAACGGGATCATCACGGTGGATACCGACGAGCAGGCCTGGGCGCGCGCGCGCGCCGGTGAATTGAACAAGGGTGGGGACGCAGCCCGCGCCGCGCTGTCCGTGCTGCGCATCAAGCGCCGTCTGGCGAAGGCTTGAGTGATGGCTGACAAGAAAGCCGACTTCAAGAAGCCCGTGCCGAAAGGCGACCGCAAGGCCAACCGCCGCGGTGCCGCGCGTCTCGCCGCGGTGCAGGCGCTGTATCAGATGGATATCGGCGGCGCGGGCATCAACGACGTCTTCGCCGAGTTCGAGAGCTTCTGGCTCGGCAGCGAGATCGAGGGCGACCAATATCTCCCCGCCGAAGAGGCGTTCTTCCGCGACATCGTGTCCGGCGTGGTGCGCGATCAGAACAAGCTCGATCCGCTGATCGACGACGCGCTCTCCAGGGGGTGGCCGCTGCAGCGGATCGAGGCGATCCTGCGCGCGGTGATGCGCGCCGGCGCCTATGAGCTGGAACATCGCAAGGACATTCCCGGCCGCGTCGTGGTGTCGGAATATGTCGATGTCGCGCATGCCTTCGTGGAAGGCGACGAGACCGGCATGGTCAATGCGGTGCTCGACCAGATCGCCCGGCAGTTTCGCGCGGAAGAGTTTTCGCGCGCAGGACACTGATCATGTCAGCCGGGTCCAACGCATCCGGCGAAGACACCCTGATCGCGCGCTACTTCAAGCCGCTTGCGACTGATCCTGGCGCGTTCGGGCTGACCGACGACGCCGCGGTACTCAAGGCCGACGGCGAGGATATCGTCGTCAACACCGACGCCATCGTCGAGGGCGTGCACTTTCTCGCCGACGATCCCCCGGACACCATTGCGCGCAAGGCGCTGCGGGTGAACCTGTCAGACCTCGCCGCCAAGGGCGCAGTGCCGGCCGGCTTTGTGCTGACGCTGGCGCTGCGGACACATGATGAGACGTGGCTGACGGAATTCGCGCGCGGTCTCGGCGAAGACATCGCAACATTCGGCTGCGCATTGCTCGGTGGCGATACGGTCTCGACGCCGGGACCGCTGATGGTCTCAGTCACCGCCTTCGGTCGCGTTCCGGTGGGCAAGATGGTCCGCCGTCACGGCGCGGCGGTGGGGGACCGCGTGGTCGTGAGTGGCACGATCGGTGATGCCGCGCTTGGCCTTGCGGCGCTGAAGGGCGGCGCGGTCGCGACGGCGCTGGCTGGTGACAGTAACGCACATGACGCGCTCGTGGCGCGCTATCGCGTGCCACAGCCACGCAACGCGCTCGCATTGGCGGTGCGCGATTTCGCGACGGCGTCGATGGATGTCTCTGACGGATTGGCCGGCGATCTCGCCAAGCTCTGTGCGGTGTCGGGCGTCTCTGCCGTCATCGATGCATCGGCTATTCCGCTGTCGGATCCGGCGGCAGCACTGCTGGACCGCGGTGTGATCGGTCTCGAAACGGTCGTTGCCGGCGGCGACGATTACGAAGTCCTCTGCACCATCCCAGAGAATCGCACGACCGGTTTCGTGCAGGCCGCGCATCAGGCGGGCGTGCGGGTCGCGGTCATCGGGACGATTGTTGCAGGTGCGTCATCGCCCCGCTTCGTCGACCAGGCGGGCAGGGACATCGCGTTGAAGCGCCTGTCTTACAGTCACTTCTGACTAGCCTCACTGTTCCGGCAAGCGCGGACCTAACCTCTCCCCGCATCTTGCGCGGGGAGAGGTCGCCGCGTCTTCGCGGCGGGTGAGGGGCGGGGAAGGATGTGTACATCCGGCACGTCGTCTCAGTTCGCGATCCGTTGGATCTGGATGGTGAGGGGCCGCTGCCATGCCCCTCACCCGACCCGGCTTCGCTGCGCTACGCCGGATCGACCTCTCCCCGTGCAGAACGGGGAGAGGTTAAGAGCCCCTCCAAAAATCCTGCATTAGCCCATTGGCAGCGTTGCACGGCGATACCGATTTTGCCATGCTCATCAAACGAGAGGCCGTCCTCACGTGCTGGGCAGGCCTCCTTTTTATGCGCCAACTAACAAGGCGCCGGGCAGGAAGGACTGAGGCAGATTCCATGACAGCATTGTGGGTGATCGTGCTCTGCGGGGCACTGTCGATCGTTTACGCGATCTGGGCGACGAGTTCTGTGTTGAAGGCCGATGCGGGTAACGCACGGATGCAGGAAATAGCAGAGGCTGTGCGGGAGGGCGCACAGGCCTATCTGAAGCGACAATATCTCACCATCGGCATCGTCGGCGTCGTGATCTTCGCGCTGCTGGCTTACTTCCTCGGCATGCTCGTTGCCTTCGGCTTCTTGATCGGTGCCGTGTTGTCGGGCGCAGCCGGCTTCATCGGCATGAACGTCTCGGTGCGTGCCAATGTCCGCACCGCGCAGGCGGCGACGATCTCGCTGGCCGGCGGCCTCGAACTCGCCTTCAAGGCGGGGGCCATCACCGGCATGCTGGTGGCGGGTCTGGCACTGCTCGGCGTCACCATCTACTTTGCCTATCTCACGCACGCCCTCGGCCTCGCTGCCAACAGCCGCACTGTCATCGATGCGCTAGTGGCGCTCGGCTTCGGCGCGTCGCTGATTTCGATCTTCGCGCGTCTCGGTGGCGGCATCTTCACCAAGGGCGCTGACGTTGGCGGCGATCTCGTCGGCAAGGTCGAAGCCGGGATTCCCGAAGACGATCCACGTAACCCGGCAACGATCGCCGACAACGTCGGCGACAATGTCGGCGACTGCGCCGGCATGGCCGCCGACCTGTTCGAGACCTATGCGGTGACCGCGGTCGCCACCATGGTTCTGGCCGCGATCTTCTTCGCGAGTTCGCCATTGCTGGTCAACATGATGACGCTGCCGCTCGCCATTGGCGGCATCTGCATCCTGACCTCGATTGCCGGCACGTTCTTCGTCAAGCTCGGTGCCAGCCAGTCGATCATGGGCGCGCTGTATAAGGGCCTGATCGCCACCGGCGTGTTGTCGCTGTTCGGCGTTGCCGCCGTGATCTACTGGCTGATCGGTTTCGGTCCGCTGGCCGGCGTGAAGTATACGGGTCTGGCGCTGTTCCAATGCGGCGTCGCCGGCCTCGTCGTCACGGCGCTGATCATCGTGATCACCGAATACTACACCGGCACCGACTATCGGCCGGTGAAGTCCATCGCGCAGTCGTCGGTCACCGGCCACGGCACCAATGTGATCCAGGGTCTGGCGATCTCGATGGAGTCGACGGCGGGTCCGGCGATCGTCATCATCGCCGGCATTCTCGTCACCTACAGCCTCGCGGGCCTGTTCGGTATCGCGATTGCCACCACGACGATGCTGGCGCTGGCCGGCATGATCGTGGCGCTCGACGCCTTCGGTCCTGTCACCGACAATGCCGGCGGCATTGCCGAAATGGCCGGATTGCCGAAGGAGGTCCGCAAGGCCACCGACGCGCTCGACGCGGTGGGCAACACCACCAAGGCGGTCACCAAGGGCTATGCCATCGGCTCGGCCGGCCTCGGCGCACTGGTGCTGTTCGCGGCTTACAATGAAGACCTCAAATTCTTCATCGCCAATGCCGCGAAGTATCCGTACTTCAAGGATGTGCTGCCGGACTTCTCGCTGACCAATCCCTATGTGGTGGTCGGCCTGCTGTTCGGCGGTCTGCTGCCATACCTGTTCGGTGCGATGGGCATGACGGCCGTGGGCCGTGCGGCCAGCGCCATCGTCGAGGAAGTGCGTCGTCAGTTCCGCGAGAAGCCGGGCATCATGCAGGGCACCGACAAGCCGGATTACGGCCGCGCGGTGGATCTGCTGACCAAGGCCGCGATCAAGGAAATGATCATCCCGTCGCTGCTTCCGGTGCTGTCGCCCATCGTGGTGTACTTCATCATCTACGCCATTGCGGGGGGCGGCGCAGTCGGCAAGTCGGCGGCATTCTCGGCGGTCGGCGCCATGCTGCTCGGCGTGATCGTCACGGGTCTTTTTGTGGCGATCTCGATGACCTCGGGCGGCGGTGCCTGGGACAACGCCAAGAAGTACATCGAAGACGGTCACTTCGGCGGCAAGGGCTCCGACGCCCACAAGGCTGCGGTGACCGGCGACACCGTCGGCGATCCCTACAAGGACACGGCGGGCCCCGCGGTGAACCCCATGATCAAGATCACCAACATCGTGGCGCTCCTGTTGTTGGCGATTCTCGCGCACTAGACGGCGGCAACGGCCAATGTAAAAGTCTCGCGGTGAAAGCCGCGGGACTTTCTTTTTTGGTCATTTTGAAAGACGAAAACGATGCGTGGAATTGGCGTTGCTTTATTCGCGGTGTTTGCTTTTTCAACGCCTGTTCTCGCCGCCGCAGAAAAATGCCCCATCAGTGATGCAGCCGAAGCGAAGGCCGGCGGCCTCCACCAAGCCATTGAGGCCGCGATGAAGGCCGAGTTCAGCTGCGAAGGCGCATATCGGATCATGGAACTCTGCCAGCTCGGTTCGTCCGGCGATAATGCGTTCTCGACCATTGTGCTGTCGAAATGCGAACCACGGTTCTTGCCGAAGGCGCTGCCCGCGACCAAGGCGGCCTATCAGAAGGCGCGTGCGAAATGCAACAAGATCGCGGAGAAGAACGAGGGCTCGATGTATCAGAGCCAGGCCGCGGTCTGCATTGCGCGATCCGGGCGGGATTTTGCGCGGAAGTACGGGACGAAGAGCTAGGCCGCTGTCGGCTTTGGGTTTCTGCTCATCTATAGCAAAAAGCCCCGCGATCCGATCGCGGGGCTTTTTGTTGAGTTGGTCGGGCTTACGCCGCCTTGCTCTGCTTGCCGTCCTGGATGGCGCGCCAGATGCGCTCGGAGGTCAACGGCATGTCGATATGCGTGACGCCGTAATCGCTGAGTGCATCGACCACCGCATTGACGATGGTGCAGAGCGAGCCGGCGCAGCCGGCTTCGCCGCAGCCTTTGGTGCCCAGCGGGTTGGTGGTTGCAGGCGAGGGATGATCGCCGACCAGCATCAGCGGAATGTCGCCGGCGCGGGGCATCGCATAGTCCATGAACGAGCCGGTGATCGGCTGGCCCGACGCGTCATAGCTGACTTTCTCCATCAGCGCCTGGCCGATGCCCTGAGCGACGCCGCCATGCAACTGGCCGGCGACGATCATCGGATTGACGATGGTGCCGAAGTCGTTGACCGCCGCGTAATTGACGATGGTCAGCACACCGGTGTCGGGATCGATCTCGACTTCGGCAACATGACAGCCGTTCGGGAATGTCGAGGGCACGTCCGATGAGGTGTGATCGACGTCGAGCGAGGAGGGCACGCCGTCCGGCATCTTGCCCTCGCGCACACGCTGCGACAGTTCCATGATGTCGATGGAGCGGTCGGTGCCGGCAATCGTAAAGCGGCCGGCCTTGAACTCGATATCGGCTTCGGACGCTTCCATCAGATGTGCGGCGGCAGCCTTGCCCTTGGCAATGACGAGATCCGAGGCCTCGACGATGGCCTGGCCCGATGCGGTAATCGAACGCGAGCCGCCAGTGCCATTACCCATGCGCACGAGGTCGCTGTCGTTCTGCTCGAGCCGGATGGCCTCGAACGGCACGCCGAGCTGTGCCGACAAGACCTGTGCGAAGGGCGTGGCGTGACCCTGGCCGTAATCCAGCGTGCCGGTGGTCAGCGTCACGGTGCCGTCATCGCCGAAGGTCAGTTTGCCGAGTTCGCCTGACGGCGGCGCGGTGACTTCGAGATAGGAGCCGACGGCAATGCCGCGGAGCTTGCCGTTCTTGCGGCTATCTTTCTTGCGCCTGGCGAAGCCGGCGTGATCGGAAATTGCCAGCGCCTTGTCGAACACGCCCTGGAAATCGCCGCTGTCATAGGTGACGCCTGAGGCGGCCGCGAAGGGCAGTTGCGACGGCTTGATGAAGTTGCGCTTGCGCAGCGTGAAGCGATCGATGCCCATCTCATCGGCAGCGCGGTCGATCAGCCGCTCCATGAAGTAGTTTGCTTCGGGGCGCCCGGCGCCGCGATAGGCGCCCATCAGCGTGGTGTTGGTGAGCACGCATTTGATGTCCACCGACAGCAGCGGCGTCTTGTAGACGCTGGCGAGGTTCTTGCCGGTGTTGAGCGACAACGGGCTTGGCGACACGCCGGTGATGTAAGCGCCGAGATTGCCGTAGCCTTTCAGGCGCACCGCGAGAAACTTGCCGTCCTTGTCGAGGGCGAGTTCGGCATGGATATCCTGGGCGCGGCCCTGGCTGTCGGACAGGAAGCTGGACGAGCGCTCGTCGAGCCATTTCACCGGCTTGCCCAATTCCTTCGCCGCATGCAGCAGGCAAATATATTCGGGATAGCTGATGTTCTTCATGCCGAACGATCCGCCGACATTGTCGGTGAGGATGCGGACCTTGTCGGGCGCGACGTTGAGCTGCTTCGCCAGCGTATTGCGATTGCCGGCGACGCCCTGGGTCGGCACCTGGATCACGTAGCGGCCGCCGGATTTCTCAAAGGTCGCCAGCGCGCAGCGCGGCTCCATCGACACCACGGCGACGCGGGTGTTCTCGATGTCGAGTTTGGTGACATGGGCGGCAGAGGCGAATGCGGCCTCGACGGCGGCGGTGTCGCCATAGTGATAGTCGAGCGCGACATTGTTCGGGATGTGGTCGTAGAGAACAGGCGCGCCGGGCTTCGTTGCGGCTTCGCAATCGGTGACGGCGGGCAGGGCGTCGATGTCGAGCACGACGGCTTCGGCGGCGTCGCGCGCCTGCGCGACTGTTTCAGCCACCACGAAGGCAACGGGGTCGCCGACATAGCGCACCTTGTCGGTCATCAAAGCATGGCGATTGGTCTGGAACAGCGGGGTGCCGTCCTGGCTCTTGAGCGGCAGGCCGCAGGTGAAGGGGCCGTAATTGGCGGCTTCGAGATCCCGGCCGGTCCAGACGCCGCGGACACCCGGCATCGCCCTAGCGGCCTCGGTATCGATGCCGCGGATCACGCCATGGGCATGGGGACTGCGGACGATCCAGGCATAGAGCTGGCCGGGCAGGTTGACGTCGTCGGTATATTTGCCCTTGCCGCGGACGAGGGTGTCGTCCTCTTTGCGGCGGACAGGCTGGCCGACCCCGTATTTCTGCATGGCGATGGCGTTGTCGACGGGCGAGCCGGTAAAATCTTGCATGATGAATCCATCAAATGTGGATGATTCCAGGATTTGGCGCGGGGGCGCGCCCCTGTAAGTCCCTGAGATAAGGCAGCGTGACCTGTACGACAACGGACGATTGGGCATGGGGGGGTGCGCCAAGGTTGCGCTGATCCTGTGCCCTGCTAAACTTTCCGTGAAAGATATTTCCAAGAAGGTTTCCACGCCGGCCGGAACGGTCGCGGAAAGACAGATTGAATGGATGATGACACGCGGCTTCGCGGCGGCCATGGGCCGGGCGAGGGTGTGCAGGGATTGGTTGCGGCATTGGCCGACGGCGGGCGCGGAGCCGCATGCGCCAACACCTATGCCGCGCTCGATCTCGGAACCAATAATTGCCGTCTCCTGATCGCCTGTCCTACGGGCGACAGTTTTCGCGTGGTCGATTCGTTTTCACGGATCATCCGGCTGGGCGAGGGCGTCTCGACATCCGGCGTGATCAGCGACGCCGCGATTGCCCGCGCGATCTCGGCTCTCAGCATCTGCCGCGACAAGATCCGCGCGCGGGACGCACAGCGGCTGCGGCTGATCGCAACCGAGGCCTGCCGCGCGGCCTCGAATTCGGACGCGTTTCTCGACCAGGTGGCGCGCGAAACCGGCATCACGCTGGAGATCATCGATCGCGAGACCGAAGCGGCGCTGGCTGTGATTGGCTGCTCGCCGCTGATCGATCCGCAGGGCCGCGGCGCCATCCTGTTCGATATCGGCGGCGGCTCGTCGGAACTGGTGCGCATCGAGCGTGATCCCACCGATCCCTTGGGCAAGCCGTTGATCAAGGCGTGGATGTCGATCCCGCTCGGCGTGGTGACGCTGGCCGAGAAATTCGGCGGCAAGCACGTCACCCGCGAGAGCTACACGCAGATGATCGCGGAGGTCGCCCGGCACGTGGCGCCGTTCGCGGCCGAACATGCCGGTGATCTCGATGGCATGCACATGCTGGGCACCTCAGGCACGGTGACCACGCTGGCCGGCGTCTATCAGGGGCTGGCGCGCTACGATCGCCGCCGCATCGACGGCATCTGGCTCAGCAATGCCGAGCTCGACGAGACCATCGCCAGGCTGCTCGACATGACCTACGCGGAACGCGCCGCCAACCAGTGTATCGGCCCCGACCGTGCCGATCTGGTGCTGTGTGGCTGTGCCATTCTGGACGCCATCCGCAACGCGTTCCCCCTGCCGCGGCTGCGTGTGGCGGATCGGGGGCTGCGCGAGGGCATGCTGGTGGAAATGATGCGCGAGGATGGCGCGATCCGCGCGTCCTGAGCCTGATTTTCCCGATTCAGAGCGAATATTCGGGTTTCCCGCCATGCCGTGCTAAGGGAAACGCGAATAGCTGAAAGCAAGCACGAGACCATGGCCAAAGACACCACCGGACGCCTGCGGATCCAGGTCAAGAGCGCCGGCAGAATGAAACTGTCGTCGAAGCTCTGGCTCGACCGTCAGCTCAATGACCCCTATGTGCAGCAGGCCAAGAAGGACGGCCTGCGGTCGCGCGCGGCCTACAAGATCATCGAGATCGACGACAAGTACCGCTTCCTGAAGCCCGGCCTGTCGGTGGTCGATCTCGGCGCTGCGCCTGGCGGCTGGAGCCAGATCGCGGCGCGGCGCGTCGGCTCGGCCGAGGGCAAGGGGCAGGTGGTCGCCATCGATCTCCTGGAAATGCCGGAGATCGTCGGCGTGACCTTCGCCCAGATGGACTTTCTCGACAATGATGCGCCCGACAGATTGAAGGCGATGATGGGCGGTCTCGCCGACGTGGTGATGTCCGACATGGCGGCCAACACCACCGGCCATCGCAAGACCGATCAGCTCCGCATCGTCGGCCTCGTCGAGGATGCTGCGGCCTTCGCCGCTGACGTGCTCAAGCCCGGCGGCACCTTCGTCGCCAAGGTGTTCCAGAGCGGCGCCGACGCCACGCTGATGACCCAGTTGAAGCGCGACTTCGCGACGGTGAAACATGTGAAGCCGGCCGCGAGCCGCAAGGACTCGTCGGAGCGCTACGTGCTGGCGATGGGTTTTCGCGGCGTGGCGGGTGATCACCGGCTCGGTGAGCACGACAACTAGGCTGTGAACGCATACGCGACTCTAAGTCCGATTTGGTAGAGCGCTCGATCTCACTTGTGTGATGGCAACACCGGAGATGGCGAGCAGCGCCCCGACAATCAACGTTGGAGTGATATGCTCGTCAAGGAACAGCACGCTTGAAATCAGGGCAAAGACCGGAAGAAGCAAACCGAATGGTGCCACGCGGCCCATGGTGCAGCGAGCGATGAGCCAGAACCAAAGGCTAAATCCAACAATTCCGCCGATGAAAACAGTGTAGGCGAGCGCGAGCCAACCACGTTCATCCGCCGTGACGAGGGACGTCAATTGTCCATCTTCAAGAACAAACGACATCAGCATCACCTGTGGCACCGTGAAGAGAGAGGACCACCCCGTCAACATCAGGGGGTCAAAGGGTCCGTGCCGCTTCGTTAAGACGTTGGCGACCGCGAAGGCGAGTGCTGCCCCGACCACCAGCAGAATCGGGATAGCGTTTGCAGACAGACCAGGCCCCGCTGCAAGCACGACCACGCCGAGAAATGCCAGCAACACCCCACTAGACGTTATGAGAGACGGTCTCTCCGCGAGCAGCGGCCAAGCCAACAGGATGGTGAAGGGCGTGGCGAGTTGATATGCGACGGCCGAAATACTTCCAGAGCCGAGCCCGAGGCCGACATAGAAGAGGCCGAAGTTCAGACCACCAAGAAAGATCGAGATCGCGGCGACAGGGCTGAGCTCCTGACGTGCAGGCTTTTTGACGAACGGAACGAGTAGCAATGCCATAGCCAGAAAGCGCAGGCCAAGGAAGAAGAGCGGCGGAAATTCCACAATGCCCACCTTGATGACCACGAACTGATAACCCCAAAGCAAGGGCACCATCACCGCGCAGACAATCTGGATGAGCGACATGACATTTTCCATTCAAGACTGTTCAGTCCAGATATAGGTGCGCTCAACCAGCAACGCCTTGACGCGTTACCTGATGAAGCGTTCGAGAAGAGCGTCAACGGTGGCTTGCGATGTGCTTCGTGTCGGACGTGTTTTACCTACGACACGTAGCCCTTCGACAAAGCAGACCAGCAGTCGCGCCGCGCTTGCAGGCTCGACACCATGAGCCAACTCGCCTGCGGCTTTCGCGCGCGACAGCGCATTGGCTACTTTGGCCTCCATAGCTTTGAAAAAGCTGCCGATGCGGTGATCGACTTCCGGGTCGCGGCCACCCAACTCCATGGCTGTCGCGACCAGCAGGCATCCGCGACGACCATTGGCGCCACTCGTCCGATCGACGTAACCAGCAAGGTAGGCCCGTAGGCCAGCGACCGGCGCGCCACGCGGGTCGAGTTCGATGTCGATTCGTAGCAGGGCGTCGGCAATGTAGCGATCGAGCGCACGCAGGAAGAGTCCGCGCTTGTCACCGAAGGCGGCGTAGAGACTGCCCCGCGAGAGGTTCGTCGCTTGAAGAAGGTCCGGAAGCGCCGTGGCATGATAGCCGCGCGACCAGAACACGTTCATGGCGCGCTCGATAGCAGCTTCCGTGTCGAAACCTCGGGGGCGGCCGCGCGGCAACCGCACAGGGGAATGATGTTCCATTAGTGATATATGGACCGATTGGTCGTGAATTGCAAATGACAGCTTAAGGTGATGGGCGCGGGGAGTTTATGACAGGGCGCGCTTTGGGCGATCTGTCGGCTCTCGTCATCTTGCGGTCGGATGATTTACTTCGCGCTCTCGCATTTCGGCGACAACATCGGCACATTGGGCCACGACCAGTTGCGCCATGATCCATCGCGCTCGACACAGGCCGGCAGTGTTGTAGCGGCAGCCGGATCGGGCTGCTCTTTGGCATCCTGCGCGGTCACCTGCTCAACGGGCGCGGGCTTCGGCGGAAATCGCCTGTTCACATAATCGAATGAAATGACGCCCGCGATGATCGTGAGGACGATCGTGGCGAGACCTATGGCCCATTGCGAGCGCGTCACAACTCACCCCAGCTTTTGATCCCTGGCATCCGCGGTGCCTTCGCTGGCCGCCTTGACGGCGGCTTTTGCCTCGCCCCTGCGGCTCGCAATATCAATCACCTTGCGGCCGGAGATTTCATGGCCGGCGTCGTCCGGCATCTGCCAGAAGAACCAGGCCGAGGCTGCCGAGATCACGGACACCACGAGGAAGGCCGGTGCAAAATCGGCGGCCGACAATTCGGTCATGCCGCGCATCAGCATGGTGGATTCCACAGAGAATGCACCGATCGCGACGCCGGCGGAGATCGACAGTTGCTGGTTGACGCTGACCAACGTGGTGGCGCGGCTCATCTGTGCCGTCTCGACCTCGGCATAGGCAACCGTATTGATCGCGGTGAATTCGAGCGAGCGGAAGAAGCCGCCGACCACCAGGATAATCAGGATCAGCATCAGCGGCGTGGTCACCGTGAACAGCGCGCAGGCGGCGAGGAATACCGAACTCACCACGGCGTTGACGGTCATCACATTGCGGAAGCCGAAGGCGCGGATGATGCGCGCCGCAAGCGTCTTCATGCCCATGGCGCCCACCGCCGAGCCGAAGGTCACCATGCCCGACTGGAACGGCGACAGGCCGAAGCCGACCTGCATCAACAGCGGCAGCAGGAAAGGCAACGCGCCGATGCCGAGCCTGAACAGGAAACCGCCGATGATTGCGGCGCGCAATGTCACCAGCCGCATCAGCGAGAAGTCCAGCACGGGAGACGCCGTGCGCCGGGCGTGGATCACGTAGAGGGTCATCGACACCGTGCCGATGCCGACCAGTGCGGCGACGATCGGCCATGGCAGCAGATTGAGGCCCGCGACCGAGAGGCCGAAGGCAATGCCGGCGAGGCCGACGCCGGCCAGCACCAGACCCAGCAGATCGAAGCGCTCCGGATCCTCCGAGCGGATGGGATCGATGAAGCGCAACGCCAGATAGATGCCGAGGCAGCCGATCGGGATATTGATCAGGAAGATCCAGTGCCACGAGAAGTAGGTGGTGATGAAACCGCCCAGCGGCGGTCCGATCACCGGGCCGATCAGCGCCGGCACCGTCATCCACGCCATGGCACTGACGAGCGCGCTTTTGTCGATGGAGCGCAGCAGCACGAGGCGTCCCACCGGCGTCATCATGGCGCCGCCGAGGCCCTGGATGATACGGGCGATGACGAAATGCGTGACCGATTGCGACAGCGCGCAGCCGATCGAGCCGATCATGAACACGCCGATGGCGATCGAGAACACCGCGCGTGCGCCGAACCGGTCGGCGGTCCAGCCGGATGCCGGAATGAATACCGCGAGCGAGAGCAGGTAGGAGGTGATCGCCAGCTTCAACGTCAGCGGACTGGTGCCGATATCGGCGGCGATGGCCGGCAGCGAGGTCGCGATCACCGTGGAGTCCATGTTTTCCATGAACAAAGCGGAGGCGACGATCAGCGGGATCAGGCGTTCTTTATTCATGAAATTATTGATGATTCTTACGAGTGCCCAAGCTGCGGGCGCTTTAACATCCTGTCGGGGCGTGGGCTATTGCGAGAGGCCGAATACCTCCTAAATCATCCGTGACTGCGCCCGCCTGGCTGAAGGCCGAAAACGCCTAAAATCCCTGTGCATGGCAGCCAAGCGCTTTGATTTCGCGCAGCAGCATGCTATCGACCACCGCCAATCCTACTTATGGGTTCAGATTCGACGACGGTGTCCTGCGCCGCCGTCGAATTGGTGCATCCAGAGGTTTCTACCGCGATCCCGAGGTCGCCGCATGGAGTTGGCAATGGCAGTCGTTCAGAAGATCCGCGAAGCGTACACGTTCGATGACGTTCTGCTGAAGCCCGGCCTGTCGGACATCCTGCCTTCCGACGCCGATATCCGCTCCCACGCCACCCGTGCCATTCCGCTCAATATTCCGATCATCGCATCGGCGATGGATACCGTCACCGAGGCCCGCATGGCGATCGCCATGGCGCAGGCCGGCGGTCTCGGCGTGATCCACCGCAACTTCGATCCGGAAGGCCAGGCTGCCCAGGTGCGCCAGGTCAAGAAGTACGAGTCCGGCATGGTGGTAAATCCGCTCACCATCGGCCCCGATGCCAAGCTGGCCGAAGCGCTGGCGCTGATGAGCGAGCACGGCTTCTCCGGCATTCCTGTCGTCACCGGTGCGAGCAAGGACGTCCCTGGCAAGCTGGTCGGCATCCTCACGAACCGTGACGTGCGCTTCGCCAGCAATCCGAACCAGAAAATTTCCGAACTGATGACGCACGAGAATCTCGTGACCGTGCGTGAAGGCGTCAGCCAGGATGAAGCCAAGCGCATGCTGCACAAGCATCGCATCGAGAAGCTGCTCGTCGTCGATGACCAGTATCGCTGCGTCGGCCTGATCACCGTGAAGGATATGGACAAGGCCGTCGCGCATCCCCTTGCCAGCAAGGACGCGCAGGGACGTCTGCGCGTTGCCGCTGCGACCACCGTTGGCGAGGGCGGTTTCGAGCGCACCGAGCGTCTGATCGATGCGGGCGTCGATGTGGTCGTCGTCGACACCGCGCATGGTCATTCCATGCGCGTGTTGGAAGCCGTGACGCGCATCAAGAAGATTTCGAACTCCGTGCAGGTGATCGCCGGCAACATCGCCACCACCGAAGGCGCGCAGGCGCTGATCGATGCAGGTGCGGATGCGATCAAGGTCGGCATCGGTCCGGGTTCGATCTGCACCACGCGCATCGTCGCCGGCGTCGGCGTGCCGCAGCTCACCGCGATCATGGATGCGGTGGAAGCCGCGAAGAAGCACAACATTCCGATCATTGCCGACGGCGGCATCAAATTCTCGGGCGATCTCGCCAAGGCGCTCGCTGCCGGCGCTGACATCGCCATGGTCGGCTCGCTGCTTGCGGGCACCGACGAGACCCCCGGCGAAGTGTTCCTGTGGCAGGGCCGTTCCTACAAGGCCTATCGCGGCATGGGTTCGGTCGGCGCCATGGCCCGCGGCTCGGCGGATCGCTACTTCCAGCAGGACATCAAGGACACGCTGAAGCTCGTGCCGGAAGGCATCGAGGGCCAGGTGCCCTATAAGGGCCCGGTGGCCAATGTGATGCATCAGCTCGCCGGCGGCCTGCGCGCCGCCATGGGCTATGTCGGGGCCAAGACGCTGACCGAATTCCACGACAAGGCAGAATTCGTCCGCATCACCAGTGCCGGACTGCGCGAAAGTCACGTGCATGACGTGACGATTACCCGCGAAAGCCCGAACTATCCGGGCGGCGCTTAACTATATGCGTGATATGCGGCACTTTCGCAGTGCCGCATAGGCATCGCTGCCTAAATTGAGCCCCACAGATCGGCGAAAACGCGCTATTGTTCGCGCGTCACGTGCGCTGTCGGCTATGGATGTCCCGATATGGATTTCCAGGGCCGGACGAACCCGGCCGCGGAGCTTGGCTCCGTGTCGCGTTGTGATGCTCATTTTCGACAATGACCTCGTCACGCGTCGAAGTAACACCCGCAGAAAAGAACGTTGGATACTATGGCCATTGAATGGACGGACGAACGCATTGCGGCTCTCGACACCGCGCAACTGAAAAACCTGCGTGAGAACGCCACACGCCGCGAGGTCACGGCGCTGGTCGAGCTTTGCACCACCGAGCTCGCCAAGCGTAATGCCGACAAGCCGCGCAGGATCGGCCAGCCGCGCAGCGAGGCCAAGCAGTTCGAGCATGACATGTCGGCGGAGCTCGCCACGGTCGGCAAGGCGATGGCCGAGAAATACGATCTCTCCGAAGCGACCGCCAAGGCGAAGTCCGAAGGCGTGAAGGGCTTCAAGGCGCACAAGCTGCTCGGCTCCGATGGCCATGCCAAGCTCGGCGGCATGCAGCGCGATGGCTCGGTCGCAGTCGATCGCTACATCTCCTATCGTCGCGGCACCGATATCGCGTCGCTCAGCGTGTTCCTGCTCAAGGATCAGCCGATCGAGGCGCATGAATTTCAGGTCATCGCGCCGCTGACGATGCTCGACGGCGGCAAGCCGGTGGCTGAAATCCGTCCGACGGCAACGGCGGCGCAGAAGCAGTCGGCCGACGGCGGTCTGTCTTTCAAGGATCTCGACAGCGCAGCTGCAGCATTCGACAAGGTGCTGGCGAAGATCACGGCCTGATATTTGCCGGTTTACGTTTTGAATGCGGCGCGCGATCATCGCGCGCCGCATTTTTTTGCGATCAAGAAAGAGAAACGGAGAAGTCCCATGTCAGCAGCCAAACGCGTCGTTCTCGCATCGCGCCCGCACGGTGAGCCCGGCCCATCGAATTTCCGTATCGAGGATTATGCGGTGCCGACGCCAGGCGCAGGCGAAGTGCTGCTGCGCACGATCTGGCTGTCGCTCGATCCCTATATGCGCGGCCGCATGAATGACGGCCCGTCCTATGCCGCGCCGGTGCCGGTGGATGGCGTGATGGAAGGCGGCACCGTGTGCGAGGTGATCGCCTCGAACAATCCGGGTTTTGCCAAGGGCGATATCGTGCTCGCCCATGCCGGCTGGCAGACCCATGCGATCTCCGACGGCAAAGGCCTGCGCAAACTCGATCCGAAGCTGGCACCGATCTCGACGGCCGTCGGCATTCTCGGCATGCCGGGCATGACCGCCTATACGGGCCTGCTTGCCATTGGAAATCCGCAGGCCGGCGAGACAGTGGTCGTTGCCGCAGCCTCCGGCGCGGTCGGCTCTGCGGTCGGCCAGATTGCGAAGATCAAGGGCGCACGTGCCATCGGCATCGCGGGCGGTGCTGACAAGTGCCGTTATGTGAAGGAGGAGCTCGGCTTCGACGAATGCCTCGATCATCGCGATCCGGATTTTCCGGCGAAGCTGAAGGCTGCATGCCCGGGCGGCATCGACGTGTATTTCGAAAATGTCGGCGGCGCTGTGTTCGAGGCGGTGTTTCCGCTGCTGAATTTCTTCGCACGCATTCCGGTATGCGGGCTGATCGCGCAATATAACGACACTACGTCGGAAGCACCGAAATGGGCCGGCGCGATGATGCGCAACGTGCTCACCAAGCGTCTCAACTTCCGCGGCTTCATCGTGCGCGACTTCGCATCGATGCATGGTGACTTCCTGCGCGACATGTCGCAATGGGTGCGCGAGGGCAAGGTGAAGTACAAGGAGCACATCACCGAAGGTCTCGACAATGCGCCGACGGCGTTCATGGGGCTGCTGAAGGGCGCGAATTTCGGCAAGCAGCTCGTGCGTGTCGGCGCCGACAAAGCGTAAGGCGAATACGCCTTCAGGCTGTCATCACTGCGGGCGCACCGTGCCGTCCGCATTGATAACGCTGAACAGATCGATGTCGACTTGCCCCGGCGCGCGGCGGTGGCGAACTTCAAAGCCGTCGGGCTGGAAACTGTATTCCACGAGCCCGACTTCCTTGACGCCGATCGTCTCCTGCCTGTCCTCCGGACCAATGATGAAACTGCTCGATGGCGCCCAGACATGCCTGACGCCGCGCCATATGTAGTCGCGCCGCTGGTGCACATGACCACAGGCGACGAGCCGCAGATCGACAGGGTCAAGCAGATCGATGAGACGACGGCGCGCCGGCATCGGGACATAGCGGATCGACGTCGCGGCCAGTTCCGGATCGTCCGGGGCATTCAGAAATAGCGGTTTGTGGATGAACAGCGCCAGCGGTCGTCCGTTCAGGCCCGACAGTTGCGAGGCGAGCCAGTCGAACTGCTCCTCTTCGCAGGCGAGCCCGCTATTCATGATCAACGAGTTCAGGCCGATGAAACACCAACCAGCCGCGTTGAAGCGCCAGTGGTCGTGTCCAAAGACCGACACGAATGCCTGCCGGTTTTGTTCGGAGATCAATTGGGCCGGAGGCGGGGCGACCAGAGTCGGGTTGTCGCCGATATCGTGATTGCCCGGCAGATAGCGGCAGGCGACGGGAAGGGCGTCATGCTGTGACCTGGCGAAGGCGAGGTCATCGGGATGGCCCGGGCCATCGAAGGCAAGGTCGCCGCTATTGATGACGAGGTCAGGCTTTGCCGCGTCGATGAACGCGCAGACGCGCTGGAAATTTGCGACGAATTGCGGAAAGCCTGCGCTGAGATGCGTATCGGTGATCTGGATCAAGCGGAATTCGGACATGGCGGGAACTCCTCTGGCGGGGAGTGTAGCCATCTCGGATGTCAGTCAGATGGCTCGGGCGACCGAAACATTAGATCACGCGATATCTGATCGCATAGCCGTCGTTGGCGCGGGCCGTCTTGCCCGCACGGGCTGAGGCGATCACCTGATCGACTAGGTGCCACGGGCTGAATTCGGCGGAGTGGCTCGGGCTTGCGGCCAGCCGCAGTTTGAAGATCAGCGGTGCTTCGCCGGGCACATTCACGATCATCACACGCTGCGCGGTGCGAAATTTCAGCGGCACCGTACCCCTGAGAATGCTCTCGCCCTTGTTTGTGAAAGTCGGGCCTTCGCTGATGGCGGCGAGGGCCTGGTTGCGGTCGGTATGCAATTCGATCTGCGTGGCTTCCGCGATGATCTTCGCCGCGACCGCGTCGGGCAGGCGGATTTCGAATTCGACAGCGGGCCTAGTCGGATTGATGCCGAGATAGCCCAGTGCCGTGTGGCGCATGTCGGTGGCGGCGAAGGCCAGCAGGCCCAGCACGGCCAGCGCCGCGACGCCGTGGTGGATCACGTCATGGACCGAGCGATACCGGGCTCGGAAATAGAGATTCAGCAGGATGGCCACCGCGAGCGCCGCGGCGGCGCCGGCCAGCGCCGACATCGTGAGGCCGGCCCAGCTGTCCGGGTCGCCGGGCGTCAGCATCGCAAAGAGGGCATCGAGATAGGCCATGGCAGGGCTCACGGGCAGAACTCTTGAGGCTGGCGCGCCGCCGGGCAGCGCCTGCAAATGGGTGTCGAGGTCCGCCCAGCCGGTTCAATGGAACCGAAACGGAACCTGCATGGAACCGATATGGAACTCTTGGGCCGGTTAATCGTCATGTTCCAAGGGGGCGGGTCTGTAGCGCGAGCGGGGTGCCGCGCGGCTCTGAAATCCCCGGGCTGAGGAAATTTCAATGTCGATTCAATGGGTTTTGTTGCCGGTCTTCGTGCTGGTGGCGATTACGCTGGGCATGTTCTTCTGGACCGGCCGGCGCAGCGGCCTGCTGAGCCGCAAGGATACCAGCGACCTGCCGAATACCGCTCCGCAGCTCGATCTGCTGTTCTACGCGCTGATCGCCATCGGCCTGCCGCTACGCAAGATCGATCTGGTGCTGGTCTGCCTGTCCTGGATCTTCGTCATCGCCCGCTTCGTGGGCGCTGGGTTCATTGCCAATAGCCGGGGATCGCAAGCCTGGCTCGCCAGCGCGCTTGTGTTGTTGGCGATGTGGTTCTACTTCGCGCTACGGATGCTTCTCCTGATCTGATCGGGGGCGGCGTCGCGCCTCTCTCCGTTGAAAGATTGCCATGACTCCCGCCGCCCGCCTCTCCGCCGCGATCGAAGTGATCGAGGCCATCGACACCCAGCGTGTCCCCGCCGCCAAGGCGCTGAAGGAATGGGGCACCGCGCACCGCTTCGCCGGCTCCGGCGACCGGGCCGGGATTTCCGGGTTGGTCTGGGACGTGCTGCGGCGGCGGGCCTCCAGCGCCTGGATCATGGACGACGATACGTCGCGGGCGCGGCTGCTCGGCATGCTCAAGGCCGAGCGCAAGATGGATGTCGATACGATTGCCGCGCTCTGTGACGGCAGCGGTTTTGCGCCGGCGCCGCTGTCTGACGCGGAGCGCTCGGCGCTGGCGTCGCGCACGGTGGCGGATGCACCGGCGCATATCGCCGGCGATTATCCGGAATGGCTCGATGGCCAGCTGGCCGATGTGTTTGGCGACGATCGCGTGGCGGAAGCCACCGCCATGGCCAGCCGCGCGCCGCTGGACCTGCGCGTCAACACGCTGAAGGCCAAGCGCGAGAAGGTACTGGGCTCGCTGCGCCATCTCGGGGCCACCGAGACGCCGTGGTCGCCGCTGGGGCTGCGGATCGATCTCGGCGCCGATGCGCGCAATCCCGGCATCCATGCCGAGGAGGATTTCATCAAGGGCGGCATCGAAGTGCAGGACGAGGGCTCGCAGCTCGCAGCATTGCTGTCCGGCGCCAAGCCGGGCGAGCAGGTGATCGACCTCTGCGCGGGCGCCGGCGGCAAGACGCTGGCACTGGCGGCGATGATGCAGGGCAAGGGCCGGCTGATCGCAACCGACGCCGACAAGCGCCAGCTGGCGCCGATCCACGAGCGGCTGTCGCGTGCCGGCATCCACAATGCCGATATCCGCACCCCCAAGGGCCCGGATGATACGCTCAGCGACATTCACAACTCCGCCGACCTCGTGCTGATCGACGCGCCATGCACCGGCACCGGCACCTGGCGTCGCAATCCCGACGCCAAATGGCGGATGCGGCCGGGCGCCCTCGAGGTCCGGATCAAGGACCAGGCCGAGGTCCTCGACCGCGCGGTGGCGCTGGTGAAGCCGGGTGGCCGGATCGCCTATGTGACCTGTTCGGTACTCCCGCAGGAAAACCGCGACCAGATCCGCGCCTTTACCGCCCGCCAGCCGGAGTTTTCGGTGGTCCCGCCGGCGCAGGTGATGTCGGCGCTGTGGGACAAGGCCGAGGATTTCGCCGCCGCGACCTATCAGAGCCCGGAAGGCCTGCTGATGACCCCGCGCCGGACCGGAACGGACGGATTTTTCGTGTCGGTGATGAAGCGCCAGCCGGTAGGCTGAGACCCCTCCGCCGTCATTGCGAGCGCAGCGAAGCAATCCAGAAGGCCACAAGCGAAGACTGGATTGCTTCGTCGCAAGGGCTCCTCGCAATGACGGGGATAGGCCGGTGCAGGGCTGCCATGACAGCCTTTTCAGCCTTGCGACCCCGCCGTGAGTCGCGTAATTCCTCGCTATGACAGCCCCCAGCAAAGCCTCCGTTTCGCCCGCCGATCCGTCACCCCATGTGGCCGCGGCGCATGACAAGATTCTGATCGTCGATTTCGGCTCTCAGGTGACGCAGCTGATTGCGCGGCGTGTCCGCGAGGAGGGCGTCTATTCCGAAATCGTGCCGTTCAACAAGGCCGAAGCCGCCTTCGCCGAGATGAAACCGAAAGCCGTGATCCTGTCCGGTGGCCCCGCTTCGGTGCTCGACGATAATGCGCCGTCGGCGCCGTTGTCGATCCTCACCTCCGGCGTTCCGGTACTCGGCATCTGCTACGGCGAACAGACCATGGCGCAGCAGCTCGGCGGCACCGTCGAGGCTGGGCACCATCGCGAATTCGGTCGCGCCGCTATCGAGATCACCGACACCTGCGCGTTGTTCGACGGCGTCTGGGAAGTGGGTGGCAAATACGACGTCTGGATGAGCCATGGCGACCGCGTCACCAAGATGCCCGAGGGTTTTCGCGCCGTCGCCAAGGCGCCGGGTTCGCCGATCTCGATCATCGCCGACGACACCAGAAAATTCTATGCGATGCAGTTTCATCCGGAAGTGGCGCATACGCCCGACGGCGCAAAGCTGATCCGCAACTTCGTGCGCAACATAGCCGGCTTCACCGGCGACTGGACCATGCGCGCGTTCCGCGAGGAAGCGATCGAGAAGATCCGCGCGCAGGTCGGCAAGGGCAAGGTGATCTGCGGCCTGTCAGGCGGCGTTGACTCTGCCGTTGCGGCTGTGCTGATCCATGAAGCGATCGGCGACCAGCTCACTTGCGTGTTCGTCGATCACGGCATGCTGCGCAAGGACGAGGCCAAGACTGTCGTCGACCTGTTCCGGCACCACTACAACATCCCGCTGGTCCATGTGGATGCGTCGAAGACGTTCCTGGGTGAACTCGAAGGCGTCACCGATCCCGAAGTGAAGCGCAAGACCATCGGCCGGCTGTTCATCGACGTGTTCGATGCCGAGGCCAAGAAGATCGGCGGCGCGGATTTCCTCGCACAAGGCACGCTGTATCCCGACGTGATCGAGAGCGTGTCCTTCACCGGCGGTCCGTCAGTGACCATCAAGTCGCATCACAATGTCGGCGGCTTGCCCGCACGCATGAACATGAAGCTGGTCGAGCCTTTGCGCGAACTGTTCAAGGACGAGGTGCGCGATCTCGGCCGCGAACTCGGCCTGCCGGATATTTTTGTGGGCCGTCATCCATTCCCAGGCCCTGGCCTCGCGATCCGCTGCCCCGGCGAAATCACCCGCGAAAAGCTCGACATCCTGCGCGAGGCCGATGCCGTCTATATCGACCAGATCCGCAAGGCCGATCTCTACGACACCATCTGGCAGGCCTTCGCTGTACTCTTGCCGGTGAAGACCGTCGGCGTCATGGGCGACGGCCGTACTTACGAATACGTCGTCGGCCTGCGCGCCGTGACCTCCACCGACGGCATGACTGCCGACTTCTATGCGTTCGACATGAAGTTCCTCGGCGAGACCGCGACGCGCATCATCAACGAGGTGAAGGGCGTGAATCGTGTGGTGTATGACATCACGAGCAAGCCGCCGGGGACGATCGAGTGGGAGTAGGGGCGCGTCGTCTGGCGTAGTTGGCGGGGGATTTAACAGGATTGCAGATTTGATCTTTGTGGCCTGATCCACATTGTCATTGATCGCTAGGTAAAAGGGCGTCGGACCATGGCACTTCCTTCTCCGCAGCCGTCGCCTCAGGTCCTCTTTTCAAGTGCCGGAAGAGCGTGGAGTGCGCTCGATGCCGTTCTTATCAATATCCCGCGTGGCTTGTTGCGAGCACCGGCTGGCGGATTGCATACGCTAGGCATGCATTTCGGTCCGCCCGTCAACGCAGATTGTTCCGTTGGTGGCAAGCGGATGCGGCGTGTGCAAAAGTCGGGCGACATCGATTTCATTCCGGCGGGAATGGATGGCTCCTGGGAGGACGATGCGGATTGCCAGATTCTCCGGCTGCGTCTTCACTCATCGCTTATGGAACAGGTCGCCGAGGACCTCGGAAGGGATGTTGCGAAAATCGAATTCGTCCCGCGTCTTCAACTCCGTGACGCCCGCATTGAGGCAATCGGCTGGGCCATAAAGGCGGATCTCGAGGCAGACACACCGTCTGATCCGCTTTACATCGATCATCTGGCGAGCGCGTTGGCGGTCCGGCTGTTCGAAACCGCCACTGACGGTCGTCCGCTCCCGGGAGCTGACGGTGCGTCAAGGATGTCTGCGCGTCATCTGAAACTGCTGACCGAGTTCATCGAGATGAATCTCGGTGAGCAACTTCATCTCGCCGATCTGGCGAAAGTTGCCGGGGTCAGCGTCACGCGTCTCAAGACGCTATTCCGTAACAGCACGGGGATGTCCGTGCATCAATATGTGATACGCCGCCGCACGGAATACGCACGCGCTTTGATCGCCACGACGACGATGCCTGCAAGTGAGATTGCTTTTGTCGCCGGTTTTTCCCATCAGAGTCATATGGCCTCGACGATGCGCCGCATCCTCGGCCAGACCCCTGGCGATATTACGCGGCCGGCACGCGAAATCGGCCCGAAATTGCTAAGATCTGTCTGAATCTGAGCGAAGCCAACTCTTGCATTCCTTAAGTCTTGCATATCGCAAGAGAGGAATTGGACATGTTTGCAATCGTTGGCGCCGCCGGAAACGTCGGCTATTCGACATCGATAGCCCTGCGCAAGGCTGGCGTGCCGGTCAGAGCGATTCTACGCGACGCGGCAAAGGCGGCGGCGCTCAAAGAGCTCGGGTGCGAGATCGCTCTGGCTGATCTGCAGGATGCCGAGGCCCTCGCCAAGGCGATCGCAGGTGCGGATGCCGTACAGATCATCGTCCCGGTAGCACTCAAGGTAAGGGATCCTGCTGAAGAGCTGCGGCAATCGATCGACAGCATCGCCAGGGCGCTCGCACAGGCGTCCCCAAAACGGGTGCTGGCCATTTCCGACTACGGCGCGCACGTCACGGATGACATCGGGATGCCCACTATTTTCCATGGACTGGAGGAGCGGCTGGGCCAACTCAATGTCCCCAGGACGGTCCTGCGATCAGCGGAACATATGCACAATTGGGCCCGTGTTATTCCCGTGGCCATGGCGTCCGGCAACTTGCCAACCTTCCACAACGTCGTCGACATGGTGTTCCCCACGATTGCAGCTGCAGACCTCGGCCTGATCGCCGCCGACCTGTTGTTGCGGCCCGGCGAGAAGGACCTGGATGTTGTCCACGCCGAAGGGCCACGCCGGTATAGTGCCAACGACGTGGCGACGGCGCTGACCGAGCTATCGGGGCGCACCATTCACGCACGGGTCGTGCCTCGCTCGCAATGGAAAGTGACCTTTGAGCGAAACATGCCCGGCAGCCTCGCCGAACTCCTGATCAAAGCCAACGAGGCTCACAACAGGGGCGGCCTGATCGACGTCGAGCCAAATGCCGGCGAGATTCGATATGGCACTACCGAATTGATCGACGCGCTGCAGCCGTTTCTGAGATAAAGCCGCGACGCGGACCACCAACGCGGTGAAGGGCGTCAATCGCGTGGTGTATGACATCACGAGCGAGCCGCCTGGGGCGATCGAGTGGAAGTGAAGGGGAGTACCGTGGAGTAGTATCGGATAGCAGAGGACACGCGCACGAATCCTAGGCCATCGATAACAGTCGATAGATTCCAAGCGACCCGCAGATTTGACGCTCAGTCGGGCGTCTCTCCGCTCTTCGAACGGCGCCCATACGTCAGGCCCACCCCAACCTTCGCGACTTTGTGGCCTTCAAATATTCGGTCGCGCGCTGCTCGAAGACGTTAGCGCGCGCGACCAGTTCTCGGCGTCAATCACACGTTCGTAGATCGATCACTGCTCCTTCTTGAACAAATCCTGGAAGATGAGCGGGCCCCAGGTGTGGCCGCGTGCGTGGACCAGCGCGCCACCCTCGTTGAGCTTGCCCAGCTTGACGGGTGCGAAGCCGAGTTGTTTGGCCAGGGCCGCCACGGGAGCGATCGCGTCCTCGTCGTCACCAGACAGAAAGACGACGCGGTGGCCGCCCTCGACGACCGGATCGGTCGCCAGGGTGGCTGCGCCCAAGTGATTGAAGCCTTTTACGAACCTGGCGCCGGTGAATGCCTTCGCGACGACGGCGGAGGCCGGGAGACCGTCCGGCTCGTCAGGACCCGGAAACAGGTTCATCGCGTCGATGACCGTCTTGCCTTTCCAGCTCGGCAGCGCCTTCGCAACCTCGCGATGCTCGCCGAACGGGACCGCCAGGATGATCGTGTCGGCCTTGAGTGCATCCCGCAGCGACCTGGCGACGACCGTGGGTCCGATGGCCCGAGCCTGTGGCGCCAATGCCTCGGGCGGCCGGCGGCTCGCGACGGTCACGTCGATGTTTTTGCGGGCGAAGGCGTGGGCGAGGGCCTGGCCTATCTTGCCGAATCCTATAATTGCGTAGCTCATAATCTTCTCCGATTTGTTTTGATATTGATTCACGGCCTTCGAGGGCGCCGGGTTATTCGGTCCGCGGTGGCGCCCGCGTAGAGGTCCTGCGGTGAACGAGGTGCGATTTCAGATCGCCGAGAAGCCGCCGTCGACAGACAACTCCAGCCCATTCACGAAGCTTGAATCGTCTGACGCAAGAAACAGTGCGACCGCCGCAATTTCCTCAGGGCGACCCATCGTTCCGCGCGGGATCAGGGATTCGAACATCTGCTTCGCCTCCGGGGTGAGAACCTGGTCCTGCATCGGTGTGGCGATCGGTCCCGGGTGCAGCACGTTCACCCGGATATTCCTGCTCTTGAGTTCGTTGAGCCATCCGCGTGCGAATGCGTGCAGCGTCGCCTTGCTCGCCGCATACACGCTGTAACCGGGAAAACCTTTGAGCGAAGCAACTGACCCGGTCATGAAGATCGATCCGCCATCGTTGAACAGCGGCAGAGCCTTCTGAACAGTAAAGAGCGTGCCGCGCGCGTTCAGGCCGAAGGTCGCATCGAAATGCTGCTCGGTAATTTCGCCCAATGGCACGGCTTCGCCCGTGCCGGCGCTCGCGTACAGGATATCGATGTTACCCTTGACCCGCTTGACCGTATCGAACAGGCGGTCGAGGTCGTCGAGATTGGCCGCGTCGCCGCGCACGCCGGTCACATTCCGGCCAATCAGCTTGATGGCCTCGTCGAGTGCCTCCTGCCTCCGGCCCGTGATGAACACATAGGCGCCTTCTTCGACGAACAGCTTGGCGCTCGCCAGCGCCATGCCGCTCGATCCACCCGTGATGACTGCAACCTTACCGTCTAGCTTTCCCATAACTTCTCCTGTCGTGGTGTCGGGACTGTCCCCGAGAACCTGGAGATGGGTCTGCCGGCGTCAGGCGTTGAGTGCGGAAGCGCGCACATCGGTGGTGCGAAATCGATCCGGCTGGACGACTAACGCCAGCCGCGGCGATCGGTGTCCGCCGGTCGGAATTGGACAGCGCTCGTCGCCATAGGCTATGATGACAGCTCGTATTGTTGCACCATGTTTGGATACGGGTTTGGAAGGCGCGCCGCGCGGTGCGAGATTGCACCATGATCGACTGGGATGACGTTCGCTACTTTCTTGCCGTCGCGCGCGGAGGCTCGGTGCGGGCTGCCGCCGAGCGCCTCGGGGTGAACCACGCGACCGTGTTGCGACGCATCGCCCAGCTCGAGGCACGCCTCGGGGTGCAAATGTTCGAAAAGCTGCCTTCGGGCTACCGCCTGACGACTGCGGGCGAGGAGGTTCTCGAGTTCGCGGACCAGATGGAAGCGTCGTCGCATTTGCTGGAGACGCGCATCTTCGGTCGCGACCAGAGCGCGCGCGGGCTTTTGCGGGTGACGCTTCCACCGTTCCTCGCGACACACCTGCTCATGCCGGATCTCGCCGATTTCGCGCGTATGCATCCGGACATCGAGATGGAAATCATGTCGACCGGCGAGGTGGCAAATCTGACCAACCGAGAGGCCGACGTGGCGATCCGCATTGTCGCCAACCGCAAGACTCTGCCGCTCAATCTTCACGGCCTGAAGGGACCGGAGCTGTTCAGCGGTGTCTACATGTCTCGCGATCGACTAGCCGCGTGGCGTGCGGGCACGCCTGATCCCATCCGGTGGATCGTCATAGACAATCATGGACTCCCGGCCTGGGCGCGCGAGGGAGAGGTTCACACCACGGGAGTTCCGTTCAGGACCCCGGACGCCGAGACGCAGATCGTTGCTGTACGGCAAGGGATCGGGATGACAAAACTGCCGTGCTTCGTCGGAGATGCTGACGCTCTATTGGTGAGGGTGCCGGGCACCGACCTGCCCATGCATGGGACGCTCTGGCTTCTTACACAGGGGGAGACACGCAAGACGAAGCGCGTGCGGCTCTTCACCGAGTTCGTATCCGGAAGGCTCGCCGCGTACGCGCCGCTGCTCGCGGGACTGTCCGTATCGCGCGACTGACGCGCGGCGGGTCGCCGACCACCAATTTGCTGACGGTGGCGGGTCAGACCGACCTTTCGGACGTGTCTTCGGAGAGTTTTTTTGCGACAGGTCGGGTGAGAACCAGCATTTCAGCCCGGCAAGCATGCCTGCCGTCATGTTTTGACCGTTGAACGCTGAATTTAAAGGGCTATTTTTACTGCAATGCAGTATCTTGTCAGTCGGTCGCGATTGACGTACTCGAAGCCGAATTCGCCTTTAGACCGGTTTTAACAATAACGGTTGGTGGCGCTGCGTTTCCAGCGTCAACCACCTCATGACGTTGGGATGACGATGAGCCTCTATTCAGATTACCTCGCTGAAATCGAAAGCAGAAAAGCTCAAGGCCTCGCTCCCAAACCGATCGACGACGGCGCACTCACCGGCGAAATCATCGCCCTGATCAAGGACACCGGCAGCGAATACCGCGCCGACGCCCTGAAATTCTTCATCTACAACACCCTGCCGGGCACCACGAGCGCCGCAGGCGTCAAGGCCGCCTTCCTGAAGGAGATTATCCTCGGTGAGGCGGTCGTCCCGGAAATCACGCCGACCTTCGCGCTGGAACTGCTGTCGCACATGAAGGGCGGCCCCTCGATCGGCGTGTTGCTCGACGTCACGCTCGGCAGTGATGCCGGGCTGGCGAAGCAGGCCGGTGAAGTTCTGAAGACCCAGTTCTTCCTCTACGACGCCGACATGTTCCGGCTGCGCGATGCCTTCAAGGCGGGCAATGCCGTCGCCAAGGGCGTGCTCGAGAGCTATGCCAAGGCCGAGTTCTTCACCAAGCTCCCGGACGTCGCGGACGAGATCAAGGTCGTGACCTACGTCGCCGCCGAAGGCGATATCTCGACCGACCTGCTGTCGCCCGGCAACCAGGCGCATTCGCGTTCGGACCGTGAGCTGCACGGCCAGTGCATGATGACGCCGCAGGCGCAGCAGGAAATCGTGGCGCTGCAGAAGCAGCATCCCGATAAGCGCGTGATGATGATCGCCGAAAAGGGCACAATGGGCGTGGGTTCGTCGCGCATGTCCGGTGTGAACAACGTGGCGCTGTGGACCGGCAAGCCGGCCAGCCCCTATGTGCCCTTCGTCAACTTCGCCCCGGTCGTCGCCGGCACCAACGGCATCTCGCCGATTTTTGCGACCACCGTCGACGTCACCGGCGGCATCGGCGTCAATCTCAAGAACTGGGTCAAGAAACTCGACGCGGACGGCAAGCCGATCCTGAACAACGACGGCAACCCGGTCCTCGAGCAGAAATTTGCGGTCGATACCGGCACCGTCCTGACGCTCGATGCCAAGGGCAAGAAGCTGCGCGACGAAAACGGCAAGGAACTGGTCGACGTCGCTGCCGCTTTCACGCCGCAGAAGATGGAGTTCATGAAGGCCGGCAGCTCCTATGCCATCGTGTTCGGCAAGAAGCTGCAGAGCTTTGCCGCCGAAACGCTCGGCGTTGAGCCGACCCCGGTTTTCGCTCCGAACAAGGAGATCTCGGTCGAAGGCCAGGGCCTGACCGCGGTCGAGAAGATCTTCAACCGCAACGCCGTGGGCGTGCTCGGCGGCAAGGTGCTGCATGCGGGCTCGGACGTGCGCGTCAAGGTCAACATCGTCGGCTCGCAGGACACCACCGGCCTGATGACCGCGCAGGAGCTGGAAGCGATGGCGGCCACCGTCATCTCGCCGATCGTCGACGGCGCCTATCAGTCGGGCTGCCACACGGCATCGGTGTGGGACAAGAAGGCGCAGGTCAACATTCCGAAGCTGATGAGCTTCATGAACAATTTCGGCGTGATTACCGCGCGCGATCCCAAGGGCAGCTATCATGCGATGACCGATGTCATCCACAAGGTGCTGAACGACATCACCGTGGATGACTGGGCGATCATCATCGGCGGCGACAGCCACACCCGCATGTCCAAGGGCGTGGCCTTCGGTGCCGATTCCGGCACCGTGGCGCTGGCGCTGGCGACCGGCGAGGCGACCATGCCGATCCCGCAATCGGTCAAGGTGACCTTCAAGGGCGCGATGCAGCCGCATATGGACTTCCGCGACGTGGTCCATGCGACCCAGGCGCAGATGCTCAAGCAATGCGGCGACAATGTTTTCCAGGGCCGGATCATCGAGGTCCATCTCGGCACGCTGCTCGCCGACCAGGCCTTCACCTTCACCGACTGGACGGCCGAGATGAAGGCCAAGGCGTCGATCTGCATCTCGCAGGACGACACGCTGATCGAGTCGCTCGAGATCGCGAAATCGCGCATCCAGATCATGATCGACAAGGGCATGGACAATGCCGCGGGCACGCTGAAGGGCCTGATCGCCAAGGCCGATGCGCGCATCGCCGAGATCCGTTCGGGCGAGAAGCCCGCGCTGACGCCGGACGCCAATGCGAAATACTTCGCCGAAGTCGTCGTCGATCTTGATATCATCGACGAGCCGATGATCGCCGATCCCGACGTGAACAATGCCGACGTCTCGCGCCGCTACACCCACGACACGATCCGTCCGATCTCGTATTACGGCGGCACCAAGAAGGTGGACCTCGGCTTCGTGGGCTCGTGCATGGTGCACAAGGGCGACATGAAGATCGTCGCCCAGATGCTCAAGAACATCGAGAAGGCTGAAGGCAAGGTCGCGTTCAACGCGCCGCTGGTCGTCGCCGCCCCAACCTACAACATCATCGACGAGCTGAAGGCCGAAGGGGATTGGGAAATCCTGCAGAAGTATTCCGGCTTCGAATTCGACGATGTGAAGCCGAAGACCGCGAACCGAACCGCATACGAGAATATCCTGTATCTCGAGCGCCCGGGCTGCAACCTGTGCATGGGCAACCAGGAAAAGGCGGAGAAGGGCGATACCGTTCTGGCGACCTCAACCCGTCTGTTCCAGGGCCGCGTCGTGGAAGACACCGCCGAGAAGAAGGGTGAATCACTGCTGGCCTCGACCCCAGTCGTGGTGCTGTCGGCGATCCTCGGTCGCACGCCGAGCGCCGAGGAATACAAGGCCGCGGTCGAAGGCATCGACCTGACCAAGTTCGCACCGCCGAAGGTCGGCGCGATGGGGGCGTCCGTCCATTACTAGGGTGGAGGACGAGAGCTGTTCAAAGACCGGCGTTGGCAGGTGAACACCTGCCGCGCCGCGGGGCTGGTACGCGAGCGGGCATCAGTCGCGTGGTGTATGACATCACGAGCAAGCCGCCGGGGACGATCGAGTGGGAGTGACGCTACTTCAGGGCGTTGTAAATTTCCTTGTACCCATCGTGATAGCTTTTCGTGAAATCCGCGTACTTAATGTCCGCCAGTATCGGCGGGATGTCGCATTTTTCGAGTAGAGCAGGCAGGATTTTGATATCAGTTCCGGAAAGCTGCCGCGCAAGGAACGACTGCCATTCTTTTAGAGCCCACATCGAATCAACGGATTTTCTAGATAAAAATGCGATCATTGTTTGAGATGACGCCAATCCAGACGATATTTTTGAAACTATTGAATCGCCAACTCGAATTTTATTTTCGTCTAGCCAGCATTTCACACCTACATGCATTAAATCGTCGTGCACCATTCGGACCCAACCTTTGTCGGCCGATGCGTGGCAAAGAAAGACTTCCTTCGATCCGTCGAGTTGTCCGAACTCGCCGAACATTCGTCTTTCAAACAAGCTGTCCTCGATCATCGATTTTTCGGCCCAAAGTGAGTGAAGCGAGCGGGCATCTACGTCCCACCGTCCATACAACGCTATATCCGTAAGCACTTTATCGATTTCTTCCTTTCGATTCAGAAGGTCGCCCAACGTCGGCTCTCTCAAGAGCTTTAGTTGGATGTCATATGTGCCGAGAAAACTTAGAGGATGGCCAATGTAACATATGGCAGTTTTCTCGGTTGCATCGTCGTCGTAGTATAGCACGCGCCCTTTGTGTTTTCCGCCGAACACAAAGACGGGCCCATATTCAAGTTCATGCATAGACATCTCGCGCGGTTTGTACTCGCAATCTTTGATGAAGACTCTCACGATGCTTATGTTCTGTCTATGGTCTCTGGCGAAGGTCGATATCGAGATAGAAGCTGCGGTCATGCTTTTCGCTCTTGCGAGCTAAGCTTCACCAATCACCCACTTGGCTGGCAGGTAGGTGGGTAGAAATTTAGTCTGCCAGACGCGTTTCGCTGGAGCTTTACGTTTCGCTATTGCGCAACGTCTAGCTGCTCCCCATCCCGGACTAGAAGTGGCAACGTTTGGCGTGTTTCCAGAAGGAATGGTGATCCGCGACGGCATCGCGATGCTGCATAAAGGCAGCTGATTTACGAGCGCTATGCCGGCGCTCTGAGCCGCACAAGCCGCATCTCGCGATGTCGGTGACCAAGTTCTTCACCAATCGCTGACGGCAAGATCGATCCGCAGGCGCCGAGGCCCTTTACTCGCCGGTCGGTGGCTTGCCGGTGAAGACCGCCAGTTGATCGGCGAAGGCGCGCTTGTAGGCGGGCCGCGCTTCGCCACGGGCGATGTAGGCGCAGAGGTTCGGATAGTCCTCCAGTAGTCCCGACCCGTTCAATCTGCGCAGCACCGTCACCATCAGCAGGTCGCCGGCGCTGAACCTGCCGTCGAGCCAGTCGGCGTCACCAAGGCGGATGGACAGGTCTGCCAGTCGGGCGCGAACGCGATCGTCGAGGATCGGCAGGCGCGTCGCGTACCAGGTCTTGTCGCGCTCCGTGAGCGTGGCGGCTCCGCGTTCCACGATCGGCGGCTCCACGGTGCTGAGCGCGGCGAACATCCAGGCGATCGCGCGCGCCCGGGCATTCGCATCGTCTGGCAGTAGGCCCGGATGGCGTTCCGCGATATGGAAGACGATCGCCCCCGACTCGAACAGCATGAGATCGCCGTCTTCGTAGGTCGGGATCTGTCCGAAGGGATGAAGCCTGCGATGCGCGGGTTCTTTCATCTCAGCGAACGACAGCAGACGGACGTCGTAAGGCTGGCCCACCTCTTCGAGCGCCCAGCGAACGCTCATGTCACGCGCCAATCCCCTTCCGCGATCGGGAGACCGTTCGAAGGCGCTAATCGTGGGCATTGTTTCTCTCCACCTGGGTGTTTCACATCCCTAGGACGAACAACCGGCGCGTCTCCCGACAGCCGATTTCGATTTTTGGCCGCGGAATTTCGCGGGCCGAACCTGTCATCGGGCCCCGCCGGACTACGGATATTCTTCGAAACCGAGAGCATTGACCATTGAGCGAGCTGCTAACTTAGAGATGAAATTACGGAACGTCACACGCTCGATTCAGAATGATCAAAGATGAGATGGCTGTTCGAGTGAAGGACGGTCGCCTGCAGCGGTCGCCAGACGACATGCGACTGATCAATGCACCCCCGCTCAAACGCGGGATGTGCGTCATTCTCCGCGATGTTACGACTGGCTCACCATCCTCCCGGAGAGCCTTCATGTCCGACGCGCCTGCACCGAGCCAAGCCCCCACCGCCGCCGAGACCGATCCGAACACGCTCGGCTTCATGCAAGGCTTTCCGCCGCCGCAGGACAAGCTCATCACCTTTCACGACGGCTCGTTCCGCAACTTTCCCGAGCTGCGCTGGGCCTGGAGCAATGTCCGCCAGCTCGTGCCAACGGTGAATGTCTGGCGCGGCGCGGGCGGCGCTTCGGTGTTGCCGCGCGCGGAGCGCGATATCGGCGGCATCACGTCGACCACCATGGACGGCCGGTCGATGACCTTCGCACGGATGTTCGACGAGACCTATGCCGACGGCATTGCCGTGCTGCACAAGGGCAAACTCATTTACGAGCGTTATGCCGGCGCGCTGAAGCCGCACAAGCCGCATATTGCGATGTCGGTGACCAAGTCGTTTACCGGCACGCTGGCCGGAATTCTGGTGGCCGAAGGCAAGATCGATCCGCAGGCGCCGGTCACCGACTATGTGCCGGAGTTGAAGGCTACTGCCTTCGGCGATGCTGATGTGCATGAGGTCATGGATATGACCACGGGGCTCAAATACACCGAGGTCTATACCGACAAGAATTCCGATGTGTGGGGGCTGCGGCGGGCCAATGGCATGGCGCCGATCCCTCCGGATTACGAAGGCGCGAGCGACATCTTCGCCTTTCTCTGCACGCAGCAGAAGCAGGGCGAGCATGGCAAGGCCTTCGCCTACAAGACCGTCAACACCGACGTGCTGGCCTGGATCATCCGCCGTGCCAGCGGCATGACGCTGTCCGATCTTCTGTCGGAACGCATCTGGGCGCCGATGGGAGCGGAAGAGGATGCGCATTATCACGTCGACCGCATCGGCACTGAGAGCGGTGGCGGCGGACTGTCGACGACGCTGCGCGATCTCGCGCGCTTCGGCGAGGTGATGCGCAATCACGGGCGCTTCAATGGCCGCCAGATCGTGCCTAGCGCAGTGGTCGAGGACATCGAACGCGGCGCCGATCCCGCAAAATTCAAGCCGGCCGGCTACGCCACGCTGCCGGGCGCGTCCTATCGCAACCAGTGGTGGGTGACCCATAATGAACACGGCGCCTATATGGCGCGCGGCGTCTACGGGCAGGGGCTCTATATCGATCCGAAGGCCGAGATGGTGATCGCGCGCTATGCCTCGCATCCGGTCGCCGGTAATGCCGCCAACGATCCGGTGACGCTGCCGGCCTATATGGCGCTGGCGAAGGAACTGATGGCGGGCTGACCATCAGGGTTCGTGGAACCCGAGGGAACCCGATCGGGAACCTTGGGACAGGTTGGGCGTATGCTTGGCGGCCGACATCTTCCGTCGGCGCCAGGCGGACCCCTCCAGAATGATAAAACCCTTGTCCATCGCTCCGTGGCTGCGCTGCTGGTGTGCGGCGCTGTTGATGTCATGCACCGTCGTCGCAACGGCGCCTCTGTATGCGCAGGAGCGGGCGTCTGGCGCCCGGGCCGCCCGCAGCAATCCGGCTGTCGCCACTGATGGCGCGACGCTGATTCATGGCAATTACTGCGGTGCCGGCAATCGGCCGGGCAAACCGCCCATCGATGCCCTCGATCTCGCCTGCATGAATCACGATGCCTGCACACCGGCGAGCGGCATTCCTAACTGCGACTGCAACGCCAGGCTTCGCGACGAAGCGGCCGCAGTGGCAGGGGACCCCCGACAAGCGCCGGAGCTCCAGAGTCTGGCGGCATTGACCTCAGCGGCTGCGGCCGTGATGCTCTGCAAGCCGATGATCGATGCCGCAGTCCCTCCGGTGGTTGCTCCTGTCCCTGTGGCTCGGGACGCTCCTGCAGCAGGTGCGCCAGTGGCAATCACGCCGGCTCCCGTTGCTGGAGCACCTGTGTCGATTGTCCCTGATAGTGTCGCGCCCGTGGCTGCCGCTCCCGTAACGGACGTAACTGAAACCCCGCTGCCTGTCGCGCCAGTCACTGACGCTCCCGCGCCTGCCTTACCCGTGCCCAGGTCGACCGCGTTGCCCTGAGCAGACAGAGCCCTGATCGGCTCTTGCGCGCTGCGATCTTTCCGGGGCAATCATGAGTGCGAGTCCAGATGCGCCGACAGCGCAGCTCATGGCAGAGGGAAGCGCGCATGAAATTACTTGTCGCACGAGTCATGACGCTCGCATTCCTGCTAGGGCCTTTGGCGCTTGGCTCCGCAGCGCTGGCGGCGGATCCCATCCGTGTCGGCGCGGTGCTGCCGTTTTCCGGCGGTGTCGAACTTTATGGTGAGCAAGCAAAACTCGGGCTCGATCTCGCTGCCAGGGAGATCAACGCGGCGGGTGGCATTCTCGGCAGGCCGCTCGAGATCATCTATGTCGATGACAAGACCCGGCCGGCCTCCGCCGAGAGCGCGATGCGGTCGGTGATCGACAGCGGCGTCGTGGCGGTTGTCGGCCCTGTTACCTCGGCCAACTTCAATGCGATCAGGCCGCTTGCCGAGAGCACGAAGACGCCGCTGCTTTACGCCACCAATTTCGAAGGCGGCACATGCAGTCGTTATGTTTTTTCGTTCAGCACGGTGCCGAACCAGGATCTCGGCCAGTTGCTGCCCTATGTGAACGAGGCTGTCGGCAACACCTACTTCCTGCTCGGCGCCGATCGCGTCTGGCCGCACCAGATGTTCGATATAGCCAAGCCGCTGATCGAGAAGCTCGGCGGCACCATCGTCGGCACGCAATATACGCAGGGGACCGAGACGGACTTCACGCCGCTGATCAAGCAGGTGGCGGCGGCCAAACCGAAGGTGCTGCTGTTCGCGCTGAAGGGTGACGGCATCGATTTCATCCGGCAGGCCGATGATCAGGGCTTGTTCAAGGAGACCACGGTTGCATTCCTGGGATTGTCCGAGATTGATCTCGGCATCTTCAAGGGCAAGGGCCAGAACATGATCACCGTCGTGCCGTCGCTGGCGACCAGCGACGAGCCGGAGATGAAGGCGTTCGTCGCCAGGGTGCGGGCCTCAGCCGGCAATGACGTGCTGGTGTCGAACTATGTCATGACCCACTACAACACGCTGATCGCGCTCAAGGCTGCGATCGAGAAAGTGGGCCGTGTCGACAAGGAAGCGATCGTGGATGCACTGGCAGGGCTCACCATCCCGTCGCCGACTGGAACGGTCACCATCGATGCGAACCACTATGCGACCATGAGCATGTTCATCGCCAAGACGCAGGGCAGTGAATTGGTCACCGTCCGTGCGCTCGGCAGAATTCCGCCGCAGCCGGGTTGCACATTGGCTGGTCGCTGATTGCAACTGGCGAGCAGACGGCTGGTGTAAGTCGCGCGAGATTGCTTAACTCGGCATCGACACAATTCTGGATGAGTGAAGAGGACAACGAATGGCACGTGTGCGCTGTATCACCGAGATGGGTATGGGCGTCGACGTCCACGGTCGCGATGCCACCAAGGCTGCCAAGCGCGCGGTGTCGGATGCGATCCGCCATTCCAGCGTTGGCTTCTTCCGGATGGTCGGCAAGACGCCGCATGACATGTTCGTCGATGTGACCGTCGCGGTGCCGAATCCGGACGACGTCGACACGGCGGCGGTCGCGAAGGAATTACCTTACGGTACCGTGACCGTGACCGCGGTCAAAGGCGGCCTCGACATTCCAGCCGAGAGCGGCGGCGACGGCATTCTCATTGCCAATGCGGCGGTGATCGTGAGCCTCGACGACGGCAAGTAGAGGAAACTTGCCTCAGGCGACGATCTCGCTTCGCGATCTCGAGAACTCCCTCCCGTCCTTTTCACGCTTGACTAATCCATAACTCACTGGTTATTGATCTGATCGATAACTGACGGGTTATGGATGGCGATGCCGAACACCTTCGATGTGCTCTTCAAGACGCTCTCCGATCCGACCCGGCGCGCGATCTTCGAGCGACTTTGTCGTGAGGGGGAGCAGACCGTCGCGGCACTGACCGCGCAAGCCGGGGTTTCGCAGCCGGCGGTCTCCAAACATCTCGGCGTGCTGAAGCAGGCG
Source organism: Tardiphaga sp. OK246 (assembly GCF_900188215.1). Lineage (NCBI taxonomy): Bacteria > Pseudomonadati > Pseudomonadota > Alphaproteobacteria > Hyphomicrobiales > Nitrobacteraceae > Tardiphaga > Tardiphaga sp. OK246. The sequence continues at coordinate 204,408 of NZ_FZOX01000002.1, forward strand.
GGGCTGGTGCTCGATCGTCAGAGCGGCCGTCAGACACATTATCGATCGCAACCGGCGGCCCTGGCGCCGCTGCTCGACTGGACTAGCCAGATGGCCGGGTTCTGGGAGAGCCGGTTTGACGATCTCGAACAACTGCTGAAGAGGATGGACAATTGACCAATATTGCAGCCGAAACACGTTCTGTCGTCGTCGAGCGGGAATTTGGCCATGCGCCGGAAAAGCTCTGGCGCGCGCTGACCCAGCCGCATCTGATCGCTGAGTGGCTGATGAAAAACGATTTCCAGCCCGTCCTCGGGCACCGTTTTGATCTGAGCGCAAACTGGGGCGTGGTCGCTTGCCGGGTCACGGAAGTCGAGCCGAACCAAAAGCTCGCTTACACGTGGGAGGCCCTGGGTCTCGAGAGTGTCGTAACCTGGACGCTTACGCCTTCGAACAACGGGACACTGCTGCGGATGGAGCAGATCGGCTTCCGGCCGGATCAGGAGCAGGCCTATCAGGGCGCCAAGTTCGGATGGCCGCGCTTCCTGGCGTCGATGGAGCAGCTTCTGGCGCGACTGGACTGAATTCGGCCGACGCAGAATCTCACGCAACTTCCGCATTGCACTGAGGGTTACTCAACATGAACCTATGGATCAGATACGCACACCGCTGACTGTCGCTGGCCTTTACCTTGACGGTCATCGCCAATTTCGCTGTCCGCGGATTTGGCGAGCCTCCAGCCTGGGTGACCTTCTCGCCACTGCCACCGCTGTTTCTGTTGATGTTCAGCGGTCTCTATGTGTTCGTGCTGCCCTATGCCGCAAAGTGGCGTAGAGCAACGCAGGGCAGTGGACGGATGAACGCGTGAATTGGAATGCGCATGGATATTTTTGATCGTCTCAAATCCGCTGCGGCCGATGACTGGTCCAGCTATGTCGATCATAGTTTCGTCCGCCAACTCGGCACCGGCACGCTGCCAGAACCCGCGTTCCGCACCTATCTGGTGCAAGACTATCTGTTCTTGATCCAGTTCGCGCGCGCCTATGCGCTGGCGACGTACAAGAGCCGCTCGCTTGACGACATGAAGGCGGCCCAAGGCGGACTTGCGGCCATTCTCGGCGAGATGGAGCTTCACATAAAACTGTGCGGCTGCTGGGGGCTGTCGCCCGCCGATATCGAGGCTGCGCCCGAGCTGCAGGCGACGGTGGCCTATACGCGTTTCGTGCTGGATTGTGGCGCTGCCGGCGACCTGCTCGATCTGCATGTGGCCTTGGCGCCGTGCGTGATCGGTTATGCCGAGATCGGCAAGAAGCTCGCGCCGGGTGGTGCCGACGCGCTCGGCGATCATCCGTATCGCGAATGGATCGGCGAATATGCCGGCGAGACCTATCAGGACATCGCGATGAAAGCACGCCGCCATCTCGACGATCTCGCCGCGCGCGCGATGACCGAGCGGCGCTTTACGGAGCTCGCAAAACTGTTCGGCCAGGCGTCAAAGCTGGAAGCTGACTTCTGGCAGATGGGGCTGGACGCGCGCTAGTGCGACGCGCAGCGGTCAGGACAGAGCATGGCACCCGTCAAGGTCGATCCCGCGAATGTGCGCGAGTTTAAGAACGCCGACGCATTCTACAAATGGCTCGGCAAGAACCACGACAAGGCCGGTGAGGTCTGGATCAAGGTTCACAAACTGAAATCTGGCCTTCCATCGATCACGCCGAAAGAGGCAATCGATGTCGTGCTGTGCTGGGGCTGGATCGACGGCATCCGCAAGGGACTGGACGAGACAAGCTTTCTGCAGCGCTATTCGCCGCGCGGCAAAAAGAGCGTGTGGAGCAAGATCAATGTCGACAATGTTGCGCGCCTCGTCGAGGAGGAGCGCATGACCGAGCACGGCCTTGTCCATGTTGAGGCGGCCAAGGCCGATGGTCGCTGGGATCGCGCCTATGGCAGCGGCAAGGACATGGCGATTCCCGCCGATCTGCAGGCCGCGATCGACGCCGAGCCGAAAGCCAAAGCGATGCTGGCCAAGCTCAGCGCCCAGAACCGCTTCTCACTGGCATTTCGGGTGCACAACATGAAGACCGAAGCCGGCCGCAAGAAGCGGATTGCGGCCTTCGTCGAGATGCTCAAGAAGGGCGAGACGATCTATCCGCAAACCAGAAAGTGAAGTGGCGTCACTCGTTGCTTTTCACTTCCGCTTCGGCCGCCTGATCGCGCGTACCTTGCCGCTGGCTCCGCCGCCGGCGAAGAACTGATCGGCACCATCTGACTCGAGGCCGGAGACGCCGCTGCCTGCCGGCAGTGCGAGCTTCTCAAGCGCTTCGCCGGTTTGCGGATCGATGCGCCTGATGTCGCTCTCGTCGTTTTCCCAGGTGCCGTGCCAGAGTTCGCCGTCGACCCAGGTGACGCCGGTGACGAAGCGGTTGCTCTCGATGGTGCGCAGAATCTTTCCAGTGTCGGGATCGACCTGGTGAATCTTGCGCTCGCGATATTGTCCCACCCACAGCGTGCCTTCGGCCCAGGCCATGCCGGAGTCGGCACCGCCGCCGGGCGCAGGGATGGTATTCAGCACGCGGCCGGTCGCCGGATCGATCTTCTGGATTCGGTCCTCGGCGATCTGGAACAGATGCTTGCCGTCGAATGCCGTGCCGGCATGAGCGGCGACGTCGATGGCGCGCACCGTCTTGCCGCTTGCTGGATCGAGTGCGTGGAGTTTGTCGCCGGATGCGAACCAGACCTGCGTGCCGTCATAGGTGACGCCGTGCACGCCGTCGACACCCTCGAAGGGGCCATATTCGCGGATGATTTCGGCTGCTGAGTTGGTCATGTAACTCTCCCTGATGATGTGACGATGACCCTAGTGATCCGGCAGCGGCGGCGGGAGTAACAACATCGTCGCGAGTCCTGGCAGGGATGGCGACGTCCAGCGGCGTGCTCGACCGCGACCGAGCGGCTGTACCTTATTCTCCACCGCCAGTTCGTCGAGTGCCCGCTGAACGCTGCGCTGGCTGGTGCCGAGCGCCAGCGCCAATGCAGAGCTCGACCAGGCTTCTCCATCGGCAAGAAGTGCGAGCACTGCGGCGTGTTCTTCCTCGACGGGCCGCGCCAGCACGACGACGTCGCGGGCCCGGCGCAGCACCAGCGTAAAACCGGGCTTGGTCGCGTGCACCTCGGCCAGCGGCGCAAGCAGTTTGCGCAGCCGTCCCATTTCGACGCGGAGCCGGGCGCGATGAGAGTCATCGGCATGTCTGGCGCGGAATGCGCGCACCAGCAGCGTTTCGCGCGAAACATCCGCAGGCCATGCTTCGCCAAGTGCGCGGGCGAGGGCGAACAGGACGGGCCGGGTCGCGAGCGACAGCTCTGTCTTCTGACAGCGGATGACATGCCGGCACGCATCGATGACGATGGCTTTCGAATTCTGCAGCGCCTCGACATCCTCGAGCAGTAGCACACGTTCGCCGCCGCGTGCGATCAGACGCGCAGCGGGAGCGTCGAGGAGCCGGGATGCGCTGTCGACCTCGGCAGTGAGTGCCGGGATTGCAGCGAGCTTGGCGGCACGCTGCGCGTCGGCGAGGGCGGTGCGTGACTTTTTCGCCTGCAGGCGGCGCATCGCGATGCCGGCGACGACCAGCGCGTGCGCCGTACGCAAGGCGGGTGGCAGAGACGCGGGATCGAGCGCGCCGAGCTTTCGCTCGGCTTCGTCGAGACGTCCGATCAAGAGAAGGCGCCTGACGTCGAGATAGCCGCCATAGGCCGCATTCACATGGTCGCCGTGGGCGTCGAGTGTGACCCGCGCGGCGTCGAGCGTCTTGGTGGGCCAGTTCAGATCGCGCGAGACGAGGGCGATCTCGGCCTCGGCGACGATGCACCGCGCACGCGCCACGGGTTCCTTCGCACCGAAGGCGCGCGCGGCCCGTTTCACGAGATCCTTCGCGCGTGCGAAATCGCCGAGCTGAGCCATTGCGATGCCGCGCAGCGCGAGTGCCGGCGCGTCATCACGCAATGCAACACGCTTCAACGCACCCAGCGGATCACCCGCCGCCAGCGCATGACCTGCGGCGGTGATCAGGGAGTCCATTCAAATCCCGCCACACTTGTCACTCCCACCCGTCCATTGCCGGATCCTAATCTACCTCACGACGATCAACCGGCAAGTCGTGTCGGCAGCGCATGACGATGGACGAAAGTGGAGAGAAGACCATGACGGCACCGATGAAAACACCACCGATTGTGTCACCGCAGGCATGGGAGGCAGCGCGAACGGACATGCTCGTAAAGGAGAAGGCTGTGATGCGGGCGCGAGACGCGCTCGCTGCTGAGCGCCGGCGGATGCCGTGGATGGAAGTGAATAAGGCCTATGCGTTCGAGGGGCCTGGCGGAATGGTCAGCCTGCGCGATCTGTTCGCCGGCCGCCGTCAGTTGATCGTCTACCGCGCCTTCTTCGAGCCCGGCGTGTTCGGCTGGCCCGATCATGCCTGCCGCGGCTGTTCACTGGGTGCCGACCAGGTCGCCCACCTTGCGCATCTGAATGCCCGCGATACCACGCTCGTCTATGCCTCGCGGGCACCGCAGGCGGATATCGCACGCCTGAAGGCGCGGATGGATTGGGAGATGCCCTGGGTCACCATCACGGACAGTTTCGACGCCGACTTCGGTGTCGACGAGTGGCACGGCCATAACGTGTTCTTCCGTGACGGCGACCGCGTGTTCCGCACCTATTTCATCAACAGCCGCGGCGACGAGGCGATGGGGACCACCTGGAGCTATCTCGACGCGACGCCGCTCGGCCGCCAGGAGGTCTGGGAGGACTCGCCCGAAGGCTATCCGCAGACTCCGACCTACAAATGGTGGAACTGGCACGACAACTATGTCGCCGGCGCTGCACCCGACAAGAAATGGGTCGAGGTCTCGGCCGCCGGAGAGGCCACGTTCCGGAAGACCGATGAGTAGCGCTATCGATGACGTCGATCGCGCGACGGCCTATCGCTGGAAAATGCGTAGCCTTGCGCCGGCCGCCGATTGGCTATGCCTTGCGGCCGCACCGGCCTTCGCATTGATGGCGCTGCTGACGGGTGTGCTCGATGGCAGTTCGCCGGACCTGCTCTGTTCGGCATCGCGCGCATCGCCGTGGAGTGGAATGGCGGTGATGTATGCCCTGATGAGCTTGTTCCATACCGTGCCTTGGCTCAGGCTGATATCCGGCCGATACCGCCAATCGCAGTGGCGGACGTGACGGTTGTCGCGCGCTTCAGGCGCGCGACAACTTCTCGAACCGCTTGATCAGCCGCTCGCGCTTGAGGCGCGACAGGCGCTGGATCCAGAACATGCCGTTGAGCTGGTCGATCTCGTGCTGGTGGCAAACCGCACGCAGGCCGTCGGACTCTTCTGTCTGCGTATTGCCGTCGAGATCCTGATAGCTGATCCGTACGCGGGCGTGGCGCTGGATGTCGTCAGTCACGCCAGGCATCGAAACACTGCCTTCCTGATGCATGATCAGTTCGGGCGAGGCCCATGCGATCTCCGGATTGACGTAGGTGTGGGCGCCATTGACGGGATCGAGATCGAGCACGACCACGCGCAGCAGCACGCCGATATGCGGCGCGGTGATGCCGATGCCGGGAGCGGCATGCATGGTGTCGCGCAGATCGTCAGCGAGCGCGCGCAGCGCATCGTCAAACACGGTGACATCAGTGGCCGGCTGCGTGAGGCGCAGGTCGGGATAGCGGACGATAGGGCGGATACTCATTCCGACAGCCCCGCGGCCTTCAGCGCATCCGCATAGGTCTTCGCCATGGATTCGACGGGGACCGGGATGCGCGCAAAGAAAGCGGAGACCGTCAGCTCCGGCTCGATGGTGAGCAGTTCCTCAACTACCTGCGCGGCGCGTTCGTGCGCGCCGGTTTTGACGAGCGCCACGGCGAGCGCGCGGAGTGCGACGGCGAAGCGGCGGTTCTGCAGCAAGGCTTTATCGGCCCAAGCGATCGCTTCGGCATAGTTCTCGTCGATGATCGCGGCGATGGCCAGCGCACCGGAGACGAACCAGCCGTGTGGATCGAGCGGGTTCAGGCGACGCGCACGGTCGAGCAGAGCGCGGCCGGCCTGCTGCTGGCCGCGCATGGTCTCGATCCATCCGGCCAGTGCGAGTGCAGTGGCGGAGTTTGGATTGATCGCGAGGGAGCGGCTGAACAGCTCAATGGCAGCGTCCTTCGCTGTCTGCGTCTCGGCCAGATTCCAGATCGCGAAAGCCGCCATCCAGAGAATCTGCGGATCGTTCGGCATCCGCTCGATGGCGCGATGCGCCAGCGCGAGGCCTTCGCTGCGATGGGCGTCGTCTGGGCTGATCCAGCCCTGGAAATGTCGCTGCGCGTGGCAATAGGCGGCGGCCGCCATCGCCGGGGCGTAGGTCGGATCAAGCGCCAGTGCCTGATGCAGGCAATCCAGCGCTGCACTCATGCTCGCCGGCGTGAAGTCGTGTTCGAATCCCGAGGCGCGCAGCAGCAGGTCATAGGCATCGGGCTTGTTCGGACGGCTGTGCTTGCGGCGTTCGATTTCGGCTATGCGCAGCGTGGGCTCGATGGCGGCGACGGCTTGTTCGGTGATGCGGTCCTGCAGGTCGAATACATCGTTGCGGTCGCCGTCGAATTTGTCAGCCCACAGATGTGCGCCGGAGCGGGCGTCGATCAATTGCGCGATAATGCGCAATCGCTCGCCGGCGCGGCGGACGCTGCCTTCGAGCACGTAATTGACGCCGAGCGTGCGGCCGACCTCGCGAATGTCGACCGGCTTGGACTTGTACGTGAAGGACGAGTTGCGCGCGATCACGAACAGTCCGCTGCAGCGGGACAGCGCGGTGATGATTTCCTCGGCGATACCGTCGCCGAAATAATCCTGCTCGGGGTCCGCGCTCATATTGGTGAAGGGCAGCACCGCGATCGACAGTCCTTCGGGATCCGTGACGTCGGGCAGGAGTGCAGTTGCGGGCGCTGTCACCACGGGCGGAGAGGGGCCGTCGGTCTGTTCGATGACCTCGCCGACGAAGCGAAACCCCTTCCGCGGTAAAGTGCGGATCAGCCGCTGCTGCTCGCCATTGTCGCCGATGGCCGTGCGGGCCGCGTTGACCCGGCTGCTGAGCGTCGCCTCGGACACGATGCGGCCATGCCAGACTTCGGCCAGCAGATCGTCACGGCTGACGACCTTCTCCCGCGCGCGGATCAGGAATTCCAGCACATCGAACACCTGCGGCTCCACCGCCACCGTGTCCGTGCCCCGCCGTAGCTCCCGCCGGTCAGTGTCGAGGACGAATTCGTCGAACCGGAACAGCAAGATAGGGGGTCCAATACCTGTTGTCGCGCCAAGGCCTTGTGCGCAGGAGCGTCCCCTAGCACACCCCGTCTCAACGATAAATCATGGCTTTCTCAAGAGAAAATCGGAGAAATCTTCAAGCGAGGATGCCGGTACCGCGGCATGGTCCGCGCATCGACGGCCTCAACCGTCATTGCCCGGAGGACCTGCACCATGACGAATGACAAGCGCGACACCAGCCACTTCAACCGCCGCAGCCTGCTGGGCGCGGCGCTCATGGGCATCGCCGCGGCTCAGTTCGGCGGCATCGGCTCCGCCGCGGCGCAGGCCGCCAAGGCTGGCAAGCAGCTCCCGGCCATCAAGCGCGGCACGCATACGTCGTTCAAGCCGCTGAAGCAGATCAATGCCGGCGACCTCAGCGTCGCCTATGCCGAGGACGGCCCGGCCAACGGCCCCGTTGTGCTGCTGCTGCACGGCTGGCCCTATGACATCTACAGCTATGTGGATGTCGCGCCGCTGCTGGCCTCGGCCGGCTACCGCGTCATCATCCCGTATCTGCGCGGCTATGGCGGGACGCGCTTCCTCTCCGACGCGACGGTGCGCAATGGCCAGCCGGCAGCGCTCGCCACCGACATCGTCGCGTTCATGGACGCACTGAAGATCGAGAAGGCGGTGGTCGGTGGCTATGACTGGGGCGGCCGCACCGCCGACATTCTCGCTGCGATCTGGCCGGAGCGCGTCAAGGCGCTGGTCGCCGTCAGCGGCTACCTGATCGGCAGCCAGGAGGGCAACCGCACGCCGCTGCCGCCGAAGGCTGAACTGGAATGGTGGTACCAGTTCTACTTCACCACGGAGCGTGGCCGGCTCGGCTATGACAAGTACCGGCACGACTTCGCCAAGTTGATCTGGAAGCTGGCCTCGCCGAAGTGGAATTTCGATGACGCCACCTATGACCGCTCGGCCAAGGCGTTCGAGAATCCCGATCACGTCGCCATCACCATCCACAACTATCGCTGGCGGCTCGAACTCGCCCAGGGCGAGGCGAAGTATGACGAGCTCGAGAAGCGGCTGGCGCAGGGGCCGGTGATCTCGGTGCCGACTATCACCATGGAAGGCGACGCCAATGGCGCGCCGCATCCAGATCCCAAGGCCTATGCGAAGAAGTTCACCGGCAAGTACGAGCATCGCACGGTGAATGGTGGCATCGGTCACAACCTGCCGCAGGAAGCACCGCGTGAATTCGCCCAGGCCATCATCGACGCCGACGCGATGGCACGCTGAGGGAGATCCGCGATGCGATGGATTCTTGCAGCGAGCCTTGCGGCAGGTGTGGTGTCATCCGGGGTGGTGGCCTTTGCCGCCAATACCGCCAATCCGGAAAACCTGTCGCCGATCTATGGCGTCGCGCTTCCGGACGGCTACCGCAAATGGGAGCTGATCGCGCCGGCGCAGGAGGCTGAGCCTCTGAACGAGCTGCGCGCCGTGGTCGGCAACGACATCGCGGTCAAGGCCTATCGGGATGGCAAGCTGCCGTTCCCCGATGGCACGGTGCTGGCGAAGCTCGCCTGGAAGCACACCCAGTCGCCGGAATTCGAATCCGCCTCGATCCCCGGTGCCGCCACAACGGTTCAGGTGATGGTGAAGGATTCGAAGAAGTATGCCGCGTCAGGCGGCTGGGGTTTCGGCCGCTTCATCAACGGCAAGCCGGTGGATCAGGCACAGCACGAAACCTGCTTTGCGTGTCACGAGGCACGCGTGAAGGAGCGGGATTACGTGTTCACGAAGTGGGTGCCGTGAGCGCCATTTCACGAGACGCCGACCTCGGCCAGAAACGCCGTCAGGAAAGCCTCGGTCCGCGCGTGGCGTTCCTGCACCATGCGTCGGCCGGTGGCGGTGTTGAAGCCGTCCGCGAGCGTCAGCAGTTTCGCCGGCAGATGGTCGATCGCAAAATTGCGGTCGTCGAGGGCGCGATGGCGGGCGGCAGGGTCTTCGGCATCATATAGGAAGGATTGCATCCGCCCGGCGGTGTAGAAACAGCGCGCGATGCCGATGGCGCCGATGGCGTCCAGCCGATCCGCATCCTGCAGGATCTGCGCCTCGATCGTCTCGGGCGTGATCTTGGCCGAGAAACTATGCGCCGCGATGGCATGGGCGACGCGGTCCAGCCGGTCGGTCGTCCAGCCGAACGGGGCGAGCAGCGTCACCGCGTGTTCGGCAGCGAGGCGCGAGGCACTGGCGCGGAGCGGTGAGCTCTTCTCGACGGCGACGCAGTCGTGCAGCAGCGTCGCCGCTGCCAGAATTTCGGGATCGCCGCCCTCGGCCTTCTGGATGGCGCGGACATTGGACCAGACACGCGCCAGATGCGCGACGTCATGCGATCCGTCATCGGTCTTGATGTGATGCAGAAGTGAAGAGGCCAGCGTTTCGAACGGAGCGAAGGCGGCAGCGATAGCGGTGATCTCAGTCATGGCATCGTTGTTAGATTGGCCGCCGGGCGTTGCCAAGCGTGTTTTGATGTCATTAGATTTGGATTGAGAGCAGGTAGAACTCAGGCGACAAGGCTGAGTGTGGTATGCCGTTTTATCGCCGAAACAGCATCATGAGGAATTGTGGCTAATAACCCCGTCAACAGCCTCAGCTCCTTGCTTGAGCAGAGCAGCGATAATGTGGCTCTGATCATCGGAAACGGCATCCACCGATACGTAGAATCGAAACGTGTAAATTCCTGGGATCAGCTGCTCGTTGAGATTGCTCAAGAGTGCTCGCCCGGGCTTGTCGAGGTACCACCTGGCACGACGCTTACAGAATTTTATGATGTGCTGGAGCTCTTGTCTGGGAGTAAGATCGGTACTCTGCAGGAGCAATTTTGTGCGCTCCTGGACGGTTGGGATGTACTCCCACATCACCGGAAGATCATGAACTGGGCAGTACGACACTGTACTCCAGTGCTCACGACGAATTTCGATCAAGTGTTGAGCGATGCCGTCAATGCACAGTTCTGGCGTCCGCAAAATCCGAAATTTACGAGCTACTACCCGTGGGAGTGTCACTTTAGCCAAACAGCTATCACTGATCCGTGCGCTTCTTTCGGCGTTTGGCACATTAACGGTATGGTAAAATACAAGCGAAGCATTCGCTTGGGACTTAGCCACTATATGGGGTCGGTTCAGCGAGCCCGGACTTGGCTTCATCGCAGCGGCGCCACCCCTCTCTTTGGAGCAAAGGATCGTCGCATTTGGGCAGGCGCGAATACCTGGATTCATGTTGTATTCAATAAGCCCTTGCTCATCTTTGGTTTGGCTCTTGAAGAAAACGAAGTCTTTCTCCGCTGGCTTCTGATTGAGCGTGCCAAGTACTTCAAGAAGTTTCGCGAGCGCTTTCATCCAGCTTGGTATGTTTACAAAAACGATATGTCTGACGACAGGCAGGCCGGAAAGCTCTTTTTCTTGGAGTCGATGGGAGTCAACTGTATCGCGGTTCAGACGTTCGGAGAGATTTACGACAATACAGGTTGGTCGTCCTGACGTGCCAGCTCAACGCATTTGTAAGGTCGCTCGCACCCGCGGGGAACGACGCCGCTATCGCTTCAGCAGCTCATACAATACCGGATCATCCGCGCAGGCCTTGAAGCCGCATTCGAGCAAGGTCGAGGCGACGTTCGCAGCCGTCAGGCCGATCACGAGCCAGACGGCAACATGGGCGATGACGCTGGGCGCCGAGTGAGCAGCGGGGGCCTTCTCGAATTGCCGGTCGAACAGCAGCACCAGCGACAACAGAACGATGGCCGCGATGAAGCCGATCAGTGCCCAAGTGTAATAGTGATAGCCGAACAGCGCGGTGCCGAAGCCGGGATCGCCGGGCATGATGTGCAGCAACACCTGCCGGGTCGAGACGGTGGCGCCGACGACGGCTGCAAGCAGTGACAGCGCGTAATGGCTGGGACGCGGGCCGAAGCGGATGTTGAGGATCGGACCTATGGCGAGCAGCGCGAACATGATCCGCTGCAGCAGGCATAGCGGGCAGGGCAGCTCGCCCAAAATGAACTGGGCGGCAAAGGCGGCCGCGAGCAGCGCGGCGAGCGCGTAGAGTGCGAGGACGTTGAGGGCGATAGCGCGATGTGAGGTCATGATGGCCTCAGAACGACAGTTTCAGCGCGTCGGTGGCGTGGTGCAGGAAGGTCGCCACGCAGGCAATCAGCACAACGGCGAACAGAGAGAATGCGAGCGTGCGGCTGCCATACCATGCGACGAGCATGGTGATGGCGATCGCCAGGAAAAGTGCGGTGAACTCCATGGTCGCTCCGGCGCTGAATGTGTCCGGTATCTTACGACAGATTCGCTGGCGCCCTGTCGCGTGTCATCTGCGTCAGTCGGCGGTCTCCGCCACGGTCGCACCTGTCTTGCCGGTGTAGTTGGTCACGGCATCCCGAAAGGCATGGACCTCGCTGTTCAGGGCGATCAGCCGTTCCGGCGTCATGCCGGCTGCGGCGAACAACGTCTCGCCAAGGCAGCGGGATTTTTCGCGCAGACCCACGCCCTTGGCAGTGAGGCTGACGACGACCTGCCGCTCATCGTCCGGATTGCGCTTGCGCGCGACGAAGCCGGCCTGTTCGAGCCGCTTCACCAGCGGCGTGACCGTGCTCGATTCCAGCGCCAGCCGGTCGGCGATCCCGCCGACGCTCTGCGCGCCGCCCTCCCACAATGTGCTCAGCACGAGATATTGCGGGTAGGTGATCTCAAGCGCGTCGAGCAGCGGCTTGTAGGCCCGGCCGATGGCCATGCTGGCGCTGTAGAGCGAAAAACAGAGCTGGTGATCCAGCGGAATGTCGGCGGGCACCACGGCAACTCTCCTCACGTCGATATCACAATAACGTATATCGCGATAAATAAATATGGACAAGGCGGCCTGCTCGAGCCAATAAATATATCGCGATATTAGTTATCGTAATATGTAATTTGACCAGGGTTCTTCCGCCAGCCCGGTGGAGAGCGCCCGGTCCAAGCTTCGATGGAGACCAGCATGACCGTCCCACAGGGAACCGCCAGCCTGCCGGCCGTAGCGAGCGGAGACCTCGCACGTTATTACCTTGTCCGCGGCATCGTCGCGGCAGCCTGGGTGGCAGCCGCCTTCACCATCGGCGCGTCATCTCCGGGAGCGGCGGCCATCCTGCTGGTCAGTTACCCCGCCTGGGATGCCCTCGCGAACTGGTTCGATGCCAAGGACAGCGGCGGGCTGCTGGCCAATCCCTCGCAGGCGCTGAATGTAGGCGTGAGCCTCATTGCCGCACTGGCGGTGGCCATCGCCTTGCGGACGGGGATGAATGCCGTACTCGCGGTGTTCGGCGTCTGGGCTGCGCTGGCAGGTCTGGCGCAACTGGTCACCGGCATCAGGCGCTGGCGCGCATTCGGCGCGCAGTGGGCGATGATCCTGAGCGGCGCGCAGTCGACCGCGGCCGGCCTGTTCTTTGTCAAGCAGGCAGGCGGCGCCACAGTGCCGACAATCGTGGATATCGCGCCCTATGCGGGCTTCGGCGCTTTCTATTTCCTGGTGTCGGCGCTGTGGCTGATCTTCGCGAACCGCAGGCGCACGGCCTGAGATCTGAGGACAAACCGATGATGCCAGCCCCAGCGTCATCGGCCGCCTCTGTGGATGATCGCGGATTTGCTGTCAGCCGCTGCTGCCTGATCTGCTAGTCAGGTCAGAACGACGATCACTCCTGGCAGGCACGGCGACATCTCATGGCCATCACCATCTACGGTATCAAGAATTGCGACACGATGAAGAAGGCCCGCGCATGGCTCGACAGCCATGGCGTCGGTTACAGCTTTCACGACTACAAGGCCGAGGGTATCGATAAGACGCGACTGCAGCGCTGGGCCAAGGAGGTCGGCTGGGAGACGCTGCTCAATCGCGCTGGCACAACGTTCCGCAAGCTCGATGATGCCGCCAAGGCAGGCCTGAACGAGAGCCGTGCGATCGCGCTGATGCTCGAGCAGCCCTCGATGATCAAGCGGCCTGTACTCGATCTTGGCGGCAAGCTTGTGGTTGGCTTCAAGCCGGAGATTTACGCAAAAGACGTAAAATAGCGATCAGTCGATCTCGACGACGTCGCCGGCTGCGAGCCGGTGCGGCGCACGATAGGACAGGCTGCGATCGATCACCGCGCGGAGTTTCGGCACCGGCACGCTGTGATGGCCGCGCATCAGATTTTTGATTTCGAATCCGCCGTCCTCGCTGATGGTCTTGAGCGACGCGATGATATGCGTGACGCCATCGCCTGATGAGAACGGCATCAGCATCCGCTCATAGGCGACAACACGACCGTTGACATCGTCGATCATCGAGACGGTGTAAGTCGGCAACTCGCGTGCGATACATTCATGATAGGCCGGCAGCACGACAGGACCGAGGATCGGGCCGAGATAGTCGTCGAGATAGCGGCCCTTGCCGGTGGTACCATAGGCGCTCGCCATGCGGGTGCCGTTGCTGTCGATGATGAGCCGCGGCGGTGCCGTGCAGTGATCAACAATGTAGTCGACGAGATCAGGACGTTCGTCGTCCATCCGATCCGGGCGATAGTTGGCGATATCGGGCAGAGCCTGTTGCGGCGCATAGAGTCGTAGCCAGCAGTTCAGCAGATCGCGCTGCCGAATGGACTTCACCACGGACGCGTCGGCGCTCTGGAAGTCCACGGCAATGATCCCCCTGATATCGATCGGGGGTAGTATGAGTACAGCAAGCAAATAATCAATGAACGCGGGAAGTTGCCTCGCAATACAATTAACGAGCGATTTTCAAAGCTCCTTGCGGCGCAAACAGGTGACGCGTTCTGCGCGGTAGACCGGTCGCAGGCGGACTCTGCTTTCCGCATGCGCAGGGGGCTAACTGCCTACGACTAAGGGCGAAGTCAGTGCGACAGGCAGTCCACCCAATTCTGCCGCATTGCACCTTGCGTTCGCCGTCGCCTTGACGGCATATTCGCGCCACTCGATGTGGCCGCGCGGGGATGACTTTCAGTTTTCCCTGAAATGTGGCTGCGCAAAAAGTTGGCCACTGGCGGAGACACACGCCGGGAAGGTCGATGGGGGAAATTTGCTTGACCGATGAGTTCATTCTCGAAACCAACGGATTGACCAAGGAATTTGCTGGCTTTTTTGCAGTCCGCGATGTCAGTCTCAAAGTTCGCCGCGGCACCATTCACGCATTGATCGGCCCTAACGGGGCCGGCAAGACGACGTGTTTCAATCTGCTGACCAAGTTCATGCAGCCGTCCGCCGGCCAGATTTTCTACAAGGGCAAGGATATCACCGCGACGGCGCCCGCCGACGTGGCGCGCCTTGGCCTCGTACGTTCGTTCCAGATTTCCGCGGTGTTTCCGCATCTGACGGCGCTGGAAAATGTCCGTGTTGCACTGCAGCGCCAGCATGGATCGTCGTTTGACTTCTGGCGGTCCAAGAGCGTCCTGGATCAGTACAATCAACGCGCCGCTGAACTGCTCGACGATGTCGGCCTCAGCGAATTTGCCAATACGCCCGCCGTGGAAATGCCCTATGGCCGCAAGCGGGCATTAGAGATCGCCACTACGCTGGCGCTCGATCCCGAGATGATGCTGCTCGACGAGCCGATGGCCGGCATGGGCCATGAGGACATCGACAAAATCGCAGCGCTGATCAAGCGCATCTCGGCGAAGTATACCATCCTGATGGTCGAACATAACCTCAGCGTCGTGTCCAATCTGTCGGACATCATTACCGTTCTGACTCGCGGAAAGGTTCTTGCGGAAGGCAGCTACGCCGATCTGACCAAGGACGAGCGCGTCAAGGAAGCTTATCTGGGAGCCGGGCATGGCTGAGATCACAATGGCCGCACCGGCAACGACTGCAGCAACTGGCAATCCAATTCTCAGCATCGAGAATCTCGAAGCCTGGTATGGCGAGTCGCACATTCTTCACGGGATCAATTTCAACGTGAAGCCGGGCGAAGTCGTCACGCTGCTCGGTCGCAACGGCGCCGGCAAGACTACGACGCTGAAGTCCATCATGGGCATCATCGGCAAGCGCACCGGCTCGATAAAGTTCGAAGGCAACGAGATCATCAAGACCTCGTCGGACAAGATCGCGAAGCAGGGCATCGCATTCTGTCCGGAAGAACGCGGCATCTTCTCCAGCCTCGACGTGAAAGAGAATCTGATGCTGCCGCCGACGATCCGGCCGGGCGGGTTGTCGCTGGATCAGATCTTCGAGCTGTTTCCAAACTTGAAAGAGCGTCTCAACAGCCAGGGGACAAAACTCTCCGGCGGTGAGCAACAAATGCTGGCGATCGGCCGCATCCTGCGCACCGGCGCGCGCTTCCTGATGCTGGACGAGCCGACCGAAGGTCTCGCACCTGTCATCATCCAGCAGATCGGCCACACCATCGCGCGGTTGAAGTCGGAAGGCTTCACCATCCTGCTGGTCGAGCAGAACTTCCGTTTCGCTGCCACGGTGGCGGATCGCTACTACATCGTCGAGCACGGCAAGATCATCGATGGCTTCGCCAATTCCGAGCTCTCGGCGAATATGGACAAGCTGCATACGTATCTCGGCGTCTAATATCGAATAACGGACCGAGCCAACGGTCCGACGATAGACACAACCATCAATACGGGTAGGGAGCACAGAATGAAAAAAGTCGTTTCGACGTCGCTGCTGGGTTTTGCGCTGATGATGAGCGCAAGCTCGCTTGCGTTCGCCCAGGACAAGACCGCCAAGATCGGCGTGCTGAACGACCAGTCCGGCCTCTATGCCGATATCACCGGGCAGGGCTCGGTGCTTGCCGCGCAGATGGCGGTCGAGGACTCCGGTCTGGTCGCCAAGGGCTGGAAGATCGACGTGCTGGTCGGAGATCACCAGAACAAGCCCGATATCGGCGTCAACATCGTGCGTCAGTGGTACGATCGCGACAAGCTCGACGTCGTCGTCGACGTGCCGACCTCGTCGGTCGGTCTCGCCGTCAACAACGTGGTCAAGGAAAAGAACGGCGTCTACCTGAATTCGGGTTCGGGAACGTCGGACCTGTCCAACGCGCAGTGCTCGCCGAACACCATTCACTGGGCTTACGACACCTATCAGCTCGCCAACGGCACCGGCACGGCGCTGACCAAGTCCGGCGGCGATACCTGGTTCTTCCTGACCGCGGACTACGCCTTCGGGACGGCGCTCGAGCGCGACACCACCAACGCCGTCAACGCTGTCGGAGGCAAGGTGCTCGGCAGCGTCCGTCCGCCGCTCAACACCGCCGACTTCTCGTCGTTCCTGCTGCAGGCACAGACATCCAAGGCCAAGGTCATTGGCCTCGCCAATGCCGGCGGCGACACCATCAACTCGATCAAGCAGGCCTCCGAATTCGGCATCGTCAAGGGTGGCCAGAAGCTGGCCGGCCTTCTGATGTTCATCACCGACGTCCATTCGCTCGGTCTGCCGGTTGCCAACGGCCTGAACCTGACCGAGACCTTCTATTGGGATCTCAACGACGGTACCCGTGCATTCTCCAAGCGATTCCAGGACCGCGCGAAGAACAAGGCCATGCCGACCACGGTGCAGGCTGGCGTCTACTCATCGCTGATCCACTACTTCAAGACCCTCGACGCGATGGGCGGCAACTCCCATGACGGATTGAAGATCGTCGACAAGATGAAGGCGACCCCGACCGACGACATCATCTTCGGCAAGGGCACGATTCAGCCGAACGGCCGCAAGCTGCACCCGGCCTATCTGTTCGAGGTCAAGAAGCCCGAGGAGTCGAAGGGACCCTGGGATTACTACAAGCTGGTGGCGACGATCCCTGCCGATCAGGCCTTCACGCCGCTCGACAAGAGTGCTTGTCCGCTTTTGAAGAAGACCTAATTTAGAAGCCCGTCGTCCAAATCATTGAGAGGAAGTCATGAAAAACAAGATTTCGACCGCACTTCTCGGCACGGCGCTTTCGCTGGCCATGGCGGGCGTCGTCATGGCCCAGGACAAGACTGTCAAGATCGGCGCACTCAGCGATCAGTCCGGCCTCTACGCCGATCTCGGCGGCCCGGGCTCGACCCTGGCTGCGCAGATGGCGGCGGAGGATTCCGGTCTGATGGCCAAGGGCTGGAAGATCGACATCATCTCCGGCGATCACCAGAACAAGCCGGATATCGGCTCCAACATCGCGCGGCAGTGGTTCGACGTCGACAAGGTCGACACCATCGTCGACGTGCCGAATTCCGGCGTGGCGCTGGCGGTGAACAACATCGTCAAGGAGAAGAACGGCGTCTACATCAATTCAGGCGCCGCGACATCGGATCTCACCAATGCACAGTGTTCGCCGAACACCGTGCACTGGACCTATGACACCTACATGCTCGCCCATTCGACCGGGCAGGCGATGGTCAAGGCCGGCGGTGACAGCTGGTTCTTCCTCACCGCCGACTACGCCTTCGGTGCCGCGCTGGAGCGCGATACCTCGGAAGTCGTCAAATCCTCGGGCGGCAAGGTGGTCGGCGGCGTCAAGCATCCGCTCAACACCGCGGATTTCTCCTCCTTCCTGCTGCAGGCGCAGTCGTCGAAGGCCAAGGTCATCGGTCTGGCGAATGCCGGCGGCGACACCACCAACTCGATCAAGCAGGCGGCTGAATTCGGTATCGCCAAAGGTGGTCAGAAGCTCGCGGCATTGCTGCTGTTCATCACCGACGTCAAGGCGATTGGTCTCGAAACCGCGCAGGGCCTCAGCTTCACCGAGACTTTCTACTGGGACCTGAACGACAAGACCCGCGACTTCTCCAAGAAGTTCGCAGCGCGCATGAAGAACGGCGCTCCACCGTCGATGGTGCAGGCGGGCGTGTATGCGGGTCTCATCCACTACTTCAAGGCGCTGGAAGCGCTCGGCAGCAATCCACATGATGGCGCGAAGATCGTTGCCAAGATGAAGGAATTGCCGACCGATGATCCGCTGTTCGGGCAGGGCAAGATCGAAGCCAATGGCCGCAAGATTCACCCAGGCTATCTGTTCGAAGTGAAGAAGCCGTCGGAATCGAAGGCGCCGTGGGATTTCTACAAGCTTGCGGGTACAGTGCCAGCCGATCAGGCCTTTACACCGATCGAGAAGAGCACTTGTGCGCTGCTGAAGAAATAAGATCATTGGCCCGGCGGCGTCACTCTGCCGGGCCAAGACTTTCCTGCGATAAGAGTTGAGAACAACATGTCGATCAATCTACAGGCCCTGTCTGCGCAATTGCTGGTCGGACTCATCAACGGCTCGTTCTATGCGCTGTTAAGTCTCGGCCTCGCCGTGATCTTCGGCATGCTGAACATCATCAATTTCGCCCATGGCGCCGTCTATATGATGGGCGCGTTTGCGGCATACTTCCTGCTCAACCTGGCTGGCATCGGCTACTGGCCGGCGCTGATCCTGGCGCCGCTGGCGGTCGGCCTGTTCGGCATGGTGATGGAACGCACCATGCTGAAATGGATCGCCAATCTCGACCATCTCTATGGCCTGCTGCTGACCTTCGGTCTGGCGCTGATCATCCAGGGCGTGTTCCAGAATTATTTCGGCTCGTCGGGTCTGCCTTATGCGATCCCGGATGCGCTGAAGGGCGGTATGAATCTCGGCTTCATGTTCCTGCCGATCTATCGCGGCTGGGTCGTCATCTTCTCGCTGGTGGTCTGTATCGCGACCTGGTTCCTGATCGAGCGTACGCGGCTCGGCGCCTATCTGCGCGCCGCGACGGAAAACCCCACGCTGGTCCGCGCCTTCGGCATCAACGTGCCGCTGATGATCACGCTGACCTACGGGCTCGGCGTCGGTCTGGCGGCACTCGCGGGCGTGCTGTCGGCGCCGATCAACCAGGTTCGCCCGCTGATGGGCGCGGACCTGATCATTGTCGTGTTCGCGGTCGTCGTGATCGGCGGCATGGGCTCGATCATGGGCTCCATCATCACCGGTTTCGCCCTCGGCATCATCGAGGGTCTGACCAAGTATTTTTACCCCGAGGCCTCCAACACTGTCGTCTTCGTGCTGATGGTGCTGGTGCTCCTTGTGAAACCTTCCGGACTGACGGGACGGGCTGCCTGATATGACAACGATCACTGAAAACGCCATTCCGTCACCCCGCCGCACCGTCAAAGACGAGATGGTCGCCTTTGCGATCATGACCGCACTGTTGCTGGTCGTGCCGCTCACTGGCGTCTATCCGTTCTTCGTGATGCAGGCGCTCTGCTTCGCGCTACTCGCCTGTGCGTTCAACCTCCTGATCGGCTATGGCGGTCTGCTGTCCTTCGGCCACGCGATGTTCCTCGGCACCGCAGGCTACTGCACGGCGCATGCGCTGAAGGTCTGGGGCCTGACGCCAGAGTTGGGCATTATCGTTGGTGTCGTCGCCGCCGCGGCGCTGAGCGTCGTCACCGGCCTGATCGCCATTCGTCGTCAGGGCATCTACTTCGCCATGATCACGCTGGCGCTGTCGCAGCTCCTGTACTTCGTCTATCTGCAGACGCCGTTCACCCATGGTGAAGACGGTATCCAGGGCATTCCGCAGGGCACGCTGTTCGGCCTGTTCAATCTCTCGAAGCCGATCACGCTGTATTACGTGGTCCTGGCCGGCTTCACGCTGGGCTTCCTGATCATCTACCGCGCCATTAACTCGCCCTTCGGCGAGGTGCTCAAGGCGATCCGTGAGAACGAGCCGCGTGCGGTCTCGCTGGGTTACAAGACCGATCAATACAAGCTGCTGGCCTATATCCTGTCCGGCACGCTTGCGGGCTTCGCCGGCGCGCTGAAGGTGTTCGTGGCGCAGAACGCTTCGCTCACCGACGTGCACTGGAGCATGTCCGGTGAAATCGTGCTGATCACGCTGGTTGGCGGCCTCGGCACGCTGTTCGGGCCGGTGGTGGGCGCCTTCGTCATCATCGCCATGCAGCAATATCTCGCCGGCTTCGGCCAGTGGGTGACGGTGATCCAGGGCGTGATCTTCGTGGTCTGCGTGCTGACCTTCCGCCGCGGCGTCATCGGCGAAATCGCGCATTACTTCAAGCGGTCGCTCTAAATCCAGGCACTGCCTCAGGAAAAGCAGGCTAAAGCGGTGGATGATCGGGCCTAAAAGGTGCGCGATTGCCCGTCTTGGCCGGAAATGCTTTATGACATCCGTGTGACACAGGGCCGCCGGCGGTGGCCCCGCGGGACCATGTCCGCCATCTGGCGGTCCGGTCGCTGCGTTTTCCTGACAGTTGGATGAGATGATGCTGCGTTGGTTCCGGTCCTTTCTGCCCCGGGAGGAAAGGTTTTTCGACCTGTTCGCCCGCCATTCAGTGACCGTGGTCGAGGGCTCCAAGGCGCTTGCGGGGATGCTGGAAGGCGGCGACGAGACGCCGGTCTACTGCCAGCGCGTCAACCAGTTCGAGAACGACGCCGACGCCATCACCCGCGAGGTGCTGACGGCCGTTCGCCGCACTTTCATCACGCCGTTCGATCGCGTCGACATCAAGAACCTCATCACGGCGATGGATGATTCCATCGACCAGATGCAGCAGACGGCGAAAGCGGTGATGCTGTTCGAGGTGCGCCAGTTCGAGCCGCCGATGCGCGAAATCGGCACGCTGCTGGTGGAGTGTGCCAACCTTGTCGGTCGCGCCGTGCCGCTGATGAGCGCCATCGGCGACAATGTCGGCCTGCTCACCGCGATCACTGAGGAGGTCGGCAAGCTCGAAGGCCGCGTCGACGATCTGCACGACATCGGGCTCAAGGAGCTCTTTCTCAAGCATCGCGACGCCAACACCATGGATTTCGTGGTCGGCGCCGAGATCTACAAGCACCTTGAAAAGGTGGCCGACCGCTTCGACGACGTCGCGAACGAGATCAACAGCATCGTCATCGAACAAGTATAAGGCAGGGCCATCAGGTGGACGCCACGCTCGCCTTTCCGGTGCTGATCGGCCTCATCGCCATCGCATTGCTGTTCGACTTTCTCAACGGCTTGCATGACGCTGCCAATTCGATCGCGACGATCGTCTCGACGCGCGTGCTGCGGCCGCAATATGCGGTGCTGTGGGCGGCATTCTTCAACTTCATCGCCTTCCTGGTGTTCGGTCTGCATGTCGCCAACACCATCGGCACGGGGATCATCGAGCCTAGCGTCATTGATCCCGCGGTGATCTTTGCAGCACTCATGGGCGCCATCGTCTGGAACGTGATCACCTGGGGCCTCGGCATTCCCTCGAGCTCGTCGCATGCGCTGATCGGTGGTTTGCTCGGGGCGGGCGTCGCCAAGGCAGGTCTCTCGGCAGCCTTGTGGACCGGGCTGTCCAAGGCGCTGCTGGCCATTGTGCTGTCGCCGCTGGTGGGCTTCCTGCTGGCGCTGGTGCTGGTGGCTATCGTGTCATGGGCCTCGGTGCGCTCGACGCCCTTCGCCGTGGACCGTGCCTTCCGCATTCTGCAGTTCGTCTCGGCCTCGCTGTATTCGCTCGGCCATGGCGGCAACGACGCGCAGAAGACCATGGGCATCATCGCGGTGCTGCTGTACTCGCAGGGCCACCTCGGCACCGAGTTCTCGGTGCCGTTCTGGGTCGTGCTGTCGTGTCAGGCGGCGATGGCGCTGGGTACGCTGATGGGCGGCTGGCGCATCGTTCGCACCATGGGCCTGCGCATCACCAAACTCACGCCGATGCAGGGGTTCTGCGCGGAGACAGGTGGTGCAGCGACGCTCTTCGCGGCGACGTTCCTCGGCGTTCCCGTCTCGACCACGCACACCATCACCGGCGCGATCGTCGGCGTCGGTGCGGCGCGTCGTGTCTCAGCGGTGCGCTGGAATGTGGCGAGTTCGATCGTCTATGCCTGGGTGATCACGATCCCGGCCGCGGCGATCGTCGCCGCCGCGACCTGGTGGATCGTGAAGCTGCTGCATCTGAGCTTTATCTGACGCAGGTCAGGACACCAGCTTCAGCCCGGCAATGCCCGCCACGATCAACCCGATACAGGTGATCCGCGCGACGGTGGCCGGGTCGCCGAACAGGTACATGCCCAGCGCTGCGGTGCCGACCGCGCCGATGCCGGTCCACACCGCATAGGCGGTTCCCATCGGCAGTTCCTTGAGGGCGAGGGCAAGCATGCCGACTGACGCGGTCATGCTGATGAGGGTGAGGACGGAGGGGACGAGGCGGGTGAAGCCTTCGGTATATTTGAGCCCGACGGCCCAGCCGACTTCAAGCAAACCCGCGATGAACAGCAACAACCAAGCCATGGAACGGCCTCCTGATGAAAGTACAGGGCCGTCCCTGCAAGCAAAGGTCTCCCTTTGCCGGATGATGATGATTTGGAGGTCGTCCTCGCAGGGGTTATATGGGACCCACGCAGCCGGATCGCAACGCGGCCGATGGTCGCCACTTCGGCCAGTTTCCCGCCCAAAATCCCTTGATTGCGCCCGTTTTCCCTGCCACAGGCACGTTTATGTCCGATATCGCCCTTTCCGCCGACTCAGCCGCGCGTTCCCCGCTTGCCAATGAGGTCGCCCGCCGCCGCACTTTCGCGATCATCTCGCATCCTGACGCCGGCAAGACCACGCTGACCGAAAAGCTGCTGCTGTTCGGCGGCGCCATCAATCTGGCGGGCCAGGTCAAGGCCAAGGGCGAGCGCCGCAACACGCGCTCCGACTGGATGAAGATCGAGCGCGACCGCGGCATCTCCGTCGTCACCTCGGTGATGACCTTCGAATTCCAGGGCCACGTCTTCAACCTCCTGGATACGCCGGGCCATGAAGACTTCTCGGAAGACACCTATCGCACGCTGACCGCGGTCGACAGCGCCGTGATGGTGATCGATGCCGCGAAGGGCATCGAGGCGCGGACGCTGAAGCTGATCGAGGTTTGTCGTCTCCGCGACATCCCGATCATCACCTTCGTCAACAAGATGGACCGCGAGAGCCGCGATGTGTTCGATCTGCTAGACGAGATCGAGAAGACGCTGGCGCTCGACACCACGCCGATCAACTGGCCGGTTGGCCGCGGCCGCGATTTCATGGGCACTTATGATATCGAGACTGGCGGCATCCGCCTGTTAGAGGGCGGCGGCGCCAAGACCGGCGCAGCCGAGAAGATCAAGATTGCCGATCTGGCCGGCCGCAACCCCAATCTCGATGCCAGCGAGGTCGCCGACGAACTCGAACTGGTGAAGGAAGCCTCGAAGCCGTTCGATCTGCAGTCGTTCCGCGAGGGTCATATGACGCCGGTCTATTTCGGCAGTGCGCTGCGCAATTTCGGCGTCGGCGATCTGCTCGAAGGTCTCGGCCGTTTCGCGCCGTCGCCGCGTGCGCAGGAGAGCAACCTGCGCAAGGTCGAGGCCGACGAGCCCCGGATGTCGGCCTTCGTGTTCAAGATCCAGGCGAACATGGATCCCAACCACCGCGACCGCATCGCCTTTGCGCGGCTGTGCTCGGGCAAGCTGACAAGGGGCATGAAGGCCAAGCTGGTGCGCACCGGCAAGAACATGTCGCTGTCGTCGCCGCAATTCTTCTTCGCGCAGGACCGCGCCATTGCGGACGAGGCCTATGCCGGCGACGTGGTCGGCATTCCCAATCACGGCACGCTGCGGATCGGCGACACGCTGACCGATGGCGAGGACATCACCTTCATCGGTGTGCCGTCCTTCGCGCCGGAAATCGTGCGTCGTGTGCGCCTCGGCGACGCGATGAAGGCGAAGAAACTGAAGGAAGCCTTACAGCAGATGTCGGAAGAGGGCGTCGTACAGGTGTTCCGTCCGCGCGACGGCGCGCCGGCTTTGGTCGGCGTCGTCGGCCCGCTGCAGCTCGACGTGCTGAAGGCACGGCTGGATGCGGAATATCAGTTGCCGGTGAGTTTCGAAGTCTCGGAATTCTCGCTGGCGCGCTGGATTTCGTCCGAGGACAAGAAGAAGCTCGAAACCTTCATGTCCAACAACAATTCCGGCGTCGCCGACGACGTCGACGGAGATCCGGTGTTCCTGGCGAAGAACGACTTCTATCTGAACTACACCAAGGAACGCGCGGAAGGGATCGTGTTCTCGGATATCAAGGACGTGAAGAAGCAGGGGTGAGGCGACGCGTTGGACGTCGGCCTCTCGTATGCCGACGCAGATGTCTCCCGACAGAGCCAGGACGATCCGCCGGGTCGCTCCGGCGGATCTCAACCTGCTAGCGGTACGCAATACATGAACCGCTTGAGAGAACCGTATCGCTGAACTCTTAAAGAAAGATTCCTGCGCGCTAGGCGTGTCAGAAAATCTTGTGGGATGAAGCAACGCAATCGGTCGCTGCCCCCAATATAGTTGTCGCGGACTGGATACGAAATTCGTACGACCTTGAGGCACAGCCTCAGGTGCCGGATTCCACAATCCTTTTGATGTTCCCTAATCCCAACTCCGCTTCCTCGTCGATCCGCGCAATCATTTCCGCTGTTGGTGCCTTCGGCCGCGCGGGGTTGCGCACAGTACGCGTGAACTTCGTCCCGCCATCGACCTCGGCGCAGACATATTGCACGACGATCGGGCCGGTGACGCTCATATGCGTCAGGCCGATCCACAGACGCGGGCGTTCGCAGGCGATCACAAGCCAGTCCAGCGCGACCGGGCCCGACCGCGTCGACCAGTGTTCGTGAAACGTGTCGCCGAAACGCATCGGGCGATCCTCGCACTCGATGTCGTGCGAGGAGGGCAGCCATTGCGGCCATGATTTGGGATTGGTGACGTAGTCGAACACAGCTTCCGGCGCAGCCGCGATCACGATGGAGTGGCTGCGCTCGAACGGATGCGCCGGTGTCTTGGGTGTGGTCATGGCTGGCAGTTCCTCCGCGGTCTGTTCGCGCAGTTGTGAACGGTCTTGTTCTTGATGAATGCGCAACGGCGCTGCGTATTGTGTGGAGGCTTTGTCGGGGAAGATGGGTACGCGGGTCAAGCCCGTGTATGACGTATGAGTTGGGCGGTAGACTCTCCCCACGTCTTGGCTGTGCAAAGCGCAAAGCGCGGCTTCGCGAGATGACCCGGCCATCCATCTTCCCTTGTGAGCCGGGCGGCTGACGATGTATTCGCGGCTTTTGACGTCGGGCGTGACGAACCCGGTTCCCGTCAATCGACTCGCATTTGAGGCATTTCCGGTCAAATTTGATAGTGTTCTCTGGCTACGAGGTACCGGTGCCCAAGCCGTGCGTCACGACGACCTGGGCCTATTGGAAAGTTTGAGCGAGATGAATGGGGTCATCGTCAGAACTACGCTCCAACTGATAACGCCGGGAATATTGTTTGTCTTCGGAGCTGCCTTCGTCTGCGCGTGGCTCGTCGAGAAGAAGCGCAACTACCTGCTCTTACTGGCCAGCGCGTGCGTCCTGTTTGCCCTCGGTGCGATGTCGCAGATTTTGAGTTGGCCGCCCGGCGCGGGGCCCAATGCCATCGTCTCGGGCGCGCTCTACACGTCGGCGGTTATCGCCGCCGTGGAGGGCATTCTGGTGCGTTCGGGGAAGGGGCTCGGTCCGGTCATCGATATGGCGATCCTTGCCGGCTTCGTTCTTCTGCTCGCCTATTTCTTTTATATCGATCGCAGTCTCATCGCCCGGGTCTACATCCAGAATTTCGGCTACGGCCTCCTGATGCTGATCGCAGCGGGGCGGCTCACCGCATTGGCGCGCGGGCCTTATGTCGATCGGGCTCTGTTCTGGGTGCTGTTGCTGTTCGGGTTGCATTTTTTTCCGCGAACCATGCTGACTGTCGGATTTTCCGCGCCGATCGACAGAACCGCGTTCAGCAATTCGATGTTTTGGCAAGCACTCCAGCTTTCGCTCGCCGTGCTCGGCGCCGGTCTGGCGCTGGCCATCCTCGCCGCGGCGGTGTCCGACATGATCGACGATCTTCGTCGCGAACGCGATCTCGATCTGTTGACCGGCATCCTGAACCGGCGCGGCTTTCAAGAACGGGTATCCGCCCATCTGCGCAAACACGGACCGAGCCGTGCTGCGCTCGCTCTGTGCGACATCGACAACTTCAAGAGCATCAATGACACCCTCGGCCATGACGTCGGGGACGATGTCCTCGGAGAGGTGGGGCGAATGCTGCGCAACGCGTCGCGCAAACGCGACATCGTCGGGCGGCTGGGCGGCGAGGAATTTGCAGTGTTCCTTCCGGATACGGACGAACAGGAAGCGGTTGATTATGCCGAACGGTTGAGGATCGCGATCGAGCAGAACAGCTTTGCCGTCCCGGGTGGAGCGAGGCAGGTCACTGCGAGCTTCGGCGTGGGGACGTTGCAGCCGGGAGATAGCTGGCCGAGCCTGTACAAACGGGTCGATGGGCGACTTTACGAAGCGAAGCGGACCGGTCGCAACCGCACGATTTCCCGCACGCTAAGCGCCTCTGCCGACGCGCCAGTCGCTGGATCCGGATACGCGCTTCCGCAGCTGCAGAGCCAGGACGGCGCCCGGCTCTGACGTCGAATTCGTTCCGCAAGTATGGGGTGAGTCATCCAGCTTTGCGTCAGACGATTCAGTTGCGATGTATTCCATGTGCTGTGCAGTACGGTCGCTATGTCGGTAATGACTCGCCGGTCTGCTCGCGCACAATATAGTCGGCATACCAATCCGGCCAGTTCTCGTCATGTTTGCCGCCCGTGCGCTTTTCGTGTTCGCCATGGGCGATCGCCGCTCGCCGCAAGGCGGCTGCAAGGTCAGTGGATGAGTTGAACGTCGTGGCACTGGCATCGATGCGTCCCGGCAATCGCGCGGTGATCTCCTGAAACAGCCAGCCGTTGCCGTCCGGGTCGCTGAATGATGCGAAGGAGCGATAGCTGGCCCGCGCGGGATCCGGGCCATTCATCCGAAGCCGTCCGAACAAATAGGGCTCGTCCGGCCCGACATTGACATCTCCGGCGTGGAAGGCGTCGCTCACCTTGACACCGCGGCCGAGCAGGTCCGCACGGGCCGCGTCGATGTCGGAGACGATCAGATACAGACCCTGCGCCGAGCCCGGCGTCGCGGCGGTGACGTTCTTGCCGAAGATGACCGAGCAATCCGAACCCGGCGGCGTGAACTGGATCACGCGATAGTCGTCGCCGACCACGAAGTCGGCGTCGAGCCTCCAGCCGAGATTTGCGTAAAAACTCTTGGCCGTGTCGACATTCGACACGGGAATGACGACGATTTCGAGCTTCATGGTGACGGAAGTATCACGATGCACCTGGGGACTGCTCATGTCGGTCTCCTGAGGTCGGGGTGTGATGATGACGACGTGTGGTGCCGGGCTGTGCGCAGGCGCAACAATGTCTGCAATCGGTCGTCTGGCCGGCGTTCCGTTTGTTGGTCTGCTCGTGCAGTTGTGACCCATCCCGATCTTGATGACGCCACACGCCCATATCATTTCAGGTGAGGGCGCATTTGCAAGGGTGTCCGAATGACACGGAACCTCACGTTATTGTTGATCGTCAGCGTGTTGGTGGCATTCGCTGGCCAAGCGGAGGCGCGGCGGCTGCGCGCGGGCGATGCAGTACCTTTCTCGCACAGGCCGTGCAGCGTGCTTGATGGCGAGCCGTGCACGCCGTCCACCTGTAGCGTGTTCGATCACGGGCCGTGCATTCCCGAGATCGATTATCCGATCGGGCAAAACCTGCAGGTCACCGTGCTAAGCGTGCCGCCGGGCGATCAGCAGGCTCTCTACCGCCGGCCTGATCATGATCTCGATACGATCGGCGACCTGTTCGCTACCTTGCGGTCGTGCTGGTCGCCGCCCGCGACGGACGATGCGCGTGCAGGCATGCAGATGTCGGTGATGTTCTCGTTCAACACGGCGGGCAGGCCGATCGCGCCGCCGCGCGTGACCTTTGCCAGCAAGGATGCGCCGCAGGACACGCGCGACACCTATCTCAAGGCCATCAACGCTTCGCTTCATAGCTGCCTGCCGCTGAAACTCACCAAGGGTCTTGGCGGCGCGGTCGCCGGCCGGCCGATCATGATCCGCTATGTCGATAATCGGGAGTTGGAGAAGCAGTCCGGGAAGTAAGCTGCTTCCTAACCTCGCCCCGCATTTGCGGGGAGAGGTCGGAGTCGGCGCGTAGCGACGGCTCCGGGTGAGGGGCCTTGAATGGCGGGGGCAGGACGCGGAATCTCGGGTCTGCAGTATCGAGATCCGAGGGTGCTTCTTCGTGGCTGGCTTTGTGCCATGCCCCTCACCCGAAACACGCGCTGCGCACGCGTTTCGACCTCTCCCCGCGCAGAGCGGGGAGAGGTTAAGAGAGTGAACCACTGCGCCATCCGCCGCGACGAAGGGGAAGGCACTCCGGAGGCGGCGATGTTTGGACGCAGGCTTGTATTGATTGCGACGACGGTTGGCGTTGTCGGTGCGCTCACTGGCGGCAGCGCGCTGTTGTTCTGGCCCGAGCCCGACAACTGGACCGAGGAAGCCAAGGCCTGCGTCGGCGACAAGTATGTCGGGTTCTGGCAGGACAACGGCAAGTATTCGTTCAAGATGGATTTCGAGAACAACTGCGCCCGCAAGATCGCCTGCGGCATCGACGTCACGGTAACCAACGCCAAGGGCTCGGTGAAGGACCACGGCATGGTGATCATCCCCGCACGCGGCCAAACGCCGAGCGAGGCGAGCTACAGCATTCCGACCTCGTCGTCGTCCGGCATGGCGCAAACCGCGCGAAACTGCCGGTTCGTGTGAGGGGCTTTCTTACCTCGCCCCGCCTAGCGAAGCTTCGCTTCGCGCGGGGCGGGGAGAGGTCGCGCGCATCTCAGCGCGCGGGTGAGGGGCCTTGTACGGCGTTAAGCAAGCGTGGACTCGCGGGTCGTTCAGCGGAACCTGAGGGAGCGTGTTTGTGGCAGGCCTCGAGCCATGCCCCTCACCCGCCGCGAAGACGCGGCGACCTCTCCCCGTAAAGAACGGGGAGAGGTTAGACCTCAATCGATCCTGATCTTCGCCGCCTTGATCACCTCGGCCCATAGCGCTTTCTCGTCGGCCATGCGCTTGCGGAGCTGATCGGGCGTGGTCGGCGAGGGCGTGATGAGCTGCAGCTTCAGCTTCTCGATCACGGCGGGCTCGGCCAGCGTCTGCGTCACCTCGGCATTGATCGTCGCCACCACATCCTTCGATAGCCCGCCCGGGCCGACCAGCGCATTCCAGGCGTCGGACTGCACGTCGATGCCGCTCTCGGTCAGCGTTGGCACATCCGGCAGGAACGGCGAGCGCTTCGCGGTGGTGACGGCGAGGATTTTCACGGCGCCGGTGGCGAGTTGTGGCGTCACGCCGATGGCGGGCAGGCACGCGACCTGCACGTCGCCGCGGATCAGCGCGGTGGTTGCAGCGGGCGAGGACGGATAGGGGATGTGCACCATATTGGCGCCGGCCTTCTGCGCGATCGCTTCCATGCAGAGCTGCGACAGTGTGCCGACGCCGATCGAGCCGTAGCCGAGGCCCTTCGGATCGGCTTTGGCCTTGGCGAGGAATTCCGCGACCGTATTGACGCCGAGGCTGGTCGGCACCGCGAGCACGCTCGGGAGCTGCGTCAGCAAAGTGATCGGCGCGATGTCGGTGTCGGGATTGTAGGGCAGCTTGGCAAACAGCAGCGTGTTGATGGCGAGCGGGCCGCCGAGCGAGATGCCGATGGTCGAACCGTCGGGCGTGGATTTCGCGATGGCGTCGGTGCCGATATTGCCGGAGGCACCTGGCTTATTCTCCACGACGAAATTGGTGCCGGGATGCCGCGTCTGCAGACTGTCGGCGAGCACGCGACCCACGATGTCCGGGCTCGCACCGGCGCCGAACGGCACGATGATGCGAACAAGCTTGGGCGGCCAAACGGGCGCCTGCGCGTGCGCTGCGAAGGGCAGCATCGCGAACAGCAGCGCTGCGAGCGCAAGGTGAAGGCGGGTAGGTGTCGTGTCGTTTCGCAGCATTGCGTGCGTCCCCTGAAAAGTGATACCCGGAAACCCTCTGACCGGCGCCAAAGGCGGCTAAAATCCGCTGGCCGGGCGGGACCATAGTGGGAATTTCAGGGCGGGCAACCCATCCGGCACGCAACCGCCCGGGCGAGAGGACTGAACATCATGGGACTGATCGTGATGATCCTCGGCCTCGTGCTGTTTCTCGGCATTCACCTGTTCATTATCAGGCGCGAGGCGCGTGCGCAGTTGATCGCGCGTCTGGGCGAGAGCGTCTACAAGCTCGGCTTTGCGCTGATCTCCGCTATCGGCCTCGCGCTGATCATCTGGGGCTTCGCGCAATATCGCGCGACCGGCTGGATCAATGTCTGGACGCCGCCGCTGGCGATGAAGCACATCACCGTCGCCCTGATGCTGCCGGCGGTCATCATGGTCACCGCGTCCTATATCCGCGGCCGCATCTACACCACGCTGAAACATCCGATGCTTGCCGGCATCAAATTGTGGGCCGCCGCGCATCTGCTCGCCAATGGCGATCTCGGCTCGATCATCCTGTTCGGATCCTTCCTGGCCTGGGCGGTGATCGATCGCATCTCGATGAAACATCGCGCTGACGCCGGCGGTCCGCCGATCCCGGTGGGCGGTCCGATGAATGATGCGATTGCGGTCGTGGTCGGCGTCGTCGCCTATATCGCTTTGGGTTTCGCCTTCCATCCGGTGGTGATCGGCGTTCCCGTGTTCGGAGCTTAAGTTCATGTCAGTTCAGTCGGCCATTAAGCGCAAGACCGCACCGGATATTCTCGCGCGCAAGAACGGCGAGCCGATCGTGATGCTCACCTCGTATCATGCGCATACGGCCTCATTGGTCGATCGCTATTGCGACGTGATCCTCGTCGGCGACTCGCTCGGCAATGTGATGCATGGCTTTGAGACGACAATCCCGGTGACGCTGGAGATGATGATCCTGCAGGGTCATGCTGTGATGCGCGGTTCGAAGCAGTCGCTGGTCGTTGTCGACATGCCGTTCGGCTCCTATGAAGCTTCGAAAGAGCAGGCGTTTCATTCCGCCGCGCGCATCCTGAAAGAGACCCATTGCGGCGCCGTGAAGCTGGAAGGCGGAGCGCGTATGGCCGAGACCATCGCGTTCCTCACCGAGCGCAGCATTCCGGTGATGGCGCATATCGGTCTGACGCCGCAGTCGATCGCGGCGCTCGGTTCGTTCCGCTCACAGGGCAAGGAAGAGGCCGAAGCGATTGCGCGCGGCGAGAACGTGCCGGGGCCAATTCAGAACGATGCGATTGCTGTCGCGCAGGCCGGCGCGTTCTCCGTCGTCATCGAAGCAGTCGCAGAACCACTCGCGCGAAAGATCACCGAGACGATTCCGATCCCGACCATCGGCATCGGCGCGAGCCCGGCTTGTGACGGTCAGGTATTGGTGCTCGAAGACATGCTCGGCCTGTCGGCGCGGGTGCCGAAATTCGTCAAGCGCTACGGCAATCTCGGACCCATGATCGAGGCCGCCATCGAAGGCTACGCCACCGATGTGCGCTCGCGGGCATTTCCGGGGCCGGAACATGTCTATGGCGGCAAGCCGAAGGGCTGACGCAGGTTTGACGCAAGAGGGACGCAGGATTTCCGCAGGAATTTTGCGGCCCGGCCGGGGTTGAAAGAGCAGGGGCAATGCGAAGGATGTTGATGATGAAGGCCTTGAAATTCCTAAGCTTTGTCGCCGTTTTGGCGCTGCTTCCCGCGGTTTCGCACGCGGAGCCAGCCAAAAAGGAGCGGAAGCCCCATTATCGTGTCGAGGAGCCGCGCCCGGTCGTAAACCCGCTTAACGACACCCGCGGTAATGCGGCGCTGGGCGGCAACAATGCCAATTCGGCCTTCGGCGACAACAGCGCCGGGTCCAATGCCAATGGCCGCACCAGCGGCGGCGCCGGCGGTATGAACTGACGCCTTCAGGCGCCAGCCAAATTAAGCATTTCGGGATAACGCTTTGATCGCGCTGGCTTTGCCTTGCCAGCGCCATAACGCTAGGGTATCGCCGCCGCCATGCCGGAGCGTATATGCCCGGCGCCGCTCGGGGTGAGCGCGGCCCATCGGGGACAGGATACCTTTAAGTGTCTGAATTATTTAATGAAGTCGACGAAGACCTGCGTCGCGAGCAGCTCAAGAAGATCTGGGAGAAGTATTCGCTCCTGATCATCGCAGTCGCGATTCTGATCGTGGTCGGCGTCGGCGGCTGGCGTGGCTACAGCTATCTCGAGGCCAAGAAGGCCGCCGTGGCCGGTGCGGCGTTCGACCGCGCGGTCGAGCTGGCTGAGCAGAACAAGCATGCCGAGGCGGAAGCCGCCTTCACCAAGCTCGCGGCCGAGGCGCCGTCCGGCTACCGCACGCTGGCGCGTTTGCGCGCCGCTGCCGAGGCTGCTTCGCGCGACCCGCAGGCTGCCGTGAAGCTCTATGACGACATCATCGGCGACCGCACCGTTCCAGCACCCGAGCAGGATCTCGCGCGTATCCGCGCCGGCAGCCTGTTGCTGGAGACCTCGCCCTATGAGGCGATGCAGACCCGTCTGGAGCCGGCGACGACCAATACCAGCACCTATCGCCATTCGGCGCGCGAGCTGCTGGCGCTGTCGGCATGGAAGGCCAACAACGCCGTGGCGACGCGGCAGTGGCTGGACATGATGTCCAACGATGCGGAGACGCCGGCGAGCCTGCGCACCCGTGCCGAAGCACTGCAGGCGCTGCTGCCGCCCGCGGCGAAAAGCTGAGCAAGACAAGAGCCGAATTAAAGCTGACCTGAAGCCGATCGTTCAGATCACGAGTTGAGTGAGAAGTCGTCCATGCGCCCGATGCAACGCCTCGTTTCCGCCGCCGTCCTGATCGCGCTGTCCAGCGCGCTCACGGGCTGCGGCAGTATGACCGGCTGGGATCCGTCCGACATGCTCGACTTCCTGGACACCAAGAAGAAGCTGCCCGGCGACCGCAAGCCGGTGTTCCCCGACGGCGTCCCCGGTCTTGAGCAGGGCGTGCCGCGCGATCTCTACAAGGAGAATGTCGAGCGCCAGCGCGCGCAGGAGGCTGCGCCCGTCGCAGCCGCCCCACTGCAGCCGCCGCCGGGCGCGCCGGAGCCGAAGGGCCGCAAGGCGAAGAGCCGTGGCTCTGTTCAGGTCGGCACCGTCCGTCAGGACGGCGCAGCGCCCGCCGATCCCGATGCCGCGCCGACAGAGGAAGGCAGCACGGCTGCCGCACCGCCTCCGCCGCAAGGCAAGAAAGTCGCCCGCCGCCGCAGCACCACCGCGCCGCCGCCGGATGAGCCGGCAGCAGCCGCGCCGGCCCAGCAGGCCACCACACCATTCCCGGCACCAGTGCCGTCGGGTAGTTTCTCGCGCTGAGTTCGCGCGCCCTCTCATTGACAGGCTGTCCGTAAAGGGCGCACGGATCACCTATGTCTTATACCATTGCCATCATCGGCCGACCCAATGTCGGCAAGTCCACGCTGTTCAACCGTCTGGTCGGGCAGAAGCTTGCGCTGGTCGATGACACCCCGGGCGTCACCCGCGACCGCCGCGAGGGCGAGGGCAAGCTTGGCGATCTCGAATTCACGCTGGTCGACACTGCCGGTCTCGACGAAGGCCCGAAGGGCTCGCTGACCGCACGCATGCAGGAACAGACCGAGACGGCGATCGCGCTGGCGGACGCGCTGTTCTTCGTCATCGATGCGCGCATGGGCCTGACGCCGAACGACCGCGCCTTTGCGGATTTCGCGCGCCGCGCCAACAAGCCGGTGCTGCTGCTCGCCAACAAGAGCGAGGGCAAGCACGGCGAAGTCGGCGCGATGGAATCCTATGCGCTGGGTCTCGGTGATCCCATCCAGGTCTCCGCCGAACACGGCGAAGGCCTTGGCGAGCTCTATGACGCGCTGCGCGTGCTGATGCCGGAGCCGGTCGAAGAGCCTGAAGAATTCGACGATGACGACGTCATCATTCCAGAGGAAGAGATCGAGACGCGGCCGATCCGCGTCGCCATCGTTGGGCGCCCCAATGCCGGCAAGTCGACGACCATCAACTATCTGCTCGGCGAAGAGCGCCTGCTAACCTCTCCGGAAGCCGGCACCACGCGCGACAGCATTTCGGTCGAGCTCAACTACAAGGGCCGCGACTTCCGCATCTTCGATACCGCGGGTCTACGCCGTCGGTCGCGCATCGAGGAGAAGCTGGAAAAGCTGTCCGTCGCCGACACGCTGCGTGCCGTGCGCTTCGCCGAAGTCGTCGTGCTGATGATGGACTCGCAGAACAAGTTCGAGGAACAGGATCTGCGCATCGCCGATCTGGTCGAGCGTGAGGGACGCGCGCTGGTGCTTGCGGTCAACAAATGGGATCTGGTCGAGAAGCAGGGCGGCCAGATTGGCGCGCTGCGCACCGATGCCGATCACTTGTTGCCGCAGATCAGGGGGGTGCCGGTCGTAGCGATCTCCGGGCTGATGGGAGAGGGTGTAGAACGGCTGATGAAGGCGATACAGGATGCCTACGCGGTCTGGAATCGCCGTATTCCCACCGCAGGCCTCAATCGCTGGTTCGAGGATGCGATCGACAAGAATCCGCCGCCGTCGGTATCGGGTCGCCGGCTGAAACTGAACTACGTCACCCAGAACAAGGCACGGCCGCCAAGCTTCGTGGTGTTCTGCTCGCGCGCCGATGCGGTGCCGACGAGCTATCTGCGCTATCTCACCAATACGCTGCGCGAAGCCTTCGACCTGCCGGGCACGCCGATCCGCATCACGTTGCGCGAGAAGGCGAACCCGTTCGCGCACAAGCGCAAGCGGCCGAACTGATCGACCAGCAGGAAAAAACGCCGGATCGCGGTGCACGCGATCCGGCGTTTTTATTTTGTGTCCTATCGCTCGCCGGTGAGTCCGAACGGATTGGCGTGCCTCTGCGTCGGCGGACGCTCTGATTTGCGCCACGGCAGGATCATCGACACCCGATCGCGGTAGCGGCGATAGTCGTCGCCGAACAGCTCGACCAGATCGCGCTCTTCCAGAAAGATCCCGACGAAGATGTAGGCGGTGGTGACGGCCGCAAACAACAGATGTCCGACCGTCATGAGCGGCGTCGCCCAGAAGGCGATGATGAAGCCGAGATAGATCGGGTGGCGCACGAACTTGTAGTAGAGCGGTGTGCGAAACACCGGCGCAGATGGCTTCTGGTCAGACAGATTCTGCACCACCTGCTGCACGCCGAACAACTCGAAATGGTTGATCAGGAACGTGCTGGTGAAGACGAGGACCCATCCGAACAGGGAAAGCCCTGTCATGGCCATGGCCAGTTGTGGATTGTCGATCTGCCAGACGATCGCCGGCATCGGGCGCCACTGCCAGAATAGTAGCAACAAGCTCAGGCTCGCGAACAGCACATAGGTGCTGCGCTCGACCGAAGCCGGGACATATTGCGTCCACCACTGCTTGAACGACTTCCGCGCCATGACGCTGTGCTGGATTGCAAACAGCGACATAAGAGCGAGATTGACGAGCACAGCTTCCAGCCACGGAACCTGCGTTCCCGCGTTGATGTCTTTCGGTACCATCATTCCGTCGACGAAACCGATGGCGTAAAGGATCGTGATGAAGAAGATCGCGTAGGACGCGAGCCCGTAGATGAGTGCAATGAAGCGGGTCATGGAACTATCCTTTGCTGGTTGTCTTGTCGATTGAACCAAGCGTTTCCTTAGCCGGCCCGCCCGGGAGGACCCGCGCGCGCTTCGGGTTGCCTGCTGCGCGGCTGGCTGGGGAGGAGAGATGCCTCGGCCACGCGCTCGCCCGACGGCATGATCGGCGATAGATGAATGAGATTCGGCCGCAACTGACAGCGCGCGGGCTGATCACGGCGGATTTGTGCCGCATTGTGATCGGGCAGGCTGCCAGAGCAAGCACTCAGGGCGCCGACGGCGACGAGCACGCCAGCTGTAAGTATCCGAATGCGGAAGCTCACCATTTGTCGGATCGCGCGCATGATGGTTTCCCGGTGCAGCGTATCGATCTGCGCGCGGTGGCCGTCGAAAGCGATCGATTCATCTGCGAGATGTTGAGTCGGGTCCGGTTGGGGCAGCGACACTTGACCCGACTCAAGAGCGGTATCGACGTCTTGCATATCGCGCTGCGCATGCTTGCTACTGAAGAAGCGGTGCGGGTCGGTTCGGAGCGGACTCTCGAGGAACTCGGCCACCGCGGCGCGTGATATTCCTGCCTTGGATAGCGATCTGTCGTCGATGCTGATTAGCCGCGCAATGGCGCGCCGCATCAACA
Source organism: Tardiphaga sp. OK246 (assembly GCF_900188215.1). NCBI lineage: Bacteria > Pseudomonadati > Pseudomonadota > Alphaproteobacteria > Hyphomicrobiales > Nitrobacteraceae > Tardiphaga > Tardiphaga sp. OK246. Next base: position 240,891 of record NZ_FZOX01000002.1, read on the forward strand.
GTGCTGCAATCAAGCGGAAGCTACGATCGGCGGCTTTGGACAGCCGTTTCTTGATCATCATCGTCTCCATCGGATACAATGCGCCACATGCCGCGCATGGTTGGGGCAGCGGACGATGATCGGAGGTTCAGGACCTCACATGATCGAGACACCGCCATCATTTGCAGCGACGCCGGATATTGATCGCGGTGGGGATTTGCTCGCAGATATGCTGCGGTCGATCCGGCTCAGCGGATCGGTATTTCTGAACGCCAGCCTGACCGAGCCCTTCGGCCTCATTAGCCCGAAACATTTCGACGAACGCACTCCGATGGCGCATTTGCGCCATGTCAGCATTTTTCATTTGATCGCGGCGGGCGAATGCACCGTCGAACTCGCCAGTGGCGAGCGAGGCACCATTGCTGCGGGCGACGTTCTGCTGATGCCGTTCGCCGACACGCACAGGTTCTACAGCGGCGACGGCGCGGAGTTGTGTTCCGCGATGGAACTGGTGCGGGCCGGTCCACTATCCGGCATGTGGACGATCGAGCATGGCGGCGGAGGGCGGGAGACCCGCATGGTCTGCGGCTTCATCGAATCGTCGGAACTGCTGCATTCCCCGGTCTTTCGGACCCTGCCGCCGATGCTCATCGATCGCGCTGGCGACGACAAGGTGAGCGCGGTTCTCGCCACGACGGTGCGCGAAATTCTCTCACTGACCGAAGACGCGACGCCCGGCAGTGAGATCATGCTCGGCCGGCTGATGGAGCTGCTGTTCGTGGAGGTGCTGCGTCGCTACGCTGCGGGATTGCCGCCCAGCGCGCATGGCTGGTTCGCAGCACTGAACGATCCCGTGCTCGGGCGTGCGATGTGGCATGTCCATGGCAACCCGGGCCATCGCTGGACGGTTGACGATCTGGCCCGCGAATGCGGCACGTCTCGCACGGTGCTCGCCGAGCGCTTCAACGAGGTGTTGGGCCAGGCTCCGATCGAATATGTCACCAGCTGGCGGATGCAGTTGGCAGCGGAGCGCATGCGAACGGGTGCCGACAGCCTTGCCGTCATCGCCAGCGATGTCGGCTACGACTCCGAAGCGGCCTTCAATCGTGCCTTCAAGCGCGTGACCGGAATAGCGCCGGGTCGCTGGCGTGACGGCGCGAAGTCGGCGAAGCCGTATCCCAGCCCCATGCGCAGAGGCTGACCTCGACTTGAACCGGCTATTCCTCGCGAAATGATCGTGCGATCTGGTCACCGATCGGCTTGATCAGAAAAGACAGGACTGTGCGTTCGCCGGTCTGAATGAAGGCTTCCGCAGGCATTCCGGGAACGAGGGCGAGTTTGCCGAGGCGCGCCAGTTGCTGCGGCAGGATGGTGATCCGCACGATGTAATGGGAAAGCCCGGACTTCTGATCCAGCGTGAGGTCGGCGGCGATGCGGCTGACGCTGCCGTTCAGTTCGGGAGTGGTACGCTGGTTGAAGGCCGACATGCGCAGCACGGCAGGCTGGCCGAGCCGTATCTGGTCGATATCCTGCGGGTTGATTTGTACTTCAAGTGCCAGCCTGTCGCTGTCGGGTACGATCAGCATGACGGTGTCGGCTGGCGAAATCACGCCGCCAACGGTGTGCACCGCGAGCTCATGGACCAGTCCGCTTTGCGGCGCGACAATATCGATCCGCTTGAGCTGATCTTCTGCAGTCACCTTCCGTTCGACATATTCCGCTGTCTGGCCCTCGATGTCGCGCAGGCTGCTGGCGACCTCGCTGCGGAGATCCTGGTCGATCTGAATCATCTGCAACTGTGTTTCGGAAATCTTGCCGCCGGATTGCGCCTGAGCTTCAACGAGCCGGCCGCGTTCGCCGTCGAGGTTTGCCGCTTCGCGTTCCAGCGCCATCATCCGCTGAATGGGCACCAGCCCTTTCTCCCAGAGTTCGCGCACGCCTGTCAGTTCGCGTTGGATCAGGCCGATGCCGCGAATTTTCGCTTCTTCCTGAGCCACGAGGCCGCGCACTTCCTTGCCGTATTGAAGGCCGCGCTCGCGAAGCTGCGCCTTCTGGCCGAGCCGGGCGTCGCGGCGCAGTTCGAACAGTCTGCTTTCGCCTGCCATGAGCTGTGCGATCTCCGGATCGGCGGCGCGCGATCTGATTTCGTCGGGGAAGGCGATGACGCCGACCTCGTCGCGCTCGGCGCGGAGCCGGGCCCGTCGGACCGCGAATTCGTCGAGCCGTTTGGTAACGATAGCGAGATTGGCGCGCGTCTGCGTCGCGTCGAGGCGCATTACAATGTCGCCTGCAGTCACGCGCTGTCCTTCGCGGACCAGAATTTCGCCGACCACGCCGCCGGTCGGGTGCTGGACCTTCTTGACGTTGGTATCGACGACGAAGTGTCCTGCGGCGACGACCGCACCGGCCAGATTGGTTGCCGCTGCCCATCCGCCGATGCCGCCCACCAGCACAACACCCGCCAGCGTGGCGATGCCGAGGTGGCGCAGAATCGAGTGGGAGACCGCCGAGACATTGCTATTGGACATCGCGATCTTCCATATCGTCGTGAGGATGTGTGCTCATTCCCGACTTGTCGGCGGGATTGGCGATCACCCGTAGCGGCGCCGGAGACCGCGCGGTGGCCGCATGGCCCGTCATCGTGCCGCTGCCGTGTGCTGCGGGGGCGGGAGCCTTCAGCGCTTTGCTGAGGACGTCCGCACGCGGACCGAATGCCTTGGCACGACCCCCTTCCATCACCAGGACGAGGTCAACGGCGCCGATTGCGCTCGGACGATGAGCGATGACAATGGCAATGCCCTTGCGCTCGCGGATAGCGGCGATGGCGCGGATGACCGCCGCTTCGCCCTCGACGTCGAGATTGGCATTGGGCTCGTCGAGCACGACCAGGAATGGATCGCCATAGAGTGCGCGTGCCAGCCCGATGCGCTGACGCTGGCCGGCGGACAGGGCGGAGCCGGCTTCGCCGATCCGCGTCTGGTAGCCATGTTCCAGCCGCAGGATGAGATCGTGCACGCCGGCAGCCTTGGCGGCAGCGACGATGGCCTCCGAGTCCGGGTCATCTTCGAAGCGGGAGATATTCTCGGCAATGGTGCCATCGAACAGTTCGACGCCCTGCGGCAGATAACCGATATCGCGACCGAGCATCTCGCGGTCCCACTGGTCGAAGCTGGCGCCGTCGATGCGCACCTTGCCATTGGCGGGTCGCCAGGCCCCGACCAGTGCGCGTGCCAGTGTGGACTTGCCGCTGCCACTATGGCCGATGATGCCAAGAGCGCTTCCGGCGGAGACGGCAAAGCTCAGCCCCGTGACCGTCGGCCGTTTCTGTCCGGGCGGCGCGATGGTGATCGCTTCGACGCGCAGATCGATATGGGCACGCGGCAGTGCCATCGTCTTGGTGGCTTCCGGCATGCGCGTCAGCAATTCATCGAGCCGTGCCCAGCTCTGCCGTGCCATCAGGAACGGCTTCCATGTCGAGATGGCCAGATCCACGGGCGCGAGCGCGCGGCCCATCATGATCGAACTCGCCACCATCACGCCGGCGCTGGCTTCCTGCCTGATCACGAGATAGGCGCCGACACCGAGCATGGTCGACTGCAGCAGCGCACGCAGCGCGCGGGCTACACCGCCTAGGCCTCCCGCCACATCGCCAGCCCGGCGATTGGCCGCCAGATAATCCGAGTTGGTACGATGCCAGCGCGCGGCCATCCGGCCGCCGAGGCCCATCGCGCGCACCACTTCGGCGTTGCGACGGCTGGCCTCCATCAGGGCGTTGCGAAACATGCCATGCTGGACGGTCTCGCGGGCGGGTCCCCTGGAGCGGGCATTGGTGAGAAGGGTGAGGGATACGAGGATGACGGCACCTACGAGGGCCGTAATGCCGATCCAGACATGAAACACGAAGCAGATGGCGAGGTAGAATGGCATCCACGGCAGGTCGAAGAAGGCGGTGGGACCGGGGCTGGACAGGAAGCCGCGTACATTGTCGAGATCGCGCAAGGGCTGCAGGCCATCGCCGGGCAAAGGCATCTCAAGCGGCAGGCCGACGACGGCATCATGCACGCGGCCGGACAACTGATGATCGAAGCGCTCGCCGATGCGCAGCAGAATGCGCGATCGAATGATGTCGAAAAGGGACTGAAAGGCGTAGAGCGTGGCCGCCAGCACACCGAGGCCGATCAGCGTCGAAACGCTGCGGCTGGCCAGCACACGGTCATAGACCTGCAGCATGAACAGCGGCGCAGTCAGCGCGAGCACGTTCACGATGCCGCTGATCACGGCGATCCCCGCGATGGCGGGCTTGAGTGGCGAGATGGCCGCCGCAGCCAATGGCTGCGGCGGACTTCGCTGCGGAGCTTTCACCACGACAGCTCTGCTCAGACGGTGAAGTGGCCGTCCAGGATCAGACCAAGCATGTCTGTCCCGACATAGCCATCGAGCTGGATCGAGTTGGCGCCATCGGTGATGGTGAGCACGTTGCTCTGATCCCACCAGTTGCTGTGGTTGAAGAACAGATCGACATAGTTCGAGATGTTGGTCACGCCCTGCAGGTCGAGGACGTCGAAATCGCCGGTGGCCGCGTGAAAATCCAGCACGACGTCATTGGCCCATCCGTCGGCGAAAACGAGCGTATCGTTGCCAAGGCCGCCAGTGAAGCTGTCATTGCCACCGAAGCTCAGCATGACATCGTCGCCGGCCGTGCCGGTCTGGATGGTGCCCTGTTCGGCAAAGTAGCCGTAAAGGCCGTTCAGGCTGCCATTCTGCGACAGATCGGTGATCGCGGCATCGAAGGCCGACGTCAGCGTTGCGCCGCTGAATCCGATCGACAGACCGGGATCCTGGACCCACAGGTCGGTCGATGAGACATAAGCCAGATTGCTGCCGAGTGTCAGGTTGGTGACCGTGCCATCGATGACGCCCGGCGTATAGGAGAAATCATCACCGCTCACGATGATCGACGACTTGTCGTTATCGACGCCGCCGACGATGCGTGTGCCGGCATACCATTGGTCGGTGGTGTTCTTCACGGCGTTGAAATTTCCGGTGCCGCGATATTCGAAATTGTCGATCCAGTTGTCCAGATAAGCGGGCAGGTTGCTGCTTGCTTCACTGTATGTGATGGTCAGTGCCATTGTCGTTCCTCAGGATTTGGGTTGTCGGGACGTCGTGATCCGGCGGCGCGTCGTGATCAGCTTGCTGGAGATCCTGATGCAAGGGGCTGACGCGACATCAGTGTCGCGTCAGCTGGTCGCGTGGCCAGGAATCCGCAGCGAAGCCTGTTAGACGAAGGCGATATCGCTCCAGTCCAGCGTGCCGCCGCCGTCGAAATTCACGGTGATGGTGCTGGTCAGTCCGTTGGTTGCATCGGCATAGGTGATGACATTGCCGGACAGGCTGCCGCCCGCACTCTGGAATGCCGCGGCATTTGCCCAGCCGAAACCTGCGAACTGAATCTGGTCGGCGTCGTCGAAGAAGTCGGTGATGACGTCGTTGCCCCAGCCCTGGGCAGCGGTGCCCGCGGCGGTGTCGTAATAGTCAGCGCTCCAGAGGAACGTATCGACCAGCACGGCTCCATTTCCGCTCAGCACGTCGTTGCCCGCGAAGCTGAGGAGAACGTCGTCGCTCGTCGTGCCGGTCTGGTTCGTCCCCTGTTCGGCGAAGTAGTCGGTCAGACCCGCGAACGACTGACCGAAGAACGTCCCGCCATCGACCAGCCCGCCATGCGACAGCGAATAGATCGCCTGATTGAAGGTGGTGGTGACGGGCATGTAGCCGCTGCTATTGGTGATGATCAGTTCCTGATCCTGCACCCACAGATCCGTGGCTGGCACATATTCAAGATTATGGCCGAGCGTGAGCGATTCCACGTCGCCGTTGAAGGTGCCTGGCGTGTAGGTGTAGTCATGGATGTTCATGATGACGGAAGGCAGATTGTTGTCGGTGCCTTCGGTATCGACACCGGCCGACCATTGATCCTGGCCAGTGAACGAGGTGGAGAACCAGCCGTTTCCGTTGTAGGTGAAGTTGGCGTCATACGACGCCAGATATGTGGCGAGGTCGCTGCTTGCTGCCGTAAGCTGAAGATTGAGTGCCATTCTCGAAACCCTTCTCTGCTTGTTTTGCCCGCCTTGTGGTGGGCCTCCATCCACGCCAATGGGCGGGGAATTTCTAGAACTTGTAGTTCAGCGACATCGTCGCTGTACGGCCCGGCGCGGCGTAGAAATTGGCGCCGACCGCCGGCGCATAAGCGAGATCGGTGACATTGTTCACGGCGAAGCGTAGCTTGGTCGTTTCGTCGAAGCTGTAGGATCCGTAGATGTCGTAGACGCGGTAGCCCGACATCTCGTAGCCGCTGCGCAGCGAGCCGAGGGCAGGGACGGTCTTCGACACGTCGACGATGCGTGTGCCCAGCGTCAGTTTCTCGTCGAGCAGCCGGATGCCGGCATCGAGCGTCACGCGCAGCTTCGGCTGCTCGAAGATGACGGCGGCGCCACGGCCGGCATTGATAGGCATGTTCCTGCCTGACGGGGTCGTAAAGCTGTCGGCGAAGTCGGTGTCGATGCGCGTCACCGTGCCGCCGATATAGAAGAATCGCGCGTCGTAATTGGCCTCGATCTCGACGCCCTTCATGCGCGTGATGCCATCGAGATTTACGAATGAATCATATTGCCTGGTGTTCACCGCCGGGTTCAGGATGTAGCCGAAGCTGATGTAATCGGTGATCTCCCGATAGAAACCGACGGCCTTGAAGCGGATGGCGTCGCGCTCGGTCAGGATGCCGTTGGCCAAAACATTGAAGCCGGCTTCGTAGGTGTCGCCGCGCTCCGGACGCAGGAACGGGTTCGGCGCGTAGCCATTGATTTCATTTGCATCGTGGCCGCCGTTCAGGAACGATTCCATCACGGTCGGTGGCCGATAGCTCTTGGAATATTTGGCAAAGGGTTGCAGCCACTCGACCGGCTGGAAGGCGACCGTGAAGCTTGGCAGCCACGCGCCGCCGGACTTGTCGATATCGACATCATAGGGGGTGTAATAAGCCGGACCGTAGATCGGCTCCGTTACAGCAGCCGACCCGAGGGAGCAGCCGCGCCGATTGCAGAATGGCGCCACTGCGGCCTTGATGATTCTCACGCCGATCTGGTCGTACTGCGGGTCACCAATGACCGTGGTCTTGCCATAGAGATGATGCCAGTCGTAGCGGATGCCGCCGGTCAGCGTGACCCATTCCGCTGGCTTGAGAGTTGCGCTGCCGAAGCCGCTGACCACATCGCGGTTTCCGCTCGGCGTGCCGCCGGTCAGCAGGCTGGAATAATCGACACCGTTGGGGCCGAGGAATCCGCGCTGCAGCGTCGTCTTGCCGTCGTCGGTGAAGGCCTCCAGCCCGTAATTGAGCGCCAGCGCGCCGATGCCGGTCTCGAAACGGCTGGTATTCTCGACGCTGCCGCCCAGCGTCGAGAATACGAAGTTCGATGGTCCGGTCAGCGCAACGGCGCCGTCGGAGACCGTGTCGTTCTTGAGGTGGTTGTAGTAGAGCTTGGCCTTCAGATCGACGATGTCATTGCCCGGATTCCAGTCGAGCGCTGATGTGAACGTATCGTTGGCGACCTGCTCACTGGACTTCAGGATGCCGCCGCGAGCGATCGTGTTGTCATAGTTTCCGGTATTGTACCGGGAATCGTTATGCAGCCAGCCGATCGTGATCTTCACGTCTTCGGTCGTCAGCGCCTCGGCCTTGAGGATCGTCGAGAACACCTCCTGGCCGGAGAATAGGAAGACATTGCCATCATAGGCCGTCGTGCCGCCGCCGATGGTGCCGTTCTTGCCGATATCGTAGGCTCCGATGTTCTTGTAGCTGACGCCGCCGAGCACCGAGAAGCGCTCCGACACGCGGACGGCTGCCGCCGTCGAGCCGTCGAAATTATACGCGTTGGTGCCTGTGGTGGCATTCACCACGCCGCCATACTGGTTGCCGGGCTTGATCAGATCGTCGGCAATAAAGGTACGGAAATTGACCAGGCCGCCAAGTGCGCCGGCGCTTCCAACGCCCGACGTCGTGCTTTTCTCCACGTCGATCTGGCGCAGGAAGGCAGTGTCGACATAGGTCCGCTGCGTCGCACCGTGGCCGCTACGCTGAAAGTTCTGCCGCGCACCATCGATCATGGTGGTGATGCGGTCCTGATCCTGCAGGCCGCGGACATTGACGCTGATGGCAGGGTTCTGCGCCGCCGAGCGATTGGCATAGACGCCGGCCACATTGTCCAGGAGATCGCGCGCGTTGCGCGTCGGGCTGCTCTCGATCGCCTCGCGGGAAATCACGCTGACCGCGGCTGGGCGCTGATAGACCCAGTCCGGCGTTCCCTGATAGCCGGAGCCCGTCGTATTATCGTTCCTGGTGGCGTCGACGACGATCGTGTCGAGCTGGACGCCGTCAGCGGAGGAGGGAACGGGACCTGCACGGCTCTGCGACGGATCGATCAGCAACGCGGCTTTCGGGCCGGTGATGCGATACGTAATTCCCGTGCCGGCCAGGAGCTGTGCGAGCGCCTGGGCCACCGTGTAATTGCCATTCAATGGCCGGCTGCGCATGTCTGGTGCGAGCTGGATCGTATAGAGGATGCGCCAGCCGCTGCTGGCGCCGAGATCCGCAATTGCCGCTGCAAGAGGTTTGGCGGGAATGTTGAGCGGGTAGGTCGTAGAGGCGGTCGCCGTTGCGTCGACACTGTTTTGGCCAAAGGCCGGTATTGTCGTGATCAACGGCAACATGCCGATCAGCCCGCCCGCCACATGGCGAGCGACGCCCCGTCTACCCCCGAACCGCATTACGCACGAACTCCGCTTTCTCGTTGTTTGCTGTGCGCCGACCCAGCGCCGCGAAGAGCTTCTGCTCTTCATCCAGTTCAACGAGTCACGAAATCAAACCCACATCAGGTCTATGGGTGTTGCGGTTTAGAATTCCGGTAAACAGCGGAGGAGTTCAGTAGATAACGGTCACCCAGGGGGTGAGATGGGCGACGTTGCCCTCGATCATGCCGGCAATGGCTGTGAGGCTTTCATCGACATTCGCAGTCGGAAACGTGCCGGAGACGAGCAGATCGCTGAAGCGGCCGCGGATGACAATGCGGCTTGATGTCTGGCGCTGCAGGGCTTCGACGACCCGATGCAGCGGGACGCGGTCGAAGACCAGGCGGCCGGATATCCATGCGAGCCTGGCGTCAATGTCTCCGGTTTCGACGGTGCCGAGCTTTCCGCCGGACACGCGCACATGCTGGTTTGCCGATAGCTTGACGGTCGCATCGCGATCCTCGCCGGCGACCGACACCAGTCCGCGCTGAACTGTCACCTCGACACCATCAGCCGTCCGGTCGATATTGAAGGCAGTCCCGAGCACGCGGATTTCGCCTGCGCCGCTGTCGACCGTGAAGGCCGTCTGGTCTGGCTTTACATCGAAAAAGGCCTGGCCACGGCGCAGAACGACCCGGCGTCGACCATCCTTGAAGTCCAGGTCCAGGGCAGTGTCGGCACCGATGTTCAGGCGGGAGCCGTCCGGCAGGTCGCGGGCCATCACCTGACTACGCGCAGTGACAATATCTGCCTGCCAGTTCTCAAGCATCGATGGATTGATGACCCAGATGACGCAGGCTGCAGCGATCGCTGCGGGCAATGCCGGCCACCATCTCATCTGGCGCCGGGCAGCGATGTTGCCGAGACGATGGTCGCGTGCAGCCAGCCGAATGGCAGGCTCCTCAAGCTGCTGCCAGATCGCCGCTGCTTCGCGATAGGCAAGTTGATGACGATGATCCTCATTGAGCCATTGCCAAAAGGACGCTTCGTCGGCCTCAGTTGTCGTCCCGTCGCGTCGGATGAGCCAGAGATCAGCGGCGGCGCACTGTGCTTTCGTTGGCCGGTCGCCAGGTTTCATCAGCAATTCCTTCGATCGATCGAAAAGGCGATGCGGGAATGCTCCTGCCGTTAGAAGCGTTCCAGCTACTCCTACCTTTACAACGAACGACGAGAAAGAACCCACATCCATTTTAGCGGAAATCTTTGCTGGCGAGATTGAGATGATCGGCCACGGCGGCGCGGCAGTGCTGCATGGCGCGTAGCAGATGTTTTTCGACGGCACTCACGGAAATGCCGAACCGCTGTCCGATCTCCGCATTGGATTCGCCATTGACACGTCGGCGAATGAAAATTTCGCGGGTTCGGGTGGGGAGCTGCGCGAGCGCGCGATCCAGTGCAGCGACGGCTTCGCGCGCCTGCAATGCTGCGTCTTCCGATGGCTGCCCGGGGCTGAGCTGTTCAGGCAGTACGTCGGCGAGCATATGATGCCGCCGCGATGCCGTCAGGTTATGGTCGATCGCGGCGTTCCGGGCTGCAGCGTAGAGGACGCGCTTGTTGTCTTCATCCGAGCCGTTAGTCCCGGCGGCAAGCACCCGGGCGAAGACATCCTGGACGATCTCCGAAGCCACTTCACGATCGCGGACCCGGCGACGTACCAGCGTTTCGAGATGAGCGCGATGTGATGTAAAGAGCCTCGCGATCGTGCTCTTCCAGAGGGTCATGATGTCACGCGTTCGAACAAGACGGGATTCGATGCGTTGCGGTGATCATTGAGAACGGGACGATAGCTGACCCATACAGACGATAGGTTGTCTGCATGACGAGATCGTCGACCATGTCACCGACGGCGCCAATGTCGCTATCGGAAATCTCGCTCATCACCGGTTCCTGTAGTCAGGATATTCCTGATTGTCCGGCAGAGATAGACGGTACCACTGTCCAGCTCAAGTTATTGATGAGGACGTGATATAGAACGGCTCGAAATTCACGGAAGCCCGGCCATGCGAAGTGCCGGCACGGGATATTCCGACACTCAGGCCGCAGCCACGATCACGTGTGCCTGAATTTTAGCAGCAACCTCGCCGTTGCCATGTCTGCGCGCAATTTCAGATGCTGCGTAGTCAGTTGCAGCTTCCAGTTTTCCCGCGTCTCTGGCTTCGATTTCGGTGCGAAGAACAGTTCCCTGACAATAAGCAACGGCCGGAAGGCGCGGCGAGGATGCACGGCTTTGTTCGGCTCTCGTCTCGATCATAACATGGGAGAAACCTGCGTCCTCCAGCTCGCGACGGATCAGTGCCGTATCGTGGTAACCGTGTGGCGTGCGCGCCAGAAAGCGCGGCGGATCGTCCGGGAAAATCTTTGCGAGAGCATTCGTCACATCGTCAGCAAATACATTGTCCTCGATGCGATCCCATACATTGAATAAAAGATGTCCTCCGGGCTTCAGAACTCGCTTCGCTTCGCGGTAGGCAGATGGGCGATTAGGAAAGAACATCGCACCGAACTGACAACACACGAGATCGAAGGCCGCATTTTCAAACGGGAGCGCCAGAGCATCCGCTTGTCGCCATGTGATGCGATTGTCCGGTGCTTGTCGCGACGCGGCGTAGTCGAGCATCGGCTGGTTGAGGTCGGTGACAATATAGCTTGCGCGTGGGGATAATTTGGGCGTCAACGCGCGGGTGACAACCCCGGTGCCCGCGGCGATTTCAAGAACGGCGCCTGGCGAGAAAGACGCTGCGCGTTGTGCGAGATCTGCGGCGTAGGGCTCGAAAATCAACGGCACCATATAGCGGTCGTAGTTTTCCGGAATCGAGCCAGCGAATAACTTGTCCGTTTCCAGCATTGCTATCACCCGTCGTCCGTTTGATGGCGCGCGAGACTAGCATGCATTGTCGGCGTCGTCCCGAAGGGCGAGAGCCGGGCCAGGGCCATTGCGTTTGGCTGAACGTCAGTGATTCAAATTCCCAGACCGGAAGCGCGAACGATGCGGCTGTCCAGATGATGGACGGCTCCATTGTTCGCATGCATCAGCATGGGGCGTGCATCGTCGGGACCGGAAACAGACGATCTGGCTATAACTCTTAGCGACAGCTACTTCAGCGCATCCGAGACCAGCCTGAATTTCTGGATGCGCTTTCCGGTGTCGACTTCGGCTGTGTAGACATTGCCCTTGGCATCGACTGCCATGGCGTGAATCCAGTGGAACTGGCCGGCCTGGCGGCCATTACGGCCGAAGGTGCCGACGACCTTGCCGTCGTCGCGATTGATGACGCGGATCTCGTTGTTCTCGCCATCCGCCGTCAGCAGCCATGTCTGTTTCGGGTCGGGCCACACCGCGAGATCCCACACCGCGCCATTTCCGAGCGTGGCCTTCTCGTAGAACCACTCCTTCACGAAGCTGCCGTCCTTCTTGAACACCTGCACGCGGTTGTTGATGCGGTCGCAGACATAGACGAGGCCGTCATTGGCGAGCTTCACGCAATGCACGGGATTGCCGAATTGTTGTGCCACCGGCGCGTTCGGATCATAGGCCGCCTGCTTGTCGTCATTCGGCTTGTTGCCATAGGCACCCCAGTGCCGCTTGTAGGCGCCGGTGGTGGCGTCGAACACGATGACGCGGCGGTTGCCGTAGCCGTCTGCGACATAGATCTCGTTGGCATCCTTGTCGATGGCGGTCTCGGCGGGCTTGCCGAGCTGGGTGGTGTCGTTGCTGCCCTTGCTCGGCGCGATCTTGCCGATCTGCATCACGAATTTGCCGTCGGTGGTGAATTTCAGGATCGCATTGTCGTTGTCGAGATTGCCACCGACCCAGACGAAGCCTTTCTCGTCGACTTCGATGCCATGCTCGCGGCCGACCCATTCATAGCCTTCGCCAGGACCGCCCCATGAGCGCAACAGATTGCCGGCGGCATCGAACTCCAGCACCGGCGGCGCTGAGACGCAGCACTTCGAACGCGGCGGATTGAGTGCCGCGCCTTTCTCGTCATCGGTGAGCGAGCGCGGGCGATGGATCACCCAGACGTGGCCGTCCTTGTCGGTCGTGATGCCGCCGACCTGGCCGAGGATCCAGTTGTTCGGCAGCGGCTTCGGCCAGGACGCGTCGACCTCGAAGCGGGGGATATCGGCGGCGCGGGAGGAGGGAGGTGCGAGGGACAGCGCGGCGAAAGCGAGGGCTGCTGTTGCAAGTGCACGCAGTGACCGCGCGCGATGAGTTGGCGATGCCATGACGACCTCCCTGATTGCCGGTGCGGGTTGTCCCGCTTGGGAGGAAGTGAAGGCTTGAGATTGGGAAGAGTCAATCCTGTGCACTCTCGGTCGTCATGCCCGGACTTGTTCCGGGACATCCACTCCTTGGCCGCAACGTTAGACGTGGATGGCCGGGACAAGCCCGGCCATGACGGAGTGAGGGTCGTTCACGAAATCGTCACGACGGCGCGTGGAAGCCCATCACCTTGCCGGTCTTGTAGTCATAGAATTTCCCGGTCTCGGTCCAGGACGGCAGGCAGAGCGGCACGATGGTCTCGGCAACTTGTGCCGGCGTGTCGAGCGTTTCGGGATCTTCGCCGGGCATCACGATGGCGCGCATATGCGTGCGCACGGGACCGGGATTGAACAGGTTGACGCGGATATTCGTGGTCACGGTTTCATTGGCCCAGACGCGCACCAGCGTTTCCAGCGCAGCCTTGGAGACGGCATAGGGGCCGCGATAGGCAGAGGCCTTGCTGGCGGTGCCGGATGTGACGAACACGGCGCGGCCCGCATCGGACTGCTGCAGCAGTGGCTCCATGCAGCGAATGAGCTGGAAGTTCGCGGTGAGGTTCGCGGCCATGGTGTCGTTCCAGGCCTTCAGCTCGATATGGCCGAGCGGCGACGACGGGCCGGCCACGCCGGCATTGCCGACCAGAATGTCGAGCTTGCCGTGGCGCTCGTGCAGAGCGGCGCCGAGCCGCGACAGGCCGTCGAGATCGGTGATGTTCAGCGGCACCAGCGTGGCGCTGCCGCCCTCGGCACGGATCGCGTCGTCGAGTTCTTCAAGGCCACCCTGGGTGCGCGCCACGGCGACGATGTGCGCGCCGCCCCTGGCCAGCGCCAGCGCTGTGGCATAGCCGAGGCCGCGCGAGGCGCCGGTGACGAGGGCGATGCGGGAGGCGAGGGGAAGGGTCATGGCGCGGCTCATAAATCTCAGGCGTCATCCCCGCGAAGGCGGGGATCCATACACGGGAGGGTTATGATGCGGAAAGGTGGTCGTGTCTAATCCAGAGCCAAACAAATTAGATCATGGCTACGGATCCCCGCTTTCGCGGGGATGACACCCGATAAGACTGCGATCAGCTCGCCTCAGCCAGCAGCGAGAGCTGCCGCGGGGCGTCGATCTCGCTCATGTCGGTGAGTGGGGTCGGATAGTCGCCGGTGAAGCAGTGGTCGGCGAATTTCGGATGGGCGGGATCGCGGCCGGGTTCACCCATGGCGCGGTAGATGCCGTCGACCGAGACGAAGGCCAGCGAGTCGGCGCCGATCAGGTCGCGCATTTCTTCCAGCGTATGCGTGGCGGCGAGGAGGCCGGCGCGGTCCGGCGTGTCGATGCCGTAATAGTCCGGATGGGTGATCGGCGGCGAGGCGATGCGGAAGTGGACTTCCCTGGCGCCGGCGTCGCGCATCATCTTGACGATCTTCTTCGAGGTGGTGCCGCGCACCAGACTATCGTCGATCAGCACAATGCGCTTGCCTTCGATGGCGGCGCGGTTGGCCGAATGTTTCATGCGCACGCCGAGTTCGCGCACGCTCTGGGTCGGCTGGATGAAGGTGCGGCCAACATAGTGATTGCGGATGATGCCAAGTTCGAACGGCACGCCCGAAGCGCGGGAATAGCCGATCGCGGCAGGCACCCCGGAGTCCGGCACCGGCACGATCACGTCGGCTTCCACATGGGTCTCGCGGGCGAGCTGTTCGCCCATCGCCTTGCGGGTGTCGTAGACCGAACGTCCGCCGACGATCGAGTCCGGACGTGCGAAATAGATATATTCGAAGATGCAGGGGCGCGGCGCTTGCGGCGCGAACGGCTTGTGGCTCTGCGCGCCGTTCTCATCGAACACGATGACTTCGCCAGGCTCGATGTCGCGGATGTACTTGGCGCCGATGATGTCGAGCGCGCAGGTTTCCGAGGCGAGGATCGGCGAGCCGTCAAGTTCACCCAGCACCAGCGGGCGGATGCCGAGCGGATCGCGGGCGCCGACCAGCTTCTTGTTGGTCAGCGACACCAGCGCATAGGCGCCTTCGATGGCGCGCAGTGCTTCAATATAGCGGTCGATGAAACGGTTGCGCTTGGAATGCGCGACGAGGTGCAGGATGACCTCGGTGTCGGTGGTCGACTGCATCATGGCGCCGTTCTTCACGAGCTCGCGGCGCAGGGTCAGACCGTTGGTGAGGTTGCCGTTATGGGCTACTGCAAAACCGCCGGCATTGAGTTCGGCGAATAGCGGCTGGACGTTGCGGAGAATGGTTTCGCCCGTGGTGGAGTAGCGGGTGTGGCCGACGGCGGCGGTGCCGGGCAGGCGCTCGATGACTTCGCGGCGGGAGAAGGTGTCGCCGACGAGGCCGAGGCGACGTTCGGAATGGAAGCGCTTGCCGTCGAAGGCGACGATGCCGGCCGCTTCCTGGCCGCGATGCTGGAGGGCGTGGAGACCGAGCGCGGTGATCGCCGCCGCATCGGGATGGCCGTAGATACCAAATACACCGCATTTTTCGCGGAGCATGTCGCCGTCGAGATCAGGATTTCGCATGGTGGTGCTCGCGTCGTCGGAAGGGCTCTGCATCGGATCCATCGCGCCTTTCAGGTGTCGCGAGAAACTAAGAACGCCTAGCGTCCCGCCGGTTTGCCATCGATCAGCTTTTTCAGGCTGTCGCGGGCAGGTTTGGAATAGCCTTCCGCGGCGCCGGGCGCTGCGGGCTCGGCGTCGGTCGTATCCTCATCGGGTTTGTTTTTCTTGAACCTCTTCAAGATGGTGTTTTCAGGGTCATCCGGCAAGAGCGCCATCAGCCAATCGCCGGTTCCCTGCAGAACGACGCGCGATTTGGCACCCGTGACCCAGTCCGGACGCTGCTTGTCCGGGACCAGCCAAGAGAAGAACAGGAAGGCGACGACCACGATCAGGAGGCCGCGGGCGAGGCCGAACAGGAAGCCCAGCGTGCGGTCCAGCGCGCCAATGCGCGAATCCAGGATCATGTCGGAGATGCGGACGGTGATGATCGAGACCACGATCAGCGTGCCGATGAACACGCCGGCCACCACCACGATGCTGGCGACGGTATCGTTGTTGAAATAAGTTTTAGCGGTCGGGAGCAGCTTCTGGAAAGCAAACAGAGTGACCAGCGCCGCCGCACCCCAGGCCGCGATCGACAGGATCTCGCGCATGAAGCCGCGGACCATGGCCAGCAGGCCGGAGATCAGCATGACGCCGAGCAGGACAAGGTCGAGAATCGTGATCGGCATCGGCTGGTCAGGTCCGCTCGTGAATCAGAAACCGCGAATCGGCACAGGCTGCCGCTTCAGGTGACGGTGATATGGCACGTCTCGCAAGGCCGGAAAACCGCTATCGGCCGCAAGAGCACACCTGATCACACCATTGTTCCGCTTTCGGCAGAGTGCCTTAACGGAGCGTGTTGCACATCTGCGCAGTCTGTCGCGCGCGCATTCTATAGCGGCCGCGGCAGCGCAGGTCACGTCGCTGTCAGCCGTCCTGGCGCTTGAATCGCGCTGGTACGGTATTTTTCTCGGCATCTGTGCTTTTGTTGTTGTCGCGCGTGGGTTTGACGCCGCGCGCAGCGATATCGGCGACCAGCGAGGTCAGGCCGCCGATGGTATTCAGCGACAGTCCGGCGTCGCCGCCGGGGTCGCCGCGTGCCGATTCCGGCAGCACTGCGCGGCCGAAGCCGAGTTTTGCCGCCTCTTTCAGCCGCGCCGAGGTCTGCGCCACCGGGCGCACGGCGCCGGACAGCGAGATTTCGCCGAAATAGACCGCGTCGGTGGGCAGCGGCGCGTTGCACAGCGACGACACAAGTGCTGCGGCCGCGGCCATGTCGGCGGCCGGCTCGTTAATGCGCAATCCGCCGGCGACGTTGAAATAGACGTCGTAGCCCGACAGCTTGACCCCGCAATGGGCCTCCAGCACGGCCAGCACCATGGACAGCCGGGAGGAATCCCAACCCACCACGGCGCGGCGCGGCGTGCCTAAAGTCGTCGGCGCAACCAGAGCCTGCAGTTCCACCAGCACCGGGCGGGTGCCCTCCATGCCGGCGAAGACGGCGGTGCCCGGCGAGCCGAGATCGCGATCGGACAGGAATAGCTCGGACGGGTTGGAGACCTCGCGTAGCCCGAGTCCGGTCATCTCGAACACGCCGATCTCGTCGGTGGGGCCGAAGCGGTTCTTCACCGCGCGCAGGATGCGGAACTGCTGCGAGCCTTCGCCCTCGAAGGACATTACGGCATCGACCATATGCTCGACCACACGGGGCCCAGCGATCTGGCCGTCCTTGGTGACATGGCCGACCAGGATGATGGTGGCGCCGGATTTCTTGGCAAAGCGAATGAGCGCCTGCGCCGAGGCGCGGACCTGGGTCACGGTGCCGGGCGCGGATTCCACCGTGTCGGTCCACATGGTCTGGATCGAGTCGATCACGATCAGCCGCGGCACAGTGCCTTCGGATAGCGTGGCAACGATATCTTCGACCGAGGTTTCGGACGCGAGCTGCACCGAGGCGTCTGCGAGGCCCAGACGCGACGCGCGCAGCCGCACCTGCGCCACCGCTTCTTCGCCGGAGATATAGACCACGCGGTGGCCGGCGCGCGCCATCAGGCTGGTGGCCTGCGTGAGCAAGGTCGATTTGCCGATGCCGGGATCGCCGCCGATCAAGAGCACCGAGCCGCGCACGAAACCGCCGCCGGTTACGCGGTCGAGCTCGCCCATCCCCGAGGCAATGCGCGGCGCATCGTTGCTCTGGCCCGTCAGGCTTTCGAGATTGAAGGTGCGCCCCTTGCGCTTGGAGCGCGCGCTGACCGGAATCGTAGTGACGCCGGTGGTGTCCTCCTCGGCCAGCGAATTCCACTCGCCACAGGCGTCGCACTTGCCCTGCCACTTGTTATAGGCGGCACCGCAGTTCTGGCAGACGAAGGAGAGGAGGTTCTTGGCCATTGGCGGAAGGAATCGCGGCTGTGGGTGTTTTTGGTTTGTTCTCTTGGTCTACGCGGTTGAACGGGGCATTTGCAAGTTTCTTCTCGAAGGGGTCGCCAGCCTCGCCGGGTGGGACGCATCGACCGGCACATGGGCAAGGTCTATTCGGTTGCCAAAATTCCGATGCGCGAGAACTGGTCGGCAATGTCGGCCTGGATCGCCTTTGCCGCAGCGATGCCGGAGGTACAGCCTCTGCAATGGTCCTTCTTCAGCTTGGCGATTGCTTACGCTCGCTAGACGCGCCGCGAGCAGAATCCAGATGCAAGCAGTGGTGAGCAATCGAGGCTGCTCGACCTACCAGCTGAGCCGCAGTCCAGCGCTTCGCGAGTCCAATTTGTTCCGCGCAGGAGCTCGCGTGGAACTGCCGTGCGACGAATCCTTCATTAACCTCCGCCCGATAGCCTCACCGCAGTGACGTCAGCGTGAGGTGTGCCGTGCGTATTTTGATGATCGTGCTGGGTGCAGCGACGCTGGCGACGCCGGTACTTGCCTCTGACTACCGTGATGCGCGCTATCGCGCCGGCCCCGCGCGCTATCCCATCATGATGGATACCGGCATTCGCGCGCCGCCGCCGCTTTACTATGTGGAAGCGCCGCCGCGTTATGTGCGGGATCTGAGAACGGGCGAACCGGGCCAATGGGTGGTTCGCCAACCGAGTGTGTTCGAGCAACTCTTCGGGCTGCCCCACGACGGTTATTAGGTTGGCTGCTGAGGCCGATTGATCTCACGTCGGGCTCTGCGGTGAATCCAGGCGCAGTGCAGCTGTATCTGCCTTGGCATCCTCATATGTTGCCGTCATCAAATCTTAAGCACGTTCATCAAGGTAAATATCAGGACCGCGTTGACCGGTGGTGGTGCTTGGCTGAGTGTCGCGCATCAGAGCGATACGAACTCATTTCAAACAAGCTCGCCACGGGGTCTCATCATGAAGAAATTGATTGCTGCTGCGCTGTTCGCCACTGTCGCCGGAATGGCGATGCCCGGTGTTGCCTCGGCGGGTTGCTATAACTGCTACACACCGCCGCCGTGCCAGACCTGCTATCAGCAGCAGGTGGTGCCGCCGCAGTATCGCACGGTCGAAGAGACGGTGATGGTCGCTCCCGGTCGCACCGTCGCGCGCCGCACGCCAGCGCAGTACGAGACGGTGATGGTGCCGAAGACCGTGATGGTCGCGCCTGCGCGCGTCGATTACGAGCGCATTCCGGCGCAATACGCCACGCAGCAGCGTGTCCAGATGGTCGCTCCGGCGCAGGTCTATTACGCACCGGTGCAGCAGGGCTGCTCGACCTGCAATCGCGGCTTCAGCTTCGGCTCAAGCTACGGTTACTAAGCCGCGGATAGCTCAGATTTTCAGGATTGCGATCGGCCACCTCAGGGTGGCCGATTTGCGTTTGGGGGAGGCCACCGGTGGCGGCGGCGGTCATCTCCCTGCGGTGATGACCTCTCCGCACAACTCGCCGTCAGCAGCACCATTTCCAAATGAAACTGCGGCATCGAGGTCGAATTCGGAGAGCGGGACGGGCCGACCGAACAGAAAGCCCTGGACGAGGTCCACGCCTGCAGCCTGCAGATATTCAAATTGCTCTTCGGTCTCGACACCCTCCGCCGTCGTTGCGATGCCAAGACCATGGGCCAGCGCAAGCACCGAGGACACTACCGCTGCGCAATCGCGGCGATTGGGAGCGCCTTGTGCGAAGGATTTGTCGATCTTGATCCTGTCGAACGGGAAATTGGTCAAATAACTCGCCGTTGAATAACCAGTGCCAAAATCATCGAGCGCTATGGAGATGCCGAGATTCTTCAGTTGCCGTATCGTCCCCAGATGCGCCGTTGCGTTCTCAAGAAGAGCGGTCTCCGTAATTTCCAACTCCAGCCGTTCAGGCGAAAGACCCGTCTCCATCAGAGTATCCAGCATGACGTCGAGCAGCTTTCCCTTGCTGACTTGAACCGCTGAGATGTTGACCATGATCTTGAGAGCCGGCCACGACGCTGCATCCGTGCAAGCCTGGTGCAGGATCCACTCGCCAAGAGGAAGGATCAGCCCCGTCGCTTCCGCGAGTGGAATAAATTGATCGGGAGCGATGAGTCCTTTCGACGGATGCCGCCAGCGGACCAGTGCCTCAGCGCCGCGGATCTGCCGCGTCTTGGCGTCAACCACCGGCTGGTAGTGCACCTCGAATTCATTTCGCGCGATCGCGTCCCGCAGTTCGTTTGCCAATATCTTCTGCGAGTGGGCAGCCTCGATCATTTCGGACTGGAACAGGCGGAAATCGTTTCGCCCGCCCGTCTTGGCGTCGTAGAGCGCGAGATCTGCTTTTCTCAACAGGTCCTCGGGATCGACGCCCTGTTCCGGAGCCAGGGCAATTCCAATGCTGATCCCGATGCTGGCCTGGTGGCCGTTGAGATCAAATGGCTGAGCAATGGCATCGATGATCCTGAGGGCAAGCACGATTGCACCCTCCTGCGGATTGGGTCCTCCGTCCTGGATGATCGCAAACTCGTCACCCCCAAGGCGGGCCAGCACATCGGTTTCGCGAGTCGATGATTTTAGCCGTTGAGCGAACTCAACGAGCAAACGATCCCCAGCGGGATGTCCCAGCGTGTCGTTGACGGTCTTGAATCTATCGAGGTCGAGCATGACCACGGCAAAGCCATCGTCATGGCGGCTAAGACGCTGGCTCGCCTCCTCAAGTTTCTCGGTAAACAGTGTTCGGTTGGCAAGTCCCGTGAGCGCATCATGACGCGCCAGATGAACGATCTCGGCCTCTGCGCGCCGCCGTTCGGTGATATCTTCGTGCGTTGCAACCCAACCGCCGTCTTTCATCGGCTGTCGGGTGACGAGTATCAATCGCCCATCCGCAAGTTCATCGACCCTGGCCGAGCTTGAATCTGTCGAATGCTGGCCCAATTCAGCTATTTTTTTCCTGATGGCTGGTTCGCTCGTCCCGCCCTTGAGAATGCCACGAGAGACGCGATCGGCGATGATGGCCTCATGAGGCGTCCCGACTTTCAACAAAGCCGCAGGCAACTGGTATAGTTCCGCATAACGATCATTCCAGACAACGAGCCGTTTCGCTCCGTCGAACATGCAGAGACCCTGCGACATGTTGCTCAGCGCAATGTCGAAGCGTTCGTTGGTCTGCTCCAGCTCCACGGCTTTCGTGGCCAGCAACTGCTCCCTGTGTTTTTGCGCCGTGACATCTTCATGAGTCGCCAGCCACCCTTCGGTCGGCATCAGATGGCGCGTCATCGAAATGAGGCGCCCGTCGACAAGCTCCTGGACCTCTTTCTCCAGTTTCAGTTTGGCGTCGACAAGGACATCCGCAGCCATTTCGCAATTTGTTCGCTTCGCCCGGCGATATTCAATGATTTGCCGCAGCGTAGTCCCTGGCTTCACCTGTTCCTCGCTGAGGTGATAGATTTCCGCATAGCGCGCATTTGAAAGAATGATCCTCTGCTCACCATCAAACAGCGAAAGACCCTGCGACATGTTGTTCATCGCGGCGTCGAAGCGCATGTTGATCCGCTCGAGTTCAGCAGCTTTATCAGTCAACAAACGCTGTGCGCGTTTCTGCTCGGTGATGTCTTCATGGGTTGCGACCCATCCGCCATCCGCAATCGACCTGCGTTGAATTAAAATCACGCGACCGTCGGCAGTCATAAAAATCTGTTTTTGCTTCGTCGGAATCTCCTGAACATCCCCCTCGATGGACAAATCGTGCTTTCCGCGATCTTTGAGGGCCTGCAGCATGAGAGACAAAGGTGTTCCGGGCCTGACGAGTTCTTCCGGGAAACCGTACATCTCGCGGAAGCGGCCATTCGAAACCACCAGATTCTTGTTCGCGTCAAACAGGCAGAGCCCTAGCGACATGTTGCTCAAGGCAGCATCGAACTGCATGTTCGTTCGTTCCAGAATCCTAGTTTTCACGGCAAGACTATTCGTCTGGCGCAAAATCCTAAACGTGCCGAACAAGATGACGGCAACGATCATGGCGACGAGCGGACCCACCATGTAAAGGTGCTGGCGCCATGGTCCCAGCACCTCACTGCGGGCGTATGTGATGACCAAGACCAGCGGCAGTCCGGGTACAGCCTTGTACCCCGCGAGGCGCGCGATGCCGTCGATAACGCCTATGGTCTCGTAGGTGCCCGCTTCCGATTTTGGCAGATATTCGGAGACGAGCGGGCTATCCGCGAAAGATTTTCCGATGGCTCCTTTTCTCGCGGGCTCTCGCGCAAGAACCCGCCCCGTGCCCGCGCGATGCAGCAACAGCACGGATCCGCCCTTGCCGACATCGATCGCGCGATAGACCTGCGTGAAATGTGTCGGGTCCAGCGGCGCAGTTACGACCCCTGCGAAGCTGCCGTCGGCGTTGCTTAACCGGCGCGACGCCGCCGTCAACCATTTGTCGGTGACAGCCGAGGGATAGGGGGGCGCAATAAACAGCCGGCCATCGGCCTGATCGCGTTGAGCGGTGAAGTGCAACATGTCGGAGATATTGCTTCGCGGCGGCGTGCGATCGTAGGAATGCGCCAGAAGGTTACCAGCTGCATCTGTCCAGCCGACGGCAACGACGATCGATGAGGCCTTCTTGAGAAGACGCAACGCGGTATTTGCGGCTTCGGGCGTTGCATACTTTCCCGAAAGGTTATCTTCGCGAATTCTCTCGGCTTCGAGCAGTGTTCGATCGATCCCCTCAAAGGTCAGCGCCGTGTGTTCAGCGAGAATCTCGGCGATGTTCAGTGCTGCCTTTCTTGCCTCAGAGAGCGCCGCATGATGGCGCGCCTGCAGATCCACCAAAAACACAACGATGATCGACGTCGCAAAGAAGACGCCGAGCACCACCAATGAAAATCCTGGCAGCCGGGCCAGTCTTCCATAGAACGCGCGCATGAAGCGTCCAGTAGTCGTTACAAATGAAACAAATGAAATTCCGGATTTCAGCGTGGATGACGAACCTTAATAATAGGTTGGAAATATTGGCTTTACTGTACGCGGCGAGGCAAAGGATTATGTTGCACTGCGCACGTTGGAAATGCGGATTCGCGAGATACTAATACCTGTTGCTGGTTGATCGCCATCTATGAACATCAGTCGTACGTACTTGTAAGTAATAGATACAACTTTAAACAGCGCCAGTTTCCAGCGGCCTGCAGTCCGGTTGAGTCTGCAATTAGCGGGGTAGCGGACATATTTACCGCGATTTGTGAGTCCACTCCCTAGATCAGCGCCATGCCTGACAGCACCATGCTTGCGCCAGCCAGAAGCATGATCCCGTCCATGACTAGGCGGAACGTCTTGACGCTCAGTTTCAGTACGTAGCGTTTGGCGATGAACGCGCCGGCCATCAGCGAGGCGCCGGCGATCAGGCCTTTTACAAGCACGTCGAGATCGAGCGCGCCAAACCGCTGGAAGGTGACAGACTTGCTGAGATACAGGCCGAGCGAACTCGCGGCTTCGGTGGCGAGGAAGGCACCCTTGGCGAGGCCGTAGAACAGAAACAGCGGCACGCTGAGTGGGCCGCTGGAGACGACGATGCCGGTGAGATAGCCGATGATTGCGCCGCCAAGTGCGAGTTGCCACAGGCTGATGGTGAAGGAGCGCCGCGCCAACCAGTGGCGCAGTGGCACCATCGCAATGAAGAACAGTCCGATAGTGAGATCGACTACATGCGACGGCAGCACCAGCAGCGTGCGTGCGCCCAGGGCTGCAGCTGGAATGCCGGTGAGCGAATAGGCGGCGGTGGCGCACCAGTCGACCTCGCGCCACCAGGCGAGGATGCGCGACAGGTTGGCCATCACGGCGGCTACCGCCATGATCGGCACGGCTTCCTTCGGCCCGAATTGCCAGACCAGCACCGGCATCAGCATGATCGACGAGCCGGTGCCGACGATCCCGGAAATGGTGCCGGCGATAAGGCCGACCGTGCAGACGAAGATGAAGTTCACGACGCGGCTCTCCAAGCGCGAGACGTTACAAGAGCGCTCCAGTCGTGTAGGTGCAACCGATCCGATGGGAGACGGCGATGCCAGTCACAAGAATAGTCACCGGAGAATGGGCGCAGGGCCGCGAGATCGAGGTCATCGAGGCCGTGCAGTCGGCGATGCTGGCGGCGCTCAAAATTCCCGACTGGGACCGCGACGTGACGGTGGATACCTATAGCGAGACGCAGCGCATCGTGCCGATCGGGCGCTCGCAGCGTTTCACGCGGGTCGAGATCACGATGTTTGCCGGCCGCTCCATCGAGGCCAAGCGCAGCCTTTACCAGACGATCGTGCAGAACCTTGCGGCGCTCGGCGTGCCGGAACTCGAGATCAAGATCGTGCTGAACGAGCAGCCTTTGGAGAACTGGGGCGTACGCGGCGGCTTGCCGGCCTCCGAGATCGAACTCAGTTTCAAGGTCGACGTCTAGGACGCAGCAGCGGGCTCCGCGGCGGCGGTGCCGTCGCCGCCCTTGTAGACCCGCATGTAGCGTCGGCCGAGGCTGGTCAGCACCTCATAGGCGATGGTACCGTAGTGATGCGCGAGTTCGTCGACAGTGATGCCGTCGCCGATCAGCGTTGCCAGATGGCCGCGGCGGGCGGCGTTATGGGGCAGGTCGGTGATATCCACCGCGAGCAGATCCATGGAGATGCGGCCGGCGATCTGGCAGCGCTGGCCGGCGATGATGACTTCGGCGCCGCGGGTACCATCGCTGCTGCCGGCAGCGCGGAAGTAACCATCGGCATAGCCGGCCGCGATGATTGCAAGTCTGGTCGGACGCCGCGCCACCCAGGTGGCGCCGTAGCCGACGCTGTCGCCGCGCTCGACACTGCGGGTCTGCAGGATGCGCACTTTGAGATCGACCACAGGCGCCATCGGATTGTCGGCTTCCGGCGTCGGATTAACGCCGTAGAGCGCGGCACCCGGACGCATCAGATCGAACTGATAGGCCGCGCCGAGATAGATGCCCGACGAATTCGCGAGGGATGCCGGCACGCCGGAGAACAGCGAGGACGCCTCGCGGAAACTGGAATATTGCCGGGCGTTCATCGGATTGTGTAGTTGTTCAGCACAGGCGAGGTGGCTCATCACCAGCGTGAAGCCGTGATCGCCCGAGCCGAGGCGCGGGATCAGGCCCTGGACGTCAACCAGGCCGAGGCCCAGCCGGTTCATACCGGTGTCGATATGCACCGCCGCGCCGCCCTTCCAGCCGGTGCGGCGGCAGAACATGTCCCATTCGGCGAGTTCGTTGAGATCGCCGATCACCGGCTGCACATTGATGGCGGCCAGCGCATCGCCGGAATTCGGCGGAAAACCGTTCAGGAGATAGATCGCGGCTTCGGGTGCGGCCGCGCGGGCGGCGCGAGCTTCGTCGAAGGTCGCGACAAAAAAGGTCTTGCAGCCCGCCTTCGCCAGCGCGCGCACCACGGGGGTGATGCCGCAGCCATAGGCGTCTGCTTTCACCGCTGCGCCGCATTCGGCGGGCACGCCGTGTTTTTCGAGCTTGCGCCAATTGGCGACAATGGCGTCGAGGTCGATGGTCAGCATGCCGCTGGCGTCTGCGGGCAACTCCATATCCGCGGGAGTTGTTGGTTTGGGGGCGGAGACGCTGTTCATCGAAATGTCCTGGCACAGGGATCGTGTGATGGGATCACACGATCGAATTCTGCGCCGCACAATATGCGCGCGTCAGAGACGGTTCAACCGCACCCGCGTCACTCCTGCGGGGCGCGGAACTGGGCGCCACCGGCGAGATCGCTGAAGCGGGTGAACTGGCCTTCGAACTGCAGGTCGACGGTGCCTGTGGGGCCGTGACGCTGCTTGGCGATGATGACTTCGGCCTTGCCGTGCGCAAGATCCATCTCGAGCTGCCATTTCTCGTGTTCGGGCGTGCCGAGTCGCGGCTCCTTGGCCTGCAGATAGTATTCCTCGCGATACACGAAGACCACCACGTCGGCGTCCTGCTCGATCGATCCGGATTCACGCAAGTCGGACAGCTGCGGATGCTTGTCTTCACGATTTTCGACCTGACGCGAGAGCTGCGACAGCGCCACTACCGGGCAGTTCAGTTCCTTCGCCAGCGCCTTGAGGCTGGTGGTGATCTCGGTGACTTCCTGCACGCGGTTGTCGGAGCGCTTGCCGGAGCCCTGCAGCAGCTGGATGTAGTCCACCATGATGACGTCGAGGCCCTTTTGCCGCTTCAGGCGGCGGGCGCGGGCGGTGAGCTGCGAGATCGACAGGCCGCCGGTTTCGTCGACGTAAAGCGGCAGGTTCTGCAGCTTGATGGTGTAGTCGCGGATCTTGTCGAATTCGGCTTGGGTGATGCCGCCGCGGCGGATCGCGCTGGAGGAAATCTCGGTCTGCTCGGCGAGAATACGCGTGGCGAGCTGTTCGGCCGACATTTCGCAGGAGAAGAAGCCGACGACGCCGCCATTGATGGTTTTCATGCTGCCGTCGGGCTGCACTTCGGACTGATAGGCGGCGGCGATGTTGTAGGCGATGTTGGTGGCCAGCGAGGTCTTGCCCATGCCGGGGCGTCCGGCGAGCACGATCAAGTCGGAGCGCTGCAAGCCGCCCATGCGGGCGTCGAGGTCGCGCAACCCGCTGGAGATGCCCGACAGTTTGCCGTCGCGCTGATAGGCGTTGGCCGCCATGTCCAGCGCGGTGGTCATTGCCTGGGAGAAGCGCTGGAAGCCGCCGTCATAGCGGCCGGCTTCGGCCAGCTCATAGAGCCGGCGCTCGGCATCCTCGATCTGGGCGCGGGGAGCGAAGTCCACCGGCGCGTCATAAGCGACGTTGACCATGTCCTCGCCGACATTGATCAGCTGGCGGCGGATTGCCAGTTCGTAGATCGTGCGGCCGTAATCCTGCGCATTG
This sequence comes from Tardiphaga sp. OK246, assembly GCF_900188215.1. Classification (NCBI taxonomy): domain Bacteria; kingdom Pseudomonadati; phylum Pseudomonadota; class Alphaproteobacteria; order Hyphomicrobiales; family Nitrobacteraceae; genus Tardiphaga; species Tardiphaga sp. OK246. The sequence goes on from NZ_FZOX01000002.1 coordinate 267,802, forward strand.
ATGATGGTGGTGGCTTCGGCGGCGAGGCGGGCGAGATATTGGCCCACGGTCATGCCGCCGAGATCCGTGTCGGTCGGCAGGAAGGTCTTCAGCGTCACGGGTGTGGCGATCTTGCCGGCGCGCACGATGGCAGCGGCCGTTTCGAAGATGGTCTGGTGGATCGGCTCGAAGAAATGCTCGGCCTTGAGGAAGTCCGAGACCCGGTAGAAGGCGTCGTTATTGACCAGGATCGCGCCCAGCACGCCCTGTTCCGCCTCGATATTGTGCGGCGCCGACCGATAGGCCGGGGTGCCCGCCTCGGGGGTGAGCTTGAGAACGTTCGAATCGAATGCGGCCATGGTCTCTATTGGGTCTTCCGAATTGGGCGGATGAACGGCGTGGTCACGCGGGCGTCGGCGACTAAGCGCCTGACGGTCTCCGAGTGGAAGGACGAAGCGGCCTTATGCACGATTCACACATCAAGGCGGGGGAATTCCGGCCGGTGGCGCGCATTGCGCTTGACGCTTCCACCGCAGCAAGGGGAGGGGTCTGAATCATTGCTTAAGGAACCCGGAAAAATTGCGCCCCGCGCCTGAACCGGATGGCGATCTCTCGCACTTATAAGAGAGCCAGCCGCTGGCAGGCACGGCAGTGCCGGAACCCCACGGGGAGCCGGGCGTTGGCTTCAAAACGAATAAGAGGCGAAGGATAGATCCATGAGCCAGCGTCACCAGCATCCCAATGCCGGAACTCAGGCTGCCGGAACCGACGGTTCTGCGTGGTTGTCCACACTGATCGACACGTTCGAGCGCACCGCGCAGCTTGAAAATGTCCCATGCGATACGAAAGCGCTCTCCGCCGCCAAAGCGCGCCTCCAGCGCCCCGCCATTTTGCGGCCACGGCCTGTCTTGCGCCGCCGGCAGGCGACGCTCCTATTCCAGCACTAAACCAGCCTATTCGCCGGCAATTTGCAGACGCGGTTGCTGGGTCCGTTCCCTGGCTCGAAGCCGATCTTCCTCCCGCCCGATATAATCCCGCGTGAACGGCACCACGTCCTGACGTTTGGTGAGCTGGATCTGGAAGTTCATCACGTTCTGCATGCGAAACGACATTTCGGACGCCGCCAGATAGAACTCCCACATCCGCGCAAAGCGCTCGTCATAGAGCCGCACGGCTTCCTCGCGTCGTGCCATGAAGCGCTCGCGCCATGCCTTGAGCGTCTCGGCATAATGCAGCCGCAGGATTTCGATGTCCGAGACCAGTAACCCGGCCCGTTCGATGGCCGGGAGAACTTCCGACAAAGCGGGGATGTAGCCGCCGGGGAAAATGTACTTGGCGACCCATGGATTGGTGATACCGGGTCCCTCAGGGCGGCCGATGGAGTGCAGCACCATGACGCCGTCCTCTGTCAGGAGTTCAGCGCATCGCTTGAAGTAGGTGTCGTAGTGGTCGACGCCGACATGTTCGAACATGCCGACGGAGACGATGCGGTGGAATGGACCGGGGATGTCGCGATAGTCCTCGAGCAGGAATTTTGCGCGGTCTTTGAGGTTTTTCTCGCCGGCCCGGGCATTGGCGACCTGCAGCTGTTCGGTGGACAGCGTAACGCCGGTGACATTGGCACCGGTCATCTCTGCCAGATAGAGACCAAGCCCTCCCCAGCCGGAGCCGATGTCGAGTACGCGTTGGCCTTTTTCGATGAGCATCTTGGCCGCGAGGTGGCGCTTCTTGGCGAGCTGGGCGTCGTCCAGGGTCGCGTCCGGTCCTTCGAAATAGGCGCAGCTATATTGCTTGTCGGCATCCAGAAACAATGAGTAGAGCCGGCCGTCCAAATCGTAGTGATGGGCAACGTTGTTGCGGGAGCGCTTGCGGGGATTGAACTGCTGGGCGTGGCGCAGGACGTAGCGGAGCCACCATTGCAGCTTGGCCCAGCGGGGCGCCATGTCAGGCTGGTTCAGGGCGATGGCGAGCAGGTCGGCAATGGTGCCACGCTCCATAACGAGGAGCCCGTCCATGAATATCTCGCCGAGTGCCAGTTCGGGATCGAGAAGTAGTCGGCGTTGGGCGGCTTTGGTGACGAAGCGAGCAGAGACGGGAGGCCCGGAGCCATCACCGAAGGTGAATTGTTGGCCGGAGGCCGTAGTGAAGGTTATTGCCCCTCGGCGAATGTACTGACTCAGGAAGAATCGCAACAGACGGTCCATCGAAATCACCCCAATGATCCGATCACGCGCAAACTGAAGCAACAGCGTAACTTCCCGCCGTGCACGAGATCAACTGTCTCCCTAGCTCTTGAGTAAAAGATAGTAGTGGTGCACCGCCTGTGCCAATGCGCACGCTGCAATGCCGCTATCCCGATTGTTCCGATCACATCGTTGCGATATGTCGATGCTTCCATTCACGTCACAATCGGATACAAGGTGATCCGCGTGATTAAGCTAGCCACATCAGGAGATTGAAATGTTGAGCCGAGCGCTCAGTTTAGCGACGGTGATGCTCCTGATTGGCTTCGCGGCAGTCCCGGCACAGGCCCAAAACCTCGAAGCCGGAAAGTCACCCTCCCAGATTTTCGCGGGCGGCTGTGCCGTGTGCCATAAAAGTCCGCGCGGGCTGCTGAAGACGGTGGCACCCGGTCAGTTGCCGGCCTTCCTGCGCCAGCACTACACCACAAGTACAGATATGGCGGCGTCGATGGCCGCTTATGTCGTGTCCAACGGGGCGGCCGACCGCCGTCCTGCCGGGGATAACCTGACGCGTCAGGGCCGTGAACTCACGACCGAGCAGAAGCCGGCCCCGGCCGATGCCAGGCCCGGTGCTGCGCCGCCGCCCGAGGCTCCGCCGCCGGGACGCCGGCTACGTCCGCAGGAGGCCGCCAAGCCCGATGCCGATGTTGCACCAGCTCAGGCCGAGCCCGGCACGCGCCAGGGCCGCAATGCCCGGCGACAGGCGCGCCCGGCGACAGACAATCCCGAAGCGAAGCCCGATGCGGCCAAGCCCGTAGACGCACAGTCGCCGGCTGCCGCCGAAGCAGAGCGTCCCGCGCAGAAGCAAAAGCTTGGCAAGAAGGGACGCCGTCATCAGGAAGAGCCGCCGAAGGCCGAACCTGTAAAGGACGAGCCCAAGGTCGAACCCAAGTCTGAGCCGAAGGCTGAGCCGAAGGCTGAGCCGCGGCCGGAGCCGGCCAAGACCGAGCCTGCGAAGCCCGCTGAAGAGAGCAAGCCTGAGGCGAAGCCCGAAGCCAAGCCTGAGACGCCGGCACTTCGTCCAGATCCCGTTCCGTCGGTCACGCCGGCACCGAAGGCGCCTGAAGGGGAAAGCCGTCCGGCGCCAGCCGAGCCGGCGCCTCCTGCGCCGGCAGCCCCTGCGTCTCCGCCCGCAGCAACGCCGGCCCCGGCACCTGTGGCTCCAACGCCTCCGCCAGCCGCAGCTCCGCCGCCAGCGGTCGTGCCTCCCGCAACTCCGCCAGTGCCCGCGCCGACTCCTGTGGCTCCAGCTGCGCCTTCGCCCGCACCGGCCGCGCCGCCACCACCGGCGCCTCCGGCCTCGTCAGGTCCGCCGGTGCCGCCGATCTCGCAGTAGTAGATCAGCCGTCGTTTGAGTGACGATACAAAAAAGCCCGGCCAATCTGGCCGGGCTTTTCTCGTTTGAGCAGAAGCTCTGAGGCGCGTGGCTTAGCCGTTGTCTTCTTCGGCGTTGCCCTGTGCGTCCGGATCGAAGAACTCGCCAGCGGCGGCCAGTGCTTCGGCGGCTGCGTCCTGATCTTCCTGACGGCTCGAGATGTCTTCGCCGCGGTTGATGCGCTCGGCTTCGTCGGCCGAACGGGCAACGGTGACGCTGACGCTGACTTCGACTTCCGGATGCACGGCGATCGAGATCTTGTGCTGGCCGATGGTCTTGATCGGCGCGTCGAGCAGCACCTGGCTGCGGGCGAAGGTGACGCCGTCAGCCTCGAAGGTGGCGATGATGTCGCGCACCGACACCGAACCGAACAGCTGACCGGTTTCCGACGCCTGACGGATGATGACGACGTTGCGGCCGTCGATCTTCTCGGCAACCGTGGTGGCTTCCGCCTTGGCCTTGATGTTGTTGGCTTCGAGGTCAGCCTTCATGCCGTCGTACTTGGCGCGGTTGTCTGCGGTGGCGCGCAGCGCCTTGCCACGCTTCAGCAGAAAGTTGCGGCCGTAGCCGTCCTTGACGCGGACGACTTCGCCCATCTGGCCGAGCTTGGCGACGCGTTCGAGCAAAATGACTTCCATAATCGTTCTCCTTTAAGTGTTGAGCAGGTGTTGAGTTGAGGTGAGTTGGTCAGGCCACCGTCGAAGAAGGTGGCTTGCGTGCGAGAAAACGTTGGCGAAATCCGAAGAAGGCATCGGCGAGGCCGAGGCCAACCATGGTGAGGATGGGCCAGCCGAGGACGAGCACCATGGCGTAGGTCAGACCGAGCACCATCACGCGGCTTTTCATGCCCATGGTCAGCGTATGCAGCGCGGCGAAGCCGGTGAGGGCATAGGCCATCATCAGCGCCGAGGTGACGATCTGCGAAAAGATGCCGACGATGCCGCCCATGAAGGACAGCGCGATGGCCAGACACAGCGCGACCATCGTCATCGGCGGCAGTGCTGCGGATTTCAGCTCAGGCCACGGCCGATTCAGCCGGCCCGATGTCACGATGATGCGGCCGGCGAGCCAGAGATTGAGCGTCAGCGTCATGATCGCGACGATGGCGGCGGCAGCCGGAGCGATCGTCACCAGCGCATTGATGACCTGCTCGGAGTCGCCAGCGCCGCCGCGCGATCCCAGGATGCGGGTCAGAGCGCGGCGCAGCGCCGAGACGATAGTGTCGCCATCGGTGCCGAGGGTCAGCAGCGCGCCCATGGTCGTGAATGCGGCGAAACCCGCTGTCCACAGCAGCATACGGCCGACCGGATACCATTCGACCACGGGCGGTGTCGCGGCTGCGCCATTCACGCCCGGCACTTCTGCAGTCACTGGACGGCCGAGCAATGCGAGATGGCCGAGCCACCATGCGGGCAGTGCCACGGTGAAGACGAAGGCGGCGAGATAGGGCATGCCGAACAGCAGGCCGAGCGAGGTGCCGGCTGCGATGCCGCCGATGGCAGCAGTCACCGGACCCCAGCCGAGAGCGGCCACCATCAAGGGCAGCGGCGCGAGATAGAACAGCAAAAGGGAAATCAACGCGCCCGAAATGATCGAGGCGAACATCAGCGCTGAGGCAGCGCCGGCGGCAAACGCGATGAGAAGACTTGCGATCATCAGCTGTCCCGCCCCCTTTGAGCGGTTAGAGGCACTTGCCCCAACCATCGGCGACCGGACGACCCGGAAGCCTTATGAGAAATAGAAGCGACCGGCGGCACGAGGCCGCCGGTCGAAAACCGCCTTAGCGAATAACGTAGGGGAGCAGACCGAGGAAACGCGAGCGCTTGATGGCGCGGGCGAGTTCACGCTGCTTCTTGGCGGAGACGGCCGTGATGCGGCTCGGCACGATCTTGCCGCGCTCGGAGACGTAACGCATCAGCAGCTTGGAATCCTTGTAGTCGATCTTCGGCGCGTTCGGACCCGTGAACGGGCAGGTCTTGCGACGGCGGAAAAACGGACGACGTGCACCAGCTTCAGCCATTATTCTTACTCCTCAACCGATGCTGCTTCGTCGTCACGCGGACGACGCGGACCACGATCACCACGGAAGCCACCGCCTTCACGGTCGCCACGGAAACCGCCGCCTTCGCGGTCGCCACGGAAGCCACCGCCACGGTCGTCGCGTTCACGATCACGATCAGCCTTGCGCATCATGGCGCTCGGGCCTTCCTCGTGCTCTTCGACGCGGACGGTCAGATAACGGATGACGTCTTCGCTGATACGCTCCTGGCGCTCAATCTCGGTGACCGCCGCGGACGGGGCATCGAGGTTCATCAGCACGAAGTGCGCCTTGCGATTCTTGTTCATGCGATAGGTCAGGGAGCGCACGCCCCAGTTTTCCATCTTCACGACCTTGCCGCCGAGACCTTCGACGATGCCGGTCATCTGGGTGGTGAGGTCTTCGACCTGCTGTGCGCTCGCATCCTGACGTGCGAGAAATACATGCTCATAAAGAGGCATGGCTGTCCTTTCCAAGGTTAGCGCGTTTCCCGGCGGCAAGCCCTTCGAACCCTTATGGAAAGGACTCGATATTGCTCAGAAGGCGGGAGCACGGGACGACGGACCAACTGGCCCTATCGCAACAAACCTGTGTGTGATTTTGCTGTGACCGTCCGTTCAGCTCCCGGCCGGGATCTGCGGATCGGGGCCTTATACGGATTTTCCCAGTAATGGCAAGCGAAACAGGGGCCAAATGAGCGGATTCCGGGAGCGGGCGGGAACCCGGATCGTGGTGCATCCTGGGCGCTGCGGCTTGACATTCCCCGTCGTGCCAGTGTCTTACGGCGCACGTTTGAACGAGTTTAAGCCAAAAAACATGACGGGGCGTCAATGACCGCAGCATTTACCTTTCCGGGGCAGGGTTCCCAGGCGGTCGGCATGGGCAAGGCGCTCGCGGATGCATTTCCCGCCGCTAAGGCCGTATTCGACGAGGTCGATTCGGCCCTCAACGAGAAGCTCACGGGAATCATCTGGGATGGCCCGGCCGAGACGCTGCAATTGACCGAAAACGCCCAGCCGGCGCTGATGGCGGTGTCGCTGGCGACCATGCGGGTGCTTGAGGTCGAGGCGGGCATCTCGCTGGCCAAAGACGCCGCGTTCGTGGCCGGTCATTCGCTCGGCGAATATTCGGCGCTGGCAGCGGCGGGAAGTCTCTCGGTCACGGATGCGGCCCGCCTGCTGCGAACCCGCGGTCTGGCCATGCAGAAGGCCGTGCCGGTGGGTGTCGGCGCTATGGCGGCGTTGCTCGGCCTCGATTACGAGACCGCCGTGGCCGTTGCTGAAGAAGCTGCACAGGGCGAAGTGTGCCACGCCGCCAACGACAATGGCGGCGGTCAGGTGGTGGTGTCCGGCAACAAGGCTGCGGTCGAACGCGCGCTGGAGATCGCCAAGACCAAGGGCGCCAAGCGTGCGATGTTGCTGCCGGTGTCGGCGCCGTTCCATTGCAGCCTGATGCAGCCCGCCGCCGACGTGATGGCGGAGGCGCTGGCCAAGGTCACGATCAACAAGCCTGCGGTGCCACTGGTGTCCAACGTGCTGGCCGCGCCAATCTCGGATCCCGATGAAATCCGCCGCCGCCTGGTCGAGCAGGTCACCGGCACCGTGCGCTGGCGCGAATGCGTATCCTATATGGCAGGCCAGGGCGTGACGCGTTTCCTAGAGGTCGGCTCCGGCAAGGTGCTGAGCGGACTTGTCAAACGCATTGCCGAAGGCGCCGTCGGCGTCGCCGTCGGCGGACCCAATGACATTGCCGCCGCCAAGGATGCGCTCGCAGCAGCGCGTTCGGCGTAAGCGGCCAGAGGAGAAGACAAGATGTTCGATTTGACAGGCAAGACGGCGCTCGTGACCGGCGCGACTGGTGGCATCGGCGAAGCCATCGCCACAGCTCTGCATGCTCAGGGCGCGACGGTGGCGCTATCCGGAACGCGCAAGGCGGTTCTCGAAACGCTGGCTGCGAAGCTCGGCGATCGCACGCATGTGCTGCCGTGCAATCTTTCCAACGCCGCTGAGGTCGAAGAGTTGGTGCCGTCAGCCGAGAAAGCCATGGGCCAGCTCGACATCCTCGTTAGCAATGCCGGGATCACCCGCGATAATCTGTTCGTCCAGTTGAAGGACGAAGACTGGGATGACGTAATCAACGTCAATCTGACCGCGACCTTCCGCCTCGCACGCGCCGCAACCAAGCTGATGATGCGCAAGCGCTTCGGCCGCATCATCGCCATCACTTCGGTGGTCGGCGTCACTGGAAATCCCGGGCAGGGGAATTACACCGCAGCGAAAGCCGGCCTGATCGGCATGATGAAAACGCTGGGGGCGGAATACGCCAAGCGCAACGTGACGGCCAATTGCATTGCACCCGGTTTCATCGCAACGCCGATGACCGATGTGCTCAATGACAAGCAGCGCGAAACGATTCTGACCAAGGTGCCGGCAGGGCGTCTTGGCTCGCCGGAAGATATTGCGGCAGCTGCGGTCTATCTGAGCTCAAATGAGGCGGCTTACGTCACCGGACAGACGATTCATGTCAATGGCGGCATGGCGATGATCTAAGCGTCGGGGGAACCCCAACGTCGTGATTTAATTGAGGTTTGGACAGTCGCCGGGCTATGTGGCCAAGCCAAATGAAGTATGGTAACCGAACCTCCAACGGTGGGGCAAAGAAGGCCATTGCAGGAATTTGAAACCCTGTATATTGGCGGGGACGAGCCTGCCGTTTTCGCGAGGCTCCGTCCGGGACGACGGGGTCAATCCAGAGACGCGCAACTGCGCAAGGTTTAACGAGTTAAACGCTCCACGATGGCTCGTATCGTCTGCGGACGGGCCCAATGTAACAAGCACGAGGTTGATATGAGCGAGATTGGCGAGCGAGTGAAGAAGATCGTGGTTGAACACCTTGGTGTTGAACCCGAGAAGGTGGTCGATGCCGCGAGCTTCATCGATGATCTCGGCGCTGACAGCCTCGACACGGTCGAGCTCGTGATGGCGTTCGAAGAAGAGTTCGGCTGCGAAATTCCGGACGATGCCGCCGAGACGATTCTGACCGTCGGCGACGCAACCAAGTTTCTCGAGAAGAACGCAAAGAGCTGACACCTTCGCGCGACACATTTTGAAGCCGGCCGGATCGCGTTTGTGCGATCCACCGGCTTCTTGCTGTGACGCGTAGGCATTGCTCAAAGGCATTGGCTCAAGGATGGGCCATGGAGGTACGACAATGAGGCGGGTGGTCGTCACAGGCCTTGGCATGGTGTCGCCACTTGGCTGCGGCGTCGAGCCGACCTGGAAGCGCATCCTCAACGGTGAGAGCGGCGCAAAGCGGATCGATACATTCGATGTATCCGATCTCACCAGCCAGATCGCCTGTGTGATTCCACGCGGCGACGGCACGGGCGGTACCTTCAATCCCGACCAGTGGATGGAGCCGAAAGACCAGCGCAAGGTCGACGACTTCATCATCTATGCGATGTGCGCCGCCAAGCAGGCGCTCGACGATGCCAACTGGCACCCCGACAATGAAGACGATCGCTGCGCCACCGGCGTGATGATCGGCTCCGGCATCGGCGGTCTGTCCGGCATTGCCGATACCGCATTGCTTCTGAAAGAGCGCGGCCCGCGCAAAGTGTCGCCGTTCTTCATTCCTGGCCGCCTAATCAATCTCGCTTCGGGATATGTCTCGATCGAGCACGGCCTTAAAGGCCCCAATCACTCCGTCGTCACCGCATGTTCGACCGGCGCGCACGCGATCGGCGATGCCGGCCGTCTGATCGCGCTCGGCGACGCCGATGTCATGGTCGCCGGCGGTACCGAGTCGCCAATCAGCCGTTTGGCGATGGCCGGCTTCGCGGCAGCACGCGCGCTGTCGACCAATTTCAACGAAGCGCCGGAGAAAGCGTCGCGGCCCTACGACAAGGACCGCGATGGTTTCGTCATGGGCGAGGGGGCCGGCGTCGTGGTGCTCGAAGAGTACGAGCACGCCAAAGCGCGCGGCGCACGCATCTATGCCGAGATCATCGGCTACGGCATGTCGGGCGATGCCTACCACATCACCTCGCCGACGCCCGATGGCGATGGTGCGTTCCGCAGCATGAACGCTGCGATGAAGCGCGCCGGCATTGCCGCGGCCGACATCGACTACATCAATGCGCACGGCACCTCGACGCCACTCGGCGACGAGATCGAACTCGGTGCAGTTCAGCGGCTGCTCGGCAATGCCGCGTCGAAAGTGTCGATGTCGTCGACGAAGTCGTCGATCGGCCATCTGCTCGGTGCGGCCGGTGCGGTCGAGGCCATCTTCTGTGTGCTTGCGATTCGGGATAACATCGCGCCGCCGACGATCAATCTCGACAATCCGTCGGTGGAAACTGCGATCGATCTCGTCGCATTGACCCCGCGCAAGCGCGAGATCAACATTGCCTTGTCGAATTCATTCGGTTTCGGCGGTACTAATGCGTCCGTGATCCTACAGCGCGTGGCTGGTTAGAGAACCTCCACCGTTTCGCCGTATTCCGCGCTAATTCCTACACTGGGCGTATGTTATTGACGGGGATCGTGTTTGTCCCCGTCACGATTGAAGCGACAGGATCAGGTACTATCGATGAGTGAGAGGCCGCCCATTTCGCCGAGGAGTCCGCGTGCCGCGCTGGAGCCGGAGCAGGTTCCGCCGCCGCCGAAGCGTTCCGATCATGCGCGTAATCCGCTCGTGGTTGCCGGTAATGCCATCATCACCATCATTATCGTCGCCATGCTCGGTGCAGGTGGCGCGTATGTCTATGGTCGCCAGGCGCTGGAAGCGCCGGGACCGCTGCAGGAAGAAAAGGTCGTCAATATCCCCGCGCGTGCGGGCAAAGGCGACATCGCCGAAGCGTTGCTGCGCGAAGGCGTGATCTCAGCCAATCGCTGGGTTTTCATCGGCGCCGTGTTTGCGTTGAAGGCCAGCTCGGAACTGAAGCCCGGCGAATATCTGTTCCAGAAGAACGCCAATCTGCGCGATGTCATCGGCACCATCGTCGAAGGCAAGGTCGTGCAACACTCCATCACGATTCCCGAAGGCTTGACCTCCGAGCAGATCGTCGCGCGTTTGACCGATAGCGACATCTTCACCGGCTCGATCCGTGAAATGCCACGCGAAGGCACGTTGTTGCCCGAGACATACAAATTCCCCCGTGGCACGCCGCGCGACCAGGTGATCCAGCGCATGCAGCAATTGCAGAAGCGCGTGCTGGCCGAAGTCTGGGAACGCCGTAACGCCGACATTCCGGCGAAGACGCCTGAACAGCTGGTGACGCTCGCCTCGATCGTCGAGAAGGAAACCGGCCGCGCCGATGAGCGCAGCCGGGTGGCCGCCGTGTTCGCCAACCGCTTGCGCCAGAAGATGAAGCTGCAGTCGGATCCGACGATCATCTATGGCATCGTCGGCGGCAAGGGCACATTGGGCCGTCCGATCAAGCGCAGCGAGATCCAGCAGCCGTCGCCCTACAATACCTATGTGGTCGAAGGCCTACCGCCAGGCCCGATCGCCAATCCGGGCCGTGCGTCGCTCGAAGCGACCGCCAACCCGGCACGCACCCGCGACCTCTTCTTCGTTGCCGATGGCACCGGCGGTCACGCCTTTACCGAAACCTACGACGCGCACCAGAAGAACGTCAGCAAGCTGCGCGCGCTCGAGAAGGCCGTCCAAAACGACGCTGTCGAGCCGCCGGAAGAGGCTACTGCTGCGCCTACCGGAGCGGCGACGGATCCTGCCGCCGCGACGGGTACAAGTCCGGTCAGGCCCGCCGCACCGGCCAAACAGCGTGCCCGTACGGCTCCTGCGCCAGCCGCGCCGGCCCGTCAGGGCGCTGCGCAGTCGACGGGTACACCGCCGGTTGTCCAGCAATAGGCCGTACCACCAAGCCCTGTGCTGGCTTCTGCTTCGAATTCCCCTTGGCCTGAAAAGGCCCTAACCTGAGCCGGTTCGCGCCTTGCGAATCTTACTCGTATTCTTTGGAGACGTTCCGCGATGGCGTTGTCGAGCATGACCGGCTTTGCGCGAAGCCACGGCACCAGCGGGCCTTACAGCTTCGAGTGGGAGCTGAAATCCGTCAACGCCAAGGGCTTCGACCTGCGCTTCCGGATGCCCCCGGGTTTCGACGAAGTCGAGGCGGTCGCCCGCAAGCGCGCCACTGAAGTGCTGTCACGCGGCACGGTTTACGCGAACCTCACCGTTAAGCGCAGCAACGCGGCCTCGACCGTGCGGATCAACGAAGAGGTGCTGAATTCGGTGCTGCGTATTGCCGCCGAATTGGCCAGCAAGATCGACGCCGTCGCGCCGAGCGTCGATGGCCTGATGAATATCAAGGGCGTGATCGAAGTGGTCGAGCCCGAGGCTGACGAGGCCGAGGACAAGGCGGCGAAGGCTGCCGTGGCCGCAGCATTCGAAGAGGCCCTCACCGCGCTGGTCGCCATGCGCAAGCGTGAGGGCATGACGCTTGGTGACATCCTGTCCCAGCGTCTGAATGAAATCGAGGCGCTGTCGAAGAAGGCCGAGGCCGCGCCCGGCCGCAAGCCGGAAGCCATTCGTGCACGACTTGCCGAACAGATCGCGACGTTGCTGGAAGCCTCGGATCGTTTCGATAGTGATCGGCTAAGCCAGGAAGCGCTGATGATGGCAACCAAGGCCGACATCCGCGAAGAGCTCGACCGCATCGCGTCGCACATTTCGCAGTCGCGCGAGATGATCAAGAAAGGCGGTCCGGTGGGACGGCGGCTGGATTTCCTGTCGCAGGAGTTCAACCGCGAGGTTAACACCTGCTGCTCGAAATCCAACGATCTGGAATTGACCAGCACCGGCCTCGAAATGAAGAACGTGGTCGAGCAATTCCGTGAACAGGTACAGAATCTGGAGTGACCATGTCCGGGGGCAGCCGAAATTTTCAAGAAGCTGGCTTTGACGGAGTCGAGCGGCGCGGGCTGATGTTCGTGCTGTCATCGCCATCCGGTGCCGGCAAGACGACGCTGACGCGGCTGCTGATCGACCGGATGCCGGGGCTGCAACTGTCGGTCTCGGCCACGACGCGCCCGATGCGGCCCGGCGAGGTTGACGGCAAGGACTACATCTTCGTCGACAAGCCGCGCTTCGAGAAGATGGCCAAGGGCAATGAACTGCTCGAATGGGCCACGGTGTTCGATAACCGCTACGGCACGCCGCGTGCGCCAGTGGAAGCCGCGCTCTCAGCCGGCAATGACGTGCTGTTCGATATCGACTGGCAGGGTACGCAGCAATTGCGCGAGAAGGCGCGGGCCGACGTCGTCAGCGTCTTCATCCTGCCGCCCTCGGCGGCCGATCTCGAAAAACGACTTCATACCCGCGCGCAGGATTCGGACGAAGTGATCCGCGGGCGCATGAGCCGCGCCAGCCACGAGATGAGCCACTGGGCCGAATACGACTACATTGTCATCAACCACAATGTGGAAGAGGCCTATAGCGAGGTGCAGTCGATTCTCAAGGCCGAGCGCCTGAAGCGCGAACGCCGCACCGGCCTGACATCTTTCGTGCGCGGATTGCAGCAAGAACTCGAAGGCTAACATTATGCAGGCATTGTTCTGGAATGAGCGCACGCAGCAGCTCAGCGATGGCGCACGGCTATTCGATCCGCTGGCGCTCACGTGGCGTGATGATGCCGTGGAGCAGGGTGGAGAAGCTGTGACGGCTTCCGAGGCGTTGCTGCGGCTCGCAGTAACGCGCAAGCTGCGCCGCGTGCCGATCGGCATCATCGGGCCGCGAGACGCGACACAAGCGCAACGCGATCTCGCCGAACAGATGGGCGCAGCATTGGCGCGCCATGGCCTGCAACTGTTGTGCGGCGGCAAGAACGGCGTGATGGAAGCTGCGTGCAAGGGCCACGCGCAGGAAGGCGGCATGCCTGTTGGTCTGCTGCCCGATGAGGAATGGCACGCAGCCAATCCCTATGTTGCGATCCCCATCGCAACGGGCATCGGCCCCGCACGGAATGCCATTATCGCGCGCGCATGTCTCGTGCTGGTCGCGATTGGCGGAGGTGTCGGGACACTCTCGGAGATGGCGCTGGGACTACAGTTCAATCGTCTGGTGCTGGCGATGGCCGATGCGCCAGAGGTGAATACGGTCGAGCGCGTCGCTGATGTCGATGGCGTCATTGCTCGCATCGCAGCACGCCTTCTCGCAAATGCATAACTTTGCCGCTCTGTCATAAAACTGATATGCCGCCGTTATACTGAGGCGCAGACTTCAGCATCACATTTGACAGGGGACATGGCTCGTGCCGTTCGTCGCGATCGCCTATCTGATTTTTCTCGCGGCGCCAGTCCTGTTGTTGTTCGTCGGCTCTTTTGGAGAAGTCTGGAGCGGGACGCTGCTGCCGTCAGGCTTCACCTGGCGCTGGTATCAGGAAGTCGCCGGCGATCCCAGCTTTCGCCGCGCTTTCATCACCAGCCTGAAGATCGTCGCGACCACCTGCATTCTCAACATCCTGATCGGCCTGCCGCTCGCTTACGCCATTCATGCCGGCGCGCGGGGTGGTGTGCGGCTCGCGGCGCGGATCGTCACGCTGATGCCGATTGCCGTGCCCGAACTGGTTCTGGCTTTCGGCTTCATCCTCGTCTTCTCGTCGGACGCATTGCCGTGGCTCGGCAGTTTTTGGCTGCTGGCGGCGGGGCACCTCGTATTGACGCTGCCCTATACGGTGACGGCTCTTGTCGCCGATATGGATCAGCTCGGGCTCGCCGAATATGAGCACGCAGCCGCAACGCTCGGCGCATCGTTTCCGGCACGTATGTGGGACGTCACACTGCCGCAGCTGCATACGAGCCTGCTGTCCTGCATGCTGACAGTGGCAGCGCTGTCGATCGGTGAATTTCAATTATCCAATCTGGTCTCTGGCTTTCTGTCGCGCACCTATCCTGTGGTGCTGTTGCAGGCGTTCTATGGCGCGACGGGCTTTGCCTGCGCGGCCACCGTCGTATTGCTTGGGCTTGCGATGATCGCATCGCTGACCAGCGGGCTGACGGCGCGGGTCACCGGCCGGCGTAAAGTGGGGGCAGGCGCGTGACGCTGCGATACGATCAAGTGAGCTACAGCTATCCCGGCACGAGCACTGGTGTGTTCGACATTGCCCTGGAGATCGGCCGCGGCGAATTGCTGGCGATCATCGGCGCGTCGGGGTCGGGCAAGTCGACGATTTTGAAATTGCTGGCGGGATTCCTCAAGCCTGACACCGGGCGCATCCTGATCGATGGCAAGGATGTCGGAGCGTCACTGCCCGAGGCGCGTCGTCTGGGTGTCGTGTTTCAGAACTATGCGTTGTTCCCGCATATGCGGCTGTGGGAAAACATCGCCTATCCACTGAAGGTGCGCGGTATCGCCAAGCAGGAACGGCGCGCGCGGGCCATCGAGATGCTGGGACGTGTCGGCATGGGCAAGCGCGCGGAAGACTATCCAGCGGAATTGTCGGGCGGTCAGCAGCAGCGCGTCGCGCTCGCGCGTGCGTTGGTGTTCGAGCCGCAAGGCCTGCTGCTCGACGAGCCGCTGTCGGCGCTCGATGCGGGGTTGCGACTGGAAATGCGTGACGAAATTCTGCGTGTGCAGCGGCAGGCAGGAATCGCGACATTGCTGGTGACGCATGATCAGGAAGAGGCGTTGTCGATTGCCGACAAGGTCGTGATGATGCGCGACGGCCGCATCGTGCAGATCGGCACGCCGCGCGAATTATACGAGACACCGGCCGATGCCAGTGTCGCGGCCTTTGTCGGTCAATCCAACCTGTGGCCCGGCAGCATTTCCGGTGACGGCATGGTGACAACGCCGGTTGGCGCGCTGGCCTGCGACACGCAGGGCAAGAGCATCGGTGCGAAGGTCACTGTGTTCGTGCGTCCTGAACGGGTCGAGCCGATCACAGGACCCGTCGATGCGAGCAATCCATGTTGCTTCGCCGGCTCCATGTCCGCCGACCGTTACCTCGGCCCTGTCAGGCGCATCGATATGGCCGTCGCCGGCGGGGCCATCCGTCTCGAAACCCATCTGCGCGGGCCAATCACCGGCGTGACGATCCCGCACGATGCCATCCGCCTTCTTCCCCCGACCTCATAAAGGAGATCGACATGAACCGACGCAAGTTTCTGAGCGGCGTTGCCGCAGCTTCCCTCACGATTGCCATCAGCCCGGCCGCATGGGCCTTCGAAGGCGCCGAACTCTATGCCGGTGAAAAGGCGCTGTACGAAGCCGCCCGCAAGGAAGGCCTCGTCGTGTCGTTCGATACCGGGCCGACCTGGGCCAACTGGGCCAACCAGTTCAAGGCCTTCCAGAAGCGCTATCCCGGCGTCGAGATGGTCTATAACGATCTCGGTTCGGCCGCGACCGTCGTCGCCCTCGACAAGGCGCGCAATCGCCCGCAGGCCGACACGGCCTATTACTTTGCAGCGTCCGCTCTGGACGCAGCAAAGGCTGGCGTCGTCGATGGTTTCAAGCCGGTGAATTTCGACAAGCTCGCCGATCCGCTGCGCGAGGCCGAAGGCCGCTGGTTCACCATCCACACGCTGAGCGTGGCGTTTCTCGTCAACACCAAGCTAGTCAAGACCGTGCCGCAGAGCTGGGCGGATCTTTTGAAGCCGGAATACAAGAACGCCATTGTGTATCAGGACCCGCGCTCGACGGGGCAGGGCCAGGTGGTGGCTTTCGCCGCGGCTTTCGGCAATGGCGGCAGCATGGACAATGTCGCGCCGGGTATCGACTATCTGGGCAAGCTGACCAAGGCCGGCAATGTGCTGCGCACGGTCGGCACCACGCCTTACGCGCAGTTCCTGAAGGGCGAGATCCCGATCTGGATCGGCTACGAGAACGATGGTTTGAAGGCCAAGTTCACCGACGGTCTCGGCGATGGCGTGTCTGTCGTCATTCCGAAGGAAGCTTCAGCCGCCGCGCCATACGCGATCTCGCTGGTGAAGAACGGCCCGAACCCGAACGCCGGCAAGCTCTGGCTCAACTTCATCATGAGCGATGAAGGTCAGAAGATCTTCGCCGAAGGTTATGTGCGTCCGGCCGTGCCCGGTGTCGCCCTGCCGCCGAGCGTTGCCGACAAGATGCCGGCCGCGCCGCAGGTGCAGGCGATGGATATCGCCAAGGCCACCGCGAAGAAGGCCGAGATCGATGCCGGTTGGGCCAAGGCCGTCCTCGGTCAGTAAACTGAATTAACAGGCGATCCCCGCATCAGCGCGGGGATTGCCTCTCTCGTCATGCGGCAACAAGGACCACGATGAGCGCCCGCGTTCCGACATCCATGCTCGCTACGTTTGCCGTGCCTGGCAGCGTGGTGCTGGGGCTGTTCTTTCTGATCCCGGTTTGTGCGGTGCTGGTCGGCGCCTTTGCGGATGGCGGCAGTGCGTTCGGTCGTCTCGCGGGCGATCCCGTGTTCTGGAACGGCCTGCGCGGTACGATGGTGCTGGGCACCGTCGCACCGCTGTTCTCGCTCGTTGTCGGCTTCTGCGTTGCACTTGCGTTGGCGCGGTTCGCGCCAGGCCTCCGTACGGCAGCCTTGATCGCGATCTCGCTACCGCTGACATTCTCTGGGCTGATCGTCGCTTACGGTTTCATTCTTCTGCTCGGCCGCGCCGGCTTCGTGACGCTGCTGCTCGCCAAACTGGGCTTCGATCCCGCAGTGATCGGTGGCTTCATCTTTTCACCGGTGGGTCTGGGGCTGGCCTATTCCTACTATCTCGTGCCGCGCGTCGTGTTGATCGTGCTGCCGGCGATCAGCAATTTCGATCGCAACCAGATGCTCGCCTCGCGCTCGCTCGGTGCGGGGAGTTTCCGAACGCTCATTGAAGTGATGCTGCCGCAGATCCTGCCGAGTCTGATCGCCGCCTATTGCCTGACGGCCGCAGTTGCCGTCGGCGCCTATGGCACCGCGCTGGCGCTCGCCGGCACGCAGGTAAATATCCTGCCGCTGGTGCTCTACAGCAAGATCTCGGAGACGGGGACCGATCTGCCGGCCGCATCCGCAGCATCGATCGTGCTGGTTGCGATCTGCGCCGTCGTCGTGGCGATCGGCGAGGCGATGCGGCCGCAGCGCAAGTCGTAGTCGCTGCCGCCGATCATTGCTTGCTGGCCGTCCAGCGACCGGTGCAGCCATTCGACATTTGCATCGAGCCGCCGCCACCGCGGCCGGACAGGCGGCCGGTCATGACCGCGCTCACACTGCCGCTGCTGCCGACCCCTTGCAATGCGCCGCTTGGACTGATGCTACCGCCCCCGCCGACGCTCCCACCGGAGATCGTCAATGTGCTGCTGGCGGTTTTGCCCGTGCACACCGTCGACTGACCGGTGAAAGCGATCAGCCACGTGCCGTCGAATCTGGCGGCGCTGCCGCCCTCACCAGCGCCGCGGCGGGCCGGAGCGGCACGCTGCTCGGATCGCTCGCGGCGGGCTGGTTTGGCGGCAGGCGGCTCGGAGGACGAGCCGGACAGCGACTTACTGTCATTGCCGAGACTGCCGCCGGTTGCGCCCTGACTCCATGCGTCGCTGCCGCCGAGTGCGATGACGAGCAGACAGGGGAGGATGACGGATTTCATGATGATCTGCGGGATTGTCATGGGCGCTTACTGCTTGCTTGCGACCCAGCGGCCCGAGCATCCATCGGATCGCTGGAAAACTCCCGAGCCGGTACGGCCGGAGAGGCGACCCTGGCTGGTGACGCGGATACCGCTGTAGTTTCCGCTTCCGCGCACTGTCCCGTTGGCGCTGACCGGGGCGCTGCCGTCTTTGCCGATCATCCTTCCGTTGGCCACGACAAAGCTTTCCGTGAATGTGTCGGAACAGCCGGAGGTGCCTACGCTCGATATCGACCAGGCGCCGTCGAAATTTCCGCCGCCTCCCGCGCCCTCGCCACGGTTGCGCGGCGCGGTCTGACGGCGCGGCGCGCGGCGTTCGGAGCTTTCGCGTTGGGCAGGCGCCGCTGATCGGGATTCGGGGGAGGAGCCCGACAGCGTCTTGCTGTCGTTGCCAAGGCTGCCACCGGTTGCGCCTTGCGCGAAAGCCGCGCCCCCCGAGAGAAACAATACGGCCGCGCAAGTCATCAATCCGGATCGAAAAGACATCGCAATCAGCTTTCAAAATAGAGGTGTTTACAATTTCGCGTCAGGCCCCACCGTTGCGTTGGCGCAGATGGCGCCGACGATCAGACATGATTTTCCTGTCTTCGTGCATTGATCGATGGCCGCATCGCGCGCCTGCGCGAGCGTGGGCCGCGCGACAAGCGACCAGTTGCCGCCGAGAGCTGCGAATGCACCGCAATTCGCTCCGTAAAATGACAGTTCGAGCGGGCAGGCAGCCGTGCCGCATTGGGCGCGTGCCTTGGTCACGGCTGACTTGCGGGACGGTTGGTCCCACGACATGCCCCATTTCTTGTTCTTGATGTCATAGACGATCGAGCCCCATTGTTTCTGGTCGCTCGCGCTGCGCAAACGCTGCAGCAGGCCCTCGGTCGCCTCTCCCGTTGGTGGCATGCCGCCTTTGACCTGGAAATCGCGGATCGCAACCGCGATTCCATTCTTGCTGTTCAGCGGTTCGGGGTCGAAATTCAGCTCATAAAGCCGGTCGCTGATTTCCGTAAGCTTGATTGGATCGGTGATCGGCAATTTGTCGAAGTCGATCCGCGGCGCATCGGGCAGGCGTGCTTCCTGCACGGGCTTCTGCGGCACGACGAGCGGCACGGTGGCGGTTGGTGCCACGAAGTAGAATGTGCCATCGATCGGCGATGACGACACCCAAGGCTGTTGCGAGCCGCCGGTGGCGCGCTTCACCGCAAGGCCGACCTGATTGAAGGTCTGGAAAATATCGAGCCCGGCCTGACGCACAGTACTTGCCAGTGCCTTGGTGTAGGGGCTGTTACCATCGCTGCCATCCTGCGCCACGCTGCCGGGCTGGGTCGCATAGGAGATCAGGGTGCCTTCCGGTGCGCGCATCTGGGCAAGGCCGCCTTCCGAGGCGCGCAGGCCACGCGACCCGAACGGATTGTTCCGGCAGGCATCGAGGATGACCATGTTGAGGCGCGTGCCGGAGCCCTGCATCTGGCGCAGCACCAGATTGATATCGACCATCTGGAAATCAACATCCGCCTCGCGGGTGGGATTGGCGTTCACCGGCACGAGGTAATTGGAGCCGCTGACCTGCACGCCGTGGCCCGCGTAATAGAACAGGGCGACGTCAGCGCCCTGAACCTGCCGGCCGAAATTCTGCACGGCGAGATCAAGTGCGCTTTTGTCCAGGTCCAATTGCGCAGTGCCGCCGATCAACGTGAAGCCGAGACCGCTCAGCGTCTCCGCCATCAGCTTCGCGTCGTTCTTCGGGTTATCGAGGCGGGTGATGTTCTGGTAGCCGGAGTTGCCGACCACAAGCGCAATGCGCTTCTCGGCCAATGCAGCGCTGACCGAGAGCAGCAAAGTCAGGGCTATCAGCGCGGCAATTCGCGCAAGCGACCTGACCGGTTGGACGAAATGGTCCATGAATCCCATCCTGCAATGGGACATATCCTAGCCCGGATCGCATGAAGCGCAATCCGGGCCAGAGCCTGAGTGCAGTCTAATTCAGTTGGTCAGCATGATCCGGCCGACGACCTTCCCGGCGCGCAGTTCATCGATCCACTTCTGGGCATCGTCCATCGGCTCCGCCTTCATCGGCGTCGGCTTGAGCTTGCCTGCGCGGGCCAGCGCCATCAGCTCTTTGGCTTCCTCAAGCGTGCCAACCATGAAGCCCTCGATGGTCATGCGCTTATAGATCCATTGCACCATGGGCAGGCTGAATTCGCCGCCCATCAGGCCGGACACCACGATCTTGCCGCCGCGCGCCACGGTGGCCACCGCGAAGTTCATGGATTTGTCGTTGCCGGCAAAGTCGACCACGCCATCGAAGCCTCCATCATTTTCCTTCACCATGCGCTTGGCGACATCGGGCTCGGAAGGGTCATAGGCGAAGGCGGCGCCGTTATTGAGCGCGGCTTCGCGCGCGGCGGGGTTGAGGTCGGCCACCGAGATCGGCTGCTTGAACATCGCCTGCGCCAATGCGAGGCCCGCCATGCCGACGCCGCCGAGACCGACCAGCAGCAGGTTGCGCTGTCGCGGCCGATCAACGAGACGCTTAAGCGCGCCATAGGCGGTGATGCCTGAGCACATCAGCGTGGCCGCCATGTTGATCGGCAGCGGATCGTAATCGAGCAGATACTTCTCGTCCGGCACGAGGACATGCGTCGCGAAACCGCCGTCGAGCGACACGCCGAGGAAGCGGTTCTTGGCGCAGAGGTTCTCATCGCCCGCAAGGCAATCGCGGCACTTGCCGCAGCCGATCCACGGGAAGACGGCCTTCTTCTTGCCGATCAGCGATTGATCGCCATCTGGACCGACTTCATCGACGATGCCGGCGATCTCGTGGCCGAGGGTGAAGGGAAGCGTCATGCCGCGCGTGGTGTCGAGCTTCTTGCCGCCGCCGAGATCCGCATAGCCGTCCTGGATGTGCAGGTCGGAATGACAGAGTCCGCAGCACTCGATGCGGACCAGCACTTCCTTGCCCTGCGGCTTCGGTGTGTCGACGATGGTTTCGCAGAGCGGAGCGTCGAATTTCACCAGAGACTGGCGTTTCATAAGAGCCATTTTTGTTTTCCCTAGACTTCGTTGCATCCTAGCAATCACAGGATGGGGGCGAGTTCAAGGGTGCGAAAGAGCGCGAGGTTCGCACCTGCGCCACACATGCGGAAGGTCATGCCGTGCGCGTGCGGGCCCGTGCTGCTCGGCGGATACTGAGCCGTCTGAGGCGGGACCAGTCCGGGGAGATCTGTTCCGGCGTGGGTTCGACCAACACCTGGAGCAGCCGCGCATAGTCGAGGACCAATCCGGGTGTCCAGGCCATTGCTTCGGCGCGCTGCCGCAAGACGCCCGCGACCCATAATTCGGGCGTGACCGCCGCCCGGAAAAATGCGCGCCACGGTCGCTCGGTGCGTCCGAGTACGCCTTCGAGTGCTGCATCGAGCGCGTGTGCCACGGCAGTCGAGCAGTTGCGGCTGGTGAGGTTGTAGGTCGTATCAATGCGGTAAGTCCGCCAGAAGTGGCGGACGCGAACGCGATCGATGCGCGTGAAACGGATATGTTCAGTGGCCTCGCACCATCCCTCTGCTTCCTCGGCATAGCTCGGCTGAAAACGACCCGGAAGATCGTTCTCGACGCCAGCGCGCAGCACGCGGCCGAACTCATCCGGCGCGCGATCGATTTCGACGGCGGGGTAGTGGCTGACATAGACATTGGGCGCGAGTTCAAGTGCTGCATGTCCGGTGGAGACGATGCCGTTGGCATCGACAGCTGCAATGTAGCGGTCCACCAACGGTCGGCGCCGCGCGCTGCGGCCGGGCCCTGTGGGTGTCCAGACATGCACGACGAGATCGTCCTTGCCGGCATCATCCGGCGTGGCGGGCACCCACAATGCGGTCGGAAACGCGCCGCCCACCAGCATCGAGATCGGTGCATCCGGTGGCAATCGCCGCAAGCGATTAGCCAGCAACATCGTGCTCAACCCCGATACGATCAGCAACGCGCCGATGTTGAAGCCGATCGTGCCCTCGTACCAGGTCGGCCATGGTTCCAGCGTGGTGGCGGCCAGCATCAGTTCGATCACGCCAGCACCGATTGCCATCCGCCAGTTCTCGAAGCGCACCACCCAGGCACTGACGATGCGCGCGCTGCCGTCGAGCAGCAGCACGCCGCCCAGCAGCATCGCGATCAACAGGTTGGAATGACGCGGCTGCGCGATGATGATGATGGCTGGTACGATCAGGATAACGGCCTTGGCGAACTGATACGGCCTGCGCGTGACGGCAAGCAGGGCAGCCAGCAGGCTGACAATGCCTTCCAGCAGCAGCAGGTAGCCGAAATAGTGCGGTCGCACGATCGTGCTGCCATCGAACGCGTCGATCACGATAGCGAGGCCCAAGGCGGCCCACAGCACGCCGATCGCGAGCAGCAACCGCCAGCGCCGTTGCACCACTTCCGCGCCCAGCAGGAGGAGCAGCAGTCGTATCATCGGTTGCCCATGATCCCAGTTTCCAGGGCCAGATATAGCCAGCGGATGATTAATGTTTTTATGCGAGGAGCCCGGCTCTGGTCGGCATCTATGCTACGATGGGACTGATGTGGGGCGCAGGCGCGCTGATCGGCCCGGTCTTCGCCGGCGTTGCGATGCAGGGACTGACGCACGGACTACCAATGTTCGTGGCGTTCGTTTGCGCCTGCTTCAGGTGCGCGGCAATCTGCAGTCCTGCGCGCGACATCAGGGCGCCGGCGTGATGCTCTTTGTCTTTCTGATCTCTGATAATTCGCGTGCCATTGCGACAAAACCTGACACCGGAACCGTCTCGGCACGCCGGGTAACATCGACATCGGCAGCTGCGGCGAGCCGCTCCGGATCGACGCCGAGGGACTTCAGGCTCTGCCGCAGCATCTTGCGGCGTTGGTTGAAGGCTGCGGCCGCCACCTGTTCCAGCAGGCGTCGTTCGCAGGCCTCTGGCTCTGCGCGGGGAACGAGGCGCACGACCGATGACGTCACCTTCGGGGGCGGCGTGAAGGCGGCCGGCGAGATGTCGAACAGGATTTTGGTGTCGGCGCGCCAGTTCGACAGCACGCCGAGCCGGCCATAGGCCTCGTCATCTTCGACCGCAACGATGCGTTCGGCGACCTCGCGCTGGAACATCAGCACCATCATGTCGTACCAGGGCGGCCACGGCTCGGTGCACAGCCAGTCGATCAGGAGCTGCGTACCGATATTATAGGGCAGGTTGGCGACGATCTTGGCGCGCTCGCCTGATAGCATCGGGCGCGGATCGAAGGTCTGGGCGTCGCCGATGACGATCTCGAGCCGACCAGGATAGTGCGCGGCGATTTCCTTGAGCGGGCCGAGCGCGCGCTCGTCACGCTCGACGGCGATGACGCGCCTGGCGCCCGTCGCCAGTAATGCACGGGTGAGGCCGCCGGGGCCGGGGCCGACTTCGATGACCGTGCAATCTTCCAGCGGGCCGGCGGCGCGGGCGATGCGTGCGGTGAGATTGAGATCGAGCAGAAAATTCTGGCCGAGCGATTTGCGCGCCTGCAGATCGAAACGTTTGATGACGTCACGCAGTGGCGGCAGATCGTCGATCCCGCTCATGCGGATTGCGTCGCGGCCATGCGAGCTGCGAGTTTGAGCGCGGCGATCAGGCTCGACGGATTGGCGCGTCCGGTGCCGGCAATATCGAAGGCCGTGCCGTGGTCCGGCGAGGTTCGGATGAAGGGAAGGCCGAGCGTGACGTTGACGCCATCATCGAAAGCGATGGTCTTGATCGGGATCAGGGCTTGGTCGTGATACATGCAGATCGCGCAGTCATAGGTCGCGCGGGCTGCCGGATGGAACATGGTGTCGGAGGGCAAAGGCCCT
Organism: Tardiphaga sp. OK246; assembly: GCF_900188215.1. Classification (NCBI taxonomy): domain Bacteria; kingdom Pseudomonadati; phylum Pseudomonadota; class Alphaproteobacteria; order Hyphomicrobiales; family Nitrobacteraceae; genus Tardiphaga; species Tardiphaga sp. OK246. Next base: position 291,890 of record NZ_FZOX01000002.1, read on the forward strand.
CGTGCGTCGATGCCTTCGTTCTGCAATACGGTGACCGCGTGCATGATGAACGCCTGCTCCTCATCTCCCATCGAACCGTCTTCTCCGGCATGCGGATTGAGGCCAGCAATTGCCAGTCGTGGCCGCTTGATGCCGAAACGGGTCTTCATGTCGTTGACCACGATGCGTGCGGTGGCAGTGATCAGCGGGCCGCTCAGTTGGGCAATAGCATCGCGCAGCGAGACATGGATCGTGACCGGCACCACGGCCAGTTCGGGCGACCACAACAGCATCACCGGCAGCGGGACCTTTCCGTCGCGGGCGGCAAGCTCGGCGAGAAATTCGGTGTGACCTGGATGGGTGAAACCGGCGCGATAGAGCACACTCTTGGCGATCGGATTGGTCACGACGGCGCCGGCATGGCCGGCTTCCACGTCCGCGACCGCCTGACGGATCGAGACAATGGCTGCGGGTGCGCTGGACGCGTCAGGACGACGGGGAGGCGCGGTGACCGTCTGCCCGATCGACACCACCGGTAACGCGTCAGCAAACGTCTCAGCGGCACCGGCGGGCGTTACATCGGCCAGCCTGACGTCGAGGCCGAGCGTCTTAGCACGTTCCGCCATGAAGTCTCGGTCACCAAGCAGATAGAACGGGGGCAGGTCGAGTTCGTGCCGACGCAGCCAGGCAGCGATGGCAATGTCCGGGCCGATGCCGGCCGGTTCGCCCAATGTCAGCGCAAGAGGTTTGGTCATGGTGCCGCCCTAAGCCAGTCGCGGCCTAAGCCGGATCGGAAACTACCGATATTCGATCATCGCCGCTTTGCGCACTTCCTGCAGGTAGGATTTCGACTTCGCTTCGAATTTGTCGGCAAACATCTTGTCGCGGACTTCCCGCTTCTTCGGTGTATCGACCTTGGTTGGCTTGCGCGCGCATAGAGCGACCATTTCGACACCCTGGCGGGTCACTTCCGGAGGCGTGAGACGTCCGATCGGGGTCTTGTCGAGCAGTTCTCGCAGCGACGGCGGCAGATCGGCAGAGGTCTTGACGACCGTATCGCGGATGGTCGCATTCTGCATCGACTTGAAGGTACGGTTAGCGTCTTCGCAGCTCTGGATACGCTCGCGTAGCCCTTCGGCTTCCTTGTGCCGCGCTTCCATCATGCCGGACGCCGCTCCGCGGGGCACGACCAGCACAACCGGTCGCATCTGATATTCGAACGCTTCGGTCATCGCGTCGCCGCCGGCGCTCTGGACGGCTGCATCGACTTCCTTTTCGCCGACCTGCAGGCTCTGCTTGAAGCGCCCGCGGACGATCGCGTTCCAGACCATGTCGGCCTTCAATCGGCTTTTCAGCGTGTCCGGGCGGATGCCTTTGGACGCCAGTGACTGCACCAGCTGATCCGGCGTGAGGCGCATGCGCGAGCTCATGTTCTGAAATGCGCCATCGACTTCCGAAGCACCGGGATCGACGCTGTATTTCTTGCCTTCCTTGATCTTCACCTTTTCGCTGATCAACTCCTCGATCACGTCCTGGCGGCTGTTCGTCTTCGCGCCGGACAGTGCATTCAACTTGGTGCGTTGCTCGATATCGAAATTGGTGATGGGCTCGCCATTGACCATAACGGCGACGGATTGGGCCCGAGCCGGCGATCCCGCGCAAATGAAAAGGGTAACTGCCGTCGCCAAAGTGGCTTGCAGAACGCGTCCGGAAATCATCGTACCCATCATTGTCTAAACCGCGGTGTCAAAGCTCTCTTGAAAGCAGAATTCGCATACATCGCGACGGAAAACGGAGATTTCACGGCACAAACGACCGATACTAGTAAGTGCCGCCGGTTCCGCTCGCAGACGTGGTATTACCAATTGTCCGCAGGCCAATCTGGAACATGAATGAATGGCTCAGAACGGGCGGCGTGCTCAGGTTAGTCACGTAGTTGTAGGACGTGACATAATTGACGCCGAGCACGAAACAATCGTCCACATAGCCTGCGCCGACCGTGTACTGGTTGATCTTGTTGGCCTCGAGATCCCAGCGCGCGCCACCGGTGACTACCCAGTTCGATGCCAGTTTGATCGAGCCGGTGCCAAGGAGGCCTTCGCGGCGGGTGAGGTAGCCCAACTCCGCCTGCGGTGCGTAGTTGCCATACATTAGGCTGACCGACCAGCGGTCGAAGCTTGCGCGACCCTCCGCCTCAAAGCGCGACACGTTACCGGTCGCCTCGTCGATCCGCGCACGCGTGCTGACCGTGTAGGTCCGGTTCGGCGAATAAGCGAGGCTGGCGACATAGTCTGACCGTGAGGTAGCCAGTCCGGAGTCGACACCGGTGTTGGTCGTATCTGCGACCGCGAACGAATTCAGGCCGAACAGCTGATAGGATTGGCCAAACAGGACTTTGACGGAGCCGCCACGATCGAACTGCGTGGTGGCCTGCACGCCTACGTTGGCGCGGCCGCCGCCTTCGACACGGTCGTAACCGGAGAACTTGTTGACGCTGAACAAATTGCTCGCGTCGAAGCTCATGCTCTGCGCGTCTTCGTTCGGCAACTTACCGGCGTAGGTTTCGTTCGGACGAATGATCACCTGAGCGATGGGTTCGAGGGTCGTGGTGCCCCACGGCTGAACGTTGATGAACGGATAGCGATATTCGAGGCCCACGGTCGGCATCACCCGCAGTGCGGTCGTGTCGCCGGTCGGCAGGAAGTTGGACACGCCGGGCTGGTTTGAGATCGAGGCATCGATCGCATCGACGCGCAGGATCGCGAACGGCGTGAAGATCTGGCCGAACGAGTCCGTATAGGAACGGCGCCACTGTGCTTCACCAGTCACGCGGTTATAGGTGCCAGGAATGCCGTTCATCAGGCAGTTTGTTGGCGTCCGTGAGGCCGTGTCCGCTGAGAGAATATTGCAAGGGCTCAAGCCGGTCAGTGGATCAATCTTACTATTGATTGCAGTGAACGCAGCCTGATCACGGCTCAGGCTGGTCATGTTGAACTTGTAGCTGAACTCGCCGCCCAGAATGTTCTGGTTGAGCACATTGTTGTAATCGATCACCGGGTGAATGACCGGGACCTGGCTCTGATTACCGGAGAAGCTCAGGTAGTAGATCGTGCGTGCATCGAAGAAGCTACGCTTGCCGACGCCCGTTAGATATAGTTGCGAAACGGCCTCCGTCTGCAGATTCAAAAACGAGGCATAGGGATCCCGGTACATCGACAGCCGGTAGTCCTGCAGGAAGTTGTAATCGCTGAGTGCGACCGCGTCCCAGCCCCAGACCCATTTGTCGTTCAGCGCGAACTGGCCTTTGGACTCGACTCCGCCGCGCCAGTCTTTGTCGCCGACCGTGTTGGCGAAGGCGCTGCGATCCTGCTGATTGATGCCATAGGCACGGATCTGGTAGGCGCCATCCATCAGGCGCTGCCGGAACTCGCCTTGCATCAACAGGCCCTGCTTGCTGGTGTAGCGTGGCGAGATGGTTGCATCGTAATCAGGCGCGATCGCCCAATAGAACGGCGTTTCAACGCCGAAGCCTGTATTGGTGTTCTGCGTGAAGCCCGGCATCAGGAAGCCGGTCTTGCGCTTCACCGTCGGATCGGGCGTGGAAAAATACGGGATATAGGCGAGGGGAACGCCGAAAAACTCGATCCGGGCGTCCTCGAAATACATCATCTTTTCGGTCTGGTCGTGGATGACACGGGCACCCTTGACCTGCCACAGCGGCGGCTTCTTCGGATCTTCCTTACAGGCGGCGCAGGCCGTGTAGACACCGTTCTGGAACACGGTGTAGTTGCCGGCGGTCCGCTCGGCGCGCGTCGCGGCCATGCGGGTCGCATCCGCGGTATCGACACGCAGCGAATCCACGAAACCGTCGCGGTAGTCGTCGCTGAGATCGAGCAGGTTGGCATAGGTGATCTTGCCGTCGGCGTCCGTCATGCGGACATTGCCTTCGGCGTGCAGGCGCTTGGTCTTCTGGTCGTAGATGACCTTGTCGGCTTCGACGGACGTGCCGTTGTAATACATCTGCACGCTGCCGACTGCGGCGACGCGCGAGTTGTTATAGTCGTAATTGACCTCGGTGGCCTGGACCAGCATCTGCCCGGTCTGGGCGGCAGGCGGCGGCTTCGGCCGGGTGGCGGGGCGATTGTAAGTGAAACTCTGGGCAGCCGCCGGGGTCGTCGCCGCGACGCCAAATGCAGCCGCCAGACCCAAAACGGTTGCGAGCACCGGGGCCAGTACGCCAGACGTGCAGAAACGGTCACCGCGCACGGTCATGCGCAGCTTCCAATCAAATGCCTGCTCACGGAGGGCGGCAAACACAGCCACTATCCGTCCTCCTGGTACAACAAGGCCAAAAAGCCGGTGAGGCCGCCCACACACACAGGCAGCCACGCCGCAGCAATCGGATGCATCAACTCAGCCTTGCTCAAATCTTCCGTAACTTTCGACAGGACGTAGAGCAGAAAGCCTGCGCCCACGCCACTCAAAACCATCTTCTGGACACCGCCCATCCGAAAGAACCTCAGGCTCACGGAAGCAGCCAGCATCACCATCGCAACCAGCAAAAACGGCTGTGCGATAAGCTTATGATACTGCAAGCGATACCCCGCCGTCGCGAAACCCGAACTCTCTGAGGATTTGATATACGAAGGAAGTTGCCAAAATGACACTGTTTCGGGGGTCGAAAAACTGTTTCTGACCTGCAGCGGGGTCAGGGTCGTGGCCAGGTACATGCTGTCCTGCTCAACCACGGGCGAATCGAGGGTGTAGCGTCGCACCCCTTTGAACAACCAGCGGCCGGGCTCCAGCGATGCCTCGCGAGCTTCGATCCGTTCCTTGAACTGGGATTCGGTGTCGAACCGGAACACGGTCAGGCCGGTCAGGCGGACGCCCTGCTGCTCGCTGCGGGCGGCATTGATGATCGATTGGCCCTCGCGGTTGACCTGGTTGATCCAGAAGCCGGAGGCGTCCTGGACGCCGCCGCCGGGCGCATCGCCGAACATCTGGGCCTCCATTCGCTTCGATTCCTCGCGCAGGTTGGTCGACAGGGGATTGTAGCCCACGGTCGCCAGCACGCCCAGGACGAGGGCGCTGGCCAGCGCAGGGGAAATAAACTGCCAAGCCGAAACGCCGGCGGCGCGGGCGACCACCAGTTCGAGCCGCCGCGATAGCGCGAGATAACAGGTCATGGCGCCGATCAGGATGCAAAACGGCATCATCTTCTCGAGCAACTGGGGCACCCGGTACAGCGACGTCTGCGCCACCATCAGAGCGGAGGCCGAGGCCAGCCCGGAGGTGCGCCTGACCATCTCGATGTAGTCGACCAGCACCAGCAGCATGAAGATACTGATGAACACGCCCAAGGCTGCCACCAGGAAGCGACCGGCGAAATATCTGCCGATGGTGTTGGTGATCATGTTCATGCGGTGGCCGGCCGTCGGAAGAGGCGCAACAACCGCTCGTTGGATCTATTGATTGCTTCCACCAGCTTCGCCGGCGGTTCCACCACAATGCCGGCAGAGATGATCCAGAAGCTGACGCCGATCGCTGTCGCCAGCAAGGCATATTGAAGCGGTGCGGCGAAGTCCGATTTCGCTGCCACGACGGAGCAGGCAAAGCCCGCCATGCGTAGGCCGAACACCGCGGCAATTGCGCTGCCCATCGAGAAGTTGCGGCTCTGCCGCGTCGTCCGTGGCGATCCCAGGAATGCAAAGGTCAAGGCGGCAAACGCCAGCGGATAGATTGGCGCCATCAAGCGGTCGTGCATCTCGGCGCTGAACTGCCGCGGCACCTGCTTGTAAAGCGGGTCATCCACTGGCGGCACCATCAGTTCCCAGAGATATCGTTCACGAATTCCGTAGGTGACGTCCTGGCTGCGATTAGAGAACTTCGACATATCGAAAGCGTAGCGGCCGAACGCCACCATGGCGGGGTCGGTCTTGCCCGTCTCAAAGCGCTGCAGATTGCCGTCTTCCAGGATCAGGAACGAGCCATCCTTGTTCTTCAGCACCGTGCCATGGTCGGCAATGATGGTGACGCGCTCTTTGGGATCGCGACGATCGTCAACGAAAATCCCGACCAGCAATCCGCCGGGCTGACGCTCCCGGACGCGGATAGTCAGGTTCTGGTCGAGCTGCGCGAAGCGGCCTGGCTGCAGGATATTCGCCAGCACGTCGGCGGTGATCTCGGCGTCCCAGCGCTTCAGCCGGCGCATACCATCCGGTGCCAGATATGAGCCAATGAAAGCCACGAGCAGCGATACGACCATTGTCGCGAACAGGAAGGGACGAAACAGCCGTCGCGGTGATAGGCCGGCGGCATTCATCACGATGATTTCGGAGTCGGTCGCGAGCTTGGTCAGGGTGTGGGACACCGCGATCATCAGGGCGATCGGAGCAATGATCAAAACGAGAACGGGAATCGCCAGGCTGGTGACGCCGAGGAAGGTCAGAATGGTCTGACCCTGGCTCGTCATCAGGTCGATTCCGCGCAACGCTTGCGTGATCCAGATCACGCCCGTCAGGCTGACCAGAACCACCGCAAACGACGCCAGCGTCGTGCGGAAAATATACTTGTCGATAGACCCCATCGGTCCGATCAATCCCCATTCCGGCCGTTAAAGCCGCCCGCATGCCCAATCCCGCAAGGGGACCCCCAAAGGACATGCCGCGATCCCTACAAGCCCATCATCTCACTTAGCATCCCTTTGATTGGTCAACAAAATGGCCGGGGGATGGCTCGCTCAAGATATGGTTAATTATGTGCCCGATGTGGCCCTCGGGCCACTGAAATGCTTCGCAACCCGCGTGGCGACGAGGAGTCGGATCCGTCGGTGGGGCCTATTCGTTGGCAAGGCCGTCACCTAAGGCCAGAGTCGACACATTCGGACACAGGTATTGCCCGAATCGTGGGTTACGGGCGGTTTGGTTTCCCTCGGGGAAACATAAGAAACTATCGATCCTTGGCGGTTTCGGTCAGAACCTGTCTTGACGGCTCACGCTGCGACGACAACAAAACACTTGAACCCCGCCGCACTGACCGGATTCCGCGCCGACCCCTGCGACAGCCCTGATCTTCTGGAGGAATTTGCCATGTCCGACGCCGTCAAAGTCGGCTTCGTCCCGTTTGCGACTGCTGTGCGCGGTGCTCTTGTGGTGTTTTGCGACGAAACGCTGAAATTCGGTCCTGCCACGACCAAGGCTCTCGGGGACGCCGCAGCAACTGTGAAGCGCGCGGCTACAACCAGCAAGTTCAAGGGTAAGAGTGCATCGACGCTCGACATCCTGGCCCCGGACGGGATCAAGGCGTCGCGTCTCATCGTGATCGGCACCGGCAAGCCGGCCGATCTGAAGGAGACCGATCTGCTGAAATTTGGCGGCGTGCTCGCCGGCAAGGTCGGCAGCAGCAGTGATGCAGTAACCGTGATCGCCGAACTCGCTTCGGGAGCCATGACACCTGAACAGGCGGCATCGGTCGCCTCGGGCGCGTTGCTGCGCGCCTACAAATTCGATCGTTACAAGACCAAGAAGAAGGATGCTGACGAGGCGTCCGGCAATGTCGCGGTTTCGTTGGCCGTCAGCGACGTCGCTGCAGCCAAGAAGGCCTTTGCGCCGGGCAATCATATCGTCAACGGCGTCGTGCTGGCCCGCGAACTCGTGAATGAGCCGCCGAACGTGCTGTTTCCCGCCGAATTTGCGCGCCGCGCCGGTGAGTTAAAGAAACTCGGCGTCACGGTCGAAGTGCTCGACGTCAAGGCGATGACCAAGCTTGGCATGGGCGCGCTGCTTGGCGTGTCCCAGGGATCGGTGCGTCCCGGCCGCATGGTGGTGATGCGCTGGAACGGTGGCAAGAAGGGCGAGCAGCCCGTCGCTTTCATCGGCAAGGGCGTGACCTTCGATACCGGTGGCATCTCGATCAAGCCGGCCGGCAGCATGGAAGACATGAAGGGCGATATGGGCGGCGCAGCCTGCGTCGTTGGCCTGATGCATGCACTCGCGGGCCGCAAGGCCAAGGTCAATGTGGTCGGCGCCATCGGCATCGTCGAAAACATGCCGGATGGCAACGCGCAGCGTCCGGGCGACATCGTGACGTCGATGTCCGGTCAGACCATCGAAATCATCAACACCGACGCTGAAGGTCGCCTCGTACTGGCCGATGTGCTCTGGTATGTGGCGAAGAAGTTCAAGCCGAAATTCATGGTCGATCTGGCGACGCTTACCGGTGCGATCATGGTCGCGCTCGGTACCGAATATGCTGGCATGTTCTCCAACAATGATGAACTCGCAGAGCGTCTGTCCACCGTGGGACAGACCACCGGCGAACGTGTCTGGCGGATGCCGCTCGGTCCGGAATACGACAAGCAGATCGACTCGCAATTCGCCGACATGAAGAACACCGGCACCCGCAATGGCGGCTCGATCACTGCGGCGCAGTTCCTGCAGCGTTTCGTCGACGATACGCCGTGGGCGCATCTCGATATCGCCGGCACCGCCATGGGCGCGCCGAAGACAGAGATCAATCAGAGCTGGGGCTCGGGTTACGGCGTGCGGCTGCTGGATCGGCTTGTGGCCGACTATTACGAGGCGAAGAAGTAGTCCGACACGATGACCGAGGTCCTGTTCTATCACCTGCAGAACATGACGCTGGAGAGCGTGCTGCCGCCGCTGCTCGAGAAGTCACTCGAGCGCGGCTGGCGTGTCGTCGTGCAATCCACGTCAGAAGAACGCGCCGATGCGCTCGATGCGCATTTGTGGACCTATCGTGACGATTCATTTCTGCCGCACGCCACCTGGCGTGTGGCGGACGCTGCGGATCAGCCGATCATTCTCGCGATCGAAGAGGGGAATCCCAATCGTGCCCAGGTCCGGTTCCTTGTGGACAGCGCAGCAGTGCCGGCGGATGCCGACGGCTATGAGCGCATGGTGCTGATATTTAACGGTGACGATTCCGATGCGCTCGCTGCAGCGCGAGCAGCCTGGACTGATTGTAAGGCGAGGGGCTTTACGGCCACTTACTGGCAGACCGATGAACGTGGCCGGTGGCAGCGCAAGAATTAGCTGCCGATTGGCGATCTGCTGCAATTAATGATAATTGTAGATTTCCTCACCGGTATCTGCCGCTGTGTCATGGTGGTGCCGCAAATGAATGATGTTACAGGCGCTTATCGCCTGTCTTGGGGTTGCGTAATCGTGCGACAAGAAAAGCTTCATCGAAACGGTCTGCTCGTGCTGCTGCTTGCTGCGCCATTGCTTGCTGGCTGCGCCGGCGTGGGCGGTGACGCATTCTCCACGGACCTGCTGTCCAAGGATGCCGACTGGTTCTCCAAGCCAGGTCGCGTGTTCATCAAGAATGTTTCGATCGAGACGCCGCCGCTGTCGCCTGAGCAGGCCGTCAGTCCGCAGGATCTCATCAGCGCGGACGGTGCGTGCCCGGGCATGGCGCCGCGTGATGCCAACGCGCTTGCCGATGGTACCGCAGGTGCGCCGGTTCAAACTGGCGTCGTGGCGCTCGGCCATACCGAATGCGACGTGGCGCGTGGTGCAGGCGCACCCGACAATGTCAGTCTATCGACCAGCCCGCGCGGCGATCGCGTTGCCGTGCTGACCTATCTGCGCGGTCCGCGCGCTGGCATCTATACGTTTACCGCCGGTCGTTTGACCGTGGTCGAACGCGGTCCGGAAGTTGAGCAGCCGAAGACCGCGCGTCCGAAGGCGAAGAAGCGCGCCGCGACCTGATCTTTTCGTGATGATGTCGAAGTAAGCGACGGCTGCGTTTTCAGCCGTTCGCTTCTTCATGCAGAGAACTCGCGCTAAGCCATTGCTCTTCGGCGCGTTGCAATGCGTCCGCCGCAGCGGCGCGCGCTTTGGTGAGTTGCGTGGCCTGCTTCGGATCTTTCTTGAACAGGTCAGGCAATGCGAGCGCAGTATCGATCTTGGCGATGATGGCGGTGATCCGCTCCATCTCGGATTCTGCTTCGGCGACCTGCTGCTTGAGCGGGACCTTCTTTTCTTTAGGCTTCGCCAGTTTTTCGCGGTCCGTGTTTGCGCGATCGCGTGTCGGCGTGCGTATGCCGCGGGCTTGCATGACGACTTTGCGATAGTCGTCGAGATCGCCGTCGAAATTGGTGACGGTGCGGTCAGCCACGACCCAGAGCTGGTCTGCGCAGGCCTCGATCAGATAGCGATCATGGGAGACCATGATCACTGCGCCGGGGAATTCGTTGATCGCCTCGGCCAGCGCTGCGCGGCTGTCGATATCGAGATGGTTGGTCGGTTCGTCCAGAATGATCATGTTCGGACCGTAGAAAGTCGCGAGCCCCAGCAGTAGCCGCGCCTTTTCGCCGCCGGACAGGCTTTTTACGATCGTATCCGCGGCCTTGCCGGAAAAGCCGATATTGCCGGCACGCGCGCGGATTTTCGATTCCGGCATGTCGGGCATCAGCTTGCGGACGTGATCATAGACGGAGTTGTCCATCACCAGCTCGTCGAGCTGATGCTGGGCAAAGTAAGCAATCGACAGTTTGTCGGCGCGCGTAATCGATCCTGAAAATGGCTTCAGCTTGTTTGCCAGCAGCTTGACCAGCGTCGACTTACCGTTGCCGTTGGAGCCGAGCAGGGCAATGCGATCCTCGGTATCGATGCGGAGTGTCACCTGATTGAGTACCGGCTTGCCGGGCTCATAGCCGACCGACACATTGTCCACCGCGAGAATCGGCGGCGACAGGATCTTTTCGGGCGCAGGGAATACGATCTCGCGCACGTCTTGCGTTACGAGCGCCGAGATTGGCTTCATGCGCTCAAGCATCTTTACGCGCGATTGTGCCTGACGTGCCTTGGAGGCCTTAGCCTTGAAGCGATCGACGAAGTCCTGCAGCCGCTTGCGCTCGGCTTCCTGACGCTTGACGTTCTTGGCGTCGAGCGCCTCTTTGTTGGCGCGGAACTCTTCGTAATTTGAGTAAGTCCCGCGATAATGCACGAGCTTGCCACGGTCGAGATGCAGGATCTCGTTCACCGACGTATCGAGCAGGTCGCGGTCATGGCTGATGACGATGACCGTGCGCGGATAGTTGGCGAGATGATCCTCGAGCCACAGCGTGCCTTCGAGATCGAGATAGTTGGTCGGTTCGTCCAGCAGCAACAGGTCCGGCGCCGAGAACAACGTGGCCGCAAGCGCGACGCGCATGCGCCAGCCGCCGGAGAATTCGGAACAGGAGCGCAACTGGGCTTCAGCCGAAAAGCCAAGACCACTCAGAATCGCTGCGGCGCGAGCGGGCGCGGAATGCGCATCGATATCGACAAGGCGGGTCTGGATGTCGGAAATGCGCTCCGGATCGGAGGCGGTCTCGGCTTCCTTCAGCAGTGCGTCGCGCTCGAGATCGGCTTTCAAGACGACGGAGATCAGGCTTTCGGGGCCGTCCGGCGCCTCCTGGGCGAGGCTGCCGATACGCCAGCGGGGCGGAATCGAAATACTTCCGGTTTCGGTGGCCAGATCGCCGCGAATGGCGTGAAAAAGTGTCGATTTACCGACGCCGTTGCGGCCCACGAAACCCACGCGGGCTCCCGGCGCAATCTGTACCGTGCTCTCGTCAATGAGCAGGCGTCCGGCGATCCGGATCGAAATGTCTGTGATGGAAAGCATGCGGGGTTGTCACCGCTGCGACGCACAAAGGCAACCCCGATTTGCTCGCTGCTGGTGCGCGAAAGGTCAATTATGCCGTCAGCGGCTACCGGTGTTCTCATCCTGCTGCCGCATCTGGTCGATCAGCATCTGCAGATGGGAGGGCAGGGCGTTGTCCGGGCCGACATCCCGGCGCAGCCGTTCGCCGATGGCATTGCAGATCGCCGCGCTGGTGGTGCGGTCAATGTGTTCTTCGCCATCATTGATGAACTGGTTCTGCATTGTCTTCCCGGCGCTCGTGGCAGTTGAATGACACTAAGGCAAGTCGTGCGGGCCGAAATTGTTTCAAGATTTATGGATTTGAGGCTGTTTGAGTCAAAATTCGATGAATCGTCGATGGATCTGCCAAGAAAAAGCCCGGCCGAGGGAACGGCCGGGCGGTATTTCTCTGCTCGTGGAGCGTCAGTAGCAGCGATTGACCAGTCGCCAACGCGGTCCCCACGGGGTCGGAACGACCCGGCGGACGAGACATCCGCCGCTGCCATAGCCGTAAACCGGCCCGCCGACGAAGCGTGGTCCGCCCCAGCCGCGATGCCAGCCGCCGCCATGCCAGCCACCGCCGTGCCATCCGCCGTGGCCGCCCCAGGCGGAAGCCGAGGTCGGAGCCAGCGCCGCGGCGCCCAATGAGGCCGCTGCAACCAAAGTCAGTGCGATCTTGCGGAACATTCTCATCTCCTCTGGTACGGCGCGTGTTGCGCCTGCCGTGAACATGGCACCGGGGGCAAATGCCGTTGGCCGGGGTCATTGCAGGCAGTCTAGGAGGAGGAAGCTGAACCGGATCGCGCCAGCCCTGTCAGGAATGGTTCATGTGGATGACATCTCGGTAATTTCGAGCGCCGGATCTGCCAAAATGGGGCCTGCGACATTTGGACGGATCGCTTGCCGTTCCCGGATAGCGTCGATATAAGCCGCCATCTTCCAGCGACTGTTATTCAAGGATAAATCATGGCTATCGAGCGTACCTTTTCGATTCTGAAGCCCGACGCGACCGAGCGCAATCTGACCGGTGCGATCAACGCGCTGATCGAAAAGGCCGGCCTGCGGATCGTCGCGCAGAAGCGCATCCGCATGACCCGCGAACAGGCCGGCACTTTCTACGCCGTTCACAAGGAACGCCCCTTCTTCGGCGAACTGGTGGACTTCATGACCTCGGGTCCGGTTGTCGTGCAGGTGCTGGAAGGCGAGAACGCCGTCCTCAAGCATCGCGATGTGATGGGCGCAACCGATCCGTCGAAGGCTGCTGATGGCACCATCCGCAAGCTTCACGCCAAGTCGATCGGCGAGAACTCGGTTCATGGTTCGGACGCTCCGGAAACTGCAGCGATCGAGATCGCACAGTTCTTCTCGGGCAACGAGATCGTCGGCTAAACTTCCAGCCGAATTGACGACCGGTCGGCGCGCGGGGGCGCGCCGACCTTTCCAATCAAAACGAACAAACAAAGGGGCGCGCTGTGGACTGGTTGCTGCATATTCTCGATCCGGCGACGATCAAGTCGGTTTTCGTTCAGTTTCAGGTCGAAATGCAGCAGCCCGCATTCTGGGTAGCCGTCGGCAAGATCATCTGGATCAACGTTCTGCTGTCCGGCGACAACGCCCTCGTGATCGCACTGGCCTGCCGTGGTCTGGAACCGAAGCAGCGCATGTGGGGCATGATTCTCGGCGCCGCTGCCGCCGTCATCCTGCGTATCATCTTCACCGGCATCGTCGCCTCGCTGATGGCGCTGCCCTATCTCAAGCTGGTGGGCGGCCTCGCACTGATCGTCATCGCAGCCAAACTGCTGGTACCCGAACCGGAAGAAGAGGACGGCGTGAAGGCCGCCTCGCATCTGTGGGCCGCTGTGCAGATCGTGGTCGTAGCCGACATTGTCATGAGCCTCGACAACGTCATTGCAGTTGCTGCCGCTGCCAATGGCAGCGTGCCGCTGCTGATCCTCGGCCTTGCCATCAGCGTCCCGCTGATCGTCGCCGGCGCGGCGCTGATCATGGCGCTGCTGACCCGTCTGCCCGTTCTGGTCTGGCTCGGTGCGGCCCTGCTGGGCTGGGTCGCCGGCGAAGTGATCGCGACGGATCCTGCGGTTCTGCCGCTGATGCACAGCTTCTTCAGCGGTTCGGTCGGCACTGGCCTCGACAGCCTGATGTCATCGCTGGGCCTTGGCGTTCGTTTCACCAATGGGGGACATGGTGGCGAGATCGTCTGCGGTCTGATTGGTGTCGCTGTGGTGCTCGCTGTCGGAACGTTGTGGCGTCGTCGCAGCATGGCAGGGCACGCCGAGCAGGCGGCCTAACTCAATAAAAACTCAAAGCGGGCGAGGGGCATTTGCCTTTCGCCCGTTTTTTTGTTTCTGGAATCCGGTGGTTTCTAGAACTTGAATTCGACGCCCAGCGTTCCTTGGTGGGACTGCGAATAGGCGCGGAACTTGCCGTCATAATTGAGATAGAGACGCGCGGTGTTGCTGAGGCTCAGCGACGCCGATGCGCCGGCGTCTGCGCCGTACTGGCTTTCGCCGATCCCCTGAACGGTGATGCTCTCGGAACCCAGGCTGACCGTGACGTTGCTAAAGCGCTGATGCACGTTGTCGACGAATTTGGCATAGCCCGATAGATCCAGAATCTTCTGATCGAATATCCAGTAACGGCCGACTTCTGCGCCAATCAGGATACGCGCACGCTCGGCTGAGGCGCCGCTCGCGTTGACAGGATTGAGGCCGCCAAGCTCCTGCATCGCGCCGGTTGTCGCGCGGGTGTATTCGAAGGCAGCCTTGGGCACGATCCGTGCCTGTTCGTAACTCCAGTAATAGCTCAGCTCAGTGAGTGCGCCGTCGATCCGCGCATTGTAGCCGGCGCTGGCAAGCCCCAGGCCCGTGTCGCGGCGCGAGTTGATGTCGCCGAAGCCGTGCACCAATGCGATTGCCCAGGTCCAGGCGCCTTGGTCGACCGAAGCGTTGACTCCGATCTGCGTGAGGTCGAGCGTTGCAGACTGCAGCGCGAGCGGAACATCGATCGTAGTGTGACTCTGGTCCACCGACAGTCCGACATTGACGCCCGGCATCAGCCGCGCGCCGATTCCGGCGACCCCGCCGACAGTCCGGCGCTTGTCGCCGACAAAGTCACCGATCGTGCCGGTATGGGCGCCGACACCATAGAACTCGGCCCAGCTACGGAAGCGCGGCGTCTCGGTGGTCTCCGACGCACCACCGCCGCCGGGATTGGCGCGCGACGCGCGGTTGAAGCCGTAGCTCGCCTGATCGCCGAGGCGCCGCAGGAACTGGCTACCGAGATCGCCAATGGCAATACCTGCGGATTGCCCGGCATTGAAGTCGGTCGATGATGGCATCGGTGCGGCTGGCAGCGGCGGTGTCGGCGGAGGTGTGGTTGGGGGCGGCGTGGTAGGCGGCGGCGCGACCTGGGCGGATGCAAGCGAAGGCGCAACGACAAGCGCGACGGCAAGGCCGAGTACAATGGTCCGGCGTTGCCGACTGGCAGCCGGGCTCCTGTCCGTTTGGGCGTATCGCGATGGATCGCGCATTGTCACTCGTTTCGAAATTGTCGCTGCAGTGCCGTTCGACTGCGGCAGAGCATACGCGATCCAATGAGCATTGCCGCTGCGCATTGAGCGCCTCCGGTGGCGATTGACGCGTATTGTTGTGCGATTGCCACAGCGGATTCGTGTCGCTTTTCATCACGTTATGGCCATTCACGCAGAGCGGGCCGACGATATTTCAATCCGGCACGTCTGCTCATGGGTCCGGTCAGCGGCTTTCGATAGGTACGCTTGAACGCGGCCGGTGATATCAAAACCTCTGCCGTAAAAAGCCAAAGACTTGCGTAGCCAAAATTTTCATGTTGGAATTCTTGCGCAATCGGATTGAGGCCGTTCGACTGTGCGTTTTGCGAGCAGGACATTCAGCAGACACCGGGAAGCCCGCTTGTGGCGTGGTACGCATGATGCGTGGCCGCGTCTTTTTTGTATCTAGATCGGGAGACAGACGATGCAGAAGGGCACCGTCAAATGGTTCAACCCAACCAAGGGTTATGGCTTCATCAAGCCGACTGTCGGCGACAAGGATGTCTTCGTGCACATCTCCGCTGTCGAGCGCGCAGGCCTTAGTACCCTCAACGAAAACCAGACCATCGAATACGACCTGGTGGAAAATCGCGGCAAGGCGTCTGCCGAGAACCTCAAGGTCTCATAACCGAGTTTTGCCCTGCCGGCCCTGACATGTGGGCCGGCCGACTGATGTAACTCCGGCGCAAGCCGGGCCTTTTGTAGCTCCGGTGCGGATCGTGCCGAGCGGGCGAGGTTATGCCCGCATTATCGCTTCTTTGGCTTCTTCGCCTTTTTGGCCGTTTTCTTGGCGGGTACAGCCTTCTTGGCGGCCTTGTCCTTTTCGGCGTTCTGAGCCTTCATCGCTTGCGCTGCTTCTGCGATCTGAAGTGCTTCAACGGCCTTACGCATCGATCGCGCATAGCTATCGGCGGCATTATCGGCGGACATCTGAAGGCGCTTGGCGGCGGCCGTGCCTTGCTCCGTCGCGTCCTTCGCTAGTTGCTTGAAACGGTCCTTGGCGGTCTTGTCCTTGGCCTTGGCGGCCAGGCCCGCATAGCGATCGCGTTGTGCCTTGACGGCTGCCATCAGTGTCTTGTTTTGCTGCTTAGCAGTCTGCCGGATGATCACACCCAGATCGGCGCCCGTCATTCTTCATTTCCTTAAGTGACAGTCAGAATAGTCAATTGTTTCAATTATGCAGTTGCCATTGAGGCATTGCAATCGTCGCAGCTCGTGGCGCTGGCCAGCGTGCTGGGCGAGGTGAGTTCATTGTCCGATGTCGTAAGCACGGATCGGGTTTCTTTACCGTAAAGATACTCGGCAATTGCGCTTGCGTGGCGGAATCATGATACCGCGAGACGTCCCGTCCGGCGCAGCCAGGTCTGGCCTGTCGATATGCGGTGCCAGATTGGCTGGCGTGTGGAGCATCCTGCGATGACGGTGCCGGCGAGATCGCGTTTCCGGATTGGGTTCAGGACGTCGATCATTGCGCTGTTCGTCGGTGTCGTCCTGACGGTCGGCCTGGCGCTGGTTTATCTCAGCTTCAGCAGGGTCAACACGATCATCCGGACGGCGGCTTCGTCGTATCTCAGCGTGGTCGCGCAGGCTGCGACCGATCGCATCGATGCGCAGCTCAAGAGCGTTCACGACAATCTGGATATCCTGCGCGGTATCACATCGGTCCAGTCCGCGGAGCTCAAGAATAACCCGCGGCTGAATATCCTGCTGGCGTCGATGCTGCGCAACAATAAGCAGCTCTTCAGCCTGTACATGGGATATGAGGACGGCTCGTTCCTGGAAATGGACCTGATCGACCGAACGGGAGCTGGGGTGAAAGCGCGCTTCGGGGCGCCGGACGGGGCCAGATTTCGCCTGTTCACGATCGTGAAAGCAGGCGATTTTGGACCGCTTCAGACCACGACCTCCTATCTCGACGATGCGCTGCGGCCTTTGGCAAGTCTGCCCGGACCGGTCGATTTCGATCCTCGCGTTCGGCCGTGGTATCGTGGCGCCTTCGAGCCCAATGCCAGTCTGCTGACCGAGCCCTATATTTTCTATCAGACCGGTGACATCGGCTACACGCTGCGGATGCCCATTGTGGAGGGGCAGCGGGGTGTTGTGGCCGGCGATATCCTGCTCAGTGAAGCCGAGGCCATGCTGCGCAAGCAGCAGCTCGGGCATTCGGGCGTGGCCTATCTGTTCGACGATGCCGACCGGGTGCTGGCGCATCCGGAGATGTCCAGGTGGTTGGAGGCCACGAGCGTTCCGAACAAGCTGTCGGAGCTTCCTCGGCTCAGTGACGTCGATACGATTAACGCAACGGCCGCGATCAAGGCGTGGCGTCAAACCGGCGTTGCGGAGCAATTTTTTACTGACAGCACAGGGCGGGCCTACGCAGCCGCGTTCCGTCCCGTGGAGATGGCCGGATCGGCCAATCTCCGGGTCGGGTTCTTCGCGCCGCTCGATGAGTTCTATGCCGAGATCGAGCAAGAAAAGCGCACGCTCTTCATTCTCGCATTTTGTTTTGTGCTCGCGGCCGTACCGATTGCGTTCTGGATCGGCAACAAGCTGTCGCTCTCCCTGCGAATTTTGGCGCGCGAGGTCGATCGCATCCAGAACTTCCGGTTTTCGTCGATGCCGCAACTGCGTTCGCCGATCCGCGAAATCGACGATCTCGGCCGATCGGTCTTCACCATGCGTACGCTGGTGCAGACATTCTCGAATTTCGTTCCCAAGCGTCTGGTTCAGCAACTGGTCGAAACCGGCACGGCCATGCAATTGGGCGGCGAGCGCCGCGAAGCGACCATCCTGTTCACAGATGTCGAGAATTTCACGGGAATGACGGAGAACGAAGATCCGACCCGGGTGATGCTCTACACGTCGCGCTATTTCGCTGCGATTTCGGACGTCATTGCTACGCATCAGGGCACGGTCGATAAATATATCGGCGATGCGGTTATGGGGCTGTGGAACGCCCCCGTCGAGCACACCAACCATGTCGCGCAGGCTTGCGCCGCTGTGCTCGATTGCGTCGAAGCCAATCGGAAGCTCAATGAGGAATTCGAGCGTGAGGGCTGGCCCGTCTACAAGACCCGGTTTGGCCTGCATGTCGGCGATGTCATGATCGGCAATATCGGGTCACCCGACCGCATGAACTACACGGCGCTCGGCGCGACCGTAAATCTCGCGTCACGGCTCGAGACGCTGAACAAGGACTACGGAACCAGCGTCCTGGTCAGCGAAGCCGTCAAGGAGCGGGTGGACTCATTGTTTCTTTTCCGCAGCGTCGCCCGGATCAAGCCGAAAGGCTTTGCCGCCGAAGTGCAGATCTATGAGTTGCTCGGCGCGCGAGACCAACATTCCGTTGCCGCGTCTGATCGCCACGCCAATTTCCCTGTTTGATCGATGGGGGCCGCGCTATAGTAGGCGTATGGCAGCCCATAGAGTGAAGTTGCGGAGATGACCGAGGTGATACCCGTGCGGCGGGGGCGCCCTCGATCGGTCGAGACCGAGGATGCGATCCTGGACAGCGCCTATCGCATGATGGCAGCGCAGGGGCTCGCTGCGACGACCATCGATGCGATTGCGCGGGATTCCGGCGTCTCCAAGATGACGATCTATAAATGGTGGCCATCGCGCGAAGCAGTGCTGATCGACGCGTTCCTGCGGCAGGCGTCCACCATGCTGCCGCTTTCCGAGAGCGGCGATCCGTTTACCCGCATCACGAAACATGCCGCCGCCTATGCCGTGGCGCTGAACAGCGATTTTGGCAAGGTGCAGCTCGCTGTCATTGCCGAATGCATCTCGCGGACCGGTTCAGCGAAAATCTTCTCCGAACGCTATCTCGGTATCCGCCGGGACATATCGCTGGCGATTATCAAGGACGGCCAGAAGGACGGCAACATCCTTGCTTCGGAGCCGGCCGGCGATCTCTATGACCGGATCTATGGCACGCTGTTTTATGAGTATGTCTTTGGATTTCGGCCGCTGACGGCCGACTATGCCCGCAAGCTCGTCAAATCCGTGTTGTCGGTGCAATAGTCAGATGCCGCCTTGCCGCGCGCGGCGAAACCAGCGCCAGGTTTCGCGTGTGACGGCCCGGTAACCCCAACCGCGATGCGTGATGCGCTCGTCGATGATGGCATTGAGCCTTGGCAATGCGTGGAAGGGCACCGACGGATAGGCGTGATGCTCGACATGGAATGGCATGTTCCAGGTGAACCACTTCGTCAGCCTATCGGTATAGGTCGTGCGGGTGTTCTCATAGGCGCTGCGGGTACGCTCGCAGCCGGTGTGTTCGGCATAGAGATAGGGCCGCAGGAAGAGCTGGCCGACGTAGAGCGGGACGAGCCAGCACCACAGCAGCAGCGTGCTGGAGAGCGCGATAGAAGCGATCAGCAGCGCCAGATAGACGAGGGCATAGATGCGGGCTTCGCGCACCACCCTGCCCTGCTTGGATTCCGGGATCCACGGCGCCACGGCTTGTCCGGTCAGAGCACGGCGGACCAGCAGACGGATCCGATTGGTCAGTTGCACGATGCCGGTATAGGCGATGGCGAGTCTGGTGTCGGACGAGGGGATGGTCGCGGTGACGAGCTCCGGGTCGCGGTCGGGATCCTGCGTGAAGCGGTGATGATCCCAATGAAACAGTGCATAGTGCTCATAGGGTAGCACGATCATCAGCGATGAGACATGGCCGAGGATCTCGTTGAGCCGCCGGTTGGTGAACACGGTCTTGTGCGCAGCCTCGTGCACCGCCATGAACAGGAAGGCGATGAGATAACCCTGGATGATGATCAGCGGGATCGCCCACACCACGCCGTAGCGGGTGGCGACCTGCCAGATCAGCGTTCCAACCAAAGCGATCAAGGCATAATGGCTGATCGAGCGAATGAGCCCCGGAAGATTGGCGCGAACCGACAGGTCCTTCAGCTGTGCGGGCGTTAGGGCGCGGGTTTCGATCTTGCCATGGCCAACTGCATCCATCGTCATCGGTTCGTCCCGTTCTCGGTTCAGGCGTCGGCGGCGAGCAGCGCCGAGACTCTCGTGTTGATGAAGGCGGCATCGACCGGGTTCTTGACCGGGTTGCCGGCGCGGTGTCCGTGCAGCGAGGGGATAGGGCACAGTTCGGCCGCGCGTGCGTTCGTCAGCAGGGGGAGTTCGTCTTCGTTGTCGCCGACCTGAAAATAATTGTCCGTCTGCCCGGGCATCAGCAGAACGCGCGCGGTGATCGCAGCCATGGCCTTGCGGAAGTCGCCGCCGAAGGCGTCGCAGCGGCTGATGTCGCCATTCTGCCAGGTCCATAGTTGGGCCAGCAGATTGTTGGCATCACGATGCGCGAAAGCGACGTCCCATGATCGCGCCAGATAGTCTTCCAGCGAGGTGAAGCCGGCTTCGCGCCAGATTTCGTCGCGGTAGAAGCCATGCGACATTGCCCAGCCGGCATAAACCCGCCCCATGGCGCGAAGTCCGGCAGATGGTTTCGAAACGAAGCGGCCATCGACAAAGGCAGGATCGGTGGTCAAAGCGGCCCGCACACTTTCGAGGAATACGGCGTTGAACGGCGAACAACGGGCGCTGCCGCAGACCACTGCCGCGCGTGCCACCATGTCCGGATAGCGGGCGGCCCAGTGATAGGCCTGCATGCCACCCATCGACCAGCCATAGACGAGTGCCAGACGCGCGACGTCGAATTGCTCGGTCAGCAGGCGATGCTGGATCGAAATAGCGTCGTGATAGCTGATGTTCGGATAGGGGGCGCCAGCCAGAGCTTCCAGCGAATTCGATGGCGATGACGACAGCCCGTTTCCGAACAGATTGGGGATGACGATGAAGTAGCGGTCCGGATCGAGTGCGGCGCCCGGCGCGATCAGCCACTCGGTGTCGTAGTGTTGTGCGCCGAACGACGTCGGATAGAGGATGACGTTATCTTTGGCAGCATTGAGTGCGCCATAGGTCTTGTAGGCAAGCTGCAGGCGTGGGTGCCGCTGGCCCGACTGCAGCAAGACGTCACCGGCCTCGAAGATCTGGTAGTCACTCGGCAGGCTCATGCTGGGGCTCCGTGAAGGTCAGTCGACACTGGCCGATCGTATGGCGTGCAGCCTGCTCGACAAAATTTAATAATTGTACTAATGGTACACTAAATTAATTCAGGCGGCAACGCCGAAACTTCGGCATAGCCGCCCGAATAACGTGCAGTCGCCCGTCATTTATCTGTGGTGGAGCGACATCACGGTTTTGTATTCGAAACGTACAAGAGATCTGCGTCACGTTAGTCTATGCATCGGCCAGTCATCGGCGCGGTGGCGGATAGGCGGATCGGTTATCCGCATTTCCCCGCAGTGCATTCGACGTCATGTTTACCCGCAACCCACTCAAAGGAGTCTGGATCATGGGAACCATCACCACCAAAGACGGCACCGAGATTTTCTACAAGGATTGGGGCACCGGGCAGCCGATTGTGTTTCATCACGGCTGGCCCCTGAGTGCGGACGACTGGGACAACCAGATGATGTTCTTCCTCAATCAGGGCTATCGCGTCATCGCGCACGACCGCCGTGGCCATGGTCGCTCCAGCCAGACCGCGACCGGTAATGAGATGGACACCTATGCGGCCGACGTCGCCGAACTCACCGACAAACTGGATCTGAAGGACGCCGTGCATATCGGTCACTCCACCGGCGGCGGCGAAGTTGCGCGTTACGTCGCACGTGCCAAGAAGGGACGCGTCGCCAAGGCGGTGCTGGTCAGCGCCGTGCCGCCGATCATGCTCAAGACCGAGAACAATCCCGGCGGCCTGCCGCTCGAAGTGTTCGACGGCTTCCGTGCTGCGCTTGTTGCCAACCGCGCGCAGTTCTACGTCGATGTCCCGGCCGGACCATTCTACGGCTTCAACCGGCCGGGCGCGAAAGTCTATCAGGGCGTGATCGACGACTGGTGGCGGCAGGGCATGATCGGCGGCGCCAAGGCGCACTATGATTGCATCAAGGCATTTTCGGAAACCGACTTCACCGAAGACCTGAAGGCGATCGATGTGCCGGTGCTCGTTTTGCACGGCGATGATGACCAGATCGTGCCTTATGCCGACGCTGCACCGCTGACGGTGAAGCTGCTCAAGAACGGCACGCTGAAGACCTATCCGGGCTTCCCGCACGGCATGCTGACCACCCATGCGGATGTGATCAACCCGGATCTGCTGGCGTTCATCAAGAGCTAATGCATGTAGCAGAAGCCCGGCAAGGCAATGCCTTGCCGGGCTTCTTTATTTTGTGCGCCTCCGACCTATCCGGCCCACAGGCGCCTCGCGGCTCACGGATTTATGGCCTCATGCGCACACGCTGGAAGCCGCGGCAAAAAAGGGCAGCGCGATCCGCTGCACAAGCGACTCGGCCCGCGGTCCGGCGGACCATACGTCGCATCATCAAACTGTTGCCCAGAAGCACTTCTTGCACCAAACTGCAACCTCTGATTGATGATGTTTGGGTTCGGCCGCAATGGCTTGGTGTCGGCGTGATAGCGCCTGATGCGCAGCAAGTCGTGGCGAAAGTCATTGGGAGGGGACGTTGGATCGCGACGATTTGGAATCTCGCAAAGATATCGTCTCGACGACGTCGCAGGCGCTGTCCACCCAGCTTGAAAAAATCATTACGCGCAAGGACTCGAGTTTCGTGCCGCCTGCCAGCCGTGCGCGTCGAAGTGCACGAGCGCGGTCGGACAAGCGGTTCGAGATGCGGAAGGAATTGCTGGAGGCTCCGCGCAGCGATCCCAATGCGTTCGAGCGCATGATTGGCGAGAGCGATCTGCTCTCCATCAACTTTCTGGATCGGGGCAGGCGGGCAGCCGATGCGGTGTGCCGCATCAAAGTCCCGAGCAATGGCGGCGCTTGGTACGGCACAGGTTTTCTGGTGGGGCCTCGATTACTGCTCACCAATCATCACGTCCTAGGAGACGCCGATGAGGCCAGTCAGTGCGAAGCCGAATTTGGTTATGAGCACGACCTTGATGGCGTCTTGCGCGAAGGTGTCAGTTTCAACCTGCGGCCTCACGAGATTTTCTACACCAACTCCGAACTGGACATCACCTTCATTGCCGTGACACCACTCTCTGACGGCGGCGTGCCGATCGAGCGTTATGGCCGGCTTCCTCTGCTCCCGCTGTCGGGCAAAGTGGTGGATGGCGAGTGGGTCACCATCATCCAGCATCCCGGCAGTGAGCCGAAACAGATCGCGATCCGTTCGAGCCAGATCGTCAAGTTGGATGCGAAAACGTCGGCCGGGATCGACGTAAACAAATTCATCCACTACTCGACCGATACCGAGCCAGGCTCATCCGGGGCGCCGGTTCTCAACGATCAGTGGCAGGTCCTCGCTTTGCATCACAAGGCGGTCCCCGCGCCGACAAAGCTGCGAAATCCGGCCAAGGAGCCGGTCTGGATTGCCAACGAAGGTATTCGGGTCAGCGCCATCTATGTACAGCTTGAGCGCGAACGCTTCGAGACTACGCAGGCTGGATTGGTGCTCGACAGACTCGAGAAGGCATTGGGTCTGCCACCGATGTCGCAGAGTATGGCGCCGAGCGAAACCATGCTGGAAGCCGACCGCAAGCCGTTGCCGGCAAAGCGGTGGACGAATGTCAAAGGCTACGACGCGGAATTCTTGACCGAGAAGATCGCGCTGTCGCGAATCTACGCTCCGCTTCTCGCTAAGAAGCTGGTTGCGCCGCTGCTCGGTAGGTCGATGGGCTATGAACTCGACTACCATCACTTTTCTACGGTGATTCACGCCAAGCGAAAATTTCCGCTGATCACCGCCGTGAATATCGACGGCAATAAGCTCGTTCATCCGGGACCGCGCAAGGATACCTGGCGACGCGACGGACGGATTGCGGACGAATATCAGCCTGCCGGAAATTTTTACGAGAAGGCAAAAGGCGATGATGCCGTCCAGTTCAGCCGTGGCCATCAGGTTCGTTTGCTGGACCCTTGCTGGAGCGCGGCGGCCAAGGCGGCTGCCGCCTTGTCCGAGTCGAAACTCGCATCCGAAGACACGTTCCACTACACCAATGCGGCACCGCAGGTGCAGAAGTACAACGACATCGACTGGGGCAATCTGGAGGATTATCTCCTCAACAAGGCGCAGACGTCCGAGAAGAAGCTGACGATCTTCACCGGCCCGATCTATCGGCCCGACGATCCTGTTTACGGCAAGAGCCGCGAGGGCGGGCCCTGGCAAATTCCGCTGTCGTTCTGGAAGGTAGCGGTTTTGCAGAAAACTGACAGCAGGATCGCGGCTGCCGCCTTTGTGGTAGGGCAGACGGAATACGTGCAAGCCCTGTACGAAGCCAAGGTATTCTCGGGATTGAAGCCCTACACTCTTGATGAGATGCGGAAACGGCGGATCCAGACCACCATCACGGCGATCGAAAACGAAACCGGTCTGGATTTTTCGGCGGTGAAAGATTTCGATGCGCACGGGTCGCTCGAAGCGACCCGCCAGACGCGCTGGATCAACGATCTCGGCGATATCATTATCTGACGGAGCACGTTGCAAGGTCGCGACAAGGTCTTTGGCGACCAATGAGATGTGCGGCGATGCGATTGCAGCGCCGCGCTCGCCCTTAAAAGCGCGTCAGATCACCGTCGGTGAGATCAGCGTGTCGTCGCGGCTGGCGCTGGCGCCGGTACTGGTGGTGCAGGTGTCGCCGGTGATGCCAACGCCGTTGGTGGCCAACAGCCGTAACGCCTGCGGATAGATCTTGTGCTCGATGTCGAGCACGCGCGCGGCGAGGGTGTCGGGGGTGTCGTTATCGGCCACGGCCACGGCGCCCTGCATCACGATCGGGCCGGCATCGGTCTCCGGAATGACGAAATGGACCGTGGCGCCGGAAATCTTGACGCCGGCGCGCAATGCCTGGCCGTGCGGATCGAGGCCGGGGAAGGAGGGCAGCAGCGACGGGTGGATGTTCAGCATCCGGCCGTACCAGTGTCGCACGAATTCCGCCGTGAACAGGCGCATGAAGCCGCCGAGGCAGATCAGCTCGATCTTGTGCTCGTCGAGGGCCGACTGCAGCAGCTTCTCGAAGCCGGCGCGATCCTTGCCGAACGGCTTGCTCTCGATCACCAGCGTTTTGACGCCATTGGCCTGCGCAGTGGCGAGGCCGGGAGCGTCGGCCTTGTTCGAAATCACCAGCGCAATCTCCGCCGGGAAGCCATCTGCTGCGGCGGCCTCGATCAATGCGGTCATGTTCGACCCGCGGCCGGAAATCAGGATGGCGACGCGACGCATCACGGCCTCACAGGTTGAGTTCGAGATGTCCGTCATAAACGACGCGCTCGTCGCCTGTGGCCTCGATGACGTCGCCGAGCAGCGACACGGTCTCGCCGCCCTCGCGCAGGATGTCCATCACCTGCTGCACAGCTTCGCGCTTGACGATGGCGATCATGCCGACGCCGCAGTTGAAGGTGCGCAGCAGCTCGAGTTCGGCGATATCGCCTTCCTTTGCCAGCCACTTGAATACCGGCAGGACGGTGAGGGCGGGCAGGTTGATGCGAACGCCGAGGTTCTTTGGCAGCACGCGCGGGATGTTGTCGGTGAAGCCGCCGCCAGTGATATGCGCGAGGCCCTTAACGGCGCCGGTCTCGCGGATCGCGCGCAAGCAGGATTTCACATAGAGCCGGGTCGGGGTCAGCAGCGCACCGCCAAGCGTCATCACCGGCGAGAACGGCGCTTTGTCGGCGTAAGAGAGGCCCGTGCGCTCGACAATCTTGCGAACCAGCGAGAAGCCGTTGGAATGGACGCCAGACGAGGCCATGCCGATGACGGCGTCGCCCACGCCGATATCCTTGGTCGGCAGCAGCGTGCCCCGCTCCGCAGCACCCACCGAGAATCCGGCGAGGTCGTAGTCGCCGTCCTTGTAGAGGCCGGGCATTTCGGCGGTTTCGCCGCCGATCAGCGCGCAGCCGGATTCACGGCAGCCCTCTGCGATGCCAGCGACGATTGAGGCGGTGGCTTCCGGGTCGAGCTTGCCGCAGGCGAAGTAGTCGAGAAAGAACAGGGGCTCGGCGCCCTGGACCACGAGGTCGTTGACCGACATGGCGACGAGATCGATGCCGATGCCGTTATGGATGCCGGCTTCGATAGCGATCTTGACCTTAGTGCCAACGCCGTCGGTGGCGGCGACGAGAACCGGATCCTTGAAGCCGGCGGCCTTGAGGTCGAACAGTCCGCCGAAGCCGCCGATCTCGGCGTCAGCGCCGGCACGGGCGGTTGCGCGAACCATCGGCTTGATGAGGTCCACCAGACGGTTGCCGGCATCGATATCGACGCCCGCGTCCGCGTAAGTGAGGCCTTTTTTCTGGTCGGTCATGCCGGGTATCCTGCCGGAGCTGCGAAACTGTGTATTTTCGGCTGGTTACGTCGGAATCCCCGCCTGCGCAATGGCTCGTAAACGCTATCCCGATTACTATGTAGGCGGTAAGCCGGTCGGAGCCCCCAAGCTCGGATTGCGAAACAGGCCGGAGCCGGGAAGCGCCGCGTGAGTATCCCCAATTTAATCACCCTCGGGCGCATCCTGCTGGTGCCCGTGATCGTCTGGGCGATTGCCTCGAACCAGATGGAAATCGCCTTTGCAATCTTCGTGATTGCGGGGGTCAGCGATGCCGTGGATGGCTTTCTCGCCAAGCGTTTCAACATGGCCAGCGAACTCGGTGCGTTGCTCGACCCCTTGGCCGATAAGGCGCTGCTGGTCTCGATCTATGTCTCCCTGGGGATATGGGGGGCAGTTCCGCGCTGGATCGTGATTCTCGTGGTGTCGCGGGATATCATGATCGTGGGCGCCGTGATTGTGTCATGGTTGTTCGGCAAGCCGATCCCGATGAAGCCGCTGATGGTGTCGAAGCTCAATACGGTGGCGCAGGTGGCCTTCGCAGCCTTGGTTCTTGCTGCCCTCGGATTTGGTTTCAAATCCTCGCCTTACGATTTGATTTTAATGGGCTTTGTGACCATCTTGACGCTGCTCTCTGTGTCCTTCTATCTCGTCGAATGGATGCGACACATGAGCACCATCGAACCCGGTCAAGAGCCCCGGTAAACCGGTATTCGTGACGTTCGCCGGCGGAGCCCGGCAGGAGTATTTGCGTGGTCGCCCGCGTCCAACCCCGTCAACTGGCGTTCGCGCTGCCCCATGCGGAGAGTCTGTCCCGCGACAACTTCCTTGAGGGCCCGGCCAATGCCGAGGCGCTGGGACTGATCGACTGCTGGCCGGACTGGCCGAACCGTGTAATGCTGCTTGTCGGCCCGGAAGGGTCCGGCAAGAGCCATCTGGCGGCGATCTGGGCCGAGGAGGCCGGGGCGCGTTCCACCATGGCGCACAGCCTGACGGCTGCGACGGTTCCGGCTGAGTTGGTGACCAACGCACTGGTGGTGGAGGATCTCAATGCCGGTGCCTTCGACGAGCGGGCGCTGTTCCACCTTCTTAATCTGGCACGTCAGGACAACGCCTATGTGCTGATTACGGCGCGGGTCGCCCCGGCCGCCATGGAGGTCGAGTTGCGCGATCTGCGGTCGCGGCTCCGTGCGATCCCGGTAGTCAATCTGCTGCCACCGGATGACGGGTTGTTTCGGGCGCTGATCGTGAAGTTTTGCGCCGACCGCCAGCTCAGCATCGACGAGAGCGTGGTCAGCTATGTGGCCAGCCGCATCGAGCGGTCATTCGCCGCCGCCCGCCATACGGTGGAATTGCTGGATAGCGAGGCGCTCCGG
This sequence comes from Tardiphaga sp. OK246, assembly GCF_900188215.1. Lineage (NCBI taxonomy): Bacteria > Pseudomonadati > Pseudomonadota > Alphaproteobacteria > Hyphomicrobiales > Nitrobacteraceae > Tardiphaga > Tardiphaga sp. OK246. The sequence goes on from NZ_FZOX01000002.1 coordinate 319,847, forward strand.
CTTGGGCGGCCGGTGACCCGTGCATTGGCCGCGGAACTGCTGCGCGACGCCTGACTTAAGCCTTGGACGTCAAACGCGGCGCGTCAAACCGTGCCTTGACGGCGTGGCAGGCAGGTTCCTCAATGTCATCGAAGCGTCACGCAACTGACGCAATGTCCGCTGTGATTTGCCGGCACTATAGCGCTGCTTGAACTGGATGGATTGCTATCTCATGGACTCCGCAGAAGAGATTGTTATTGAAGAGAAAAAGGGCGAAGCGAAGCCGGCAGAGGTGGTCGCGTCGGGTCCCGAGCGCTTCATCAATCGCGAGCTGTCCTGGCTGCATTTCAATCGCCGCGTCCTTGAGGAGTCCGTCAATCCGGGCCATCCGGCGCTGGAGCGCGTCCGCTTCCTGTCGATTTCCGCAAACAACCTTGATGAATTCTTCATGGTCCGCGTCGCCGGTATCAAAGCGCAGGTCCGTGAGGGAATCAGCGAGCGCAGTCCGGACGGCTTGACCCCGGCCGAGCAACTGGTGCTGATCAACAGCGCGGTCTCCAAGCTCGGCAGCGACCAGCAGGCGATCTGGCGTGACCAGCGCGGCATGCTGGCCGATGTCGGAATCGTGCTGCTCGACGGGAAGGAGGTCAGCAAGGCCGACCGGTCCTGGATCGAGGACCACTTCCTCCACAATATTTTCCCGCTGCTGACGCCGCTGGCGATCGACCCGGCGCATCCGTTCCCGTTCATTCCGAGTCTGGGCTTCACCATCGCGCTGCATCTGTCGCGGGTGTCCGACGGCAAGACGATGAACGCGCTGATCCGCATGCCCGGCAAGATTGATCGCTTCATCCGCCTGCCGACCCCCGGCAAGGACGGGGCGGTACGCCTTATCACGCTGGAACAGGCCACTGGCCTGTTCATCGCGCGTCTATTCCCGGGCTACACTGTTCAGGGGCAGGGTGCCTTCCGCATCATCCGCGACAGTGAACTTGAAGTCGAAGAAGAGGCCGAGGATCTGGTCCGGCTGTTCGAGACGGCGCTGAAGCGTCGCCGCAGAGGGTCGGTGATCCGCCTCGAAATCGAAGCCGGCATGCCGGCAGAACTCCGTGCCTTCGTGCAGCGCGCGCTGGCTACCTCGGATGATGAAATCCTGCTGGTCGACGGCATTCTCGCCATGAACGAGGTCTCGCAGCTCACACGGCTCGATCGGCCCGATCTCGAATTCGTGCCCTATGTGCCGCGTCATCCGGAACGTGTCCGCGATCATGGCGGCGACATCTTTGCGGCGATCCGTCAGAAGGACCTGATTGTCCATCATCCCTATGAGTCCTTCGACGTCGTCGTGCAGTTCCTGCAGCAGGCCGCGCGCGATCCGGATGTGGTGGCGATCAAGCAGACTCTGTATCGCACCTCCAACAATTCGCCGATTGTCCGCACGCTGGTGGAGGCCGCTGAGGCCGGTAAGTCGGTAACGGCGCTCGTCGAACTGCGTGCGCGGTTTGATGAAGAGGCCAATATCCGCTGGGCTCGCGATCTCGAACGCGCCGGTGTCCAGGTGGTCTATGGCTTCCTGGAATTGAAGACCCATGCCAAGCTGTCGCTGGTGGTGCGCCGCGAGGGCGGCTCGCTCACGACCTATGTGCACACCGGCACCGGCAACTATCATCCGGTCACCGCGCGCATCTACACCGATCTGTCATATTTCACATCCGACCCGATCATCGGTCGCGATGCCGCACGCGTGTTCAACTATATCACCGGTTATGCCGAGCCGAGCGACATCGAGAAGATGGCCGTATCGCCACTGACCTTGCGCGGGCGCATGCTCGAACACATCCGCGGCGAAGCGGCATTCGCCCGCAGCGGCAAGCCGGGTGCGATCTGGCTCAAGATGAATTCGCTGGTCGATCCGGAAATCATTGATGCGCTCTATGAGGCGTCGAATGCCGGTGTATCCGTTGAACTGATCGTGCGTGGCATCTGCTGCCTGCGGCCGGGCGTGCCCGGCCTGTCCGAAAACATTCGCGTCAAGTCGATCATCGGCCGCTTCCTTGAACATGGTCGAATCTATTGCTTCGGTATGGGCAATGGCCTGCCGAGCCCGAAGGCGGCGATATACATATCGTCGGCTGACATGATGCCGCGCAATCTGGATCGCCGCGTCGAGGTTCTGTGTCCGCTGCAGAACCCCACCGTGCATACCCAGGTGCTCGAGCAGATCATGGTGGCCAATCTCAAGGATACGGAACAGAGCTGGCAATTGTTGCCGGACGGGTCGTCAACGCGTATGAAGGCAGCGAAGGGCGAGGAACCCTTCAATGTGCACAATTACTTCATGACGAATCCGAGTCTGTCTGGCCGTGGAAAGTCGCTTGAGAAATCATCCCCGCGCCGGCTCACCCGCCGTTCGGAGCGTCACCAATCCTCGTAAGGAACCAGCAACGTGGTAGCGCGTGCCAATCAACGCGCGACCAGCGTCGCCGTCATCGATATTGGCTCCAACTCGGTGCGTCTCGTTGTCTACGAGTCGCTGACGCGAAGCCTTGTTACGCTCTTCAATGAAAAGGCGCTGTGCGGTCTCGGCCGCGAAGTGCAGAGCACCGGGCTGCTGGCCAAGGACGCTGTCGACAAGGCGCTGACGGCGCTGCGGCGCTTCCGTGCGCTGTGCAGGGTCATGAAGGTCGGCCGCGTCTACGCGATCGCGACCGCTGCGGCGCGCGATGCGAGCAATGGACCTGCCTTCATCACAGCAGCCGAGAAAATCTGCGGCTGCGAGATCCAGATCATATCGGGGCCGCGCGAAGCGAAGCTCTCGGCGCTGGGCGTGATTTCGGGCGTGCACAAGCCGGATGGTCTGGTTGGCGATCTCGGGGGCGGTTCGCTCGAACTGATCGATGTCAAAGGCAATGCGGTCCGGCAGGGCGTGACGCTGCCGCTCGGCAGTCTCGCATTGCAGGATGCCTCACAGAAATCACCAAAGAAGGCGGAGCGCATCGTCAGGCTGGCGCTGGCTGACGTCGCGCAGCTCAAGGCGGGCGTAGGTCGCAATTTCTATGCGGTCGGCGGCACCTGGCGTGCATTGGCGCGGCTGCACATCATCCAGAGCGGCTATCCGCTACGTGTGATGCATGGCTATTCGATCCCGGCCACCGAAGCGCTCGATTTCGTGCGCCGCTTGCGCCGGCTCGCAACAGCCAACATTCTTGCCAACATCGAAGCCATAGCCGAACAGCGCCAGCCGCTGCTGGTCTACGCGGCGCTCGTGCTCGAATATGTCATTCGCACCGCCAAGCCGAAGACTATCGTGTTCTCGACCTATGGCGTCCGTGAAGGCTTGCTGTACGAAATGCTGCCGCAAGCGCAGCGCATGCAAGATGGTCTGGTCGGCGCCGCGCAGACCATGAACGAGTTGCTGTCGCGTTCGGCCCGCCACGCGCAGGAGCTGAGCGACTGGAGTGATCGGTTCGCCCGTGTCGCCAAGCTCAAAGAAACCGACGAGGATCGTCGGCTACGCCGGGTGGCGTGTCTGTTGTCCGATATCGGCTGGCGGGTCCATCCGGATCATCGCGGCGAGCAGACGCTCAGTTTGATCACGAACGGCAATTTCGGCTCGGTCGATCATCACGGTCGCGCATTCCTCGCGCTCTGTGTGTACTACCGCTACGCAGGATTCGGCGCCGAGAACGAGCCCCCGGATCTGGTCCGTGCGCTTGTCTCGCCGGCACAGGTCGAACGCGCCCGTTTGCTCGGCGCGTTGTTCAGGGTCGCGCATCTCATTTCGGCGGCGCGGCCGGGCGTGCTGCCCGCCACGCATTTCGCCACCAAGGATCGCAAGATGATGCTCGTCTTCGAGCATCGCATGGTCGATCTCGTCGCCGACCGCGTCGGCAGCCGCTTCAAGCAGCTCGCACGATTAGTGGGGAAGTCCGGGACGATCGTCAGGCGATAGCCGCCGTCGCTCATTCTGAATGACACTACTGATTGCACCGCGGCGTGACTCTCGGTTTCCGTGCGTATACTATTTTCCGGTGCGGCCGTTTTGGTCCACGCGGCAAGTACATACGATTTCCGGACCGGGAGAGTCGAAATGTCAGCCCTTCTGATCAACCTTATCGTTCAACTGATTGGCGGCGCGATTGGCGGAAATGTTGCCGGCGGTGCATCGAAGTCTGTCGATCTTGGTACAATCGGCAACACGATCGCAGGTGCAATAGGTGGCGGCGTTGGCGGTCAAATTCTCGGAATGCTGATTCCTATGCTTTCAAACGCATCGGCGACCACCGATATCGGTTCGCTGATCGGTCAGGTGGCCGGAGGCGGTGTCGCGGGTGCGGTGCTGACGGCAATCGTCGGAGCCATCAAGAACAGATCGGCGGCGTAAAGCGATCGTCATTGCGTCTCGCAGGGGGGGGATGCTGTACGCCCCGTCCTGCTGTTTGCGGCAGGCAATTAGAGCGCTACCTTAGACGACGCAGCCTACGCGCGATCCACCCGGATCACCCGGCCTTTTTCCATCGCCAATGCAAGGCGGCCATGCTTGAGTGCCAGGGCGGCCTCGCCGAACAATTCACGCCGCCAGCCGTGCAGGGCGCCGACGTCGGCATTGTCGTCGGTGGCGATCTGCTCGAGATCGTCGACGGTGGCGATGACCTTGCTGGCGACGGCGTGACGTTCCGACGTCATGCGTAGCAGCACTTTCAGCAGTTCGACGGTGGCCGCGCCATTGGAATTGCCGCGCGGCTTCTCGATCTTCGGCAACGTGGCGGGATCGCGGGCGACGCCACGCTGGACGGCGGCAACAATGTCGCTGCCCCACTTGGAGCGATCAAAGCCCTTCGGCAGGGAACGCAGATTGGCAAGCTTCTCCAGTGACGTCGGCGCATGGGTCGCGATATCGCCGACGGCATCGTCCTTCAGCACGCGCGAGCGCGGCACATCGCGGCTCTGTGCTTCCTGTTCGCGCCAGGCAGCGACTTCCATCAGCACTGCGAGCTCTTTCGGCTTGCGGACGCGGGTCTTCAGCCGTTCCCAGGCGCGCTCGGGATGGAAATCATAGGTCTTTGGCGAGGTGAGAATTTCCATTTCCTCGCTGACCCAGTCGCTGCGGTCGCGCTTCTTCAGATCGGCATCGAGCTTGGCGAACACGTCGCGCAGATGGGTGACGTCGGAGACGGCGTAGTGCAACTGCTCTTCGGTCAGCGGACGGCGCGACCAATCGGTAAAGCGGTGGGTCTTGTCGGGGCGGTGGCCGGTGACGCGTTCGACGAGCTGGTCATAGGCAATGCTGTCGCCGTAGCCGAGCACCATGGCTGCGACCTGGGTGTCGAAGATCGGATGCGGCACCACGCCGGCGCGGTGTACGATGATTTCGATGTCCTGCCGCGCGGCATGGAAGACCTTCAGCACGGCCTCGTTGGCCATCAGGTCGAAGAACGACGTGAGGTCGATGCCTTCGGCAAGCGTGTCGATCACCACCGCGTCTTCCGCGCTGGCCATCTGGACCACGCAGAGCAGCGGGTAATAAGTGGTCTCGCGGAGGAATTCCGTATCGACCGTAATGACGGGGTGCTTGGCAAGTCGCTCGCACGCGGCGGTCAGCTGGGCAGTGGTCGTGATCAGTTCCATGGACGGTCCATAACGCTTTTGCCAAGGCGTTCGGCCGAAAAACCTGTTGAGTCAAGGTGTTTCGGGCAGATTGGAGGTCTGCTCCGATAGAATGAGGGTGTTTAGGTGCCGCAGAAGGTCTTCAGTACGCGCTGATCCGGCTCCGGCGGCTCGGCGTAATCCGCCATCTCCGGTTGATCTTCATAGGGTTTCGCCAGCACGGCCAGCAATTTCTCGAACGGCGCATAGTCGTCGGCCAGCGCCGCCTGGATCACCGCCTCGACGCGATGATTGCGGGGGATGAAGGCTGGATTGATCGTCTGCATGGCCTGATGGCGGGTACCGGCGTCCTGCGACTCCCGGCCGAGTCGTGCCCGCCAGTTCACGGCCCAGGCGTCAAACGCCGTCGGATCGATGAACAGTCCGCGGACGGCTTCGTCGCTGTCTGCGTCAACCGCGGCGGCGCCGAGGCGGCGGAAGGTCAGGGTGAAATCGGCCTGATTGGCGGTCATGGCGGTCAGCAGATCCTGCGCCAATGCGGCATCGTCCGGCTGGCTGGTGAACAGCCCGAGCTTCCGGCGGAGACCGGCCTGATAGGCCGTGTCGAAAATATCAGAGAATTCGCCCAATGCGGCCTGCGCAATCTCGATAGCGGTCTTCTCGTCGCTGTCGATCAGCGGCAGCAGCGTCTCGGCGAAGCGCGTGAGATTCCACAGCGCGATGCGCGGCTGGTTCGCATAAGCGTAGCGGCCCATCTCGTCGATCGAGCTGTATACCGTCGCGGGATCGTAGGCGTCCATGAAGGCGCAGGGGCCGTAATCGATGGTCTCGCCGGATACCGAGCAGTTGTCGGTGTTCATCACACCATGGATGAAGCCGACATGTAGCCAGCGTGCGACAAGTTCGGCCTGACGGCGGATCACCGCATCGAGCAGCGCGCGAACCGGATGTTCGGCTTCGGCTGCGTCGGGATAGTGCCGGGCGATCACATGATCGGCGAGTTGTTTCACTCCGGCGATATCCTCGCGCGCGGCAAAAAACTGGAAGGTGCCGACGCGGATGTGGCTTGAGGCTACGCGCGTCAGCACCGCACCCGGCAGCATCGTCTCACGCTGAACCCGTTCGCCTGTGAGGACGGCAGCAAGGGAGCGCGTTGTGGGAATGCCCAGGGCCGCCATGGCTTCGCTGACGATATATTCCCGGATCACCGGACCAAGCGCAGCACGGCCATCGCCGCGGCGCGAGAAAGGCGTCGGACCGGAACCCTTGAGCTGGATGTCGCGGCGCACACCGTCGCGGTCAATGACCTCGCCGAGCAGGATCGCGCGACCATCGCCGAGCTGCGCCACGAAATGTCCGAACTGATGTCCGGCATAGGCCATCGCGAGGGGATCGGCGCCATCCGGCACGCGCTTGCCGGCGAGGACTTCGACGCCCTCGGGACTGGCTAGCCAGTCAGGATCGATGCGGAGTTGGTCGGCCAGTGCGCGGTTCAGCTTGATCAGCCGCGGCGTCGCTACCGGCGTTGGTGCAACGCGGGCGAAGAAATTCGCGGGCAGGGCGGCATAGCTGTTGTCGAACGGGAAGTGGACTGTCATGGCCCCAAGATGGGGGGCCACGACGTGTTAGGCAACCGCTGAAAGTGGTCTCAGGCGGCGCGAACCGTTTCGAGGAACCGGTCGACTTCGTCCTTCAGGCGATTGCTTTCCAGCGACAGCGACTGCGCTGCAGCCAGCACCTGGGTCGATGCGGAGCCAGTCTCGCTGGCGCCGCGATTGACCTCGGTGACCTCGCTGGCGACCTGGGTGCTGAGCTGGGCCGACTGCTGGACATTGCGCGCGATTTCCTGTGTCGCTGCGCCCTGTTCCTCAACCGCCGCTGCGATGGCCGACGAGACTTCGGAAATCAGCGTGATGGTCGAGCCGATCTCCTTGATGGTCTCGATCGTCTCGGCACTGGCCGCCTGCATGCCGGCGATCTGCATGCTGATTTCGTCAGTGGCCTTAGCGGTCTGCGACGCCAGCGCCTTCACCTCGGCGGCGACAACGGCGAAACCGCGGCCGGCGTCACCGGCGCGCGCAGCCTCGATGGTGGCGTTGAGCGCCAGCAGGTTGGTCTGTTCGGCAACGGCGGTGATGAGCTTCACGACGTCATCGATGCGTGCAGTGGCCTGCGTGAGTTTGACAATGCTTTCATTGGTCTTCTCGGCCTGCAGCACGGCGGTCGAAGCGATACGGTTCGATTCATGAACCTGGCGGCCGATTTCATTCACCGACGAGGTGATTTCTTCCGTTGCCGCGGCCACCGACTGAACGTTGCTCGACACCGTATGCGATGCAGACGCTGCAGAGCCCGACAGCGTCATGGTGATATCCGACGTGCGGGTCAGCGTGGTGGCAGAGGCTTCGAGTTCGGTCGAGGCGGATGAAAGCGAACCAACCAGCTCGCTGATCATCGACTCGAAGTTGCTGGTCGCCTTCGTGATGGTTTCCGCACGGGCGGCCTTGATGGCGGCCTCGGCACCGGCAGTCTGATCCGCAGCACGCTTGGCGATGAGGGCGTCCTTGAAGATCTGCAACGCGCTGGCGATGCGTCCGATCTCGGTGCTCTCGCCCTGATGCGGGATAGCGGCCTCCAGCTGCCCATCGGTTAGCTGGCCCATCGGCTTCAGGATCGAGGCGATGCCGCCGGAGATGTCGCGCACCAGATACATGGCAGCGCCGAGGCCGAGCACGACCGAGGCGCCGAGAATGATAACCATCATCCAGATGGCGTTGGCATAGGTGGCGTTCGCATTGCTGCCGGCCGCTTCGGCGCCCTTGTCGTTCAACTCGACGAGCTTGGCCAATGTGCCGTCCATGGCGCGGCCGGTCGGGACGACCTTCTTGGCGTTAATTTCTTTGGCGGCGTTCACGTCGCCCTTGTTGGCGAGGGCCTGGACGTCGTTGCCCGCGGCGATGAAGGCCTTCCATTCCGCGTCGAGCTTGTCGGCCAATTCGCGTTCTGCCGGCGACGACACCAGCGGGGCATAGGCCTTTGCGGCCTTTTCAAAGTCCGATTTGCGGGCGGCAAGGTTCTTGTCGACATCCGGACGGTCGGCATCGGCCACGATCAGGTGGTCGCGCAGCACTGCGCGATACCGCGCCGACTGAACGCGCATTTCGCCGATCCAGCGGACGCTGGGGAGCCACTGCGTCTGGATATCCTGGGTTGCTGCGTTGATGGCTCGCATCTGCATGAAGGCGAGGGTGCCGATGCCCGCGATCACGACGAAGAGAAAAGCAACAATGACAAACAGCTTGGTACTGATCGAATATCTGGCGAGCACGAACATATTCCTCGGCGGTTCTAAGGCTGCGACGCCGGTCAGCCGAAATGGCGGCTGCCTTGGGTTGCGGCAGGGCAAGAAGCAGCAAGTTCCAGTTGAATCACCTGCCTTCAAAACGGGCTGGGTTCACGGCAAGACAGTGAATGGTGGTCGTCAACGTTCAGTAAATTTTGACACAAATACCGCTTTAAGTAGTTGAATCTGGTGCTGAAATACCGACGTGACGTATCCGGGTGCCGATGGTCCTTGACCCGAGGTAGCTGGTTATTGCGTGTGCAATCATGTAGTTCCCGCGTTGCGGGAGGTTTTCCGATCGCTCGATTGCATTTGGAAATGGTAGTCCGAAATTCATCGGTCGGAGGCCTCCGGTGATGCAGTCGCGGCCCGCAAATTCGGGCGATCTGATCGCCGAGCTTTGGTTGCCGCGTCGGATGCGGTCGGGTAAACCCTGCGCTTCGCGCCTGATCGCGAACCCGATTCCGCCCTCTGACGTATTTCCAGGATACCCATGCATCGCTACCGGTCTCACACCTGCGGCGCGCTCCGCGACAGCCATATCGACCAGACCGTTCGCCTGTCGGGGTGGTGCCATCGTATCCGCGACCATGGCGGCGTGCTCTTCATCGATTTGCGCGACCATTACGGCCTGACGCAATGCGTCGCCGACCCGGACTCGCCGGCGTTCAAGGTCGCCGAGACGCTGCGTTCGGAATGGGTCGTGAAGATCGACGGCAAGGTGCGTCGTCGTCCCGGTGGCACCGAGAATGCCGAACTGCCCACCGGCGATGTCGAGATCTATATCGATGCCATCGAGGTGCTCGGCCCCGCGGCCGAACTGCCGCTGCCGGTGTTTGGTGATCAGGACTATCCGGAAGACATTCGCCTGAAATATCGCTTCCTCGACCTGCGTCGCGAGAAGCTGCACGCGAACATCATGACCCGCGGCGCCATCGTCGACTCGATGCGCAAGCGGATGAAGGAGCAGGGCTTCTTCGAATTCCAGACGCCGATCCTCACCGCGTCGTCGCCGGAAGGCGCGCGCGACTTCCTGGTGCCGTCGCGCATCCATCCCGGCAAGTTCTACGCGCTGCCGCAGGCACCGCAGCAGTACAAGCAGCTGCTGATGATGTCGGGCTTCGACCGCTATTTCCAGATTGCGCCATGTTTCCGCGACGAGGATCCGCGCGCCGATCGTCTGCCGGGCGAGTTCTACCAGCTCGATCTCGAAATGAGCTTCGTCGAACAGGAAGACGTGTTCGCGGCGGTGCAGCCCGTGATCACCGGCGTGTTCGAGGAGTTCGCCAAGGGCAAGCCGGTCAACAAGGACTGGCCGAAGATTCCTTACGCAGAGTCGCTCCGCAAATACGGCACCGACAAGCCGGACCTGCGCAACCCGATCGAGATGCAGAACACGGCGGAGCACTTCCGCGGCTCCGGCTTCAAGGTGTTCGCGCGCATGCTCGAAGACGATAAGAATCAGGTCTGGGCGATCCCCGGTCCCGGTGGCGGCAGCCGTGCATTCTGCGACCGCATGAATTCCTGGGCGCAGGGCGAAGGCCAGCCGGGCCTCGGTTACATCATGTGGCGTGAAGGCGGTGAGGGCGCTGGTCCCTTGGCCAACAACATCGGACCGGAGCGCACTGAAGCGATCCGTCAGCAGCTCGGCCTGAAGGCCGGCGATGCCGCGTTCTTCGTCGCGGGCGATCCCGAGAAATTCTACAAGTTCGCCGGTCTCGCACGCACCAAGGTCGGCGAAGAGCTGAACCTGATCGACAAGGAGCGCTTTGCGCTGGCCTGGATCGTCGATTTCCCGATGTACGAGTACAACGAGGACGACAAGAAGGTCGACTTCTCGCACAACCCGTTCTCGATGCCGCAGGGTGGCATGGATGCGCTGGTCGGGCAGGATCCGCTGACCATCAAGGCCTTCCAGTACGACATCACCTGCAACGGCTACGAGATCGCGTCGGGCGGCATCCGTAATCACAAGCCGGAAGCCATGGTGAAGGCGTTCGAGATCGCCGGTTATGGCGAGGAGACGGTGGTCGAGCGCTTCGGCGGCATGTATCGCGCCTTCCAGTACGGCGCACCGCCCCATGGCGGCATGGCGGCAGGCGTCGATCGTATCGTGATGCTGCTCTGCGGTACGAACAACCTGCGCGAGATCTCGCTCTTCCCGATGAACCAGCGTGCTGAAGATTTGTTGATGGGCGCACCGTCAGAGGCTTCGCCGAAGCAGTTGCGTGAAGCGCATATCCGTCTCAATCTGCAGGACAAGTAGTCCGGCAAACCAACAAGAAGAAACGCCCTTCTACCTAACTTTTGTTTTATGACGCGCGGGAGCACGCATGTCTTCTTCATCTTCTGACGATCTCTCGCGCGCGGCGCTTGCCTATCACCGCCTTCCCAAGCCGGGTAAGCTCGAAATCCAGGCTACCAAGCCGCTTGCCAACCAGCGTGATCTGGCGCTGGCCTATTCGCCGGGCGTGGCCGCGCCGTGTCTCGCGATCGCAGCCGACCCCAATGAAGCGGCGTCGCTGACCTCGCGCGCCAATCTCGTGGCTGTCGTCTCCAACGGCACGGCCGTGCTTGGTCTCGGGAATATCGGCCCGCTGGCCTCGAAGCCGGTGATGGAAGGCAAGGCGGTCCTCTTCAAGAAATTCGCCGGCATCGACGTGTTCGACATCGAGATCGCCGCCGACACCATCGAGCGCGTGGTCGAGGTCGTCTCGGCACTGGAGCCGACCTTCGGTGGCATCAACCTTGAGGACATCAAGGGTCCGGAATGTTTCGAGATCGAGGCGCAGCTTAAAGAGCGCATGAAGATCCCGGTGTTTCACGACGATCAGCATGGCACCGCCATCATCGTCGGCGCCGCGATCAAGAATGCGCTGCTGCTCAACGGCAAGAACATAAAGAACGTCAAGATCGTCTGCTCGGGTGCTGGCGCTGCGGCGATCGCCTGTCTCAATCTTCTGGTGTCGCTGGGCGCGCAGAAGAAGAACATCTGGGTCTGCGATATCGACGGTGTCGTGCATGAGGGCCGCAACACCCTGATGGATCGCTGGAAGGCGGTCTATGCGCAGAAGACCGATGCGCGCGTGCTGGGCGATGTCATCGCCGGCGCCGATATTTTCTTGGGCGTCTCCGCTCCGGGCGTGCTGAAGCCCGAGATGGTCAAGGCGATGGCCGACAAGCCGCTGGTGATGGCGCTGGCCAATCCGACGCCGGAGATCATGCCGGACGAAGCGCGCAAGGCACGCCCGGACGCGATGATCTGCACCGGCCGGTCGGATTTTCCGAACCAGGTCAATAACGTCCTTTGTTTCCCGTTCATCTTCCGCGGTGCACTCGATTGTGGTGCGACGGCGATCAATGAGGCGATGAAGATCGCTGCCGTCGATGCCATCGCGCAGCTTGCGCAAGACCCGCCGTCGGATGCTGTGACCGCCGGCTTCGACAACGAGACCCAGGGCTTCGGTCCGGGGTCGCTGATCCCGAGCCCGTTCGATCCACGCCTGATCCTGCGCATCGCGCCGGCCGTCGCCAAGGCGGCGATGGAATCCGGCGTGGCCTCGCGCCCGATCGCCAATTTCGAGGAATACACCGCAGGTCTCGAGCGTTTCGCATTCCGCTCCGGTCTGGTGATGAAGCCGGTCTTCGCGAAGGCAAAGACCCAGCCGGTGCGCGTGATTTATGCCGAAGGCGAAGACGAGCGCGTGCTGCGCGCCGTGCAGGTGGTGCTGGAAGAGAAGCTGGCGCGTCCGATCCTCGTTGGCCGTCCGTCGGTCGTCGAAGCCCGCATCAAGCGGTTCGGTCTGGCGATCCAGGCCGGCCAGGATTTCGACCTGATCAATCCCGAGGACGATCCGCGTTATCGCTCTTACGTGCAGTCCTATATCGACGTGGCCGGCCGTCGCGGCGTGACGCCGGATGCGGCGCGCACGGTCGTCCGCACCAATGCGACGGTGATCGCCGCGCTCGCCGTGATCCGCGGCGAGGCGGATGCAATGATCTGCGGCGTCGAAGGCCGCTACATGAGCCATCTGCGCCATGTGCGCGAGATCATCGGCTTCCTGCCGGGCGTCAGCGATTTTGCAGCGCTGTCGCTGATGATCACCAGCAAGGGTGCGCACTTCATCGCTGATACGCAGGTGCGTCCGAATCCGAGCGCGGAAGAACTCGCGGAAATCGCGGCGCTCGCTGCCAACCACGTGCAGCGCTTCGCCATGAAGCCGAAGATCGCTTTCGTGTCGCATTCTGACTTTGGCAGCTACGATACGGACTCTTCGCGCAAGATGCGCCGCGCCGCAGCATTGCTGCGTGAGAAGCATCCTGAAATCGAGTCCGATGGCGAAATGCAGGGCGACACCGCGTTGTCGGAAGCGGCCCGCAAGATCGTGCTGCCGCATTCGAAACTCGAGGGCTCGGCGAATGTCCTCATCATGCCGACGCTCGATGCCGCCAATGTCGCTTATCAGATGATCAAGACGCTGGCGGATGCGCTCCCGGTCGGCCCGATCTTGATCGGCCCGGCGCGTCCGGCGCATATCCTGACGCCGGGGGTGACAGCGCGTGGTATCCTCAACATGACGGCGGTTGCGGCTGTCGAGGCGCAGGAGCGTGCAGGGCGTCCGCAGGCGAGCCTATTCGGCTAGCGCGTTCAGTCAGCCTCGCGCTGGCTGGATGCTGCCCGGCTATTGCGCTTTTGGATAGTTCGCCAATCTGAGAAGCATCGCGACAAATGGATGACGCCAACGAGGTCATCCATTTGTTCGTTTGAAAAATGTGATGGAATGATCATACTCGTCACGTATTTCGACAAGTATTTATTGTAGTCCAGCGAGGCCGACCAATGCCAGCGTTTATTACTTTCGGGCGCATTCTCTTTGCCGTGATCTTCATTGCGTCCGGCGCATCCAAGTTTCTCGACCTCAGCGCAACAGCAGATGCGATCGCGAACAAGGTTATCCCGACGATCCCTGCGGTCGTGACGCCCTATGCGACACAGCTCGAAGGGCTGGCGGGCATGGAATTGAAGCAGATTCTTGCAATCGCCGTTGCGACACTGGAACTGGTCGGCGGTATCCTCGTCGCGCTGAATCTGGGCGCGCGCTTCTTCGCCCTGGTGCTGGTGCTGTTCGTGATGGCCGCAACGTTCTACTTCCACGACTTCTGGAACCTGACAGGCCCTGAGGCCAAGAACCAGATGATCCACGCGCTGAAGAACCTGTCGCTGATCGGCGGCCTCTTCATGATCGCCGGTATCGGCCGCAGCGCGCGGCTGCCGGGCGGCTACAACGAAGTATAGTCCTCGCTCAGGACACCCGCCGCCAGGCCGTTACTGTGACTTCATGCGCGGAGTCGAGGATCTGGACCTCGCTCGCTTGCAGGCCGTGACTGGAGAGAATGTCCTGCGGTGATCGTTCGGGGACGCCGGGGAAGCATCCCTCGCCGCCGGGCAGGCGGACATGCGGCGCCTGCGACAGCCAAAACACGTCGATGCGATCAAAGAACATCTCGAATACGCTGGGGCCGCCGATGACGGCGACGGTGCCGGCATAAACGCCCGCATGCGCGCAAGCGTCTTCGAAAGATGCGCCGGCCGGATTCCACAGCGTGGCTTTGTTGTTTTCGGGATCGGGGCCTATGGCAGCGATGCTGCGGCTGACGATGATACGCTTGCGTTTCGGTGAGTTCGGCTGATCCTCGAACGAATGCCTGCCGTGCACGATCAGATCGGCACGGTCGAGACCTGCGGTGAAAAAGGCGAGGTCGCCGGGAAATTTGAGGGTATCGGGCATCACGCCACTTGCGTCGGCGAGCATGCCGTCCGCCGAGGCGATGACGTAGCCGTTGAAACGAAATGCGGGCATCAGGGGCGTCGACGCGTCCTCATTATTCCGAGATCGTCTGGACGACGCTGTTCACAGGACGGCTGCTGACCGTCGGCAGCTTGGCGTCCTTGACGATCGCTTCATCATAGGACGCGATGGTCTGTACGGGCGCCTTGGCCCGCATATGCACGACCTTGTAGCCACCGGCCTTGAGCTTGCGCAGCAGGGTCGGCAGCGCTTCGGCGGTGTGCTTCTGGAAGTCGTGCATCAGGATGATACCCTTGCCGAGCTTGTCGAGCTTGGTCATCACATTGGTGATGACCTGTTCGGACTTGCGCGTCTTGAAGTCGAACGAGTCGATGTCACAGGAGAAGATCGCCATGTTGCGCGTGCCGAGATAGGTGACGATTTCCGGCGGGTGCTGCAGCGCCGGAGCGCGGAAGAACGGTGCGGGGGCTGAGCCGAGTGCCCACTTCACGGCGCTGAAGCCTTTCTCGATTTCATCGATGCGCTGCTGCTGGGTCAGTTTCTTGTTGGTCAGCGCGATATGGGCCCAGGTGTGTCCGCCGATGGTATGGCCGGCCGCAGCGACCTGCTTGAGCACCTCCGGATAATAGGTAGCGTGCTTGCCGATCGGGAAGAACACTGCCTTGACGCATTCGTCGGCCAGCGTCTTCAACACGGTCGGCGTTGTGGTCTGCCATGGACCATCGTCGAAGGTCAGCACCACTTCCTTGTCGCGCAGGAAGTCGAGCTGCTTGAAATGTTCGAAGCCGAAGCCCGGACCGCCCGTCGTGTCGATCTCGACCACACGGCTGACGCCGAGCGCATCGGGATTGGCGCAGGTCGATTTGGCGGGGGCAGGTGCAGCGGCGGGTGGCGGCGCAGGCGTTGCCGCGGGGGCTCCGGCTTTGGGTGCCTGCGCCTGTGCGCCTGCCGCCCACAATGAAATCGCGCTCGCAAAAATCAGACCTGCCGCACTGCGCATCACGTTCCCCTTGACCTGCGACCAGCGTCGTCAGCGAGGTGGCCGGGCTGATCCAGATGGTCGTGGCCGCAATTCTAGCGCGATTTCAGGCGGTACCGCTATGGCAACGGCCCTTATCCCCAGTCAGTGCCCGGATCGACATTGAACCGCTCAAGCCGCGGTCAGGGCGCGTCCGACGGCGGTCTTGATGCGTGTGTCGGTCGGTTCGAATTCGGAGGCAAAGGAGTCGGTGAGGTAGCCATCGCGTCCGACCAGATATTTGTGGAAGTTCCACCGCGGCAGGTCGCGCGGCCGTGCCTCTGCCGCCCATTTGTAGAACGGGTGTGCGTTCGGTCCCTTCACGACGGTCTTGGCGGCCATCGGGAAGCCGATACCGAAATGTCCCTCGGCAATGTCGGCGATCTCCTTGGCGCTGCCCGGCTCCTGTCCGCCGAAGTCATTGGACGGTACGCCGACAATCATCAAGCCGCGCTCGCGGAACTCGGTCCACAGTGTCTGAAGCCCGGCATATTGCGGGGTGAAGCCGCATTGCGAGGCGGTATTGACCACCATGATCGGGCGGCCTGCATAGTCGGCAAGTTTGATGTCGCCACCCTTGAGGCCGGGAAACGCGAAGCCATAGGCGGTCATGCGGCTCACGGCGCCTTGCGCCGAGGCGTGACGCGCGACCGCCACAGCACTTGCCGCGCCCAATACCGTTGTCAGTATCTGCCTGCGATTGATCATCGCCATTCGTCGTAGCCCAGCCTGTGTCGCGAGCAGAGTAGCGTCATCTCCGAGATGACGCACTCAACAAGCTGTTACAGGGCCGGAGTGAACGAGGCTAGCGCAGCGGCACCACGAATTCGGTGCCCTGGCCGGTCTCGCCGCCGGCGGTAATGCCCTGATCGGACACCACGATGGAGCCGCCACTCGTGAGCGCTTCGGTAATCTGTGCCATGGCGTCCGCGGGGATCGTCAGGCGGTCAAGCGCTTCGGCGGCGCTGTTCGGCAGCGGTCGGGCTTTCACCTCAACGGCACCAGTGGATTTGCGGCGACGCGAAACATTGTCGTCCTCGTCGGCGCGATGCGGGACGGCAGGCAGCGAGACTGTGGTCCAGTGAAATGCCTTGGCATCATCCTTGTCGGTGCGGGCGGTAAAGATGTGAGTGCCGAGCGGGCGATCGCTGGGCTTGATGGCGATCGGCGTCTCGAACAGCGGCGCGAAATTCTGCCGCACATAGAGCTTGCCGTCCTTGCCGCTGACCAGCACAGCAATCTGGCCGGACCGCTTTGGCGTCGCATCGGCAGCGGGCGCCGGGGAGGCCGTAGACATTTCGGCCTTCGCTGCATCCGCAGGGCGCGTTTCGTCCTTCTTGGCGTCGGGCACGCTGGCGGCGACCGGTGCGACATCAGCTTTTGCGATTTCCGCCTTCGGGGCTTCCGTCTTGGCAGGCTCAAGCTTGGCTGGCGCTTCCGCGACGGTCTCTGCCGATTTGACCTCGGGGGTCGGCAATTCGACGACCTTGGCGATCGCGGCGTCGAGATCGCGGCGCGTCATGATCTCGGGCTCGGCGGCTTTGACGGCGGTTTCGACCTTTGCAGGTGTGGCGTCCGACATCACAGTCGCAGGCGCCGGTTTTGTCATCGCATTGCTGGCATCGGCGGTCTGGGTCTTGTCCTGAGTCTTGGCGCGGTCGGCGGCTGATGGCCTCAGACCGAGGTCTTGTAGCTTCACATCTGCCGATGCCTTATCAGCCTTTGGCGATGTCTGGACGTCTTGAGGCGCCGCTGCCGCGACCGGACCCGGCGCGATTTTCTGAGCGGCGAGCAGCGGATGCGAAATTTCCGCAGGAGAGATCTCGCCGGGCGCGATGATCACGCGGGCGCCCATGCGGGTCCAGCCCCAG
This sequence comes from Tardiphaga sp. OK246, assembly GCF_900188215.1. Lineage (NCBI taxonomy): Bacteria > Pseudomonadati > Pseudomonadota > Alphaproteobacteria > Hyphomicrobiales > Nitrobacteraceae > Tardiphaga > Tardiphaga sp. OK246. Next base: position 337,475 of record NZ_FZOX01000002.1, read on the forward strand.
ATTTTGGTCGCAAAGGCCATCGGCATGCGGATGCAGCCGTGGGACGCCGGATAGCCTGGCAGCGCGCCGGCATGCAAAGCAATGCCCGACCAGGTGATACGCTGCATGTAGGGCATCGGCGCGCCACTATAGATGTTGGAGCGGTGCCATTTGTTCTTCTGGATGATGCTGAACACGCCCATGGGCGTCGAATGGCCGCGCATGCCGGTGGAGACCGGCGTTTCCGCGAACAGGCCGTTTGCGTCGAACACCCGCAGGGACTGTCGCTCGATCGAGATGGCGATCACCAGCGGGCCGACCGGCTTGGTGTGTTCCTTGACCTGTTTCTCAAGTCTGGCGCCAAGGCGCTTCAGCTTTTTCTGGCGCTGCTGCGGTTGCGGCGCCGGCGGTTCGATCTCCCGCATGATCATTGGGTTTTCGTCGGTCCAGAACACCGCGGCATCGGCAGGCATCGCCACGGTCATGCCGGCCATGGCGACGAGTGCAATCCGCAGGAAGCTGCCGGAAAAAATCGTGCTGCTCAGAAAACGGCTCTTGTCCTTTGATCCCCGCGACAATTGAAATGCACCCACGTCCAATATCCTCGAATCCATCTGAAAACATTAGTCTCGCAGGCGCGAGATGGGTTCACCAGCATGAGTGATCTGGCTACCGCTGAGTCGGGATCAGCCTAGCAAAAAAGCCTCACATTGAATTAACAGAGGGGCATCCTGGCTTCCGAATCCGGTTGGAATGCCTACATATTCTGGATCGGTCACGGAGAGTTGCATGACGTTTAATGGATCTGGCGGGCTCATCAAGATGTTGCGGCGCGGCGTCCTGGCGCTTTCGGCATTCGCGGTGTTTGCAATTGTCCCGGCACACGCTGCGGACGAGCCGGATCTGATCTTTCGGCGCTCCACCGTGTTCAAATGGCTCAGTCCGAACGACAAGCTGGCGACCTATGGCGTCGATGACCCTGAAGTCGAAGGCGTCGCCTGCCACTTCACCGTGCCGGAAAAAGGTGGCTTCAAGGGCTGGCTCGGTCTGGCCGAAGAAGTCTCGGACATCTCGCTCGCGTGCCGGCAGATCGGCCCGATTACGTTCAAGGCCAAGAGCGATCAGGGCGAGGATATGTTCCGGCAGCGCCGCAGCCTTTTTTTCAAGAAAATGCAAATCGTCCGCGGCTGCGACGCCAAGCGAAACGTGCTGGTTTACATGGTCTATTCGGACCGGATCATCGAGGGTTCGCCGAAGAACTCGACGTCATCAGTTCCGATCATGCCCTGGGGGCAGTCAGACGCCGCCGTGCAGAAATGCGGCGACTTCATCAAATAAGCGAACTCTTGGCCGCTAGAACTTAGCCCTGCTTCGCTATTCGGCGGAGTGGGTGACGACGCGTTTCGTGCGCAAGCGGTCCCATGACTGCTGCGGCTGCGGGTCACGATAGCCTACGAGCTGGACCAGCTGCTGCGGATAGCACTCGTTGCCGTGTGAGCCGTAGCCCTGCTGCGACATGGCGCCTTGGCATTTGGCGCGCGAGTGTACCGTGGAGACCAGTGGCCGTCCGGGGGCGCTGATCGGGGTATCCTTGCCAACGTCGTTGTTGCCAGTTCCCACGACTGCATTCCTTCTCTTCGAGGTGAACAGAAACGCGCAGTCGCCTGAAAAGGTTGCATACGCTCTCCTGAAGTCGCTTTAGCCGCGTTTCGGTTCAGTTTTGTTAAGGGCGTGCGACAGCCGGACGAACTTTCGAGACATCCTTTCCAAGGCGTTCTTTCTAAGCCGTTCGCAGATTTGCCGCCCGGATTGTGTCGTCGGCATGGGCGCCACGAAACAATTCAGCAGGGGGACGAAACCATTTTCCTCTTGGGCCGCAGACGTGCCGAAACCCGCATTGGCTATCCATTTGCCAACGACGCGGGGGGCAGCTGCCGAATTGGAGACGTCAGATGCGTACCATCAGCTTCATCCTCGCTTTCGCCTTCATCCTGGCTGGCCCGTCGATGGCCGGTTCCATTGAGGGTAACCTGCCGGGTATCGGCACCTTCGCCTTTACCGGTTCGCCCGTGATCGGCGCTGTTGCGCCAATGGTCGTTGCCTACGCACGCTGATTTCGATCGCGGGTGGACACCCGAGAAACAACAAGAAAAGTTTTGAAATGACCCGACCACGTTTTCTGACCGCCATTGTTGTCGCTGCCACCCTTGCAAGTTCCATCACGGGAAGTGCAGCGCAGGCGCAGATCTGGTCGTGGCGGAAGTTGCCGGACCAGCGTGGCGAGTTCGTTCGTTTGTGCTCGCCGCATATGGTCGGGCGCTGGGCGCATCCGGAAGAAGTGTGCGGCTGCCTGCATGACCACGCCGTGGCAACGGTGGAAGACGCTGATTTGCGCGAGGCACTGCTGCGGGGCATCAGTGAGCGCGGCGTACCTACGATCGAGAAGGACTGGATCCCGGCATCGAAGCAGTCGATGATCAGCGCGACCTTCACGCAGATCGCGAAGCCGACCCTGCAATGCATGTATGATCCGGCGCCGCTGGATTGAACCACTCAGTTAGTTCGCGTGATCTTTTTGCGCTGCGTTGTCGCGCCAAAATGATAGCGGATTTCTGTCTTTCCCTCTCGTCATCCCGTTACTGCCGATGATAGCGTTTTGCTACACCACCGTTAGGTGGGTGGATTCGCTACTAATTGAATTGGTGGGAACCGAGGGATTTTTTATGCGATTTGTTTCGATCGGCTTGACGTGTGTCTCGATATTTCTGACCGGCGCGGCGTTAGCTGCAGATGCCAGCACCCAGGAAGCCAACAAGAAAACCGTCGTCGAATTCTATGAGAAGGGCCTCAATCAAAAGGACTTCGAGGCGGCATCCAAATATTTCGGTCCGCGTTACGTTCAGCACAATCCCAATGCGGCTGACGGCATCGAGGGCTTCAAAGGCTTTATTGGTTTCCTGCGGGAGAAATTCCCGGACTCGCATAGCGAGATCAAGCAGGTCTTCGCCGACGGCGACTATGTGATCCTGCATGTGCATGCCGTGCGCGAAAAGGGCACGCGCGGTAACGCGATCATCGACATCTTCAAGCTTGAGAACGGCAAGATCGTCGAACATTGGGATGCCGTTCAGCCGATCCCGGAAAAATCCGCTAACACCAACGGCATGTTCTGATGGATATGGCGCAGCCCCAGCGTGACGATCGATTGAAAGGCAAGGTCGCCATTATCACCGGTGCGGGTTCCCGCGGCGATGGCATTGGCAACGGACGTGCCGCAGCGGTGTTGTTGGCGCGGCATGGCGCGCGCGTCGCGTTGGTCGACACCGACGTAGACGCTGCCGAAGAAACCGCGCGATTGATCGCTGTGGAGGGCGGCATCACGCAGATCTATGACGGCGATGTCAGTGATCGCGCGTCATGCGAGGCGATCGTCGAACGCACCGTCGAAGGCTTTGGCCGTCTTGATATCCTCGTCAACAATGTTGGCCTCACCGGGCCGCGCGGCGACGCCATCGAGGTCGACGACCGCGCCTGGGACGGCGCCATGCGTATCAACGTTGCCTCAATGATGCTGATGGCGAAGTATGCGATTCCGGAAATGATGAAATCCGGCGGCGGCTCGATTATCAACCTGACGTCGATCGCCGGCCTGCGTGGTGGCCATCCGAGCTTGTTGTATCCAACGTCGAAATCGGCGGTGATCGGCCTCACCAGAGCGATGGCGGCACATCACGGCCGCGACGGCATTCGCGTCAACTGCATCGCGCCCGGCACGGTCTATACGCCGATGGTGGCGTCGCGTGGCATGAGCGATGAGATGCGCAAGGCGCGCGCAGCGGGCACACTGCTGGGCACCGAAGGGACCGGCTGGGATATCGGCTATGGTGTTCTGTTTCTTGCCAGCGACGAGGCCCGCTGGATCACAGGGATTACGCTAGCGATCGATGGCGGTGCGAGTGTGGGCCAGACCGGTTCACCGGTGCCGCCAAGCGAGCCGCTGCGGCATTGATGAGCATGTCTTCGACTAGCGCGTCTTGGTGCCCGCGCGGGGAACGCATTTGCGAACACGCGTCACACCGGACGTGGTCAGCGTCGTGCCGGACACTTCCTTGATCTGGCCGGTGGGGCAAGAGCCGTCATCGACCAGAATGCGCTGGCCGAGGCGGACATCAACAATGTCCTGTTCGCGGTTGACCTGATCGATCGCAAGCGCCGGCGTCGCTAACGCAAGCGAAGCCAGAATTCCTGATAGCCAAATTGCCGAGCGCATTGTGCGACCTTTATTACTTGTTCTGGATCTTGAGGCCGTCGGGGCCGACATTGATCTGCAGCCCGCTGGGTTCTTTCTTGGTCTGGTAGAGATTGTAGCCGAGCACGCCGATGCCGACGATCAGCGCGCCGATGATCAGATAGAGCACGTTGCGATTGCCGGACATGAGGTCTCCGTTGGGGGCAGATCTGCCTGCTGGGCATTTTGTCTGCCTGGATTGTAGGGATGCGCATCCGATTCTAGAAGCGCAGCGGTTGCCGGCATTGAGTGCCAGCCAGCCTCAAGTTTTAGCCCCCCACGCGGGTTCCACGCGTCTTTGCTGCAGGCTTGCGGTGGGCGCGCAAACTCGCCGCTGAGGCTTTCGCCAGTCTTTCCGCCGATGTGACAAGCTCACGAATGGGATGGCCGGCGAAGCCGAGCACGAAGCCCGGCGCAGGGCGGGCGCGCAGATAGGTGTCAGCCAGCAACCAGCCCTCGACGCCGGCTGCAGCCTTGGCCTTTGCGGCGATCTCAAGCGACGTCGCGGGCGCGAACTTCGCCACCAGATGCAGGCCCTGTGACGGCACCGGCACGGTCAGTTGCCCGTCCGACGCATCCGTCAACGTTGTCGCCAGAGCGTCGCGCGCCTCGCGATAGATGTTCCGCATCTTGCGCAGGTTGGCCGCGAAGGCGCCGGAGTTCAACATGTCGGCGACGGCGCCTTCCATCAATGTGCCGGGAAAGCGGTCCATCGCCGCGCGCGCCGTCGTGACCGGGCCAATCAGGCGTTCGGGCAGGGCGCAGTAGCCGATGCGCAGACCGGGAAACAGAGTCTTGGCAAACGTGCCCATATAGATCACGCGTTGCAGGTGATCGATGCCGGCGAGCGACAGCAACGGCGCGCCGTCATAGCGAAACTCGCTGTCGTAATCGTCTTCGAAGATCCATGCGCCGGCGTCCTTCGCCCAGTCGAGCAATTCAAGACGCCGCGGCATCGCCATTTGCACGCCGAGTGGAAATTGATGCGAGGGCGTGACATAGGCCGCGCGCGCAGATGGCGCCGTGGCACGGCCCCTGGCGACGATCAGGCCGAAGTCATCGACCGGCACCGACACCGGCCGGGCGCCGCAATGTTCGATCGATTTTCGTGCGGCGGGGTAACCGGGGTCCTCGCACCAGATCTGTTCGCCTGGCTTGAGAATGGCTGACAGCACGATGCGCAGCCCGTGCTGTGTGCCCGATGTCAGCATGATCTGATCGGGATCGCAGCGCAGCCCGCGCGCTGACAGAAGATGATTGGCGATGGCGGTGCGTAGTTCATGACTGCCGCGGGGATCGCCGTAGTGCAGATGCTCGGCGCCGAAAGCGCGCAGGCGGCGGCCGGCGAAAGCGCGAAAACGGCGCAGCGCCTGTTCGTCGATATCGGTACAGCCGAGAGCGAGCGTGCCCCGCTGCGGCGCGTCGATGGCGATGGCCTTTGTCGGCTTGCTGCTACTCCGCGTCGGAATCCGCGCGGCGACGAAGGTGCCGGAGCCGACGTGTGCGACGGCAAAGCCATCGGCGATTAGACGCTCATAGGCATTGGTGACGGCATTGCGTTGAAAACCGGTTTGCTTCGCAAGGATACGCGATGGCGGCAGAGCTTCGCCGGGTTTGGCAACGCCGCCGGTGATGGCATGGCACAGCGCCTGATAGAGCCGATCCTGCGAGGACGATCCTTCGGTGATATGTGCGCCCGTGAGATCGAGCGGTAGCTCGGGTTTCGGAATTGGCTTCGCCAAATTGGTCGGAATTTTTCGCATGGAATTGGCACTATCGCAGACCAAATGCGGCGGTACAACACATTCGAACACTTCCAATTGACGGGGGATTGCCGTGACCACAGCCCAACTGAAGACCGCTGAACCGACGAACGCAGACATCGCGTCATATCCGCTCACGGCGCGCAATCGCGTGAAGCGACGCCATGACCGCGGCTTCTACGACCACGAGACCGTGCATCAAATTCTGGACGCATCGATGATGTGCCATGTGTCCTATGTGATCGACGGGCAGCCCTATTGCACGCCGACCTTCTTCTGGCGCGAAGGCACGAAACTGTACTGGCACGGCAGTAGCGCGAGCCGCATGCTGAAGAACCAGACCGCGCAGCAACGCGTCTGTCTCACGGTGGCCTTTCTCGACAGCCTCGTGCTGGCACGTTGCGGCTTCAATCATTCGGCGGACTACCGTGCGGTGATGGCATTCGGAAACGCTTATCTCGTCACCGATCCCGACGAGAAGGAGCAGGCTGGCATCGCCATGGTCGACCGTTTCTTTCCGGATCGTACGGCAAGTCTGCGCGAGACCACGGCACAGGAGATGAAGGCGACGTCCTTTATCGCCATGGAGATCGAGGAGGCGTCGGCAAAAATTCGCGCCAAGGGCGTGGCTGACGATGACGAGGATTACGAACTGCCGATCTATGCCGAGCGCATTCCGGTGAGGACGGTGATCGGTGCGCCGGAGCCGTGTCCGCGGTTGTTGCCCGGCGTCGAACGGCCGGCATCCTTGCAAGCATATTCGGAAGGCCGGCTGCTCGAAGATGCGCTGACAGATGCCTATTTTCTGCAGTACCCGAAGGGGTAAGGGGCGAGCATCTCAGGATGACGGCGTCGGTGCTCGTGCCGGTTACGGCCACAGCGCCGCGACGATCGCGTCGAGTCCGTCCGTCAACGCTGCTGGTCCTGGCTGCAGGATCAGCGGCGATTTGATCTCATAGATGCGATTGTCGCGCACGGCAGGAATCGCGTTCCAGTCCGGTCGCTGCCGGATTTTATCGGGCACGACTTTCTTGCCGCACCACGAAGCGAGGATCACATCGGGGGCCGCGGCAATCACGTCGGCTGGCATGACGATGCGATCCTTCGCTGCCTTCTGATGTCGAAGCTGGGGAAAAGCGTCTTCGCCGCCGGCGATCTCGATCAGTTCGGACACCCAGCCGATCCCGGTGATCAGCGGATCGTCCCACTCCTCGAAATAGACGCGTGGCTTCGTCTGCCGCAAGTCTGCCGCAGCTTTGACGCTAGAAAGTCGCAGCTCAAACTGCGTTGCGAGTTGATTTGCGCGTTCGCTCGCGTCCACCATCGCGCCGAGCGTTCGGATCATCGCCAGAATGCCGGCGATGTCGCGCTGGTTGAATACATGAACGGCGACGCCGGCGCGCGTCAGGTCTGCGGCGATTTCAGCCTGCAGATCGGAGAAGCACAGCACAAGGTCAGGATCGAGTGCGAGGATCTTCGGCACATCGGCTGAGATGAACGCGGACACCCGCGGCTTCTCGCGCCGCACCTGCGGCGGCCGCACCGCATAGCCGGAGACGCCGACGATGCGATCCTGTTCGCCGAGCAGGTACAGCGTCTCCACGGTCTCTTCCGTAAGGGAGACGATCCGGCTTGGCGGGAAGTGGCGCATGATGCCGATATGCCTGTTAACAAAGCTCTTGTCACGACATGCCGTTGTGTCGTGAAATTTCATCAAGCCCGCATGATGATGGGCAAGACAAACCGCAGGGAGTTGAGGCCAGCATGACGCCGCTCGACAAGATCCACAGCCTCGCGATGCCGTTTTCCGTCTCGATGGGTGTGACCTTTACCGACGCCGACCAGGAACGCGTCGTTGCCACGATGCTGGTGCGCGAGGACCTGTGCACACTCGGCCATACGATCCATGGCGGCGCGGTGATGGCGCTCGCCGATGCGGTTGGTGCGGCGGCGACGGTCATCAATCTGCCGGAGGGCGCCAAGGGAACGACGACCATCGAGAGTAAGACCAATTTCACAGGCGGGGCGAAAGCAGGAAGCACCGTGCGTGCGATCGCAACACCGGTTCATCGGGGGCGCAGAACGCAGGTATGGCAGACCCGAATCGAGACCGAAGAGGGCAAGCTGGTGGGCGTCGTGACGCAGACCCAACTGGTGCTGTAAGGCGGTGGTATGTCGCGTTTAAGGTTTTGTTAATGCTGGATAATTGCATGGCTCACTTGCAGTGGGCGCTGGCAGGTGCGGCATCTGCGCCCTTGTATTTTATGGTGCGTCGCACAATATAGGGTGTCTAGGGAATCGACGCTTTCCTCGAGGGCAACTTGAGGATTTTGACCATGTTAGACGCAGCCACCACCATCGCCATTTCGACCAGGGCTCCGGCCCGCGGACATGTGCGTGTCCTTGCAGCCCGCGAGCTGCCGCTGTTCCGCGATCATCTCTTGAGATTGGACCGCGAAAGCCGCCGCGATCGTTTCAACGGTTCGCTCGACGACGAATGGGTCGCACGTTACGCCGAGAAGTCCGTCAATACCGGCACCGTCATTCTCGTTTACTTCGAGGATGGCATCGTACGCGGCGCCGCTGAATTGCATCAGGCCGACCTGTCGCCGGACTCGCTGCCCGAGATCGCCTTCAGCGTTGAATCGATCGTGCGCCGCAAGGGCGTTGGCAGCATCCTGTTCACCAAGCTGATCGCCAAGGCGCGGTCGATGGGCTACGCGAGGCTGCGTATTACCACCGGCGCGCAGAACGATGCGATGCGCGCACTGGCCAACAAGTTCGGTGCGCACCTGTCGTTCCGGCACGGTGAATCCACGGGAGTTATAGACCTGCGCGATCCCATGGGCGCAGGTGTCGCGCCGCAGCCCAAGACCTCGGCGCTCGATGTGGCGCGCGCGGTGGCCGACTATAACCGGGCTTATTGGGGTCTGTGGTTGAAGCTCGCCGGCTGGGGCAAATCGTCCTGAGCCAAGAAACTATCGCGACAAAGAATAAAGGCCTCGTGGTGAACGAGGCCTTTATTGCGACTGCGGGCAGGGCTGTGAGCGCCCTCAAAATCAGATGCGCTTGTCGTTACCGAATTTGCGCGTCACGCGACGTTCCACGACCACCGAACGCTGAGCACCTTGCTCGCCTGCGATAACGCGGGTCACGCGCAGTGTGCCGGTCGAACGATTGGCCTTCTTCACTTCAGCCTGCACGGCGTCGAACGGCATGCCCATCAGCGAGGCGGCGATCTCCGCCTGCTGATCGAGATCCTCGGTGATACCCATCGCGGCGAAGATGGCTTCTTCCAGGGTCGGGGGATCGCGCCGTACGCGCCGCGTTCCATATTTCGTGTTCCAGTCTTCGCTCATCGCTCGCCTCAGTGTTGATTTGCGATACCTAAGCGAGCAGTTGTTGCATTGCAATATGGAATTACCGCGACAAAGCAGCCATGCAAACTTGTTCCCGGAAAACGAGAAAGAGTTTGATCGGTAGCTTTACGACAAAGCGGATGGCGGGGCGGTATCCCGTTGGGGTTGCGGCCAACGTTTCAGCGCCGCGTAACCCGCATCGGTGAGCGCGTAGGTGCCGCGCGCCGGACTTTCGAACCAGCCATAGACGTTGCGATGCAGGATCTTCTGCGCATCCGGATAATCCGGCGTGAGCTCACGCACCTTGCGCGGACCGACGACAAGCATCGCTGCGCAAGCGAGCGCCTGCTGACGATAGGCCGTCATGATCGGCGCGCGCGTGCTGCCGCCAAGGGCAGGATCGCCTTGACGTTTCTTGTGTTCGGTAACGAGGCGTGAACGCTTCTTCGGATTGCGTCGGGGCGCGACAGTGGCAGGCGCGACGAGAACCTCGACACCGCCGGCTTCCGTAATTCCGAGCATGCCGAAACCGAGTCTGCGGCACAGGTTGCGGTAGCGCGCATCGCTTTCGCGCCCCTTGCCGCGGATGGAGAGCTTGGCGGCGACCCAGACTTCATCACAGGCGCCGGCGCGATCGACAGCCTGCAGGATCAGTTCGAGATTGAAGCTGAGCTTGAGCTCGCCGATCACGACGATTGGCGGATCATCGCCATTCAGCGCCACGAGATCGCAACCTGATATCTCGCCTTTGACGGTAAAGCCAAGGCCTTCGAGGAAGCGTTTCACCGGGAGGTAGAGCGAGGTTTCCAAATCGAACGTCCAAGCCGAGGTCCATGAGACGATGCGCCGCTGCAACCGCGACTCACCGGCGGAGTTTATCCGGGTTGGCCCGCGGCGACACCCGAGGCGCCTTATCCCTGTGCGATCGGAGACCCGCGGTGAAGACCCTTCTGGAAATGTCGGACAGCTTTCGTCTGTTGCCGCATCTGATCGCTATGTCGATCGCTTATGTTCTAGCGCTGCCCATCGGCTGGAATCGTGAGCGCGCCGAGCGCAGCGCCGGGCTGCGGACCTTTCCGCTGGTGGCGCTTGCCACCTGCGGCATCGTCCAGGCGACCGAGGGGTTTCTGAACGGTCATCCCGAAGGCACAGCGCGCATTGTCGAAGGTCTGATGACCGGCATGGGGTTTATCGGCGGTGGCGCCATTTTGAAAGACAACGGCTCGGTGCGTGGTACCGCCACAGCAGCCAGTCTGTGGGCAACCGGCGCAACTGGCGCTGCCGTGGGCCTCGGCGCCTATGATGTGGCGGTCGTCATCTCGCTGTTCACCTTCCTGACTCTTTGGCTCCTGGTACCTTTCAAGCAGGAGGGGCCAAAGACGGAAGAGGACGTTAAAAAGCCTCCCAGCGAAATTTGAGCGACAAAATACCGGTGCTGGCGCAATTCTGTGAGGGTTAACCTCAATTCGCCCGATTTCGCCGGCACATGGCAGCAATGATTGGCCTTTTGCTGCGAAGCAGCGTAAAGCTCCGTCGATCCCGATACGCACCGGACTCCTGGACCCGACGTGACCGCCAACTGAAGGGCGGCAGATTCGTTTCCGTTTGGTCCCAAGTATTGATCCCGTGGATCTCAATGAGTCCGACCGCGACGCGGTCCGCTGCAACCAAGGTTTACATCTGTGTCATTTCTCTCGACTGGTCTGTCGCTCGCCCGCGCGTTGGCTGAGCGCAACTACAATGAATCCACCCCCGTCCAGGCCGCTGTCCTCGCTGACGATGCTGTCGGTCGTGATCTTCTCGTGTCGGCGCAGACTGGCTCCGGCAAGACCGTCGCTTATGGTCTGGCGATCGCCGAAAATCTGCTCGAAGGCGCGGAGAAGCTGCCGAAGGCTGGATCGCCGCTGGCGCTGATCGTCGCACCGACGCGCGAACTCGCGCTGCAGGTGCATGGCGAGCTGACCTGGCTCTATCAATATGCCGGCGCACGCGTCGTTTCCTGCGTGGGCGGTATGGATCCGCGCAAGGAGCAGCGCGAGTTGGCCGCAGGCGCGCACATCGTTGTCGGTACGCCCGGACGTCTCTGCGACCATCTGCGTCGCAATCGCCTCGACGTCTCCGAACTGAAGGCCGTGGTGCTCGATGAAGCCGACGAAATGCTCGACATGGGCTTTCGCGAGGACATGGAGTTCATCCTCAGGACCACGCCGGCATCCCGCCGTACGCTGCTGTTCTCGGCGACGCTGCCGCGCGGCATCGCCAATCTCGCCAAGCAGTATCAGCAGCAGGCGTTCCGCGTCGAAGTCGCAGGCACCGAAGGCGGTCACTCCGACATCGAATATCGCGCGATCCGGATTTCGCCGAACGACGTCGAACACGCTGTCGTCAACGTGCTCCGCTATTTTGAATCGCCGAGCAGCATCGTGTTCTGCAACACCCGCAACGCGGTGAACCATCTGCAGACCGTCCTGCTGGAGCGCGGCTTCTCGGTCGTCGCTCTCTCGGGCGAACTGTCCCAGAACGAGCGTACTCACGCGCTGCAGGCGCTGCGCGATGGTCGCGCACGCGTTTGCGTCGCTACCGACGTGGCTGCGCGCGGTATCGATCTTCCGAATCTCGGCCTCGTCATTCACTCCGATCTGCCGAACGATCCCGAAGTGATGCAGCATCGTTCGGGTCGTACTGGGCGTGCCGGCCGCAAGGGCGTCAGTGTTCTCTTGGTGCCTCCATCGCGCCGTCGCCGCGCCGAGATGCTGCTCAATCTCGCTGGCACGGATGCCGTCTGGGGATCAGCGCCGACCGTCGAGGAAATCCGTGTGCTCGATCAGCAGCGCATGCTGCAGGACACGCTGTTCACTGAAGAGTCCACCGAGGACGATCTGACGCTGGCGCGCGCGATGCTCGCCGAGCGTTCGGCCGAGGAGATCGCAGCGGCGCTGGCGCGGCTGTATCGCTCGCGTCTGCCGTCGCCTGAAGATGTGCAGGATCCCGGCACGTTCCGCGGTCGCGAGGATCGCCCAGGCAGCCGTCGCCGGGACGAGGAAGGCGCGCCGGTCCGCAAGACCCCGAAGAAGAGCGAACCGATGGGCGAGGGCGCCAAGTGGTTCCGTGTCGCCATCGGCCGGCAGAAGAATGCCGAAGCGCGCTGGCTGCTGCCGATGATCTGCCGTCGCGGCGGCATCGAGAAGGCGGATATCGGCGCGATCAAGATCTATGACGGCAATTCGGAATTCGAGATTTCGGCAGCCGCGGCCGAGAAGTTCGCGACGATGATCAAGCGTCCGGACAAGGAAGACAATATCCACATCGAGCCGCTGGCCAACGGTCCGGAAGGCGCGGTCGCATCGAACCGCACGGCGCCGGAAGATCGCGACTATTCCAACAAGCGCCCGCGCAAGCCCAGCTTCAGATCCGATGGCGACCGTCCAGATTTCAAGGACAAGGGTGCCTATAAGGAGAAGTCCTGGAAGGACAAGCCGAAGAGCGATAAACCTTATCAGGGCGACAAGCCGCGCTACGAGGGCAAACCGCGTTTCGACGACAAGCCGAAGTATGAAGGCAAGCCCAAGTTCGACGGCAAGCCGAAATACGATCCGGTGCGCGCCGACAAGCCGGCTTATGCAAAGCCGCGCAGCGAAGACACGCGTTACGAAGGCAAGCCGAAGTTCGACAAGAAACCTCGCGCGGACAAGCCGCCCTACGTCGCCAAGGCCAAGCGCGATGGCGGTGCGCCAGCTGCCAAGCCGGCTTTCGGCAAGAAGAAAAAGATCTGGGGCAACGCCGGGTAGTCTGGGCTCCGACCTCATGGTGAGGAGCGCGCTACTTTAGCGCGCGTCTCGAACCATGAGTTGGTGATATGCAATCATCCTTCGAGACGCGGCCAAGCGGCCGCTCCTCAGGATGAGGGCGGAGCGTGGGACAAATAGTGGCTAAACCCGTCCGCTTACCGGCAGCAGCGCGCCGGTCAACGCACTCGCCGCATCGCTCGCCAGGAACAGGATCACGCTGGCGAGTTCGTCCGGCGTGACCCACTTTGAAAAATCGGCATTGGGCATATCGCGGCGGTTCGCGGCTGTGTCGATCGTCGACGGCAATACGGCATTGACCGTGACCTTGCCCTTCAGCTCGGCGGCGAGCGTTTCCGTCAGCCGATGCACGCCAGCCTTCGAGGCGGCGTAAGGCCCCATGCCGGCGCCGGCCTGTAGCGCACCCATCGCACCGATATTGATGATCCGTCCGGCCTTCGACGACGTCAGATGCGGGATTGCCGCGCGCGAGGCATTGAGAGCCGTGAGCAAGTTGAGCCGATGCATCGTCTCCCAGCTCTTGTTGTTACCGTCGGCAATATTCTCGAAGGTGAATGCGCCGGCGATATTGATCAGCACGTCGATCTTGCCGAATTGTTTGACCACTGCAGCGATGGCGGCGTCGGCTTGCGCGGCATCGGAGAGGTCGACGCCGCCGATCTGCAAGCGATCTGGCGTTGAGGCCGGCGTCTTGGCGGAATGGTCGATGGCGGCAATGGTTGCACCGCTCTTAACGGCGCGGTCGAGCACGACCTGACCCAGCGCACCGGACGCTCCGGTGATGACGACGATCTTTCCGTTCATGGGGTACTCCTGTTACGCGCGATGATCCTGCCCGGAATTGGCCTTGGGTAATAGCCACAGATAGATCGCGCCGGCGGCGAGCGCCATGCCGGCCATCAGGCCGGTCATCACCAGCGCCGGATGCCCGAACGGTTCGAACACCGCGATCATGGCGCTGGCGAAGGCGCCCATGACCATCTGCATACATCGCATCACGCCGGCTGCCGCACCTGCCACATGCGGCAGGTTCTGCAAGGCTTCGTGGTTGGTGCTCGGTGCAAGCAGGCCGAAGGAAAAGATCGTGAGCGCCATCAGCGGCATCAACGACAGCGTCGTGATGGCGCCGGCAGGCACCAAAGCGACGGCTACAACAGCGCTGGCGATCATCAGCAGCAGACCGGCCATGATGATCTTGCGTGAGGCCACATGGCGGCGGCTCAGGCTTCCGCTGATCAGCGAGGCAACCAGCACGCCGCAGGAGGTCAACCCGAACAGCAGCGCAAACATCGTGGTGGAGAGACCGAGGCTGCCGATCAACACGGATGGCGCGCCGGAGATGAAGGCGAACATGCAGGCAAAGGCGAAGGCATAGAGCAGGGAGAAGCCGACGAAGATGCGATCGGACAGCACCATGCGATAGCTTTCGATCAATTGCGCGGGATTGAGCGAGCGGCGTTTCTCGACCGGCTGGGATTCATCGAGGCTGATGGCGCCGACGATCAGCAGGATAAGTCCGACGGCGGCCTGGGCCGCGTAGATGGTGCGCCAGTCGCTGACGGTCATCACCCAGCCGCCCAGCACGGGCGCGATCATCGGCGCGATGCCGAGGACCGCCGCGATCTGCGACAGCTTGTGGCGCGCCGTGCCGTGTTCGAACAGGTCGCGCACGATGGCGAAGGGCAGGATGGCGCAAGCGCCTGCGGCGAGGCCCTGCAGCAATCGAAACGCGAGGAGCACGCTAAACGACGGCGCGAGCGCACAGGCGCCCGCCGCGGTCGAGAACAGCAGCAGTCCATCCAGCAAGGTTGCGCGGCGCCCGAAGCGGTCAGCCAAGGGACCGCAGATCAGCGGCGAGATCGCAAAGCCCGCCAGGAACAGGCTGAGCGTCAGCGGTCCGCGTCCTGCGGCGTCGGCGAAACTCGCCTCGATCGCCGGAAGACCCGGCAATCCCATGTCGATCGACAGAGGGGGTAATGCGGTCAATGTGCCCAGAAAGGCAGTGAAGGCGAAACTGTCGCGCCTGAGGGCCAAAATCGATTCCTTGAAAATGCGAAAAAGTGTTTACGCGGTCGCGGCGCTATTCTGCCGGACTGATCTGCGCCGGCAAGATCCGGCGGTCAATGGAGCTGCTCAGCGTGAGCCCGAGCCCGGCCATGGCGACGAGCGCTGCGAGCAGCGGAAGCTGCGCGTAGTGCATGCCGGCATTCAGCGCGACGCCGCCGATCCATGCGCCGGTGGCGTTGCCGAGATTGAACGCGCCCTGGTTCAGGGTCGAGGCGAGGTTCGGCGCATCCGTGGCGGCATCGACCACCCAGATCTGCAGCGGCGAGACCAGCGCGAAGGCGATACCGCCCCACAGGATCAGCAGCACCAGCGTCGGGAGCGCCATGTGCACCACAAGCGCCAGTGCGCCGAGCACGATGACGAGACAGATGAATGCACCGATGATGGTCGAGAGCAGGTTGCGGTCGGCGAGGCGGCCGCCGATCAGATTGCCGATGGTGAGACCGACGCCGATCGCCAACAGCGCGCCAGTGACACCGTGTGGCGTCAGGCCGGTGACCTCTTCGAGCAGTGGTGTGATGTAGGTGAACAGGCTGAACATGCTGACTGAAGCCATGGTCGAGATCAGCATCGGCAGCAGCACCGGCCAGCGGCCGAGCGCGCGAAACTCTTTCGCCAGTCCGCCGCGCGTGCCCGGCATGCCCGATGGAACGAAACGCGTGATCGCGAGGAACGCAACGATACCGATCACCACGACCGCCCAGAATGCCGCACGCCATCCGGCGGCCTGTCCCAGAGCTGTGCCGAATGGCACACCGAGCACATTGGCCAGCGTAAGGCCGGCGAACATCAACGACACCGCTTGCGTGCGCTGCTCACGTGGCACCAGATTGCTGGCAACGACGGCGCCAATTCCGAAGAACGCGCCATGGGCAAAGGCAGTGACCACGCGCGCGGTCATCAGCAACCAGTAATCCGGCGCGAGGGCGCAGCCGAGATTACCGATCGTGAACAGCGCCATCAGAGCCAGGAGAGCAGTCTTGCGCGGGATGCCTGCGGTCGCCATTGCCACGATGGGTGCGCCGATCACGACGCCCAATGCATAACCCGACACGAGATAGCCGGCTTGCGGGATGGTCACCGACAGGCTGCGCGCGACGTCGGGCAGCAGGCCCATAATGACGAACTCGGTCGTGCCGATGCCGAAAGATGCCGCAGCCAATGCGAGAATAGGAAGGGATAGTCGGATGGGTATTCTCCTGAGCGGAAATATTGCGATGCAATATCAGGAGATGTGCCACGACCTCAGGGATTTGGCGACCGCCTCGCGGGGGAGGCAGCATTGCGCATCTCGGTCATCAAACTGTCGAGAGGCGTTTCGATGGAGCGGCTGTCAGCGGACAATAGGCCGGCTGTGCGATCTCAGCATAAAATGCAGGCGGACGGCTCAGACCGGAGGCCAGCTGCGCATGGCCATGTCGGCGAGTTTTCGCAATTGCTCGCGCGGTGCGCCGCCTGCGGCTTGCACGGCCATGCCCTGCAAGATGGCAGACACGTAGCGCGCGAGATCGCCGGCATCCGCATCGGCTGGCAGATCGCCTTCGGCGATCGCGCGTGTAAAACGGAGGCGCAGATCGTCCTCGCTCTTCGAGCGACGCGCCATCAGTTCCTGCTTGATCGTCTCCGCGGCATCACCGCAGCAGAGGGCGCCCTGGACCGCGAGACACCCGGGATTCCTGGGATCAGTCACCGCCTCAACGGATTCGTAGAGGATATGTTCGACCGCTTCACGGGCCGTGGCCTTCTCCAGGCCGGTGCGGAAATAGCCGCCGGGGCCATCAACGTAGCGATCCAGCGCCTTGCGGAACAGATCTTCCTTGTTGCCGAACGCGGCGTAGAGACTGGGCTTGGTGATGCCCATGGCTTCGGTGAGGTCGGCCATCGACGCGCCTTCGTAACCCTTGCGCCAGAACACATGCAGCGCGAGGTCGAGGGCCGTTTCGGTATCGAATTCACGAGGACGTCCCAGTGCCACGACGGGCCCTCCAAAGTTTTCTACCGTTCAGTAGATAAGTCTCTTGACAGTGGATGTCGATAGTCCATCTATACCGGACGTTACGAATGTGTGCGTTGCAGCGAGATGCCCGGCGGGACCGGCCAGACGCGGAATGTACAGCTTAGCTACTGAAATGACAGGGCTTTACAAGGCCCACGCAGATTAAATGGGGTTCACAATGGCACATAATTTCCCTCGCAAGATCGCTTTTGGCGCCGGAATCGCCTTGGTAGCGGTCGCCGTTGGCGGCGGTGCGGCGCTGATGAATCTGTCCAGCGTTGCAGCTCAAGCCGAGTCCGGTGCGGTTGTTCCCGCTGCTGTTCAGGCTTCGGTTGCCCTGGTGGAAGCCAAGGCCACGGCGCCTTCGGACGAGTTCTCTGGCCGCCTTGAGGCCATCGAGCGCGTGGAGATTCGCTCCCGCGTCGCAGGCGCCGTCCAGGAGATCCACTTTCGCGAAGGCGCGCTGGTCAAGAAAGATGACCTGCTCGTGCTGATCGATCCGGCGCTCTACGCCGCAGATGTCGATCGTGCCCAGGGGCAGGTGTCCGCGTCGCGGGCGCGCCTGATCCTGACCAAGGCCGATTTCGACCGCGGTCAGCAACTGACCAGCTCCAGCATCACCCAGCGCGACCTCGACAATCGTATCAATGCGTATCGTGAGGCCGAAGCCAACCTCAAGGCTGCAGAAGCCGCGCTCAAGACCGCCGAGCTCAATCTCAGCTACACTGAAGTGCGCGCGCCGGTCGCGGGCCGGGTCGGCAAGGTGGAGATCACCGTCGGCAACCTGATTTCGGCCGGCCCGTCCGCGCCGCTGCTGACGACGCTGGTCTCGGTCAATCCGATCTATGCAAGCTTCAATGCCGACGAACAGGTGGTGTCGCGCGCGCTGAAGACGCTGGCAGACGAGAAGACGCCGGGCGATATCGACCGCATCCCGGTTCACATGACCACCGTCACTGATAGCGCACCGGTGAAGGGCCGCATGCAGTTCATCGATAATCAGGTCGATCCGCGCAGCGGCACGGTGCGGGTGCGTGCGATGTTCGACAATGCCGATGGCCGGTTGATGCCCGGCCAGTTCGCGCGGCTCACAATGGGCCAGCCGAAGGCAGAACAGACGCTGCTGATTAGCGAGCGGGCAGTTGGCACCGACCAGAACAAGAAGTTCGTCATGGTGGTCGATGCCAAGGACAAGGCGCAATATCGCGAAGTGATCCTGGGGCCCTCGGTTGATGGCATGCGCGTGATCCTCAACGGCCTCAAAGCCGGTGAACGGATCGTCGTCAACGGACTTCAGCGCGTGCGGCCGGGTGTGACCATCAAGCCGGAGATGGTGGCGATGAACGCCGCGTCTCTCGTCTCGATCAAGGCCGTTGCGCAGAACTGATAACGACCGCCCTGTCCGCAGGCGGGCAGGGCGCACTTCCCAATACACAGCACGTCATCGAGGTCGAGCGATCGGCCGCGCGGGGCCCTTGTACCCCGCAGGTTTGGATTATCACGGAATAGCGCCATGAACTTTTCAAAATTCTTTATTGATCGTCCGATCTTTGCCGGCGTGTTGTCGACGGTGATTTTTCTCGCCGGCCTGTTGTCGATGCCGGTGCTGCCGATCTCCGAATATCCGGAAGTCGCGCCGCCGACCGTGGTGGTGACAGCGAATTATCCCGGCGCCAATCCGAAGGTGATTGCGGAAACGGTCTCGACGCCGATCGAAGAGCAGATCAACGGCGTCGAGAACATGCTCTATATGAGCAGCCAGGCGACCACCGACGGCAGGATGACTCTCAACGTCACTTTCCGTCTCGGCACCGATCCCGACAAGGCGCAGCAGCTGGTGCAGAACCGCGTTTCGCAGGCCGAGCCGCGTCTCCCCGCGGAAGTCCGTGCGCTTGGCGTGACCACAATCAAGAGCGCCCCCGATCTTACCATGGTCGTGCATTTGCTGTCGCCGAACGACCGCTATGACATGACCTATCTGCGCAATTACGCCGTGCTCAACGTGAAGGACCGCCTCGCGCGCATCGAAGGCGTCGGTCAGGTTCAGCTGTTCGGCTCGGGCGACTACTCCATGCGCGTCTGGCTCGATCCGCAGAAGGTCGCCGAGCGCGGTCTGTCACCCGGCGACGTGGTGCGTGAGATCCGTGCGCAGAACGTGCAGGCGGCAGCGGGGCAGGTGGGCGGTTCGCCCAATGAGCCAGGCCTCGATCTACAGCTCTCCATCAATGCACAGGGACGCCTGCAGACCGAAGAAGAGTTCGGCGAGATCATCGTCAAGAACGGCGACAATGGCGAGGTGACGCGGCTGCGCGACATCGCGCGCATCGAGCTCGGCGCTGCCGACTATGCACTACGCTCGCTGCTGAACAACAAGTCCGCAGTGGCGGTTCCGATCTTCCAGTCGCCGGGCTCCAATGCGATCCAGATCTCCGACAATGTCCGCAAGACGATGAAGGAGCTGAAGGAAAACATGCCAGACGGTGTCACCTACGACATCGTCTACGACCCCACGCAATTCGTTCGCGCCTCGATCGAGGCGGTGATCCATACGCTGCTTGAAGCTATCGCACTGGTGGTGCTCGTCGTCATCCTGTTCTTGCAGACATGGCGCGCCTCGATCATCCCGCTGATCGCCGTGCCGGTATCGGTGGTCGGCACTTTCGCCGTGATGCATGTGTTCGGTTTTTCGGTGAACGCGCTGACGCTGTTCGGCCTCGTGCTGGCCATCGGCATCGTCGTCGACGACGCCATCGTCGTGGTCGAGAATGTGGAGCGCAATATCGAGCGCGGGCTCGATCCGAAGAGCGCGGCCTATCAGGCCATGCGCGAAGTGACCGGCCCGATCATCGCGATCGCGCTGGTGCTGGTCGCCGTGTTCGTGCCACTGGCCTTCATCACAGGTCTGACCGGCCAGTTCTACAAGCAGTTCGCGCTGACGGTGGCGATCTCGACTGTGATCTCCGCCTTCAATTCGCTGACACTGTCGCCAGCACTCGCCGCGCTGCTTCTGAAGGGCCATGACGCGCCGAAGGATGCGTTGACGCGCTTCATGGACAAGACGCTCGGCTGGTTTTTCGTCCGCTTCAACCGCTTCTTTGCCAGAAGCTCCGACGCTTATAGCGGCGGCGTGAAGCGCGTCGTCTCGCGCCGCGCGGCGGTGATGGGAATCTACGTTCTGCTGATTGGCGTCACCGGTTATCTGTTCCATGCAGTCCCGGGCGGTTTCGTGCCCGGTCAGGACAAGCAGTATCTGGTCGGGTTTGCGCAGCTCCCCGACGGCGCTACGCTGGATCGTACCGAAGAGGTGATCCGTCGCATGGGCGAGATTGCGCAGAAGGAGCCCGGCGTCGAGAATTCGATCCAGTTTCCGGGTCTGTCGATCAACGGCTTCACCAACTCGTCCAACTCCGGCATCGTCTTCATCGGTCTGGATGCGTTTGACAAACGCAAGGATCCGAGCCTGAGCGGAAATGCCATTGCGTTGTCGCTGAACAAGAAGTTTGCCGGCATTCAGGACGCCTTTATTGCCATGTTCCCGCCGCCGCCTGTGTCGGGTCTTGGCACGATCGGTGGCTTCAAGCTGCAGATCGAGGATCGCGCCGGTCTCGGCTATGAGGCGCTGAACGACGCCACCAAGGCTTTTATCGGCAAGGCAATGCAGCAGAAGGAGCTGGCCGGTCTGTTCTCAAGCTATCAGATCAATGTGCCGCAGCTCTATGCGGATGTCGATCGCACCAAAGCGCGGCAGCTCAATGTGCCGGTTACCTCGGTGTTCGACACGATGCAGATCTATCTCGGCTCGCTCTATGTGAACGACTTCAACAAATTCGGTCGCACCTATTCGGTGCGCGTCCAGGCTGACGCCAAATTCCGGGCGCGGGCCGACGATATTGGCCAGTTGAAAGTTCGCTCCGACAGCAACGAGATGATCCCGCTCTCGACGCTGCTGCGCGTTAAGGAAAGTGCAGGGCCGGAGCGCGCCATGCGCTACAACGGTTTCCTGTCGGCCGACATCAATGGCGGCGCGGCGCCCGGCTATTCCACCGGCCAGGCGCAGGACGCCGTGGCGCGTGTCGCCAAGGAGACGCTGCCCAAGGGCATCGACTTCGAATGGACTGAACTGACCTATCAGGAAATCATCGCCGGCAATTCGTCGCTGATCGTGTTCCCGGTGGCGATGCTGCTGGTGTTCCTGGTGCTCGCCGCGCAATACGAAAGCCTGACACTGCCATTGTCGATCATCATGATTGTGCCGATGGGCTTGCTGGCGGCGATGTTCGGCGTCTGGTTGACCAAGGGCGACAACAACGTCTTCACCCAGATTGGTTTGATCGTGTTGGTGGGTCTGTCGGCGAAGAACGCCATCCTGATCGTGGAGTTTGCCCGCGAGCTGGAATTTGCCGGGCGGACACCGATCCAGGCCGCGATCGAGGCCAGCCGTCTGCGGTTGCGGCCGATCCTGATGACGTCGCTGGCCTTTATCATGGGCGTCGTGCCGCTGGTGACGTCCATTGGCGCAGGCTCGGAGATGCGTCATGCCATGGGTGTCGCGGTGTTCGCCGGCATGATCGGCGTCACGGCCTTCGGCATCTTCTTCACGCCGATGTTCTATGTGTTGCTGCGTGCCATGGCAGGCAACCGTCCGCTGACCCAGCATGGCGAAGCGACGGTCGATCAGGCGGCGCCGCTGGCACCGGGATCGCACGAAGCAGAATCGCGCCCGCACGCCACATCGCATTCGTGACACGCGGGAGGGTAAGGTAACGCCTGACGAGGGCTGCTGGTCCACGGATGCGCCGTTTCGACCCATTCTAAGGCGAGGAATTGCGTAGCCTGCGTCCAAGACTGTTGGAATCGCCCCCAATTGGCCGGGTGCGCTTTCCTCCACTGCACATCTTCCGCTACAATGCGAAAGGCGCTGCAGGGGAATGGTGGGTTGCGGACGGGTTTCTACAAATGCGAATACCGGGTTGATGAGGCGGTCGGCCGCAGTGTGATGTTTGTCGAGCATGGCAGCATGCTCGGCGGCAATTCCGCTTTTGCCCATATCGGCAGCTATGAGCTCCGGGGTGACGAGGTGGTGGCGGAGATCGAGAGCCGCCGCCACATGAACGATCCCAACTATCCCTCGCTGCTCGGCCAGGATGTGGCGACCATCAGCGTCACCGGCCGGCCCTATGGTGACACCTATCGTTTTCAGGGTTCGTCGCCGCAAATGCCGGGTGCGAAATTCGAGTCGGTCATGACGACGATCGATGACGGCGAGATGCCTCCGGCCGGACCGATCGGTGCGGGTGGCATCGCAAACGGGCTGTATTCGATCCATCTGCGCACACTCGACGGCATCGATGGCGGGCTCAACGGCGTGATGCTGCTGCATGACGGGCGCATCCTCGGCGGAGATGCGTTCTTCTATTATCTCGGCGCCTATTCCTCCGCGGACGGACGCTGGAAGGGCGAGATGCTCAATCAGGAGCACACGCCGGCAAAGGGCGAGAACCCGGTCTTCGGCGGCTATGAAATCGGTATCGGCTTTTCCGGCACCTGCGACGAAACCGGCGCCGAACTGGAAGCCACGGCGCTGGCCGGCAAACGGAGCCTGCGGTTGCAGGCAGTGCTGAAGCTGATCCGCAAGGCCGCGTAGGTTCCAGGCTGGCGCACGGCTTGATGGGGTGCGCGCCTGTCCGTAATGTCACCGGCGAATGACACAGGTGGCGACAAATCCATGACCCAGCGTATCGGCGCGACCGCTCTGATCTGTTTGCTCGGCGTCGCCGCCGGACTGGCTGTGCTGTCCGCGCCAACACGCGCGCAGGCCCAGTCCGCCGATCTGGTTCTGTGCGATCGCCTCGCGGCCGATCCTGCCGATCCCGACAAGCCTGCCGATGTGAAGGGCGTGGCCGATATTGCCAAAGCCGATATTGCCACCGCCATCAAATTCTGCCGGACCGCGTCCGGCGGGTCGCGCCGTGCGATGTTCCAGCTCGGGCGTGCTTACGCGGCCAATGCGCAGGCAGCTGAGGCGCTCGCGGCATGGCGCAAGGCGGCTGACAAAGGCAGTACCTCCGCCATGGTCGAACTCGGCGTCGCCTATGGCAACGGAACCGGCGTCGCGCGCGACGAGGCGCAGGCGCGCAAACTGTTCGAGCGTGCGGCTGAAGCCGGCAATCCGCGCGGCGTCAGCAATCTTGCGGCACTATCCGGAGGCGCAGGCGCGGGTTCAGACCCGGTGCGTGCACGGCAATTGCTGGCGAAATCCGCGGAGACCAATGCCGAGGCGCAATATCAGCTCGGCATGATGTTGTCGGAAGGCATCGGCGGCGCGAAAGACGATGTTGCGGCACGCAGCCTGTTCGAGAAGGCGGCAGCACAGAACCATGCGGGAGCGTTGGAGCGCATGGGCGCGTTCGCGCAAAGCGGCCGCGGTGGTGCGTCGGATAAGGATGCCGCGAAGGCCTATTATGAGAAGGCCGCAGTGCTCGGCGACGACGATGCGAAGAAGGCGTTGGAACGCATCAAGTGCCCTTATGTGCTCAAGGACAAGCGCGGCAACGTGGTCAGCAATATGTGCTTCTGATCAGCCTAGCCTGACTGCGGTCTGTCGCAGGCGCGCGCCGGCGTACCCACGTCGAATTCGCGCCGGTCATTCACCGACGGATCAACGAAATAGATGACGGCGTTGAACGGCACCGTGACGCGCGACTTGATCCCCTTGAACCACAGGTTGACGCTGAAGCGATCCGCGGTGACGTTCAGTCGTTCGAACTGGTGCTGCAGCACGAACGTCATCTTTTCGGGATATTTGGCGCGCTGGGCATCGGGCACGATGACGCCGTCGAACGAGGTCCTGAACGTGATCTCGTAATAATGACGGCCGCGCAGACCGCGTCTGGCGACGTCGGCAAGCGTGAATCTCATCTCGGCATACTGGGCGAGCGGGTCGGTGGTGCAGGGCTGCTGTGCTGCCGCGTGTGATGTGAGCGCGGCCAGCATCATCATGGCAACGGCGAGTGATGCGGCGAGGGTGCGGATGTCGCGAGGCAAGGACGGGGTCATGATCCTTTGTCGCGGCGGGAGTGAGCGGGTTCATGACGCTCGACCATGGCAGCGATTTTCTGCCGCATGCGTCCGCAACCATTTGTTTGAAATTGGCCGCCTAAACTCCCGGCTCTGAGTCGCCTTTTGCGTTTCCCTGGAGCCGCCTGTGAACGAGAGCCTGATCGCCATCTGCCAGTTGTTTCTGGTGCCGCTGACCATTCTGTTTGCCGCGGTGGGGGTGGCCAATGCGCGCTTCGTCAAGCTGTTGGTGTGTTTGCTCGGCGTCGGTCTCGCCGGCCTCTGGCTCTATCGCATCTATCTCTGGACCGGCCTGTCGGTGATCGATCGCCGCACGGCCTACGGCCTCGCGGGAGCTTTTGCGCTATGCTGGGTGCTGACGCTGCTGCATCAGATCAAGAGCAGCTTCGGCGGCGGATACGATCGCTAGGCTCAGGCAAATCTGAATCAGGCCAGCCCGAGCGAGAAGGCCAGCGTGCCGATCGCGGCATGCGACAGGATCACCGGCCAGATGTTGCGCATCCGCAGATAGGCGAAACCCCAGACGATGCCGACCAAGAAAGTGTTGAGCAACAGGACGCTGTCGCCATAGGCGACATGGATCAGCGAGAACACTGCTGCGGAATAGATCACATAGGTCCAGGGCCTGACCTGCAGCCGATCGGTCATCAGTTTCGGTATAGACCGGCACACGACTTCCTGGCATGGGCTGGAGACCAGGACATAGAACGGCGCGAAACTGAGCCAGACTGGCGGTTTGTGGTCGAAGGTCAGAAAGCGGGTCTGCGCCACCATGATTGCCGCGATGCCTGCCGTGATCGCGGCACAGAACAGCCAGTGCCTGATGTCAGAGGGACGGCTGAGGCCGAGTTCCGCGACCGAGAAGCCGGCCAGCAGGCACAGCGCGATACACAGCACGGACACCAGCAGCAACGCGGGAATGCGATATTCGAACGGCAGAAAGCCCCAGTGAATGGCGAGACCAGGCGCCAGCAGCAGCGCGGCAAATCCCGGCAGTGGAGCGATCAATCGCCATTGGAATCGTTGCTGTCGTAAAACCGTCATGATGTTCTTTAGCGGACATCATGCGGTGTTTTAATGGCAGAGCGGTCGTGCAAGCCGCTATAGACGAAAGCGTGATCGGCAACATGGTGACACGCGTCGGCCGAAGCGGCGCGTTTTGAACGTCGGTCAACGGCAATGCCGGCGGCGGATCACCACGGCCGTCTATTCCGGTTTGATACCAGCGTCTTTCACGACCCGGGCCCATTTCTGGATCTCGGTCTTGATCTGATCGGCGAATTGCGCGGGCGTGCCGCCAACGGGTTCTACGCCCTGGTCGATGAAGCGACGCCTGACGTCGTCCTGTTTCAGGATCGCATTCATCTCGGCATTGAGCTTGCGCACGATCTCCTCGGGCATGCCCGCGGGACCGACGACGCCGAACCAGACATTGACCTCATAGCCGGCCACGCCGGCATCCGAGACGGTGGGAATGTCGGGTGCGAGTGTGGATCGCGTCTTACTGCTCACTCCAAGGGCACGAAGCTTCCCGCCGTTCACTTGCGGCAGCACGTTGGGCGTGTTGTCGAAGGCGACATCGATATGGCCGCCGAGCATGTCGTTCACCATCGGTGCGCTGCCCTTGTAGGGAACGTGCACGATGTCGATCCGCGCGAGACTCTTGAACAATTCCATCGACAGATGGTTCGACGAACCGATACCGGTCGAGCCGTAGCTGACCTTGCCGGGATTCTTGTTGGCGTAGTCGATCAGCTCCTTGACCGTATTGATCGGTAGTGACGGCTTCACCACCAGCAGGTTCGGTGTCTGCCCCGCAAAGACCAGCGGCGTGAAATCCTTCACCGTGTCATAGGGCAGGTTCTTGTAGATGCTCGGATTGGAGCCGAACGGAAAGGCGACCCCGAGCAGCGTATAACCATCGGGGGCGGACTTGGCGACGGCTTCGGTGCCGATCAGCGTGCCGCCGCCGGGCCGGTTCTCGACCACCACCGGAACGCCCCAGGCGTCCTGCAGTTTCTGCGCGAAGATCCGCCCGAGCGTGTCGTTGAAGCCGCCGGGCGGATAGGGGACGATGTATTTGATCGTCTTGCTTGGAAAGGTCTCGTTTGCGGGCGCGGTCGCCTGCGCATGAACGCAGGCGGTGCCGGCCAGCAGGAGAATGAGTGTGCGGCAGGCGAAGTGAACGAGACGCGAGGCGCGCAGTACAACTTCAACCTGTCGCGAATCAGACATAGCAGGGACCCTCGATCAATGGATGAGCGTTGATGAAGGCTTCGTCGATCTCGACGCCAAGGCCTGCGATCTCCGACGGCGCAACGCAACCATTGGCGTCAAGCTTGTAGGGAATGCCGCCGACTTCATCGCGGAACGGGTTGTGCTTGGCGACGTCACCTTCGAAGTAACCGGGGTCCTCGACGGCGGCGAGCACGTTGATGGTCGCGGCCATATTGATCCCGGTCGCCGAGGTGTGCGGATTGAACGACAGCTTCCACGCCTGAGTCATGCCGGCGATGCGCATGGACTCGGTGACTCCGCCGGTCTTCGACAGATCCGGCTGCACGAAGCTCACGGCGCGATCCTCGATCAGGCGATTGAACTCATAGCGCGTGAAGTGGTTCTCGCCGGCAGCAAGCGGCGTCGACCCCATCGCGGCGGCGGCCTGATAGGAGCGATAGTCGAGCGCCGGGAACGGCTCCTCGAGCCAGCCGATCTGCAGATCGTCATAGGCCGGCATCACGCGGCGGACATCGTCGAGCGTATAGCCGGTGTTGGCATCGACCAGGATTTCGATGGCATCGCCAACGGCCTTGCGGACGGCAGTGGCGCGGGCGACGTCGTCACGCGGATTGTCGCCGACACGCAGCTTCACCGCGCGGTATCCTTTCGCGATGTAACCCTGCGCTTCCTCGGCGAGCGACTCCGGCGCCTGCCAGCCCAGCGAGATGCCGCCGGCATAGGCCTTGATCGGCTTCGACGCACCGCCGAGCAGTCTGTAGAGCGGCCAGCCGGCTGCCTTGGCGCGGATGTCCCACAGCGCCAGGTCGAGACCGCTCAGCGCCATGGCTGCAGCATAACCCATGCCATGGCTCGACAGCTGCATCTGATAGACGCGGTGCCACACGCCGACGACATTCATCGCGTCCATCCCGATGACGAGTTCAGCGATTGTTGTGTCGATAAGCTTGGCGATCGCACCCGGGCAGCGACCGTGATGCGCTTCGCCCCAGCCTGTAACGCCGCCGTCGGTCGTGACCTTGACCAGCACGGCGTCACGCTTGACGGCGCGGCCGATACCGAGGCGGACATTCTGTCCCTGCGGAACGCGATAGGAAATCGGAACGGCTTTGATTGCAGTAATCTTCATGGGAGCCTCACGCTGCCTTGTGACCGGGATTGACGAGATTGAGCGGTTGTTCGCCGCGCAGGATGCGCAGCATTTCTTCGGCAGCGCCGATGGCCATGCTGCGGCTGCTGCTGGCGGTAATCGCCGCCGAGTGCGGCGTCAGCAAAAGGTTGGGACAATCGAATAAAGCGTTATCCGCGGGCAGAGGCTGGATGTCGAACACATCGAGTGCCGCGCCACCAAGTTTGCCGGCCTTGAGCGCGGTGATCAGCGGGGCGCTCTCGACGACGGCGCCGCGCGAAACGTTGACCAGAACTGCATCGGGTTTCATCTGGTCGATGCGCGCGGCATTGACGAGGCCGCGCGTCTCGTTGGTGAGCGCGCAGCAGATCACGAGGGCATCGCTGCGAGCGAACAGCTGATCCAGCGATACTTCCTCGACATCGGCGGGCAGCGATCCCTTGCGCCGAGATGTCCCGATCACCTTCATGCCAAAGCCTTGCCTAGCGATCTGCGCGACACGGCGACCGATGGTGCCGACGCCGAGAATGCCGAGCGTCGAGCCGTTCAGCTCGATAAAGCTCTCGGCGGTCGCGCGCGATGCACCCCATCCCTTGTCGCGCATCAGCGCGTTCATGAGATGAATCGGGCGGCGCTGATGCAGCAGTGCCGACATCGCATATTCCGCGACGGCACTCGTATTGCTGCCCGGTAGATTAGCGACCGCAACGCCGCGTGCCGTAGCCGCATCGACGGGGATGAAATCGAGGCCGACGCCGTGACGGACCATGCCCTTCAGGCGCGGCGCGTGATCGACGATGTCGTCGGGCAGTTTTGCGCGTACGATGATGCCGTTGGCGTCTTTCGCCCATGCGCGCAGCGTGTCCGGCTTGGTATCGGGCGCCGTGATCAGCCGCGCATGCGGCGACAGGATCGCTTCGCCATCGGCATGCATCGGGTTAGTCAGGAGAACGGTGGGCATGTCAGGCATCGAAAGCCGGTCCTTCGGTAATGGGGTTGGCGAGCTGGCCAAGTCGCTCGACACTGGCGGTCACGGTCGAGCCGGGTTTCAGCCAGGCCGGTGGCTTGTGCATGGCCGCGACACCAGCCGGTGTTCCGGTCGCAATGACGTCGCCAGGCTCAAGCGGCCCGCGATGCGACAGCCAGGACACGAGGTCGGCAACGCCGAAGATCATGTCCTTGGTCGATCCCTTCTGCAGTACCTTGCCGTCGATGGTCAGCGACACCTGCAGCGCCTGCGGATCGGCGATCTCGTCAGATGAGGCGAGGAACGGTCCGAACGGGCCGAAACTCGAAATGTTCTTGCCACGGTCGAAATGGCCGTCGGCCTTGATCATTTCGCTGGCGCTGATGTCGTTGAAGCAACCATAGGCCGCGACGCATTCGAGTGCTTGTTCCTTCGAGACATTCACGGCGCGCTTGCCGATCACGGCGGCGAGTTCGGCCTCATAGGTGACGCCGCCGATCCCTGCGGGCAGGATGATCGACCGGCCGGCGGCACTGACTGTGCGCGCAGCTTTCATGAACAGGACTGGTTCGGATGGCGGGACGATGCCACGTTCGGCAACCGCGTCGCGATAGTTATGAGCGATCCCGAAGATGCGCCGCGGCGCGGGGAGCGGCGCCAGCAACGTCACTCGGTCCGCAGTCAACCGCGCGGCATCGGCCAGCCCGTGAGCCGTGATGATACTGACGACCTTGCCAAGACCTGCGTCGAGAAACGCCTGAATTTGTGGTGCTATGCCGTTGAGGCCCACCCGCATCGCCGGGTGAGCCAGATCGATGACAATATCAGTCGGACGCGTGGCGTCGCCCACAAGGACGCCGGCGCGCGTCAGGCCGGACTCGACGAAGGTGACAAACTTCATGCGTGCGTCCTCGTCATCACGCTACGCGATACTTGTCGATCACCGCGCGGTCGACCTCGACGCCGAGGCCTGCGCCGGTCGGGACAGCGATGACGCCGTTGACCTGCTGGATCGGTGTTTTCGCGAGATGGTCGCGGAACGGGTTTTCTTCCTGTTCAAATTCGAGCATCGGCGGCATCGGGAACAAGCTGGGCGGCTGGTTCGGGATCGAGGCGAGGAAGTGGATCGTGGCGGCGAGGCCGACCACCGAGCCCCAGGCATGCGGCACGCATTCGACGCCATGGGTGCTGGCGAGCGCTGCGATCTTCTTGCATTCGGTGATGCCGCCGGCGGCGCAGACGTCCGGCTGCACGATGTCCATCGCCTTGCGCACGATGGCGTCGCGAAATCCCCAGCGGGTGAATTCGTTCTCGCCGCCGGCGACCGCCATGTCGAGTGCGCGGGTGACTTCGATATAGCCGTCGATATCCTCCGGCGAAATCGGCTCCTCGAACCATTCGATATCGAGCTCTTCGAGCTTGCGGCCGAGCTTGATCGCTGCGGGCACCGTGAGGCAGTGATTGGCGTCGACCATCAGCTTGATGTCGGAGCCGATGGCTTCGCGCACGGCCTTGACGCGCTCATAGTCGCGCTTGATGGAGCCGAGGCCGATCTTCATCTTGATCGCCTTGAAGCCGGCCTTCTTGTAACCGACGGCTTCCTCGACTGCTTCATCGACAAGACGTTCCATGTCGGTGAAGTATAGGCCCGTCGCATAGCAATCGACTTCGGTGCGGAAGGCGCCGCCGATCAGCTTGTGCACCGGCTTGTTGCAGGCCTTGCCGATGATGTCCCAGAGCGCGATGTCGATGCCGCTGATGGCGGCGATCGACATGCCCTTCGGGCCATAGTCCTTGATGCGGTTGTAGAGATCTTCCCAGATCACCTCGACATCGAAGGGATCGCGGCCGATGACGCGCGGCGCCAGCTGGGTGTCGATGAAGGCCTTGGCGACAGCGGAGGGGCCGTAGCATTCGCCCCAGCCGACGATGCCGTCGCTCGTTTCGATTTCAACGAGGCAGGTGCCACGCGTCTTGTAGAGCCAGCCGCGTGACGACGTGAACGGACGCTGCACGGGAGCGGCGACGACATGGCAGGTGATCTTCTTGATATTCAATGTGGTGTCCTCGTCGAGATCGATCAGGTGGATGCGGCCGGCGGGTGCCGGCAGCGGTTATTCTTTCGGGAAGGTCTGCGCCGCGACCTTGCCAATCGCGGCGGCAACGCTGTCGACTTCCCTGGTGAGCGCGTCGCCGGTCACATCGTCGACCAGGAAGACGTTCTTCTTGGCGAATTCCTTGAATCGCGGATCTTGGATGGCGGTGCGGAAGGCGGTGGTCAGCTTGGTGCGGACATCGTCCGGCAGGTTCGCAGGGCCGACCACATAGGCCATCTGCACGACGGGCCCATACGGGAAGACGTCGATGCCCTTTTCCTTGAAGGTCGGGACATCTGGAAACATCTCAAGCCGCTCATTGGCGAAGATGCCAATGGGCTTAAGCAGGTTGTCCTGAATCTGGCCGAGCGTTTCGGACGGTTTGAGCACGCCGGAGTCGACATGCTGTCCGATCAGATCGGCAACGACTTTCGAGCCGCCGGTATAAGGAACATTGACATAGTCGACGCCGGCTGCGCGTGCGGTCATGGAGGCGAAGATGTGGTTGAGATTATAGTTGCCGGGCGTGCCGATAGTGACCTTGCCGGGCTTCGCCTTCATGTTGGCGATGTAGTCGGGGAGGGTCTTGATCGTGCCGGTGGAAGGCACAAGCAGCATCAGAGGATCGGTGGAGACGCGCGCGACGTGGGTGAAATTGCTGTTGGTGAGTCCGTTCGCCTTGTTCTGGGCTATCAGCGCCAGCGTCGAACTGGTCCCCATGCCGATGGTGTAGCCATCCGGCGTGGAGCTCGCGACGCGTTTCATGCCGATGACGCCGGTGGCGCCGACGACATTCTCGATCACGATCTTGATGCCATGCTCGCGCAGGATCGGGTCCAGCGCACGTGCGGCGACGTCGTTGGAGCCGCCTGCATTCCACGGCACGATGAAGGTGATGTCCTTCTGCGGAAAGTTGGATTGCGCGTGAGCAGGCAGGGACCAGCATCCCAATACCAATCCGAGCGCGGCAAAGCTGACGCGTTGAACAAACATTGTTTTCCTCCCATTTTTGGTGTTTGTTATAACAAACATCTTAATGGGTCAATGGAACATTTCACCGCGGGTTGCAGGGCACGAATTTGCGGGACTCGGCAGGGTGAGGTAGCGAGCACGGAATGACCGCACTGAAACGGATCGAACGCGAACCGCTCTGGGACTTGGCGCATGCGCAGCTCCGGGACGCGCTACTGGCTGGCCGTTTCGCGCCGGGCACGGTGCTGACCTTGCGCGCGCTCGCAGAGAGCTTCGGCACGTCGATCACGCCGGTACGTGATGCAGTCACCCGGCTCGTCGCACAGGGCGTGTTGCAGCAGGGACCGCGCAATGCGGCGATCGTCCCGCATCTGACGGCGCGCGAACTCGCGGACCTGACGGTGGTACGCTGTGCACTGGAGGGGCAGGCGGCAAGGGAAGCCGCGACCCGACGCAACACGGCGGGACTCGAACGTCTGAAGTCACTACTGGCGACGATGCAGTCGCTGATTGCGGCAAAAAATCTCGAAAGCTATCTCGATTATCATCGCGAGTTTCACTTCGAGATCTATGCGATGTCGGGCGTCCCGATCCTCGTGGAGACCATCGAGAATATGTGGCTGCGCTGCGGCCCGGTGCTGTCCTTCGTGATCCCCGAATATGTCGTGCTGCTGAAGGGCTGGGATCACCACACGGCAGCGCTCAAGGCTATCGTCGCAGGCGATGCCGATGCCGCCGAGCGCGAGATCGTCGCCGATATCACCGAGGCCGCCGACTATCTCGCAAGCCTTGCCGATGCCAACGGACAGTTGCGCCGGCCGCTGCGCGAGGCGCTGGCGACGTTGTAGCTGCTGCGCTCACACATCCGTCCATGACGTGAACAGCGCCGCCTGACCGCGTCGCTCGCCGTTCTCACTTCTCAGTTCCCAGACGATGCCACCTTCGATCCAGAAGCGGCGACCGGACTTCGCGATCCGCAACCCACGATAATTGTCGATGAAGCCGTTGCGCGCGACGGCATCCAGCAGGCGCTGGCGCTCGTCGCGGTTCGGCGCTTCCGCCGACAGCCGCGACGGGATGGTGACGAATTCGTCCCACTTATATTCGAAGCAAGATTGCGCGGTGCGATTGGCATAGGTGAACACCGGATCGGCGTCGGTGTTATGTGCGAGCACCGCGAATGGTGCGTCGCTGTAGAGCCACGCTGCATCTTGCCCAGGCGCCAACAGGGGCTTCCCGACAGTGCGGAGATAGCTCCCGGTGAGGAGTTTGAAGAAGGGTGCATCGAGTGCGAAAGCAGGGAGCGTCGGAGCGGTCACGGGACTCTCTCGGGGATAGGCTATGAGGACATAGCCCGCATGGCTCTATACGACATCGGCAGCGAAAGCGGTGCTGACTGCCCCGGAATGCATGGAGCAGCCGCTATCGGTCGGCAGGAAGGATCAGGTCGTGATCAACCTGTTTTCGAACGCCACGGTGCATTGATTCACCGAGACGGCCGCGTCCCGTTCGTCGATTGCGCGTCCCGTGTAATCCGATAGCTGCCCGGCTTATTTAGTCGTCGCATCGGCTGGGCTCTTGTTTTAGCCTCTCCCGAAAATGTCGTTCCAGGCGAAAGCCCAATGGACCGGCGCAAAGGGAGAAAACGTGAGCAACAACAAGAAGGGGCGATGGTTTGCCATCGCCGCGGTCCTTGCCGCATCGCTGTTCGCCGTAGCGCCAGGGCAGGCGCAGCAATATCCCGAGCGCAACATCACCATGGTCGTGCCATTTCCGCCCGGCGGAACGACCGACATCGTCGCGCGCATCCTCACCGAACAGCTCAGCACCGAACTCGGCAAGCAGGTGGTGATCGAGAACCGCGGCGGCGCGAGCACATCGATCGGTGCGCAAGTCGTGGCCGGTGCCGACAAGGATGGTTACACCCTGCTATTCGCCAGCGCGACGACCTTCACGACCAACCCGCATCTGCTGGCCTCCATCAAATACAAGCTCGAGGACTTTGCGCCGGTCGCGATGGTGGTGAAAGTGCCGTTTGCCTTCGTCGTGAAGAAGGACTTTCCGGCCGCCGACGTCGCGGCGTTTCGTGCCTATGCGCTGGCCAATCCGAGCAAGGTCAACAATGCCACCAACGGACCGGGCAGCACCGTGCACCTCATGGGTGAGATCGTGGCCCGCGGACTCGGCGTGAAGCTGCAGCATGTACACTATCGCGGTGCTGCGCCGGCGATGAACGACATGCTTGCGGGCATCGTCGACAGCAATGTGGAGGCGCTGACCAATACCGTGCCAAACCACAAGGCGGGCATGTA
The DNA here is from genome assembly GCF_900188215.1 of Tardiphaga sp. OK246. Lineage (NCBI taxonomy): Bacteria > Pseudomonadati > Pseudomonadota > Alphaproteobacteria > Hyphomicrobiales > Nitrobacteraceae > Tardiphaga > Tardiphaga sp. OK246. The sequence goes on from NZ_FZOX01000002.1 coordinate 371,524, forward strand.
CCGCGCGCTGGCGGTCTTGTCCGAGGAGCGCCTTCCGCAATTGCCTGATGTGCCGACCTTCAAGGAGCTCGGATTCCCCTCGATCGTCGGCGCGACATGGTTCGCAGTCTTCGCGCCCGCGGGTACGCCGCAGCCAGCACTGGACAGGTTGAGCGCTGCCATCACCCGCATCGTCAAGACGCCGGAATTTGCAAAGAAGATGGAGCCGATCGGCAATCAGCCGTGGCCGATGACGCCGGCGGAACTCGAGACCCATGTGAAGAGCGAGCGCGACCGCCTGGGCAAACTCATTCGCGAAGCCAACATCACGGTCGACTGACCGCGTGAACCAGATCAAGGGAGAACATCAATGAATGCAGCCGTCAGCTCACCCGCCGTGAAAGTCGTCCGTTCGGTGCAGGATCAGGTCAGCCCCGAGGAATGGCAGTCGCGCGTCAATCTCGCGGCCTGCTACCGCCTCACGGCGATGTACGGCATGACCGAGATGATCGCCAACCACATCTCCTGCCGCGTGCCGGAAACGGAAGACCAGTTCCTGATCAATCCCTATGGGATGCTCTATGAGGAGATCGATGCGTCGAGCCTCGTCAAGATCGACGTCGACGGCAACACGCTGTTCAACGCGTCCGACTACGCTGTGAATGCTGCGGGCTTTGTGATCCACAGTGCCATCCACATGGCGCGTCACGATGTCGATTGCGTCGCGCATACTCATACAGTGGCCGGCATGGCTGTATCGGCGATGGAATGCGGGTTGTTGCCGGTGGCGCAGACCTGCATGCGCTTCCTTCATGTCGCCTATCATGACTTCGAGGGCATCGCGGACAATCCAGAAGAGCGGGAACGACTGATCGCGCATCTCGGCAATCACGAGGCGATGGTGTTGCGTAATCACGGCCTGCTGGTGGTGGGCAAGACCATCGCCGCGGCTTTCAACGTGCTGTTCCGGATGGAGCGGGCCTGTCAGGTTCAGGTTGCAGCGTTGTCATGCAACACCAAGCTGATCACGCCGCCGCAGAAGGTCCTGCAGGATACTTATGACCGCATGAAGCCGCGCGACAATGTTCCGGGCCTCAGCGGCGAACTGGCCTGGCCGGCGCTGCTCCGCAAGCTCGACCGGGTCGATCCGTCCTATCGAAACTGAGCTTGCGCTAGAGTCTGATCCATCTTCGATGGATCAGACTCTAGCTATTTTCTCTATGAGAGCATGATCTTGTCCGAAAACCGGTGTCCACTTTTCGGGATCATGCTCTAGCAGGCTCCGCGGCTGCCGAGCCCGCAGGCGTGGCATCCACCTGATGAACAGAAGGATGCGCGGCATCAAGAATGCGGCGCATCATAGGTTCGGCAGTCAGATGCGCGACTGCAGGTCCGCCTACGGCTTGAAGAAGGACACCGGCGTCATCAACTGGTTTTCCTGGCTGATGAGGTAGGCGGCCTCGGCGCTGATCTTCAGGTAGTCGGCCCAGGCCGGGTCCTTCTGCAGCGCCTGGCGCTTGGCCTCGCGATCGGCTGGGCTGTCATAGACCCAGATGTGCATATAGCTGTTGACGTTGCCGGTCTCGGTTTGCATGTAGGCCAGCGGCTTGCCCAGATGGCGGCTCTGGATCTCGTAACCGTGCTCGGCATACAGCGCCAAGTGTTTCTTGATCGTGCCGGGGCGGCAGGTGTAGGTGCGAACGTCAAGCAGCATGGGGTTTCCTCGAGCGGTGGCGGATCAATAGGGTCATTCGGCGGTGGCGCCGGACTGCGCGACAAGCACGGCCCAGCGCGCCACCTCGTCGTTCACGTATTTCTGGAATGTCGCCCGATCGTCGCCGACGGGGTCGGCGCCGAGCCCTTTGAGCCGCTCCTGGACAGCGGGGTCAGCCACGCTCTGAACAATGGTCTGCGCAAGCTTCTCGACGATAGCGGGGGGCGTGCCGGCCGGTGCGAACAGGCCGAACCACGAGCGCGCGTTCATGCCGGGGAACGGCGTTTCTGAGAAAGCGGGCACGTCGGGCAAGGCGGCGTGACGCGTGCTGCCCGTCACCGCCAGCGCCTTGAGCTTGCCACTCTGCACCAGAGAGAGAACTTCGGGCAGGTTGGCGAACATGATCTGCACTTGGCCGCCGATCATATCGTTGAGCGCCTGCGCGCCGCCCTTGTAAGCGACGTGCGTGATCTTCGCACCAGCCAGTGTGCTGAACTGCTCGCCGGACAGATGGGACGCGGTGCCCACGCCGCCCGACGCATAGTTGACGCTCGCGGCATTGGCCTTGGCGTAAGCGGCGAGTTCGCTCACCGAATTGACCGGCACCGACGGGTGCACCACCAGCAGCAGGGGCACCGACGCCAGGTTTGACAAGGCCGCGAAATCGCGGGTGAGGCTGTAGCTGAGCTTCTGGTAGAGCGATGCATTGATCGCGTGGCTCGATGTGGCCATCAGCAGCGTATAGCCGTCAGGCTCCGAGCGCGCCGCCGCGGCACCGCCGATATTGCCGTTGGCGCCGGCCTTGTTTTCCACCACGATCGACTGGCCGAGCCGTACCGACATGGCTTGCGCCACGGTGCGCGCGATCACGTCGGTGGCACCACCGGCGGCGAACGGCACGATCACGCGCAGGGGACGTTCTGGATAATCGGCCATCGCGCTGACTGAGGTGAGGGCCAATGCTGCGGCCACGACGAGGCTCCGCAACGGGATGATTGCTTTGTGCATTTTGTTTCCTCTGCCTCTTGTTTTTATGTCCTGCCGACGGCGCGCTCCGCAGATGCGGGGCGGTCGTGGCGGTGGGCGTCATGCCATGCCGACCTGCGCATACAAACGCGCAGGTGGCGATGGCAGCGCCCGGTCAGGCGTCCATGCGGGACACTCTATGCAGCCGCGCGGCGACGGCGCTAGGACGGATCAGACGTTGTGTTGGACTTTTTCGCGTGTCAGTCCAGTGGACGGCAATGCTTCCTCCGGAAGTCGCCCGGCGTGAGGCCGGTCTGCTTCTTGAAGAAGCGCGCGAAGTAGGCCGGATCCTCGATATTGAGGCGGAACGCGATCTCGGCGATGCCCGTTTCGGTGTTGCTGAGCCAGCGCTTGGCTTCGAGGACCACGCGCTCCTGCACCACCTGGCTGGCCGTGCGCGCCACAGTGCGCTTGACCGCATCGTTGAGCTGGCGCTCGCTCACGCCAAGCGCCTCGGCGTACTGGCCGATGGTACCGAAGCGCAGGTAGTGCGTTTCCACCAGCATCGCGAAACGGCGCGCGAGCGCCTGGTGTGGACCAACGCCACCGGCGGGCTCGTTGTCGGGGCACACACGGCGCAGGCGCGTGAGCAGGATCAGCAGGCTGGCCCGCACCACATCGGGAAATCCCGGCTGGCGATCGCGTGCCTCACGCTCCATCTCGCAGAGCAGTGGCAGCATGCCGTCATGCTGGGCCTGCGTGAGATAGAGCGCGCTGTTGCCGCGCGCAGGGTGGAAGAATGGAAGTTTCGCGACATCTTCGGCGCGCGGAAACATCCGCGCGAAGAAGTCGGTGCTGAAGTTCAGCACGTAGCCGTGAGGCTTGACCGATGACGTCCAGGCATGGACCTGGCCCGGCGAAAGAAAGAACACTGAGTGGTCGCGCACGTCGAAATGCGCGAAGTCGAGTGTGTGCGTGCCGCTCGCCCGGGTCATCCAGAGCAGATGGTAGTAGTTGTGCCGGTGCAGGAAACCGCGCGGGATGTCGTCGCGGTCCTCCAGTCGTACGAGGTCGAAGTAGAACGAGCCTTCGCCCGCGAAATCCGAGGTTTCAAAGGTCGGAAACTCGCCGGAGCGGGCGGAGAGGAGAGCTTCGGGCAAGTGAAGGTGTCCTTGCGGTTTCGGGGCACGGTTATCAGCGTCATCCTATCGCAAAAAGCCGGAGAGTACCGGGTGTTGGCGAATGCGACGCCGGACGGTCTCTCCGAGGAGTTCGGCAGCTCTATAAGAATTCTGGGTGCCGCTCCATCACACCCGGGAAATTGCGTCGGGGGATGCTCCTGCAGGCATTTTATGGCGTTCGCTCGGAAGGGGACCTGATGGAACGGACGCAGACGGCGGGTCGTCGCAACTGAGCTTGCGCTGGATCAATTGCAAAACGGATTTCGGGCGATGGCGGTTGCCGAGCTGGCCGCCGTCGCCTACATCAGGGCGCATGACGCAGACCTCCGAAATCGGCTTCACCAGCTTCCAGCCCTCCCTGAATGAAGAAAATATCGCGCTTCTGGTGCAGACCTTTTACGGCCGTGCCCGCGAGGATGATTTGCTGGGGCCGATCTTCAACAGCGCCGTGACCGACTGGGATCATCACATCGCGCAGATCAGCGATTTCTGGTCGTCGATGATGCTGAAGACCGGGCGCTATAATGGCCGGCCGATGCGTCCACATCTCGTGCTGCCGCTGAAGGGCGAACATTTCGATCGCTGGCTTTTGCTGTTCGAACAGACCGCGCGCGAGATATTTCCGGCTGAGGTCACCGAGGCCTTCATGATCCGCGCGCGCCGTATCGCTGACAGTTTCGAGATGGGCGTTGCCTCTGTGCGCGGCGAAATCGCTGCGCCGCGACATAGCGTTTAAGCGGTAGGAACGTGATGCATAGCCGGTCTTGCGAGAGCCCGTGGTTGCGCTAGGCTGCAGCTCCAACAAACCGGGAGTCGGTCCATGAAACGTCTGTCTGTCCTCGTTCTCTTGAGCCTGTTCAGTGCTGCGCCCGCAATGGCGCAATCCTGCAATGCCGTCAGCGGCGACGGCAAGCCGCTCGCGGGCGCTGCCAAGAAGAGCTTCATGAAGAAGTGCTGCTAGGACAACGCCAAGAGCGCCGAGGGCAAGCCACTGGCCGGCGCCGCCAAGACCTCATCGGTCAACAAGTGCATGAAGGGCTGAGGCTGCAGCCTCACGCATCCAGACGTGCAAAAGCCCCGCTTATGCGGGGCTTTTCGATTCCGGGCCGAAGCGACATCAAAGCGAGGTCTTCGCCTCAGCTCTTCGCTTCGAGCTTGTCCTGAGTCTTCGTGTCGAAGTCGCTGGCGTCATGGCGTTCGCGCAACTGGCCGGCCGGGTCGCCCGAGGTGCGATTGACCATGCGACCGCGCTTCACGGCAGGTCGTGCTGCGATCGCCTTGGTCCAGCGCTGCAGGTTCTTGTAGCTCTGCACATCGAGGAACGTGCCGGCATCGCCATAGATCGCGCTCTCCGCGAGGCCGCCATACCAGGGGAAAATAGCCATGTCGGCGATGCTGTAGTCCTTGCCGGCGATGAACTCGTTGTTGGCGAGTTGGCGATCGAGCACGTCAAGCTGACGCTTGGTTTCCATCGCGTAGCGGTCGATGGCGTATTCGATCTTGGTCGGCGCATAGGCATAGAAATGGCCGAAGCCGCCGCCGAGGAAGGGCGCGCTGCCCATCTGCCAGAACAGCCAGGACAGGGTTTCGGCGCGCGCCTCGCCGCCCTTTGGAAGGAAGGCGCCGAATTTCTCGGCGAGATGCATCAGGATCGCGCCGGATTCGAACACGCGAAACGGCTTGTCGCCGCTGCGGTCGATGAGAGCTGGAATCTTGGAATTAGGGTTCACATCGACGAAACCCGAACCGAACTGGTTGCCGTCGATCCGGATCAGCCATGCATCGTATTCCGCGCCTGTATGGCCGGCAGCGAGCAGTTCCTCGAACATGATCGTGACCTTCTGGCCGTTCGGCGTCGCCAGCGAATAGAGCTGGAACGGATGTTTGCCGACCGGGAGCTCCTTGTCATGGGTGGGGCCGGCGATGGGCCGGTTGGTCGAGGCAAATTTGCCGCCGTTTTCCTTGTCCCAGGTCCAGACTTTGGGAGGCGTGTAGGGGGCGTCGGTCATGTCAGGCTGGCTCCGGAAAAGGGGCAGGGTTGATGGTTGCCGGGGACAGGTAGGGATGAATGCAATTGCATGCAAGATGGCGAGGCGTCCTATGCCGGAAGCCGCCTTGTGCCGGGCGAAGACATGCGATGTAACGACTCCGCACCGCCGTCGCTGCCGATGGCGGGATTCTCCTGCTTGCGAAGATTCCCCTCCCGATGAGCGACACCCCAGCGCAGACCGTCGGCGCACCGCCCGCCAAACGATCTTTCGCGGCGCTGCATCACCCGGGATTCCGCGCCCAGTTCATCACCTATGTGCTGGCCATGATGGCCGACAATATCGAGCATGTGATCAGCTACTGGGTGGTGTTTCAGAAATTCCAGTCGCCCGCGCTCGGTGGGTTTGCCATCGTCTCGCACTGGCTGCCGTTCCTGCTGTTCTCGGTCACATCTGGCGCGCTGGCGGAGCGTTTCGACCCGCGGCGCGTGATCCAGTGCGGCATGGCGCTGTTCATTCTGGCATCGCTGGGCTGGGGCTATTTCTTCATCACTGACACATTGCAGATGTGGCAGGCCATGGTGCTGCTGGTGATCCATGGCTGTGCGGGCGTGCTTTGGCAGACGCCGAACCAGATGCTGCTCTACGATGTCGTCGGTTCCGCCGACCTGCCGAGTGCGGTGCGTTTGAACGCGATGGCGCGCTATCTCGGCGTCATGGTCGGGCCTGCGGTCGGCGGCGTGATCCTGCTCGCGCTGGGCCCGGCCTATGGCATCATGCTCAACACCATTTTCTATCTGCCGCTGGTGCTGTGGCTGATCAAGGCGCCCTATGGTCCGCGCTTTCGCACCGGCGCGCCCGCGCCTCAGCGCGCCGTGCGGGGCTTTGCGGACATCGTCCAGACCATGCGCGACGTGCGCCACCGGCCGGTGATCGTCTCCATGATCGCACTGGCCGGCGCGGCATCGTTCTTCGTCGGCAACGCTTATAGTTCACAGATGCCGGGCTTCGCCAGTGATCTCGGCCATGGCGATCCCGGCATGTCCTACAGCATGCTGCTGGCGGCTGACGCAGCCGGTGGCCTGCTTGCCGGCCTGGCGCTGGAGGGCAGGCAATTGCTGGCGCCGAAGCCGCGTACGGCGATCATTCTGGCGCTGCTCTGGTGCGGTGCGTTGGCGATCTTCGCGCTGACCGGTCACTACGCCATTGCGCTGGTGTTCCTGTTTGCGGCGGGATTCCTCGAATTGTCGTTCAACGCGATGGCGCAGAGCCTCGTGCAGCTCGATGCACCCCTGGACAAGCGCGGCCGCGTCATCGGTCTGTTCAATATGGCGAGCCTGGGCTTGCGCGCCTTCAGCGGCATCTCGGTCGGCGTCGTCGGCAGCATGATCGGGATCCATTGGTCGCTGGCGCTGTCGGCGCTGGCGACCATGATTGTTGCTGGAGGCCTGCTGGCGCTGCCCTAGCGAGGAAAAACCTCGGTGTCCTACCAGTCGACCAGCCGGTCGTTGCCGCCGAACGCAGCCGGCATGGCAGCGTAATGCGGCAGGCCGTCGCGGACCGGAGCAATCGCCTCGCTGCAATTGATATGCAGGCTCGGCTTGAACGCGTCCCCGAGCAGATAGCCGTTGATGCTGCGCATGCCGATCCCGTCGAGTTCGATAATCAGCCGCGTGGCACATTTTGCGCAACTGAGGCGCGGGGTCGTCTTCAGCGCGAACGACGTCGTGTCGCCTTGTACGACTTCAACGCCGTCAGCCGGATAGACGGCCTCGGCCACATAAGCCGCGCCGTGGACGGTCTGGCAGTCGGCACAGTGGCACCAGAAATGGGCGATGGGGTCGGCTGAAATCCTGAGCTTCACGGCGTTGCAGGGGCAGGCGAGTTCCATGGGCGCACCTCATCTGATGCGCAAAACTACCAGCCGACCGCAATCGCCGACAACTGCCGCGGCTTGCGACAAATCGCTCGCCGCGGCTGGCAGTCGCTATTTGCCGCTTTGCAGCGCAGCCGTTTGCTTGGCGAGCTGCTTGTCGAAATCCTGTTCGAGCGTTGCAGCGTAAGCGGCAAGCTCGCCCGGTTTCACGAACGGATTCGGCGCGCCGTCCTTCATCGCCGCGCGTTTGGCCTGCATGCCATAGACTTCCGGATGCGGTCCGAGCAGTACGTCGATCTTCATGGCCTTGGCCTTGGCATAGGTCGACCGATAATCGTCGACGATGCCGGCATGGGTTGGATTGCCGACCAGCCGGTTCAGCGCCACGGTGCCGCTGCAGAAGAACAGGACCTCTCGGTTCTCGCTGCCGTCCTTCACGGTCATTTCCCAGCTCGTGCAGCCCGGCGAATGGCCGGGCGTCGCATGCGCCGTCAGCGTGGTGCCGCCGAGCGTGACCTTATCGCCTTCGGTGACGGTGCGATCCACCTTGACCGGCGGGAAGCCTATATCGGCGTTCTTTTCATCGCCCGGATAGGTGCCGCTTTCGAGCAACGGCTTGTCCCGTAGGCCTGCGATCAGTTGCGCGCCGGTGTCCTTCTTGATCTCCGCAAAACCGCCAGTGTGATCGAAATGGGCATGGCTGTTGAGGATGATCTTGATATCGGCTTCCTTGAAGCCGAGCTTCGTGATGTGCTCCTTGATCATCCCGGTCGATTGCGGGACGCCGGTGTCCATCAGGATCAGGCCGTCGGATGTCTTGATGAGATAGACCGCGATGCCGTCGGTGCCGACGTAATAGATGTTGTCGATCAATTGAAAAGGCTCGAATGGCGCGGTCCATTTGACCATCACCTGCGCCAGAAAATCCTTCACCGTTTGCGCTTGTGCGCCACTTGCGAATAGTGCCAGCGCGCAGATGGCTCCTGCGAGTGTCTTCATGATGGCCTCCCGGTTTGATTTTTATTGGTTCTTTTGAACGCCGGGATTGAAGCGCGATTTGGGCAGGTCTCTCAAGCGCCATTCCTGCATGCCGGTATCGCGCATAACAGGCACGGCCGGGCGGCGAATGTTGCGAGCGCGTTGAACCATCCCGGCCGTTTTGGGTTAGACTTCACCCATGAAACAACTGATCTGCCCCAACTGCCAGACGCGCGTCTTCTTCGAGCAGAGCGATTGCGTGCAATGCGGCGAGGCGCTGATCTTCGACACCGCGCAGTCCAATGTCGTCAGCGCCGCGGCGGCCATGTCCTGTGCCAATCGCGATCTGATCGCGTGCAACTGGGCCACGGATGACAGCGATCCGTTCTGTCCGTCCTGCCGGCTTACGCGAACAATTCCCAATCTGGTATCCGATCGCAATGTCGCGCTCTGGAAGCGGGTTGAGCAAGCCAAGCGGCGTCTGACCTACGACCTGATGCGACTCAGGCTACCCCTTGCTGTGTCGAGCGGCGCGCATATCGCGTTCGACATTCTCTCGGACGAGACCGCCGGACATCCGATCATGACCGGGCATTTGTCGGGGCTGATCACGATGAACCTCTCGGAAGCTGACGATGCCGAGCGCGAGGCGCGGCGCGCGGCGTTTCGCGAACCGTATCGAACGCTGCTCGGGCATTTCCGCCACGAGGTCGGGCATTTCTACTGGGAAGCGCTGGTCGATCAGTCGCAGCTCATCGGTCCGTTCCGTCTGATCTTCGGCGATGAAACGCGCGACTACGGTGAAGCACTCGCGGCCTATCACAATCGCGCCGATCGCTCGTGGAATAGCGATGCCTTCATCAGCGAATATGCGACATCGCATCCGTGGGAAGACTGGGCCGAGACCTTCGCGCATTTCCTGCATATCGTCTCGACGCTGGACACCGCGTCGTCGCTGCCGCTGTCACTGGACGAACGCTCGCGCCATACGCTGGACGATCCCTATCTCGAGCGTGACTTCGAAGCGTTGCTGTCGCTGTGGGATGCTGTGTCCTACAGCATGAACGAACTCAATCGTTCGATGGGCATGAGCGACGCTTATCCGTTTCACCTGACGCAAGCGGTGAGGGGAAAGCTACATTTCGTGCATCTGGCGATTTTGAAAACGCGCAGCGAAAGCTGAAAGGCCTTACGCTGTCATTCCGGTTCGGGCCGAAACGCGAAGCGGTTCGGCCCGAACCTCAGCCACTCCAATTGGAGTGGCGGGGAATCTCCAAGTGTTCATCACTCTTCAGCGCCGCGGAAGGAGGAACTCTCGTCTTGAGATTCCGGGTCCGCGACCGCCAAGTGGCGCTCGCGTCCCGGAATGACGATGTTGGCTCTTACTGCTCCATCTTGATGCCGGCGTCCGTGATCACCTTCTTCCAGCGCGCGATTTCGTCGGTGACGAAGGCGCGGAATTCATCCGGGGTGGTGCCCATGGGGACGATGCCCTGATCGTCGAGCTTCTTCTTCAGCTCGGGATCGGTGAGGGCTTTCTTCGCTTCGAGCGCGACGCGATCGACGATCTCCTTCGGTGTGCCTGCGGGCGCGATGATGCCGGACCAGGTGCCGGAGACGAAATCCGGCACGCCGGCTTCCGCCATGGTCGGCACGTCGCCGGCCGCCGGGACGCGCTCCTTGGCGGCCACGGCGAGCGCCTTGGCATTGCCGGACTTCACCTGCGACATTAGCGGACCGATGACGTCGAACATCACATTGATCTGGCCGCCGACCGTATCCTGCAGTGCGCCGGACGTGCCCTTGTAGGGAATGTGCTGCAGGTTGATGCCTTCGCGGCTCTTCAGCATTTCCATGGTCAGATGCGCCGCCGAGCCGATGCCTGACGAGGCGAAGTTCAGCGAGCCGGGCTTCGCCTTGGCGAGCGCGATGAATTCCTTCATGTCCTTGGCGGGCAGAGATGGCGTCGCGATCAGGATCAGCGGCGCGACCGAGGTCAGCGACACATAGGTGAAGTCCTTCATCGCATCATAGGGCAGCTTCGGATTGAGCGTCGGATTCACCGAATGCGCCGCGATCACGGTGCCGAAGGTGTAGCCGTCGGGGGCTGCCTTGGCGACGGCGTCGGTGCCGATGGCGGCATTGGCGCCCGGCTTGTTCTCGATGACGATGGGCTGGCCCAGCGCGATCGCCATCTTTTCCGAGACGAGGCGCGCCATCAGGTCGGTATAGCCGCCCGGCGTATAGGGCACGACCATGCGGATCGGCCGGTTCGGCCAGCTCTGCGCAAAGGCAGTCTCGGCGCTGCCGGCGCAGGCGGCCATAACGGCGATCACGCTCGCGGCGCGGACGAAGCTCTTCATCATTTCATTTCCTCGACTGCCGGCGCGCTCCAGAGCGGCGGGAGCGCCGTAGCGCTCGCTCTGGATCGCAGACCGTTCTTCTTGTTGTCTGCCCGTTCTGCGCCGTGACGGATGTCGCGGAATGCAGAGTCCCGCATGCAGGCTACCGCATCGCATGGTAACGGGGAAAGTAGACGAAAGGCCGCTAACGTCTGCTGCCGCAGCGTGGAATTTGTCGATGTGAGACGCGGATGCATGTGACCAGGATGCTTGTGACCAAGGAGCATGTGACCTCCCGTGATGACGTTGTTGATCGCTGTGATGCAGGTGAGGGACGGGCGTGAGCCATCGATGCCCGCGCCTGTGCGCGTGAGTGGCAGTCCCGATGGCCTCCCTCAAGAATGAGGGAGATGAAGCGCCGAAAGGCGCGACTTGGTAACAGTGCCGCAGCGTAGTGTCCGGATCGCCGGACAGCAGAGGCCGCGGAAACGCCTTTCGACGCTCCATCGTGGCGATTTCTGTCCCCGGGACCGTTCTTCCGGGCAAAGGCGCAGACTTCCGCAGTCCGCTTATCCCGACGGTTTCCCGCCGTTCACCAATGCCACGTCCAGCCAGCATGAGTGGCAGACCCCCGTAGTGGGGCCGGACGGTGACCCAAGGCCTCCCGAGTGCGTGAGGAAACGTCTTCCTCCCGCCCGCAGGCGCCACATCCCGCCCCGCGCCAGTCGGCGTCCCGGTAACGCTCCCTCAAGTGGAGCGGGATGGATGGGAATATATACTGGAATGGATTGGCGTCAAGGATTATTTTCAGAATTGTCGCCGCGGGGCGAGGATGCCGGCGATGAAGAGATGGCATGTCAGACTCAGGAACGCCCTGAAACACCGGCGCGCGCGGGCTGTTCGGAATATTCAGCCCAGGCCTGACGGAGTATCTGCACCGAGGAGGAGAGAAAGATGAAGGCCATCACGGCGGCCACCGCCAGATCCGGCCACGCACTCGACGAGCCCCAGACTCCCAGGGCTGCGAACATGACAATGACATTGCCAATGGCGTCGTTGCGGGAACACAGCCAGACAGAGCGCACATTGGCATCGCCGTCCTTGTAACGCATCAGCAGCAGCACCGAGGCGAGGTTGGCTGCCAGCGCCAGGAAGCCGATCGCGCCCATGACCTCGGCACTTGGAACGCCGAGGATAAGCGTGTGATAGACGGTCGAACCGAACACCCACAGAGCCATGACGCTGAGCGAAAGGCCCTTGAACAAAGCCGCCGTTGCCCGCGTCCTGATGCCGGTGCCGATGACCGCGAGGCTCAGCCCGTAAGTGACTGTATCGCCGAGGAAGTCGAGCGCATCCGCTTTCAGCGCCTGCGACCCCGCGATCTGTCCCGCGATCATCTCGACAAGAAACATGATGCCGTTGATGGCAATGACCGTCCACAGCACGCGCTTGTAGCGGGGATCGACGCCGTCGAAGACCGGAACGCCACCGGAGCAACCGCATGCCTCGGTCCCGCAGGCCGCCGGGGAGACAGGTTCCGCGTTCGCCTTCGAAAAATCGATGGGCGGCGGCTCGCAGCAGGTATCGGTGGTGCAACAGGTCTTGTCGGACATCGGCTTCCTCTCAATATGAGACAAGCGTACAATCTCTAGCGACTAGAGGTTCAAGAGAAAAATGGATTACGCAATCGGAGAAGCGTCGCGCCTGACGGGCATCAAGGTGCCGACGATCCGTTACTACGAGGGGATTGGCCTTCTGGCCGCGCCCACGAGGACGGAGGGAAAGCAGCGCCGTTATCGCCCGGAGGATGTCGCCCGCCTGAATTTCATCCGGCACGCACGCGAGCTCGGCTTTGAGATCGCCGACATCGCCGAATTGCTGACCCTGAGCGAGGGACCCGATCAGTCTTGCGCAGAGGTCGACCGGATCACGCGCCGGCACTTGTCGGACGTCGAGCGCCGGATCGCGCAACTCACCGCGTTACGCGGAGAATTGAAGCGCATGGTGGAAGAGTGCAGTCATGGCAGGGTCAGTGACTGCCGGGTGATCGAGACGCTGTCCGAATAAAGCGAAGCGCGGCGATTGCTCGCCGCGCCGAGGTACCCGTCCTCATGAAGATGTGATGACCGATATTGGGCGACTCGTCGCGACGTGATCGGTTGCGAGCTTTGTTGTTCGCGGCATCAGACCGGATAGTCACAGTTGATCGCTAAAATGGCGCGCGACGTCGACCCGTCGGCGCGCTCCCACCTTGGTGCGTGCGCATCCTCAAGCCAATGAGCCCGCGATGCCGATCCAATTCCGCAAGACCTCAATCAGATCTCGCAAGCGAACACTGGGACTGGCCGCCTTCGGCCTGATCGTGGACGCGATCGTCAGCCATCCCCGCGTCGACGTGCCGGCGATGGTGAATGTCGCGATGATGTCGCGCTTTGCCATAGCGCCTGTCATGGCGTCGCTCGGCGGTCTCTCATGGACGACCAGCACAGGTTCGAGCGACACCGTTGCGCCGACGCCGGTGATGAGCGTGGATCATGTGACACGGATGTGCGCGCGGGCGCATGGCAGCGCCAGCTGATCGACAGCCGGGATCTCTTGAACAACAAGGCCCGGATGAAGCAGGCGCTTCCTCCGGGCCATGTGGGATCAGACGAGGTGTCGGCTCAGGCGACGCGCTTGATGGCGTCGCTCAGGATCGAGACGATCTCGTCGATCTGGTTCTTCTCGACGATGAGGGGCGGCGACATCGCGAAGGCGTCGCCGCTCTGGCGCAGATAGAGGCCGCGGTTGAAGCAGTCGACCATGACGTCATAGCCGCGCGCAGCCGGTGCATCCTTGCGGGGCGCCAGTTCGACGGCGCCCATCAGGCCGCAATTGCGGATGTCGATGACATTGGGCAGGTCGCGGAGCGCGTGCAGGCTATCGCGCCAGTAGTCGGACAGCGAGGCACCGCGCGTCAGCAGTCCCTCGCTCTTGTAGATGTCCAGCGTCGCGATGCCCGCGGCGCAGGCGACGGGATGCGCCGAATAGGTGTAGCCGTGGAACAGCTCGATCTGGCTTTCCGGACCGGTCATCAGCCCATCATAGATCTTGCGGCTGGCGAACACGGCGCCGCAGGGCACGGTGCCGTTGGTGATGCCTTTCGCGGTGGTCATCAGGTCCGGCGTCACGCCGAAATAATTTGCGGCGAACGGCGTGCCGAGACGGCCGAAACCGGTGATGACTTCGTCGAAGATCAACAGGATGCCGTGCTTGGTGCAGAGCTCGCGCAGGCGCTGCAGATAGTTCTTCGGCGGCGGCAGCACGCCGGTCGAACCGGGCACCGGCTCGACGATGACGGCGGCAATGGTGTCGGCGCCATGCAGCGCGACCAGCCGTTCGACGTCATCAGCCAGTTCGGCGCCGTGTTCGGGCAGATCCTTCGAGAACGCGTTGCGTGCGAGATCGTGGGTGTGGCGGATGTGGTCGGTGCCGGGTAGTTGGGCTGACGAGAAGGCGCGGCGGTTATTGACCATGCCGCCGACCGAGGTGCCGCCGAAGCCGACGCCGTGATAGCCGCGCTCCCTGCCGATCAGGCGCGTGCGCGAGGCCTGGCCGTTGGCGCGATGATAGGCCAGCGCGATCTTCAGCGCGGTATCGCCCGACTCCGAACCGGAATTGGTGAAGAAGATGCGGTCGAGGCCGGCGGGTGCGATCTCGGCCAGACGATTGGCGAATTCGAAGGCGAGCGGATGGCCCATCTGGAATGCGGGGGCGAAGTCGAGGGTGGTGAGCTGCTTCTCAACGGCGCTGGCGATCTCGCGGCGGCCGTGGCCGGCATTGGTGCACCAGAGGCCAGCCGATCCGTCGATCACCTTGCGGCCGTCTTCGGTGGTGTAATACATGCCCTGCGCGGATGCGAACATGCGCGGTGCCGCCTTGAACTGGCGGTTGGCCGTGAACGGCATCCAGAACGACTCGAGTTGTAGCGTGTTCGGAATCTGATGAACGGTCACGGCGCGGCTCCCTTGGCTGATTCAGCATCTGGATCATGTTCGCCCGAATGCAACAAGTCCTTTTCTCGATCTGATTAACCTGTTGATTTTATTGAATGGGCCGGGTCATATTTGTTCGATCAGAAACACTCGCAACAGGGATTTGGCGTGACCATCGATCTAGGCGAACGGCTGCGCTTCGTGCGTGGGCGTCACAAGCTGTCGCAGCGTGAACTGGCCAAGCGCGCGGGCGTGACCAATTCGACGATCTCGCTGATCGAGTCCAACCAGATGAACCCGTCGGTCGGCGCGCTCAAGCGTATTCTCGATGGCATTCCGATGGGGCTCGCCGACTTCTTCGCCATCGAACCGGACCGGCCGCGCAAGGCATTCTACCGCTCGGATGAGCTGACCGAAATCGGCAAGACGCCAATCTCTTATCGCCAGGTCGGGGACAATCTGTTCGGCCGCAGTCTGCAGATCCTGAAGGAGCGCTACGAGCCGGGCAGTGACACCGGACGGGTGCCGCTGGTGCATGACGGCGAGGAGGGCGGCATCGTGGTGTCAGGCCGGCTGGAAGTGACCGTCGACGAGGAGCGCCGCATCCTCGATCCCGGCGATGCCTATTATTTCGAAAGCCGCCGCCCGCATCGCTTTCGCTGCGTCGGCGCGAAACCCTGCGAAGTGATCAGTGCGTGCACGCCGCCGACGTTTTGAGGACCTAAGCTCACGCCCGGGCTAACGGGAAGTATCGATTCCTCGCATCAGCAGGTCGATACTGGCATCGGTGAAGACCGCGACGTCGATCTGCCTTCGCGTTCCAAACAACAGTGACCACACGGTCAACAGCAGCGCGGGGCTCATCACGATTTCGGTGAATGTGCTTGTCTGCGACGGGCGGAATTCGCCGGCCGCGACTCCCGCTTCGATCACCATCCGGAACTGGTCGATGACCGGCCGCATGAACTCGTCATAATGCCGGTCGACGAGGTCGGGGAAACGGGAGCCGTCGGCGATCAGGAAGCGGAGTGTTTCGCGGAAAGGTCTGTCCTCGGCAATCTTGCGATAGACGAAGACCATGAGCGCGCGCAGGCGCGCGTTGTATGATCCTTCCAGCGTCCCGGCATAGCTTTCCAGTTCGGGAAAGAACGCCTGGGACTTGTATCGGATCATCTCGTCGAACACGCGCTCCTTGGTTTCGAAATAGAAATAGATCGTGCCCTTGGTGACGGACGCGCGGGCGGCGACATCCTCCAACCGGGTGGCGGCATAGCCGTTTTTGGCGAATTCCTCGAAGGCCGCGTCGAGGATCTCGATCGGTCGTTCCGCTTTTCGTCGGGCGCGCTTCTTCAGCTCAGCATTCATGGGGGCAGGATAATCGATCCCTTGCACAGGTGCTATTGACTTTTGAGTCAGTCAATAATAGTGAGTGATTGCTCACTTAACACGCGCGGTCAAATGCATAGTGCTTTCAAAATGATGTCTCCGTTGCCAGCCGATGCGGCTGGCACCGCAGATCGGCGACGCAAGCTGATCGAAACCGTGGCCACAGCGAAAGCGACACTGATTGCCCATCAGGCGCCCGACCGGGTGAGGGCTGCATGATGAATGCGGATAGTGACGCATCGCCGCCGCGACTGTTCCGTGGTGCCCGTGTCCGGATGAGCGTTCTCGGTCGTGAGCGGCATCCCAAATACGGCGATCGCCAGGGAGTCATCGTGGGCCGCGGCTCGCCGAGCAGTTGGCGGGTGAAGTTCGACGAGCGCACGACCGTCCAGGCGATCCACCGGGACTACCTCGAACTCGTCGCTCAACCCGCGGCGGCATCCCTTCAGGTCGCCCAGCGACGCGGTTCTATGGACGGGGCGTCGAACCCGTGAGCGCTCTCCTGACCGAACATGTCATGCGTGGCTATCGTTGGCGGCCGTCGGTTTCGTTGCTTGTCGCTGCGGCGCTGAGCCTTCTGGTCGCCGGATGTGCGTCACTGCCACGGACGCCGCATAGCGCCGCGGATGCATCCAGTGCGCGCGTCCTCGATCTTACGGACCTGCGCCGTTATGCGGACGAACCGGCCTCGACATTCCGAAGCGGTCAGAATCAGGTCGTGTTGCGGGGACCTCGAACCTATCTGGCGCTGTCCGGAGGCGGGGCGGACGGCGCCTATGGCGCCGGCGTGCTCAATGGCTGGACCGAGGCAGGGACGCGGCCGTCGTTCTCGATGGTATCCGGTGTGAGCACCGGCGCACTGATCGCGCCCTTCGCATTTCTCGGTCCCGACTATGACGCGACCTTGCGTGACGTCTACACCAGCGGCGTTGCCGCGAGCCTGCTCGATGCACCCAATCCGTTCAATGCGATCTTTGGTTCTGGCCTGTTCGGCAACACGCGGCTGCGCGAGCTGGTGGCGAAGTATATCGACGAGACCTTTGTCGCGGCTGTCGCAGCCGAACATGCGAAGGGGCGGATGCTGTTCGTCGTCACGACCAACCTGGACTCCCAGCGCACCGCCATCTGGGACATGGGACGGATCGCTTCGCTGCGTACGCCCGAAGCACTGAACCTGTTCCGGGATGTTGTCGCGGCTTCGGCAAGCCTGCCCGTGGTGTTTCCGCCGATGCTGGTGACCGCGGAGGCGAACGGCAAGCGCTTCGAGGAGATGCATGTCGATGGCGGCGTCACCGCGCCTGTCCTGACATTGCCGGAGGCCTTCCTGCTGCGCGACGCCACATTCGCCAAAGCAGAGAAGCTGCAACTCTACGTCCTGATCAACAACAAGATCGAACGGGAATTTCAGGTCATTCCCAATTCCACCATCGAAATCGCTGCGCGGGCGTCATCGACTGTGACGAAGATTCAGACACGCTCCATCCTTTACAGCACCTATGCCTTCGCCCGCCGCAACAAGTTCGGATTCAATCTGACCTATATCGAGGGCGATCGACCGCCATCGCCGATGTCCGGCTTCGACACCGCCTATATGCGCGCGCTGTTCCAGTACGGTTACGAGAGGGCGCGGGACAACCGTCTCTGGTCGAAATCCCCGCCCTCCGACGATCAGGATTCCGTGGCGGCGTCACACACAGCAATCACGCGGCAAGTCGCAAGCGGCAACTGATGCGCGATGCGACGTTCAAACCCGGCACATGCGTGCTGAAACAGGAGTGACCTCATGAGACTTTCCATGCTTCGCAAGATCGTTTCGCCCCGCCGGCTTGCGCTGGTGTCGATCCTGCTCGTCGCCGCCTCAGGTTCGGCGGCGGCGCAGTCGCCGCCGTTCACAGGTCTTACCGGATCCTGGGCAGGCGCGGGAGCGATCTCGCTGTCCGACGGATCCAAGGAGCGGCTTCGCTGCAAGGCGACATACCAGGTCAGCAATGGCGAAAGGCGGCTCCTGCAGAGCTTGCGTTGCGCGAGCGACAGCTACCGCTTCGATCTCAACAGCGACGTGGTCAGCCAGGATGGGACCATCGCCGGAACGTGGAGCGAAACCAGTCGCGGAATCAGCGGAAGCATCGCGGGCAGGGAGTCCGGCGGCCTCATCTCGGCCGTCATCGATGCGCCGGGCTTCTCGGCCAGCCTGTCGCTCTCGACGCGCGGCAACAAGCAGTCTTTCTCGATATCGTCCGAAGGCGACATCCGGAACGTCACCATCAATATGAGCAGAAACTGATCGGGGATCGCGTCGCAGCGATCGCAGGTGTTTCGCTATGTTTTCTCGTTGTCGTCGGGCAATTGTCGCGCTGCATGGTGGACGTGGAGGATTTCAATCGTGTCTGCTGTCACGCGATAGAAGACGACATAAGGATAGCGGCCGAGCGGTGCGGCGCGAACATGCGGGCGATCGGGAACGAGGCGGGCACTGTCTGGCCATCGTGCGATGCGCGCGACGACAGCCTGGATACGCCGTCCGACAGTGGGGGCGATCGCCGGATAATGGGCGATAAGCCAGTCAGCAATCTGATCGATGTCTGTGAGAGCTTCGTCTGTATAGACGACCTTCATCAGCGGCGGAATTTGGCGAAGGCGGCTTCGACATCAGTCACGGTGGCAAACCGGCCAGCATCGGCAGCCCGCAATCCGCGATCGATGCCGGCAAGTTCTTCCGGCGTTGGCTGATACGCGTCCCCCTTCACGCCGGCTTCAAGCTCGCGGGCATAGGCCGCCAGCTCGTCCTGCACATGTGGCGGCCACGTCTCGACGCGTTCCAGGATATCGGCAAGGGGCTTGGTTTTCATGGCGTCAAGGTATCACGACGGAGACACAACGTCACGGGGATGCCCTGAGGAATCCATCCGACCCACCTGAATTTGAATGGCTGCCCGCGTGCCAAATCTCTATGCTGTGGGCATGTCGCGATTCATGTGTCTATCGATTGCTCTCGTCCTGTCGCTCACCTCCGCCGCTGCGCTGGCGGCGCCGGTCAAGAAGAAGCCGCAGCAATGGAAGGGCTACGGCTTCCTGCCGGGCTACCACCAGCCACTGAACAACAGCGTTCCGCTGTTCATGCAGAAGCGCGCGGACCTGCGCATGGCCAAACGTGATCGGCGCCATTGGTACATCGACCGTACCCCGGTCTATTACCGCTGGTCCGACGGCGAGAAGTATTATTTCGGCCGGCCCGGCTTCTATCGCGGCCAGTACAATGGCGGCAGCATGGGCCCATGCTGGACGCGAACCCCGATCGGACCGATCTGGAATTGCGGCTAGGCGAGGCGGCGCATCTCGCAGCGCCGATTCCCGTGAAAGTTTCCGGTCGACGTTGTCGCGACCTTCATTAAATCATCGCAGCGACTATCTGTTGCTCCGGGTTGATCGCGGCGGAGTTCAAAAGCGCCGTGAAATCAAAATCAACGAAAGCACATTTCGAGTTCCGGCCACTATCTTCGCCCGACAGGACTTTGGTTCAGGGGCGGAGATATCAGTGGCTAAGATTTCACGACGTGATGTGTTGGCAGGTGGCGCGGCCATGCTTGGGTCGCTTGGCGCATCCGGGGGGACGTTCGGCCAGCAGCCCACTGAGAGTTTCGATCTCGTAATCCGGGGCGGCGAGGTCATCGACCCCAGCCAGAATCTGCGCGGCATTCGCGATATCGGCATCAAGTTCGGGCAGGTCGCCGCCGTTGAGCCGAGCATTCCAGCGGAGCGCGCAAAGCAGAGCATCGATGCCAAGGGCAAACTGGTGACGCCCGGCCTCGTCGATCTTCACACCCATGTCTATCCCTATGGTTCGGCGATCGGCATTCCGCCGGATGAGCTAGTGCCGTTCTCGGCGACGACGACCTATGTGAGTGCCGGAGATGCCGGCGCCAACACATTTGCCGGATTCAAGCGCGATGTCGTCGGGCATTCGCGCAGCCGGCTGTTTGCCTTCGTGCACATCTCGACCATCGGCCTTGCGGGCTTTCCCGTCGGCGAGTTGCTGAATATCGATTACGCCAATGTCGATGCCGCGGCGCGCACGATTGCGGAAAATCCCGATCTCGTGCTCGGCGCCAAGGTGCGCGAGACGCTGGCATTCGTCGGCAATAACGGTATCGAACCGCTGAAGCGCGCCATTCTGGCCGTCGAACGCTCGGGCACCAAGGGGCGGGTGATGTGCCACATCGGCAATGCACCGGGCGATCTGTCGGTGCTGGTCGATACGCTGCGTCCCGGCGATATCCTGACTCATCCTTACAGCGCACTCGGCAACAACACGGTGCAGAACGGCAAGGTGCTTCCCGCGCTGTTGGAGGCCAAGAAGCGCGGCGTCATCATCGATGTCGGTCATGGCGCCGGCAGCTTCGACTATGACATTGCCGAGGAGGCGATCCAGCAGGGGCTCGTGTTCGATACGATTTCCAGCGACGTCCATGTGGCCGCGGCGAACACGCCCAGCAGGCCGTATTTGCCCTGGGTGCTCAGCAAGTTTCTCGCGCTCGGCTTCTCGCTCGACCAGGTGATCGCGGCCGCCACGATCAAGCCGGCCAATGTCATCAACCGCGTGCCGAAACTGGGCACGCTGCAGGTCGGCGCGCCCGCCGATGTCGCCATTCTCGAACTCGTCGAGGGGCCGATCGAACTGCTCGATACCTCGAACAAGCCGCGCACCGGCAAGGCCTATCTAAAGGCGGTTCAGACCGTGCGCGGCGGGGTCCCGTTCGGACGGCCGTATTCTCTGCCGTTCTCGGCAAACTGACGAGAGCGGCGCGGTGCCCGGGTGAGCGAAGCGACAACCGGGGCTATGCTGGCCCGGCTATGGTGCCGCACGCTGACGTCCTGCTGGAATTTACCGCCGCCGGGGAGGGGGACGGCGATCGCGCTTCGGCACGCTGGTCTGCCCTGCGTCTGCCGCGCGCTCAAGGCACCTGCCACGGCTTTCGAGAAAACAGCCATCCGGTCTAGGCTCGCACCAACCGAATCTCGAATTGGACGTGCGACATGACATTGGCGATGAGCTGGGACGAATGGGCCAAACACGACGCCGTGGCGCTGGCCGCGCGCGTGCGCAAGGGCGACCTGACGCCGGCCGATCTGGCGGCGCAGGCCGCCGCCGGCATCGCCAGCACCAATCCCGCGCTCGATGCCGTCGTCGAAGTGTTCGACGACGTCGTCGCCGATCCTGCCAAGGACGGTATGAATGCCGAGGGCGCGTTCGCTGGCGTTCCTTACCTGATGAAGGATCTCGGCCCGACCCTGAAGGGACGGCTGCAGGAATTCGGCTCCATGATCATGCAGGGGCATCGCCCCGCGCAGGACAGCTTCCTGACCGGCAAGATCCGGGGCGCCGGGCTTAACATCATTGGCCGCAGCACTACGCCGGAATTCGGCGTCTGCAGTTCTGCCGAGAACAAGCTCTACGTCACCCGCAATCCCTGGGACACCGACTACACCACCTGTGGCTCCTCCGCCGGCTCTGCGGCGATGGTCGCGGCCGGCGTGCTGCCGATCTCCCACGCCACGGATGGCGGTGGTTCGATCCGCATTCCCGCAGGTGTGAACGGCCTGATCGGTCTGAAGGTCTCGCGCGGCGTCTATTCGCTGGCGCCCGCGCTGTCGGATCTCTCCGGGTTGGTCTCGATCCAGGGCTGCGTGAGCCGCAGCGTGCGCGACACCGCAGCCTTCGTCGACAATTGCCGCGGCGGAGCTCCTGGCGAATTCATGCCGTTCTGGTCGCCGGCCGAACCCTATAGCGACCTGATCAAGCGCGACCCGGGCAAGCTGCGCATCGCGCTGTCGCATGAGTGGGGCGACTACAAAGCGCCGCCGCATTTCGTTGCAGAGCTGGAGCGTGTCGGCAAAATGCTCGAAGGGCTCGGCCATCACGTGGAATGGGCGCTGCCGGAGGTGGATTTCCGCAAGGCGTTCGCCGCGCAGACGACCTGCTACATCAGCAATTTCGCGCAGGTGATCGCCGGTCATCTGGCGCGGCTCGGTTTGGATAAACCGACCACCGATCTGCTGGAGCCGATCAACATCAAGATCTGGGAGAGCGGGCTGAACACGTCCTATACCGAGCGCAACGCGATGCAGGCCGTGTTCAATACGACGTCGCGCGCTTTCGGTAATTTCTTCGAGCGCTACGACATCATCCTGACGCCGATCACCGCCAAGCCGACACCGAAGGTCGGCACATCGGAATATCTCACCACCAGCACCAATCCGTCGGTGCATGACTGGTTCGCCAATCTCTGGAAGAATTTCGCCTATACGCCGCTCGCCAATCTGTGCGGCATCCCCGGCATCTCGCTGCCGCTGGCGGCGCAGGAAAACGGGCTGCCGCTCGGCATCCAGGCGCAGACGCGTCAGGCGAATGACGGCCTGCTGCTGCAACTGGCCGCGCAGATCGAGCGGGCGATCGATGGCAAGTGGAATGGCGGTAAGCTGCCGGCAAAGCATGTGAGCCGGCAATAGGCGTGTCGGCGTATCTTGTCTTCGTCGTGCTAAAGATGCGTGACACAGCGGATATCGAATGGATCGAACATGGTTTCAAGCTTGCCGGCTCCCGTGTCCCAGTCGGTCGCTGCCAGACTAACGCGGGCGGCGATATTCCTGGTCGTGACGATCAATCCCGGACCGGCCCCCGAGAAGGCGGTTCGTGGCTTGTGCGGCGACCTGTCGAGCTTGCTGCGCGGCGTGGGATTCCGCAATCTCAATGGGCAGTTGTCCTGCATCATGGGGTTCGGCTCTGACGCCTGGAGTCGGGTGTTCGGAGCGCCGGGTCCGAAAGACTTGCATCCGTTTCGCGAAATTCGCGGCGTGCATACCGCCGTTTCGACACCCGGCGACATCCTCTTTCACATCCGCGCGGCGAGCATGGATCTCTGTTTCGAGCTGGCGACGCACATCATGTCGCGGCTCGCCGACGCGGTTTCGGCCGTGGACGAGGTGCACGGTTTCAAATTCTTCGACGACCGCGATCTGATCGGCTTTGTTGACGGAACTGAAAACCCTGTCGGTCTGGCCGCTGACGCGGCCACCCTTGTCGGCGATGAAGACCCCGGCTTTGCCGGAGGCAGCTACGTGATCGTGCAAAAATATCTGCACGACGTCGCGCGATGGAACAAGGTGCCCGTCGAGGAACAGGAGAACATCATCGGCCGGCACAAGCTGTCCGATATCGAACAGCGCGATTCCGAGAAGAAGCCGTATGCGCACAACGTCCTGACGTCGATTGAAGAGAATGGGGAGCAGCTTCAAATCCTGCGCGACAACATGCCGTTCGGCGAAGTGGGCAAAGGTGAGTTCGGCACCTATTTCATCGGTTACGCCCGTTCCCCGCAGCGCATTGAGAAGATGCTGGAGAACATGTTCATCGGCAACCCGCCGGGCACTTACGATCATCTGCTGGATTTCAGCCGCGCGGTGACGGGGACGCTGTTCTTCGTTCCCACGGCGACGTTCCTGGATGATGTCGATCCCGAGGCTTAACCGGTGTTCGCTTATTTGCCCGCGGCTTGCTGAAACAGGAGATTGTGCATGGGTGTCGATCTCTTGAACATCAAGGGGCTCAAAGAGCTGGAGCATCAGGGCCCGATCGTCATGGTCAATCTGATGCGATTCCGCGAGCGCTCGCTCGACGGCGATGGGTCGGGCTGGGACGCCTATCTGCGTTACAGCGCGCTGACCGTGCCGATGATCAAGGCCCGCGGCGGCACCTTGCTGTGGACCGGTGACGCCAAGGCCGTCGCGCTCGGCGAACCGGACCACCAGCAGTGGGACTATCTGGCGCTGGTGTATTATCCCTCCGTTGCAGCCTTCATCGAGATGATGACGTCACCGGATTATGAAAATCACTGCGACCCGCACCGGACCAACGGCTGCGCCGAGCACGTGATCATCTGCACCAGCGAGGCTTACAGCAAGTTCAAGATCGGCTGAGTGGGCCGCCACCGGCTTTCAGCCAACCGGCGGCATCGATCCAGAACCTCAGATGAGCCGGGTGGCGATGAGGACGGAGATGACGAGCAGCACCACGACGATGACCACGACGAAGGGGAGCATCGCGCGATAGGCGTCCCGCTCGTGGCCGGGGGTGCCTGCGAGATTGCAGACGATCGACATTCGCACCGGCGAGACCATGTTGAGCGACAGTGCCGCGGCGTGCTGAAGCGCGACGACGGCGCCGACGTCGAGACCGGCCTCGGTCGCAAGGCTGAGCTGCGACGGCATGAACAATCCGTTGGCCGCATTGCCGCTATTCGCCAGGGCGCCGAACACGGCCGAGATCATCGGCGTGACCGTCACCGACCAGACCCCGAACGTGTCATACATGCCGCGGGCGAGGCCGCCGGCGATGCCCGAGCGCGACAGCAGTTCGGCCATCATCGAGAACACGATGACGGTAAGCACCGCGAGCCGACCGGTCTTCCAGGCGGCTGCGATCTCGGCTGGGAAGGCTTGCCGGTGGCCGCGCAGCAGCGCCGTCAACACCGCCGCTGCGACCAGCCAGGTGCCCGCGTGAAACAACGGCGCCCAGACCGGCGCGCCGTCGAAGGGCTGCATGCTCCATGTGGTCTGGAGCAGTTGATTGAGCGGCGGCACGAGGCGTGTCAGCGCGAGCCAGCCGATCAGCAGCGTGAATGGCAGCATGCGCCGTGCCGCAGCGGCGATCGCCCCGCGGTCCGGTTTTTCGTCGATGAGATAGCGCAGCACGATGGCCGGCCCGAACGCCGCCAGCATCGCCGGCTCGGGTCCGAGAAACGCCGTCGCAACGATGGCGAGGCCGAGACTGCCGAGCAGCCAGAGCGCTTCACTGGCGCGCTCGCGCCAGTCTGCTCCGATGCCGGCGCGCTCCGCCATGCGCCAGTAGATCGGCAGCCACAGGATGTTGAACACGAGGTAGATGAGGCTGGTGCGCAGCGCGAGCGCCGTGGGATCGGTCCGCGCGAAGGCGGCGCCGACCACCGCGCCGCTGCCCATGGCGCCCCACACGATCATGGTCTGGCTGATCAGCGAGAAGGCGAGAAGCTCGATTGGTTTCAGGCCCAGGCGGCGGATCAGCACCATCGTCCCCATGATGCCGATGCCGAATCCGGTGGCGGATTCCGCGAAGGGCCCGATCAGATAGCAGGCGGTGAACAGCAGGCGGCGCCGCGCATGCGCATCCGGCAGTGACGTCTCGACCGGCATGGCGGCGTCGCCGGGGCGGATCGCCATCTGCCAGAACAGCAACCCGCCGAGAATATAGGGCACGACGATCCAGCCGATCCATGCGCCGCGCAGCAGCGCCGTTCCAGCGTCAGCGATCCCGAACAGTTGCGGGGCGGTGGCCAGCGCGACTGCAAGCGCCGTGGCGAGGCCGATGAGCGAGGCGGGGAGCGTGCCGGCGAGTCCGCTCGCGATGGCGCCGATCACCGCCAGCGCGGGCAGCGCCCAGATCAGGTAAAGCACGTTCCGCCCCCAGGTTTCTCGTTGGGGGCTGGATGCGCGGGAAAGGCAGGGACGTCAACCGCGCTGCGCGCATAGGGCGCGTGCAACGTCGATCAGCCCAGCGCTTGCTAACCGTCGAAGCCGACGAACACCGTCGCTTCCTCGACCGACTTGCGTTCGGACACCACCGCATTGGCGGGAAAGCTGTCATCGGGCCATCCGAGCGCAATGCTTTTCATGATGACCTGATCGTCGGCAATGCCAGCATGCTCGCGCACGACTGGCGACTGCATGATGCCCTGGCTGTTGATCACGGCGCCGAGGCCGCGCGACCAGGCCGCATTGACGAGGGCGGTCGCAACGGCGCCGCAATCGAACGGCGTATCGTCGCTGCCGTCCAGCACGCGGTCATAGGTCACGATCACGCAGACCGGCGCGTCGAACTGACGGAAGCCGCGCAGCACCCAGTCCTGCCGCATCTCCTTGTCGTCCCTGGCGATCCCCATGGCCGAGAACAACTGCTTGGCGACGCCGACCTGCCGGTCGCGGTGATGACCCGCAAACGCGTGACCGGTACGGAATTCGCGCGACTGCGGGATGCCTGCGATCATCCGTTCGGTATTGCCGGCGCGGATCCTGTCGAGCGGCTCGCCAGTGACGACGTAGAAATTCCATGGCTGCGTGTTCATCGACGACGGCGCGCGCATCGCCAGATTGATGATTTCCTCGATCAGCTTTTTGGGGACCGGATCTGGTTTGTAGCCACGGATGCTGCGGCGGCCGAGAATGACGTCATCGAACTTCATAGGCCTGGAATCTCCCGGGGGCGTTTTCTGAATTGGGCGGGATATTCCCGGTTTCTTCGGCCGTGTGCAAGATTGACGTGAGGGGCAGGAGGCGGTCGCCGCTCAGTTGCAGGGCGGAACAGCGAAGCGTATTCCGCCGCGCAAACATCTCGACGGCGGCGGATTACGCTTCGCTAATCCGCCCTGCGATTGCTAGTGTCGTTGTTCAATCCCATCATGCCGGGCCGAGGGCGATGAACACACGCAGCGATCATCTTGAAAAGCCAATGACGTTCGACGGCGTAACGCTCACGCCGCAGAAGGAGGTGGTCCGTGCCTTCTACAAGGATATGTGGGACCATGCGGACGTGACTTTGATCCCGCAAATTTTCCATGAGGACTTCACCTTCAGGGGATCGCTCGGACCGGTACTGGTCGGACATGCCCAGTTCGCCGACTACGTCCGCTGGGTCACCGGCGTGCTGCAGAATTACACGACGGACATTCTCCTGATGATCGAGGAGGGCGATCGCGTTGCCGGCAAGGTCTACTTCCATGGCGTTCAACGCGAAGCAATGTTCGGCAATCCGCCGACAGGAAAGCTCGTCGGCTGGCTTGGAGCGCCGATCTTTTCGTTCGACGGGCCGAAGGTGCGCGACCTGTGGGTGCTCGGTGACATCTACGGCCTGCTGGGACAGATCAGGACAGATGGCATGCAGGGCAACGAATTTTCCACGTCTCGGTGAGACCGGGCGAGAGCGAACTCAATCCGTCCGATTGAGTTCCTCTCCTGCAGCTACCTCCGGCGATCATGACCATGTGGCCAGACGTCGCGCTTGCCACATTTGCGATCTGGTTACTCGTTAACATGGTAACACGCAGGCAATGCGTACCCTGCGCATAACCATACGTTGTTACATTGTTGCGGATCGACATGAATCGCCGATCCGTGCTACCTCGCTCGCAGAGTTTGAAAGAGACGCTGAAAGTGATGATTTTCGCCCGCATTCTTCCCCATGGCCTGCTGCGCATCCCGCGCAGGGCGTTGGTGATGGTCGTGCTGGCGACGTACATTTTCGCCGGCGCCATGCACGGTCTCTGCGAATTCGATGTGACCAATCCGTCCGGAGCGACGACCGTCTCGCTTGCGGAGAAGGCGACCGGCCATTCCGACAAGGGAGTCGTCGCGGACAATCACTGCCACGGCTGCTTCTCTGTGACGGCACAGCCGCTCGTCTTTGCGGCGATGCCCGTCTCCATCGAGACCCGCACTGCGGTTTTCCACGATGTCGAGCGTCGCAGCCTGCCGCGCGGGATCGATCCTCCCCCACCCAAATTCCTGACCTGACCGTCATCGCCGGGCGCTTGGCGCCCAGACTCCGTCATTCGTCAGGTTTCCATCATGTTCTCGAAGATCGCCACGCGTTTCGCGTGCGCGGCTGTGCTCTTCGTCAGTTCGTCGCTGACGGGGGTAGCTCATTCGCAAACCCTCACCATGGGTGCTGCGCTTCAACGCGCGCTTGCCGCCAGTCCGCGTCTGACAGCCGCCGAGCGTGACGTCGGGATCGCGCGTGGCCAGCGCATCCAGTCCGGCGCGCTGATCAATCCGGAGATTTCGTACGAGCAGGATAATTCGTTCGGGTCGGGTGCCTACAGGGGAACCCGCTCGGCGGAGACCACGCTGCAGGTCAGCCAGATGTTCGAGCTGTGGGGCAAGCGCGATGCGCGCGTCGCCGCCGGTCAGGCGGGTCTCGATGCGGCGGGCATCGGACGCCAGGCGGTCCGGCTCGAAGTGCTGTCAGAGACGGCGATCGCCTTCGTGAGCGTGCTCGGCCTGCAGCGGCGGATCCAGATCCTCGACGAACAGAGCGAGGCGATCGACAAGATTTCGCCGCTGCTGCAGCGGCGCGTCGAGGCCGGTGCATCATCCATCGCGGAGACCGGACGTGCCGAGGTCGCATCGGCACTGGTCAAGGCCGACCGCGAGCGCACCAGGTCGTCTCTCGCGAGCGCGCGCCGTGAACTGGCGATCCTGATGGGCGATAGCGCGCCGAAATTTGCGGCCGTCTCCGGACGGCTGGACGCGACCGGCAGACCGCCGACCTTTCAGTCGGTGGTCGCGGCCATCGATGCCAACCCGCAGCTCGTCCGCTGGAAGGCGATCTATGCGCAGCGCAACGCCGAACTGCTGCTCGCCCGGCTGAAGCCCTATCCGGACGTCACGGTATCCGCCGGATGGCGCCGCTTCAGTGAGACCGGCGACAACGCCGTTCGGCTTTCGCTGTCGGTGCCGATCCCGGTGTTCGACCAGAACCAGGGCAACATCCTCTCGGCGCAGGAAAGCCTCGCCAAGACCGCCGCCGAACGCCAGGGCAACCGCAACATGCTGATCGTGGTGGCGGGCCGCGCCTACGACTCGCTGCAGGGCTCGCTGCGCGAACTCGCCATCCTGCGCGAGACCGCGATCCCCAAGTCCAGGGACGCGGCCGACGCGATTTCCGAAGGCTACGGGCAGGGACGCTATTCGCTGCTCGAAGTGCTCGACGCCCAGGCCAGTGTCGCGCAAGCGCGCCTGCGCGAACAGGAAGCCCAGCAGAATTTCCACGTTGCCGTCGCCACCATCGAGGGGCTGGTCGGCAATCCGTTTGCACTGGCGCGGGGGAGCGCACGATGAACAAGCCAATCATGGTCCTGGTGAGCGCCGCCGCGATCTTCGCGCTCGGCGCCGGGGTCTACGCCACCGCACCGAGCAAGTCCGACACGCAGACCGCGGCTACTTCCAAGGCTGCCAAGCAGGGCGACAAGACCAAAGGTGAAAAGGCGAAGGGTGAGAAGGGCCACGACGAGAAAGACCACGGTGAAGAGGGCGTCGTGGAAATGAGCGATGCCCGCGTCGCCTCGTCGAACATCGAGATACTCTCCGCCAAAAGCGAGACGCTGCACGACTCTCTGGTGCTGAACGGCATCCTGCAACCCAATCAGGAGACGCTGGTGCAGGTGACCCCGCGCTTTCCGGGCGTCGTGCGCGAGATCAAGAAGCGCATCGGCGACACCGTCGAGAAGGGCGAACTCCTCGCGAAGATCGAGAGCAACCAGAGCCTGAGCGTCTATGAGATGAGGGCGCCGATCTCGGGGACGGTGATCGATCGCCAGATCTCGCTCGGCGAATATGCCTCCGAGCAGAAGCCGGCCTTCATCGTCGCTGACATCTCGACGGTCTGGGTCGATCTGTCCGTCTACCGTCGCAACCTGCCGCGCGTCCGGATCGGCGACAGGATCCTGATCGATGTCGGCGATGGCGGAAAGCCGATCGAGGCCAGCCTGTCCTACATCTCGCCGGTTGGCAGCAGCGATACGCAGAGCGCGCTCGCCCGCGCCGTCGTGCCGAATATCGACATGCGCCTGCGCACGGGCCTGTTCGTCTCGGCACGGCTGATCCTGTCAGCCAAGCCGGTCGCGATCGCCGTTCGGGCGTCGGCGATCCAGACGGTCGAGAACCGCAGCGTCGTATTCGTCCGCAACGGCGACAAGTTCGAGGCGCGTGACGTCGAACTCGGCGCGCGCGACTCCGACAATGTCGAGATCCTGTTCGGACTGCTCGACGGCGACAAATACGCGGCGAAGAACAGCTTCATCGTGAAAGCGGAGCTCGGAAAGGGATCGGCGTCCCATGAACACTGAGCTCGCTCTGGGAGTTAGGTCATGATCGACAGGCTTCTTGCATTCTCCGTGCACCAGCGCTGGCTGGTCATGATCGCCGTGTTGATGATGGGCGCCTTCGGCGTATGGAACTTCACGCGCCTGCCGATCGATGCCGTTCCTGACATCACCAATATCCAGGTTCAGATCAACACCAACGCGCCGGGCTTCTCGCCACTGGAGGTCGAGCAGCGCATCACGTTCCCGATCGAGACGGGGATGGCCGGCCTGCCGAACCTCGTGAACACGCGCTCGCTGTCGCGCTATGGCCTCAGCCAGGTCACCGTCGTGTTCAAGGACGGCACGGACATCTATTTCGCGCGCCAGCTCGTCAATGAACGCGTCCAGCGGGTGAAGGACTCGCTGCCGACGGGCATCGAGACGGCGATGGGACCAGTCTCCACCGGCCTCGGCGAGATCTACATGTACACGGTCGAGGCGAAGGAGGGCGCGAAGAACGCCGAAGGCAAGCCCTACACGCCGAGCGACCTGCGGACCGTGCAGGACTGGATCATCAAGCCCCAGCTCCGCAACGTGCAGGGGGTCAACGAGGTCAACACCATCGGCGGTTTCGAGAAGCAGTTCCACGTGCTTCCGGATCCGGCCAGGCTGATGGCCTATCGCCTCAGCTTCCGCGACGTCATGACGTCGCTCGCCAACAACAATGCCAATGTCGGCGCCGGCTATATCGAGAAGAACGGCGAGCAGTATCTGGTGCGCACGCCCGGACAGGTCGCCGACGTCGAGGAGATCCGGCAGATCGTCATCGGCTCCCGGAACGGCGTCCCGGTCCGCATCCTCGACATCGCGGAGGTCAAGGAGGGCACCGACCTGCGAACCGGCGCGGCGACCGTCGACGGCAAGGAAGTCGTGCTCGGCACAGCGATGCTGCTGATCGGCGAGAACGGCCGGACCGTCGCGCAGCGTGTTGGGCAGAAGCTGGAGCAGATCCAGAAGTCGCTGCCGGAGGGCGTCTCTCTCCGTGCGATCTACGACCGCACCCATCTGATCGATGCGACCATCGCGACCGTCGAGAAGAATCTGGTCGAGGGCGCGCTGCTCGTCATCGCGATCCTCTTCCTCATCCTCGGAAACTTCAAGGCGGCCTTCGCCACCGCGCTCGTCATTCCGCTGTCCATGCTGTTCACCATCACGGGCATGTTCGAGAACAAGGTCAGCGCCAATCTGATGAGTCTCGGCGCCATCGATTTCGGCATCATCATCGATGGCGCCGTCATCATCGTGGAGAACTGCCTGCGTCTGCTCGCCCATGAGCAGGCGAGGCGAGGGCGCCTGCTCAGCCGCGAGGAACGCTTCGAGACGATCATCGAAGCGTCGCGCGAGGTCATCAAGCCCAGCCTGTTCGGCACGCTGATCATCGCGGTGGTCTATCTGCCGGTGCTCACGCTGACCGGCGTCGAAGGCAAGATGTTCACGCCGATGGCGCTGACCGTGCTGATGGCGTTGCTGGGCGCCAGCATCCTGTCGATGACGTTCGTTCCGGCCGCTGTCGCGCTGTTCGTGACCGGCAAGGTCTCCGAGAACGAGAACTGGTTCATGCGTGCCGCACGCCGGACCTATGTGCCGTTGCTCGAACTCGCGATCCGTCTGCGCGTCGTCGTGGCGGCTGCGGCCGTGGCGCTGGTCGTCGTGAGCGGATACGCTGCGACGCGGATGGGCGGCGAGTTCATCCCGAGCCTCGACGAGGGCGACGTCGCGATCCAGGCGATGCGCATCCCCGGAACCAGCCTCACGCAATCGCTCGAGATGCAGATGGCGCTCGAGAGGCGGCTATTGAAGATTCCGGAGGTGAAGGAATCCTTCGCCCGCACCGGTACTGCGGAGGTAGCAACAGATCCGATGCCGCCGTCGATCTCCGACGGCTATGTCATGCTCAAGCCGCGCGACCAGTGGCCCGATCCGAAGAAGCCGAAGCTCGATCTGATGAAGGAGATCGAGGCCGCATCCGAGGAGGTCGCGGGTAGCCTGTACGAACTCTCGCAGCCGATCCAGCTTCGCTTCAACGAACTGATCTCGGGTGTCCGCAGCGACGTCGGCGTCAAGATCTTCGGCGACGACCTCAATGTGCTGGCAGGGATCGCGGGGCAGGTGCAGTCGGCGCTACAGAACATCCAGGGCGCCGCGGACGTGAAGACCGAGCAGGTCGCAGGGCTTCCGGTGCTGACGGTCAAGCTGGACCGCAAGGCACTGGCGCGCTTCGGCATCAGCGTCTCGGACGTGCAGAACCTGGTCGAGATTGCGGTGGGCGGCAAGACCGCCGGTCTGGTGTTCGAGGGCGACCGCCGCTTCGACCTCGTCGTGCGCCTTCCGGACGAACTGCGGACGGATATCGAGGCGATCAAGGCGCTGCCGATCCCGCTGCCGCCGCTGGAGGGGCTGCCGAGCCCAAACAAGGCGATGCCGGCGGCGTTCGGCACCTCGCCGCTGGCCCAGATGCGTTACGCGCCGCTGTCGGAACTGGCGGAGATCTCGGTCGCACCGGGCCCGAACCAGATCAGCCGCGAGGACGGCAAGCGCCGCATCGTCGTCTCCGCCAATGTGCGTGGACGTGACCTCGGCTCCTTCGTCGGCGAGGCGCAGCAGCAGATCGCGCAGAAGGTCAAATTGCCGGCGGGTTACTGGATCGGCTGGGGCGGCCAGTTCGAGCAGCTCGTCTCGGCAACGCAGCGTCTGACCATCGTGGTTCCGATCGCGCTGTTGCTGATCTTCCTGCTGCTGTTCATCAGCCTCGGCTCCGTAGCTGACGCTTTGCTCGTCTTCAGCGGCGTACCGCTGGCGCTCACGGGCGGCATCTTCGCGCTGCTGCTGCGCGACATTCCGCTGTCGATCAGCGCGGGCATCGGCTTCGTCGCGCTCTCGGGCGTGGCGGTGCTCAACGGTCTTGTCATCATTACCTTCATCGCGCGGCTTCGCCGCGACGGAAAGAAGGTGGTGGAGGCCGTGCGCGAAGGCGCGCTGACCCGCCTCCGGCCTGTGCTGATGACGGCGCTGGTGGCCTCGCTCGGCTTCGTGCCGATGGCCATCGCGACGGGGGCGGGCGCCGAGGTGCAGCGCCCGCTCGCGACCGTTGTCATCGGCGGCATCGTCTCGTCGACCATCCTCACGCTGCTCGTTCTTCCCGCGCTCTACATCCTGTTCCGCCGGGAATCGTCACCTGCCCATGTGGAGGCGATGCCTGTCCACGCCACTCACGGAGACCATTGATGAAGACAATCCTGCTCGTCCTATCCGCGCTGCTGCTGGCGGCTCCGGCGATGGCGCAGCACGCTCATCAGAAGGGGCCGAATGGCGGACCCATGGAGGATGTCGCCGGCGTGCATGTCGAGATGATCGCTGCGGGGAAGGTGCTGACCTTCAACATCCTCGACGAGGCCAACAGACCGCTCCCGGCCAGCGGCTTTTCCGGCGCGGTGTTGCTGATAGCCGGAAGCGACCGCGAGACGCTGCCGCTCGTCACCGCCGGGACGGCATTGAAGGCCGAAGCGAAAAGCGACATCGCCAAGGGCGCGTCGGTGAGCGTCACGCTGAAGACCGCCGACGGCAAGTCCGGGCAGGCGAGGTTCAAGAACTGAGGGGATCAATCCCGGATGACGCAAGAGCTTCATCCCGGCTGCGCTTGCTCGACCCAAACTACGCGCTATTTATCGCTATCGGATGCCATCAGCAGGAACTTGCGCTTCAGCGCGTTGACCCTGGAGACGTAACTCGCAACGGAATGGTCGCCGCATCGCTCATTGGCCGTCATCTGGAAGCGACGGCGTGCATAAGCGGTGGCGGGTCCTCCACCGCACAGATGGATGAAGGCGGCGAGATCCTGCACCTGTTGCGGGGTCGGCGCCACGCCGCCGGCGCGCGCGAGGACCGCGGCGACATTGCGGTCCAGATAGATCGATGCGAGCTCGGTGGCATGGCTCGGGATGGCACGAATATAGGGGCCGAAGCCGCAGCCCGTATCCTGAACCGCGTTCGCCCGGATGCAGAAGCGCGAAACTTCGGCATAGGCCGGATCGGTCATTTGAAAGAGACCGACGGCGCTGGATGCCGGCCGGTAGATCGCGAACGGATTGAAGCTGAACCGCCAGCGCCAATAGGTGCGATCCAGGGGATTGCCGGAACTCTCGACCTGCGCCAGCGCGGCGAGCAATTCGGGCGTGATCGACCGCGTCGAAAAGGCGCGAAACAACGGCCCGTAATGCCGCCACGTCTCGGCCGGCTCCTTGTCCAGCCTGTGGCCGACAAAGAAGAACAACTCGGTCGGCTTGTGGATCACGTGATAGATGAGGTTGGACAGCACGAGGGTGACAAGCACGATTGCGACGGCGCCAGTGATTTGAATGGCGCGCGGCAGTTTCGCGAGCTTCCGTTGCGCCGAGCGCAGGCTGCGCCGCCAGCGGCGACGGCGTTTGGCGCTGAAGATGAATGGGCCCTTCGTCATGGCTGATGGCAGCGCGCTAATCCGCTTGCGGCTGGCTGATGCCGAGCTTCTTGACGCGGGTGCGGACTGATAGCGGTGACCGCTTCAACCGGATCGCGATCTCGTTGACGCTGCGACCGACCGACAATTGCCGCCGCAATTCTTCGTCCTGCTGTGAGGTCCAGACGGCGTCGGATTTCTGGCTTAGTTTCATGAGAACTTATAATAGTCTGTAGCCCGGATGAAGCCAACGGGTCGCGCGTCGCGCGCCCGATGATAAACTCCGCGTAATCCGGGCTACGCTTGCTTTCGCAATACGCAGTCGCCCCGCTTCACAGCGCCGGACGGCGAGCGGCCAGGTTTCGTGACGCGCGGGTCGCGATGGTTTCGCCGGCAGCAAGCATCCCGACGTTGGTGGATTACGCTTGCTGGTTGGATGTCGCAGTGAAGGCCAACGCATTGACGTTGGTGCATCCGATTACTGGTTCTGGATGGAGACGCTCATTCCGCTCAGGTCGAAATCGAACTGGAGGCCCAGTTGCTCGCCTTCCAGCGTCAGGACGACGCCCTTGGCGTTGCGCATCTGGATGGCGCGCCTGCCTGCACCGACCGCCACACCTGCACCGAGCGCCGTATAAATGCCTTCGATGTCCGAAGCCTGATGCATATTTTGCGCCGCGCCGACCAGATCGGTCGAGGAGCCCCCAAACGTCAGGCCCGCGCTCACGCCGCCGATGCGAAACGGATACATCTCCCCACGGAAACTGAGGATTCCGCTCCCTGCCTGCGCGCCGATGAACCATCCGGCCTTGAAGAACTTGAAGCGGACTTTGCCGGTGTCCGCGTGAGCGGGCAGCGACAGTGCGGCGGACAGCAGAGTTGCGACGGTGAGACGCGTGAGGCAGCGAGCTATTTGAAAGCGCATATTGATATTCCGGTCATCGGGCTGCCGCGTGACGGCCCCGCGGCAACTAGATAGAGCATCGCAGGACTCGTCAATAACGGAGGTCGACGCGTGGTCGCCTCCCAACGGGCGCAACGTCCGACATCAACGCGTGGGGCGCAATAGGGAAGCGTATTGCGCCGATACGACGATGGCGGATTACGCTGCGCTCATCCGGTCACCGCTTGCCGATGGACATGCGACCAGAATTGTCATTATATCGCCGGAATGTCATTGCCTACCTGATGATACAGACGTGACGACGATACAGACCAATCCGCCTAACCTGCAGCACTCATTCGCATTCGAAAGAACACGATGACAGGTCTCTCGCGCAGGACGACGCTGGTGAAGGCGACAAGTGCAGCCGGGGCGCCGGACGTTTCAGAGCGCACCATGATCGCGCGCCGCCAACTCCTGCGTTTTTTCGCCGCTAGTCCTCTTCTCACGGCGACCTCTCTCGGTGCGATCACCACCCTGTTGACGGCTAACTCGGATGCGCTCGCGCAGAGCTACGACGTGCTGCGCGGCTCGCGACGAGCGTTCGGCCCGGACGGCATCATCACCGCTCCGGCCGATGCGCTGGACGTGTTTGAGTTCGAGCCGGCGGCGAAGAAGGCCGTGCTCAGCCAGGACGCGCCGGCCCACTGGGGCTACCTCCAGAGCGGCGTCGACGGCGACGTGACGCGCGACGCCAATCACACGGCCTTCGCGAAGTACAACATTCGCGTCCAGCGTCTCATCGATGCGCGAAAGATCGATACCAGCGTGAAGATCTTCGGCGAAACCTGGGCCAGCCCCATCTTCATGTGCCCGGTCAGCAGCCTCGGCGCCTACGATCCCGAGGCGGGGGTCACCGTGGCGCGCGCCGCTGCCAAGCGCAACCATCAGATGATTCTCTCGACGGTCGATAATGCGAGCATCGTCGACGTCAACAAGGCGCACGGCCGGCCCGCCTGGTTCATGTTGTATCCGACCGATGACTGGAATGTGACGCGCGCGCTGGTGCAGCGCGCCGAGAGCGCGGGCTCTCCGGCGATCGTCCTCACGGTCGACCGCCAGGGCGGCCGCAACACCGAAACCCTGTTCCGCGAGCGGCGCCAGGACCTGCGCGAGTGCTCGGGCTGTCACACACCGGGCTTCACCAATGAGGTCAGCCGCAAGGCCAACTTCGCGGACATCGACGTTTCCAAAGTCACCAACCTCTACGGCACCGGGATGACGTGGGAGTTCGTCGATCGCCTGCGCGGGATCGTCAAGGGCAAGCTCGTGCTCAAGGGCATCATGACGGGTGAGGACGCCAAGGAGGCGTTGCGCCACGGCGTGGACGGCCTGATCGTCTCCAACCACGGCGGGCGCGCGGAAGAGAGCGGGCAGTCGACGATCGGTGTGCTGGCAGAGGTCGTGGATTCGGTGGGCGGCCGCATCCCTGTGCTCATCGACGGGGGTGTACGCCGCGGCACCGATGTCCTGAAGGCGCTCGCTTTGGGCGCCGCGGCCGTCGGCATTGGCCGGCCATACGTGTGGGGCCTGGCGTCGTTCGGCGAGGCCGGCGTGGACCGGGTGCTGCAGATCCTGGACGATGAGTTCATCACGATCATGCGGCAGGTGGGGGCGCTGGACATCAACCACATCACGCGGCGCTGCGTCACCAGCGCCTAGCCGTGCCCGACCTCTGATGAATGAACGGCGCCTCGTGCCTCGACCATGGCCGTCGATGGCTTGACTGCGCACTGCGTCGAGAGACAGTTGCGGCGGATTACGCTGCGTATTCCGCCTTATGCTTTCTTGCTGTTCGCTCCCCGAGATGAACAGCTTTTTCTGTTCATCTCGGGTCAGTGATTGTTCGTCTACATAAGATTAGCTGGTCTTATCGTCTGCTGTAGGCAATGCAGTCGCACTTCCGATTTCGAAATCGGTGTCAAAATGATTGAGAAATGTTTCAATCAGATGGCCATGATAGTAACCATACACGACCTTAGTGATATTTGTGTTTTGAGGTTTCACGATATTGAATACGAGCTGATTTGCTTCGATTGACGGTTTGAACCATGCCTTCTTACGCCACTCATTCGCTTTGTGCGTGTAGTATTTGCCGTCGTCACTTTTTTCCCAAGTCTCGATCTTTCCGCTTTTTTCGTGCTGCAGGATTGCAGCGTCGAATTTAGACAATAGAGATTTAGGCGTCCCGGTCGAAAAGATAATAGCCATCTGCTGTACCTTTGCTCATAGGTCATCGTGCCCCGAAAGGGCATTTGAGCCAAGGATTCCGCCTAGACGCGTCAAGAAGAAATCGCTACTTTCCTATTGCGAGTAGGGAAGCGACTCTTGCTTTCCGAATCTCCGCAAGTGCCTTGGCGGGTGCTTCGCGGTGCCAGCGTCGGAGTTTCCGCTCCGGCGCTGGTAGTTTTTTGAGGTGTAGTCATCTTTTCAGGCTATCACCCCGAGATTTTAGGAAGAGTATCGCTGACGGCGTGTTGCATATCGATTTTCGAGACCGTGCGGCCCGCTAAGTAAGCATTCCACGCCTTGATAATTAGTGCATTTCGAACATTCTCGTGAACGCGATTGTTGCTAGCGGCTGCAATTTCGACCAAACGTTTCTGCAGATATCTCGATGGCGCGCGAATGCGTTTAGCTCGTCCTGTTGCCCACTCGTCAAAGAACGCGTCGGCCTTTTGCGCGTCGCGCTCGGAAAAAAGATAGTGAAGAGCGGCCAAGGGGCCAACCGGATGATAGCAAGTTCTCCTAACGTCGAGTGCCATCTGAATGGAGTGCTCCAGTCGATTGGCGTCAATCTTCTCACGATAGGCCGCTAAAAGTTCTTCGTTAGAGAATTGTGCGCCTCGATTGGACGGGTCGGTACTGCTTAATATCATCAACCATCGTACGGCGGCTGCAACGTGATTTGCATACTGTACGCCGGCTATAAATAAGACGTCCGCGCCGCTTCGGTTTTTTCCAATATCCATTCTAGCAAATAGCTGAGGATCGATTCCAAATACAACATGCGTAGTAAGTGGCTGGCCGGTGCGTACGCAGGCGGCAAGACGATTTTGCCCATCCTTCAGGAATCCATCAGTCCCAAATTTGATAGTGTCGCCAGTGAGGCCCCACATGCCTGACAAGAGATCTGCCGCGTATTTTTTAATCTTGGCGGGTTTTGTGGGGCGATTACTCGGATTCAAGTCGGCTAAAGTATACTCCGCCAACTTCGGAGAAAATTCGATAACGCGACTGTTCGCTGGCGGGTGTTTGATAAGTGCGTCTAGCGTGGTTACCTGATCCTTGAACGTCATGGACGAAGTTATCTTTCGCTCCACAACAGTAGTCCCAGCTGTTTGGCTGCTAGCTCGTTTAAGGACAGTCCTTTTCAGCATGGTGCAACCTCGATTATCTCTGAGCTAAGAATATGAGTTTGTAAGTAAAAATCAATGGAAATCGCTGAATTTTTTGCTTATCTTCGTAAGTCATTGAAAATACTATTATTTGTAATGTAAAAAAATGATTTTTTGGATTTTTCTTATCCGTTTCTTCGAGACTAAAACGAAAAAAAAGCCGCTCTTTCGAGCGGCCCTTTTTATTCGTAGATGCCTGGGTCAAGCCCGGCCATGATGTTACGGCGGCCAAAGGATGCCGCAGTCGCCCGCACAAATCATTGAACTTACGGTGCAATTATTTGAGAGTGCCGCAAAGTAACGCCTTTGTTCGCATTAAAACGCCGCAGCTTCGCTATCGATACATTGCCGCGGGTGCGGCGAACTAAAAAAGCCCCCGGCGATAACCGAGGGCTTCATTGTCATTGATTGATGAGAGTAAGATATCAGCGCTTGCTGAACTTCTTTGCGATGGTCCGGCGATCGTAGAATGGCAGATCGACCTCAGAGAGAACGAACGCCGGAACAATATCCAAGGCGTCAAGTTTCGAGCGGATAGGTTTTCTGCGGGTCCCGAGTTCTCTCGCCAATGTATCGATGGACGCAAACTTTGCCATAAAATCGTGGAGATCCGCTTCACGTACATAACGCTGAGGACAGCGGTTCACGGGATTCAGCATCATACCGGAGGTCAAGTGATTGCTGCTGATAAGAGCCTTCACCGCGGCGGACGATGCCCGAAGATTCCGCTCGACGGCACGCAACGTCAGGCCTTGCAATTCAGGCCCACGAACGTGGTGCTTCACCTCGTCGGGATCGACAAGGACCGAAAGGTAGCCAAACTCGTCAGCACGTCGACGGACACGGGATAATTTTCGGTCAAAAATGAGTTGTACGATTTCCGCGGCCGCACAGTTTGCGCGCTTTGCTGCATCGGGAATTGAGGACATCGAGTTATCGTCCGGACCGGCGTTTGTTGCATGGGCCAGCAACCGAGCCAGGAAGGCGTCGAGGTCCTGTTTTGCGAAGGCGTGGACTTTGAGAGTTTCGGTTCCGCCTCGAATGAACGGTTTGATGAACCCCGCTTCGTACAGGAGATGTTCATGGGGACGAGGTGCATTGATGTATTGCCCAACCTCCTTGAGCGACATTGCGCCCGCTACCCGCTCAAGGAAGTCTTGTGTCGTCGTTGCATCGAATACAATCCGGTCATCGGTAAGCGTGATAGATTCAGATGAAATATGACCCGCTGCGTGCAGAAGCTTGCGGAGTCGTTTTGGGTGAGCCCCAAGTTCCAGCGAAGCGGAGCGAACGGAGTGCAGTCGGCGAGTTTGAATTTTTACGCCGAAGATATCGTAGCCCGGTCCAACGGGCATCGTTTCTGTTACATGGTTCGTGATGATCTCACGAAGGGGATCATAAGCAAAGTCGTCAGATTCATGCGCCAGCCACTCGTATAGCCGCCCAAAAATCGATCGGGGACCCCAGTCGTTCTTGCTTAGTGCAAAGGTTTCTTGAAGTCGGGAGAGCAGGGACCGAATCCCAGGTTCTCCAGAGTTTGCGATCTCGAAGCCGACCGCGCCAGCCTCGTGCCAATCGTAATCCGTAAGTCTATTGGCTCGAAATCGGATACCGTGCGTTTCAACGGCGCCGAGCACTTCACACACTTTCGCAGCCGCGTAAAAGGGCAGTCGCTGCAACCAAGCGGTCGCATCGGCCGGATGGCTCAATCGATCAATCAGATGGTTCTCCAAAGCTGACGGCCGGCGTTCCTGCGATTTTCGGAGGAAGTCAGGCATTTGCTGCAAAGACGGCCCGATCAGCTGAGCAAAGTCATGCACGCGGTGTGGATTGTCATCACTAGCTACCTCGACTAGCGCCGTTTTGTGCCGCAGACAGGTCCTGATAGGGGCAACGAGCCATTGGGTACGTCCATAAGGGCGCAGGGCATCGGCACCTTTGCCCATATCCATGTCCTCAGTGAGGCAATGAGGGCAAGCCCGCATCGTGGCCCTGCTGAGGGTGTCACGAACCAGATCCTGGTCATGAAGCCGATAACGACGGTCAGCGACCTTCACGATCGATGCCATCGTAAGGCGATCGAGATCGGCTCGACATCGCGTGGCTACCGCTTGCAGGGCTTTCGGATCGCCATCGACGATCGCCTGAAACTTGAATCCCATATCGAGACAAAAATCTCTCGCCGTCCGGCTAAATACTTGAGCCATTCGGGAGCAGAAGCTCATGGGTGATTCACCATCACCCATGTCGACGATCATTCTGGAATGAAGTTGGTTCAACGGTTCCTCCCGTTACGATTTCTTGCTTTTCTTTTTTCCGGCTCGCTTGACCTCTTCAGGAGGCGGATCGTCGGTTCCTTGGAGTCCGGAAGTGTCAATCAGGTCCCAATCCGTCGCGACCAAGAAAACATTCTCGTCGCGAATGCACCCGGTGCGTGCTGCGTAGGCTGCTCCGAAATGTTCGATCGAGAGTGCGTCCTCCGCCAGCCGGAGCGCTTGTCCGACTGCATCCTGGATGAGCTCAATGACCACGCCGAAACGTCCCATTGCCGCGTGAAGCAGGCGGGCAATAAACTCACTGTTCTTAGCGATTTCGACCGAACGACCGCCTTTCTCGTTCGCGTAGAACGTAATCAGGCGACGGACCATCGGCCCATCGTCCGGGAGCTGGAGATTGCGGAATACGACGTGACGCGTGCGGCGCCAGACCTGCGGATCTTTGGCCAGGAAGGTCGCAATGCTCGGAAGGCCGGACAGAATGAGCCAGACGGGCCATTCCTTGTCCTGCATTAACCCCTTCAGGGTGTCCTGAACCTTTCCGATCTCAAGCGAACTTCTCGATTGGAATACGTGTTGCAGCTCGTCGATGTGAAGGAACCGAACGCGCCGTAAAGCGAGATTCGTGTGGACTAGGTCCCATGCCACGTTCTCGTCGAGCTTGCGCTCAACGGGATATCCGATGGCCTTAAGAATGCTTTCGCCGAGAAGTCGCAACGTACAGGGCGACGGCGCGGTAACGGAGACCAACGGACAATCTGCTTCCTTGCGGCCGTAATCTGCGAATTCCTCCCGCTTCAGGAATAGGCGCTCAAGCGCACGGGATTTCCCGGCCCCGGATTCACCGGTCACCGTAAGCGCGCGGCCTTCGCGCAGACGTCCGACGCGACGGTTATCCTCGACGGCTTCGGCCTCCAGGAGCGCGTCGATCAGGAAGTTCATCTCTTCGTCCAGGAGTTTGTCGCGTTCCGTTCCGAAGTATGCGGAGTGAAGGTGGGTCATCGTGCTACTCACGCTTGCTCGCTGCTGCGACCGGAGCCGCCGCATGCGCGACACGGGATCTTCATCGTCAAGATTAAGGGAAGTGATGTCGGTCATGCTCAGTCCTCTACGAACCAGTTGCCATCGGTCGTGTCGTCACGCGGCTCTTCGGCCGTAGAGCCGGTGTCCACTCCAGCGTCGTCCGATTGATCTTCGTCGCCGGTGGACACGTCCAGGACATCGGGAGCATCTTCGCCGCCACCGTCACGGACGAAATCGAAATTGCGGACCACGTCACGATCGAATTTCTCAATGTCCGGAGCGGTCAGGAGGGGCGAGGCAATCCCCGCGCGTTTGGTCGCCATCTGGGAGAACTCCGCGATATCTTGGAGCGCCTGTTGCACGATGTGCGCGGTGATTTTTGCCATGTCGGCGTGCTTCTGTCGGAGAACGCGTGCCGCACGCATCCAGTGCTCGACCGACACGCCTTGGAATCCAGACGTCAAGCAATCGACCGAGATCCATCCCGTATCAGCAACCCCTTCAGATCCGGGCTTAGGACGGACGGAGATGCGGCTCAGATCCGTGCGGTCGATGCGCACCAACACCGGTTTCATTCGCGTCGTTCGGCGAAGGCGCTGAAGCTCGGGCGATTGATAGTACAATCCAAGGAAGCGGACACCGCGATTTCCGATTCTGGCCTCGAGGGTGAGGCCGAAGATGTGGCGGTTGACCTCCTCATCGGGCGGCGGCATGACCGGGAAGATCTTGTTCAGGCGCAGCCATGCGTTGCGCGGGGTTTCTCCGCCGAGACCCGAATGAGGCGTGTTGTGATAGACGTCGACGATCCACCGAACGATCATCCGGCCCATTTCGAAGGGGTCGAGCTCCGCGTTCGCTTCGGACTCATAGTTGCCCTTGGCGACGGGGTTTTCGAACGACCGTCCTTGAAACTTCGAGACCAGGCCGGAGTGGAGGGTCCGGTAGAACCGCTCCTGGGTGCCGCGCATTTGCGGCACTCCCGTCGTCGGAAATTGCGTCTCCGATCCAAGATCGATAATGCAGGAACGATACCCGATGGTTTTATACCAGGTGGCGGAGTCGTTAGCGTAGCACTCGCCGGTCCCAAACATATCCCACGGCGTTACGCACCCGGCGGCGGAAGCATAGGCGGACTTGTCGTTGACCGACATTTCCAGCGTTGCGACCGCGCTGGCTTCAGACGGATTGTCGACGACGAGGGCTGCCAGACAACACCGGGTGCGAGTATCCATTGCCGTCGACACCCAAAGGCGTCGTCGCTCCACTTCGGCCTGCTGCTTGGGCGTGAGACGGTGCCAGAGTTGTGCGTCGGTCAACAGCGTCTGCAGCGGAATCCTGTTTTCGTCGATTTCAACGCGTTCCAGCGGACGCGTCA
The DNA here is from genome assembly GCF_900188215.1 of Tardiphaga sp. OK246. Classification (NCBI taxonomy): domain Bacteria; kingdom Pseudomonadati; phylum Pseudomonadota; class Alphaproteobacteria; order Hyphomicrobiales; family Nitrobacteraceae; genus Tardiphaga; species Tardiphaga sp. OK246. The sequence goes on from NZ_FZOX01000002.1 coordinate 415,307, forward strand.
CGGAAAGACCGTTATGGACGATAAAGAATTTCTTGCGCGCCGCCGCGGGGGATTCACGCCCGGCGTAGACGTGGAACGGATCCAGGCCGTCGATCACGCGCTCGAATGCAGCTCGGCTCGGCACCTTCAGCAGGCGCTCGCCCGAGATCTTGCGCCTGTCGTTCTCCTTGCTGATTTCTCCGTGAAGAAGGATCAGGAGCGAAATCTTGCTCGGCTGTAAGCGGCTTGCATACATGTCGGCGTATTTTTGCATCAGCGCGCGCTCCTCGCTTCCGAAACGCGGGGTGCGATTACCGGAGCGGCGATAGCTATGACAGAGCGCCATCGCATCCCACGCACAGGCGGAATACGCAGCAAGCCATCGGCGAAGGGCTCGGGGGCTAGGGGGGCGCCGAACAGCGACATCCTCGCTTCCGCACCGGCCTCCGTTCAATTCGGACAGGACCAGGTTTGCAAGAATGGAACGGACCGCTGCCTTCATGGAATCATCGGAGCGGGTGGCAACGCCTTCCGCTTCCATCCGCAGAAACTCGTCACAGAATCCCTTCCGGAACAGCACACGTGCCAGCAGCTTGGGCGGGAGGTCGCTGACGAGCGTCTCCGGCCGGGCCGCTCGCAACTGCGCCTTGCTGGAGAGGAAGAAGCCCCGGCAGTGACGCCACTTTCCGCTCTTGCGCAATTCATCGATCTGCGTGTGGGTAAAGGACTCGCACATGTCGGGATTGTCGAGACGACGCAGCACGTGTCCAAATTCGTCGTCGGACTTCGGCACATAATCGACGCCGTCGATCGTGACCTTGTCGGTCGGATCGAGACGAAAACGCGGTACAGAGGTGGTCGAGAGGGCCGTAGAATTTTGAGAGGTAGCGTTGTTCATCGTGTTTCCTGACTTGTCTAATGGGGTTTGACGAGACTGCTGTACGTGATGCGGCCAGGGCCAACGTGCTCCAGAACGCAATCATCGATCAGGCAGACCACGGCGTAGAAGCCGTGGCCGTTGTTGATGGAGGCCGCGAGCAGGGAATTGATGCTCGCCGCACCGCGCATTGTTGCAACGACCTTGGCGATCGCTGCGATGTCGTCCTCGCACCGTGTGCGACGAGCGCGATGGATCAGCCGCGCATTGTCAGCGCGGACGCGAGTGATGTGCTCACCGGTACGGACCGCAAAATCATCGGCGAACCCTTTGGGCGCTTGCGCCCGGATCAGGTCGATCGTTTCCGTGATCCCGCTGGAGGCAACCCGCTTCGAAGGCTTCACGGCGAATGCGGTTTTCTGACCGCTTTTCAGGTGAGCCACTAGGTCGAACGTGTGTTTTCGCTGTTTGTCGTCGACGTATCCGATCGCATCCTGATCTCGAACATCGTCCACGTCCGGATGGGCGAGGAGGATGTATGCGAGATCACGTTCGAGGGTGCTCTCGTAGGTGATTTCTCGGTTCTTCTTGGGATTCACGAAGGCTCCGCTGGTTGACCGTGAAGATGGGGAGGGCCGCCGACTGGCGAGCGAGGCAGACGGCGGACACCAGGCGGTGCCTTCATCCGCTCGAAGCGTCAGGGCCTTCCTATGCGCAAGCCCTCGTCATCGTCCTTCACCGCGGCATCGCAGGTGGACGCGAGGTGCTGGGCAATGTCATCTACAGGGGAGAGCGACTGCGGATGGATGGGGAGGTAAATGCGGGTCTTCTTCCGGGTCGTCATGACGCACGTCTCCTTCGTTCGGCGCACGTAAGGGCGCCAAGATGAGGCCTTATCGAGAAATCGAGTCCAAGCGGACCGGGTCGTCGGAATGGAATGTTCGAATGCGGAGATTGATCTGCGAATGAATCCGCAGCGTCAGCGCGATATGATGTCGTTAGTCTGATGGCTGGTGGTGATCATGGGTGATATCTCCTCATCCAGCGCAGGGGATGCGCCGGATAGCCTTCGATTGACAGTTCAGGCGGGCAAGCCGCCAGACCGTCAGGCCGATATGTTGAGGATCGCCGATTTGACGTAGAACGAGCCACAGATGGAGGCGCGAACGAATGCGTTGAACATAGTGTGCCTCCTCTGGTCATGATCACCGCAGTTGATGATCGGGTGCTGTTCCCTCGCGATGCGCGAAGTAGATGTTCGCACAAGGCAAGTTCGTCGGTGGTGCTCAAATACGGCAGCAACGATTTTAGCGCAAGATCTCAGTAGACGGCGTGCTAATCCACTGGAGTCTGAGTTGCTCCTTCATTATCCAGGCGATCACAATTCGATGAAAAATTATTCGGATTAATTTCGCCGAGCAGTTCGGAAACATCCGTCGTAGTTAGGGTTTTTCGAAGTGCAAGAGAGGTTTCGAGTAATTCGAGCGCCTGTTTGTTTTGGCCAATGATCGTTCGCGCTCGATGTGCGCACGCCTTGAGCCTCGCGTGGACCTGGCGACGGAGGTGAGAATCGCGACGAACCTGTGCGAGGATTTTCGCTGGGTCGTCCGAAGTCAGGTAGACAAGACTTCCGCCCAGCCCAAGCGATGCGTCCATCCGTGCCGCCAGGATCGTGGCGAGGTGAATGTCTGAGTTTTCCTCTCCTCCGCCACCGTCTGCGTGGCCACCCAGAACGACGTCTTCAGCAGCGAGACCAGCGAGCAGGGTGGTGATTTCGGCGAGATAGCTTGCTCTCGATCGATCAAAGCCAGGTGTTCGGCGAAACGTCGTCTGTCCGCCAGTATTCTGTTGCGTGATCTCTTGCATCACCCGGATGTCGATCAGGGTGCTTCCAGATTCAGCGCTCAACAGGCTCCCGACTAACGCATGCCCGGCCTCGTGAACACACATGCGTCGAAGGGCGGCCTCCGACAGACGGATGCGAGAAGGAAGGCCATGCTCGAGATCGGTGCTCGTCATTGGCCGGTGTGCATGTCGCGCGCGCCTGCGTGCATCACGGACCAGCTGTTCGATGATTGCGCCGGTCGCGCCCTCAAGGTGGGTTGCGATATCGGCAAGATCGACATCCAGCAGATCTTCACCGAGGTGATAGCGCAGAATACTGAGGCGCGCCTGACGATCCGGAAAGGGAATCTGGAGGTGCCTGTCGAGACGCCCTGGTCTGAGAAGGGCCGGATCGACCTTTTCAGGGTAGTTTGTCGCCGCAACCACGACGACGCCTTCCCGCGCTTCCGCGCCGTCCAGACATTCCAACAGGGCGTTCACGACTTCCCGAGAGTATTTCTCATTTGGCCCGCGGAGATTTCGGCGATCTCCCACAGCATCGATCTCGTCGATGAACAGAATGCTCGGTGCAGATTTGACGGCTTCATTGAAGGCGGCGCGCATCGCTTTCAGCAGGTCGCCGAGATGACCCCGGGCTTGCCACCTCGCAAGGGAATGGACATGCACAGGAACGCCGCAGGTGTTGCCTAAGGCTCTTGCAAACGTCGTTTTCCCGGTTCCAGAAGGACCACTAACCAGGACTCCGCGATCGACGTCCGTCCACGGGATGCGCTGCTCGCGGTAGTCCAAGATGTCTCTTGCCAGCGATTTTCCCCAGTCGGCCACTTCGCCGAGCCCGGCCATATTCTCGAGACGAGGGTGGTTGGACGCGGCGGTGATCGGCGGCTCCTTGGAAGCGGACAGGTATCTCTGGATTCGCCCGGTGGCTTGCCGCAGAGTAATTCCTCGCTGCAAGCAGATGTTCAACACATCGATTGGGAGGGCGGCTGCCGCGGAGAGGATGCTGGTGGACGGTGTGCTATGGAAGAGCGTTTGAAACGTTGCGGCCAGTGCGCGTTCATCGACCGGGTCGAGCATTACGATTCCGTCCGCGAGGGTCCGGAATGCGGCAGGCATGTCCGTTCGGTCCGAAGCGAATCCGAAAACGGTTCCTTTGTCCGATAGCGTTTGAATTGCATCGCTTGCGTTCGTGACCTTTCGCGTATTCTCCTTCAGCCACGCCATTACGTCATAGATCGCTCTCTTCTCCGTAGTTTCGCGCAAAAGCGACAGGCTTTCTTGGGCGAATACTTCGATATCTTCCGCGCGATGGACGACGAAACCGACGAATGCTGGCCTGCCGCGTAAGGCATGATGCAGGTCAAGTTGGCGCAACCCTCGAACGATGAGATTGCGTGCGATCAGCGCGGCGGCGTTCTGGGGGCGAGTTTTGACATGACGCCGCGACGGATCTGCGAACTTCTGACTGTTCATAGACAACTCCCAAACATCGGAAAACGGATCAACGGGCGACAGTCAGTGACGGTCTTCTGGCGCGAAGGCAGGCTCGCCCAAGGCATAAAACCGGGACAGCGTTCGCGCATATCCAAGCGTTGGCGCCAGCAGCCAAAGCTGTGAAGTGATGGTCGTCCGTCGGTCCCGGATCCGCGGATGGCCGTGGACGATACCCGTGAGACATGGTTCGGTGCGCACCGTCGTCTCCCAGTTCTCCAAGACGGGTGCGTCGTCGAGCACTCGCCGCCCGGGGTGTTGCCCAACTCGAACGCGCTCAAGATCGCGCAGTAATTCGCGCAAGAGATTGATTTCGACATCAAGTTGGGGACTAGGAGAACGATCTTTGATCAGACTAGCCATGACATAGCTCCGCCTCTTGCGGTCCCGGATCATTCCGGCACCAGGGAAATTTGTGAATTTGGTGATGAACGAGCCGCAGATGCGAAATTCGCGGCATCGGCATGATCAGGATGAATGGAGATTGAGTTCGAGAGTGCACGGTGAAACCCGCACCGACCGATCTTCAATTGGCCTTAGATCGGCATCAGCAGCGCATTTCCCGAAACGTCCCGGTGGTCAGAAATCTACAAGCAGCCAGGAATCGCTTAGTGCGCGGTATCGCGGATCGATCACAGACCGCAAATTCAACGCCCATGAAATCAGAATCGGCGAAGCGGCATCGCGTTGGATCGCGCATGCAACCGTGGCGGACAGCGCAAGATCAATTTCCCGAGCGCCCTTTGGATGGATCTTAAGTTGCCGAACCGCAATGCCAATGGCTGCGGCGGCGTCACCGCTGACTGCGGCCGACCATCGCGGCTCGAAGTTTATCTGCGTGCCCTTTAACGCTCCTCGCAATGGAGCGAGATCGCTTCGCGAAAAGTCGTCTGCCATCCGGGTGCGCCACCAAACCAGCGGCGAATCGGCGTCCGGCGTGGCGAGATTCAGTGGCGTCGCTGGTGGCTTGAAAGGCCAAGGCTGAAAGGTTTCACCGGAAATACGGGCATGATTCATCGTCACGGGCATGCGCTATCCTTCGTGCTTGATAGATTTGAGGACTGCTTGTTCGAGATGACACGGCGACCCAGCGAGGATTCGATACGCGAATCCTTACTGTGTGAAAGACTCAATGATGGAGGAGCTTTGGTGCTTTCTGCCCGGACTGGTCTCGCGCCTCGTCGGTGCGAAGGATCCAACCTTAGGTAAAATAATATCACGGACGAGTATTCGTGTCCGGGAGGGAGCTTCCGGGATGGTTAACGGCAGAGGGCGCGAGATGAAAGTGCTAACCACAGGCAGTCGTGACTGAGCGTCGGACGCTAAATGTTCTTCAGCACTCGTTTTGCTGAAGCTCTATCCGGTTCGGATTTCCGTTTCATCTTTGCTCCATGCGGCGACGAAGAGGCAGAAACCTGCTCTTCGCGAAGTCGATCAATTCTCATTCCGGATGAGCCGCGCCAACGGAAGCATCGGACGCGGACGCCCGTTCAGCGAGGCGTCGTTCATCGGATTGTCATGTGGGATGATGACGCCCCCTAGCTGCCAGTGCACAATTAGTCGCTTCCAAGTATTTGGTGATGTCCTTCCATGGATCGACGCTACAGTGGATTGTGCCGGGGGCGCCTTCCTCCAGGATCATCCTTTTCGATAGTGGGCCTAGCGGGCTCAGTCCTTCCGCGGAAAGGAGATCTCGGATTTTGCGTTCAGCGAACTTGGCATACGCATAGCATCTCAATGGGTCGCCTCGCGATCTCGCAACGGAGAAGTGTGACAGAGCAGACAATCCGGAAATGAGCACTCTGCTAGATGGCTGGCCGCTCGATGACGACGGCTCCGCGAAGCTCGGCGAGCGGCGCTATGTCGCAGCTTGGGCTGATGACGGCAATGGGGCAGGTGGGTATTTGGAATTCAGATTTAACAAGCCGAACTGACGCCACGCTCTAAAGCAAGCCGCCTTGATAAAATGGCTGGATACACCCAACCAGAGGCGCGAAGTGAAAATCATAATTGATATCAGTGGGGATAACCAATGGCGCTTGTCCCCAACGTCGCTTACAAACGCGAACCGCTCGTCTCCGCTCTCTTATACTCACGCCGCGTGGGCTTCTCTAAAAGCGGGGCGCTTTAAGTTTACCGAAGGGAGAATGCCGTACATTTATTCTAGAATAAATAGGAGCGCTGCGTCTTTACAATCTTAGAGGGATTGTTACTGTTAATGTCTGGGCATGAAGTGAACTAACGAAACAGTTAGACGGCGGCCCTTGAGGCACTTCCTCAATGGCGGCAATATATTATTTGGCGGCACCAACGTGTTCTGCCGCTGTGCGCACCTTACTGATAGCCGCCCTAATCAGCATCACTCTAGCTCTTCCTTGCTACGAGCCGACCGGGCGAGACACGGTCAAATTCGATTGGTTTGACAGGATGGCTGTCGAACGATCCCATGTAGGCCAGCTGCTGACGATCGATGTCGGATGCGGGTCTGAAGTCCGGCAGATTCGTGGTGAGGCGCGAAGCTCGCACTCACTCTGGGCTCCCTACTTTCTCGAAAAAATTTCAATGTTCCCCGGTCTGGGAGAGAGCGCGGTTGCGTAGGCTCATCATTTTCGGGGCAATTACTGCTGTGCTGCTATTCGGTGTGCGGCAATGGGGGGCTTGGCGATCAACGCCGGTTCAGCAATACGCGCAGGAACGCGGCTACTTCTATCGGCTCAGGGCTGGATTTGAAGTCAAGGAAACCGGTGAGCGGCTGGATTTCGATTATGTGGTGGCCTGCAATATACGCCTGACGCGTTGGCGTGACGGCGGATTGTCCAACGATACCAGCTTCAGTCCGCGTGTCATGGTCAAGGCGGTCGCAGGCGGTCAGGCGGTGATGCTGCGCACGCTGGACGCCTGTCACGGTCTGACTTCGGAGAACGAGGATATTCCGCCGGATGTACTGCCGCTGGCGATCTGGTTCGACAGCGTCGCGAGTTTGTCGACAGGGCTCGGTTATGTCAGCGAAGCCGCCTACGAAAATCCGCTCGGGAAGCTGAGATTCCACGGCGCCCGCGTCGATCACGCAACCCGCGCCGACTGGGAAGCCTGGCGCAAGGCGTCGGCCGACGACTATGTCGAGCAGGGTATGTTACCAGGGCCATGGGGGTACGACTTTCCAAATATTCCTGACGCCAGCGATCCAGAGCTCTACAGGTACGTGTCGCAATGTGACGGCTACATGCGGCAAAAGCTGCCAGAAAACATGCGCGAAAAACTTCGTGCGATCTGGCCGCAGGAGCGTCCGCGGTTCTGGACGCTGTCCAGCGAAGAAGAGCGTCTGACCATCGGGGAAGTCATTTCCGATCCCAATCAGCCGTTTCCACCGGGCATTGGGCCATGGAGCCGGCGATTCGGTTCGCCTGGCGACTCGCGCGCCAGCGGGTTGCCTGTCCAAAGCGGGCGATTGGTCGGCAGTTCGTTGAATGCAGATGGCAGCCGCAGGGCCCATGTTCCAAGCCGCTGGCCCACCGAAAACTATCCTTCGCTGTGGCCGACACTGACCTCGGTGCTTCCCGTCACCATGGGGCCGATCCCTTCACCCGGCGCCTATGCGCAAAAGCTTGAGTATCGCGAAGGCCAACTAAATGGCTTCGCTGCCTGCCAGAATAGCGCGGAAGCGCAGGGGTACAGGATCCGGAGCGAGGATCCGGCCTGGATGACCAAGCGTCATTTGTTCCAGGTGGATGATGTGGTCGTCAAGGAACTAAGTCAGAAGACGCCAATGCTTTCGCATCCGGTGTACGTCGGCGAACGAGACGAGGCCGTATTTGTTTACTTTTCAACTCTCTTTTAGGGGATAGACCGATGGCTGGCTCACTTACCGGAATGGCGCTCTATGCTGCTCTGTCGGAGCACATCTATCGACGCGATGCCTCGCTGGATCAGTCGATAAAGCTCGTGGACATCACAGGAGCAAATGCCCCTCTTGCAATTCAAAATCTGCCTGCGGGTCTGAATCTATCTAGTGACAACGGGTACATTTATTCCACTGGCGGCGGAACGAGCGGCTTCGTAGCCATGGTAAATGTCATCGGCGACAAGTATGTCGTCACGTTCCGAGGGACTGACTCGAATGTCTCAGCTTGGGAATCCGTTTATGCTGGATTCATGAACGGAAATACGCCGACTGCGCCGACGACGCCCAACACATATCAAGGCGTGCTCGACTACGGAGACCTTTATACAAGCAGGAATCTTGGATTCGGATCGACATCGACAACACAGTGGGACGCTGCAAAGGCGTTGGTTGATCTCGTGCTCAACACGCTTGCCAACGGCGACAAATCGAAAGTCGTCGTCACCGGGCAATCGATGGGGGGCGGACTTGCAGGACTGGCTTCGGCATATTTTGGCGTTGAGGGCGATGTATTCGCTCCGGCTCCATATGCGGCCCAGCTCAAAATCGAAGCGGTCCGGCTGGCGCTGCCAGAGTTCTTGCAGCAGAACTCAAGTTATTTCAGTGGTTTGTTTTTCAGCTTGAGCGCTGATGCAAAGGTGCAAGCGCTCGCGACCTCGTCATTTACGGGTTTCCGCGATTACCTTTTTGCAGATACGCAAGCGTCATTCGAGGCGATGAAAGCTGCGCTGGCAGCTGCGACACAGACATATACGGATTCGTTTCAGCTAAACATCAACAGCAAACTGCATGTCCAGCGGGTTGATGGAGAGATGCTGACGGCGCCGACATTTCTCGGCACGTTGACGGGAGCTGTTTCCGAACAGCTGAAGGCTGCCGAGAAAATCTACCAGATCGGTGACGCGAGCGACGAAGGAAAGCACAGCCCAGCGCTTCACGCATTACTTGCTCTGACCGACCAAGGCTCACAGAAATTCGAGGATCTGCTGAGGAAAGATCAGATACTTCGCTACAGTATCGTAGGCGAGCCAAACGCTGGCGGTTCAAAATTGAATTTGGTTTCCGCACCTATCGACCATGGCCGAGTAGGGCCGACCGACGATCCAAGCAAGCTGCTTTCAAGCGGACCGAATTCAAATCTGATGGAAGATCTGCTCTGGAAAGCCTATGGGACCGGCGCAAACAATCTGTACGATTATTTCTACAAGTTATTCAATGACACGCTTACAAAGGGGGCGGCTTCAACAGGAATGGACCGCGATAACAGGTCGGCTTTGTCAATCCATGACGGAGTGGTCAAGCTGGCGCTGCAGGTTCTCCGTGATGCAGCGCAGAACACCAGTACGCTTAATCAAGTGAAGGCCAATCTGGGCGGGACCTGGAATTTTGCGGGAGGGAGCGCTGACGGCGTCCCCTATCAAGATAAAGTCATTATCAACCTGTCCCAAATTACCGCGACAGATCCCCTTCTCAAGGATTCCAACGGCCAGGCGTTCGGCGTTCGTGACATCAATTATGCCATTGCTACGGCGGCCAAAGAGGCGATCGCGACCGTCGTCCGCGATTCTGCGTCGCAATCAATCTTGGTAAAGCAGCTGATTGGTCGTTCTCCCGCCGAGATCGAGGCGGGCGTCGCTTTTGGGAATTGGGATAAGCTGGTCGTCCAGGCCGGCTTAAACCCTTTGAGCTACGACGCTCGCGCCACAGGCGTGACTGCGGATGCCACAAAGTCCCATGTTGTCTTTGGCGGCAACGGTGAGGATACCATCAAGGGATCTACAGTTAAGGACTATCTCATCGGCGGCGACGGGAAGGATACGTTTGAGAGCGGTGGCGGAAATGATCTGATCATCGGAGGAAACGGGGAAGACAGGTTCATTGCGCGGATTGGATCCACGGTCGCGGACGGCGTCATCTTTCTCGGTGGGCCGGACAAGGACACCGCGGTCTACGGCGATGATTTCAACGGAATCAGCCTGTCGATCACCGCATCTCGGGCAGCGCAGTATTCAGGTCAAGTGGGAGCAAATGTCGGCTACGGCGCCCGGATCGATCAACTCATAGGTGTTGAGCGCCTGGAGCTTGGAAAGGGTAACGATACCGCTGCATTCACCAATGCAGCTCAAAAATTGGGTATGACCATCGCGCTGTCAGGTGGCAGCAACACGTTCTTGCGGACCCAAGATCAGCAGTCGCCCAATCCCGCACAAGTCGAGGCAAAGAAAGGCGCCTTCACCACCATCGAATTCTCGACGGTGGGCGCAACGGGTGCGCAGACCCAGACGCTGACGACGTCCGCTGACTTTCAGGCCAGTGAGCGATCTAACGCCGTCATTGTCATCAACGGCCATCAACTTGTCGGCGGTGCGACGTTCGATTTCGACAAATTTGAGTATATCAGCAACGGCAACGTCAAGCCGATCCATTTGATGAACAGCAGCCAGTCGTTCCCGGTTGTGGCGACTGACGCCCAGCTGCAGCGCTGGATCGACCAGCAGACCGATGTGACGGTCAAGTATTTCGCCGGCATCAGCGGAGGGCTGGCCGGATTTTCCTTTGCGGCAATCCTGTACGCGGATCTTGCGAAATTCGTCGATAGCTGGAACAGCGCCTATATTCAAAGGATCGTCGGCGTCTATGGCGAGGTCTATAATCTCGGTTCGCTCGCGGCCGATGGCACCCGGACGCTGACGATCACGCTCAATGCGGCCCTCGATGGCGTCAATCAAACGGTTGTCATCAATAACTGGAAGCAGGGCGATTACGGCATCAGTATCTCGCAGTTCAGCTACGGCCAGGGCCTGGATAGCGGCACCAACAAGAATGGCCAGGTCGACTCCCCGGGAACGGTCTCGCTGGCGACCCTGCGCGCCCGACTGGCAGAGATCGGCATTGTGCCGAGCGCGCCGACGGCTCCCGGTCCCGCGGCACGCAGCGCGGACGATGGATCTGATGATGCCGTTTCGCTGGTGCGGGTCGGAAATGCGGAAGCCAACGATATTGCGGGCGGTCTCGGCGATGACCTTTTGCGCGGCTACGCGGGTGATGACAATCTGCTCGGCGATGCCGGTCATGACATTTACGTCTTCGCCGTCGGCGACGGCCACGATACCATTGAAGACCTGTCCCCTGAGGGCGGCGTAATCCGATTTGTCGAAGGTCTCGACGTGTCGTTGATCACGAAACAGCTGGTGGCCGGAAGCGGCGGCAATCAGGATCTGCTGATCACCTATGGGCAGGGTGATACGATCCTGATCAAGGACTGGTCCACGCTCTCCCCGGAACAACAAGCGCTTTGGACGTTCGAAAGCGTGACCGGAAAGTTCACGCCTGCCAATTCAGCCGATGAGCCAGATCTGTCAGTGGTGCCGGAAGAAGCCGGTGGGGTGGCGCTGACGCTCATAGAAGGTACCGGAGGAGCAGACGTTCTCGATGGTATTGACATCGACGAGCAGATTAGCGGGCAGGGTGGGGACGACGTCATCAATGCGTACGGCGGCGCCGATACCATTGATGCTGGCGATGGCAATGATATCGTCGATGGTGGTGCGGGTAGCGACACCATACGTGGCGGTCGCGGGGACGATCGCATCGCTGGCGGTGATGGTGACGACATCATCATCAACGACTTTGGCGACGACGTCTTTATCGGCGGTCGCGGCAATGATAAATTCTACATCGAGAATAAGGACAACGGCAACGATACCTTCATCTTCAATCGCGGGGATGGCCAGGACATCATTGCGTCGGCGTTCAATTCCGACACCTTGAGGCTCGGACCGGGCATTTTACCGTCCGACATCCTGATCCTGCGTCCGTTGCTGCTTAGCGCCCCTACGAATCCGAACGGTGACCTCGCCGGCGACATGGTGATCAGGATCGCGGGGACGGACGATCAGATCACCTTCCGCAACAGCTATGTACTGAATGGTCTCGGAGATCCCAATGCGGACATGAATTCAATCGGGCCGCTGCGCATTGTATTCGACAACGGGGTAATCTGGAGTCGCGAAGATTTGCTGCGCATCTACGCGGCGCAGGCCGCCACCAGCTCCGCCGACGAGATATTGGGTTCGCCGAATGACGAGACATTCCAGGGCGGCCTTGGCGACGATGTCGTCTACGGCAATGGGGGCAACGACACCTTTGTATGGAACCGGGGTGATGGCAACGATACCGTCGTTTCTCTGGGGGGAGGCAAGGACCTCACCCGGCTCGCATTCGGTTCGGGAATAACGACGTCGGACGTCAGCTTCTCGATGTCGCAGGGTTTGGTCGTTGCCGGGGAGAATGGCGGAATCATCGCTGGCGGTTTCGACAGGATTGTGTTCGCCGACGGCACGGTCTGGACCCGGGCGGATATCAATCAGCGCTTATTGAATACGCAGATAACCGGCGGAAACGACACCATCGTGGGAACCGTTGAGGCCGATGTCATCAATGGCGGTAACGGAAACGATACGATTGAAGGAAAGGGGGGCAGGGATATTCTGGACGGCGGAGCCGGCAACGACACGCTTACTGGTAACGGCACCGTGATCTACCGGTTTGGATCGGCGTTTGGCCAGGACGTCGTGCACGACACGTCCTACGAGTCCACCTATCCCCTCCAGGACGCCGATTCTCATCGCGATCGCATCGAGTTCACGGCTTACAATCTGGCTGACTTCATGATCGCTCGCACCGGATCCTACGATCTGCTGATGTCCCGCATAGGATCGACCGATCAGGTCACGATCACCGGATACGGGATCCCGCCGGGCGGCAGTATCGAAAACGTCCTGTTCCAGGATGGCACCATGCTCGCCTACAACCAGATCAATGCGATTGCCGACCGCATGGCGACCGCAACCAATGTGATCAATGGAACGGCTTCGGCAGATTCGATAACCGGTACGGCCACCGGCGACAGGATCATGGCGGGCACCGGTGTTGACACCATTCACGCCGGCGATGGCGACGATCTGGTCTATGCCGGCGACGGTGACGACATTGTCACCGGAGATGCCGGCAACGACATTCTGCTCGGCGGTGCCGGGATTGATAATATCTCCGGCGGCGCAGGCAGCGACATCATCTACGGCGGTACCGGCAACGATGTCGTGTCCGGTGATGCCGGCGCGGACGTTCTGTTCGGCGAAGGCGGCAACGACCAACTGGTCGGCGGCGCCAACAACGACACGCTCTACGGCAACCTCGGCGACGATGCGCTGACGGGCGGCGCCGACAACGACACGCTCTACGGCAACCTCGGCGACGATGAGCTGACGGGCGGGGCCGGCGGGGACATGCTGGTGGGCGGAGCCGGCAACGACACCTATGTGTTCAACAGGGGGGATGGTCAGGATATCATTCGTGCCGCGGTCGACCGGACTCCGGGCGAAACAGAAACGCTCGTGCTGGGTGGCGGCATCACCCTGAGCGACGTTCACTATGCGCTCGACGGGCGCGACCTCATTATCAGCTTCACGGCCTCGCCGGCAGATCGGGTGACCGTCAAGGATTTCCTCGGCGCGGGGGTACTTTCGAGCATCGTCATCGGTGGCGTCGTGCAATCGACCACGCAGATTCTCGACAGCCTGACGGGGGCCACCAGCGCTGGCGGAAATGCACTGCCCACTGCTTCCAGCGGCGGGACCAGCTTGGTCTACGGTGGTCGCGGCAACGACACCCTCACCGGAAATGACCAGGGCAACACTTATGTGTTCGTGAACGGTGATGGTCAGGACCGGCTCGACAGCCCGCGGCCGTTCTTCCGATCCGGCACCGACGATCTGATGATCAACGGCTACGCGTCGTCCGACGTCGTTCTGTCGCGCGCGGGAACCGATGGCCTTGATCTTCGGGTCACTTTTACGTCGGGATCCGATCGGATCGATATATCCGGACAGTTCGGCAACGGATTCATCGGCATCGACAGTATCGGCTTTGACGACGGCACAGTCTGGCTGATGAGTGATATCAAATCGCGCATCATGTCGCAGGCGGCCACTGGCGGCAACGATGTCATTACTGGCTTCGACGACAGCGATGATATCGTTCGCGGCGGAGCGGGGGACGATGCGCTCGCCGGCGCCGGAGGCAGCGATCGCTATGTCTTAAATATTGGCGACGGCCGCGACACCATCACCGACTCGTCGGGAAGCGACGACCGGCTGGAATTCGGCGCGGGGATCTGGTCGAACAGCATTGCTGTGACACGTTCCGCCACCGACGCGAACGACGTCATCCTGACAGTGTCTGGAACCGATGCCGTGACCCTCAAGGGATTTCTCGCCGGGTCGGAGAGCGGTGTCGATAAGGTAGTGTTTGCGGATGGCACGGTGTGGTCCAAGACCACCGTTGCCAATGCGATTTTGGCATCAAAGATGACGACGGGCGCCGATACGATCGTCGGCACCGGGTTCGCGGACGCCATCGCGGGCGGATTGGGCAATGACACCTTATCGGGTGGCGCTGGCGGCGACACCTATTCATTCAACCGCGGCGACGGTCAGGACAACATCGTCGAGCTGCAGGCCGACGGCAATGACCGTCTGAAATTGGGCAGCGGCATCACCGTCGCCCAGGTCACCCTGCGCAAAGGGAGTGTCGATCCCACCGATCTCGTGGTGGATATCGGAGGCGGCGAAACCATCACGGTCAAAGGGCAGCTTGCCGGTGGGGGCGCTGGTATCGAGGCCATCATGTTTGCCGACGGCACGGTGTGGGGACCGGTCGACATCGATCAGAAACTGATGACGCTGGCGCAGACCTCGGGTGCCGACACGATCTACGGGTCCGGCAATGCCGACACGATTACCGGGGGCGCCGGTAACGATGTTCTGGACGGTCGCGGCGGCGCCGATGTGTACGTTTTCAACCGGGGCCACGGACAGGACACGATCTTCGACAGCGGCACAGGGCTGGATCGCATCGAATTCGGCGCCGGCATTGTCGCAGCCGACGTCGATTTTTCGCATGGATCGAATCCGAACGATTTGATCATCACCCTGCGCGGCTCTACCGACTCGATCACGGTCAAGGATCACTTCGTAGTCGGCGGTGCCAGGATCGGCCAAGTCGTGCTGGCTGACGGCACCGTGTGGTTCACCTCCGACATCGCCGTGCTGGCCGGCAATCACGCGCCGACCGTGGTGAGCGCGATCGGCACCAAAAACGTCGCGCAAAATGCTCTTTTCAGCTTTGCGGTCCCGGCCAATACGTTCGTGGACAGCGATGCCGGCGACACGTTGGTGCTGACGGCGACGCGCGCTGATGGCAGCGCGTTGCCGGCCTGGCTGCGTTTCGACGGTGCCACCTTCAGCGGCACGCCGGCCAACGCCGACGTGGGGCTTCCGATCCAGGTCCGGCTGTCCGCGACC
Source organism: Tardiphaga sp. OK246 (assembly GCF_900188215.1). Lineage (NCBI taxonomy): Bacteria > Pseudomonadati > Pseudomonadota > Alphaproteobacteria > Hyphomicrobiales > Nitrobacteraceae > Tardiphaga > Tardiphaga sp. OK246. Next base: position 430,764 of record NZ_FZOX01000002.1, read on the forward strand.
GACCGGGACGGCGACATCGTTACGCACGACTTTACGGTCAATGTGACCAACATCAACGACGCGCCCGTATCGACCACGCTGATCGCCAACAAGCAGGCGACGATAGGGTCTGCCTTCTCGTTCCAGTTCACGACCACTCAGTTTGTCGATCCCGATAACGGCCTGGCGGGCGTAACGGCCCAGACACTGACTTATACGGCGAAGCTCGGCAGCGGCGCTGCGCTGCCGTCGTGGCTGACCTTCGATGCCGCGACACGAACGTTTTCCGGTACGCCCGTTGCGGCCAATTCAGGGGCGCTGGACATTGTCATCACGGCGTCGGACGGCGTGGCTACCGGCACTGCACGGTTCGGGATTTTTGTCGGCACCTCTGGCAACACCGCTCCGGCCGTGGGCACCGCGATCGGTACGCAGACGGCTGCCGAAGATTCGCCGTTCACCTTTCAATTGCCCGCCGGCACGTTTTCGGACTCGACCGCGGGTGACCGGCTCCGCTATACGGCGACGCTTTCGAGCGGCGCGGCGCTGCCGAGCTGGATCGTGCTCGATGCGGTGACCGGCGCGTTCTCGGGGACACCGGGAAATGCGAATGTCGGCCAGTCCACGATCCGCGTTACCGCCACCGATATCTTCGGTGCGTCGGCTTCGGCCAACTTCACGCTCAACGTGACCAATGTGAACGATGCTCCGACGGCTGTCGGCACGCTGGACAACTTTGTCACCAACGAAGACGCGCTGTTCAGCTACACCATTCCTCCGGCGCTGTTTTCCGATGTGGATGCTGGCGACGTTCTGCTGCTGTCCGCACGGCTTGCGGACGGTTCGCCGCTTCCGGATTGGTTGATCTTCAACCCGGCGACACGCACGTTGTCCGGCATTCCCGACGGCGAGGACGTCGGAATTCTGAAAGTCATCGTCGTTGCCACCGACACTTCCGGAGCAAGCGTCGAGCGCAGTATGTTCGTCCTCGTCAATTCGGTCAACGACGCGCCGGTGGTCACGCATGCGCTTGAGGATATTGCCGTCGATCGCGGGCAAGCCTTCACATTCACCGTTCCAGCAAATACATTCGCCGACGACGGTGGAGGCGTAAGCTTGGTCGCCAAGATGGCTGACGGCACCGCTCTTCCGGATTGGCTTTCATTCGATCCGTTGACGCGCACATTTGTGGGAAATCCGGATTACTCGTCCGTCGGTGACTATGAAGGGGTGCACGTCTATCGCATCGCGTTGACCGCGACGGATGGGGTAGGAGCGTCGACAACAACGATTCTGAATCTCGAAATACGCGGTCCACATCAAGGCGTGCTCATCATGGGCACCGCTGGAAACGACGATCTGGTCGGGCAGCTTGGCCCAGACATCATCTACGGGCTCGGCGGGAACGATACGCTCCAGGGGCGCGAGGGGCCGGATACCTATGCCTTCGATCTTGGATTCGGACACGATACGATTTTGGACCACTACCAGACTGGGCCCGGTCTCGAAACAACGACAGTGGGAGACATCATCAGTTTCGGCGCTGGCATAACCAAATCGAATGTTACCGTCACGAATCCCGACGCGTGGAACAACAGCCAGATCACCTATCACTTTGACGACGCGACGCTGATCGAGGACTTCTTTGCAGGAGACATCCTCCTGACCGTTGGGTCGACCGGCGATACGGTCCGTATCGAGCACCAGACAGTCAACTCCCGTTTCGATGACTACAGGCACTCGGTCGAGCTGGTTCGCTTTGCCGACGGATCGACTTGGTCGGCGGCAGATCTGACAAACATGGTTACGACAGGGGGAAGCGGAAATGACACGTTGGCCGGCGACAGCTCCGACAATGTCATCTCCGGAGGAGCCGGCAATGATCGATTGATCGGTCGGGAAGGTAACGACACGCTCTGGGGTGGACTTGGGGACGACGATCTTTACGGCCAGGAAGGCGACGATACATATATCTTCAATCGCGGAGACGGCCATGATCGAATTGTCGACACCAATAGCTATACGTCATTCAACCACGGCTTTGACACCCTACGATTTGGTGCAGGCATAAGGCCGTCAGACCTTATATTCACTAGGAACACGGAGAACCCTGACGCCTTGTCATCCGTTGCCGGCAGCTTGCTGATTCAGATCGCAGGCACCAACGACAGCATTCGCGTTTATCGTCAATATTCGATCAGAAACGATCTCTCCCAGGGCATCGACCGGTTCGAATTCTCCGATGGAACGGTCCTCAACCGATCGCAAATCGATGAACTGGTTAATCCCGGCAATCTGATACAGGGAACAGACAGTGCTGAAACGCTGACCGGAACGAGCGCCGGCGAGCGCATCGTCGGGAAAAAAGGCAATGACATGCTGCTGGGAAGCGGCGGTGACGACACGTATGTCTGGAACCTCGGCGATGGCAATGACACTATCCAAGAATACACGATCACGAGCTTCGATGTTCTGGAGCTCGGTGCCGGAATTCGGCCGCAAGATGTTACCCTTTCCCATGTGAGTGGGCCGTCTGGCGACCAACTGGCCGGCTATCATCTTTATTTAACAATTGCTCCCACCGGCGAAAAGATCACGATCAATTGGGAATTCCACGGCACGTCGTACAGCACGATTGAAGAAATCCGTTTCGTCGATGGCACCGTATGGACGACGGAGTCGATCATCGCCGGATTTCTCGCATCAACGCCGGGCAACGACATCATTCAAGGTTTTCCCTATCGCAACGACATCATGGATGGCGGTGCCGGGAATGATGAACTCCACGGTTCATTCGGCGCCGACACCTACGTGTTTGGTCGAGGTTACGGCGTAGATATGATCTACGATAAGCCTGACGGCATTTTCCAGACGGTTGTTGACCGCATTCAGTTCAACAGCTCCGTCTCATCCGCCGATGTCGCACTGTCTAGGGTCTATCGCACCGACGCCGATGGCATTCAGGTCATCGATACTGTATTTTCGATTTCCGGAACGACCGACAAATTGATTATTGCTGGAGCCCAATACCAATCCGAGGCTGACCAGTTCACTTCCATTACATTTGGTGGGGATTCAGCATATTGGGCTGGCGACAGTCTGGCTGCCCGATACCTCGCTCAGGTTGCTACGACTGGCAACGATAACGTGATTGGCTTTGCCAAGGATGAAGTCATCAGCACCGGCCTCGGCAACGATACGATCGACGGCACTTATGGCAACGATACCCTGATCGGCGGCGCCGGAAACGATACCTATGTGCTCTCGCGCGAAGGGATCAAGATCATTCATGACGCTGGAACTGCCGCGGACCTCGATACGCTACAGCTATCGAACATTCTAGCGGCGAATGTCAGGATTATCAGAGCGGGGAACGAAAACGATCTGATCATCACGACAGCCAATCCAAACAGCGATGGAAAAGCGATTCTGCAGGGGCGCCTGATTGGGGCTGAATACAGCGCGGATCAAATCCGGTTCGCTGATGGCACCATCTGGAACTACGCGACGATCCTGTCGCACGCTCAGGCGGCTGCGGCAGATGCACACCTGGTCAACGGAACGACCGCGGCGAACACGATCGCAGGAACAAGCTTGGCCGAGACGTTCGATGGCAAGGCGGGAGATGATGCGATCTCCGGCGGAGCTGGCGAGGATATCTACATCTATCGATCCGGCGACGGCAATGATGTGATCACAGATACCAGCACGGCGGACGAGATCGATACGCTTAAGCTCAAAGACTTGACATCAGGGCAGGTCACTCTTCTGAAATCAGGCGCGGATCTCGTGATCCATGTCAATGCGACCGGGCAGGACATTACGATCAAGGACCAGTTCACAACTGATAAATTTGGTATCGACGAGATCGTGTTCAGCGATCGCACGGTTTGGGACCGCGCAGCGATCGGCAACCGGGCGAGCAACCATGCGCCGACCGACGCGACCATATTTGGCGCGGCGGTTTACGAGAATGAGGTCAATGGCGCAAGTTCCGGCACTGTATCGGGCTTCGATCCCGACGGTACGTATGCGTTCACCTATGCGCTGATCGACAATGCCGGCGGTCGCTTCGCCATTAACGCGAGCACCGGGCAGGTGACCGTCGCGAATGGTGCTCTGCTCAACTATGAGGTGGCAACGTCCCACAATATCACGGTGCGCGTGACGGATCCGGGCGAGCTTAGCATCGACAAGACGTTCACGATCAATGTGTATAATGCCAACGAAGCGCCGACCAACGCGACCATGGTCGGCGGATCTATTGCGGAAAATTCCACCTATGGCACCCTCGTTGGATCGGTGACGGGGATCGACCCCGACGCGGGCGATGCCTTCACTTACTCTTTCACCAACGATGCTGGCGGCCGCTTCACCATCAATGCCAGCACCGGCGCGATCACCGTCGCTAGTGGTGCGCTGCTCGACTACGAGACCGCTACCTCGCATAGCATTACGGTGCAGGTCACGGACCAGGCTGGATTGACCTTTGATAAGACGCTGACGATTACGCTGACTGACGTCAACGAATCCGCCAACCATGCTCCCACCAATGCAATACTCACCGGCAGCTCGATCGCGGAGAACGCGTCGAATGGCACGACAGTGGGGATGGTCGCCGGGGTCGATCCGGACGCCGAGGCGACGCTGACCTATTCGCTGACGGACAATGCCGGTGGTCGGTTCGCGATCAATGCCACGACAGGCGTGCTGACCGTGGCCAACGGCACGCTGCTGAATTTCGAGAGCGCAGCTTCGCACAATGTGACCGTGCGGGTGACCGACCAAAGTGGACTGACCTTCGACAAGGTGTTCACGCTGGGCGTGACCAACGTCAATGAGGCGCCCAGCAATGCGACGCTGACCGGCGGCTCGGTGGCCGAGAATGCGGCGAATGGCACAGTGGTGGGGACGGTGGCCGGCGTTGATCCGGATACCGGCGCGACGCTGACCTATTCGCTGACGGACAACGCCGGTGGTCGGTTTGCGATCAATGCCACGACGGGGGCGCTGACCGTTGCCAACGGCGCGCTACTCGATTTTGAGACCGCCAGCTCGCACAACATTACGGTGCGGGTTACGGACCAGGGTGGATTGTCCTTCGACAAGGGGCTGACGATTGCTCTGACCGACGTCAGCGAATCCACCAATCATGCCCCGACCAACGCCACGCTGACCGGCGGCTCGGTGGCCGAAAATGCGGCCAATGGCGTGGCGGTGGGAACGGTGGCAGGGGTCGATCCAGACGCCGGGGCGACGCTGACTTATTCGCTGACGGACAATGCGGGTGGTCGGTTCGCGATCAATGCCACGACAGGCGTGCTGACCGTGGCCAACGGCACGCTGCTGAATTTCGAGAGCGCAGCCTCGCACAATGTGAGCGTGCGGGTGACCGACCAAAGTGGGCTGACCTTCGACAAGGTGTTCACGCTGGGCGTGACCAACGTCAATGAGGCGCCCAGCAATGCGACGCTGACCGGCGGCTCGGTGGCCGAGAACGCGGCGAACGGCACAATGGTGGGGACGGTTGCCGGCGCGGATCCGGATGCCGGCGCGATACTGACCTATTCGCTGACCGACAATGCCGGGGGGCGTTTCGCGATCAATGCAAGCACTGGCGCCATCACCGTCGCCGATGGTTCGCTGCTCGATTACGAGACCGCGACCTCGCACGCGATCACGGTGCGCGTCGTCGATCAGGGCGGGCTGGCCTTCGACAAGACGTTGACGATTGCTCTGACAGAGGCGGAAGGTGAGAGCTATCCGTTCACTCGTGGTGATGGACAGATCGTCATAGGAGGGGATTACGGTTCCATAAGCTTTGATTCATCAATTGCTGCCAGCGATATCCTGCTGCAATCGGATGGATCGGATCTGGTGATCCTCGTGCGGGGGACCGAAGACAGCATCCGCATTGGCGGTGATCTGACGATTAACGACTGGGGAACGTCGAGCGCAATCCAACAGCTCAAGTTCAGCGATGGCAGCACGATGGATATCGGGCAGCCTGCGCCAGGCGTCGGGTCGCCAATTACGTTTACGTGGGTTGGAACTGACACTTCGGTTTATAACGGGAGCATCTACGGGAACGACGTTTTCGAGATGGTCTCGGGGTCTGGCTGGGGATTCGACACTGGTGGTCAGACCACTGTGCTGTACGGCGGGGGGCAGAGCTATATCTGGGCAAATGGCGGCACCGGCGTCATCAAATTCGCTCCGGGAATATCGGCCGACGATATAATACTCCAATCGGTCGGTTCGAATCTCATAATTCTCATAAGAGATACTGACGACCAAATTCTGGTCTATGAAGGCTTGGCGCTAAATGACTGGGGAGCGTCGAGCGCAATCCAGCAATTCCAATTTAGTGACGGCAGCACGATCGATATCGGGCAGCCAGCGCCGGGAGTTGGGTCGCCAATCACGTTCACCTGGCTTGAGGCCGGTAACGGAAGCGCGTACGGGAATAACGTTTTTGAGATAGCTCCAGGTGCGAGCCTTACATTCAATAACGCTAACAGTGGCCAGAACACCGTTGTATTCGGTGGAGGTCAGAATGACATCAATGCAAATGGAGCCACAGGCGTCATCCAGTTCGGGGCTGGAATATCCGCCAGTGATATCATTCTTCAATCGCAGGGCTCGGATCTGATAATCCTCGTGAGAGGTACGGACGATCGCATCCAGATCTATGGTGGTGGCTTGACGATCAATGATTGGGGGGTGTCCAGCGCGATTCAGCATCTCCGGTTCAGCGACGGCAGCACGATGGATATCGGGCAGCCTGCGCCAGGTGTTGGATCACCAATCACGTTCACGTGGGTTGGAACGGACACTTCTGTTTATAATGGAAGCATCTACGGGAATGACATCTTCGAGATCGTCTCGGGATCAGGCTGGGGCTTCGACGCCGCCGGTGGTCAAACGACCGCTCTATTCAATGGTGGGCAGAGTTACATCTGGGCCAACGGGGGGACAGGTGTAGTCAAGTTCGGGCCAAGCATATCGGCGAGCGATGTCATCCTTCAATCCGAAGGTTCGGATCTCGTAATTCTCGTGAGGGGGACGGACGACCGCCTCCAGATCTATGGCGGCCTAACAGCCAATGACTGGGGAACGTCGAGTGCGATTCAACAACTCCAGTTCAGCGACGGAAGCACGATGGATATCGGGCAGCCTGCGCCAGGCGTCGGATCACCGATCACGTTCACCTGGGTTGGCACCAGCACTTCGGTTTATAACGGCAGCATCTACGGAAATGATGTCTTTGAGATGGTCTCAGGATCTGGCTGGGGCTTCGACACGGGTGGCCAGACCACTGTTCTATACAGCGGGGGGCAGAGCTATATCTGGGCAAATGGCGGCACTGGCGTCATCAAGTTCGCTCCAGGGATATCGGCCGACGATGTAATACTTCAATCGGCGGGGTCAGATCTGATGATCCTCATAAGAGGCACCGAAGACCGAATTCAGATCTATGGTGGCCTGGCGCTCAATGAATGGGGAACGTCGAGCGCGATCCAGCAATTCCAGTTCAGCGATGGCAGCACGATCGATATCGGGCAGCCTGCGGCAGGCGTTGGATCGCCCATTACGTTCACGTGGTTGGAGCCTGGCAGCGGAAGCATTTACGGGAATAATGTTTTTGAACTCCCTCCCGGGACGAACCTCACATTTAACAATGAGAACGATGGCCAAAACACAGTTGTATTCGGCGGAGGTCAAAACAATATTGATCCAAACGGAGCCACAGGTATCATTCAGTTTGGAGCCGGAATATCTGCCGGTGATATCATCCTTCAATCTGAAGGTTCGGATCTTATAATTCTCGTGCGGGGGACCGAAGACAGCATCCGTATAAGCGGTGATCTGACGGTTAACGAATGGGGAACGTCGAGCGCGATCCAGCAGCTCAAGTTCAGCGATGGCAGCACGATGAATATCGGGCAGCCCGCGCCAGGACTCGGATCACCCATCACCTTCACTTGGGTTGGAACCAGCACTTCAGTTTATAACGGCAGTATCTACGGGGACGACGTCTTCGAGATGGTCTCAGGGTCAGGCTGGGGCTTCGACACTGTCGGCCAGACCACTGTTCTATACAGCGGGGGGCAGAGCTATATCTGGGCAAATGGCGGCACCGGCGTCATCAAGTTCGCGCCAGGAATATCGGCCGACGATATAATACTTCAAACGGCCGGTTCGAATCTCATAATCCTCATAAGAGATACTGACGACCAAATTCTGGTCTACGAGGGCTTAACGGCCCATGAAGGGGGAACGTCAAGCGCGATCCAGCAACTCCAGTTCAGCGATGGCAGCACGATGGATATCGGGGAGTTCGAGCCAGGAGTTGAATCGCTAACGGTAACAGAAAATAGTGCTGATACTGACGTTGCTGGCGTGACGTTGGATGGAACTGCGGAGTCTGAAACGCTGACAGGCACGTCTGAAGAAGATGTATTTAGCGGACTCGGCGGCAACGACACCCTTCGCGGTTTGGGCGGCGGGGACACCTATAAGTTTGGGGTGGGTTCAGGTAACGACTTGATCCTTGAGGCGGGTACCGATTCCGGGATCGATGTGGTGCATCTCTCTGCGCTCGCAGTTTCGGACGTTACATTTGGCCGATCGGGCAGCGATCTCCTCATCAAGATTAATTCGTCAAACGAAGAACTCATGGTCGAAGGCCAATTCGATGGCCATCCGCGGATCGAGCAGGTGCATTTTGCAGATGGAACGGTTTGGGAGGGCAGTCAGATCACTGATGCGGCGGCCTGGATCCACGGGACCACTGGCAACGATACGATTTCGGGCACGGTCTGGAATGACACCATTTCCGGCGGTGCGGGAAACGATACATTGTCGGGCGGGGCTGGTGACGATCTATTCGTGTTCAGGACTGGTTTCGGTCAGGACAGCATCTCCGATTTCAGCGTGGGGCACGACAAGCTCGAATTCGGCGATGGATTGTTCTCCGATGCGGCGGCCGCATTCGCTGCGGCAAGTGCCCAAGGGAGTGACACGATTATTACGATAGATGCGTCAACGACCGTTCTGCTGCAAAACGTCGCTTTGGCGAACCTGCACGTGGACGATTTCCGGGTCGCATAACTAACGCTGGTGGGAAGTAGTGAGTAAAGCAGAAGCGGGTAATCCGCCGACTCGCATCAGCGACGCAGTGAAGGGAGCGACGGCGGCTTGCCGCCGGGCCTTTCTCGCCATCGGGGTCTTCACGGCCGCGATAAACCTTCTGATGTTGACCGGCTCATTCTTCATGTTGCAGGTCTATGATCGGGTGATACCGAGCCGAAGCGTTCCGACATTGATCGGACTGATCGTGCTCGTGACAATGCTTTACGGCTTCCAAGGTATTCTTGACTTCATCCGTCAGAGGTTGCTGGTCCGGACGGCCCGTGGAATTGACGAACGGCTGGGTTCATACGCCTACCAAGCGATCGTTGAGCTTCCCTTGGGACCGAACGGCGGCAAGGACGGCCTTCAGCCCGTCCGCGACCTGGATCAGGTTAGGAGCTTTCTGTCGAGTTTGGGACCGACGGCTCTTTTCGATCTGCCGTGGATGCCCCTCTATCTGGGCCTCTGCTTTGTCTTCCATTTCTGGATCGGCATAACGGCTCTCGTCGGGGCGATCCTTCTGGTCGTGCTCACCATCTGCACGGAGGTCCTCACGCGGGATCCCGTCAAATCATCGTCCGGATTCGGCTCCATCCGGATGGCAATGGCGGAGGGAAGTCGGCGCAATGCGGAGGTCCTTCGCTCCATGGGCATGACGAAGAGGATGTCTGCCCGTTGGTCCATCTCCAACGACCGTTATCTGGATGCCCAGCAAAAGGCCTCCGATGTCGGTGGCGGTCTGGGTGCGACTTCGCGAGTGCTGCGAATGCTGCTCCAGTCGATGGTGCTGGCCGTGGGTGCCTATCTCGTCATCAATCAGCAGGCGTCAGGTGGGGTCATCATCGCCAGTTCGATCCTGACGTCGAGGGCCTTGGCGCCGGTCGAGCTTGCCATTGCGCACTGGAAGAATTTTGCGGCCGCGAGGCAGAGCTGGCGCCGCCTGACGGGAGTGATCGACAAGCTTGGAGCGATAGGAGCGCCGATGGCGCTGCCTGCACCGCATACGTCCCTGTCTGTCGAGGGAATTAGCGTGGCGCCACCGGGCGTCCAGCGGCTGGTGGTGCAGAACGCGACCTTTAAGCTAGAGGCAGGTCAGGGGCTTGGCATTATCGGGCCGAGTGCGTCTGGTAAGTCTACTCTTGCCCGCTCGATCGTCGGCGTCTGGCAGGCCGCGCGCGGCAAGATCAGAATCGACGGTGCGGCCTTAGAGCAATGGGAGCTTGAGGCTTTAGGGGCCCATATCGGCTACGTGCCTCAGGACGTCGAGCTGTTCGACGGCACGATCGCAGAGAACATTGCAAGGTTTGCGGCTGAGGCAGATCCAGCCGCCGTTATCGATGCCGCAAATCAAGCGGCGATACACGACATGATCCTGCGCCTTCCGGAAGGCTACGACACGAAGATCGGGGAAGGCGGGTCCGCTCTCTCTGCGGGCCAGCGGCAGCGCGTGGCTTTGGCCCGGGCGCTCTACGGTTCGCCGTTCCTGGTTGTGTTAGACGAACCCAATTCGAACCTCGATGCGGAAGGTGACCAAGCGCTTACAAAGGCAATCGCTGGGGTTCGAAAGCGGGGAGGTATCGTCATTGTTGTCGCACATCGTCCGGCTGCGCTCGCCGCAGTCGATCTCGTCCTGATGATGTCGAATGGGCAGGTGCAAAACTTCGGGCCGAAGGATGAAGTCCTGAAACAGGTCCTGGAACCCGCGCGACCGGCTCTGCGGGCTGGGCCTGCGGTTGTGGATGCAGAGCGACGCGCATGACCCAGGGGAACGTGAAGCAAAGCGATTGGACACCAGCCGATCGATCGGTCCGCACCCATGGGATTTGGGGCGGGGCGGTGCTGCTCCTGCTCGTGGTCGGTGTTGGGGGCTGGGCAGCATTCACGGAGCTTTCTGGCGCCGTGGTGACCTCAGGGGTGCTTGTCGTCGAGTCCGAGGTCAAGAAGGTCCAACATCCGACCGGCGGCGTCATCGGGGAGATCCGGGTGAAGGACGGCGACCGGGTGCGCGAGGGAGACGTTGTGATCCGGCTCGACGAGACGGTGACGCGCGCCAACCTGGCCATCGTGATCAAGAGCCTTAACGAAATGGTGGTCCGCCAGGCCAGACTGGAGGCAGAGCGCGACGGGGCAGAAAGCGTTGTCTTTCCCCCTGAGCTTGTCGCCCAGCAGGATCAGTATGAGCTCGCGGGTGTGATCGCGGGAGAGCGACGCCTGTTTGAACTGCGCAAGTCGGCGCGCGCGGGACAGACGGCTCAGTTGCGTGAGCGGATCCTACAGTTGCAGGAGGAGATCTCTGGCCTTTCCGGGCAGTCAGCTTCCAAACGTCGCGAGATCGAGTTCGTCAACCGCGAGCTCGTCGGTCTCCGGGATCTCTGGGACAAGAAACTGGTGCCGATCAACCGGGTCATGATGCTCGAGCGAGAGGCCGTGCGGCTAGATGGCGACAGCAACCAGTACGTCGCAAGCGCAGCCCAGGCGAAAGGCAAGAAGGCAGAGACGGAACTACAGATCATCCAGATCGATCAAGATCTACGAAGCGAGGTCGCTAAGGAGTTACGGGAGATTCAAGGAAAGTCAGCGGAGCTCGTCGAACGAAAAGTTGCGGCGGAAGATCAATTGAAGCGGGTCGATCTCCGGTCGCCACAGAACGGTAACGTTCATCAGCTCGCAGTGCATACGGTCGGCGGCGTCATCGGGCCCAGCGAGCCGCTCATGTTGATCGTTCCCGAGAATGACGCCCTCACCGTGGAAATCCGGATCGCTCCTCAGGACATCGATCAGATCCGCCTAGGGCAGTCGGTGAACCTTAGGTTTTCAGCATTCAATCAACGGACGACGCCGGAAATCGTGGGTTCTCTCAGCCGGATTTCCGCCGATATCTCCCAGGATCAAAAAACGGGCATGAGCTATTATCTTGGCAGGGTATCCCTTTCGTCGGCTGAGCTATCGAAGCTCGCAGGCCTCAAACTGCTGCCAGGCATGCCAGTCGAGGCCTTCGTTCGTACCGAAGATCGAACAGTTCTGTCCTATCTGGTGAAGCCGTTGCACGACCAGATCGCAAAAGCGTTTCGTGAGAGATAGTGCACGCTCGCGCTGGTCGCGGATGCGCGGTCGCTAACCTATGGGTCGAATGTGACGAGCTATGCCGCCTCGGCGGAGAGGTGGAGAGCCGGAAAGGCGCGCGCAACTGGAGCCAAGATGAACTGTCTGCGAAGTCAGGCGTATCACGGCGCTCCATCGCCATGTACGAAGCAGGGCGGACGCGCCCTTACGACGACACACAGCGAAAAGCTGAGGCACACGTTCGAGGCCGCGGGAGTGCGTTTCCATTTCGTCGAAATGGTTGGCCAAGGAATCACTTTTCACTCTGGAGGCGAAAAGTCGTCTTAGGCGGCGGCGCTCGGAGATTGATATGCCGACTTTTCTGACAGTCGGCACTCTTCCCGTGGAGTGTGAACCGTCAATGCATCTCCATATCCGCGGTCCAAACGCAGCGGTTCGAGCGCTTGGACAGAACCATCGTAATTCGTCGCGTAGAATTCGACCGCGTCCGTTTCGGGATCGATGACGGCCATCGAAAGTACGCCGGAATGATAAGCGCCCGTGTCCAAGGATATACGGTTTTCGGTGACGACGGGTCGTGTTGGCTCAAGCATCGTATGGCCGTGAACGATGATGTGTGAGAGCGGCCCCACGTAATCGAGAAATTTCTCTCTGATCCACATCATATCTTTTTCGCTCTGCTCTCCGATGGCGACGTGCGGATCGATACCGGCATGTACGAACGCGTATCGTCCCACGATCTCAATCAGCGACGCTCGCCTCATCAGATTTACATGATGCGCGTGGCGAACTGCGACATCAACAATCTCTTCCGCGGTGTGGGGATCGTCGTATCCGATAAAAGAACGGAGCGTGTTATAACCTCCGTTGCATATGAATCTGTTCTTCAAATGCTCGTCGCTGGGGTTGTCGAGCACCTCGAGAAACATCTGCTCGTGATTTCCGCGAAAGAGACGGCTGCCCGGCCATCGTTGGATGCAGTCTTGAACAATGCTCATCGCTCCGAGCGGGTAATGTCCCCGATCCACAATGTCACCGAGGAAGAAGACCAGCGGAATCCGACGATTACGTTCTGCATAGTTGCCAATGAAATCGACCAAGCGAGCGAGGAGGTCGGAGCAACCATGAACGTCCCCGATCGCATAGATTGTCGAATTGTTCACAGCATTCCCTCATCGTGGCAAAAGGGAAGGCAGCACGTCGCGAGTCTTCGCATTTTGGCGATCACCAGAGACCACAATTTCCTGAAGAACGGTCCTGCAAATTCCGTGGCATTTGATCCATTGGTCGTATGCTGAGCAACGATCCCGTTGTCCACGTTCGTTGGTGTAGGGGGATTCAGACGCCCTCTTTAGGCTTCTCCCATCGCAGTGGAGGCGGAAGATTTGGCAGCAACGGTTTGCCCTACCGTTGCGACGATTTCGGATGCGATTTGCTTTGCCGCGTTCAGAAGTTCATCCACGTGGCAAGCGGCATGATAGATCATTGCTTGGCCGCCTTGCGTATTACTTCCGTCATCATTTCGGAAGATTTCCCGCGGAAGTCCTCTTGAGATCGGCGAGCGATGCGTGAGTTCGAATTCGGCCGTTGACGACGCGTCGCGTTGGGAACGCCGGGGGCGGGTCTTGATCTTCCCTGATGTGAGCATAGCGGATTACGCCGTGATGGCCTTCTGCGCCGCTGCGAAGACATCCCGTGCAGACGTCGTCCCCGCTACGTGCTCCGTACCCTCGACGCCGAGGTCCATCCATCCCGCATTCACGGCCTCGTACATTTCTTCGGCAGGTCCGCTGTGGCCCTTCGGGATGCCGAATTGCTCTAACGCTTCCGCCCATCCCGCACGCGGGATTGCAAAGGCTTTCACGTCGAGATTCAGGACTTCGCCCAATTGCTTCGCGACATCGTCCGCAGTGACCATCGAACCAATCTCGACGATGCGCTGCCCTGACCACGCTGGCCCGGTCAAAAGGCTTGCGAACTCCGCGCCGATGTCGTTCGTCGCGACCATGGTCGATTTCCGGTTTGTCGGACTGTAGAAGACCGGTAGCGTTCCACCTTGCGCGCCCTGCAAGCCGAATAGAAAGTTTTCGAAGAACCCGCCTGCGCGCACAAAAGCAACTGGCGATATCAGGTCGCGAAAACCTTGCTCCAGAAGCGACAAGGCCGTGATCACCCCGTGCCCGCTGGTTCTGTTCGCGCCCATCGACGAAAGCGCAACTACGCGCGGAGGCGCTGCCTTGCTGAGCGCCTCGACATAATTTGCAATTACGCCCTTTGCTTCTTTGTAATCGGGCGACGGCGGCCAGACCGGGGGCAACATGACAAACGCGCCTTCGATCCCTTTGAGCGCTCGCTCGATGGCTGCCGGGTCATTCCAATCTCCGTCTACCAGTTCCACGCCCTGGTTCGCCCAGTTAACCGCCTTCTCACGGTCGCGGACCAGCGCGCGCACCTTCTTGCCTTGCGCCAGCAAATGCCTTGCGGTCGCGCCGCCGACTTTTCCCGTAATTCCCATTACTAAAAACATGTGTTTTCTCCTGATCTTGAGGGACAGAACACTGCCCCCGTTGGTTCAATGGGTGAGCGGCAGAATGGCCCGGATACGGGGATCACGCAGATAGAGGCCGCCCCATGTCATCGCGCCGAGAAGCAGGGAAACGAGCTCCGGCGGTGATCCCATCTCACCGATGCGGACATGGGCGCAGATCGCTCCTCCCAAAAAACCCGTCACCAGGATCGCGCCGAGGACGGCGGTGGCCGGGATGGCGTAAAGGAGGGCGCAGGCGAGGATGACCGGACCCACGATACGGGTCAGATCCATCGCGAACCCGGTTTCTTGCAGCATGCTTGCGATCTGTGCCGGGGCAAAAAGTTGAATGGCGCCGTCTGCGACCAGAGCGACAACGACAATCGCGCTCATTATCCGGCTGGCCCACAGCGCGCGATGCAAGTTCACGGCTTCCGGCGCTTGATGAAGTTTCATTGTTTCAGACACTTGGCGTTCTCCGAGAGGGTCACCTGTCTTTCAGGCTCCCTAGTTACTGTGCCTCATGGACGTGATAAACAGTTGGAAAATGAACCCACTGTTCCTTGTAGGGTGAACAATGCGAAAGCCTGAAAATGCAGAATCTTGAGCCGATCCGCATTTTCCTGACGGTCGCGGACATGGGGAGCTTCACCCGCGCAGCCGATAGCCTGGGCATGCAGAAGGGAAGGGCCTCAACGGCGGTCCGGAAGCTGGAAGAAGATGTCGGGGTCCGGCTCCTGCACCGGACGACGCGCAACGTGCAGTTGACGGAGGACGGACGCGCATTTCATGCCCGTGCCCGTGACCTGCTGGCTGACGTCGATGACCTGAACTCGATGTTCGCAGGCGATCGCGTGGCACTTCGCGGGCGTTTGCGGGTCGATCTCCCAACCGAGGTGGCGCGCATGACAATCGTGCCGGCCTTGCCGGATTTCATGGCTGCGCACCCCGAGCTGGAATTGGAGCTGTCGAGTACGGATCGGCAAGTCGATCTGGTTCAGGAGGGGTTCGACTGTGTATTGCGGCTGGGACCCATCAGGGACGAGACTCTGATTGCCCGTCCGTTGGGCCTGTTGCGCATGGCCAATGCCGCCAGTCCCGCCTATCTGGCGCGCTTTGGCGTCCCTCTATCGCTGGAAGATCTCAAGCGTCAGGAACATCGCACAATTCATTTTTCGACAAGGCTGGGCGCAAGACCCCATGGATGGGAATACCCGGACGGCGACGGCTATGCGACCCTTCAGTTGCTAAGTGCGCTACACGTCAACAGCGCACAAACCTACGAAGCCGCCGCTCTTGCCGGTCTTGGGTTGATACAGGCGCCACTCCTGGGGATAGGCCCATATCTGGAGAGCGGAGCGTTAGTGGAGATACTGCCCGATTTTCGTCGCCGGGCGCTCCCCGTGTCCCTGGTCGTCGCACATCGGAGCAATCTGTCGCGCCGAGTCCGCGCATTCATGAAATGGATCGAAGATGTGTTGACGCCGTACTTGGAACAAGACGAACTCTTCATCAAGGCCTCGAAATCAAAACGTTGAATCACGCGCTGGAGAAGACCACGCCCAGCACGATCCGTCTGCATCGCGTCATTGCCGCCAAGCCCGAGAAGCTCTATCGCGCGTTCCTCGAACCCGACGCGGTTGCGAGCTGGCTGCCACCCTACGGGTTCACATGCACCGTCGATGAGCTGGATGCGAAGGTCGGTGGGCATCACAGGATGTCATTCTGGAACTTCACCACCGGCGGCAGTCACTCCTTCGGTGGGACCTATCTGGAACTCGTTCCCGGTGAGCGTCTCGTCTACACCGACCGCTTCGATGATCCCAACCTGCCGGGCGAGATGAAGGTCACGGTGATGTTGAAGGCCGTGTCTGTCGGCACGGAGGTGAACATCGAGCAGCAGGGCGTGCCCGACGTGATTCCGGCCGAGGCCTGGTATCTCGGCTGGCGTTGGCATTCGTCGCCTAGGGACTCGATGGCGGACGTATCAGTGTGCCTATTAATACGACGCGATCCGTTTCTGGCAGAATTTCAGGGACGTTGGATGCTGGGCTCTGATTACCCAGCGTCGCAAATTCACCCAGCCCCTCTACGTCGTGGGGAAGCCAAATGAAGCCTCCATGATTGAGCCGTAAATTTATTCTCGGCTTGGATCTGGGAACGACTCTTGGGGTTGCCAGAGTATTACGGATGGAGGTCTTGATGCCCAGACAATTAGGAAGATGAGGCGGATGCGGCCTGAGCGGGTGCGTTCGCTCTTGATGTCAGCTTATTCTGCTGAAAGTTTCTTTGATATTGTCGTTTGGTCAGCCACGTCCGCCAACGGGTAATAGAAAAACCGGTCCTCAGGATCGTAAATGGGAGTGAATGTTTTCTCCCAATCAAAAAGCGGTCGCCCGAACAAAGTCGTTGCCATTGCACCATCTCCGCGCGGCCACCGCACAGCGATTGGCAAAGTATTAGCGTGCTCATACACTTTGATGACTTGCGGAGCGCCGCCGATCGCTCCACGGCCGTCACGTATATCCCAAAAGTCGGGTTCGCGCTTCCTATCGGTGAATCTGGAGTCACTCAACATGTTGCATAGAACCTCAAGAGGCTTGTAGTCGAGGTGCTTCCTATCTTTCATTATTACGCCGAGGTTCTCGATAAACTCGTGCGTATAATTACCTATGCAAACACACAGCTCGCCGTTGGGCAAACCAAAGCGTTTTTTTCTTTTTGAGCTTCTGAGAATATTGAACTGCTTGAGTTGTTTGCTGTAGTGGATCGGGTAAATGAAAAACTGCTTGTAACGCCATGACCATCCCCCAAAAAGGAATCGAGTAGTTCTCATTGCTGGTTCAAATTCCAACGGGTCAGTATTTAGCCAGGAATCGCGATACAAGTTCAGTAACGCAATAACGCGACCCAGCATCTGTGTGACGTCTTGGCTGCGATCAGTCGATTGGTGAAAGTCCTCAACAGCTGCTTGAAGCTGAAACAAGAATGGAAAGGCGATTATCGTCTCGCCGCTAAAAGCTAGAAACGCGTCACCTCTCGGAAGGGGAAATACTTTCTGGCAAATATCAACATGACCAGCGCTACTGAGACGACTGTCGCTTGCAACGACAAGTTCGTTGTATTTACCGGCCTTGCGAATCCAAGCAATAGATATGGTCATTTCGTATCCCCAGACGACTCAATCCAATCATGCAACGGGCTTAAACGCTATCACAACATGCCGGGGCTAAAGTCTTCAGCATCTCTATCGCATCTTCCGGCACCGCATCGGCAAGGTGCTCAAGAGCGTCATTGACGAGATGTGGACACGTGACGGCTGGAAGCGGATGAAGAAGGGATACGCCAAGGTCGGCATCCTTCTGACCAATCAATCCGCAGTCCGGGCTGAGGAGCTATGGTGGGAGCGCAAGGACGCCCGGTAATGTTTGCGTTCTCGAATGACCCGTTCGAACCTCTAACCGAGGTTGAACGGGCTTTTGCGAGGGCGAAGCTCGAAGAGTTGGAGGCCGTAAAGCCGTTCGTGATGCCGGAATGCGCAAAAGAGCAACTTTCGTCAGCGCCGGTACACTGTAGTCCGCGGTACACCCACAAGGCGCCGGTCCGGGATGGTGCGGTTTACAGCGAGGAGTTCATGCGTCGGCTCTTCCGGAATGTCCTGCTCGCCAACCGATAGGATTGCTTCAGGAGCAACTAAATCTCAAGATCCGCATTGTATGCGGTTGTTGGGTGGTGGGGTTGCGTTATGCGTACGGTTATTTTCGGTATCGCATTGCTGTGGGCCGGGCAGGCGTCCGCCCAACCCATCCTCGCCCGCGAGCCGCTCACCCTAACCCCCTTCGCCGTGGTCTATGTTCAGAGCAGCACCTGCGGTTACGGCAAGGTGCTTAAGGTCGTCGGCTCGTTGAGGGGTGTGCAGCGCAAACGAACCTGCGTGTCCGTGATTTCGGCCCATGCAGAATTCTAATCCGCCCCGCCGAAGGATCGCCCCGATAGCTGTTCTGGCTGCCTGGCTTGTCGCCGTAGCCGCTGTGGGTATTTTCCTGACAAGACTATAAACCTCATACTTCCGCTGCAATCCGTTCAGATTATGTTCCTAGCGAACATGGGTGGCCCGGAGGAGTGCTCTTATGATCGGGCGCGTTTTAATACCTAGCTCGTGAGCTGCGAGATGCTTCGGATATGAGTAGGTGAATGGTACACTGGCAATCGAAATGTTTTGGTCGAAATCCAGCAAACTGGACGTAAAACGGAGTATTTGGACGATTTCTGCACGCTCTTTTGGCGGACAGATTGCATATCGATGCGCTACAAAGATATCTGAATAGCTCTGAGTAGCAGTTCCATGGAACGAGCCAAGGATCTGCACTGTTAGTCATTCGATAGCCTCAAAGTTGGAGGCTCGGGGACAACTTTCGTCGAGGAATCACTATGAGAAAAGTGACACCTAAAATGGTGCCGGGAGACGTGCGCCCAAAATCCGACGGGGCAGCGTTGGTGCTGTCCGAGTCGAAAGGGGTCGTGGAATCGTTCGGGCGCCCTCTGGGATTCGCCCTCATTATAATCGCGCTGCTCAGTAGGGTTGCCATCCCCCTGGGTTTGGCTGCCGTGGCAGCATTTAAGATGGCGGCTCATATTCCATACTTTAAAGGGTAATGCGATTAGGTCAGCAGACGGGCTGGGACCGGCAGTATGGTCTTGCCATTCTGCCGACCGAGAACCGGAAGTCTGGGATGCCGCAGGAGCGCCACTTGGCGCGGGACCGACAGCCCCCGGGCGAGGGAATTCAAGCTGCTCCTATCAGTGTCGTTGCGACTCCGATGAAAAAGCCTAGTAGTGTTTTTACCGTGTCGAAAGCGAACTTGAGCACTTCTGCATTCGACGTGAAAAAGATGGATACAATTGAGACTAAAAACGTCAGCGCAAGAACGCCAAGAACCAACCCAAGCACCCACCTTCTGGCCTCATTAGGCAGTCCTCGACCATCCACTGTTTCAGCGTGTGCCCGGCCGATAAGCCATTCTTGGGGTGAGAGGGAGGACCGCCTCTCACGTACATCAGGTCGCCCGAGATAATCTATCGCACCTGATAGTTGAAACAGATTCTCACTAGCAAGGCCGATTTCTGCGAGGGCATCTTCCCTGTTAATGGGTGTCGTCTTCAGGATCTGTCTTGCTTGGTCCAGATGATCTTGAGCGCGTTTCAGCGCATCATTAGTCTTGAATAAAACGGTCTGCCTTCGCTCTTCAGCCATCTGGCTCCGCTCGATAGCTTTGTTCGCCTCAATCGCCTGATTGAAGTACGCAACAATTGACACCGTTACTGAAAACAAAGCGACTATCAGATAAAATAAATACCCCGCACGAGCTAACTTAGAAATGCGTTGTAGCGGGGTAAGCGAGGCCAGAGTGTCATACTTTGGATCAGTCATCAGCGCATCTCCCAAGACATCGGTGGAAATTAGCAGTCCCCGCGTAGGTAGCAATATATTTGCTCTGCATCAGCTCGATGTGAGGCGTCCAAAGCCCGTTTCATGCAGACCCTGCAAGGGGAGGTCCCAAGTCGGGAAACGGACCAGGCCACCGTGTCCAGCAACGGGGCCAAGTAAAGGGCGCCAGGAGCAGCTTTGGCCGTTTGTCCTTGCCGCCGTCCTCAACAAAAAGGCCCCTCAGCGGGGCCTTCGCTCATTCGACACTTAGTTCTTCTCTTGTATAGAGGTGAAGATGTTCTTGGTCTCCGGGCTGCGTTGGCCTGCCTCGAAGCTAATGGCGCCAACGCCAAATACGGCGGCGACTACGATTAAGAAGATGAGCATTGTAGGGTCTTCTCATTGATTTCTATCCGTCCTGGGGGCGTGTAGGAATCATGACGCAGATTTTTGGAGCTGTCATCAGGGTAACGGAGAACTGGCGTGGGCGAGTCACTGAAGAAATATCTCAAAAGTCGCCCGTCAGACCAGGAGATAGGAGCAATCTTTTTCGAAATGGGCGACGATGGCGCCAGAGGATGCGCTCTCGCTGGCGCGGCTGTGCTCGAAGATGTCCTGCGAGGAGCCATTGAGCACCGCTTCAGCCATATGAGCGAAAAAGAGCTTGCCGAGTTGTTTGACGGGACAGCTCCTCTTTCAACTTTCTCGGCGAAAATAAAAATAGCTTATGCGATGGGCATCATCGGCAAGTTGACCCGCCACGACTTGGAAAAACTCAGGGAAATTCGAAACGCCTTCGCGCATAGCATCAGGCATCTATCCTTCGACCTCCCGGAGATTGCAAATATCGTGGAGAGCTTCAACGCGCTGAAGGACAGTCCAGAGGCCGAAAAATTCTCTGTGCAGCATAAATTCGTAACCGCAGCGACTTCGCTAATGATGGTCCTTGTCGGAAAGATTCATACCCCGCCGTACAAGGTGGCAGGCAAGGACCATCTCGACTAGTTGACAGAGCCTTGCCAACATCTGCGGAGCTGTGTGCACGATCGAGCATGACGGCCCAAGCATGTGACCGGCCGTTATTTCACCCGGTAGCAGCTCTCTGTATTAAGATTGCCGACTTTGGGTTTGTCCAGGAGGCATATCATCGCCCACTTATCGCCCTGAAGCGCGATATGAAAGCGTCCGTCTGGAGCCGGGGTTACGGCCACGATCTTCGCTCCGAGTGCAATTGCGTCGCCAGCGTCCCCGGCGAATGCTGCGTCTGCGCTTCCGAGCGCGGCGAGTAGCAACGCGGCAATACCAAACTTCGTCATGACGCTCTCCCATTGTCTGCAATCTGAGGATGTGAGCATAATTCAAGAGTGAATGCCAAGCCTGCCCGTAAGCCCGGATGTCCGTCCGATTATCTCCCTGAGTATGCTGACCAGGCCGCGAAGCTCTGCCGCCTCGGTGCCACTGATAACGAGATTGCCGACTTCTTCGACAAGGACGAGCGGACCATCAACCGCTGGAAGATTGACCATCCCGAGTTTTGTCAGGCCCTAAAAGACGGCAAGCTCGTCAGCGACATGGATGTGGCCGACCGGCTGCACCAGCGCGCTCTCGGCTTCGAGTTCGAGGAAGTCCAGGCTCACAAACCGAAGACCGTCGAATATAAGGACGGCAAACGGCTGAAAGAAACCGAGCGTCTTGAAATTATAATGGTCAAGCGGGTCGTCCCGCCCGACACCACGGCCTGTATCTTCTGGCTCAAGAACCGCCGCGAGGTCGGATGGCGTGAACGCCAGGAAGCTCCGCAAAAGGGAGAGGATGACGCCAACGAAGTCATCACCCTGGAGATAAGCGACAAGTAACCGGGTGGCAAAGGTCTATCGCCGCCCGAAGCTCTATCCCAAGCAGACGGCTGCTTTCTTAGAGCCGCTCGATGCACAGGGCAACCCAGCCCGCTATTCATGGATTGAGGGAAGCACTAAGAGCGGCAAGACCGTCTCGTGCGTGGCGTAGCTGGTCGAACAGGCCATGCTCAAGGGTAAGGCGGCAGGGAGTTTTGGTGGGGCGCGCCTGTCTCCGGCACTGCCAAGATTGCCTTTGGCCGTATCAAGCGCGGTCTCAAGGGCAAGAAGATCGTCAACCACACCGATATGACCATCACCATCGGCAATGGTGCGGTGCTGCGCTTTAAATCTGCCGAGAAGCCGGACAATGACGCCGCTCAGTACGTCGGTTTCCGATGCGTCCGGCAGTCATACGGCCCATCGCTACCCGAACCTTTGATGTTGGCGTTGTATTACTTACCCATGGACGGAGCTGCCAGAAACGCATCGTAGGTGGCCGCAGGCATTTCGCAGTAGGGGTAGTAGGTAGCGTTGAGTTGCACGACCATGAACTGCTGGGCCTTGTCATAACAGGCACGATTGACGAAGCTGCTGCGCGTGATCTCGGTGCACGCAAAAGTCTTCAGGCCAGCTGGCCGTAATACTTTACATCCACGGTCTCGCAGTGGCCCAGGAGGCACCCGCAACCGAAGAGCTGAGTAGCAGAACAAATCGAAGCATGGGGAATTCCGATGTTCGAGAAGGTCGTGACCTGGCTGAAAGTAGGTAGGCCTAAGCCTCAGGATGAATCGGCCGACGCGGAAATGAAAGAGCTTGCCGAGCTTATCGAGCACGGAAAGCCGGACGGCGAAAACGTTGAAGCGTGTGGCTAAGCTGCTGGGGCAGACGGATTAGTTGACGTCGGTTTCAGACCTGCTCGCGATTCAGACATGCAAGCAGTTCAGGCCGTGAAGCGTGGCGGTCGGCGCGATGGCGTCGGTCGGCGAGCCCATATTCAACGGCGCGCGCACTGTCAGCCCGCATACATAGTCGGAGAACAGAAAGGCCATGTTTCCAACCAAGTGTCGGCTGCTTCGAATTTATCACGTTAGAACGCAGGTCTCTACGTGTGTGATACCAGGATCAACTGAGGTCGTTGTATAATACTGAAACGGGTACGGCGTATCTCCAATCAAAAGATGCCCCTTTACCTCGACACTCTGATTTAAGCCTCGATATGTAACGAAAAGAACCGTCACGATTATTGGGAAGGTGGGGCTGCTCAGAGAACCCAAGATGACGTCGGCATTATCGACGACGGGGTTGATGTTCCCATCGATGGGATGTCGCGCATTGCAGACTGGCCTGCCATTGACCAGAATCATACCTTGGCAAGAGACCAGCGCCTCGACGTGGAAGCCTATTTTCTTGAGGGTCCGCGGAATGGGAATCGTCTTGGGCAGAGAGATTAAGGTCGTCGACATAAGCCACCCCTCCAAAAGAAGCAAAAGTCATAACTACAACGTTAAGGTGTCTTTGGCGAATCTATTAGTGCAGCTTGCGTCTTTCGTAGATGCAAATCGTGGGCACCATACTTTGCTTCCCAAGTTTTTCGTCCGTGCCGGCGATATTCGTCATGATGGGTGGTGCAGAGAGGAATAGTCGGGATGATACTGCGCCGGGAAAAGAGTGGTGCATTCGTCAAACGTGACGATGACATGGGGAAGGGCAATGCCTAGAAGCCTGACAAGCAGACTGCGGCTAAAGCGCGCTGGGGCGCTGATTTAAAAGAAGACGAAGCAGATGCCGCCTGGGCGGCGGCTTATGCTTTGGATTGCAAGCTATTCAGTTGAAATCCCGCGGACTCGCCCCTAAGTTGCAGTGGCCCCGGGGGAGAGATACATGCGTCAGTTCGGACTATTGAGCGCTCTTGTCGTTTTGGTTTGCTCAAACCCATCTTCGGCAGAGAACCTCTCGGATTGGCAACGTGTGCCTTTTGACAATGATGGGGCATCTGTTTTGGTTCAGTTGTATCAAGTTTCTGGTCAACCCGTTCCGGCGTACTTTGGTTATCGTTGCTATAATGACCAAGACAAATTCGGGTTAGGAAACGCGGCTTTTTTCGTGAAGCTGGATAATGTCGAGATGGCATGCCTGAAAAATCCCGTGCAGAATGTTACGCTGCTCATTGATGGCAAGTCATACCCACAGGTCTATCAATGCGATGAAAAGAGACTTGGCGGTGCCCTTTATTTCGAATGGGGCTCGGAAAGCCGCGCCGATTTGAACAACATGTATGATCTCGACGTCGCTATCGATAAGTCGAAGTCAAAGGAAGTGCTGGTCACCATCACTGACAAGAACCATTTCATGTTTAAGGGGTCTCTGAAGAACGCGTCGATTCGGAAAAAGTTGATGAACGCGTGTGCGCCGAAGCGCTAGTCTCGGGTTTGGCGGCGCGCTGCCAGACTCCGGTCTCGTCTTAACTTGGCGGGATACATATCAATGGCACTGACGCAAACCTGAATATAGGTGATGGCGCCGGAGAGCTGCACTGCCTCCCTGAATTTCTCGGTGATGCCGGCGTAGCGGCTCACATCAATCCGCACCTCCGTCATCGTCTCGGCTGGTCGTCGCGCCATATGGCTTCCTTCGTTATGTCTTGCTGCCCCGGCTGAAGTGTTTCGTCCTGAACTGTTTCCTGAGTGCCTTGCGAACTTCAACCAATGCCACGTGCAGCGGCAGGGCAGTTTCCATGGCGTCCATGAAAGCTTCCGCGGCATCATCCACGCGGCGATAGGATGCCGCCAGAGCGGTAGCATCCTGGTCGCGGGTCGTGGTATCCCCCAATAAAAAGGAATCTCGTCATTGAACGGGGCGTCTGCCTTGGCAACTGTGCTTGCAGCGATTGGCTCGTCGGCTTTCACGTCACCCTTTACGCGGATGACCGCGCAAGGTCTCGGCACAACGGATGCGCGCAAGTTGTTCACCCGTCTCCCCAAGAAGGGCTATCTGCATCCCGCCGATGATACGCGCGGTCATGTTGTGCTATAACGCAAGCGGGCAGGGGCGCTAGCGTTCGAGTCTCTTGGCGCTAATGACGACGACTCTGTCATCGGCGGACGCATTTTTGCTATCCGGCGCCCGGATGCCATTTCCCGTGATCTTTATAAAACGACTTGCGATGTTGTGCCGAATTAGTGCTTCACGAACAGATCTGGCACGACGACGTGATAGCGCTACGTTGTAGCTGACGGAGCCGATTGCGTCGGCATATCCATCAACATTTATCAGTGAGTTCGCTGGCATCTCGTTTCGGAAGTCTACGAGGAAACGCCGGATACGTTTGCGCGCATGGCCGTCCAATCGTCCGGATCCGTTCGAGAAGCGTATCGTTGTTGCTCGACTATTGGCAGTGGTCGCATTTGCGCATCCCGATGAGGTCGGGCATCGCAGGATGCGCTTCGACTGCAAGGAGCGGATTATGTCTGCTTCTGTGCCAACTGCTTTGGCAGTTTGGTCAGCTGGCGCGCAAATACTCAGCATCAATGCCAACAGGGCGGCCCATCCGACATCTAGGCCTTTGCGGCATTTATAAACTGTGTGGGCTCGTCTCATTTTCCCCCCTGACGCAGGCGTACCGAAAAAAAGGAATAGTCGTCTTCGCCAAGCCGGCGATTTCTGATTGTATCAGCCTGCGCGCGAGAGTTAGGGTAGTGTCCTGCTCATAGCGTGGGAAGCACTCGCCCTATAATTTCAGAATCCAAAATCCAGTGATTTTATCTTTAGTGCGTATTTGTTCAATTCCTGCCTCCGTACTAACTGCTTAGGAAATTGATATGATTGCCAAACATTGGAAGACGATCGCGATCTTTTCGACATTCTGGCTGTCATCAATTGGATACCCAGCGAGCGCCGCAACTGAAGGCGCTGCTGCTGCCGCTGACTGGACCCGAACTTGCAGACGCATCGACAAACGAGATGTTTGCCTAATTAGTGCGCGTGCTGTTGAGGCAAACGGATTGGTTGCTTCCATCGCTCTTATCAAAGACAGCCCGCAAATAGGCAACCCATTCAGGGTTCTTCTTCCGCTGGGGGTGCAGATTGTCCACGGGACACGGATACTGGTGGACAGCGCGACTCCGCTAAATGGCGCGTACGATCGCTGTTCTAAGGGCGGGTGTGCCGCGAGTTACCAACTGGCACCAGATGCCATTGCGAAGATACAAAGCGGCGCGAAGCTTACGATCCAAGCCATCAATATTGATGGCAAACCGCTCAATTTCATTTTTCCCTTGGCGAATTTCGAAAAGGCAAATCAGTTTACTCCTGAGAATTGGACGTCGCTATCGGCGCTGAGGCGTGAGCACCTGCAGCTGTTCCTGTACGGCGGCGAGTACGATGCGACGGCAACGCCGAAAGGCGGGAAGGTGTCTGTTGGCTATATTCCCTGGAGTAAGTTCTGCGCCAAGGACGAGAAGACCGGCACGGCACTAGCCTGCCATACGCGCGTCATAGCTTGGAACCCAACTGGAACAGCGGCTACGTCAGTCGCCTTGGTCGAGCCTGCGGGGGGACAGAAGAAACTCCTACGAATATACGTTCCATTGATCGCAGCTGTCGGAATACCGATCCGGCTATCAGTCGATGGGGCGCCTCTCGACAGCGCCCCATTCGTCATCTGCAATGCCATGGGGTGCATGGCTGACGTGGATTTGAAGGAGACTCTGCGCGACAAGTTGATGGTTGGTAAATCGCTTTTGCTCCAGTTTACGGAGCAGAGTGGGGTGACTGTATCACTACCCATGCCGTTGGCTGGGCTTGTCGCAGCGCACGGGTCTACGCCGATCGACGCGAAAGCCGATGAACTGAAGAATATAAGAGCCCGCCAAGAAATTATCGCAAACCTTGGAAAAGGGAAATGGAAGGGAGAAAAGGGGGTCGCCGATGTCGAGCCTCCCAAGCGGCTTTCAGCCGAGCCAGCCACAACTCCAAATACCGTACAGCTTTCGTCAAAAGTTCAGCCTACTGATATTCCCGGGATTTTGAAGCGATACGAAGCAGCACTACTTCGGAGTGACAATCCGGGAGCGCTACAAGAAGCGGAGCTTTACGAAGCAGCGGTCAAGAGTAAGTTCGGTGTCGGTCACGAGCTTTACGGTCTGGCACTTAATAACTTAGGCTTCGCACAATATCGACTAGGCATAATGGATAAAGCGGAGGATTCGCTCAATCGTGCGGTGACGATCAGATTGGCCCAGGGTAATAGCACCGACCTAGCCTGGACATACTTCAATCTATCCAATGTCTATCTTGACCAGAGAAAGTACGATAAGTCCGAAGGACTTCTCCTGCGAGTAGTCGATCTGCGAGAGAAAACACTTGGCAAAGAGCATGTCGAGGTCGCGCAAGCACTTTTCAATCTCGGCCTTATCAAACAGAGAACCAAAAAGCCTCGCGAAGCAGAAGAGTTTCACAAACGGGCATTGACGATCCGCGAGAAAGCGCCAAATGCGAGCGAATTCAACGTGGCTTCCTCGTTAATGGGGCTCGGGTTTGTTTTGGAAGAGCAAAAAAAATACGATGAAGCTCTCGTGGTCTATAAAAAAGGACTCGGGTCTGCGGAGCGGGTCTTTCCGCCAATTGATCTTGCGAACTACCTTTATAATTTCGCGGTCGTGTATCGCCCGCTTGGCGAATATGGCGAGTCTGAGAGACTGATCAAGCGCGCTCTGCCGCTGTTTGAGCAGAAGCTGGGTGCCAATAGCTCAAAGGTCCAGGCCGTTCTGAGCGAATTAGCGTTTGTCGTACGATCGCAGGGCAGATTGGACGAGGCTTTAGAGCTCGTGAAGCGCAGCTTCGCGATTGAGGAGGTCAACCTCGGAGCTAACTCTCCCGCCGTTATCGAATCCAAAGCGAAACTCGGCAGACTTTACAAAATCGATCTTAGGTACGCTGAAGCCGAGCAACTCTTTCTGCGGGCCTTGACACTACAAGAACAAAAGGTGGGAACAGATCACATTTCTTTGGCGCCACGTCTAGAAGAGCTTGCCTCGAGCTACCAGGCGGAGGGGCGGAATAGCGAGGCGGAAGTGCAATACAAGCGTCTTGTCTCGATTAGGGAGAAGGCGCTGCCCGAGGTAGACGCGGCTCTTTCAAAGGCTCTTTTTGAACTAGCGAAAGTATATCGATCCCAGGAAAAGATTGAAGAAACAAAGGAGATTGAAAGTCGCCTCAATGATATCAAGCGTAAGGCACTCGACGCGCGTGCTCCCGATGCGGCCAAGACACTTGAAGGCTTGGCGAGCGAGTACAATAACCAAGCGATGTATATTGGAGCAGAGGAACTCTATCGGGCCGCTATTTCAATCAGACAAGAGAATAATGGTATCGAGGATGCACCGCTTGCCATATCTGTGAGTGGCCTGGCTTCTGCACTCAGATCGCAGACTCGATATCGAGAAGCCGAAGAACTCTATAAGCGGTCATTGCAGATCAGGGAGCGTGTATTGGGCGCGAACGATCCGTTAATCGCTGCGAGCCTTATAAATGTGGGGCTTGTGCATTCGAACCAGGGGAGACTCGCTGACGCGGAATTCTTCTATAAGCGGGCTCTTAGCATCTACGAGGGGGAATCGTACGCTAAGACCGACAGGATGGCGTTTGACTACAGGATAGTTACTCCTCTCAGCAATCTCGCTGTCGTCTATGTCCAGCAAGGTAGGTTTGGCGAGGCCGAGGGGCTTTATCAAAGATCGTTGGCTATCAGGAGGCAAATGGTTGGCGCTGGTGATCCAGGGGTGGCCCGAACATTGAATAGCATTGGCATTCTAAATAGACGGCAAGGTCATCTCGATAAAGCTGAAGAGTTTGAAAAGCAGGCGTTGGCAATCGCGGAAAAGATATCCAGCACTAGTCCGCTCGTCGTTTCGGTATTGAATAGCCTCGCTTACACGTATCAGACGCAGGGCAAATTCAGTGAAGCCCAGCAGGCATATAACAAGGCGATTCAAATTGTTCAAAAGAACTCGAGCGACGGCGGTCTGCAATTGGCCGAACTTCGGAACGATTTCGCAGTATCATATTTGCTGCAAGGCAAGTTGCCGGAGGCGAAAGCTCTACTCATAGAGGCTTTGGCTAAGCGGGAGGAGAAACTAGGCGATCATCATCCGCGTGTTGCAGAGACGTTGGACAATTTGGCCAAGGTCAGCGACGCTATGGGGAGGGCAGACGACGCATTATTCTATTCGCGAAGGGCGACGAAAGTCATTTCAAATTCTGGCGTCGGGAGTAGCGGAGGAATTGTGGGCGATGAGAGGTCAAGCGAGTTGACTACAACGCAGGCGGAGTATTTTACGCAGCATGTGCGAAGCCTAGCTGTTACAATACGGTCGGCAGGTAAGGCCGATCCAGAAATAAGTGCAGAGGCATTTGAGGTATCACAACGAGCAACACAATCGTCCGCAGCGGCTGCGCTCCAGCAGATGAACGTGCGGTTCGCTTCAAAAGATAGTGCGTTGTCGACACTCGCCCGAGAGCGGCAAGATCTGCAGGCATCATGGCGTGCTCTCGATCAAAGACTCAGCGAGGCGATGTCGAAAAGAGAGACGATTTCCGAGCGGGCTGTGGTAGCGGGATTGCGCGGTCAAATCGTTGAGCTTGAGGGCAGACGTTCAGCTGTCATTGCGCGCCTCGACCGGGAGTTTCCTGATTACACAGCGCTAGCCGCGCCTAAACCATTAAGACAGGAAGAAGCGAAGGACTTGCTTGGAGAAGACGAGGCGCTGGTCTATTTTTTGGTCGGCGACAAGCAAACTTATGTTTTTTCGCTCTCGCGGGAGGGGCTTATATGGCGAGAGATACCATCGGGCGCGGCCGCTTTGAGCGATACGGTAAGGCGTTTTCGACGCGGATTGCATGATTTTGAGGAGCAGCGCCTTGAATTTGTCAAGACCCGGAAACGACCGGAGCTGTTCGATTTATCAGTGGCACACGAGTTGTACTCGACGCTCATGGCGCCAATCGAGGAATTCATCAAAGACAAGCGGCATGTGATGATCGTGCCGTCTGGGCCGCTTACGGCGCTGCCATTCCATCTGCTGGTGACAGATAAACCTATTGTAGCAAAGCCGGAACTAAAGGATATTGCGAGCTATCGAAATGCGGCTTGGCTGATTAAGCGGCAAGCTGTGACGGTGTTGCCATCTGCGGCCAGCCTTCGCTCCATCAGAATGATTGCCAGCAAGCAGCAAGCGAGCAAAGGTCTCATTGCTTTTGGTGATCCCATTTTTGACCCTTCAGAACGTACTCGTGCTCTTGCCGAACAAAGAGCATCGACTAGAGTTGCGACGAAGGTGCGGGCTTACACGGAGTTTTGGCGTGGCGCTGGTGTAGATCGCGCAAATCTTGCTCAAAGTTTGCCGTCACTTCTAGATACTGCGACAGAGTTAAAGGCTGTGGGAAAACATCTTGGCGCTCCTTCGAGTGACATTCTGTTGGAGAAAGATGCGACTGAAACCAATGTGAAGAGTAAACCTCTCGCGAATTACCGTGTTGTATACTTTGCTACGCATGGTCTTGTTGCCGGTGACGTAAGCGGAATGGGTGAACCATCTTTAGCTCTGACCTTACCTCGCGAGCCGAGTGCTTTGGACGATGGGTTGCTTACGGCGAGCGAGGTCGCTCAGCTCTCACTAAATGCTGACTGGGTTGTACTGTCGGCCTGCAATACCATGGCAGGCGACAAACCCGGGGCCGATGCGTTGTCGGGCTTGGCGCGAGCATTCTTTTACGCCGGGGCTCGAGCGCTTCTAGTGTCGCACTGGTCAGTCGATTCAGCTGCGGCTACCCAACTGACGACCTCGACCTTTTCCAAGATCGCAAGTGACTCCAAACTAGGTCGATCGGAGGCGCTAAGGCGGGCGATGCTCGATTATATGAACGATGGTTCAAATCCTCTGAACGCCTATCCAGCGTTTTGGGCGCCGTTCTCGGTCGTCGGCGAAGGCGCGGCAAGGTAATGCATTGATTCCTCTGTTTACAGGAAACGGCAATGGAGGGAAGGCCGGGCGGTTCCGCCGATTTGGAATGGGATGGGCGCGATGCAGCAGCGCATCGTATCAACGCGCATCCATTCACGTCAGCATCAAGGGAGAGTGCTGGGAATACCTGGAAGATATTTTCCGGCGCAGTTGTCTTGGACACCATGCTGGCAGGTGGTTCAGGACGACAGTTTCGATCAGATGGGGCGCCGGAGCGTTGCCATCGTACGGTTAGGCAAGCCAATCCGAACTGATCGCGAATAGCAATACGCCCGTCCGCAATTCGCTTAGTCGGAACCTTGTCCGACATTCAGCTTTGCACAAACTCCGCTCGGCCCCCAAAGAGCTCCGTGACCAAGGCCCGGCTGATCTTGGAATGTTGCCGTGATTAAGATGCGAGTCATCCCGCGCGCTTGTCGGAGCTCCTTATTCAGAGCTTTCCGGTGGCCGCCGGATAGGGCGTGGGGTGATATTTCGGAGCCATATGGGAGTCCAAGCGCGACGGTCAAAAATGGAAAATCAAAAAATGCTATGTCGTCTCAAATGTGGGCCAGCAGCCGTCCTCCTCAAGGCGTCCCGTGCGTTCTTGGCAGCCGCTGTCGAGCAGCTTCATGCCCACGTCTTTCCAGATGGCATGGGGTCCGTAGATGCGCGCCGTGTCAATCGTCTGAATTTCAACGATCCGGTCACAGCGACGGCAAGTCACTCTCAGGACGTGCCGAGGATTTTCGGACAAGCGCCGCTGCTGGATGGGAACTCCGGTTCTGGTCGGACTACGGCCGGAATTTGAGATCTTCCACGACTGCGCGCCGCGGGAAGTCCAAATTGCCCGAGGCTAGATAGGTGAACGTGTCCCGACCGGAGTATCCGTCGTCACCGTCATCCGTCGATCCGCTGACGTCGAAATGCACCAGCGCCGTGAACGACACCCCGTCGCCGCCCGTGAACTCGACTTCATCGACCTCGATGTCGTGAATCTCGGTGTACTCGTGAAAAACTCTATCTCCCAAAGAGTATGGCGGCCCCAATAGCCCTCCTGGCCAAGGCTCTCGACAACAAAGTCGTCGAACAGCTCCCCCAGCGTTTCCCGGTCGCAGCGCCCCGCAACCGACAACTCGATTTCGTCGGTGAATTGATCAAATTCGCGCAGGATCTCGATAAGATTGTAGATGCGGCTGCTGTCGTCGTCCGTCTGCGCAAACTTGAGCAAATGGGTGTACGGGCCTTCCGATCTGCGCTCAGTCACCGTGTCATCGGCTTCCATTTGCTGTCCCGGATTGCCAGCATCACCTTCGCCACGGGTGCGGACATCCGATCGGCCGGGCCGTTGGCCGCAGCTTCGACCGCACGCCAGTCGATGAGTACGGTTCCGTCAGGTCCGATTTCATAAAGGCCGACGCCTCCGGTAGCGCCCGTGATCTTCTCAGTTCTGACGGGCCGCTGCGTTAATTCCTGCGCCGAAGCGCTGGCGGGCAGCATGATGGCAAGTACGGCGATCCTCACTATTTGCATCTGTCGCATCCTTCTTCATGCCTGGGCTGCGATCTTACAGGGCAGACAGGTCGGATCGTCAACGGCCGAGGATTACGGCGTCTGAACGCGGGCCAGCAAGCATCGTCCTCTCAGCTGCCGGTCCGTTCCTGGCAATTGCGATCGAGGAGGCGCATATCCTGGTCAATCTGCGAAAGGCGCGCCTCAGGCGCCTAGTCCACCAAACGTCTCACTAAGGCGCGGACCGTAGAGCAGGGCGCCCGTCTCCGGCCTCCTCATCCGCAATGGTAAGTGGATATCTGAGTGGCGACAGATCCGCCGGAGACTGACAAACGACGATGCGGAGCCCGGAACCTGTTCACGTTCAAGCACTTAACACAAAACACTTGTAACCGCACAGCAGAATATACGTGTAATCACCCCAAGGAGGCTCTGTTCTCCCTTTTAGAGGAGACGGAAGCGTCCGTTTTGATCTCCGACCAACGGCCCGAGGATCACGCCTACGGGATGATCAGGTGGAAGCAAGCCGTCGACGGTTTCGCCGATGCGGGGATGACTTTCGGCAATCCGGATTACGTCGCGTACGCGCAGTCCTACGGTGCCCAGGGTCATCGCGTGACCGAGGCGGGCGGTCTGGCACCGACACTGGAGAAGGCCTTCGCGGCCGGGGGGCTCCACCTCGTGGTGGTGCCCGTAGACTACAGCGAGAATGTTCGTGTTTTGGTGGACGAACTAGCCGACATGCAGCACTAGGGCGCTTTGCCCCTAACGCTGCCCCATCTCGCTCATGCTTGGAAGCTTAGCGACCGGTGGATTCCTTTCTGCATCTCTTCCAGGAACGGTTTGCCACGTTCGTCAACGACGGTATTTGGGCGCGCGATTTCCACGACGACCGAGAGCATGTTGTAGAACCAGCTCGTGTCTTCATCCATTGGCGGCAGGGCATGGACTTGGTTTAAGTAGCGGACCGCTTTGACGATAAGCGGGATATCTCGGTCCAGCGACTCTTCTACAAAGCCCCGGGCGATCTCCTCAAACTTGACCGCCAGCGAGCTTAGTAATTCGGCATCGATGGGTTTCCGCGACCACTTCGTCGTCCGAGCCAGTTCGAAACAAGCACTTTTCAGATCGTTTTCGCCGGTGCTCACGATTTTTCCCTACGGCAATGGATGGAACGGTTGATCGGCGCCCACAAGCCACTTGGTCTCGTTCAGGCCTGGCCCTTGAATGCTGGTAAAGTCTTTGCCCCCGTATGGGACCGACCTGTTCCAGTATTCTGCAAACCATTGGACTTTCTGAAAATAGCGAGGATTGTCGATAGACTCGTCCAATTTCTCTAGGATTATGTTTTGCAAGTCCGTGATGTGGTCGAGGCTCGTCCGCTCGGGAGGGCTCAAGTTGATGTTTTCGAGTTTCGTTCGATAAGCGAATTGCGACGTGGCCCGAAGGGTGTGAACGAACATCGGACCATCATCGGATTGCTTTATCCAATCGTCCAGCGAATGGTCGTCGCCCTCTGCTCTATATTTCTCGAAGTCCAGCCAGACGGCTCTTGTTGCCATTATACGCGGGTAGAGGGCGACTTCTGATTCAAGGCGGTAAGCGTCAACGAGAGCATCGCCAAAAACGACGTTCTCGTCATGGAAGAGGCGACCCTTCACGAGGCCACCTCGAATGAAATAACCCTTGTTCAATAGGCGTAGTGTCAGATTTTCGAGCGCCCGCAGTATCTCGGTCAGACCTTCACGGGTCACGTTCGTCGAGATAGCAACCGCATCCGAGATGCTTTGGGTACGAAAATCGGTCTGCCAGTATTGTGTGCTCAGGCCATCAGTTTTGTGGATGGTCGTCAGGAGGTCGCGCAACTCAGTGATCGACAAGGCACCTCTGCCAAGTTCGCCGATCAGACCGCGAAACCCCAGAATATCGACGAAAGCGCAGTATCGCTCCCCGTACTCCAATTCGGATGACACAAGCTTTCCTCACTTTTGTGGTCTATACTCGTCCTGCTGCGGTTGTATCCGCTTTGCGCCTGACCCGCTCGGTTTCTATTTCCTTCACGAGGGCGCCAGGCAAATAAATGTTCTCCTGAACCCATTCCCAGAACCTATCGGCTTCAGCGAAATGGCTGGTACCACAGTCGAGTGGATCGTAGAGCCGCGTCATCAGAATGGGATTTTGCGACGCGGACATGAATGTCGATTGTTCGTGCTGATAGCGATGGTCGGTGAAAGGGAAATTCCAGTTGAGCAGCACTCTCTGCAATTCCACGCCGCGCTTGCCTTCCATTGTCTGTTCTAAGTTGCTCTGCATGTTTTCATGCCGGGTCGGCCTCCTCGCCAATGCTTCACGCCGGGAGTATGTCGGCAACCCGTCATTCTCGCCGTCGCCCACGTATCGAACTTCCAGAGCTTGCGTGAGTCGTCTGACTGAAAATACGACTTGGTCGAGCTTGAAGAGATCTTCGGCGTTCCTGACATATCCATAAATCAAGTAACGGTTGTGCGCGTTGCCATCCTGATAGAGCCGAGCGAGAAATTCCATCACCGTTTCGTTGCGCCACATGCCAGCTGGCATATTCTCGGGTCTGGCGAACTCAGAGATCAATAATTCGGGTGCCAGAGGCTGTACCGCGTCATATAGCCGGACGATATCGTGTCCGTATCCATTCGAGGAGTGGCCGTTCATCAGCAAGACGGCCTTGAAATACTTTTCTAAGCAGTGAACCGCCAGCCAGAAAAAATCGACGTTCAGCCTTTGCTGAAAGCACCATCTTGCCAAGATGTAATTGTCATCGGCCGTGGAGATGAATAACTCCCGCACGACGCTGTTCTTTTCAGCATGAAGGTCTGGAAAGTTGTAAGGCATTGCTGTGTTCTATCTCAATAGATGGGCACCATGGAATGGACTGACATCTGGTGAGGCGTTTGCTGTCAACGGGTCATCGTCTTCCATTTGCCGTCCCTGATCGCGAGCATTGCCTTCGCCACCGATGAGTACGGTCCCGTCAGGTCTGATTTCAAAGAGGCCAATGCCCGCGGGAACGCCCGTGATCTTCTCAGATCTTACGGGTCGCTGCGTTATTTCCTGCGTTTACGCAACTGCTGGTAGCAGCATGGCAAGTATGGCGTCATAAGACCAGCGTCAATTTGGAAGAGGCATTTTGGAGCAGCATGAAGGAGATCGCCGGTGTGTTGTGTTGGTTTAATTCGAAGTCGATGCTGCCTTTGCAGTGAGGTATTCGTCCCTTTTACGGTCTTCTTCTGCGTCGAAACGAGCGGCTTCGGCGAGAAGCCATTCTGCCAGCGCTGCGGCTTCCTCGACGTCATCGATTTCAGCGATGAACATGACTTCCTCCGTTATTTCGCGAAGAGCGTCCGTTTCGTTGGCGACGCGCAAAAATCTTTTGTGCAGGACCTGAATGCGGGATGCGAGCGCACGATGTTTCCAGTAGGCCTCCCACGAAGGACCGATTGACCGGTTGGCTATTGCCCGATTGGCAGCCTCATCCCAATCAACAACGTGCGATGCGTGGGCCTGCAGACTGAGGATGCAGGCCTTAATATCGGCTCTCGTCAGGCTTATATCGGCAATATCACGACGACGCGCCTTGAGTTGAGGGATTATATCGGCGCAGTCTGAACAGATTTCAAATGCCGCTGGTCCGCGCATGATAAATGCGTGTGTGAAGCCGGGAAGGGTATTTCGTCTCGCACTTCGGTTTACTTCCGAGGTATCTTCGACCGCTTCCGAGAGAATACGAACACCGCCAGCCCATTTTCCGCTTCCGGATTTGCGAACGATCTGACGTTTTGTTCGTTCGCAAATCGGACAATGCCAATCCTCCTTCGCCAGTTGCCAGCGCTTGGAGGAGACGGGGTCACAGTAAGAATCATACTCCTCATCAGTGGGACCGACTACGCGGGCGCGCTTTGCCTGCGGCTTCGGCGCCAGGACGTTTGAATCCTTTTGCACGGAGCGTGCAAGAAATTCCGATATGGATCGACGCAGTTCTGCGCCGCGTTCGTCACGGTCGGATGCGCGCAAGAATTCCATGTACAGTTGGAATTGCGGTTGGAAGTGCTTCCAGGTTTGCTGAATGGAAGGACTCCCCCTTTCACGGCGAAGCAAACCCGAACGCATCATATGCAGCGTTTGGTCCACGAGTTCGACGCGAGCCTTGAGCGCCGGCTCGCATTTTTGCCACGTGGCCTCCACCTTATCGAAATCAACCCGATGGTCGGTGTTGGGTGAGGACTCGATAAACTCCCTTATTTCTGTCGGAGCGAAGCTGAAGTAGGAAGGGATGCGGTCCTTTAATGCAAGCTTGGCTTTGCCGTCCGCGGCATTGCACTCGGAACACACAAGCTCTCTGGAAAACGTAGACACTAGATTCTCAATTGAATCGACGATCGTTGAGCTTCCGGGCGGAAGCTCAAGTACCCAGCCTTCGCCGAATAACTCGCGACCTCGGCGGCCGACATAATCGCGAAAATGGTCGTGATGCTCCTCCAAATTAGCGAGCAGAATGCCGCGGTTCGAAAGCCGGAAGATGTCGGGTTTGAATCGATGACATACAGGACACGACCAGTACTGTACGGTTAGGGCCCAACTCTGATTGAGATCAAGGCCCCTCGCTCCGTGGCGTACGACAGCCGCCTTGGTCTGACGGCTCCACCTACCGTCGCGATCTCCGAAGAATGCTTCCATCTCTTCGTCGGCGAGCTGCGACGGGCGCCAGAAAGACAGATTCACAGACCACAGCTGGGAATCCTTGTCTTCAAAGTCGGGGGCAAAATCGAAATCTTCGGAGGTATCGGTCATTGTTGCACTCGATTTCCGTGTTCTTCATATGTTCCACACATTGATTACCTTCGCAAGGCTGGGCCCTTGGTGACTTCTGCCTAAGAGGGAGATGCTGGAGGATCATCTGAGTTATCGGGCTTTCGGAAATTTTAGGCGGTGCTTTACCTTTAAATATGCAGTTACAACAGGGTGTTAGCAGAATAAACTTGTAATGGTCCGGCAGAATAAACTTGTAATGGTCCGGACTTAGCCGGGCGGCGCATACCGTGGAGCACCATTGCCACGCTCCATCAAGCTTCCCTGCCGCCGCAAAGGCAGAAAGCGCGCCGTGGTCGATCTGGGGTGAGTCATCAACGAGGGTATCGACATAGATCTCGGGCTCCTCTGAATTCAACAAGCCCCAGGGTTTGGGAAGAGCGCCTAGATGGAAACCTTCCGACAGGCCGAGACGAAACATTGCGTGCTCAGCAGGTTGAGCGGATCGATTTCGCACTGTGTCGCCAGCAACGACACGGGTTAGCTAAGCTCCGAGTTGCGATCGAAAGAGAGTGACGCCCGCTCACCACTGAGAAAATCGAAAGTCACGTGCAGATCTGGCACCGTGGATCTCCGTCGAGATCTCATCCAATGCAGCTCTCACACTGACTACAGCATGCCGTCTGTGTGTCTGGACTGCTTCATCGACGGGCGTCGGTTTGCGCCGGCGATGTCGTTCCGTCAAGATTAATGAGATTAACGGAGCAATGCGGACCATGAGCGAGATCCTGACCGTCGCGGAGAAAGGCAACGCCGCAGAGGCGCAGGTTGATCCGTCAGATGTCTTGAAGGACGGCAAGCGGTATGAAAGAAATCTCGAAAATGTCGGATCCCTACGCAAAATAGCTCCGCACGTGATCGAAGCGCTGGAGTATTCGGCTGAAACACGGAGCATTTCTGTCCTTTCAGCTCTTCTAGAAGACGTGGCAGTCTACATTGCCAAAGAGACCGACGCGGCAACCCGGCATCTATTCTCAAGCCTGATCGAATTCGCGGCGCGGGGACGCGAGATTGAATTGCTTTACGGAAAAGACAGTCTTCTCGACCTGGACCACCCCGACATCCGGTACTCAATCGAGCTAGGCATCATCAAACAAGCAGATGTCGGGCGAATTCTCGCAACAAAGAAAACACTGCCCCCAAGTGTTTCATCTCTGCGGTATGTCGGTCGATAGACTAGAATTTTGGGCCATCGACACTTGGCTCGTCGTCATCTCGCTTCGACTGGGAGTGACGGATCGCCTCTGCCAACGCTTTACTAAGGGTTGAGAATGTACCGACGGTAACGTTAGGACCAGTGACGCGGTGAGGGCCCACTTTCTTTCCGCCTACGACCTTGCTCTCGATTTTATAACCGTCCGGAACGCCGATACCGACTTCGTTGACCCATTTCTCTTCAGGCTGTTCGTTTCTTTTCATCGGTGAATTCCTTACTTCTTTCTACGTGTCTCACACGTGTCAACTGTCTGGTGATGGTCGTCGCGGTTCGGTCAAGCGCCTTGAATGCGCATCCAGAACGCAGCGTTCAACGTTTGCGCCCATCGTTGTGGCTCGGAGCCCAGCGTGGTGCCTTATGGCGCCATTAGCACAGTTGCTGTTGCCTTAAGCCTGCTGCTCAGTTCTTCACTGGAGCACGGGCGGAGCCGACAAAATGTCTGACATGCGTTTGGTCGTTGAGGAATTTCTCAATATGGGGGCGTACCGATAGCCCTGCATGGAAGTGGGGGCCTCCGTCGGAGACGAGGCTCTCGGGAAAGCCCTCGATGCGCCACCCGGACGGGGGCATCGCCGAAGATCGCAGCGCCTGACGCCAATCGCCCGGTTTAAACGACACCACGTCGATCGCATCGACATCGTTCCATCTCACACTGAAGACCTTACGGCCGTGATAGACGTCCAGGATTTGCGCGCCAATGGGCGCGCTCTGCGTGATCTTCAGGTCGCCAACGTGATGCTGACGGATCTTAAACTGCCTGTCCCTGTCCACCAGGATGACATTCATCCCTTGGCGATCGAGCAGGGCGAGCGCGATATCACGCAGTTCTCGGGCTTCGTTCAAACGAGCGGGTGAGACTTTCACGGCAACTCCAGAGAGTTCATTGGCGAACCGGTCGAAGTTCTATATGGACCGTTCGGGTCATATCAAGATCCGAACGTAACCGCGATGGGCAAAGGTTATCGCTTCGTTGACGTGGTTGTGCTCAACAACAAGCCCAACACGAATGGCTGAAGGATTTCCAAATGCGTGCGCTCTGCGAAAAGCCACAGCGTCACCAAACTGGACAAAGGGATTGTGCGTCTGCCGTTTCGGCCGAGACGTGACGTTGAGCCGCAGCAAGTGATCGAACTCTCGCGAAGTCCAGTATTTTCAGCGGGTTTTTTGTGGGGTTGACGCGATGGTCATCGGAGGCGTTCCAATATGGCTAAAAAGACCTTCAAAATGGACGATCTTCCCGTTCGTTGCATGCGGATTTGTGGTCGCGGGTCTGTGGCCCGTGTGAAGCGCCCTTAATCAGTCTTCAGGAAATCGAAGACACCTCTTACGCTGAGGGCGTGCCGTTTCCGGCATCAACTACGTCTGACGATGTCGATTCCGTGAAGCGTTGCTGGTAACGCGCGACGAAAACGTCGAGAATGTCCGCGAAATGCGCCTGAAGTAGACTAAAATCGGTCGCACCAAGTCCAATGGTAGCCCAGTTTTGCTTCTCGAATTCGACACGATCGATTGAGAACTCGGCGGTCCGTAATGCTTGCCGCTCAAGATCGAAAGCGTAGATATGTTCGATAAGATCGCAAGGACCTCCGGCGGATGCGAACAATCCTCCAATTCGCAAGATGCCCATGATCTCGACGTAAGCGATCATTTCACCAGTTTGGGGGATGGAGCGAATGACGATCTTGTGGCCTATTGGAATGTCCGGGCCGAAAAATCCCGGTAATCCAGCGGTCAGATAGCGGAACGTACCGGCACGCGTCTGCATCCCGGAAATGCATGCCATTAGCCGGTCCCATGTCATGAAAGTGCGACCGGTTGTGTGGCAAAGGTAGAGCCATATCGCCGTGATCACGCCGCCGAAGACTGCTTGTGGGCTGAAGTCTAGACTGAGCTTCAGCATGTCGCCATCCTCGACGCCGACCACTTGCGCATGCAGCTTGGCCGCGTCGAGGTCGAACTGCGGGAATTCTTTCTTCGCGCGGTTGAGGAGTTGCTTGAAGGTCTTCATGTTTCCTGCGGAGATTTGAACATGGTGATCCTCACCGATCTTCGAGACCTCATAGGTCACGTCGGCAGAGGTCATGCTCCCGTCCG
Source organism: Tardiphaga sp. OK246 (assembly GCF_900188215.1). Lineage (NCBI taxonomy): Bacteria > Pseudomonadati > Pseudomonadota > Alphaproteobacteria > Hyphomicrobiales > Nitrobacteraceae > Tardiphaga > Tardiphaga sp. OK246. The sequence continues at coordinate 471,397 of NZ_FZOX01000002.1, forward strand.
CTTCGAGCCGAACTCGACGCCCGTCTCTGGTATCGACAAGCTTGGCGGGATGCTTGCCCTCGTCGCGCGGGAAGTTCAGCAGAGTAGGCCAATCACCGAATGCCTTGACCAGTGCGTTGTCGGCAGCTTTGTCGAGCGCGGTGTTGCACGTCTGACAGATGATACCCTTAGGCTTTAGACGCCCTCCCAATGCGTTGGGAAATACATGCGCTGCGGAGTCGTTCACCGAAGTCAGCGGTGCTCCGCAGCCGCGGCACTTCTTGACTAAAGCCGCTGCTGCTCTGCGTTTTGCCTCGCCCATGCGATCTCCATATTCTTGCTTCGATGATCCTAAGACTACCATCTTAGTACCACCCTTCCGGGTGTTCATCGCCACAACGCAAACCCTAACCAATGATCTGAGCGCTTGTGCGTGATATAGCCTTCTCAAGTGCAGTCTAGGGGAAATCAATGAAGAACATCGTCGTATGCTGCGATGGAACGGGGAACGAGATCAGCGAGAACATCTCAAACGTCCTGAAGCTTTATCGCATGCTCCGGAAGACGGGAAAGACTCAACCGAATCAGGTCGTCTTCTACGACCCCGGGGTGGGTACGCTTGCTAGGCCTGATCCATGGACGAAGCTGAAGCAGGATGCCGTAGCCGTGCTGGGTCTGGCGACCGGGTACGGTCTCGATGACAACGTCCTTGCGGCTTATGAATTTTTGGTCAGTCAGTACGAGGAAGGTGACGAGATTTATCTCTTTGGTTTCAGCCGCGGAGCGTACACCGTTCGCGTCCTTGCGGGGCTGGTCCACCGGATCGGGCTGCTGTCGCAGCAACAACGGAATCTCGCCGGCGCCGCCTTGACCGCATACAAGCAAGTCCGATCAGAGGCGGATCCCGCTGCTGCAGCGGCTCCGAATGAACCGGGGCATGGCGGAGACGCGGCTCAGCCTGTTCCGTCGACGAAGGATGACCGAGCTTCACAATTTGCCCGGATCGTCTCGTCGCGATTGCCGACGATTAGGTTCGTTGGCGTATGGGACACGGTGGCAAGCGTGATCGTCCCCCGGCCCGACAGGTTCTATGCCTTCAGCCTGCAGACGCTAGCCAACACAAGAAGCAATCCGAGTGTCCGCGTCTTCCGCCAGGCGATAGCGATGGACGAGCGTCGCAGGATGTTCAGGTTGGACGCCTGGGACGAGCCACAGACGTTCATGCACAACAGGTTCAGCGCGACGAACAATGCCGAGCCGCAGGACGCTCGCCAAGTCTGGTTTTCCGGTGTGCACGCCGACATAGGGGGCGGCTATCCGGAGATCGAGAGCGGCCTCTCGAAATTTCCTCTGATCTGGATGATCGACGAGGCGGTGAAGCACGGCTTGTCAGTCGACCCGCAAACCGTCAACCAATTGGCGTGGGGAAAACAGCGGAGGGGAAGCCCTTTCAGCTACGTGCCGCCCGACATCATGCGCGATCCGCACGACTCGATGTCGAGCGTTTGGCGGTTGTTGGAGCGTTTGCCGAAGAGCGACAAGTACAAGGAGTGGGGCGCCCGTAAGTCGTATCTCGGCCACTATATCCCTGATGCCGAACCGCGATTCATCCAGCCGGAAGCTTTCGTGCACCAATCCGTCATCGACAGGATGGCCGCCGTCCCCGGTTATAGGCCGGAGAATTTCCCGGATAGGCCCAAAATCATTCCCATGGCAGTCGGCCCGACGTAGCTCTGCTTTGAGCGGGCTAGCGTTGTTGGGTGAAATCTCGTGCCGTCAGCTTGTTCGTGCGGAATCTTGGACTCCAAAGCCTGCCGAGTCTTTCCCAAGGCGCACCGGCCTGCGCATAGATTACGTGGACGAAGAACCGGTCGACGCTGTAGCGCCACACTGCGAAGTAGTGGCCGCTCTCGATCTGTGTGACCGTCAGGTTGGACCACCCCACAGTGCCGTCGCCTTCGCCGATCTGCAGGTAGACTTCCGGGTGGCAGCTTCCGGTCATGATGGCCTTCGCGAACGGCTCTATCGGAATGCGCGTTTCGCCGCCTTCTGAGATCATTCCGCCGAACAGTTTCACGAAGAACAGATGGGCGTCCGTCATCCGGCGGCGAGTGTTGTAGCAGAATACGCGGTCTCCCCGGACAGCTGTACCCGTGCGCAGTCTGGGGCGGAGATCGTTCAGCCCGGCTGACAAGATTTCCCAAGCGAAATCGTGCGGCTGCGTCCGCTTGCTGTTGCATTCGTTGCAGATGCGGGCACCCATCTTGAGGATGTCGGCCTTGAGGCTTCCGACCTGTTTCGAATGCTCGCCGCTCATCCAGTAGTGGGGATTGGCTTGGCTGATCTCACCGAATACCTGCTTGAGATCCGTTCTTTTGATCTTGTGCTCGCGGGTCGTCGCTTCCGGATTGCCGCAGATCCAGCACGGCTTAGCGTCGGTCATTTCGGACGGTCCCGTATGTTGGAGTGGCTGTTGCTGGCCGCTGAGGTGCGGTCCCACGCGACAACGGTAGTTCGTAGACACTGGCTTTGTCGCAGACGGAAACGCACATCCCGGCAGGAATGTCCTTCCTGCCCACGATCACCATGATGAAGCCGTTCAGCACGTGGCGGGACCGCTTCACGCAATCGGTCGTGTTGCGGATGTCGATCTGCGACGGGGATGCCACGTCTTCGGGATGGGTATGCCAGCAGCCTACGAAGTGGAGGTTCAACGCGAACATGTCGTCGATTTCGCGCTGCTCGGCTTTTTCGTCCGGCCAATACGAATAGCGCCCCCTTCGGTCCGATCTGCGCGGGCCCGTGATCGCGCATATTTCTATCGCCGGGAGGGCGAGACGCGCGAACAGGAGGCCTCCGGCCTCACGTTGCCAGAAGCGGATCTGCCGATGTCGTTCGAAGTGGGAAAGGACCTTGTCGACGAACTCGAGCGATTGTCCGGATTGGCCAATGTCGTAGGAGATCACGCCGCGATACCCTGGGAGTCGCGGCCCCAACGGCGTTCCACCGTCGTGGCGCCCGCGAGTGCGGAAGGCGCGAGCGAGCGCAGTTCGTCGCTCCATGTGCCCCCGGCATCCTCCACGAAAGGACGGCGGGCCAGCCAGATGCGATGGGTGCCGGATGCGGCTTGGCCAAGCAACGCATCCAGGGCCGCCTGGGCGATCATGGACGTGACGAAGCCGAGTTCGACGGGACCGTATGGATCGAAAGCCGCGCCGCAGGCAGGTTCGTAGCGCCTAGTGTCTTGCGCCCATCGCACGGCGACGAGGAACGGCGATCCGTATGGGTCCAGACCCGCGCGAAGTCGGTCTCCGGCCGCGGAAATGATGATCGCGTGCCCCGCTGCGGCATGAGGCTCCGTCCAGCCGTAAACGATAGGGACGCGCCGTTCCTGAACCGCCTGCCATTCGTCGAGAAGGGACTCGGCAGACCAATCGCCGAGCGCCGACACGATGAGATCGACTTTGGCGAGCGGATCTTCGCCGCGGAGCAGGACATCTTGCACGGCCGCTCCGAAACATTTCACGTCGACGTGGGGCAGGGCAGAACGGATTTCCCGCGCTAGCGCAGTCGCCTTATTGGAGCCGATGTCGCCGACGCCGAGCGGATGCCTGCCGACGTTGGCGCCCTTCAAGGTTTGATTATCCACGAGGATCAGCTTCCCCACGCCTGCCCGGGCCAACGTCGTCGCTACCGGTGCCCCGACAGAGCCGCAGCCCAAGACTGCCACGGTAGCTTCCCTGAGCGGCTTGGCACGGGCGTCCTGTCCCCGGCCATGTATCCAGGCAGCGTCGACCCTGTCGACGGAATTTCGGTCTACGGCATTTCCCCCGAACAGGCGTTTATGCGCCAAGTCTTCGGGGACGCTGGAAGGGCGAAAACCGGCGACGAGCGGGTCGCGTCCGCGGACGATCTTGGGACGGTTCACGACCATCGTCGCCAACGCAGCGCCTTCGCCGGTATCGGCGCCGAGCAAGACGAACATGCGCTCGCGCGCGTCGCGAGCCATTCCGTCCAGGAGATGGGAAACGCCCGCGCGGGCGGTCATGTCGTAGACGTCTTTTGCCGTTGACGGATACTCCGACGGGAGGGGCACCCGCTCGAGCCATGCCAAGACCCCTGGCCGGACGCGAAGGTCGGTAGCGGGAAGGGCCGGGGAAAGGTTGCGCAGCCAACCGCGAAGCTCGTCTTCGTTTTCCGCGATGATTGTTCGTCCTCTGCCGTCCCAGACGCTAACGGGGCGCGACGGCGGCCTCGGATCGATCAGGGACAACACGGTGCGGCGGGTACCTTTTTCCGCATGGCTCCAATAGGTCAGGAATTCCGTGCGGAAGTCGTCGTCCAGCTCGCCCCTGATCGCCGCTTCGATCATCCTGAACGTTTCTTCGAGCAGCGCGACGACGCTGCCATACGGATCGTCGACCGACAAAGTGCTGTGGTTCGGCAGCAGGCAAAGCACGCCGTCGCTCTCCACGTGAGGCCACGTCAAGAAGGAGGGACGGTCTACAAGCGCAATGCGCGCGGGAGTAGACGGAAAACCCGCGGTCACGACGATGTCGATGCGCCTCTTGCCGTCGGAAAACTCTGCGTCGAACCGCCACCCCATCTCCGCCGACCGGCCGCGATAGTTTGACAGTTCACGGCGGTCGAGCCTGCGCGGCCGCAGACCGCGGCCCTCCCATCCGGACACGGCAGCCGCGACTGCGGATTCGAAGCGTTCGACGAGAGGGACGCTGCCCTCAGGCATTCCGGCGGTCTCCCTCGATGCGGGGCGGCGCACGGCGCACCTGCGCTTCGCTGCTGACGAGGCCGGCGGTCAGGATGGTTGGTGCGCCGAGGCGCTTCGCCGAGCGCGTACGCACCTTTTCAGCCATGCCGCAGCCGACGGACTTCGCGAGCGTTTCCGTCATGAGCTGCTTGTTGGAAAGTGCCGCCGCGTGCGTGAAGTCCTCTCGGGCGCGGTCGAGCCATTCGAAGAACGCCGCCGCCCGCTCGGGGTGCTTGCGCCATTTATCCGCGAAATTCTCGGAGGGATCGCTGGGGTTGGCGACGACGTAGCTGCCGTCGGGCGCGTGCCGGATATGGGCGTCCATGCCGCTGAGGATCGCGAACAACGAGTCGGAGATCTTTGTTTCGCCGTTGTATGCGTGGGCCGCCAGCGTCGTGAGGATGATCGAGATAGGGCGCTCGTCGGAACGTGCGATGAACATGATGTCGCGATGACGCTTGAGGATCATGATCGCCGACTGCAGCGGCGTGCGCACGGCGTAAAGGGGGATGGCTTCAGTGCCGGCGCGGATGCCTTTGCGAATCAGGGCTCGCTTGCGCTCTTCGAAGATCACCTCCATCCGGCTATGGAACCACTTGAGGTATCCGCGAGGATTGGAGCGCGGCCATTCGCTCGATAGGAACGCATAGTGCGGATGATCGATGTCCGTGATCGCGATGGCCGTGTCCGCAAATCTCGCATCGAAGCCGCGGGATAGCAGGAGTGCGCGCTGTTCGGCGGCGTTGAGGATACCGGGGGTGACGTCCATGTGGAATTGGGCGCCGTCAGCATATTCCAGGCGCCAGCAGCGCCGGTGCTCCTCGACCGGGTTGATCATGCTCTGTGCGCGGGCGTAGAGCTTCATCTCGGTTCCGAGCAGGTGCTTCACTTGCTGCTGCGTGACGTCCGCCTTGGTCAGCTTGCGCAACTCGCTGACGGCATCGATGTCGTAATGTTCTTCGTCGCTGATCGGCGGGATCACGGTCCCGAGGCCGAACGAACCTTGAATGTGGACCTGAGGATCGAACGGCCGCATGCTGGAGGCCAGACGGTTGAGCCACTCTCCGAGTGACTTGTAGCTTCGTTCGGCTTGTTCATAGCGGGATTCCGGGATCGCCAGTGAATCGGCGAGGTCCTCGAGAATCTCTTCGGCTTCGAGAGTGACGGTCGGACGCGTGTGCACGTTCATTTCGGCCTCCAAGGCGTTAGCTGGTGTGTTTGAGTTCATGGGCGAAGAAGAAGCCCCCCAGCTTCTTGTTCTGGTCGAAGATACGTAGCGTCGGATGTGCTTTTGGCTGCCAGGCCCGGCCGGCTTCGACAGCGGCAGAGACAGGCACTGCTGGGAACACGTTGACGACGACGTTCTCGCCGTGCGCGACCTTGATGTCGTCGAGCGTCTTCCGGAACAGCTTCGCGAACGCTGCGAGGTCCTCAGGGCGGCGCATGACGTCGTTGTGCGCGCCGGCGGCTGCGATCGACCAGATTGCGGCATCGGCGGGGAGCGTCGTTCGGATGCGTTCGTCGGAGATTTCGGCGCTGAGTTCGAGCTTCAGTGCGACCGGTCCACCAGTATTGTTGGGGCGCCGGACGTCGTATTCGAGAACTGTCGCTCGGGGATCCCACTTCCAGCCCTTTGGATCACGCAGCAACTGCCGAACTTCGGCGGTAGCGATGTCTGAGATGAGGCGGCCGAGTTCGAACAGAAGAGGCATGGGCCCGAGGGCAAAGACTGCCAGCCGCCGGATGTCCTGCCGTTCCATCCGGCCACGGACTTTCTCGGCGAAACCGTTTCGCAGATTGCGCAGTTGGACAGTCCAGAATTCTGGTTCGTGATCGGGAAGTTCGAGGGTCGCAAGATCGAGATCAATCCAGCCATCGTCAAGCGGATACGAATCCGGAAGCAGCGACCATTTCACCGCATCCTTCGCGACCGGGGACTCGTTGGTGCCGATCCGTGCGGCGTATCGGATCACGTGTGTACCGAGGTCTTCGTCGATGTCCGTGACGATGCGAATGCGTGCTTCATGTCGCTGCTTCATCTCGCGCAACACGCCGACCGAGTGCTGGTCGACCATTTCACGGTCGATAACCCTGTGATGCTCGTCGCAGACCAGCATCAGGTTGTCCGGATCGCGCGCCAACAGTGGCGATAGCACGGGGTCGCCACGCGGTCCGTAGGCAGAATCACCGACGATGTGAGCGATGTAAGATTTGTTGGCGTTGCGGGCGCCAGAGATCTGCTCGCCGATCAGCAACTTGTTGCAGCCGGTGTACTGGCAATGGCCCGCCGAGCGCCCCCAAAGGACGTTCAGGATTTTGTTAGGTATAGACTTGCGAGCCGGCTTCTTAGCCTTCACCGCCGATGGCGCTTGATGACGCGGGGCACGGGCGGGCGCCGGCACTCGTCCGTCTCCTTCATTATCTGCAACCTCGGTCATCAATTTGCGTCCCGTAGTTGATTCACGATTCGTTCGTCACACCATTTTCGCGGCGGGCCGAAGCCCGCCGCGAACTGTTTGTTTTCACTTGCCGCCGCTGAAGGCGAGTAGGGGGACCTACTACCCGTGGCCGCAGTGGGGCCGGTCTTTTAGGCTGCGGCGACACTTTGGGAGCATTTGCGGCGTACTTTGGCCGAATCTGGCCATCCTATGCGAGCATTTTCACATGACGTCGTTTGATATCAGCTGCACCCCGTCGTGCTTCCGCACGTATCGCACTTCATGCAGGTTCCATTCCGCACCAGCGTGAAGTTCGAGCATTCGCCGCACATGTCGCCTTCATAGCCCTTGGCTTTCGCTTCGGCGCGGCGTTCGGCCTTGCTGGGCGCGGCGGCTGCGGCGCTTCCCGCCTTGCTCCAGGCTTGCGCCTCGAGTTTTTCGGTCGGCGAGAGCGCGTGCTCGGGCTCGGCGGTCTTGAGCGCGACGGCGGCATCGCCGCTGCCGTGGCGGGCGGTGGCGCCTGACGCGTTCAGCGAGGTGACGTTGCCCGAAGCGCGGGCGTCGGTGTTCTCAGCCGGGGCCGGCGCGCGCATGACGACGAGGTTGTCGGTGCGCGAGCGGGTCAGGCCCTTGGAGACATATTTGTTCTGGTCGGCTGGCGCCTTGCCTTCATCTTCGCCCTTGCCGAGCGCGTCGAAGCCCGACTCGGAGACGTCGACATGGCCGAGATCGAAGCGCGACATGTAGGAGACCGCGAGTTCGCGGAACACATAGTCGAGGATCGAGGTCGCGAACTTGATGCTGTCATTGCCCTGCACCGGGCCCGCGGGCTCGAAGCGGGTGAAGGTGAAGGCGTCGACATATTCCTCCAGCGGCACGCCATACTGGAGACCCAGCGAGACGGCGATGGCGAAGTTGTTGATGAAGGAGCGCAGCGCCGCGCCTTCCTTGTGCATGTCGATGAAGATCTCGCCGAGCCGGCCGTCATCATATTCGCCGGTGCGCAGATAGACCTTGTGACCGCCGACGACGGCCTTCTGGGTGTAGCCCTTGCGGCGATCCGGCATCTTCTCGCGGTCGCGCATCACCACGATGCGCTCGACCAGACGCTCGACCACCTTCTCGGAGATCGCGGCGGTGCGGGCCGCCATCGGCTTCTCCATCAGGTTCTCGAGCGCATCCTCGTCCTCGTCATCATCGCTGATGAGCTGCGAGTTGAGCGGCTGCGAGAGCTTGGAGCCGTCGCGGTACAGCGCGTTGGCCTTCAGCGCGAGCTTCCATGACAAGAGGTATGCGGACTTGCAGTCCTCCACCGTGGCGTCGTTCGGCATGTTGATGGTCTTGGAGATCGCACCCGAGATGAAGGGCTGCGACGCTGCCATCATGCGGATGTGGCTTTCCACCGAGAGATAGCGCTTGCCGATCTTGCCGCAGGGATTGGCGCAATCGAACACGCTGTAGTGCTCGGCCTTCAGGTGCGGAGCACCTTCCACCGTCATCGCGCCGCAGATGTGCACGTTGGCGGCTTCGATCTCGCGCTTGGTGAAGCCGAGCGCGGCGAGCAGATCGAAGCCGGGGGCTGCGATAGCCTCTGCTTCGATCTTCAGCGTGTCGCGCAGGAAGTCCTCGCCAAACGTCCACTTGTTGAAGGCGAACTTGATGTCGAAGGCGGTCGGCAAGGCTGCCTCGACCTTCTTCAGCGCTTCGTCGGTGAAGCCCTTGGCTTTCAGCGTCGAGGCATTGATGCCCGGCGCGTTGGACAGCGAACCGTGACCGACGGCATAGGCCTCGATTTCGGCGATCTCGCTTTCGCGATAGCCGAGCACGCGCAGTGCTGCGGGGACGGCGCGGTTGATGATCTTCCAGTAGCCGCCACCGGCGAGCTTCTTGAATTTCACCAGCGCGAAGTCAGGCTCGATTCCGGTGGTGTCGCAATCCATGACGAGACCAATGGTGCCGGTCGGCGCCACGACGGTGGTCTGGGCGTTGCGATAGCCATGGAGTTCGCCGAGTTCGAGGGCGAGATCCCAGGCGATCTTGGCGCGGGTGACGATGTCGGCCTGCGGGCAGGAGGCATGGTCCAGCGCCACGGGGGCGACGGCGAGGCCTTCATAGCCGCGGGTTTCGCCATGGGCTGCACGGCGATGGTTGCGGATCACGCGCAGCATATGGGCTGCGTTCTTCTTGTAACCGGGGAACGGGCCGAGCTCCTTGGCCATTTCGGCCGAGGTCGCGTAGCTGACGCCGGTCATCACAGCGGTGAGGGCGCCGCACAGCGCGCGGCCTTCCTTGGAGTCGTAGGACAGACCCATGGTCATCAAGAGACCGCCAATATTGGCATAGCCGAGGCCGAGGGTGCGGAACTCGTAGGAGAGTTCGGCGATCGGCTTCGACGGGAACTGCGCCATCATCACCGAGATTTCGAGCACCATGGTCCACAACCGGCAGAGATGCTCGTAGGCATGGATGTCGAAGGTGGCGGAGGCGGTGTCGTAGAAGGTCAGCAGGTTGGCCGAGGCGAGGTTACACGCGGTGTCGTCCAGGAACATGTATTCCGAGCACGGATTCGACGCGCGGATATCGCCCGACGACTTGCAGGTGTGCCAGTCGTTCATGGTGGTGTTGAAGTGCAGGCCGGGGTCGGCCGACGCCCAGGCGGCGTAACCAATTTTCTCCCAGAGATCGCGGGCCTTGATGGTCTTCATGACCTTGCCGTCCTTGCGGGCGATCAGGTCCCAGGTGCCGTCGGTCTCGACGGCGCGCAGGAAATCGTCCTTCAGCGAGACGGAGTTGTTGGAATTCTGGCCGGCAACGGTGAGGTAGGCTTCGGAATCCCAGTCGGTGTCGTAGATCGGGAAGTCGATGTCCTTGTAGCCCTGCTTGGCATACTGGATGACGCGCTTGATGACGTTGTCATTGACCAGCGAGCGGCGGGCGAGCTTGATCTCGCGGCGCAGCGCCGGGTTCTTCTCGGGATCGAAGCAGTCGTCGCCGGAGCCTTCGCAATTGACGCAGGCCTTCAGGATCGCCTTGAGGTGCTTCTGGTTCATCTTCGACCCAGTGACGAGGGCCGCGACCTTCTGCTCTTCCTTCACCTTCCAGTCGATATAGGTCTCGATATCCGGATGGTCAGCATCGACCACGACCATCTTGGCGGCGCGGCGCGTGGTGCCGCCCGACTTGATCGCGCCGGCGGCGCGGTCGCCGATCTTCAGGAACGACATCAGGCCCGACGAGCGGCCGCCGCCCGACAGTTTTTCGCCTTCGCCGCGCAGCTTCGAGAAGTTGGAGCCGGTGCCCGAGCCATATTTGAACAAACGGGCTTCACGCACCCACAGGTCCATGATGCCGCCTTCATTGACCAGATCGTCCTCGACGCCCTGGATGAAGCAGGCATGCGGCTGCGGATGTTCGTAAGCCGACTTCGACTTGGTCAGCTTGCCGGTCTTCCAGTCCACATAATAGTGGCCCTGGCCGGGACCATCGACGCCGTAGGCCCAGTGCAGGCCGGTGTTGAACCACTGCGGCGAATTCGGCGCGACCATCTGCTTGGCGAGCATGAAGCGCAGCTCGTCATGGAAGGCGTGGGCGTCGGCTTCACTGGTGAAGTAGCCGCCCTTCCAGCCCCAATAGGTCCAGCAGCCGGCGAGGCGATCGAATACCTGCTTGGACGAGAGCTCAGAGACGAAGCGCTCTTTCTCGGGCAGTGCGGCGAGGGCCTCGGTGTCCGGAACCGAGCGCCACAGCCACGACGGCACGGTCTCTTCCTCGACCTTCTTCAATTTCGCGGCGACGCCCGCTTTACGGAAATACTTCTGGGCCAGCACGTCGGAGGCGACCTGCGACCACGAGTCGGGCACTTCAACGCCTTCAAGCTTGAACACCACGGAGCCATCCGGATTGCGGATCTCGGACGTGGTGTGGCGGAAGTCGATCCCGGCATAGGGCGACTGTCCTTCGGTGGTGTAGCGGCGTTGAATCTGCATCGTGGTCGTGCCCCGTCTTAAGCCCGACACCCCATCTGGCGGCATCGGCGATTTCTGTTAGCGACGTCCGGGTTGCCCCAAATTCGCCGCAGCTTGGCCGGGTGAACCGGTCCTGTTTTCTCTGTGGAGCATGTGCTGGCCGTCATCTCGGCCACCCGGGACTGCCGGGGTCATGCTTCCTTGGATCGGGCTTCCTCGCTGTTGCGGGTCGACCTGATCCTAACGCCTCACCACGCTGTTTGAGCCGGTTTCCGGCCCGTTTTTTAGTGCTCCAAACGCCGACTTTCCGGCCCGGATTCCAGGACGCAAATCCCCGATCCCGTAGCCTCGACTGGAGGACGGAGCGGTCAATCTGGAACCCGTTTGGGAGCGTCCGACGGGACAAAAAACGACCCGCGCCGAACAGTTCGAAAACTAGGCCAAACCGATCTCGCCCGTCAAGGAGTAGTCGGGGTTCCTGAATCAAATACTAAATATGGTGGAAAGGGTGGATAACCAAGGGGGCAGAGCGCGCCTCGATTGAGGTCAAGTATCAGTGAGTCCTCATGGATTCGGAAGTCAAAAATATTTCTAAAACTGTCCGGAATCCGAGCTGCGCCCACTGTTCACAGCCCAACTTTATTTTGTCATCCAGGGATTGCGTTTGGGGGGACTCAGGCGCAGCGGTGGTTGCCGGGCAGGTTCCCTCCACCGGCAGTGGTCAGACCCTTCAACTGCGCGCATGGTCCCGCCGATTCCTCAGCCGGTTCCCTCCATGACAATGCCCAGTCCCCCCGTTTCGCGCGCGCGAAACGCTCCCTTCGGTCTCGTGTTGCTCGCCATCGCGTCGATCGCCTGGGGTCTGAACTGGCCGGTGTCGAAAGCGCTGCTGTCGGAATGGCCACCGCTGTCGGCGCGCGGCAGCACCGGCATCGTCGGGGCATTGCTGCTGGCCGGGATCGCCGTCTGGCGCGGCGAAAGTCTTCGCGTACCGCATCATCAATGGTTGCATCTGGTCGTGCTGGCGGGCCTGAACGTGTTCGGCTGGATGGCTTTCGTCGGCTTGTCGCTGCTGTGGCTGCCGGCCGGCGAGGCCGCGGTGATTGCGTTCACCATGCCGGTCTGGGCTGCCGGACTGGCCTGGCTGATCCTCGGCGAGCGCCTGTCGATGCAGCGGATCGTGGCCATGCTGATGGCCTTTGCCGGCATCGCCGCGTTGATGGGGGGCGATGGTCTGGCCGCGAGCGCGGAGAAGCTCCCGGGAATCGCTCTGGCGCTACTGGGCGGGTTCGGCTTTGCGCTCGGCACGGTGCTGGCCAAGAAGTTCGGGCTCACGCTGCCACTGGTGACGTCATCCGCCTGGCAGATCGGGATCGGTTGCGTGCCGGTGCTGTTGCTGGGTCTGATCTTCGAAAGCCCGCATTTTGCAGCACTGACGCCGCTGGGCTGGGGGCTACTCGCCTATGTCGTGCTGGTGGGGTTCTGCATCGCTTACGTCTGCTGGTTCGCGGCGCTCAAGCAGTTGCCGGCCTCGGTGGCCGCAATCGGGACCATGGCGGTGCCCGTGATCGGCGTGATCAGCTCGGCCATCGCCCTGCAGGAACCGCTCGGCGCCATGCAGATCGCGGCCCTGGTATTTACGCTGGCGGGCGTTGCGCTGGCGACAAGGGGCTAGGCGCGGGCGCGTCGCCACCGGGCCACATCCGCTGCAGTTCGGGATGACCGTCCCAGAATTGATGCTTCAGCGCGGCGGCGATGTGCAGGCCGACCAGCGCATAGAGCGCATAGGACAGCCACACGTGAATGCCGCCGAAGATGTCGTGCAGGCGTTCCTTGAAGGCCGGCTCGATCGACATGATCCAGCCGATGCGTGGCCACTGGAACAGGCCGAACAGGTACATTGGAATCTCGCCGGCCGCCTTCCAGGCGGAATCGTGCATCCAGCCGGACAGCGGCAGTCCGATCATCAGCACATAGAGCGCGAGATGCGCACCATGTGCGGCGGCCTTCTCGGCGGGCGGATAGGTCTCGGGCAGATCAGGCGGCCTGTTGGCCGCGCGCCACAACAGGCGCATCAGCACGAGGCCGAGCACGGTGATGCCGAATGACTTGTGCGCATCGATGACGAACCGGATGTTGTCCTCAGGAATGAGGTTCACGCTCCAGATCAGCGCGACATTGAGTGTGATCAGAACGGCAATCAGCCAATGCAGGATCATGGCGATGCGGCTGTAACGTTGAATCGGCATTTTCTGTGCGTGCATGGAATAAGTTTAAACAGGATTTGCCTTTTGAGGCATGACGACTTTGTGTGTTCGTCGTGACCGCAATCACGCGCTATTTGATCGCGGCTCCGCAACTCGATCACGATTCACGCGTAGCTCTCGCAGGATCGGTTTGCTCGAACGCGCGATTGAATTGACGGCATGACAATATCCCTTCAGGCGGCCTTCGCCGCCGCATCGCCGCGTATCACACCGCGCCGGATGCCGTTCATCAGCCTGATGATCTATCTCGCCGTGCTCGCGCTATGGGCGCTGCTGTTCGGCCGCGCGTTCTTTTTGAACAGCATCTGGGCGTGGTCAGCGGGCATGGTCTATATCGCCTATGACACAGTGCTGATGCTTTATGTGGTGTGGCAGACGCTGCCGCTGGCAGTGTCCGCGCGTGGTCCATCTGGAGCGGTTGCTGCGCAATTGCGTCCATCGGTGGGGATCCTGATAGCCGCGCATAACGAGGCGCTGAATCTGCCGGAGGCACTGGCGGCCATCGCGCGGCAATCCGATGCGCCGGATCTGATCCTGATCGCGGATGACGGCTCGCGCGATGCAACTGATACGCTGCTCCGTGACCGTTACGGTCTCGCCATTCCGGCGGTCGGCCAGAGCAGCATCGGCCAGTTTGGCAGATCGAGACTGCAATGGCTGCGCCTGCCGCATCAGGGCAAGGCGCGGGCGCTGAACACGGCGATCCTCAACGCCGATACCGACATCGTCATCACGCTCGATGCCGATACGTTTCTGGCTGACGATGCCATCGCCGAAATGCGCGGGGCCTTTGCTGCAGATCCCGCGCTGGTCGCGGCCGGCGGCATTCTCGTGCCGGTCTGCGACGACAGCGCCAGCGGCCGCGTGATGCAGTGGTTCCAGACCTACGAATATATCCGCAACATCATCTCGCGCTTCGCCTGGATGCGCGGCAACAGCCTGCTGTTGATCTCCGGCGCCTTTGCTGGCTTCCGCAGGGAGGCGCTGGTGGCCGTCGGTGGCTTCGATGCGGAGTGTCTTGTCGAGGACTATGAGCTGACCCACCGCATGCATCGCTATGCCGTCGATCACGGCCTCGACTGGCAGCTTCGCATGATCGGCACGTCGCTGGCGCGCACGGAAGCGCCGTCTCACGTCATGACGTTCCTGCGGCAGCGCCGGCGCTGGTTCGCGGGCTTCCTGCAGACGCAGTACTGGAATCGCGACATGACCGGCAATCGCCGCTATGGCCGGCTCGGCATGCGCATGCTGCCCATCAAGGCGCTGGATACGCTGCAGCCGATCTACGGCCTCACGGCCTTCGTGTTGCTGCTGGCTTTGCTCGTCACCGGCAAGACTGCCATCGCCGTGCCAGTGTTTGGTCTGATCACCGCGAAGATCGTCGCGGATTTCCTGGTCTATCTCTGGACCGTGCATCTCTATCGGCGCCTGACAGGCGGCCGCACGCGGACGAGTTTCGCCGCAGCGGTGTTCGCGGCGATCCTCGAACCGTTCAGTTTTCAGTTGCTGCGTCACGCCGGCGCGGCGTGGGGCTGGATCGCCTTCCTGCGCGGCAACAATGAATGGGGCTTTGCGCCCGTTACGTCGCCCTCGCGTGAGGCGCCCAATGCGGGCGAGTAGTCGCTAGAGCGGTTTCGCCGCCAACGGCACTTTCACGGTGAAATGCGAGCCGTGGGTGAGGTCAGACTTCACCTCGATAACATGGCCGAGTGCTTCGGCCGTGCGCCGAACGATCGATAGTCCGAGGCCAAGGCCCTCGCTGGCCGGATTGATCTGGTGGAAGGCATCGAAGATCGCGGTGAGCTGTTCGGCGGGAATGCCGGTGCCAGAGTCCAGTACCTCGATGGTCACCGCGTTTGCGTGCTTGCGACAGCCGACCAGCACGCGACCGCGCTCGGTATATTTGATGGCATTGCCGACGAGATTGCCAAGGATCGCGCGCAGCATGCCGGGATCGCTGACAACCTGCGCCTTGCTCGGCACAATGACGAGGTCGAGGCCCTTGGCTTCGGCATGCAGGCGCCAGTTGGCGCTGATCGACTCGAACACGTCAGAGATCGGGAACGATCGCAGGTTCGGAATCCCAAAGCCGGCATCCAGCACAGATGTCTCGGCGAGACGGTCGAGCTCTTCCGCCATCCGCATGCCGGCGTCGATGGCATAGCCGAGCCGCTCACGATCCTTCTCGTCGGTCAGCTTGTTGCGGATGCGGTCGATCGCCATGATCATGACCTGCAATGGCTGCTTCAGGTCGTGGCCTGCGACCGCCATCAGCCGGCTGATATTGCGCTGAAGCCGATCCGACAGATGCAGCGCCCGGCGGAATTCCATCTGCGCCATGACCTGGCGGGCGAGGGCGGCCAGCACCTCGCGCTGTTCGACCGAGAGCACGCGCGGCTTGTCATCGAGCACGCAGACGGTGCCGAGCGGCAGGCCGTCCGGTGTGCGCAGCAGTGCGCCGGCATAGAAGCGCAAATGGGGCTCGCCGGTCACCAGCGGATTGCAGTCGAATCTTGGATCCTTGGTGACGTCCTCGACTTCGAGAAAACTGTGTTCGAGGATCGCGTGCGCGCAAATCGATTGATCCATCGGCGTCTGCCGCACGCCAAGACCGATCTCCGACTTGAACCACTGCCGGCCGTCATCGACGAGGCTAATGATCGAGATCGGCGTCTGGCAGACATAGCTGGCGATCTTGGTGATGTCGTCGAAGGATGGCTCAATGGCGGTGTCGAGAATGCCGTAGGAGCGCAGCGCCTTGAGGCGTTCGGCTTCATTGGGATGGAGCCTGGCGATCTTCGGCTTGTCTGACGCGTCCACTGAACCTGCTCACACCCGACGTCGACCCATCGAACCGGTAGATAGGTCCACATGTCTACCAACACTACGCGCGAGTTCCCTGAATGTCCCCCGTACGCTGCACCCACGTTCTTAGACCTTGAGACAGCAGGCGCAAACCAGAAACGACAAAAGACGATGCCGCGAGGCACCGTCTTTTGCGTAACGCTTAGATCGTCGTGTTACGGGCAGGCGTGACGCAGGCCGTCATAACCGAGATAGGTGCCCGTGCGGACATTGTACGACTTGTAGGTGCGGATGCAGTAGTCAACGTCGCCGCCGCCGGTGTCAGGAGCGACTTCGACCACATCCGGCGCGTCGTCATAATAGCTGCTGCCGTAATACGGGCTGCCGCCGTAATAGCCGTAGGAATTCCCGTAATAGCTGCTGGCGGCCAGACCGCTGCCAATAATGGCGCCGGCTGCGAAGCCCGGGCCGTAACCGCCGCCACGCCAGCCACCACCGCGCCAGCCGCCGCCGTGATTCCAGCCGCCGCCGCCGGGGCGCTGGCCGCCATGCCAGCCGCCACCTCCGCCACCAAAGCGCTGACCGCCGCCAGAGAACGTGCCGATCGTGCGCGCACCGCCGGGGCCGACGCCCACGACCTTGGTGTTTTGTGCGTAGCTGGGGGGCACCGCGAAGGCGGGGATGGCCACAGCGACGGCTGCTGCGACACTCAAGATTTTCAAATTCGTCATCGTTTGCTCCTGTCTGGGATGCATCTTCAACCCCCTGAAGGGACTGCCGTTCCCTGCCGCCACGCGGTTATTGCGCAACGACAGAATGATCGTCCGGAACTGTATGCGGCATGAATGGATTGCGCCGTTTCTGCGACCGCCGGTACTTTGGAGATAGGGTTCGGGGGAGGCCGATACGAGGCTTGTCACGATCAGTTGCAGGCGGCGATCGGTCGCGGCGGCAACTGGACATTTGGCGGCCCGGATGGCATCAACAACCCGACGAAAACCTTCGAACGGTTCAAAATATGAAACAGTTTCTGCTGAAATTCTTCACGTGGTGGAGCGGGACGACCTTCGGGACGAACCTGTGGACGTCGCGATTCGGCGAACTGGTCGGCACCGACGAGCAGGGCAACACATATTACCGCACCAAAGGCGGCAAGATCGACCCGACGCTGGGCTTCGAGCGCCGCTGGGTGATTTACAATGGCTATGCCGAAGCCACCAAGATCCCGCCGGACTGGCATGGCTGGATCCACCACACCGTGGACGTGCCGCCGACCGAAGAGAATTATACGCCGCGCGAATGGCAGAAGCCGCATCAGCCGAACCTGACCGGCACGCCCGCGGCCTATCGTCCGTCGGGCTCGACACTGGCCAGCGGCCGGCGTCCCAAGGCGACCGGCGACTACCAGGCCTGGACGCCGGGCTCGTAACAACTCACCCGTTCTGGACGACCGGTTGTGCGTGCCGCTCTGCGGCGCGCGCGGCCTCGCATTGTTTCCAGCCGCCAGCTCTTGCAGTGAGACCGGCAAGCACGTCCGGCGTGCGGCCTTGGATGAGCCCGCCTTGCAGGGCGGCGCCGGATTGTACTCGATCGACTGGGCTGGGGCGGATACGATATAGCCGTAACATGTGAGTTCGAGATGTTAGGTTTCGAAAGCTCACTGGGCATGATCGGGGACGGGGACGGCTGACGAGATCAATCGTCTGTTCACAGCGACAACTCAGGAAGATCCGACATGACCAACGACACGCGCAGTGAGCACGACCTGTTGGGCAACCGCGATGTTCCGGCCGACGCCTATTACGGCGTTCATACGCTGAGGGCCGTCGAAAATTTTCCGATCACCGGGATTCCGATTTCCATCTATCCCGAACTCATCAGTGCGCTTGCCGCGATCAAGCAGGCGGCGGCACTGTCGAATATGGAGCTGGGGCTGCTCGACAAGTTACGCGGCGATGCGATCATCGCTGCCTGCGAGGAAATTCGCGCCGGTCGCCTGCATGACCAGTTCGTGGTGGACGTCATCCAGGGCGGCGCCGGGACCTCCACCAACATGAATGCGAATGAGGTGATCGCCAATCGTGCGCTGGAAATTCTCGGTCATGGCAAAGGCGACTACGGGTACCTGCACCCGAACGAACAGGTCAATATGAGCCAGAGCACCAACGACGTGTATCCCACGGCGTTGAAGATCGCGACGTATCACGGCGTGTTTCACCTGATCGATGCGATGGCCGTGTTGCGCCAGGGTTTCGAACGCAAGGCCGAAGAGTTCAAGGATGTCCTGAAAATGGGCCGCACCCAGTTGCAGGATGCGGTGCCCATGACGCTCGGTCAGGAGTTCAGCACTTACGGCGTCATGATCGGCGAGGACGAGGACCGGCTCCGCGAGGCAGCACTGCTGATTTGCGAGATCAACATGGGTGCGACAGCCATCGGCACCGGGATCACGTCCCATCCGGACTACGCGCGTCTGGTCTGCCTGCATCTCGTCGCCATCACGGGCATGCCGCTGGTCACCGCCGTAAACCTGATCGAGGCCACGCAGGACTGCGGTTCGTTCGTTCAGCTGTCAGGCGTGCTCAAGCGGGTGGCCGTCAAGATTTCCAAGATCTGCAACGACCTCCGGCTGCTGTCGAGCGGCCCGCGCGCCGGTTTCAACGAGATCAATCTGCCGGCGGTACAGGCGGGTTCCTCGATCATGCCGGGCAAGGTGAACCCGGTTATTCCTGAGGTCGTGAATCAGGTTGCGTTCGAGGTGATCGGCAACGATCTCACGGTTACCTTCGCCGCCGAGGCTGGCCAGCTTCAGCTCAACGCGTTCGAGCCGATCATCGCGCACAGCCTGTTCAAGAGCGTCAGCCATATGCGGGAGGCTTGCCTGACACTGGAAAAACGTTGTGTCGCGGGTATCACCGCGAACCGCGAACGTCTCCGCGCCTATGTCGAGAATTCGATCGGTCTCGTCACTGCGCTCAATCCCTATATCGGCTACGCCAATGCCACCGCCGTCGCGGTCGAGGCCCATGCGACCGGCCGCAGCGTCTACGATCTGGTGCTGGAAAAAGGTTTGCTACCTGCAGCGACCCTTGCCGCCATTCTCCACCCCGACGTACTCACCAAGCCCCAGAGCATGTTGATCCGCGAATGAAGGCCGCATCGGTCCGGCGCGATCAACGCGTCGGCATCTGCGCGACCGCCAGCATCGCCGCGACATAGCCGTACGGTCCGAGACCGCAGATCACAGCGGTGGCAGCCTGCGAGAGCACAGAATGGCGATGATACTTGTCGCGCGCGTGGATGTTCGAAATGTGCAGCTCCACGATCGGTCCGTCGAACGCTTTCATGGCGTCGAGCATGGCGATCGATGTGAACGAATAGCCCGCGGGATTGATGATGATGGCGTCGGCATCCTGACGGGCCGACTGGATGAGATCGACCAATACGCCTTCGTGGTTCGACTGGTGGAACGCCAGCGCCAGTTTGAGTTTGACCGCCTGTTCCTCGCAGCTGGCCCTGATCTGGTCGAGCGTGGTGGTTCCGTAGATATGCGGCTCCCGCACGCCGAGCAGGTTGAGGTTGGGACCGTTGAGGATCATCACGCGTTTCATTATCGAACTTCCTTCTAGCCGCCGAGCCACTTCGCCGGCACCATCACGAGCGACGGAAACAGCGTCAGCAACGCCAGCACCACCAATTGTGCGATCATGAACGGCCAGACGCCGCGCATGATCTCGTCCATGCTCACCTTCGCCACGCCGCACACCACATTGAGCACCACGCCGACAGGTGGCGTGATCAGTCCGATCGCGTTGTTGATGATGAACAGCACGCCAAAATAGACCGGGTCGATGCCGGCCTCGCGGACGATGGGCATCAGCACCGGCGTCAGGATCAGGATGGTCGGCGTCATGTCGAGCGCCGTGCCGACGATGACGACGATGATCATCAACACGATCATCAGCAGCGTCTGGTTGCCCATGAAAGGGCGGGCGAGCTCGACGATCTGGCCGGAAATTTCGGCCACCGTGATCAGCCAGGATGACACCAGCGCCGCAGCGACCAGGAACATCACCACGGCAGTGATCTGGGCTGAACTGATCAGGATGTTCATCAGCTGCGCCAGCGTCAGCTCGCGATAGACGAACGTTGCCACGATGAAGGAATAGACTGCGACGACGACGGCAGCCTCAGTCGGTGTGAAGATGCCGAAGCGGAGGCCGACGATGATGATCATCGGCAGCATCAAGGCCCAGAAGCCGTCGATCAGCGCGCGAAAGATCTGCGCAAGGCTCTGGCGCGGCGGACTCACCGAGTTCTCGTTGCGTGCAACCCACCACCAGGCAAAGCACAGGCCGCCGCCGAGCATCAGGCCCGGCACCACGCCGGCGAGAAACAGTTTTGAGATGGAGACGCCAGCGGCGACGCCGAAGATCACGAATCCGATCGAAGGCGGGATCACCGGCGCGATGATGCCGCCGGCGGCGACGAGGCCGGCCGCGGAGGCGCGGTTATGCCCGGCCGCAACCATCATCGGGACCAGCAATGCGCCGAGCGCGGCGGCGTCGGCAACGGCAGACCCGGACAGCGATGCCAGGATGCAGGAGGTCAGGATCGCGACATAGCCGAGACCGCCGCGCAGATGGCCGACCAGGGCGATGGCGAAGTTCAGGATACGGCGGGCAAGGCCACCGGTGTTCATGATCTCGCCGGCCAGGATGAAGAACGGCACGGCCATCAGCGGGAAGGAATCGACGCCATTGATGACGTTCTGCGCGATGATCTGGGAGTCGAAGATATCCAGATAGGTCATCAGCGCGACGCCGCAGATGATCAGGGCGAATGCGATCGGCATGCCGATGGCCATCGCGCCGAGCAGCGAGAAGGTGAAGATGCTGATGGTCATCGGCGGTCGTTCCCGTTGGCAGGGGCGGGCGCCGCAGGGACATGCTCCTCGGATTCACTGATGGCGATCAGCTCCGACGTGGCGAGCTGGCCGCTGAACAGGCGATAGAGGTCATGCAGCAGGATCGGGATCGAGGCGACGCCGAAGACGAGACCTGCGGCGTAGAACAGGCCGACGGAGAGACCGGAGGCGGGCGCCGTCGTGTCCCAGTTCAGCACTGTCTGTTTCCACGAGCCTTCGGTGAGCAATACAGAGGCGTAGAGCATCAGCGCGTGACTGAGTGTGTAGCAGATCTTGCGGCCCATCGGCGACAGCAGCTTCACGAAACTGTCGACGCCGAGATGGGCGTGTTCGCGGAGGCCGACGATGGCGCCGAGAAACACCATCCAGACGAACAGCCAGCGCGACAGCTCCTCGGAAATGGCGATGCCCGAGTTGAAGACGTAACGTAGAACCACATTGCCGAAGACCAGGACCACCATGGCGGCGAGCAACACCGCCATGACGATCTTGATCGACCGGTAATAGGCTTCGACGATCCTGCTTGTCGCAGTAGTTGATGAAGCGGACATGGATGCTTTCGCAGTGAGCGTGGGATCGTCGCGTAGTGAAGGTTGGTGATGCGCGGCTCACTCAGTCCTTGTGAACGCGCTCAAGTTCACTGTTGAACAGCTTGACGATCTCCTGATCGTAGTCGGCGGAGAATTTTGCCGCGATCGGCTTGGTTTTGTCGCGCATCTTCGCAAGCTCGGCCGGAGCGATCTCGTTGACCTCCATGCCCTTGGCCTTCAGCTCGCCGATGGAAGCCGCTGCGGCATCGCGGCTGACCTTGCGCTGATAGTCGCGGGCCTCGTTGGCGGCATCCTGCAGGATCTTCTGCTCGTCCTTGGAGAGCTTGTCCCAGAACACCTTGCTGACCAGGATGATGTTGGTGGAGTAGGTGTGGTTGGTGACGCTGAGATATTTCTGCACCTCATAGAACTTGTTCGACAGGATCACTGAGAACGGATTTTCCTGGCCGTCCACCGTGCGTGTTTCCAGCGCGGTGTAGAGCTCGGAGAAGCTCATCGGCACCGGATTGGCGTTGAACGCCTTGAAGGTCTCGAGATAGACCGGGTTCGGGATCACGCGGATCTTGATGCCGTCGAGGTCTTCGCCCTTGGTGATCGGGCGGCGGCTGTTGGTGACGTTGCGGAAGCCGAGATCCCAATAGCCGAGACCGATCAGACCCTTCTCCGGCAGCTTGGCCAGCAGGGCCGAGCCGAGCGGGCCGTCCAGCAGCGCGTCGGCCTGTTTCGGCGTCGAGACGATGAACGGGAAATCGATCAGCCCGTAATCCTTGACGATGCCGACCAGCGAGGTCGTCGCGGGCGACTGCATTTCCTGAGTGCCGGCGCGCAATGCCGACTGCTGCTGCATCTCGGAGCCAAGCTGGTTGGCGGGATATTCGCGCACCTTCATCTTGCCGCCGCTCTTGGCCGCAACGAGTTCGGTGAACTTCTGCACGCCTTTGCTGACGGGATGATCGGTGTTGTTGAGGTGACCCCAGCGGATGGTGCGCTCCTGCACCTGGGCCGAGGCCGGGCCACCGGCGATGGCGAGGGTGGCGGCGATGGCGGCAAGCCAGACGGCGGACTTCGAGTGTACGGACATGTGGAAGCTCCCTTGGATGGTATTTTTACTTCTTGGCGCCACCGTCATCTACGACAAAACAAAAATCAACCGATATTTTACATTATCTATGATGATTTGTGTCTGAGGCGCGGGGTGATGTATGGTGGCGCAGCGCGACCATTCCTCGTCACCAGGACCTTTCATGCTGGATACCCCCATTGCGGACCGCGCCGGAGAGACCGTCGGCGACAGCGCCTATCGGCGTATCCGCAACGACGTGATTTTCGGCACGCTTGAGCCCGGCCAGAAGCTGAAGCTGGAGAAGATGAGCGTCGCCTATGGCACCAGCGTCTCGACGCTGCGCGAGACACTGAACCGATTGTGCTCGGAAGGCTTCGTCGTCGCCGAAGGCCAGCGCGGCTTCGAGGTTACGTCGATCTCGGCCACCGAATTCCAGCAGATCGCCGAATTGCGCGAACTGCTCGAGGGCCATGCCATCGAGCAGTCCTTCAAATCAGGCGATCTCGATTGGGAAGCGCTGGTGGTCTCGGCTCATCACAAGCTGTCCGCCATGGAAAAGGCCATGCTGGCCGGCGACAAGTCGAAGACCGAGGCCTGGAAACAGTGCGACTGGCAATTTCACCGCGCGCTGATCGCGGCCTGCGGCTCGCAGGTGCTGCTCGATGCGCTGTCGGCGGCTTACGACAAGTATCTGCGCTACCAGATGCTGGCCGTGGTGTTTCGCGGTGAGGTCGCTGCCGTCGAGCACCGTGAATTGATGAATGCTGCGCTGGCACGGGATTCCGCGAAGGCGCGAAAACTGCTGCACACCCACATCCATGACTGCGTGAAGCATGCGCTTGGCAATTCGGACTGGCTGAGACCGGCTCCGTCGCGGCAGCAAGCCATCCAGCAGCGCAGGAAACCGAAAACCTAGAACGGCTCGTCGTTGGGAGTCCGCTTCTTCTTTCTTCCCGGACGCTCCCAGACGACACCCGGAAAGCCCTTGAGCGGAACCAGCGGCTCGCCGGTGTAGGTCCACTCCTGCAACTCCTCGATGCCGATATGATAAAGCGGCTGCCGGCCGGTGCGGCTGCCGAATAACGCGCGGGGAATGTTGACCATGTGCGGCGAGCGGGCGCGCTCGTAAAACACCGGCGTGCCGCATCGGGCGCAGAAGCTTCGCGCGGTTCCCGACGTTTTGTCTTCGAAGCGTGTGATCTCCGCTTCGCCTGCGGTGACGCGGAAACGCTTGCGCCAGCTGCCGACATAGGTGGCGTAGGCCGCGCCATGCGCCTGACGTGTTGCGCGGGAATGATCGTGCCACGCCCAGCGCGCCGGAAAATCGATTTCGAACTGAACCGTGCCGCACAGGCAATGGCCCCTAACCGGACCGCCGGGTGCGATCTTCTCCGGCTTCTTCATTGCGATTGCTCCCGGGGCGCCGCCAGCGCGCTAGCCCAACCCTTTCAGCCATTCCCCCATCTCGTGGAGCGCGGTGTTCGCCTTGGGCAGGATCTTGCCCATGGTGATGAAGCCGTGGAATTGCCCGGGATAGGTTTTGTAGGCCACGGCGACGCCGGCCTCTGACAAGCGCCTGGCATATTCGTCGCCTTCGTCACGCAGCGGATCGGCGCCGGCGGTCATGACATAGGCCGGCGGCAGGCCCGCGAGCTTGTCCATGCGGGCAGGCGAGGCGCGCCAGTTGTCCACGTCGGCCTTGCTGGTGAGATAGTGGTCGGCGAACCAGCGGATGACGTTGTGTGTCAACAGGCAGCTCGTTTCCGGCTCGCTGTGTGAGGGATGGTTCATGCGAAAATCAGTGGCGGGATAGATCAGCAACTGGCCGGCGAGCTTTGGCCCGCCATTGTCCCGCGCATCGATGGCCACGATGGCCGCGAGATTGCCGCCAGCGCTGTCGCCGCCGATGCTGATCTGCTTCGCATCCACATTGAGCTGCACGGCATTGTCGGAGATCCAGCGCGTCGCGGCGATGGCGTCGTCGATGGCTGCCGGAAACTTGTGCTCGGGCGCGAGGCGATAGTCGACCGAGATGACGATCGTCTCGCCTTCATGGGCGAGGATGCGACACACCACGTCGTGGCTATCGAGATCGCCGATCACCCAGCCGCCGCCATGGAAGAACACCAGGCATGGCGACATGCCGTCCTTTTTGCGCAGGGTCTTCGGTGTGTAGAGGCGCACGGGAATAGTGCCGGCCGGGCCGGGCACCGTCATGGATGTCACCGACGCCAGTTCCGGCGGTTCGGGATTGGCGACCGGGCGCGCTTTCAAATACCACTCGCGCGCTTCCTGCGGTGAGATCGTCTCATAGGGCGGACGGCCGGCATCGCGAAAGACGTTGAGAACGGCAGCGGCATCGGGATCGAGAACAACGGGCATGTGATCTGCTCTTGGTTTTCTTGATGTTTAAGCGGAGGTGCGGCCGCCATCGACGGTGTAGGCGGAGCCGGTGACGTAGCTCGCATCATCGGAGGCGAGGAAGGCCACGATCGGGGCGACTTCCCGGGCGAGGCCGAGCCGGCGCTGCGGCACGCGATCGACGACCTTCTCGACCGGGGCAGGCGCCCCGCGGCCGACGCGTGCGTCCACAATCGCACTCAGCATGCGGCTGTCGATCAGGCCGGGACAGACGCAGTTCACGCGCACATTGGTGCCGGTGCATTCCTGCGCTGCGCTCTTGGTGAGGCCGATCACTGCGTGTTTGCTGGCGCTGTAGACGGCGACTTCGGCCGAGCCGATGATGCCGGCGATGGACGCGGTGTTGATGATCGAGCCCTTGTTGGCCTTCAGCATCACTGGCAGCACGTGCTTCATGCCGAGAAAGACGCCGACCACATTGACGTCGAGCACTCGCCGGAAGTCGGTAAGCGACATCTTCACGATGGGCGTGATCGTGCCCTCGATGCCGGCGTTGTTGTAGAAAATGTCGATGGTGCCGAAGCGTTTCACCGTGGCGGCGACATAGCCGATGACGTCTTCCTCGCTCGTCACGTCGGCGGTGAGAGCGAGCGCTTCGGCGGAGGCGGGGAGTTCTGCGACCGCGCGCTGCAATGCGCCGGCATCGCGATCCACCGCGACGATTTTGGCGCCGCGCGCCGCCAGTAGCTTGATGGTCTCGGTGCCGATTACCCCGGCCGCGCCGGTGACGACGGCGATTCTGCCGTCCAGACGGATTCCGTCAGTCATCTTGAACGTTCTCCCCATGCTCCGGTTTGTTCCGGATTGATGGCTGGTCGCGTATCGCGCGCCTGCCTGATGTGGACTATTTCACGGGGAGAATGACCTGACCAGCCGGGCGGTATGGGGAGCAGGGTGCCCTTTCGCCGCCGCATTCGGCGTGTTAACCGGAGGCGATTACGCGGCCATTCTCCTACAATGTCGCGAGCCTGATTCTCGATTGAGCCGCGCCGCATGTTGCGAACCCTGACCATTGCCGGATTTGCGGCCCTTCTGGCCGCCACCTCACTGTCGCCTGCACCTGTGCAGGCGCAGTTCGGTCCGCTGTTCGGCGACACGCCGCCGCGCCCGCCGGGGGCCGTGCCGCGTGGCCAGCAACCCCCGCCGCCCATGGACGACGAGGAAGAGGTGCCGGAACTGCCGCAGGGCCGTCTGTTGCCGACCCGTCCCGGCATGGGCGCACCGCCGCCCGGCGCCGTGCAGTCGCAGCCGCTGGCGCCGCCGCCCGGCAGCAACACCACTATCGTTCCGCAGAACCCGCCGGGAACGCGGCAGTCCGATCTGCCACCGCCCTTGGGCGTATCGCCCGGTCAGCCCGCGCCGCAACCCGGGCAACAGCCCGGTGTCGCCAACGCGCCGCCTGTCGCCGCTCCCAACGGCCGCCAGCCGCCCAAGGTGGCGCCGCCGACGCCCGCCACGCTGCAGCCCGGCGATGAAGTCGTCACCGAGCCGCCGGCGCAGAAGATCGTCAACAAGAAGGCGAGCTTCTCGGGCCTCGACAAGATCACCGGCCGCATCATCAATTTCGACGCCGATATCGGCGAGACTGTGCAGTTCGGCGCGCTCCGCGTGAAGACCGATGCCTGCTACACGCGTCCGGCGACCGAGGCCGCGAATACAGACGCCTTCGTCGAGGTCGATGAAATCACGCTGCAGGGCGAGGTGAAGCGGATCTTCTCCGGTTGGATGTTCGCGGCCAGTCCGGGCCTGCACGGCGTCGAGCATCCGATCTACGATATCTGGCTGACCGATTGTAAGCAGCCGGAAGCCACGGTTGCGACGACACAGCCCGACGCACCGCGTGCCCCGCCGCCGGCCCAGAAGCGTGCGCCGCCGAAACAGCAGCCGCGTGCCCAGCAGCAGCCCCTGCAGCCGCCGCCGGGCTTCCCGGCGTTCCGGCAGTAAGCGTTACGGCGCGTCTTAAGAGGCGCTATTCCGTCCCGCGATGATGTCCAGCACCGTCGCGCCCTTGAGCGGGAAATCCATCGGCAGTCTGTCGAATTCCGCAATGCCGTCGAGCGACGCGTCGAGCAGCTTGCGATAGCGGGCCCGCGGCACTTCCTGTGCGCCGAAGCTCAGCAGGTGATCGGTGACATATTGGGTGTCGAGCAGCTTGAAATCGCCGGCGATCAGCCGGGCGACCAGATGCACCAGCGCCACCTTCGAGGCGTCGCGCGCATGATGAAACATGCTCTCGCCGAAGAAGGCACGGCCGAGCGAGACGCCATACAGGCCACCGGCCAGCGTGTCGTCCTGCCAGACTTCGACGCTGTGGGCGTGGCCCATCTCATGCAGCTCGCCATAGAGATCGCGGATGCGCGTGTTGATCCAGGTGTCCTCCCGGCCCGGCTTTGGCGCGGCACATTCGGCCATCACGCGCTTGAAGGCGGTGTTGACGGTCACCGTGAAAACATCGGAGCGCACCGTGCGGGCGAGGCGTGAACTGATGCGAAACCCATCCAGCGGAATGACGCCGCGCTGCTCGGGCTCGACCCAGAACAGGCCGGGATCGTCGGCGCTTTCCGACATCGGGAAGATGCCGCAGGCATAGGCGCGCAACAGCAGTTCGGGCGTGACCTCGGAAGAGGCGGAGTCGCGTGAGCTCATGCGGCCAGCATAGCAGGCGGAGGCGGCGCGGGCGACGGTCTCGGCGCTCAACAGGCGCTGAGCGGATTGAGGGTGCCTCGGAGGATCGAAATCACGAACCAAGCAATGCTTATGCCCGGCATTTGGCTTACTTATTGGATCGGTCCTGGTCGCGCAGGGCACACTGACGCCAACGCGGGCTGATCAATCTGGAACCGCTCAACAACCGGCCTGGCGCGCCCGATTGTTGCTTGATTGTTCGGACGACGGGCATAGCTATCAGGATGCAGGCAGGGAGCCTGTTCACCATGACGAATATCGTGACAATCGACGGCAAGGCATCGATCAGAACGACAACGCCTCATCGGGTGGTCGTTGTCGGTGCCGGCTTCGGCGGGCTGGAGACCGTATATCGGCTGACCGGTTCCGATATCAGCATCACCATTGTCGATAGCCGCAATCATCACCTGTTTCAGCCGCTGCTGTATCAGGTCGCGACCGCATCGCTGGCGACGTCGGAGATCGCCTGGCCGATCCGTTATCTGTTGCGTGGACGCAAGGATGTGACGACACTGCTCGGCACCGTGACCGGCGTGGATGCGGCGGCGCGCCGGGTGCTGCTCGATGACGGGCAGACGCTGCCCTATGACACACTGGTGCTCGCCACGGGTGCCGGCCACGCCTATTTCGGCCATGATGAATGGGAGCCGTTCGCGCCGGGCCTCAAGACGCTGGAAGATGCGACCACGCTGCGCCGCCGTATTCTCACGGCCTTCGAGCGTGCCGAACGCGAGAGCGATCCCGTCAAGCGCGCGGCATTGCTGACCTTCGTGATCATCGGCGCCGGGCCGACGGGTGTCGAACTCGCCGGCACCATCGCGGAGCTCGCGCGGGTGACGCTGCCGGAAGATTTTCGCAATATCAATACGCGCGAGACGCGCGTGGTGCTGATCGAGGCGGGGACACGCGTGCTCGCTGGATTTCCGGAGGACCTGTCGGCCTATGCACAGCGCTCGCTGGAGAAGCTCGGCGTCGAAGTCGCGCTCGGATATGCGGTGTCGGATTGCAACATCGATGGCGTTGTCTACGGCGACAAGGCACTCGGTGCCAGGACGATCATCTGGGCGGCAGGCGTGCGCGCGTCGCCGGCTGCCGAATGGTTGGGCGTTGCCGCTGATCGCGCCGGGCGTCTGCAGGTCAATCCGGATCTCACAGTGCCGGGTCATCCCGAGATATTTGCTGTCGGTGACACCGTGACCATTGCTGCCCCTGATGGCAAGCCAGTACCTGGCATTGCCCCGGCAGCAAAGCAGGAAGGGCGCTATGTCGCGTCAGCAATCAAGCAACGTTTGCGTGGTGAGACGCCCGCACCGTTTCGCTATTCGCATGACGGCAGTCTCGCACAAATCGGCAAGAAGCTGGCCGTGATCGACTTCGGTCGCGTCAGGCTGCGCGGCGCGCTGGCGTGGTGGATCTGGGGCATCGCCCATATCTACTTCCTGATCGGGCTGCGTAATCGTCTTGCAGTTGCGATCAACTGGCTGTGGATCCACACGCTGGATCAGCGCGGCGCGCGGCTGATCACGCAGGGGCGTGCCGTGGTCGACAGCCAATCCGTGCCGTCGCATAGCGGCGAGGAGAAGCGCGTCAGTTCGGCGCGCTGAAATCTTAGGGCGGTTTGGCAAAAATAGATGCCATGGATGCCGCCAAGTGTAGGGCGGCTGATCCAGTCTGAGAGCGTCGCCTGACTATACGCACCGGCGAGCTACACGCACGCAATGTGCCGATGACTGGCTGTGGCAGCTTCACGCATGATTTGTCCTCGGGCTTGCTCCCATGCGGTGAAGAAAACCATCCGATAGACGAGCATTTCCTGCGCTCCATGTCGCGTTCGGGGGCTGCCGGCGCAACGGACCCGGCTGCATGACAGCGCGACGTTTGCTGCGGATGCGAAAGGAAAGAGAGGCGCGCTCTAAGATGGTGATACATGCGGCGCAGATCGCGTTGGCGGTTGCTCGCCGGGCAATAACTGGTGTTACGTTGCCGGACGTATTGTCGCAGGTACGGCGGCTCGGCTCGCCGGAGGAGATGCCGTGTCGCTGAGCTGGAAGAAGATTGCACCTCTCGCTGTTTGGCTGGTGCTGTACGTCATCCCGATTCCGGCAGGGCTTGTCGCTAATCAGTGGCATTATTTTGCCGTTTTCGCTGCGGTGATTACCGGCCTGATCCTGGAATCCATGCCCGTTGGCGCGGTCGGTCTGATCGGTCTGACCTTTGCGGGCGTGATGGGATATGTCGAACACGATCCCAACAAGTCGCTGCGCTGGATGTTGAGCGGATTCTCCGAAAGCACGGTGTGGCTGATTGTCGGTGCCTTCGTATTCTCGATCGGCTATCGCAAGAGCGGTCTTGGCAGGCGTCTGGCCTTGCTGCTGGTTCGCGGCCTCGGGCGCAACACGGTGGGACTGGGTTATGCCGTTGCGCTGTCCGATCTCGTTCTCGCGCCGGCGACGCCATCGAACACCGCGCGCAGTGGCGGCACGGTCTATCCGATTGTCAGCAACATCCCGAAGATCTACGGATCGGAGCCGGGTCCGACAGCCGGCAGGATCGGAACCTACGTGATGTGGACCGCCTTCGCGGCGACTGCGGTCACGAGCTCGATGTTCCTCACCGCGCTTGCGCCCAATGCGGCTGCACTGAGCATCGCCAAGAAGATCGTGAGCGTGGACGTCGGCTGGTCACAGTGGTTCATCGGCTTCGCGCCCCTCGGCGTGCCGCTGATTTTGCTTCTGCCACTGCTGAGCTACGCAATTTGCCGACCGGAGGTGAAAGAAAGCCCGGAGATCGTGGCGTGGAGCGCGGGTGAGCTCGCATCCATGGGCGCGTTGTCGCGTAGCGAATGGATCATGGCCGGACTGGTCGTGCTTGCGATGTTCCTGTGGATCACCGGATCCAATCCCGACATCTCGCTGCCTGGCCTCGGTTCGAACTTCATCAATGCGACCATGGTGGTGTTCGTTGTGATCTCGCTGATGCTCGTCACCGGCGTCATCACGTTTTCCGACATCATTGCCGAGAAAGCAGCATGGGAGGTGTTTTTCTACTTCACATCGCTGCTGACGTTGTCATCCGGCCTCAACGACATCGGTTTCATCAAATGGGCTGCCGCCGGCCTGGCGGCTCCACTCGCCACATTCAGCCCGACCATCGCGATGATCCTGCTGGTCTCGATCTTCTTCTGGATCCACTATTTTTTCTCGAGCATTACGGCGCATGCGGCGGCGATGCTGCCTGTCGTGCTGGCGGTGGGGTCGAGCATTCCCGGAATCCCGATGTCGACTCTGACATTGCTCTGCATCTATTCGCTTGGCCTGATGGGCGTGATCTCGCCCTATGCCACCGGACCCGCGCCGATGTATTTTGGCAGCGGCTATATCGGCAAGGCCGACTTCTGGAAGTTCGGCCTGATTTTCGGGTTGATCTATTTCGCCGGCTTGCTGCTGGTCGTGATGCCCTGGCTGCTGATGATCAACTGAGCCACAGTCCAAGGAAGTGTCGTGTGGTCGGAGGCGCCCGCGTGTCGGTGCACCTCGCTACCTGGTGCCGTAAGCGCGGTCACCGGCGTCACCGAGACCCGGCTCGATATAGGCGTGCTCGTTCAGCCGGTCGTCGATCGCCGCGGTCCAGATCGGGACGTCCGGATGATAGCCGCGTAGACGTTCAATACCTTCGGGCGCGGCCAGCAGGCAGACGAAGCGGATATCCTTGGCGCCGCGCTCCTTGATGCGATCGATGGCAGCCACCGCGGTGTTTGCCGTGGCCAGCATCGGATCGATCACGATGACGAGGCGCTCGTCGAGATTGGTCGGCGCCTTGAAGAAGTATTCCACGGCCACAAATGTTTCGGGATCGCGGTACAGCCCGATATGCGCGATACGCGCTGACGGGACGAGGCCGATCATGCCTTCGACGAAAGAGAGGCCGGCGCGAAGGATCGGTGCGAAGACCAGCTTCTTGCCGGCGATTTCCTTGCCGGTCATCTTCATGATCGGCGTTTCGATCTCGACATCGGTGAGCGGAAGGTCGCGCGTCACCTCGTAGCACAGCAGCATGCCGATTTCGTTGAGCAGTTCGCGAAAGCCCTTGGTCGAGCGGTTCTTGTCGCGGATCAGCGTCAGCTTGTGCTGCACCAGCGGGTGATTAACGATCGTGACGCCGTCCATGAACCTCATCCGTTGCGAGAGTGTAAAACCGTCTTTGATCTAGAAAACCGTACCGTCGCTGATGACCTTCACCGGCGGCGAATGATCCTCGCGGCGCTCGCGCGCCAGGATGCGACCGGCGGCCCATGTGCCTCCTTCGAGCACCTTGGCCAGCGGCAGCGACGTCGCGTCGAGCTTCAGTCTTTGTCGCAGGCCGCCGGCGACGCGGTCAAGTAGCGCCACGGTCAGCGCTCGCCATTCCACCACCAGCGGCGACGATACGTCGTGCTCTCGCGCGGCGTCAGCGGGATCGCGGAATTTCAGGACACCGCCATCAACGAAAAGGCCACCATTGCGATATTCGGCCAATCCCGTGAGGCCGTCGATATCGGTCACATCGATGCCTGCGGTCTGCAGCGGTTCGATCAGCGAATAGGCCAGCCATTGCGACAGCTTGTGGAGGGGCACAAGGCCGCTCGTCGCATCCGAGGTCGTCATCGCCGGATGCTTCCAGCAATCACCGAGCGCGATGCCCTCCAGCGTCAGCCGCGACGGCCAGATCGGGCCGAGTTGCAGCAGCAGTTCCAAGAGGATGATGGGAGCGGGCAGGCGGCCATTGTCAGCCAGCGACGCCAGGCGGTCGAACAATCCGCCGGGCCGCGGCCTATCCCTGGTGCCGAACACATCGGGCTTCGACGCCACGTGTTCGCCAAGCCGGCGCAGCAGATCGGCGCGGCCGTCGATGCCGACCATTGGATTGGTGTCGGAGACCTGCATGCCGCGCTTGAGATCGCTGACGTCGAGCTCTGCGAGCTTGCTGGCATCGGCGCGCAGTGGCTGCGCGGGATCGGCAGAGAACGTGCCGCCGGCGAACATCGCAAGGCTCGCGAGACCGAGACCTTCGGAGCGGCCGATGGCCGCGCCGGTTTGGGGATCGGTATAGCGCCAGGTTGGACCGGCCCCGGCATCGAGGAACACGCTGGTGATGGCGAGATCGAATTCCGCGCGTCCGCGTGCCGCGCGATCAGGCCATGAAATGCCATCCGCGACATCGGCCCAGCGATTGTCGCCGGCATTGACGAAGTGACGCCAGCGCGAGTGGAACGGGACATCGAGCGACGGATAGGAGGCGCGCGTCGTGTCCAGCACCAGGTTGATCACGTCGTTCATGCGCGTGAGATCGATACGGAAGTTCGGCAGTTTGTCGTCGAGGCCGAGGTTCAGCATGCGTTGCGCACGGGTGCGCACGGCGTGAGCTGACAGTAACGAGAGGGCGGCAGAGGCTTCCGGGGTCTGGGGATTCACTGCTGATATCTCAATACTTCTCAAGCCCGCGACCGACGGAGTCGATCAGATCCTGCGGTGTCACCGGGGCCGGCGTGAAGTAGCCGGCCGCCTTCTTGGCGGCGATCTCCACATGCGCATCGGCCGGGATCATGTCGTCGGGGATCGGCACGCGCTCGACGATTTCGACGCCCTGACTGGTCAACGCATCATGCTTCATGTCGCTCATGGAAATGAAGCGATCGATGCGCTTGAGGCCGAGCCAGTGCACCACATCCGGCATCAATTGCTGGAAGCGTGCATCCTGCACGCCGGCGACGCATTCGGTGCGTTCGAAATACTGCGCAGCGGCGTCGCCGCCTTCCTGGCGCTTACGCGCATTGTAGACCAGAAACTTGGTGACCTCGCCGAGCGCGCGGCCTTCCTTGCGGTTGTAGATGATGATGCCGAGACCGCCAGACTGGCCGGCGCGTGCGCATTCCTCGATGCCGTGAATCAGATAGGGACGGCAGGTGCAGATATCGGAGCCGAACACGTCCGAGCCGTTGCACTCGTCGTGAACGCGGCAGGTGATCTTGGTCATGTGATCCGGCAGCTTGCTGACGTCGCCGAACAGATAGGCGGTAGTCCCGCCGATCGGCGGCAAGAACACCTGCAGGTCAGGCCGCGTCACGAGTTCGGGAAACATGCCGGCGGTCTGTTCGAATAGCTGGCGGCGCAGATTGTTCTCGCTGGTATTAAAGCGTTTGGCGAGACCGGGCAGATACCACACGGGATCGATGGCAATCTTGACGACGGAGACGCTGCCATTGGCATGCACGACGTCGCCGTCGTGTTTGAGGCGACCGCCGGCGATCGCGGCCTGCAGCTCGGGCAGATCGAGCCGCGCCTTGGTGATCGCAATGCTCGGGCGGATATCGATCCCTTCGGCGATCTCGGGCGCAAAGTTTTCGGCAACGAGATGACCCCAGGGATCGAGCGATACGATCTTCTCGGGATCGGTCCATTGTCCGAAAGGCCCGACGATAGCAGCGGGATGGGTATTTGTGAGATCGGGACGCTTCAGCGGATCAAGCGCGCCGGATGAAACCGCGAGTGCGCGATAGACCGAATAGGAGCCGCCATGGGTGCCAATGACGTTGCGGTCCTGCGGGCGGGAAACGGTGCCGATGACCGGTCCACGTTCGCGTGCGGAGGCTGCGCCCCACTGGATCGGGAAGTGATGCTTGGCGCCCGGCGCAGGATGCGACGTCAGGCGAATATGATCGATCCGGTTGGAACGGCTCATCGCAAAGGCCCCCTAAAATGGCAACGGCCCGTCTGGAAGGACGGGCCTTATTGCTAAGGAAGCAACTAACTATAACTATCTCCCGAACAAATGCAACAGGAAGAAAGACGTGGTAGCCGGGGCGGGACGTCTCGCAAGCTCCGCCGCACCCAATATGCGCCGGTTGCCGACAATTTCGGCGCAATCGGGCCTTGTGTCACGCGATCGTCACGGCGAGCATACGCTTTATCAACCATGTTGGAGTGCCTGATATGCGCGCCGTTCTGGATCATTGCAGCGATGGCGTGAAGCACAGCGTTGGAGCTGGCGATACGATCATCCGGGAAGGACAGACCAGCGGGCATTTGTTCGTGCTGATCGAAGGGCAGCTCGATGTCGTCAAGGGCGACACGGTGGTTGCGAGTTTGACCGAACCCGGTGCTGTAGTCGGTGAAATGTCGGTGCTCCTCGAACAGCCGCATACCGCGACCGTGCGCGCCGCGATGGAGACGCAAGTCTATGAGTTCGAGAATGCGACGGATTTCCTGCGGGATCACCCGACCGTCGCGCTGATGATCGCGCGGTTGCTCGCGCAGCGGCTCAATGTGGCGACGAGTTATCTCGCCGATATCAAGCAGCAATATGCCGGCCATGGTACGCATCTGTCGATGGTCGGTGAACTCCTGGACAACATGGTCAACCTGTCGCCGACGAAGGTGTCACCAGGTTCGGATCGGGGCTCGGATCGACAAAACGATCCACGGATGTGAGCCATGCGGGCGCGACCTTGATCGGTAACGCCGGACGCTGCAGCGGAGCGTTCAGATCGATATGGTCAGCGCCTTCCGCCGATAGCCAGAATGCTGTGCCGTCATCGAGGTCGAGTACGATGTAAGTTGGCGGCCGACCGAACTGTCGGCCTGCATTGAACACCCAGGTCTCACCAATCCGGTCGTACCATGAGCCGTCTTTGACAAACGGAGACTCATGCACGTGGCCTGAGATCACCATCGCGGGCCGATGCGCCTCGATCCATTGCACCAGTTCGACATCGCCGAAGTAACGCTTGCCGCCCCAGCTCGTCGGCGAGTTGGTCGGCGGTGCGTGATGGACCCAGATCCAGCGTTTTGCACTTTGTGCGGATGCTTCGCTGAGTTGTTGCACGATACGCTGCTGCACCAGCGGACCGTCCCACCATGGGCAAACCGTGAAGAGCGTATCACCGATGGTGAGACTGTCACCATCACAAGCAATGCCGAGTTGCCTAACATCGCCGACCCATCGCGCGATCTTCTCGCCTTCATCGTTGCGTTCGTCGAGATCGTGATTGCCAGAGCACAGGATCACCTTGGTGCGTTGGGCAAGCAGGCCGAGATACTTTTTCACCACCAGGATTTGAGCGCGGAAGTCGACGACCGAGGCGATATCAAGAGCGTCGCCAGCAAAGATCACGAGGTCGAATTGCGGCGCGACGCTGAGTAGCCAGTCGAACTGGGGCAGCGAATAGTGGAGATCGGCTACGACAAGGCAGCGCATATGAAATCCAAGGTCCGGAAAGAAATAGAAATATCAGCAGACTGAAAGGTGCAGTCTAGGCATGCGATGGAACCGCGCAAGGCGAACGGGCGCGGCATATTTGTGCAGGTTGGGGGTGTTTAAGGCGCGGCCGCAGCGCAGGCAGGCCTAGCCCGCCGCACTCACAGGCGGCTTGGCCGCGGGCTTGGTGACGGCACAGAACCGCAGCACGATGCGGGTGCCGGTATGGTCGGGATCCCGCTCGACGGAAGCTTCGAGCTTGCTGGCCATGGCATTGACGATGCGCTGGCCCATGCCGGTGGAGCGCGGGTCGACTTTCACGTTGAGGCCGACGCCATCGTCAGTGATCGACAGTTCGAGCTGGTCGCCCTGCGCGGTGAGCACGACATGGATCGGGCCGGCGCCGTCGGGATAGGCGTATTTGACGGCGTTCATCACCAGCTCGTTGACGATGATGCCGATGGCCACGGCGCGGTCCGGGTCGATCTCGACGGACTCAGCTTTCAGCGTCAGGCGCGACATCCGGTTGCCCTCGGCCGAGCGACGGAGATCTTCCAGCAGGGCTTCCAGATACTGATTGAGCAGCACGCTGTTGAGGTCGTGCGAGGTGTACAGCCGGCGATGGACCTGCGCCACGGCCGCGACACGGCCCATGGCATTGGTCAGTGCCACCTTGACGTGATCTTCACTGGTTGAATTGGCCTGTAGATGGAGCAGCGAGGCGATGATCTGCAATGAGTTGCCAACGCGGTGATTGACTTCGCGCAGCAGCACTTCACGCTCGGCTGCGAGGGCCGCGTAGCGATCACGCGATGCGTGGACTTCGGCTTCGGCGTCGTCGCGGGCCTTTGATATCAGGGCCTGTTTGATGGCGGTCGTGCAGGCGACATGCAGCAGCGGCAGGAAGTCGCCCTGGGTGTCCTTCACCAGATAGTCGGCGGCACCCGCCTTGAGGGCGGTCACGGCAATCTTGCTGTCCTGCGACGCCGTGACGAACACCACCGGGGGCGGCGAGGGCAGTTTCTGGATCTGCTCAAGCGTTTCCAATCCGTCGAGGCCCGGCATGTACTGATCGAGCGCGATGACGTCGATGCCACCCTGCTTGATCCGTTCGATACCGGCTTCGCCATTGTCGCAATGCTCGACGCCAAAGCCCTGCCGCGTCAGGCCGCGCGACACCAGCCGCGCAAGACCTGCGTCGTCATCGATATACAGCAGCGTAGGCGTCGTGGCAGATGTCATGTGGACGCTTGCGGAACCTGAATGACGGAGAAAAACAGACCGAGTTGGCGGATCGCGTTGGCGAAGCTCTCGTAGTTCACGGGCTTGGTGATGTAGACGTTACAGCCCAATTCGTAGCAGCGTTTGATTTCCTGCGCGTCGTCGGTGGTGGTGAGGACCACGACAGGCGCGCATTTGAGAAATTCGTTCTCTTTGACACGCTTCAGGATATCGATCCCGGTCATGTCGGGCAGGTTGAGGTCGAGCAGAATCAGCAGGGCTTCGCCCTTGTGATCGAGGCCAGTGCTATCTTTGCCGAACAGATAGTTGACGGCGTCTGTACCGTTGGTGAACGGGATGATCTCATTATTGACACCCGAGCGCCTGATATTGCGTTCGATCAGACGGGCGTGACCCTCGTCGTCTTCGATCATAATGATGGTAACTGGCTTACTCATGTTTGTTTATCCCGGTTATGCCCCGTCCATCTGGCCGGCAGCGTGACGGTGAAGTTGCTGCCGTTGCCGAGTTCCGATGACACCGACATGGTGCCGCCCATTCGTCGCACCAAAGCGCGCACATGGGCCAATCCGATGCCCTGGCCGGGCTTGTCCTGTGTACCCGCACGGCGGAAAAGATCAAAGATGCGCTGATGATCCCGGGGATCGATGCCGCGGCCGTTGTCGATAATCTCGAAGATCGCAAAGCCCATCTTGGTGCGGCCCTTGACGCGAATGTCGCCAGGGACGCCGGGCTTCAGATATTTCAACGCATTGTCGATCAGGTTGCCGAAGATCTGTTCCATTGCGAGACGATCGCTCTCGATGTCAGGCAATGGCTCGATGCGGATCTGGGTTTCGGTCTCGGCTGCCTGATGCGCTACGGTGGAAGCGATGCCTTCGATGAGTTCGCGAGTGTCGATCTTGACGGGCTTGAATTCGCGTCGGCCCTCGCGGGTTAGATTGAGGATCGCGCTTATCAGGCGGTCCATCTTGCCGATCGACGATTTGATGAAGCCGAGCGCTTCGGTGAAATCGGCGGAGAGTTGCTTGTCCTGTTCGGGCAGCGCCGGCTCCGGCAATTCGCCGTTCACATCGGGCACGACGGGGTCCGCATTGGCGAGCGTTGCGATGCGCCTGAAGATATCGCCGCGCAGCTCTTCGAGCTCGCTGGTGAAGCCCATGATGTTGACCAGCGGCGAGCGCAGGTCGTGGCTGACGATATAGGAGAAGCGCTGCAGCTCGTCGTTGGCCTCGCGCAAGTCGGCGGTGCGCTCCTCAACGGCGGCTTCGAGGTCGATGTTGCTGTCGCGCAACCTGGCCTCCGCCTCATCGCGGGCGTTGGACGAGCGGCGCACGAGGAAGATCGACAGCGCCGCCAGGAGCACCACCAGGCCGGAGCCGGCCACGGTGACCCACGAGGCCCATTGCTGGCTCTGGTCGGCCGTCCGGGTGCGTTCGACGAACAGGCGGCCTTCCTCGGCGCGCATCGCGCGGGTGATATCGGCGATGTCCTGAACGGCCTGATTGGCGCCGCCGCGACGCAGGATGTCGATGCTCGACTGGATGTCGTTGTTCTTGATGCGGTCGATCCCCCTGGCGAATTCCGCCAGTCGCTGCTCGACGGCTGCACGCAGTTTGACCGTGTTGGCGACCTGGGCTGGATTGTCGTTGGCGAGTGCCACCAGTCTGTCGACGGCCGGCAGGATCGCGGCCGCAGAGGTTTCGTATTCGGAAAGGAATTGTGGACCGCTGGACAGCAGATAGGCGCGGGTCGCGCTTTCGGTCCGGCGGATTTCCAGCAGCAGGTTCGATATCTGGTTCTGGACTTCGACGGTGTGGACCACCCACCTGGAATCGTCACGTGCCTGGTTCACCAGGATAACGGAGGCCGCGCTGATGGCGGCAAGCACCAGCAATCCCGCCAAGAGCACCAGGATTTGCCATAGCGCTCGCCTGCGGGCGGCGTCAGCGGTCACGTAATACTCGCTTGGATTGCAGATTGGACTTCAATATGGCCCCCGCCGCCGGACGTCTCCCGGCAGCACAAAAAACGCGGATCGAGGCGATTGGTTCCAGACTGATCCCAAATGTTTCAGGTCTTGGGAGGCTTGCCCGCGAGATACTGTTCCAGCCAGTGGATGTGGTAGTCGCCCTCGATAATGTCGCTTTCCCGGGCCAGAGCCCGGAACAGCGGCAGGGTCGTCTCGACGCCGTCCACCACGATCTCGTCCAAGGCCCGGCGCAGCCGCATTAGGCATTCCGGCCGGTTCTTCCCGTGAACGATCAGCTTGCCCACCAGCGAGTCGTAATAGGGCGGGATCTTGTAACCCTGATAGACCGCGGAATCGATGCGCACGCCGAGGCCGCCGGGGGCGTGATACTGGGTGATCGTACCGGGCGAGGGCCGGAAGGTCTCCGGGTTCTCGGCATTGATGCGGCACTCAATGGAATGGCCGATGATGTTGACCTCTTCCTGGGTGCAGGGCAGGTCGCCGCCGGCGGCGATGCGGATCTGCTCCAGCACAAGATCGATGTCGGTAATCATCTCGGTGACGGGATGTTCGACCTGGATACGGGTGTTCATTTCGATGAAATAGAACTCGCCATCCTCGTACAAGAACTCAATGGTGCCAACGCCGAGATACTGCATGTCCTGCATCGCCTTGGCGCAGATGCCGCCGATCCTGGCGCGCGCTTCCGGTGACAGGATCGGCGAGGGGCCTTCCTCCCAGACCTTCTGGTGACGGCGCTGCAGCGAGCAATCGCGCTCGCCGAGATGCAGCGCGCCGCCGCGGCCGTCGCCCAGCACCTGAATTTCGATGTGGCGCGGCTTCTGCAAATACTTTTCGAGATAGACCGACGCGTCGCCGAACGCAGCCTTGGCCTCGTTCGAGGCAGTGGACAGCGCCATCAGCAGATCGGCTTCGGTCTGCGCGACCTTCATGCCGCGGCCGCCGCCGCCGGCGGCTGCCTTGACGAGGACCGGGAAGCCGATCTCGCGGGCGATGGCTATGGCATCGTCTTCGGGGCCGACGCCGCCGTCGGAGCCGGGCACGACGGGGATGCCGAGCCGCTTGGCGGTCTTCTTGGCTTCGATCTTGTCGCCCATCAGGCGGATGTGCTCGGCCTTGGGGCCGATGAACTTCAGATTATGGTCGGCGAGGATCTCCGCGAAGCGCGCATTTTCCGACAGGAAGCCGTAACCGGGATGCACCGCATCTGCGCCGGTGATTTCACAGGCGGCGAGCAGCGACGGGATGTTGAGGTAGCTGTCTTTCGACGCCGGCGGGCCGATGCACACGCTCTCGTCGGCGAGGCGCACATGCATGGCGTCGGCGTCCGCTGTTGAATGCACGGCCACGGTCGCGATGCCGAGCTCCTTGCAGGCCCGCAGGATGCGCAATGCGATCTCGCCGCGGTTGGCGATCAGGATTTTCTCGAACATGGCGTTCCGAAGTCAGAGGACGTTGTGGTGTTACTCGATGATGACCAGTGCTTCACCGTATTCGACCGGCGAGCCGTCTTCGATCAGGATCTGCGTCACGGTACCGGCCCGCGGCGCCGGGATCTGGTTCATGGTCTTCATCGCCTCGATGATGACCAGAGTCTGTCCGGCAGCAACCTTGGCGCCGACTTCGATGAAGGCCGGCTTGCCGGGCTCCGGGGCACGGTAGACGGTGCCGACCATCGGCGAGGGCACGGCGCCAGGATGCTTGGTCATGTCGGCGGCGGCCGGTGCGGCAGCAGCTGCGGCGACAGGCGCGGGTGCAGCAGCCGGTGCGGGCGCATAAGCTGGCACAGCGGCAGCAACGCTGATGTTACGCGCGACGCGCACGCGCAGACCGGCGCGCTCGACCTCGATCTCGGTGAGGTTGGTTTCATCCAGCAGCAGCGCCAGTTCGCGGATCATGCCGCTATCGTTGCTGGCTTTCGGCGTTGCGGTCTGTGTGTCGTCAGGCTTGCGGGCCATGGGCAATCCAATGTCTGAAGTGAAAGACGAATAATGAGCGAAGCGGGCGCGTCACGCGATGGCGTTGGCACCGATTTTTGCGGCGAGGCCGCTGATCGCAAGGCGATAGCCCTCGATGCCGAAGCCGCAGAGGCTGGCAAAGGCTGCCTTGGCGATGAAGGAATGGTGGCGGAAGCTTTCGCGGGTGTAGACGTTGCTGACATGCACTTCCACGGTGGGAATGCGCACACCGACGATGGCGTCATGCAGGGCGATCGAGGTGTGCGAATAAGCGCCGCCATTGATCACGATGCCGGCCACGTGTTTCTCGCGGGCCTGATGGACATAGCCGATGAGCTCGCTCTCGCTATTGGACTGCCGGCAATCTGCGGTCAGGCCATATTGCGCGGCCGTGGTCACGCACAACTTCTCGACATCGGCCAGAGTTGCATGCCCATAGGTGTCCGGCTCGCGGATTCCCAGCAGGTTGAGGTTGGGGCCGTTGAGCACGTAGATGGTGTTGGTCGTGGTATTGGCCATCGGACATCCCGGGCAATAGCAATGGGCGCGGGTGGGCGCCGGTCTGCGGGGGTTATAGGTAACCTGACTGCAGAGGGGAAGCCTTTAGACCCCCGGTTCCCCCAGCCAAATACCTCACCCAATTCATAAAAAGCCCGCTGGAACCTATGGAAAATGCTTATTAACCAAGGTTAAAGCCACTGGCGCCATTTCCGGTGATCTGCCGGATCACGACAGGGGCGGAGCGTCCCGGATAGCAAACGGGCGGACCCTTTCGAGCCCGCCCGGGTGTCACATCAGATGCCCCGCCTTAGGCGTCGATGACTGCGACGATCTCGAGTGTTCGCGGGTTCACGACGATGATCTCGTTGCGAACCAGGAAGAACTCATAGCCGCGCCAGTCCGGATAGACGGTGATGATCTCAGCCGGAAGCGGGTGGAAGCGGACCTCGCGCGGCACACGGGTGCCGACCGAGATCGAGAAGTTCACATTGGTCACCTGCTGGATATTTTGCTGCTTGATGACCGTGGTGACCTTGGTGCGCTGCTCGGTGGTCAGCTTGGCGCCCGCGCCGGCCTGACCGGTGGTCGTGGTCGACTTGGTCTCCGTCGATGTCGACTTGGTGTCGGCACCTGACTTGGAGTCGGTCGACTTGGAATCGGCCTTCATGTCCTTGCCGGCTTTTCCGCTGTCACGAGTCGAGTCGGTCGTACGCTTGTCGTCACGCTGCATCTTGTCG
Source organism: Tardiphaga sp. OK246 (assembly GCF_900188215.1). NCBI lineage: Bacteria > Pseudomonadati > Pseudomonadota > Alphaproteobacteria > Hyphomicrobiales > Nitrobacteraceae > Tardiphaga > Tardiphaga sp. OK246. Next base: position 513,929 of record NZ_FZOX01000002.1, read on the forward strand.
TCGGACTGCGTCGACTTCACCGCCGGCTTCTGCTCGGACTTGTTGGTGGTGTCGGTCGCTTCGTCCTTGTTGACTGGTGCGTTGCGTTCGGCCGGCGCAGCACGATCAGCAGCCGCGCCGCCTGCGGGCGCGCTCGTTGCGCCGCTACGTGCAGCACCGCCCGCCGGCGCCTCACGGGTCATTCCGGCACCTCCGGCGCCACCACCCGACGTTGCAGCTCCTGCGCCGCCGGGATTTTGCGCGCTAGCCAAACCCGAACCTGCAATCAGTGCAGCGGCGGCGACGCTCATCAATAAACGGTTGTTCATCTTGGTTCTCCTCGCGATGCATTGCCCGCCGTACAACGGCATTGGCGGAGGGATGTTCCTGAGAAAGTGTAGTTCCATTGCTTTTGTTACGCTTGAGTATACGTCACGCCGCGTCAGGGCTTGATCTTCGTCTTGTAGACTTCATCGCCGTTGTCATCGATGACGACGACCTTCCGGTCACAGTCGCCTGCGATATCAACTGCGATTTGATGAGCAATATTCTTGGCGACATCCCTGGCTTGCGTGTCGTCGCTACAATCCAGACCTACGGGGTCCTCAAGCCGGAAACCATCGACAATCTCGAAATGATATTTTGGCATTGCTCTTTCTCCTCCTCCGTAAAGGGCAATCCACCACCGTTGGGGATGTTCCTAAGTCGGAAATGGAATGAAGACGGTCTCAGCCGGAACCAAATGGCAGCACGTGCATTGCACCATCAAATAAGGAAAATGCGATGCCTGCCTTTGTGGAGATGATCGTTCAGAAGATAGCGGAAGCGGCGCCGATCGAGAATTCGGTGTCCGATTTTGTCGCCGGCGTCCTGGAAAATACGGCAAACAGGCTATCGCGCTTTGAGCAGCGCTCGGATGACGGCGAGACGACAGTCGAGGACGTCGCGTAACCATCATTGTAATATTGATCAGGTTTCAAAGAGGCCGGCTGTTACGCAGCCGGCCTCTTTACGATGCGTTCGACATGGACAGGGCGGCCTCAACGACTAACATCAGATCGTATCGGTCGGGATCTGCGGAGCTGTGCTTCGATGAGGAATTGGATTGGAGGAATCCTGGCGCTCGTAGTCCTGTCGGTAGCACCTGCTCTTGGATGGGAGCATTGGGGTAGCGACCGTGGTGGCTCTCGCTTTGCGCCGCTTGACCAGATCACCTCCGACAATGTCGGCCGCCTGATCGAGGCCTGGCGCTTCCAGACTGGCGATCTCCTGCGTCGCACACCTGCACAGATGGCACGCACCAAATTCGAAGCGACGCCCCTCCTGGTTGAAGACAGCCTCGTCTTCTGTACGCCATTCAACGAGGTGATTGCACTCGATCCCGCCAGCGGTCGGCAGAAGTGGCGTTTTGATGCGCGGGTCGCAGCGGATGTGCGTCCGGCCAATCGATGGGTGTGCCGCGGCGTCGCCTATTGGCGTGACGATCGCGCTGCATCTGGCGCTACTTGTCGCAGCCGCATCTTCATGGGTACCAACGATGCCCGTGTCATTGCGCTGGATGTCGCGACCGGACTGCCATGTGCCGACTTCGGCGCGCAGGGTGAGGTCAAGCTCGACCCGGGAATGCCGCTTGATGGCCCCGGTGAATTTCAGATCACATCGCCGCCGGTGGTCGGGCGCGACGTCGTCGTGGTCGGTTCTGCACTCGCCGACAATCGGCGTGTGAGCGCGCCCAAGGGGACCGTCCGCGCGTTCGATGTGCGAAGCGGCGCGCCGCGATGGTCGTGGGATCCGCTGGTCCATGACGGTATCGAAGCCGGCCACGCCAATGTCTGGGCGCCGATGTCGGTGGATGACGAACGCGGATTGTTGTTCCTGCCGACGTCGTCACCCAGTCCGGATTTCTGGGGCGGCAAGCGGCCCGGCAACAATGCCCATGCCAATTCGGTGGTCGCGCTGAAGATCGACACCGGTGAGCTGGTCTGGTCGTTCCAGATCGTGCATCACGATGTATGGGATTACGATGTGCCGGCGCAGCCGACGCTGGCCCGCATCGATCTGGCAAGCGGTCCGCGCGACGTCGTGATCCAGGCGACCAAGCAGGGCTTTCTGTTTGTGCTGGATCGCACCAGCGGCGCGCCGATCTGGCCGGTGGAGGAGGGGGCCGTTCCGCAAGGCGGCGTCGAGGGCGAAGCGCTGTCGCCGACGCAGCCGTTTCCGACGCATCTTCCGACACTGGTGCCGCAGCGGGTAACGCCGGATGAGGCGTTCGGTGTGACATTCTGGGATCGCGGCAAGTGCCGGGATGAACTGGCCAGTGGACGCAACGAGGGCCTCTATACGCCACCTTCGACGGGGGCCGGCACCTTGCTGTTTCCGATGACCGGCGGCGGCGTCAACTGGGGCGGCGTTGCCTTCGATCCTGTCAGGCAGGTGCTCTATGCCAATACGAGCCGCGCCGTGCATCGGGTGACGCTGATCCCACGCGCCGAGGCGCAGAACTACAAGCCGCCGGCAGGTACGGATTTTGGCGCGCAGCGCGGTGCGCCCTTTGCCATGACGCGGGCGCTTGTAACGTCGCCGCTCGGCATGCCCTGCAACAAGCCGCCATGGGGCGCGATGGTTGCGGTGGACCTCAAGGCGGGCAAGTTGCTGTGGGAGTCGAAGGTCGGCACCAGCGAGGACACCGCGCCATTGGGGCTCGCATTGGCCACCGGCATGCCGCTGGTCAATGGTCTGCTGCCGACGCGCGGCGGCGTGATCTTCACCGGCGCGATGGATGCCTACCTGCGTGCGTATGATGCGAAGACCGGCGCCGAACTCTGGCAGGGGCGACTGCCAGTGCCGGGCGTCGCCAATCCCATGACTTACGTCATCGGCGGAGAGCAGTATGTGGTCATCGCCGCCGGCGGGCATTCGGAAGTCGGCACTTCGATCGGCGACAGCGTTGTGGCGTTTCGTCTTGCGCACGACGGAGAGGCGCCATCGCTGCGCTCGCTTTATATCGATCGTCCTGGCGGCCGGCTTCGCGCCGGCGCGATCGTGCTGGGCGTGGTGCTCGTCCTGTTTCTAGCCTGGCGTGTTCGGCGCAAAGCGCGGGCGTGACTTAAACCCAGCGCTTGTCAGCGGTGAAGTCCACTGTCAGCCAGTAGCCGGGGCTGAGCCCGCCCATGGCCAGGGCAATCTCCGCACGGATGGCGTCGAGTTCGGCGAAGGTCTTGCTGATCTCGCCGGACGGTGCCACCAGCCCGATCTCGATGAATTGCTGACGGCCGGAGCGCATCACATGCGAGCTGCAGTCGCTGAAGCCATGCTTGTGCGCGATCGATTGCGCGAGCTCGCGAACCTCCTCGTCGAGATCGCTCGGTGCGACCTGCAGGATGTCACGCCCGGCATTCCAGATCGTCGAGAGCGGAAACGGCAGCAGGCAGATCGCAACCACCAGCAGGATCAGCGGATCGACCAGCGGCGCATAGGCCGCTGCCGGAGTCTTCGCCATCACCGCTCCGAGCAGGAAGCTGATGCAGACCGCCAGACTGAGTACACCGCCCATCAGCCAGGCACGGGCATCGATGTCGAGCAGTTGCGAGCCGTGTTCGCCGGCCGAGCGGCGGATATAGATGCTCATGCCGAAGCTGATGGCACCCGCCACCGCGGCGAAGATAGCGCCCGGGCCGAATTCGATGGCGCGACCGCCGGTAATCAGTCCGTTAAGGCCGTCGATGAAGGCATAGGCGCAAGCGAAGCTGAGCACCGTGCCGTTGATCAGCGCGAGGATTGGTTCAAGGTGCCAGTAGCCATACTGGAAGCGGTCGTCTTCGCCTCTGCTGATCAGTCGTGCGGTCAGCAATGCAACGCCGGTCATGGCTGCGTCGATCAACGTGTAAAAACCGTCGAAGGCGATGGCGCGCGAACTGATGGCGAGCCCGAAAGCGATGCTGGCAAATGAAATGAGAAGCGTGACGTAAATCGAAATCTTCAGGAGCCGCTGCTCCTGTTTGGTATCGGTCAACATTGGGAACTTAGGCGGGGTGTCCGCTGCATCCTTTTACCGTTGGGGATAGGTTACCCTATCACAGATGGCGTTCAGCCGCTTTGACCGCTACCGCAAGATAAATAAAAAACCGGCTGCGATGCAGCCGGCTTGTCATATTTCCGAGATGTTCAGGACGGCGCGGGCGACGGTATGAATCACCCTGCCGGTGGTCTGGATTTACGAACAGAGCGCCTTGCCGCAGCGGGCCTGGTTGATCTTCTCCTTCAGCGCGTCTGCGCCGACGGCACCGATGATCACCTGCTTGCCGATGACGTAGCTCGGCGTACCGTTCATGCCCATGGATTCCGCAAGCTTGAAGTTCTCTTCGATGGTCGCGCGCACTTCCGGGCTGGCCATGTCCTTTTCCAGCTTGGCGACGTCGAGACCTGCTTCCTTGGCCGCTGCCAAGGCGCGGGCCTTGTCGGCCTGGCCGCGGCCGCTCAACAGCTTCTGGTGGAAATCGAGATACTTCTTGCCGGTCGGGTCCTGCATGCGCACGGCGACAGCAACCTGGGCGGCTTCAACCGAGCCGGGCCCGAGCACCGGGAATTCCTTCAGCACGACCTTGAGCTTCGGATCGTTCTTCATGATGCCGATCATGTCGTCCATGGCGCGCTTGCAGTAGCCGCAATTGTAATCAAAGAACTCGACGAAGGTGACGTCGCCATCCTTGTTGCCGACGATGACGCCGCGTGGCGAGTTGAAGATGGTGTTTGCGTTCGCGGCGATCGCAGCCTGATGCTTCTCGGCTTCAGCCTGCGCCTGACGCTTGGTCAGCTCGGCCGAGACCTCTTCGAGAATTTCCGGATGGGTGATCAGGTAGTCCTTGATGATCTTCTGGATCTCGCCGCGCTGGGCGTCATTGAACGTCTGCGCCGATGCAGGCGCGCCGCACAGGGCGAGGGCCACTGCGGCAGAGACGAGAAGGCGGAACGAAGGCATGGGCAAATTATCCTTTGGAAAAGGCCGAGTCAGAAAGCCACGTGTCATTCGGGAAGCTACTTAGCATTTTGAGGGTGAAATACGCGTTATTTGTGAAGGCGGTCACGCGCAATTCATCATGGCGCCGCAGGTCTCAGAAGCCGGAATGGTGGTGATCCGGCCCGGTCATTGCAGTAAGGGCATGCGGTGCCGGCAAGGGAGCGCTTCCGATCTCGTCATCGAAGATCGGTGCCAGCGGTGGTGCGGGCTCATAGAGCACGACCCGGTTCTTGCCGCTATGTTTGGCCTGATACAGGGCGTGGTCGGCAGCCGCCATCAACCGTTCGGGGGAGGCGATGAGGTCAGAGGACCACTGCGCGACGCCGATGGAGGCGGATAGGGTCCTCACTGTGTGTCCGGCATTGCCAAATTGTCGCGGGCAGGCGGCCAGCACGCGCCGCGCGATCTCGCCGGCCTGCTGCAGGTCGGTGTCGGGCAGCACGATGCAGAACTCGTCGCCGCCGCATCGGGCCAGCGTATCGCCGGGGCGCAACTGATCTTGTGCCGCTTGGGCGAATTGCTTCAGGCAGTCATCGCCGGCGCTGTGACCGAAGCCATCATTGACCGCCTTGAAGCCGTCGAGGTCGATCGCCAGCAGTGCGTATGGGCGTGCGGTCCGCCGCGCCATCGCACATTCCTCGTCCATCCGCTGCAACAGGCGGCGGCGATTGCCAGCGCCGGTCAGATCGTCGATCAGCGCCAGTTCGGCTGCGTCGCCACGCAGGCGGTCGATCGCCATCATCAGCAGTCCGTAATTCCATGTCATGGCGAGGAATGCCGCCACCAGCATGAAGCCGGCCTGTACCGCATCGACCGTCACCATGGTCGTCTCGCTGCCGCCCAGATGAAGCAGCGCGGCGATCGCGCGGCAGGCAAAAGCAACAAGCAAGAGAATCGAGAGGTAGCCGGCCATCCGTGCGCCGTGATTGCTGCGCCGGTGATCACGCGACAGTAGCAGCGGTAGCGTCAGCGCCACGGGAACGCCCTGGCTCAGCGAGTAGACGACAACGCGCATCGCATAATCGTCGATGACCAGTCTGAAGAACATGAAGCCGGCGAGGCTCGCGGAAATTACCAGGGCGGTGGCGATCCAGGATGTAGGCCTGTCGTAAAAGCGGCGGATACCGACCTCTGACAGACAGTAAGCGAGAACCGTCATCTGCGCGGCGAACAGCAGGCCGACGGGATTGGGAAACAGCAGGCCGAGAGCAGGGCCGATCGACGCGCTCAGTGAAGCGGCGCTCCAGTAGCGGGCCGGGACGAAGTTCGGATAGCAGCGTGCGACATAGGCCCAGACGAGACCTGATGACAGGAAGTTGGCGAGCGTGAACCAGAAGATGGTCGTCGTGCTCATCGCCGCCGGTCCCACGTGCGTGTGACGCCGCTGTGTGCGGTTTCGTGATCCGATGGCTGCATTGGTCTCCCCGCCGGACGCGATGAGCGCATCCATTTTCACTAAATGCAGCGAGTTCCGTTAACGGAACCTGACCGCTGCCGGCGAGAAGCTTGGGGTGGTTGTAAAAGGATGAAGATCAGATCGGCGTGCACGGCAGGGCCCGGTGAGGCGCCGCAGGCGGGCAACCTTTGCCATCGGCCCGTGTCAGCCCTCCCTTGGACGATTTGATATACCCTCCCGTCGGCTGTGCCGGTGGGAGGGACCATGAACGCCAGGCTTGAACGGAAACTAAGGGTCCTCACGACGATTATGGCCGCTGGCGCCGCCGCCGGCGTGGCGTTCAGTGCCACCCACGATCTGCCCATTCTGCCCGGGCTCGTGATCGGATTGGTGATCAGCACGGTTCTGGGCGGCTTCGAAATCATGGTGGCCGATGGTCCGATCCGGATCTGGCTGAGCGGTCGCTCGTTCACCGCCAACCTCCTGATCAAGAGCGCGTTCTACGCCGTCGTGATTTTGGCCGTGCAATGGTTTCGGCTTGCGGATGTGCTGATCGGGCGGACGGTCGAGATCGCGGAGGATACGTTCTGGTCCAGCCTGGTCTATTCGGTCGTCGTCTCCATCGTCGTCAATCTGGCTTTGGCAATCACCAATCTCGTCGGCGGACGCGCGTTGTTGAACTTCTTCACCGGGCGCTATCACACGCCGGTCGAGGAAGAGCGTTTCGTCCTGTTCGTGGATATTGCGGGCTCGACCAGCCTGGCCGAGCAACTCGGTGGCGTCGGTATCCACCGTTTCCTCGATCGGACCTTTCGCCTGCTATCGCTTCCGGTTGTCGACTATCGCGGCGAGGTACTTGCCTATGTCGGCGACGAGATGATCGTGACCTGGCCGAAACGGGACGGTGCGGTCGATTGCCGTCCGTTGCGCTGCTTCATCGCCATGCGCGACGAATTGGCGCGCAAGACGGGGCAGTTTGAACGTGAGTTTGGCGCGGCGCCCCGCATTCGCGGCAGCCTGCATTTCGGGCCGGTGATCATCGGCGAAATCGGCGACGTCAAACGCGCGATCGTCTTCAATGGCGACGTCATGAACACCGCCTCGCGGCTGGAAGAGCTCAGTCGTGATGTAGAGGGCGGTTTTGTCGCATCGAAGGCGGCGATGGATTGTTTTGCCTCGGCACCGCCATTCACGGTCAGTGCACTCGGTCATCTTCCCATTCGTGGACGCGTGGATGGAATTGTCGCATTCGGATTGCAGCCGCCGCACGAAACATAATGAAATAAACGCGCAAACAAATGGCAAATCAACCGTGCAAGAGTTTCCGGACATGGAAACCCGCATGGTCCAGTATTCAAGATTCACTTTGATCGTTGCGGAGCTCGCGTGATGCCTCGCGCGACGCTTACCATTATTTGCACGGCGCTGCTGCTGTCGGCGTGTGCGTCGCTGCCGCGCGCGCCGCTGATCGCAAGCGCGCGCGCGACGATCCCGCAGATTCCGTTGGCCAGGATATCGCCCGACGAAGGCTATCGCATCTTCGCGGGATCGCGGCGCGGTGCCGCACCGCTCACCATCCTTGCCTTGTCCGGCGGCGGCGCTGACGGCTCCTATGGCGCAGGATTCCTGAAAGGCTGGTCCGACTCCGGGCTGCGCCCCGAGTTCGATATCGTCACCGGCTCCAGCGTCGGCGCCCTGATTGCGCCATTCGCGTTTCTCGGCCCGGGCTATGACGGCCGTCTCGAAGCGATCTTCACCAGCGGCGCGACTGAAAATCTGATGCGTATCGCGGGTATCAACGCCGTTGTTGGATCGGGCGTCTTCAAGGCGGGGCCGATGAAAGACCTCATCTCAAAATATGCCGATGATCGGATCATCGATGCGGTCGGCGCACGGTATCGCAAGGGCAAGATGCTCATCGTGGCCACCACGAACCTCGACACCCAAGGGACGACGCTCTGGAATATGGGGGAGATCGCAAGCAGCGATAGTCCTGGCCGCTATGAGTTGTTCCGGAATGTTCTCGCTGCGTCGGCCGCTATTCCCGGGATTTTCCCGCCGGCCTTGATCGCCGTCGAGTCCGGCGGAAACATGTATTCCGAGATGCATGTCGATGGCGGCGTGACATCGAATATTCTGGCTGTGCCGGAAAGCGTGTTGACGGCCCATGCGGGATCGCTGGCTACGAAGTCTCGGGTCTTCGTGATCGTTAACGGCAAGCTGTCGCCCGACGCCTCCTATACGTCGGATCTGACGCTTCCGATCGTGGCGCGCTCGTTTCAGACCTCGGTGAAGGCCAATACGCGCAATGCGATGATCGCGACATACGATTTCTGCAAACGCAACAACTGGGATTTCAAAGCAACGGCCATCGACGCGGGCAAGCTCACCACGAGCGATCCAACCAATTTCGATACTGATTATATGAAAGAGCTCTACGCCTACGGTCGTGCCAAGGGCGGTTCGGCCAGTGGATTTCAATCCAACCTGGAAGGGTTGAGGGGGCAGGGTAGCTAGATGTGTCGCATCGCTCCAACAGCGTCTTTGGAACGCTCCCGAATACGGATATCCGTTCGGCGCCTCTGGTCTCGTACAAAAGACATCGCGTTCCTGAGCGTGGAGGTTGCGTATTATCCGTTGCTCGTCTTCGGGATCGCGATGATCTTGTGGTCCGGCTGAACAGGGGCTGCTTGCCAAGGATTGTTCGCCAGCGATCGTCTGCAGCGGCGACCGTGTGGTCGCATGGCGAGCGCGTCGTTCAGGCTGCGACCGATGATACGTTCGCGATATCGATCTCAATGGAAAGCGTCTGCCTTAACCCGTGAGGTTGCCGGTTCTCGATCTCGAGCGTGCCTCCCTGTCGTTCGACAATTTCCTTGGCGATGGCCAGGCCGAGCCCGGCGCCGGGGATTGACTGGCGGCGGGCCGGATCGGCGCGAAAGAACGGTTCGAAGGCACTTGCCAGGAATTGTTCGGGAATGCCGGGACCGTTGTCATCGATCAGGACGACAGCGCGGCGATCGTGAACGCGCAGGCTTACGATGGCGCCGCCGCCATGGGTCGCAGCATTGATGATGAGATTGCGTAGGGCGCGCTTGAGTGCGAGCGGTGAGATCTTGACGCTGCTGTGATCGAGTCCGGCAATTGTCACCCGCATCTTGATCAGGGCGAGTTCGGCACAAACGTCCCCGACGAGTTCGTCGAGTCTGACGTGTTCGGTGCCTTTTCCGACGGTCTCTTCCCGAACGAGCTGGATGGCGCTGTCGGCAATGTGATCCATTTCATCGAGGTCATGCAGCCACTCCTCACGCTCTCGTTCGTTGAGAAATTCGGCGCGCAGACGCATGCGTGTCATGGGTGTCCGCAAATCGTGCCCCGCGGCAGCCACAAGTCTGATCTTGCTGTCCATCGCTTTTTTCAGACTTGCGCCCATCATGTTCAGTGCCTGAGCGGTTGCCTTGATTTCGATAGACCCTTCTTCTTTGAGCACGGGCAGCACGCCGTCCTTACCAACGGACATCGCCATGCTCTGCAGCAATTTAAGCTGGTTCGTCGTCTGATGGGCGACCGTAAGAGCAACCCCGATGACGCCAACCGTGATCAGTACCATCCAGCCGGCGAGGCCCCACCACACTTCAGGAGGCGGCGCGTGCTCGCGTATGGGCCAGCTCAGCCAGCCGGGGCCCATCTTGATGGACGCCCATCGTTGGCCATCCGGCGTTTGCTTGACGAAAATGTCGAAATTGGCTTGCGATTTTTGAAATGCTTCCTGCAGAAGCTTGGTCGGCGCTTCCAGAAGCTTTCCCTCGATGGGCGCCGGCTGAAGATGAAAGACTGCATCGTTTCCGCGAAAGGTGATGCTGTTGGAAAATGCAGCGACGCGAGACGTCAATCCGTCACGAAAATCCTTTTCGACCAGCCCGAGTATCATTTGCGACATCACGGCGCTGGCCAGGATCACCACACAAAGGACCGAGCCCACGAGCATCAAGGAAAATCGAATGCGTATGGAGTTCATGTGTCTGCGCCAATGGTTTCAACGCGTGCCGAGAAAATGTAACCGCCGTTGCGCACGGTTTTGATCAACTGGAAATCATCATTGTCGCCAAGCTTCTTGCGCAACCGGCTCATCAACACGTCGATCGAGCGATCGAACACGTCGTCGGAGCTTCGGTTCGTCAGTTCGATCAATTGATCACGCGAGAGTAGGCGACCCGGCCGTCTGACGAGCACAAGCAACAGTTCAAATTCAGCTGTCGTGAGATCGAACGGCTGCCCGTTTTCGTCCAGCAACTGCCGCGCGCCGGGATGGAGTTTAAATCTGCCGAAGTGATGTTCGAGCACCTGGGAGAGCTGGATATCCTGCGTCACCTTGCGGCGAAGCACCGCGCGGATGCGGGCGAGCAACTCGCGCGGATTGAACGGTTTGCCGAGATAGTCGTCCGCGCCGATTTCGAGGCCGATGATCCGGTCGACATCCTCCTTCAGCGCCGTCAACAGGATGACGGGTATCTCGGAACCCTCCCGCCGAAGATCGCGGCAGATATCGAGCCCCGACCCATCGGGGAGCAGGACATCGAGAACGATCAGGCTGACCTCGTTGGTCTGCAGCGCTTCCTTCATCGTTCGCTGGTCGGAGGCGATGGATACGCGGTAGCCTTGTTCGGTCAGATAGCGTCCCAGCAGTTTTCGTATGGCAAGATCGTCATCGACGATGAGGATGTGAGACATGGTCTGCATTGGGCGGCATCCGGCTCCAGGCGGTTGTTCGTTCAACGTGACTGCTGATGTCGTAGCATAGCTGTCTTGGGCGGAGGGACGGTAATCACTGTCATGCATGTCCGGTCATTCCGTCACCGGCATCGCGTCGTCGTTCCACTCGGGAGGTGCTCCCATTTTCCCGCCGATGAAGGCGGAAACGCCGGTGCGCCCGAAGGCGTCACAGGCAGCGTATTTAGGCTTCCCCCCAAAAGCCGAATTCACGCGCTGTAGACTGGGCGTGGACAGCTTCTTGTCGAACGGATTTTCACCGGTAATGAGGAGCTTGCTGAAATCTGCGCCGAACTCGCCCGCCAGATCGTAGGCGTCGCCGGATGCCGCAACGCGCGGTGTGCTCGTCAACATGTCGGCATCGCGAGCCCAGACGAATGCCGCTTTCTGCTGGCCTTGTACGTCGCGGGCTTCCGCTTCCACCGACAGGCCGCCCATGCCGTACGGGATCCGGGGTACGACGATGGGAAAGCCTGCACTGATGAACATCGGTGCGGCGGAGGCAACCTTGGCGGCCCCAGCGACATTCGGATCGGTGACGGTCACACGCGTCACGGTGACATGCACCATCAGGTCGGCGGGTTGCCCGGATGGGACCACATTGAAGCGGTCGCTCAGTCCGATACAGACGGAACGGTCGACAGCATTCGCGATGACGCGACGTTGCTTGTCGGTGAGGGCGGCTCGAGATGCGGCATGAGAGAATGACGTGGGTATGATGCTGACACTCCTGGCCGCCAGGACACCGGCCTTGTCGACGCGCATCTTGGACTTGGTAGTGATGCCGTCGGCCGGCGCGAGGTCGTTATACGAGGCGAGAGACCCTGATGTCTCCAGCTGCGCCGTGGCGCATCCAGCGACAGTTGCTGTCAGAGCGTGCAGGCATATCAGTTTCAACACGTGGTTGATGGCGTTCGCGCGCATAGAGATGTCCCCCAATAGTCAGGGACACTGCGTACGGAGACAAATTGTCAGCCACATTGCGAAAGATTACGGATCGGCCGCCATTTGTTTCAGAACATTGCAGAGGGAGGCGCGCTAGTTCTTCCCCGGCATTTTCGCGGCGATGATGTCATCGGCCTTCACCCAGCCGGGCGTGCCCACGGCAAACCGGGCCTTGGCGCGCGAGGCAAGATCGCGGGCAGTCTTGTTGTCGCCGCGCAGGAAGGCCGCCTGGGCCGAGGCCAGGTCGGCCTCTGCGAGTTCGCCCTTGCGGCCATAGGCCATGGCTAGCTGCATGTAGCCGACGGGCGCTTCACTCTCACGCGCCACAGCAGTGCGCAAGATGCGGATCGCCTCGTCGGTATAGGCCTTGTTGTCGGAGGCGACGAGTGCCTGGCCGAGCATCATCTCGATCAGTGGCGCGTTGTTGGAGAGCTGCACCGCGCGGCGCAGCGGCGTGATCGCCTCATTGGGCTTGCCGCCTTCCAGCAAGGCCTGGCCGCGTAACTCGTAGAAATATGGATTGTTAGGCTGCGCCTTGATCAGCGCATCGATCTGCTCGACAGCCACGCGCAGATCGCCATGGCGATAGGTGGCGATGGCGCGGGCATATTGCGCGGGCAGGCTGGTGTCGGACGGCGGATAGCGCCGCAATACCGTGTCGCGCTGCTCCATGAAGCCGGCGGTCTTGGCGCGCATCAACTCGTGGCGCAGCATCAGGGCGGGATCGTCCTTCTTGTCCCAATAGGGACTCGACTTCGCGAGTTCCTCGAGGGCGGCAACGCGCTCCCGGGGCATCGGATGCGACATCATATACGGGTCGCTTCCGCGTGCTGCGAACAGGCTGTCGGTGCCGAAGCGCTGGAACGTCTCGTACATGCCCTTGGACGACTGGCCGGTCTGGTTCAGGAATTTGACGCCGGCGCGATCGGCGTTTTCTTCCTGCTGCCGCTGATAGGACAGCATCGTATTCATCATCATCGCTTGCGGCGCGGCGACCGCTGCGGCGCCGATATTGCCGGCAGCACCATTGGAGTTGCCGCCGCGCGCTCCGGCCGCCATGGCGCCGACGCCGAGCAGCATCGCCACGATCATCTGGGTCTGTGCCTGTGCCATGCGCTCGCGCAGCTTTGACAGATGGCCGCCGGCGAGATGGCCGGTTTCGTGGGCGAGCACGCCGATCAGCTGGTTCGGCGTCTGTGACTGCATCAGCGCGCCGTGATTGACGAAGATGCGGCGACCGTCAGCGACAAAGGCATTGAAGCTGGCATTGTTGATGATGACGACCTGGATGTTCTGCTTTTCGAGGCCTGCGGCGCGCAGGATCGGGCGCGTATAGTCACGCAGCAGCTGTTCGATCTCGGCGTCGCGCAGCAGGCGCGGAGCGTCGCCTTGCTGCGCATGGGCGGCCATTGGCGTCAGCGTCAACGCCGCCGCGGTCAGCAGCGTGGTCAACTTCGAGAACAATCGAGATGCAGCCCTTTTAGGCTGCAGCTGCAGGTCTTTCATCATTGGCCGAGGTTCGGATTCGATATAAGCCCTAACAAGTCAAATATTGCGGCGGGAGCGCGGCGTTGCTCCCATGCCGTAACGTGCATAACGCCGCGCAGATAGCAGATTTCCATGCCAGATACGATCCTCAAAACCCGGGCACACAGCCTTCTTGCGGCGTCCGGACGCAGCGATGTTCCCCCGTTCATGGTGATGGATGTGATGGCCGCCGCGGCGCGGATCGAGGCCGCTGGCGGGCACGTGATTCACATGGAAGTCGGGCAGCCGGCAGCGCCCGCGCCGAAGGTGGCCATCGAGGCTGCGCAGGCCGCACTGGCGCACGGGCGGATTGAATATACCGCTGCGCTTGGCACCCCGTCGCTGCGCGCGCGGATCTCCAGGCATTATCGCGACGTCTACGGTTGCACGGTCGATCCGGAGCAGATCGTGGTGACCACCGGCTCCTCCGGCGCGTTCATCCTGTCCTTTCTGGCCCTGTTCGAGCCCGGCGACCGCGTCGCCGTCACCGTGCCTGGCTATCCGCCGTATCGGCATATTCTGACTGCGCTAGGCTGCGAGCCGGTGCTGATCGAAACCCATGCCGACAAGCGGCACGCTCTGACCGCCGAGGATCTGCTCGCCGCGCATAGCGAAAAGCCGCTGAAGGGCGTGCTGGTCGCGAGTCCGGCCAATCCTACGGGCACCATGATGTCGCGCGAAGCGCTCACCAGCCTGATCCACGCGGCAGATGATGCGGGCATTCGCTTCATCTCGGATGAGATCTATCATGGGCTCGATTATGCATTTCCGGCCGTGACCGCGGCCGAGCTGTCGCCGAACGCGCTGGTGATCAATTCCTTCTCGAAATACTTTTGCATGACCGGGTGGCGCGTCGGCTGGATGGTTGTGCCCAAGCCGCTGGTGCGGTCCATGGAACGACTGCAGCAGAACCTGTCGATCTCGGTGCCGACGCTGTCGCAGATTGCGGCAGAAGCTGCGTTCGACGGTCATGCACAGATGGAAGACATCAAGCATGGCTATCAGGAGAACCGCCGCATCCTGACCGCAGGATTGCCGCAAGCCGGCCTCACGGACTTCCTGCCGGCCGATGGCGCCTTCTATCTCTATGCAGACGTGTCGAAATTCACGTCGGACAGCTTCGATTTCGCCAAGCAGATGCTGGAACAGGCGCATGTCGCCGCAACGCCCGGCAGCGACTTCGATCCGATCCACGGCAAGTCCTATATTCGCTTTTCGTATGCGAGCTCGACCGAGGACATGCATGAGGCGGTCGCGCGGATCAGCAAATGGCTCGGGCAGGGTGGTCCGAAGTGAGCGAGCCTGTCTTGTCGATGGATTCATCTGTCTCGAATTTGCCCCACGTCTCGATCGCCAGTGTGTGGTGGCCAAGCCGCGGTGAAGGCTTGGCTTCTGCGCGCCGTGCCATAGTGCTGGCGGCGTTCGGAGTCGCGTTGTTGGCGGTTTCGGCGAAGATCAATCTGCCACTGCCATATGTGCCGATGACCCTGCAGACGCTGGTCGTTTTGATGATCGGCGCCGTCTATGGCTGGCGCCTCGGCACGTTGACGATCATCGCCTATCTCGCCGTTGGTGCATTGGGATTGCCGGTGTTCGCCGGGCCGGTTGGCGGTCTCAAACCGCTCACAGGGGCGACGGCTGGCTTCCTGTCCGGCTTCGTCGTTGCTGCATTCGTCACGGGCTGGTTCAGCGAACGCGGATGGGATCGCTCGATGGTCCGCCTGTTCGTTGTCATGGCCATCGGCCACATCGTGATCATGGCCATGGGCTTTGCCTGGCTGGCTTACGGTATGAAGCTCGGCGCCGAGAAAGCCTGGTTGGTCGGCGTGATGCCGTTCCTGGCGGGGGCATTAGTGAAGAACACATTGGGCGCGATCCTGGTACCCGTCCTGCGCGGAATGGTTGATCGCCGGTATCGCTGAACGCTCGGCGCGATATTTGTTCGTTAATCGCCCAAGTAATTCCGCGTGGCGGCTTGCAAGAGGCCGCCCATGTGACTAATGACCGCGGCAGTAAAAATGCTCAGGGAGTTGAAGCGGAATGTCTGCGGTAACGGCAACGGCGGGTCCGGGAGTGGCCGCTCCGGTCAAAAAGCCCTGGTACAAGGTTCTCTATATTCAGGTGCTGATCGCCATCGTGATCGGTGTGCTGGTCGGGTGGCTGGAGCCTCAGTTCGCCACCAATGAATGGATCAAGGCGCTCGGCGACGGCTTCATCAAGCTGATCAAGATGGTGATCGCGCCGATCATCTTCTGTACCGTGGTGTCTGGCATTGCACATATCCAGGACGCCAAGAAGGTTGGCCGCGTCGGCATCAAGGCGCTGGTCTATTTCGAGATCGTCTCAACCTTCGCGCTGATCCTCGGCCTTGTGATGGGCAACCTGTTCCAGGTCGGCCATGGTCTGGTGACCAAGACCGAAGGTAGCGCAGGCGCAGTCGCCAATTACGTCAAGCAGGCTGAAGCAACGAAGTCGGTCGATTTCGTGCTCAACATCATTCCCGACAGTGTCGTTGGCGCCTTCGCCAAGGGCGACATCCTGCAGGTGCTGTTGTTCGCGATCCTGTTCGGTTTTGCGCTGATGGCGCTGGGCGAGCGTGGCCACAGGTTGCGCGACATGATTGATGAGACGTCGCATGCCGTGTTCGGCGTGATCGCCATTGTCATGAAGGCGGCCCCTCTCGGCGCATTCGGCGCGATGGCCTACACCATTGGCAAGTTCGGCCCGGCGGCGCTCACCAACCTGTTGAGCCTGATCGTGCTGTTCTACGCGACTGCAGCACTGTTCGTGGTGGTCGTGCTCGGCATCATTGCCCGCATCGTCGGCTTCAACATCTTCAAGTTCATCGTCTACATCAAGGATGAGCTTTTGATCGTGCTCGGCACTTCTTCGTCGGAAAGCGCGTTGCCGCAGCTGATGGAGAAGCTGCAGCGTCTGGGCTGTTCGAAGTCGGTCGTCGGCCTCGTGGTGCCGACCGGCTATTCGTTCAACCTCGACGGCACCAACATCTACATGACCCTGGCGACGCTCTTCATCGCCCAGGCGCTCGGTGTGGATCTGTCGTTCGGCCAGCAGGTGACTATCCTGATCGTGGCGATGCTGACCTCCAAGGGCGCTTCGGGCGTCACCGGCGCCGGCTTCATCACGCTGGCAGCCACGCTGTCGGTGGTTGATCCGCGTCTGGTGCCCGGCATGGCGATCGTGTTCTCGATCGACAAATTCATGAGCGAGGTGCGCGCGCTTACCAACATCACGGGCAACGGCATTGCTACGGTGTTCGTGTCGTGGTGGGAAGGCGAGCTTGATCACGACACGATGCACGCCAATCTCAACAAGACCATCGATCCATCGGATGTCGAAACGGCAATCACCACGGACTGATCCGCAGTAGATCGCAGCACTAAAAAAGCCGCCCGGTTTTGCCGGGCGGCTTTTCGTTGTTGCGTTGGAAGGCGCTTAGTCGCTGCCGAGGACGCGTGACCACCAGCCGGCTTTGCGCGGCTGGGCTTCGACCGCAGGGGCCGGTGCAGCGGCTGGAGCAGGTGCCGGCTCCGGGGCTGTAGCGACAGGCGCTGCCGCGGGCTGTGGCTCCGGAGACGTCGAACCGAAGTTGACCTTCTCGCGCACCGTCGAGCGACGACGTGCCGCAGCCTTGTCATCTTCCTGCGGTGCCGCGGCTTCCTGCACGGGGGGAGGTGCTGCGACAGGAGCAGGGGCAGCCGGCGCCGGCTCAGGCGCTGCCGGAGCGAACATCGGCACGGCGTTGTGACGGCTCTGTTCGGCCTCTGGCTGTGGTGCGGCATAGGACGTCACGGCGTCCGGAGCTGCGTGCTGGTGCGGCTGTGCGTCGTTACGCGTGTCCTGGCCTTCGAGATCGGCCACGGCATCGCTGGCTTCCGAGGTCTGCGTCGGTCCGAGTTCATCGGAGATCGATCCGGCCAGACCTTCGTCGTTACCACCACGCCGGCGGCGTCCGCCGCGACGGCCACGGCGACGCGGGCGACGCTCGCCATCGGCCGGCTGATCGGCACGGGCCTCACGAGGCTGATCGTCGGCCTCGTCGTCTTCGCCTTCGCTGTCGTCGCCAACGGTCTCGACGTTACCTTCGACCGCGCCCTCAGCGGCGGTCTGGAACTCGCCGCCCTCGCGACCGGGAGCGCCGCCTTCGCGGGTTTCACCGGAGCGACCGCGACGGCGCCGACGGCGCTTGCGCTTGCGGCCATCGCTGTCTGCATCGCCGGTGGCGCTTTCACCCGAGGTCTCGTCGTCGGTGAGACCTTCGGTCTCCTCGGTTTCGATTTCGGCTTCCGTCTCGAACAGGTCTTCGTCGTCGAACGGTTCTTCTTCCAGCGGCGGCGGGAAGGCCGCAACCTGGGCCGCGAGCAGCGCCTTGGCGGCTTCCAGCGTATGCACCTGTTCGCCGCGGTCGATCACGAAGGACTGCTGACCGCTGACATTCGGATCGGCGATGACGGCGAGCGTCACCTTGAAGCTGTTTTCGAGATCGCGCAGATGGCCACGCTTGTGGTTCAGCACATAGAGCGCGACATCGGTGCGGGTGCGCACGATCAGGTTATGCGTGGCGCCCTTCATCAGGATTTCTTCGAGGCCGCGCAGCAACTGCAGGGCCACCGACGAGACCGAACGGACATGACCGCTGCCGCCGCAATGCGGGCAGATATCTGTGGAACTTTCCAGCACGCTGGCGCGGATGCGCTGGCGCGACATTTCGAGCAGGCCGAAATGCGAGATGCGGCCGACCTGAATGCGCGCGCGATCCTGCCGCAGGCAGTCGCTCATCTTGCGTTCGACAGCGCGGTTATTGCGCTTCTCGTCCATGTCGATGAAGTCGATCACGATCAGACCGGCGAGATCGCGCAGGCGGAGCTGACGCGCAACTTCCTCGGCGGCTTCGAGATTGGTCTTCAGCGCGGTGTCTTCGATGTGGTGTTCGCGGGTCGAACGGCCCGAGTTCACGTCGATCGAAACCAAGGCTTCGGTCTGGTTGATGACGATATAGCCACCGGAGCGCAGTTGCACGGTCGGCGAGAACATCGCGTCCAACTGGCTCTCGACGCCCATGCGCGAGAACAGGGGCTGGCCGTCGCGATACTGCTTCACCGCGCGCACATTGCTCGGCATCAGCATGTGCATGAAATCGCGGGCTTCCTGATAGCCGGCTTCGCCCGCAACCTGGATTTCGTCGATTTCCTTGTTGTAGAGGTCGCGCAGCGAACGCTTGATCAGCGAGCCTTCCTCGTAGACGAGGGTCGGGGCCTGGGACTTCAGCGTCATGTCGCGAACGGTTTCCCACATCCGGATCAGGTATTCGAAGTCGCGCTTGATTTCCGGCTTGGTGCGCGAGGCACCTGCGGTGCGCAGGATGATCCCCATGCCTTCCGGCACGTCGAGGTCCGACACCACTTCCTTGAGACGCGAACGATCCTGTGCCGAGGTGATCTTGCGCGAGATGCCGCCGCCACGGGCAGTGTTCGGCATCAGCACGGCGTAGCGGCCGGCGAGCGACAGGTAAGTGGTCAGCGCAGCGCCTTTGTTGCCGCGCTCTTCCTTGACGACCTGCACCAGCATAACCTGGCGGCGCTTGATGACTTCCTGGATCTTGTACTGGCGACGCGGACGGAAAGCGCGCTCGGGGACTTCCTCGAGAACGTCGTCACCGCCGACGGATTCGACCTGATCCTCTTCGGCTTCTTCCTCGCCGTCGTCTTCGTCTTCCTCGTCGTCGTGTTCGTCGCTGTCAGCGGCAGCGGTGTGCTCACCCTCGGCACGCTCTTCGTGGTGAACGTCCTCGGCATGCGCCGCGTTCTCTTCGGCGTGAGCGGCCTGAATCTGTTCGTCATGCGCGTGATCATCATGCGCTTCGGCGGCAACTGGCGCCGGCGTCTCCGCAACGGCTTCGACCGGAGCAGGCGAGAAGCCCGCCGAAACAGGCTGTTCGGTCACAGGCTCGGATGCAACGACCTCGGACACGACGACCTCGGGAGCCGCAGCTTCGGCAGCGACGCTCTCGGACGCGACCGGTGCGGCGGCATGATCGTGGTGATCATGGTCGTGCGCATGATCGCCTTCGGCGTGCTCATGCGCGTGGGTATGCTCGTGACCGTCATGGTCATGATGGTCGTGATCGGCAGCGTGGTGCCCGTCATCATGGGTATGGCTGTGGACCTCGAAGACCGGATCGCGCGGCTGTTCGGCCTGCGACGGATCGATCGCTGTCGTATCGACGACATCGCTCTGCACCCGCTCGCCACGGTCGCGGCGACGGGAGTTGCGATGACGCGAGCGCTTACGGTTGGAGCGGTTTTCGGTCTCTTCCTCAGCTTCGCGATGAGCCCGTTCATCCGCCTCGATCAGCGCCTGACGGTCGGCGACCGGGATCTGATAATAGTCCGGATGGATTTCGCTGAAAGCGAGAAAGCCGTGGCGGTTGCCACCGTATTCGATGAAG
This sequence comes from Tardiphaga sp. OK246, assembly GCF_900188215.1. Taxonomy (NCBI): domain Bacteria; kingdom Pseudomonadati; phylum Pseudomonadota; class Alphaproteobacteria; order Hyphomicrobiales; family Nitrobacteraceae; genus Tardiphaga; species Tardiphaga sp. OK246. The sequence goes on from NZ_FZOX01000002.1 coordinate 534,032, forward strand.
GCGGCCTGCAGCGACGGTTCGACGCGCGTGACCTTGGCGAGATAGATATTGCCGCGGAGCTGCTTGCGCTGCGCAGTCTCGAAATCAAACTCTTCGACGCGATTGCCGCGAACCACGACGACCCGGGTCTCTTCCGGGTGGGTCGCATCGATCAACATTTTGTTTGGCATTTGGAAGCTCATGGAGGCGGACGGCGTGCGTGGCGGCAAGCGCGTATCGCGCAGCCGGGTGACGCAACGGTCCACCTGATTCGGGGGTGAGGGGAAGGCCGAAACACAGCCCTGAACGCCGTGCCGATCGCGAGGTCAGTGCGGGGCGACGCGCGAGGCTTGGGCCTCGCATCGGCATAGTTCCCACCTGGGTCTCGGTCGGCATCACAGTCTGGCGCATCAAGCGTCGGCCCGTCTGAACATCTTGGCGGCAAAGGCGCCGCCTTTTGCTGACGTCCGGCGCGCCGCAGAACGCGGTCACCGGCTGTCGCATACTCCGCCCGTAAGGCCGGAATAATCGGTCATGAAGTGTCTAAAGCCGCCCCGGGAGCGAGAAAGGACCTGGGACCGGACACCGCCTGGGCTAAGACCGCCTCTCTGGGCAACCGCGCGCTGCGCTGATTGTAGAGAGGAGGCCGGAAAACGCTGGATCCACCGATAGATGGTCGGGGGGAACGAGCGTTGCACCGGGAGGCTGAACGCGACACAACCGGGAGTTAAACCGTCAGCTCTTCGTACATACGAGGAATGGGGGGCGCATGCAAGGGAAGCGTCACAAGGCTGCAACACTCAGGCTTATTCGATATGGCCGACTTAAGCTCCGGTTAACCCTGCAATCCTATTGGGTTAATGAGGGGCTGCTTCGGAGGCAGTGGATTCGTTGACGAGCCGCGCAAACCACATCGTCAGGCTGGCCACGGTGCTCTTCAGTGCCGGTTTCGGGCTGTTTTGGTGCCCGAACTCCGCCCAGGCCGCCGGCGAGACGCCACGCGCGGAAGTCGAGGGCGCTTTCCCGATCGCCTCCGACGTGCGGATCGCCGGTGACGAGAAACAGACCCGTTTCATTCTCGATCTCGACCGGAAGATCCCGCTGCGTGCCTTTGCGCTGGCTGACCCATATCGGGTGGTCATCGATCTTCCCCAGGTCAATTTCCATCTCGATCCTGGCGCCGGGACGGTTTCCCGCGGCCTGATCAAGGCGTTCCGCTACGGCCTGGTGATGCCGGGCGGGTCGCGCATGGTGTTTGACCTGACCGGACCAGCCAAGATCAAGAATTCCTACGCGCTCGATCCCGCCAACGGGCAGCCGGCGCGGATGGTGATCGAACTCGAATCGGTCGATCGCACCACATTCGTACAGGCGCTGGCGGTTGAGAATCGCCCGGATCTGCGACCGGCCGTCGGAACGACTGCTGCGGCGTCTCCGGTTGCCACCAAGGTGGTCGCCAGCGCCGTGCCCGATGCCGCGCCGGACGCCCGTCCAGTCATCGTGATCGATCCCGGTCATGGCGGCATCGATAACGGCACCCAGGCCGGCGGCGAGAGCGAGAAGGGGATCGTGCTGGGTTTCGGTCTGGCCCTGCGTGATCGTCTGGAGAAGCTCGGCAAATACCGGATCGTGATGACCCGCGCCGACGATACGTTCATCCCCCTGGATGAACGGGTGAAGGTGGCGCGCAACCAGTCGGCTGCTTTGTTCGTCTCCATCCATGCCGACGCATTGCCGCGAGGCGAGGGGGATGCGCAGGGCGCCACTGTTTATACACTGTCTGACAAGGCCTCGGACGCGGAGGCGGAGCGGCTGGCAGACTCGGAAAACAAAGCGGACGCCATCGCCGGCGTCAATCTGACGGAAGAGCCAACCGACGTTGCCGACATCCTGATCGACTTGGCGCAGCGCGAAACCCGGACCTTCTCAAACCGCTTTGCCCGGCTTGTGGTGGGCGAGATGAAGACCACGGCGCGGATGCACAAGCATCCCCTGAAATCGGCAGGTTTCCGCGTCCTCAAGGCGCCGGACGTGCCCTCGGTGCTGATCGAACTGGGTTACGTGTCCAACAAGGACGATCTCCAGCAGCTGATGTCCGAGAACTGGCGCTCCAAGACTGTCGGGGCGGTCGCCAAGGCGATCGACGGGTTCTTCTCCAAGCGGATGGTCTCTGCCGGCCCGGGAAACTGACGACCGGAACTGAAAATGACAAATCTTTCAGTACGAAAGCCCTGGCCTTCAGTATGAAAGCCCTAGTTTGGCCACAGCCGGAGCTCTATAAAAATTTCCGTGTGGCTGTCAGAATCGGTCAAGACTGACGGCCATTTCGGGTTGTCTCCTTGCTGATTTTTGCCGCGGGACTTGTTGCTGACTTCGCGCCCATGGGGGCCGCCGTATGCTATATTGCGGCACAGCGATTGAAACGGATCGTCGATAATGCGTCTGCTGGTGCGGTTTCTGGGTTTCTTGTTCGCTGCAGGAACCGTGGTGTTCCTGGTGGGCGTCGCCGCCGCAGCCGGGCTGATCTGGCATTATTCCAAGGACTTACCAGACTATTCGCAGCTTCAGGATTATGAGCCGCCGGTGATGACGCGCGTCCACGCAGCGGACGGTGCGTTGCTCGGCGAATACTCCAAGGAGCGCCGACTCTATCTGCCGATTCAGGCTGTGCCGAAGCTCGTGATCAACGCGTTCCTCGCGGCCGAAGACAAGAATTTCTACGAGCATGGCGGTCTCGATTATTCGGGCATGGCGCGCGCGATGGTGCTTTACGCGCAGAACCTTGGCTCCAACCGCAGGCCGCAGGGCGCGTCGACGATCACGCAGCAGGTTGCGAAGAACTTCCTTCTGACCAACGAGGTCTCCTTCACCCGCAAGATCAAGGAAGCCTTGCTGGCGATGCGCATCGAGCGCACCTATTCGAAGGACAAGATCCTCGAATTGTATCTCAACGAAATCTATCTCGGCCTCGGTGCCTATGGCATTGCCGCCGCCTCGCTGGTCTATTTCGACAAGTCGGTGAACGAACTGACCGTGTCGGAAGCGGCGTATCTCGCAGCTTTGCCGAAGGCGCCGTCGTCGCTGCATCCGATCAAGAACCGCGACCGTGCCATCGAGCGCCGCAACTATGTGGTTGATCGTCTGCTGGAGAACGGCTGGATCAAGCAGGCCGATGCCGACAAGGCGCGCAAGGAGACGCTGAGCGTCACCGGCCGCAACAGTTCGGGTCACATCTTTGCCGGCGAGTATTTTGCCGAGGAAGTGCGCCGTGACATTCTTGAGCGTTACGGCGAAAAGAAGCTCTATGAAGGCGGTCTCTCGGTCCGCACCACACTCGATCCCAAGCTGCAGGTGATGGCCCGCAAGACCATGACCAACGGCCTGATCAATTTCGACGAGGTGCGTGGCTGGCGCGGAGCGACCAACAAGATCGATATTTCCGGTGACTGGGGCGTGAAGCTCGCCGAGGTCAAAGCGCTGTCCGACATCGCGCCGTGGAAGCTCGCTGTCGTGCTGGATGTCAGCGATCAGTCGGCGCGGATCGGCTTCCAGCCAGGCCGTGAACTCGGCGGTGCCGTGCTCAAAGATCGCCAGACCGGCCTCCTCACGCTGGATGGCGTGCGTTGGGCCAAGCCCGCGGCCGGACCGACGAAGGGCAAAACACCGACGGCCGTGTCGCAGGTTTTGGCCGCCGGCGACGTGATCTATGTCGATCCGCTCACAAACAAGGACGGCTCGGTCGTCGAAGGCCAGTTCCGGCTGCGGCAGTATCCGGAAGTGTCCGGTGCCATGGTTGCGATGGATCCTTTGACTGGACGCGTGCTCGCCATGGTCGGCGGCTTCTCGTTCGACCAGAGCCAGTTCAACCGCGCCACGCAGGCCTATCGTCAGCCCGGCTCATCCTTCAAGCCGCTGGTCTATTCGGCAGCGATGGACAATGGCTACACGCCGTCCACCGTCGTAGTCGACGCGCCGATCGAGATCGATCAAGGGCAGGGCGCCGGGGTGTGGCGTCCGGAAAACTATTCGACCGGCAAGTATTACGGCCCGGTGACGCTGCGTAATGCATTGATGCGCTCGCTGAACACCGTGACAGTGCGACTGGCGCAGGACGTCGGCATGCCGCTGATCGGCGAATATGCCAAGCGATTCGGCGTCTATGATGAATTGCCGAACTATCTCTCCTATGCGCTCGGCGCCGGTGAAACGACCGTCATGCGGATGGTGACGGCCTACTCGATGTTCGCCAATGGCGGTCGCCGCGTGAAGTCGACGCTGATCGACCGTATTCAGGACCGCTACGGGCATACGATTTTCAAGCATGACCAGCGCGAATGCCGCGGCTGCGACGCGCCGGAGGGTTGGAAGAACCAGGCCGAGCCGCAGCTCGTCGATCGCCGCGAGCAGGTGCTCGACGCCATGACCGCCTACCAGATCACCTCGATGATGGAAGGCGTCGTGCAGGGCGGCACCGCGACCGTGCTCCGCGAAGTTGGCAAGCCGATCGCCGGCAAGACCGGCACGACCAATGACGAGAAGGATGCCTGGTTCATCGGCTTCTCGCCTGACGTCGTCGTCGGTATCTATGTCGGTTACGACAAGCCCCGGAACCTCGGCAACAAGGCCACCGGCGGTGCGCTGGCTGCGCCGATTGCGAAGGACTTCATGAAGCTTGCACTCGCCGATAAGCCGGCTGTGCCGTTCCGCGTGCCTGCCGGCATCAAGCTGATCCGCGTCGACGCCAAGTCGGGCATGCGCGCCGGACCGGGCGATGGCGGCCGCACCATCCTCGAGGCGTTCAAGCCGGGCACTGCGCCGCCGGACAACTACTCTGTGATCGGTGTCGCCGATGCGGATGGTCGTTCGCTCTCGGTGTCGCCGGAAACCGACCGCAGTTTCATGCGACCGGGAACGGGCGGGCTGTATTGAGGCTCATCTGACCCACAGCAGATCCTTGCGGATTGCGCTTTGCCGCGCACGCCGCTACATCCCGATCACCATTCGTATTGCGGCTGATGCCGCCAGATCAGAGTTTCCATGCGCGCTGAAATCGAACGCCTCGTAGAAGAGATCAAGCAGTCAGTCGGGCTGCTGAGGAGGCATCTTTGACGTCGATGCATCCACGGCACGACTTGCAGAGCTGAACGCTCTCGCCGAAGACCCCAATCTCTGGAACGACCCGCAAAAGGCCCAAAGGCTGATGCAGGAGCGCACCTCGCTAGAGGATTCGCTTCAGGGCATCGGCAAGGTCATGCGCGAACTCGACGATAATATCGAAATGATCGAGCTCGGCGAGGCCGAGGGCGATCAGGGCGTGGTGACCGAAGCCGAGAATGCGCTCAAGGCGCTGAAGAAAGAGGTCGCGCGCCGCGAGCTGGAAGCGCTGCTCTCTGGCGAGGCCGATCGCTTCGACACCTATCTCGAAGTCCATGCCGGCGCCGGCGGCACCGAGAGCCAGGACTGGGCCTCGATGCTGCTGCGCATGTATACGCGCTGGGCTGAAAAGCACGGCTTCAAGATCGAGTATCTCGAAGAGACGCAGGGTGAAGAAGCCGGCATCAAATCGGCGACCATCCAGATCTCCGGCCACAATGCCTATGGCTGGCTGAAGACCGAAGGCGGCGTGCATCGTCTGGTGCGTATCTCGCCTTACGACTCAAACGCCCGTCGTCACACCTCGTTCTCGAGCGTCGCGATCTTCCCGGTCGTGGACGACAGCATCAAGATCGACATCAACGAGTCCGATGTCCGCGTCGATACGATGCGTTCAGGCGGCGCCGGCGGTCAGCACGTCAACAAGACGGAGTCGGCGGTGCGTCTGACGCATATTCCGAGCGGCGTGGCCGTGGTCTGTCAGGCCGGCCGTTCGCAGCACAAGAACAAGGCCCAGGCTTGGGACATGCTGCGCGCGCGTCTCTACGAGATCGAGTTGAAGAAGCGCGAAGAGAAGGCCGCCGCCGATCAGGCTGCCAAGACCGATATCGGCTGGGGTCACCAGATCCGTTCCTACGTGCTGCAGCCCTATCAGATGGTGAAGGACCTGCGCACCGGCGTGCAGACGTCGGACACCTCAGGCGTGCTCGACGGCGATCTTGATGAGTTCATGGCGGCGACGCTGGCGCAACGCGCCTTCGGCACCTCGCCAGGCGCCATCGACGACGTGGACTAAGCCATGCCCCAAGTTTTGCCTCATGTTGCGTTCATCGGTATGGGACGCATGGGGCACGGCATGGCCGGCCGCTATCTCGAAGCTGGTTTCAGCGTTGCCGTCTGGAATCGGAGCAGGGCGAAAGCAGAAGATCTGATCGCACGTGGCGCACGCTGGGCAGCTTCGCCGGCGGATGCAGCCGAAGGCGCCGATGCCATCGTCACGATGGTCGCCGATGACGAGGCTTCACAGACTGTGTGGCTCGGCATTGATGGTGCGGGGCGAACCGCGAAGGCGGGCGCGCTGGCGATCGAATGTTCGACAGTGTCGCACCAGCACGCGCTCGACCTTGCCAGGGCGCTGCAGGATCGCGGCCTGATCTATATCGATTGCCCTGTCACCGGCCTGCCGGATGCGGCTGCGAGCGGCAGGCTCACGCTGCTGGTCGGCGCGGATACTGCGGACCTCGACAAGGCCCGGCCGTTTCTGGCGCCGATCGGATCGACGATCCGGCATTTCGGCCCCGTCGGATCGGGTACGGTTTACAAGCTGATCAACAACCTGATGGGCGCAATCCATATCGCTGGGCTCGCCGAAGGTCTGGCCATCGCAGAACATGCCGGGCTGGACATGAAGCTGGTGTTGGAGTCCATCGCAAGCGGCGTCGCGGCAAGCCCACAGGTGCTGCGACATGCGCCGCGAATGGTGGCGCGCGATTATTCAGGCGCATCCTTCACCGCTGCACTGCGCCATAAGGATGCGGCCTATGCTGTGAGATTGGCGGAGCAGCTTTTGCAGGCGAGGCCCCTGGTCGGCGCAGCGGCTGTTGAAGCCTATGAAAAGGCGAAGGCTTTCGCGCCAGACGATGACGAAGCCAAAATGATCGAGCTCATCTCGCAACCGAGAGTCGGCTGAGTAAGCTAACCCGCCCGCCAAAGTCTGCGGCGTCTTGAAACAGTTGCGTCGCTGCGCGACCGCTTCCGTTCTTCTTGTCACCCGATATCATCCGCGTGCCGGAACTCAACATCCGGCGCTGGCTTATCCCGACGCCGCATGTCGCGGTGTCACGAATTCAACGGGGTGTGGGGCATGAAGAAGATCATTCCAATTCTTGCTGTTGGCGTTGCATTGATGCTGGGCGGCTGCGGCCGCGATCCCGGACCAGCAGGTCCGAAGGGCGAAACCGGCGCGCAGGGGCCGGCCGGTCCGCAGGGTGCGCAAGGCGTTCAGGGCATTCCCGGCGCGCAGGGACAGGCGGGTGCACAGGGACCTCAAGGTCCGCAGGGCACGCCCGGCGCCAAGGGTGACAAGGGCGATGCGGCACCAGTGAGCTTCCGCGCGGTGCAGGCAGATGGCGCGATTAGCTGCGAGGCGACGGAGACGCTGGTGTCTGTTGTCTGCCCGAGTGGCGGCGCACCGGATGGCACCAAGTGCACCACGACGCCAACCGTTGGTCTCTGCCTGAAGAAGTAATCGTGTGGCAGATTGAAATCGGCTGCTAGCAAACAGGTCCCTCGCTCGCAGGTGAGCGAGGGCCCTTCAAACTTGCGGACGCGTGCTAGGCCTTGCCGTCGCTGCGTCGTCCGTAACTCGGAGGCACCGAAATCACGAGATAGTATTCACACCGGCGCGCAGTCTTGTTCTCGAACCAGTGCTCGACGTCGACTTCGAAATACAGCGAGTCACCCTCATCCAGAACCGTCTCGGTATCCTTGGTGCGCACGGTGACGCGTCCGTGGGTGGCAAGGACGTGTTTGGATGTGCCCTGCGGGTAGGCGGGCAATTTGCCGGTCGAGGTTTTCGGGGGCAGGTGATGCAGGACGACTTCCACTGCCATGCCGGCCATGACGGGCGACAGCAGGAAGCGCTCGAAGCCCGTCTTTGAATCGCGAAAGATCTGGCGTTGATCCTTGCGCACCACAGCGAAGGCGCGGCGCGGCGCGTCGTCGTCGCCCATCAGCGTCGAGAACGATGTTTCCAGAGCCAGCGCGATACGTCGCGCGACCCCGATCGTCGGGCTCTTCTCGCCGCGCTCGACTTTCGACAGCATCGCCCGACTGACACCGGACTGCTTGGAGAACTGCTCCAGGGTCAGGTTGGCCTGTTCACGCAATATGCGAACCCGATCGCCGAATGCGCGACTGACGGGGTCTTCACGAACGACCTTCCGCGTCGCCGGTTTCGCCATATCGGGTGCTGCTCCAATGTTATTCGCGGATGTAATCCGCCGGTGATTCCATCTTAGGCGCCGTTGCCCGCCATGTCACATCCTGCTGCGGCAGATGACCGCGTGCGTCTTCTAAAGAATAAATAGCCGGGATGATCAGCTTGCCAAAATCTTCTATCGAAGATAGGTGTATCTTTAGAAGATGCCGGCGATCCGTTCGCCGGACAAGCAGACATATCAGGAGGAAGAATGCACCTTGTTACTTTCCTGCATGAGGGCCGGGCCACGGTCGGCATTGCAGATCAGGCGCTCACTCAGGTCTCGCCGCTGTCGCGCGACGTTGCCCCCGATATGATTGCGCTAATTGCCAATTTCGATAGCCTGAAGGGTACGCTTATCGCTTCAGCGGGCGCGCCCCTTCCTATCGCCAGCGTCGAGCTTCTTGCGCCAATCCCGCGTCCGGCACGCAACGTGTTTTGCGTTGGCAAGAACTACCATGAGCACGCGAAGGAATTCGCGGGCAGCGGTTTCGACTCCTCGGCAAAGGAAGTCGTGCCGGAAGCGCCAGTCATCTTCACGAAGCCGTCGAGTACGGTGATTGGTTCGGGTAAGTCGATCCCGAACTATCTCGATCCGACCGACAGCACCGACTATGAAGGCGAGCTGACGGTCGTCATCGGGCGTGGCGGCCGCGGCATCAAGAAGCAGGACGCGCTGGCGCATGTGTTCGGTTACACGATCATCAATGATGTCACGGCACGCACGCTGCAGCACAAGCATCGTCAGTGGTTCATCGGCAAGGGCATCGACGGTTTCTGCCCGATGGGTCCGGCGATCCTGACCGCTGACGAGATGCCCGACCCGACGAAAATGCGACTGACGACATCCGTCAACGGCGAAAAGCGCCAGGATGCGTCGGTGACCGATCTCATCTTCGACATTCCGACGCTGATCGAGACGCTCTCGGCAGGGATCACGCTGGAGCCGGGCGATCTGATCGCGACCGGAACGCCGGCTGGCGTCGGCCTCGGCTTCACGCCGCCGCGCTTCCTGAAGAAGGGCGACGTGGTTACGATCGAGGTCAGCGGCATCGGCAAACTCGAAAACCCGGTCGGCTGATTAAGCCTACACAGGTTGCGGTTTTGATGAAGAGGCGCGGGGCATCATCTGCCCCACGCTCAATTCTGCGAGCTTCAACAACTTAGGGCTTTGAAAGAGCTCCAAGGCGCGCAGGCGCTGTCTCCCGAGATGGTGCGTCGTCCCCTGGATGCGACTGAAACCAATGCGTTGCTCAAAAACAAAACGGGAGACAAGTATGAAACGTCGTGACTTCATTGCCGGCCTCGGGGGCTTGTCGACGCTCGCTTTGACCGGTCAGGGTGTACGCGCGCAGGAAGCCTGGCCGAGCCGCAACATCACCATGGTCGTGCCATTTCCGGCTGGCGGGCAGGCCGACATCGCCGCGCGTCCGGTCGCGAGCTATATGCAGAAGGTCCTCGGCAAGCCGGTCATCATCGACAACCGCAGTGGCGCTGGCGGCTCGCTCGGCAACGCGACCGTTGCCCGCGCGCAGCCTGACGGGCATACGCTGCTGATGACGCTGTCGTCGCTTGCGGTTCTGCCCGAGTCGGATCGCATCTATGACCGGCCGGTCGCCTATGAGGTCGACCAATTGCAGCCGGTCGCGCGCGTGCTCGCGGATCCGACCCTGTTTGCGGTGCCGGCCAGTGCGCCGTGGAAAACGATTCAGGAATTCGTCGCCGACGCCAAGGCGCGACCCGGAGCGATATCATACGGATCGTCGGGCCCGTTCGGTACGTTGCACGTCTCGATGGAGATGTTTGCGATCGCCGCTGGCATCAAGCTGCTCCACGTCCCTTATCGCGGCGCAACGCCTGCGATCAGCGATCTCCTGGGCGGCCAAATCCAGGCGCTGGCCTCGGCGCCGGGCACGCTCAAGCAACATGTGGATGCCGGGACATTGCGTGTTCTCGCAAACTTCGGCGGTGAACGCCTCGCTGCCTTCCCGAATCTGCCGACGTTCAAGGAACTGGGCTATCCCGATGTCGAATTCTACATCTGGGCCGGCCTGTTTGCGCCGAAGGGAATGCCCGCACCGGTCGTGACCAAATTGCGCGAGACAATGAAGCAGGCGATGAGCGATCCGGAAGTCACGAAGACGTTCGAGGCTGCCGGCAACATGCCCGCCTATCAGGATTCGGAAGAGTTCGCGGCGTTCGTGGCCAAGGACAGCGCGCGTCTGGTTGCCGTCGCAAGGAAGATCGGCAAGGTCTAACTGCGGCTGCGTGTCCACTCCGACAGCCAGGCCGTGAAGCGGCCGCTGTCGCGGGTGCCGCCATGCCAGGCGGCAGTCATCTGACCGTCGCTCGCAACCATCAGCACCACGTCGAGACCCGCCGAACGGCGCAGGGTCTCTACGGCGTGCTGCGGCGTCTGTGCGATCGGGCCAGCGACGTTGAATGAGGTATTCACCGAGAGCTCAACGCCGATATGGCGACCGAGCGCCTTGAGATAGGCATAGGTTAGTGGATCGTCCTCGGCGCGGACGATCTGGATACGGCCGGTGCCATCGGCATGGATAACGGCCGGAATTCTCTCCCGTGCATGAGGCTTCGATTGCGCCGTCAGCACCATGTAATTGTAGGCGTTGTAGTTCGCGTCAGACGCGCCCTCCAGCAAATCGAAATACTCGTGCGCCGCGTCAAGTGTCGCCATCGGCGCCAACGGGCGGATCGCCTCGCGATATTTCACGCGTTCATTGAGCCGTTCGCGCGTACCGGCGTCGCAGGAATTGGCGAGGATCGAGCGATGGCCGAGCGCACGTGGCCCGGTCTCCGCCGCGCCCTGATAAAGCGCGATGATTCCGCTCTGAGCGACCATGAAGGCCATCAGGTCGGCAATTGCATCGCAGCCCTCAGGCGTTGAGATATTGCCGATTGTCTGTGTCTTGATGTCGTCAGCCTGCAGTGCCGCGGTGATGTCGCTCTGTGTCGGCGCATCGCCGCAATAGAACGCGTGCGTCATCGCGGCGCCGCGTGGCGCGCCGATGAGATGCGCGAACATCCAGGCCGCGCCGATGGTCACGCCGGGGTCGCCGGGCGTCGGTGGAATCCAGAGATGCAGTCGTTTTGCACGCCCCTGAGCCTGGGTGAACCAGTTCTCGTCGAAATGCTGCAGCAGTCGCATGTTGCCGAGCGCGTTCAGTGCCACGCCGCCGGTGAGCACCAGCCGATGCGCGCCGGTGGTGCGCAGTAGATGATCGACGACGTGCTTCATCGCGTCCTCGAACACAAGCTGCGTCGCTGCCGCTTTATCGAGACGGTCCTGCGTATCCGGCCGGTGCTGGATATCTTCGACGCGCAGCACGGCGTCCGGATTCCAGAGCTGATCTGGTTTGAGCGGCTCGCCGAGAATCTTGATCAATGCGGACTTATAAGGCGCCTCGAACGGGTCGCAATACCAGTTGCCCATGGCGCGGTTGAGTTGGATCTCACCATTAGCACCGAAATGCAGCACCTCGCGCAAGCGTGCGTAATACGGATTGCTGGCGCGATCCATGTCGCCCCAGGCGGCCGCGCCCATATAGCGGCCCTCGCTGGAGAGCCAAGTCCAGCCGCCCTGGGTCGACGAGATGACGCTGTAGAACGCACCCAAGGAGTCGAAGACGCTGTTATTGCAATAGAGCCGCTGCATCTCGCCATGCTTGGTGACATATAGGGAGACCGAGCCCAGATCCCCTGTACCATCCAGCACGGCGATCGCGACCGGTTCGTCATCGGGGAAGGGCGATGCGGCAAAGGAGAACCAGGCGTGGTTGTCGTGATGGGGCACCATCAGCAGCGGGACACGCGCGGGCAGGCCGAATTGCTTGCGGAGCAGCTTCGGGGTCCGCGTCATCTGCTCGAGGCGCCGTGCGTCGAAGCTGACGGAGTTCTTGGTGCGCAGCAGCTTCAATCCGTCGGGCAGTTCTTCGACGATGCTTCGCACCAGGGTGCCGAGCAGATCGGGATAGTCCCAGGTCGTCAGCCATGCATCGATATCGGCGACGTCACGGCCCATCGCCTGCAGCGTGACGCGCATCGCATCGAGTGCTGCGCGGGGATATTGCGTAGTGTGCTTGTCGCCCGAGAAGCGTTCTTCTTCGTTGTTGACGATGAGGCGCGGCCCGTGAGCCTGCGTGACTTCGACCAGCGCCACGCCGGAATTGTGCGTGCCGGGCAGTCCGAGGCCGGCGAGCAGAACCGTTTCGCCGCGCGCCAGCTTGGCGCGGAGCTCCGAGATGCGACGGACCGTAAAGTGGGAGTCGTTGGCATGAAATCCTGCCAGCGTCATCGCCCAGGTCGCGACCCGTCGTGTGGCGCGGAAACAGAACCGGCCGAGACGGGGGAAACGGGGACCGATGCGTCGGGGGGATTTCAACGGGCTGCCTCGGATTGACGGAGACCCGCTTCAATCACATCAGGGGCAGGGCAACAATGCCCCGCATGCTGCAATTAGCCTGCGTTGAGGCGCACGCCGGCGCGGAGAAATTTCTGCGGGTCGACGGCCTCGCCGTCAATCCGGGTTTCATAGTGCAGATGCGGACCGGTGGAACGGCCGGTCGAGCCCACTTGGCCGATCACCTGGCCGATCTTGATGATATCGCCGACCTTGACGTTGATCACGGACATATGGCCGTAGCGGGTCGACAATCCGTTGCCATGGTCGATCTCGACCATGCGGCCGTAGCCGCCGGCATAGGCCGCGGAAACGACGCGGCCGTTGGCCGTGGCGCGGATCGGGTCGCCCGTGGCGCCGCGGAAATCGAGGCCCGTATGCATTGCGGGGCGGCCGAGGAACGGATCGCTGCGGACGCCGAAGCCTGAGGTGAATTCGACTTCGCCGACGACCGGCTTGCGATAGGGCACCAGCGCCATCGTCCGGTTTAGCTTGTCCATCTGCGCGCGGGTCACGTGGATGCGGTAGAGCTGGCGTTCGAACGGATCCGCGCTCGATGACAATTTGACCGGCACAAACGGGCCGCCCATGGGCGCGCGCGGTGTGGCGGATTCGAGTTTCGCCATATTCAGCCCGAGGTCCGAAATCGCGCCACGCATGCGGCGAACCTTGGAGTCCATGGATTCTTCAGCCGCGGCGAGTGTCGCAATCTGGCGGCTCTCGACCTGATCGAGCGAGGCCTGTAGACGACCAATCACATTGTCAACGCCGCCGAGTTTGGCGAACTGGTTAGGTTGCTGGGCGGTGAGAGCAGGGGTGCGGGACTCAAGCCGTGCTTCGCGATCCGGCGGCGCTACGAAGGTCACCGTGTCGCTGATCGGCGACGGCTTGGGGATCGATGTCGTAGGCTCGATCGCGGCGCCACGGGCCGGCGGCTTGCCGATCGAACCTGTAACAGACAGATCGGGCATGGTGCCGAGCGCCGTGGCGCGCGATTCCAGCGTGGTCTGCCGGCGCATGACCTGATCGAGCTTCTGGTCGAACTGCTCCTGGTCCAGCATCTGGCGGCTGGTGGTACGGTCGATCTTGGCGCGGAGTTCGGCGATGCGATCTTCGTAGGCATATTGCATGTCCGCCTGGCGCGCGATGAGCTTGGTCAGCACGTCGTCGCGAAAGGCGAAGTAAGTGGCTGTGGCCGCAGACCACGCGCCCAGCACGGTCACCGTGCCGACGACGATCCAGAACACCACAGGCCCGATGCGGACCTGCTTGCCGCCATGAGCAATCGTATAGTCGCTTTGATTGGCTTTCGCGGGCGGCGCCTTGACCGGCCCGACGCGGCGCGCCTGTGGCCGTCCATGGTCGTGTGCGTGGTGCTGAGGGTACTCGGCATATTGGGTAGGGCGGTTCGACATCAGCACTCCTGATGCCAGCCGGAGACTCGTCGGCTGGCTCAACGGAGGCGATTTGAGCCCTTCATGGTTAATTTTGAGCAAATGACATTGATCAAATCCGACGTGCCTCTTCGAGCACTGCGTCTGCGTGTCCGTCCACTTTGACGCCGTGCCAGATCTTGGCGACGTTGCCTTTTGCATCGATCAAAACCGTGGTGCGAAGAACGCCTTCGAAGGTTTTGCCGTACATCGATTTCTCGCCCCAGGCGCCATAGGCTTTCAGCATCGATTGTGTCGCATCCGACAGCAGCGGAACTCCCAGCGCGAACTTGTCGCGGAACGACTCCTGAGCCTTTAGCGGGTCGGCCGAGACGCCAAGCACGGCGGCGTTGGCTGCCTGAAAGTCGGCGGACAGGCGGGTGAAGTCGATGGCTTCCTTGGTGCAGCCCGGAGTGCTGGCGCGGGGGTAGAAGAAGATCACCAGCTTCTGGCCAGCATAGTCCGACAGCGAGACCGTGGCGCCGCCGTCACGGGGCAACTGGAAGGCCGGAGCCTTGGCCCCCTCGGCTGCGACACTAGGCGCCGGTGCGATTTTCTCGCGAGTTGCTTTCGGTGCCGCCACGGAGGGCGGCGCAGGCTTCGCAACTGCTTTGGGCGATGCCTTCGCGGCGATCGTCTTAGTCGCTGGAGCCTTTTTGGCGACAGGAGCCTTCGCGACTTTGGCGGCTGGCTTGGCTAGCGCCTTGGACACGGCTTTCGCCACAGGCTTGGCTTGCTTGGCGGCAGCCTTTTTGGCTGGGGACTTTGTCGCAGCCTTGGCAGGCTTCTTCGCCTTCGAGGGAGAAGCAGTCTTGGCCGTTTTCTTGGCGGCGGCCTTGGCGGGTTTCTTGCTGGCTTTCTTGGCCATGGATGTTCCTTTCTTCGCGTTCAGCGATTCAATTGCGCGGCGCGCCCGACGAGGCGCTTGGCCGCAGTTTCCAGCGTCAATCCGGCTTTCGCGCCCGATGCGTTTTCTGCCACTGTACAGATGGCTCGTTTCGAGGGATTCTTGCGCGATTTCTTGGACATACGCCTTCCTTTCGTCGCTTTCAGCGGCTCAGTGTGATGACATTGCAAAGCACCGGCGATCGGGTGGCGGCACGTTGCGGTGCAAATGCGCTGGCCCAAATATGCTGGTCTCGGAGTATGGTTACAAAGGATTCGACGCAACACACGTTCCGTGCGCCATAGGGGCGCCGCAACGACCGCACGACGAGTTATAATTCAAACCGAGGATTGGCAGCGATGCCGGCAGAAAAGCGCTCGTCGGTTGTCGATGCGCGAAGGGCCGGTGACGATCATTCTCATAGTCAGCGCCAGCACCGAGAGGCAATGGCCAGAAATAAGCCGCCACAAGCGTATCGATCGCGCGCCGATGACGAGTCCTTGCAATGGGATGATGCCGATTGGGATCATCAGCATGACGAGGCCGGGCATCACCGTGCACGCCGCTTGCTGTCCAAGAAAGATAGTGGCTGGCACCGTTTCGGCGATCGACTCGTTGCGGTTCGCGATTGGCTGTTCGGCGGTCGATGGGTCAAGCGGATCGCGGCTGTTCTCGGCATCCTTCTGATTATTTTTGGCGTTTGCTTTGGCGCCTTGTGGGTCCGGCTGGGCGCAGGCCCGATCAATTTCGACATGGCCACACCGTGGCTGGTCGAGGCGATCCAGGACAATATCGGGCAGGGTAATACGGTCGAAGTTGGCGGCACGCAGATCGAACGCGCCGGGCGGGTCCGGATGGCTGTGCGAATCCGCGACATCGTCGTCCGCGATCGTGATCACGCCGTCGTGGCCAGTGCTCCGAAAGCCGAAGTCCGGCTCTCCGCTTCTGCCATGATGATGGGCCGCTTGCGCGCCGAAAGCCTCAACCTGGTCGATGTCGTGCTGGCTGTGCGCATTACGCCGGATGGGCAGGTGACCGTGTCGACCGGCGAGAATGCTCGCCCGATCGCGACGGGTGTCGCATCGCCGCGCACACCAGGGTCGTGGCTCGGTCCGGGCCGACAACCGGAACTCACTTTCCCGCGGCAGCCGCAGCCGCCGGTGGTCCAGATTCCGCAGCCCCCTGCTGACAAGCGCGAGGCCTCCACCGGCTTGCTTGCGGGTCTCGATTGGCTCGACAGCCTGACCCTGTCGGGCCTGGACGGACAGAACCTCAACGAGATCGGCCTGAAGAACGGCAAGCTGGTGGTTGATGACCAGCAGCGCGGCAATACGTGGGACTTCAACAATATCAGCCTGACCCTGCGCCGACCGAGCGGCGGCGGCGTCATGATGACAGTGGGTGAAGGCGGCAAGGCCCCATGGACACTCGGCGTCACGGTCGGCGCGCCAGCCAATGGCGTGCGTGCGGTCAGTCTGCGCGCCGACAAGGTCTCGACCCGGAATATCCTGCTCGCGCTGCGCATGAAGGATCTGACTTACAGCGCCGATCTGCCGCTGACCGGTGAGTTGAGGGGCGAAATTGGGCGCGACGGCCTCCCGACCTATTTCCGCGGCAAGCTCACTGCAGGCGCCGGCAACATCATCGATAACGACACGCCGGATTATCCGATGCCGATCGATCAGGCGGAGCTGAGCGTCGAGTGGGATGCCGGCCGCCGTGTGCTGCTTGCGCCGTTCAAGTTCGTGTCCGGCGAGAACCGCATCACTTCGCTTGCCCATGTCGAGCCACCCAATGGCGCGACCGACTCGTGGCAGGCAGGGATCAGCGGCGGCACCATCGTATTGGGTGGAGGTCCGGGTGAAGCGCCGCTGATCTTCAACAGCATCGACATCGGCTTGCGTTTCGATTCCGATAACCGTCGGGTTTTGCTGACGCGGGCAAATATCAGCAACGGCGAGATCGGCGTCGCCGGCACAGGCAGTATTGACTACGCCGGCGAGCCGCGCATGACCCTCGGCTTTGCGGGAACGCCGATGTCCGCCTCGGCGCTCAAGCGCATGTGGCCGATCCTGATTGTGCCGGAAGTGCGCGAATGGGTTACCGAACGCATCGAGGGCGGACAGCTTCAGAGCATCGAGATCGGGGTCAATTCGCCAACGAAGAACCTGACACGGCGCGGGCCGCCAATCCCCGATGAGGGGCTGTCGGTGAAGATCCTCGCCAATGGGGTGGCGCTACGTCCGGTGGATGGCATGCCGGTGATCCGCGACGGCGATCTGCGCGCGCGCGTCACAGGACGGACCGCGACCGTGACCATCGGTCAGGCGAACTCCGAGACCGCGGGCGGACGGAAGCTCAATCTCAGCGATATCGTGTTCGAAGTTCCGGACATGGCGCCGAAGCCATCGCCAGCTCGCGTGCGTTTCAAACTGGAGGGACCGGTGGCGGCCGTGGCCGATGTCCTCAACTCCAACCGTCTGAGCGAAGTCACCGGCAACATGCTCGACCCGGCGACCACCAAGGGCAATGTGACCGCTCAGGTCGCCATGGGCATGCCGATCCAGCACGAACTGACCAAGGCCGATACGACCTACAACATCACCGCGGATCTGACGGCATTTTCCGCCGACAAGCTGGTGATGAATCAGAAGCTCGAAGCCAATTCGCTGAAGGTCACAGCGAACAATCAGGGCTATCAGGTCAAGGGTGACGTCAAGATCAACGGGCAGGCGGCATCGCTCGACTATCGCAAGCCGACCGATGGCGATGCCGATGTGCGTCTCAACGCGACGCTCGACGATGCAAGCCGCGCGCGGCTCGGTGTGGACCTCGGACCGGCGGTGGTCGGCAATCTCCCGATCAAGGTTGTCGGCAAGATTGGCTCCGGGGACCGTGACAGCAAGCTCGGGGTCGACGCCGATCTGACGCCGTTGAAGCTCGACAATATCCTGCCGGGCTGGATGAAGCTGCCCGGCAAGAGCGCTCGTGCGGTCTTCAACGTTGTGAAGAAGGGCGACACAACCCGTCTGGAAGATATCGTCGTCGATGGCGGTGGGGCTTCGATCAAGGGCTCCGTCGAAGTCGATCAGAACGGTGACCTCGTCGGTGTGAACTTCCCGACTTATTCGCCGTCCGAAGGCGACAAGACATCGTTGAAGGCAGACCGTGGTCCGGATGGCGTATTGAAAGTCACGATGCGTGGCGACGTGTTCGACGGCCGCGGCTTCCTGAAATCGGCGATTTCAGGCAAGGATGGGGATCCCAAGAGCAAAACCAAATCGGTCGACTTCGATATTGACGTGAAGCTCGGCGCTGTTGCCGGTTACTACGGCGAGGCGGTTCGCAGCGTCGATGCCAAGATTTCGCGGCGCAACGGTACGATCCAGAAATTCTCCCTGAGCGGAAAGCTCGGACGCGACACACCGCTGACGGGCGACATGCGCGGACGCTCCCAGGGCGCCGGCCGTGATGTCATCTATATCGAGACCAACGATGCCGGCGCCTTCCTGCGCGCGACCGACACCTATTCCAAGATGTCGGGGGGCCAGCTCGCACTGGCAATGGATCCGCCATCATCGGACGCCCGCGCCAAGGAAGGCCTGATCAACATCCGCGACTTCAACGTCAAGGGCGAGGCGCAACTGGCCAGCGTCGCCGGAGGCGGGCAGAACGCGGCGCAGAGCAGCGTCGCGTTCTCGCGGTTGCGTGCCGAGTTCACGCGGCAAAACGGCCAGCTCACCATTCGGGACGGCGTTGTCAAAGGCCCGACCGTCGGTGCGACCATCGAAGGTAGCATCGATTACCCGCTCAACCAGGTTCGGATGAGCGGCACCTTTGTGCCGATGTATGGGCTGAACAACATGTTCGGCCAGATTCCGATTGTCGGACTGTTTCTCGGCGGCGGCAGCAATGAAGGCCTGATCGGCGTCACTTACGAAGTCGTCGGTACGCCCGGTGCGCCGGTGCTGCGCGTCAATCCGATCTCGGCCATGGCACCGGGCGTGTTCCGCAAGATCTTCGAATTCGGCACCGGCAAGCAGAACAATTCGGTCGAATTCCCGAACCAGAACAACAACAGCAACTAACGACGTCTGTGGCTCGAGCGCAGCGCTCGCCGCATTGTGCGGGGCTTAGCTTGACGCGAGTTCGGATGCGAATCTCTGTATCAGCTTCTGGATGGTGGCTGCCGTTTCGGGACGCCGTGTCAGGCAGCGCGACGTCGGACCGGCAACCACCAGCGACAACCGGCGATGTTGCACCGGCAAGGGTACGGCGACGCCCGCGAGGTCGGCGATATATTCCGATGAACTTTGCTGATAGCCGCGCTCGGCCGCCTCTCTGAGTTCGTACTCGATCGCCTCTGCCGTTGTCGGTGTCGTGTGGGAGAAGGCTTCGAACTTGATCTTGCGATAGATCGCCTTGCGTTCCTCGGGCGAATGCTGCTCGAGAATGGCGCGGCCCACCGAACTCGCATGGACCGGAACGCGGTCGCCTATCTGCGCGAAGTAGCGCACCGAATGCGTGGACTCGACGACATCCAGGAAGATTGCTGACGTTCCGGCGAGGGCGGCGACGCCGGTCGTTTCGCCGGTCTGGTCGGCGATTTCGGTCACCAGCGCATGGGCTGCGTCCGGGAGCGGCTCGGCATCCGCGACAGCGCGGGCAAGCATTAGCCAGCGGGGGCTGGGATAGTAGCCGTTGCGCGCACGGGGCTCATAGAGCCAGCCCTTGTCGGCGATGGTGCCGACGAGATTGAACGTACTGGAGCGCGGCCAGCCGAGGTCGTCCGAAATTTCGGCCAGCGTCGCGGGGCGTTTGCGCCGGGCGAAATACTCCATCAGTTCCAGGACGTTGGCAGCTTGTCTGACCAGCATTGGAATTCTCATTCTTCCTTGTTGGCACGTCACACGTCGCGACACGCTTGCGATTCTGCGCGTTCTGGTTGGCCCCTGTATCGCTGAAACGTCCTTGAAGCCATCCAGATCGGCGGCGGTGGCCTTGACTTACAATTCACATATAGGTCTTATAAATTCATAAACAAGAATTATTCACGTGATTG
Organism: Tardiphaga sp. OK246; assembly: GCF_900188215.1. Classification (NCBI taxonomy): domain Bacteria; kingdom Pseudomonadati; phylum Pseudomonadota; class Alphaproteobacteria; order Hyphomicrobiales; family Nitrobacteraceae; genus Tardiphaga; species Tardiphaga sp. OK246. Next base: position 554,165 of record NZ_FZOX01000002.1, read on the forward strand.
CCGGGCTGGCGCCTTGCCAGGGTGAATCACGGAATTTGTCAGGGGAGGAATAGATGACCATTCGCAATACTGTTGCCGTGTCAGCCGTGGCGCTGTCGCTCGGATTGCTGTCCGCGCAGATGGCGTCGGCACAGACGCCGGTGAAGCTCGGCGTCCTCGCCGACATGTCCGGCATTTTCTCTGATATCGGCGGCATGGGTTCGTTCGACGCCACCAAGATGGCTGTCGAGGATTTCAACAAGCTTCCGGGCGCCGACAAGTTCAAGGTCGAGGTGATCCAGGGCGATCCGCAGAACAAGCCGGACATCGCGCGCAACATCGCGCGCAAGTGGTACGAGACCGAAGGCGTCGACGTCCTCGTCGACATTCCGACCAGCGCCACCTCGCTGGCTGTCGCGCCGCTCACGGCGGAGCTCAACAAGGTCGCGCTGTTCACGGCATCAGGCACGTCGGACCTGACGGGCAAGGCCTGCACGCCGAACTCGGTGCATTGGACCTATGACACCTGGGCACTGGCGCACGGTACGGCCGACGCCATGACCAAGGCCGGCGGCAAGAGCTGGTTCTTCCTTACTGTCGACTTCGCGCTGGGCGCTTCGCTAGAGCGTGATGCTACAGCCGTCATCAATGCCAATGGTGGCAAGGTGCTCGGCAGCATCAAGCACCCGACCGATTCGAACGATTTCGCGTCCTATCTGCTGCAGGCACAGGCCTCCAAGGCCGAGGTCATCGCACTGGCGAATGCCGGCGGCGATACCATCAAGGCGATCAAGCAGGCGTCTGAATTCGGTATCGTGCAGGCGGGCCAGAAGCTCGCCGGCATGCTGATGTTCATTTCGGATATCCACTCTCTCGGTCTCAACACGGCGCAGGGCCTGCAGCTCACTGAGGGCTTCTACTGGGATCTGAACGAGCAGACCCGCACCTTTGGCGAGCGCTTCGCCAAGCGCAACAACGGTCGCTATCCCAGTATGAACCAGGCCGGCGCTTATTCGGCGTCGCTCACCTATCTGAAGGCGGTCGCCAAGGTGGGCTCGCCGAAGGATGGCGCGGCGGTCGTCAAGGCGATCCGCGAGATGGGCACGTTCGACGATCCGCTGTTCGGCAAGACCACGCTACGTGAGGATGGCCGCGTGCTGCACGACATGTATCTGCTGCAGGTCAAGAAGCCCGCTGAGTCGAAGAAGCCGTACGATTATTACAATGTTCTGGCGACGATCCCGGCCGACACGGCCTTCCGTCCGCTCAAGGACGGCGGTTGCCCGCTGATCAAGTAACGGCTGCAGCAACGAACGATGAGAACGCGCAGATGTCGGTGACCCCGCGCTGCGCGTTTTTCTTTTTCTGAACCGCGATATCAAAACCATCACAAGGACAACAGAATGCGTCTCGCCAATAAACTCGCCGCCGTCACCGCTGCTGCATCGGGCATGGGACGCGCCGGCGTCGAACTGTTTCTCAAGGAAGGCGCCAAGGTCGCCGCCATTGACGTCAATGCGGACGCGCTGGCGCAACTCAAATCCGACATGAAGAAGCTGGGTCATGAGCTCACCACCATCCAGGCCGATCTGTCGAAAACCGAGCAGATGAAGAGTTCAATCAATGACGCCGCGGCAGCGCTTGGCGGTATCGATATCCTCTGGGCTCATGCCGGCACGCCGGGTCCGGCCGGCGTCGAGAATCTCGACCTCACGGCCTATGAATTTGCGATGGCGCTCAACGTCACCTCGGCGACGCTGGCGGCCGGCGAAGTGATCAAGCACATGCGCAAGCGCGGCGGCGGCTCGGTGATCTTCACCTCGTCGGTGTCGGGCATTGTCGGCTCCATGATGAGCCCGATCTATTCGGCTGCTAAGTTCGCTGTGGTCGGCCTCACCAAGTCGCTGGCACAGGCATTCGCTTCCGATCAAGTCCGCGTCAACGTGATCTGTCCGGGTCTTGCGGATACGCCGATGAAGCTCGGTTTCACCGGCCGCTCGGGCGTCGCAGCGGAAGCTGCGGCCAACGAGGCCAAGCTTTTGGCGGCGGTGCCCATGGGCCGTCTCTGTAAGGCCGAGGATGTGGCGCATGCCGCGCTGTGGCTTGGTTCGGACGATGCTTCCTTCATCACGGGCATCGCGCTGCCGGTGGATGGCGGCTTTACCGCGCGCTGATCTGCGATCACCGCAAAAATAGAGAAGGGCGCGGTCATGGCTGACCGCGCCCTTCTTGTTTGGCGGCAATGCGTATCAGGCGGCGCGTACGCCGGCGAGGAAGGTTTTGACTTCGCCGGAGAGTTGCTCGGCCTGTTTCGACAGGCCGGTTGCCGCACTCAGCACCATACCCGCAGCGTTGCCGGTCTCGTGCGCTGCCGAGCTGACACCGCCGATATTGGTGGTGACGTTCTGGGTCGCCTGCGCCGTCTGGGTCACGTTGCGAGCAATTTCCGCAGTCGCCGTACCTTGCTCCTCGATAGCAGAGCCGATCGTGGTGGCGATGGCGCTGACTTCTTCGATCGTGGCGGTGATGCCCTGAATTGCGTCGACGGCTTCCTTGGTTGCGCTCTGGATCTGCGCGATGCGGGTGCTGATCTCCTTGGTGGCATCGGCAGTCTGGCCGGCCAGGCTCTTTACCTCGGTGGCGACCACAGCAAAGCCGCGGCCGGCATCGCCGGCACGTGCAGCTTCGATGGTGGCGTTCAACGCGAGCAGATTGGTCTGGGCGGCGATGGTCTGGATCAGCTCGACAACATGTTCGATCTGCTGCGCGCCATCGGCCAGCGCGCGCACGATGGTGTCGGTGCGCCGGGCGCTGTCGACGGCATGCGTCGTGATTTTTGCGGATTGCGCCATTTGGCGCGCGATCTCGGTGATCGACGACGACAGTTCTTCGGCGGCAGATGCGACTGTCTGAACGCGTGTGCTGGCTTCGGTCGCAGCCGAGCTGACCATGGTGGCCTGCTGGTTGGTGCGATCGGCTGTGCCCGTCATGGACTGTGCGGTGGCTTCGAGCTCGGTCGACCCCGATGCCATCAGTCCGACAAGCTGGCCGACGGATGCGTCGAAGCGATTGGCAAGGGCGATCAACGCCTCGCGCTTCTCGGCTTCGCTCATCTGCTTCAGCTTGGACTGCTCGGCTTCTAGAGACCGTGCCGTGAGTGAGGTCTGCCGAAGCATTTCCAGCGTTTCCGCCATGCGGCCGATTTCGTCGCCGCGATCGGTTTCCTCGACCTTGGCGTCGAGCGCTCCGTTGGCGATGTCATGCATGCGTGACTGCAACCGGCGAAGTGCACCGAGGATGTCGCTAGAAATGAGCCAGGACAACAGCGCCATCAGCGCGAGGACGCCAGCACCGATAGCGCCGAGGCGCATCAGCAGCGCATTCATGTCGGCATCGAGGTCGTCCACATAGACGCCGATGCTGATGACGACGTTCCACGGCGCAAATTTGCGCGCGAACACGACTTTCGGCCGAGGCTCATCCTGTCCAGGACGTGGATACAGATAGGTCGCGGTCGCACCTTCAGGCTTGCTGTTGGCGGCGGCGATGACGGCGGAGGCGATCAGGACGCCGTTGGAATCCTTGCCGTTGGTGATGGTGCCTTCGAGTTTCGGAAGCGTGCCGTGGACCATCACGGTGGAGTCGGCGCGATAGGCGAGCACGTAGCCCTGTCCCTTGTCGAACAACATGCGTCGGCTGCGCAGGCGAAGCTGATCTTCAGCTTCCGGCAGCTTCATCTTGCCCGCTTCAACTTCGTCCTGGAGCGATTGCGCGAGGCCAGTGACGAGATCGACGGCGGTGCGGAGCTGCAAAATCCGATCCTCCATCATCCGCTTCTGACTAAGCGAAGCGGCGACCGCGATGACGGCGCAGACCGCAATGGCAGAGACCGCGACCATGCTGACGAGCTTGGTGCGGATCGTGAAGTTACTGAGCAGACTCATCTGGACCTCGGCGTGAGAGTGACCAGACAATAATACCGTCAACCTGCTTACCAATGGTAAATCACGGGTTGCAATGCATCCCTTTCAGCATGTGCCGCTTCGTCAGGTCCTGAAATGAAAAAGGCGCAGTCATTGCTGACTGCGCCTTTCATTCAATGGGGTTTAGTTCGTCATGCTTAGGCAGCCCGCACGCCGGCGAGGAACGTCGTGACTTCGCCGGACAATTGCTCGGCTTGTTTCGATAGGCCGGAAGCGGCGTTGAGCACCATGCCTGCAGCGTCGCCGGTCTCATGCGCGGCAGCGCTGACGCCGCCAATATTGGTAGTGACGTCCTGCGTCGCCTGCGCGGTCTGGGTGACATTGCGGGCGATCTCCGCGGTCGCTGCACCTTGTTCCTCAATGGCGGAGCCGATCGTGGTGGCGATGGCGCTGACTTCCTCGATGGTGGCGGTGATGCCCTGGATAGCGTCGACCGCTTCCTTGGTCGCACTCTGGATCTGCGCGATGCGGGTGCTGATTTCTTTGGTGGCGTCGGCGGTCTGACCGGCGAGGCTCTTCACTTCGGTCGCCACGACGGCGAAGCCGCGGCCTGCGTCGCCGGCGCGGGCGGCTTCGATCGTGGCGTTGAGTGCGAGCAAGTTGGTCTGGCCGGCAATCGTCGAGATCAGTTCGACGACATGCTCGATCTGCTGCGCGCCGTCAGCGAGGGCGCGAACGATGGTGTCGGTGCGGCGGGCGCTATCGACGGCGTGGGTGGTGATCTTGGCCGACTGCGCCATCTGACGCGCGATCTCGGCGATCGACGATGACAGTTCTTCGGCGGCGGCGGCGACCGTCTGCACGCGGGTGCTGGCTTGCAAGGCGGCGGTGTTGACGATACCGGCCTGGTCATTGGTGCGGGCGGCGGTGCCACTCATCGACTGCGCGGTGGCTTCGAGCTCGGTCGAACCGGATGCCATCAGGCCGACCAACTGGCCGACGGAGGAGTCGAAACGATCGGCGAGGGCAATCAGCGCATCGCGCTTCTCGGCTTCACTCATCTGTTTCAACTTGGCCTGCTCGGCTTCGAGGGAGCGGGCGGTCAGCGAGGTCTGGCGCAGCATTTCCAGCGTTTCGGCCATGCGGCCGATTTCGTCGCCGCGATCGGTTTCGCCGACTTTCTCGTCCAGCGCACCGTTGGCAATCGCGTGCATACGTGCCTGCAGCCGGCGGAGTGCGCTCAGGATGTCGCTGGCCATCAGAAAGGACAGCAGTGCCATCACAGCGAGGACGCCGGCGCCGAGCGAGCCAAGGCGGACGAGGAGAGCATTAACGTCGGCGTCGAGGTCATCGATATAAAGGCCGGTGCTGAACGTGATATCCCATGGGGCATAGTAACGAGCAAATACCATTTTGGCGGTCGGCTCGGTCTGGCCGGGACGCGGATAGAGATAGTAAGTGCTGCCGCCATTGGCGGTCTGGCGTGCGGCGTCGATGATTGCTCTGGAAATCAGGATGCCATTGGAATCCTTGGCGCCCGTATTCTTGTCTTCCAGCTTCGGGTTGCCGGCATTCACCAGGAGAACGCCATCAGGTTTGTAGGCGACGAGATAGCCTTGCTTGTTGCCGAAGGTCATGTTGCGAGCCAGTTGGCGATAGCGCATCTGGGCGTCGGCCAAGGTGATCTTTCCGGCTGCAATTTCTTCCTGCATGCTGTCGGCCATGCCGACCATCAGATCGACGGCAGTGTGAAGCTGCTCCATGCGGTCTTGCTGCATGCGCTTCTGGCTCAGCGAAGCGGCCACCGCGATGATGGCGCAAATAGACGCAGCAGAAACCAGCACCATGCTGGTGAGCTTGGTGCGAATGGTGAAACGGCTAAGCAAACTCATGTCGACCTCTGATCGGAGCACTACTGGCAAAGAGATACCAGCGAGTCGCTTACCAATCGTGAAAGCTGACAAACTCAATGAGTTCGCTGTGCGAACGCGTGTGTAGCGATTTAGCGGCGCAAGGCAGGGACGACGAGAAACGGGATCATGCCGATCACGACGCTGATCAAGGCAAAGGCGAGCAGCGAGTTGTAGCTCTGGGTCCAGTCATGCAGCAGGCCACCGGTCCATGAACCGAGCGCGGATCCAAGCCCGCTGCCGAAGGTGATTGTCCCATAGATCGTGCCGACCCGCTTGCCGCGAAAGATCTTCATCGCGGTCGCTGTCAGCAGCGGGCCGCGCGAGCCGATCATGCTGCCGAAGCAGACGACGAAGCCAGTAAGCAGCGCATAGTTCGGATACCATTGCAGCAGCCAGAGCATGACGATGCCGAGGAGCGACAGGCTGTAGCTGAACAGAATGGACGGCCGTCGACCGATCACGCCGTCCAGCCAGCTGACACCGAGCATGCCGAATAGCAGCACCACGCCGCTGAAGCCCCAGGCGGTCGCCGCCTGCAGCGGCGGGAAACCGACATCGATCAGATAGGCGACGACCTGCGGCGAGATCGCATACATACCGATGGCCGTGAAGAAGAAGGTCCCGAACAAAGCCCAGAATGCGTGATGGCGCATGGCGCTAATCAGGGTCCAACCCTCGTCGATAAGCGTCTCGCTTGTCTGCGGCTTCTCGAGATGCGGTGAGCCCGCGCCGAACCTGCGCCATGGCAGAAACAGCAAGGGCACCAGCAACGCCAGGACGCCAAAGCCGAAGATGCGATAGGCGCCGCGCCATTCGACGTGATCGATCAGCAACTGGGCGATAGGTAGCATCAACAACACGCCGGCGCCGGTTGCCGAATACACGACGGACATCGCGGTCGGCAACCGTTTGCCGAACCAGCGTCCGAGCAGCAGGGAGTTAGGCACATTGCCGATACAGGCGATTGCGAAACCGAGGCAGAGGCCGAGCGCGAGCTGAAATTGCCAGAGTTTCTCTGCATAGGCTGCTGCGAGCAGTGAGCCACCAAGCAGGGCGATACCGGTCAGGAACACGGTACGCGGACCGGACCGGTCGAACAGCCGTCCGACCAGCGGTCCCGCAAGGCCGACGCAGAGCGCGATGAGCGAATAGATCGAGACGACCTCGGCGCGGTCCCAACCGAAGGATTGCGAGATAGGAAGCAGGAAAACCGTGAAGCTTTCCTGGAGGCCGCGTCCCAGCACGGACAGTGTGAAACAGACACCGAGAACAGTCAGCCCGGTGCGTTGGGACGTCTTCAAATCCATCTGGCTCTTCTTCACGGCGTTTGCGACAGCTACGCCATGGAGCGCGTTTCGCAGTGCATGAACAAGTGCGCTGGATGAATGCGGCTATGCAGGCTTGAGCAGGATGTGACGTTTCTTGCCCATCGAGAGCTTGATGACACCTTCTATCAGCAAAGTAGGCGTCAGCATCATCTTCTCGTCAGTGACCGCAACATCGTTGACGCGCAGTCCTCCGCCCTTGATCTGGCGGCGTGCCTCGCCATTCGACGCGACGAAACCGGCATTGACGAAGGCAGCGAGGACGCCGACGCCTGCATCCAGTTCGGCGCGCGGTATATTGACGGTCGGCAGGCTGTCGGCGAGCGCGCCTTCCTCGAAGGTCTTGCGTGCGGTTTCCGCGGCCGCATTTGCTGCATCGCGGCCGTGTACGACCGCAGTCGCTTCGGTTGCGAGAATCTTCTTGGCCTCGTTGATCTCGGAGCCGCCCAAAGATGCGAGCCTGGCGATCTCGTCCAGCGGCAGGCGCGTGAAGACTTTGAGGAAGCGGCCGACATCGGCGTCCTCGGTGTTGCGGAAGTATTGCCAGAAGTCATAGGGGCTGAAGAGGTCGCCGTTGAGCCAGACCGCGCCCGAGGCCGACTTGCCCATCTTCTCGCCGGATGACTTGGTGAGCAGCGGCGTTGTCAGTGCGTAGAGCTGCGGGCCGCCCATGCGGTGGCTGAGATCGACGCCATTGATGATGTTGCCCCACTGGTCGGAGCCGCCCATCTGCAGCAGCGTGCCGTAGCGGCGGTTGAGCTCGACGAAGTCGTAGCCCTGCATGATCATGTAGTTGAATTCGAGGAAGGACAGCGACTGGTCGCGATCAAGGCGCAGCTTCACGCTGTCGAAGGACAACATACGATTGACCGAGAAGTGGCGGCCGACGTCGCGCAGGAATTCGACATAGTTCAGCTTCAGCAGCCAGTCCGCATTGTTGACCATCAGTGCGTCGGTCGGGCCGTCGCCATAGGTCAGCATCTTGCCGAAGATCTTCTTGATGCCTTCGATGTTCTCCGCAATCTTCTCGACCGTCAGCAATTGTCGCTGGTCGTCCCGGAACGACGGGTCGCCGACCATGGAGGTGCCGCCACCCATCAGCGTGATCGGGCGATGGCCGGTCTGCTGAAACCAGTACAACATGGTCACCGAGATCAGATTGCCGATATGCAGACTGGTCGCCGTGGCGTCATAACCCACATAAGCCGTGACCGGTCCCTTGCAGCAGGCGGCGTCCAGCGCCTCGGCATCCGAGACCTGATGGATCAGGCCGCGGCTCTGCAGGACGTTGAGAAAATCGGACTTGTAGGTGGTCATCGGTTTACGGCTCGGTTGGATAATTTTACGCTGTCTCAATGGATTGGCGGCAAGGTGGGGGCGTGCTGGCTGCCCCAAAGTGCCTGTGGCATTATAAGATTGGACGCTTTGACACAAGTTTTGACCGGAAATGAGGGCTTTGCCGTGTGCCTGATATGCTGACCGCGATCGGACTAATGAGCGGAACCTCGCTGGACGGGGTCGATGTCGCCCTGATCGAGACTGATGGCGAACGGGTCGGGTCGTTTGGCCCGTCGGGGTATCGGCCATATAGCGAGGCTGAGCGTGCCGTGTTGCGCCAGGCGCTGGCTGAGGCCGTGCAACTGAGCCGGCGCGATATCAGACCGGGCAGTCTGGCCGAGGCGGAGCGGGTGGTTACATCGGTCCATGCTGAGGCGGTCGAGGCGTTTCTGACTGATCATGGCATCGCACGAGGCAGCATCGACATCATCGGCTTTCACGGCCAGACCGTGCTGCATCGTCCCGCCGATCGACTCACCGTGCAGATTGGCGATGGGGCGAGTCTTGCCGGGATGCTCGGCCTGCCGGTGATCCACGACCTGCGCGCGGCTGACGTGGCTGCGGGCGGGCAGGGAGCGCCGCTGGTGCCGGTCTATCACCGTGCCTTGGCGCAGGGACTGCATCGCGACGGGTCCATGGCCGTGGTCAATATCGGCGGGGTGTCCAATGTGACTTACATTGATGGCGATATCGCGTTGATTGCCTGCGACACCGGTCCGGGCAATGCGCTGCTCGATGATTTCGTGTTGCGCGCAACGGGGCAGCCGTTCGATGCGGATGGCGCACTGGCGGCGCAGGGCCGCGTTGATGATGCGTGGATCGCGCGGGGATTGCAGAATCCGTTCTTTGCGGCAGCACCGCCGAAGTCGCTTGATCGCAATCACTTCGCTGCATTGCAACTGAGCGATACGACTCCGGCTGATGGTGCAGCGACGCTGACGGCGTTCACCGCTGCGACCATCGCCAGCATTGCGCCGCTGTTACCGAAGCCGCCGCGCAGCTGGATCATCACCGGCGGCGGCGCACGCAATCCGACGATGCTGCGCATGCTGCGGGAGCGATTGCCGGCCGCTAGCGTCGAGAGTGCGAATGACCTGGGCTGGTCGGCCGATGCGATGGAAGCGCAGGCCTTCGCGTTCCTGGCGGCGCGCTCGCTTGCGGGCTTGCCGTTGAGCTATCCGGCAACGACCGGTGTGCCGGAGCCGATGACGGGTGGTGTGAGAGCGGACTACCTCGCGAGCTAGTGCGAAGTTCGCCATAGCTAAGGCGATTCGACTCACTCAACGAATCAGGTTGATCGCGAATAACGGCGTCGATGCCTGTGGTAGTCGGCAAGCTGCCGCGGACACGGATGCGTGATGACATCACCAAATCTCGTGATGAGTTCGGTACGGAAATGCCGCGGCTTGCCGATTATGTTGCCGAAAGCACACAGCCGGAAAATGATGCTGCGACAATCGACCGCGCGCATTGTTTCGCAACATGATCTTCCACAACTCTGCCTCATGAATGGCACGCCCGGGGCAATCGCGCGTGCCGATACGATCGGTACGGAGGCGACATGACCACCACGATGAAGCAAATGATACTTGGTTCCGCTGCAGCGTTGCTGGCAGCGGGCACTGCCCAGGCGGCGGACCTTCCGGTGAAGGCCAAGGCTGTCGAATACGTGAAGATCTGCTCGATCTACGGTGCCGGCTTCTACTACATCCCGGGCACCGACACCTGCATCAAGATCGGCGGCGCGATCCGCCTTGACACGACTTTTAACGGTGGCCCGTATGACGCGCCGTTCTGGCAGGGCGGCGCCGGTGGCAACAATCTCTGGACCAAGGATAACTTCCTTACACGCGAACGTATCAACATTACGACCGATACGCGCACGGCGTCCGAATACGGCGTGGTGCGTACCTATGCGAACATGCAGCTCGACTTCACGCAGAACCGAGACAGCATCGCCGGCGGCTTCACGGAAGTGGATTTCGCATTCATCCAGTTCGCCGGCTTCACCTTCGGTAAGGCTGTGTCGAATTTCGATCCGCAATGGGCGCTGACCAAACCCTGGATCTCATCGGGCTTCCTTGCGGGTTCGAGCAATACGACCGGCATTCCCCAAATCGCTTACACAGCTGAATTCGGCAACGGCTTCTCGGGCACCATCGCGCTTGAGAACGCATCGCCCTATCGCAATGCCGGCCTCTACAACACCGCGAATTTCATCGTGGCGCCGGGCGCGGGCTCGTTCACCGGTGCCTTCTACGGCACCAATTCGAACACGTTCTTCGGCAACGCCACTGGTGGCAACCATATTCCTGATGTCGTAGGCAACCTTCGGCTCGATCAGAAGTGGGGCTCGCTGCATTTCGCTGCGGCCATGCACACGTCAACGGCCGGCTTCTACGGGACGAATGAAGCCTCCGGACATCCTGATGACGCCTACGGTTTTGCTGTCAGTGGCGCGGTGGAATTCAAGGTTCTGCCGACAGGCGCGAACGACAGCCTGAAGATTGAAGCGTCCTACGCCAAAGGTGCGGCGCGTTATGCTTTCACGGGCGGTTCGCTCGAAACATCCGGCGGCGGTCGTTTCGCCAAATTCGATGGCAATACGGTTGGCTTCGGCTATGTGCTGGATGGCGTGTTCTCGCCGGGTGGTTCGATCCAGCAGAGCGATGCCTGGGAAGTGAGTGCGTTCTATGAGCACTACTGGAACACGGCGTGGCGTACGTCGGTGTTTGGCAACTACAGTCATATCTCCTATGGCGACACCGGCAACGCGATGCTCGCCGCGGCATTCAGCCCGGCCGGCGGTCGCCTGGGAACGAGCAGTTCGTCCAACCCGGGCTCTACGGCTGGCAGCATTACTGGCACGACCAACAATTTTGATTTCGGAATTGCCCAGGTCGGTACACGTACTGCATGGACCCCCGTCAAGAACCTGACCCTGTCGGCTGAATTCACCTATAGCCGCCTCGATCAGAATCTCGACGGCACCTATACCGGCACGGCAACTGGCAAGCCCAATCAGGCCTACCAGATCAAGGATCAGAATCTTTACAACGGCTCGGTCCAGATCCTGCGCTCGTTCTGATCCCGATCAGGACCTAAAATTGAAAAGCCCTCGGCCAAATCTGGCCGAGGGCTTTTTGTTGGCAGACACGAAGCAACCGGCCTGAGGTCGGTCGACGCCTCAGCGCACGTTGGCGAGGCGCATGTCGAGATAGCCGGTGACCGATTCCATCAGCGGCTCGAGCTTGTTATCGAAGAAGTGATTGGCACCCGGAATGATATGCTGATCGATCACGATGCCCTTTTGGGTCTTCAGCTTCTCGACCAGCGTGTTGACGTCCTTCGGCGGCACGACCGCATCCTTCTCGCCGTGCACGATCAGGCCCGACGACGGGCAGGGTGCGAGGAACGAGAAATCATAGAGATTGGCCGGCGGCGCGATCGAGATGAAGCCTTCGACCTCGGGGCGACGCATCAGGAGCTGCATGCCGATCCAGGCGCCAAACGAGAAACCGGCAACCCAGCAGGCGCGCGCTTCGGGATTGATGGTCTGTGCCCAGTCGAGCGCTGCCGCTGCATCCGACAACTCGCCGGTGCCATGGTCGAACGAGCCCTGGCTGCGGCCGACGCCGCGGAAGTTGAAGCGCAGCACCGAGAAGCCGCGATGCACGAAGGCGTAATAGCATTGGTAGACGATCTGGTGGTTCATCGTGCCCGCGAATTGCGGATGCGGATGCAGCACCATGGCGATCGGCGCGTTCTTCTGCTTGGCCGGATGATAGCGGCCTTCAATACGGCCTGCGGGACCGGTAAAAATAACTTCGGGCATAGTGATCCTTAGGTCCCGTTCTTGGCGTGATCAGCCGGTTTCGCGCAGGGCTCGGCGAGAATGGCTCGGAGGGGACCCTGCGAGGAAAGGGCGATCGGGCACCGCCAGGTTGATGGCGGGCGGCACCGGGTGAAGTTGAGGCCGCGTTCTACCATGAGCGCAGGGGCGAAAAGCAAGCATATTGAACGTGTCCGCGGCCGTGACATGCGTTGCCGCGGGCGCATTTGGTGAGCAATTGGGCTAAGAGAGACGGCGCGCGGCACCGGACGACGTCCGATGCCGCCAGCAGGGCTCCAAGTCCTTCAAGGTAAAGCAGAATTGGCCAAAGACCGGGTCTATCTCGACTGGAATGCGACGACACCGCTACGCCCTGAGGCGCGGGCGGCGATGGTGGCCGCGTGGGATTTGGCTGGTAACCCGTCATCGGTTCATACCGAGGGCCGTCAGGCCCGCCGGATCGTTGAGGACGCCCGTGCGGCGGTCGCAGGCGCCTTGGGCGCAGATTCGCGAAACGTCATATTCACCTCAGGCGGAACCGAAGCCAATGTGCTGGCGCTGACGCCCGGGCTGATGCGCAATCCAGGCGTGCCCGTGCGGCGGCTGATCGTATCCGCGGTGGAGCACGCCTCGGTGCTGGCGGGCGGGCGCTTCGCCGCGGAAGACCTCCAGGTGCTGGGCGTGGACCGCGATGGCGTCGTGAAACCGGATGAGTTGAGGGCGCTCCTGGCGGGTGGGGAGCCGGCGCTGGTTTCCGTGATGTTGGCCAATAATGAAACCGGCACCCTTCAACCGATTCCTGAGCTTGCGGCGATCGTGCATGACGCCGGCGGCTTGCTGCATGTCGACGCTGTGCAAGCGTTTGGAAAGATACCGATAGATATCAATTTATTGCAGGCTGATCTTCTATCGATTTCTGCGCACAAGATCGGCGGTCCAAAGGGCGTTGGCGCGCTGGTCTTGGCCAATGGCGTCGCCGGGCTCGATGCGCTCCTCAGCGGCGGCGGGCAGGAACTGGGGCGTCGGGCGGGAACCGAGAATGTGTCCGGAATCGCCGGCTTCGGCGCCGCCGTGTCGGCCGCTATCGCGTCGCTGGATGATATGAAGCGGGTTGACGAGCTGCGTCAGCGGCTTGAGGCGGGCTTGCGGCAATCCAGCAATGGACTTGTGTTCGCCCAAGATGTGCCGCGTCTGCCCAATACGGTCCTGTTCGGCGCCCCCGGATTGCGCGCCGAGACTGCCGTAATTGGATTTGATCTCGAAGGTATCGCGGTATCGTCGGGATCGGCCTGTTCTTCTGGTAAGGTGCAGCCGTCCCATGTGCTGGAAGCCATGGGTTTCGGGCCGGAGCTGACCCGGGGTGCTGTGCGTCTCAGTCTGGGCTGGTCGACCACCGAAGCGGACGTCGATCGGTGCCTGGAGGCTTGGCGAAAGCTCTCGGGTACACTACTTAAACATAGCGACGAAACACAGCTTGAACGGTTCTAAGAGGGGTGATTTCCCGGCGGGAACATCGTAAAGAACCCCGACAAGCTTTGAGTTTCACGTTTCTGGATTGATCCACCGCGGTCCTTGAAACCGCGAGCGGAGGATAAAATGGCTGCCGTACAAGAGACCGTTGATCGGGTTCGCCAGATCGACGTCGATCAATATCGTTATGGATTCGAGACCATCATCGAATCCGAGAAGGCCCCGAAGGGCCTTTCCGAAGATACCGTCCGTTACATCTCCGCCAAGAAGAACGAGCCGGCATGGATGCTGGAATGGCGTCTTGAGGCGTATCGCCGCTGGCTGACCATGGAAGAGCCGAAGTGGGCGCGGGTCGAGTATCCGAAGATCGACTTCCAGGATCTCTATTACTATTCGGCGCCGAAGCCGAAGAAGACCATTGGCTCGATCGACGAGATCGATCCTGAAATTCTTGAGACCTACAAGAAGCTCGGCATTCCGCTCCGCGAGATCGAGGCGCTGGAAGGCGTCGTGCGTCCGGAAGGTGAGCGCAGGATCGCCGTCGATGCCGTGTTCGATTCGGTGTCGGTCGCGACCACGTTCCAGAAGGAGCTGAAGCAGGCTGGCGTGATCTTCATGCCGATCTCGGAAGCCATCCGCGAACATCCCGAACTGGTGAAGCAGTATCTCGGCACGGTCGTGCCGACCTCCGATAACTTCTATGCCACGCTGAACTCCGCGGTGTTTTCCGACGGCTCGTTCGTCTATGTGCCGCCGGGCGTGCGTTGCCCGATGGAGCTGTCGACCTATTTCCGCATCAATGAGCGCAACACCGGCCAGTTCGAACGAACGCTGATCATTGCCGACAAGGGCGCCTATGTCAGCTATCTCGAAGGCTGCACGGCGCCGCAGCGCGACGAGAACCAGCTCCATGCGGCTGTCGTCGAGCTCGTCACCCATGACGATGCCGAGATCAAGTATTCGACGGTCCAGAACTGGTACCCCGGCAATTCCGAAGGCAAGGGCGGCATCTACAATTTCGTCACCAAGCGTGGTGACTGCCGCGGCGACCGCTCGAAGATTTCCTGGACCCAGGTCGAGACCGGCTCCGCCATCACCTGGAAATATCCGAGCTGCATCCTGCGCGGCGACAATTCGCGCGGCGAGTTCTATTCGATCGCGATTTCGAACGGCTATCAGCAGGTCGATAGCGGCACCAAGATGATCCATCTCGGAAAGAACACCACGAGCCGGATCATCTCGAAGGGTATCGCTGCCGGCAAGTCGCAGAACACCTATCGCGGCCTCGTCACCGCACATCGCAAGGCGACGAACGCGCGTAACTTCACGGCCTGTGACTCACTCCTGATCGGCGATCAGTGCGGTGCGCACACCGTGCCGTATATCGAGGCGAAGAACGCCTCGACGCTGTTCGAGCACGAAGCAACGACGTCGAAGATCTCCGAAGACGTGCTGTTCTATTGCGTCCAGCGTGGCCTGTCGCAGGAAGAAGCCGTCGGCCTCGTGGTCAACGGTTTCGTGAAGGACGTGTTGCAGCAACTGCCGATGGAATTCGCAGTGGAAGCGCAGAAGCTGATTTCGATCTCGCTTGAGGGATCGGTGGGCTAATTCCCGCCATCGCGGATGCCCGCACAGCGGCGCTTCCAGGATGTCGGCAAAATTGAAAGCCATCCTTAGAGGCTCGCCGCGAATGGCGAGCACTCCAGCCTGAATCCGAGTGCGTTCAGGCGAGGGTGACGATGATGATCAAAGGATAGAGACTGATGACCGCATTGCTTGAAGTGAAAGACCTGCAGGTTCGTGTCGAGGATCGCGAGATTCTCCATGGGCTGACCATGACCGTCAATGGCGGCGAAGTGCATGCCATCATGGGACCGAATGGTTCGGGCAAATCCACGCTCAGCCACGTCATCGCCGGCAAGCCCGGTTATGAGGTGACCGGCGGCGAGATCCTTTTCAAGGGCGAAGACCTGCTGGAAATGGAGCCCGACGAGCGCGCCGCCAAGGGCGTGTTCCTGGCGTTCCAGTATCCCGTGGAAATTCCCGGCGTGACCACGATGAACTTCCTGCGCACTGCGGTGAACGCGCAGCGCAAGGCGCGCGGCGAATCCGAATATCTGGTGCCGGACTTCCTCAGGAAGGTCCGCGAGGTCGCTGCTTCGCTGAACATCCCGATGGATATGCTGAAGCGCGGCGTCAATGTCGGCTTCTCCGGCGGTGAGAAGAAGCGCAACGAAGTGCTGCAGATGGCGCTGTTCCAGCCGAGCCTGTGCATCCTCGACGAAATGGACTCCGGTCTCGACATCGACGCGTTGCGCGTCGCTGCCGACGGCGTCAATGCGCTGCGCAGCCCGGATCGCGCCATGGTGGTGATCACCCATTACCAGCGCCTGCTGAACTACATCGTGCCGGATCATGTGCATGTGATGTCGAAGGGCCGCGTCGTAAAGAGTGGCGGCAAGGAACTGGCGCTGGAACTCGAAGAGTCCGGTTATGCGCAGTATGAAGACGCGGCGGCCTGAGTGAGACAATCATGAATGTAGCTCTCGCAAAGACAACAACGGGCGCGGTGCTGGACGGCACATTCGCCGCCGCGCGCGGCCGGTTGCCGGGCGTCGGCACGGTGGCGGAAACGCGCCAGCAGGCGTTCGATGATTTCGCGCGTACCGGTCTGCCGACCCGGCGCATCGAAGAATGGAAATATACCGACCTGCGCAACCTGTTGCGTGACGTGGCGCCGCTGGCGCCCGCGCCGGATCAGGCCGCGCTGGCCCAGGCCGCGAAGCTCGTCGAAACGCTCGGTACGGGTGATACGCAGAAGCTGGTCATCATCGATGGCGTCTTCGCGGCAGGTCTCTCCGATCTGACGTCGGGCGGCGGCGTGACCGTGCATGCGCTCAGCGCCATGCTCGATGACGCGACCAGTGCGACGCGTGCCGACCTGCTGCGCTCGCGCATTGTCGATCCGATGATCGCGCTGAATGCCGCCTTTGCGACCGATGGCATGCTGATCGATATCGCGGACGATGCCGTTCCGGCCCGGCCGCTGCATATCGTGCATGTCGCGACACGCCCGAGCGTGGCCGCATTCACGCGGTCGCTGGTGCGTATCGGCAATCGCGCGCGTGTGACGCTGGTCGAAAGCTTCGTCGCGACAGAATCCGCGAAGGCGTATCAGGCCCATGATGCTGTCGTGATCTGGATCGGCGACGATTCCGATCTGCAGCATGTGCGCGTGATGGAAGACGCCGGCGATGCAGCGAATATCGCAACGGCCATCGTCACAGTCGGTGCGCGCACCAAGTTCAACACCTTCAGCCTGACCACTGGCGGTGGCGTCAGCCGCTATCAGAGCTTCATCACGCTGGCTGGTGTGGATTCGGAGCTGTCGACCAACAGCGTTCATCTGCTGCGCGACAAGCAGCATGGCGACTGTACCTTCGTGATCGAGCATGCGGCGCCGAATTGCCTCAGCCGCGAGCTGTTCCGCGCCGTGCTCGACGATCGCGCGCATTCGGTGTTCCAGGGTCGCATCAACGTCCATCAGATCGCGCAGAAGACCGACGGCAAGATGATGTCACGGGCGCTGCTGCTGTCCGACGAGGCCGAGATCGACAACAAGCCCGAGCTCGAGATCTTCGCTGACGACGTGCAGTGCGGCCACGGCGCGACCATTGGCGCGCTGGATGACAGCTTGCTGTTCTATCTGCGGGCTCGCGGCCTGCCGGAGAAGGCGGCGCAGGCGCTGCTGATCCAGGCATTCGTGGGTGAAGCGCTGGAGTCGATCGTGAATGACGATCTGCGCGACGTCGCGATATCGGCCGCAGAGCGTTGGCTGGAGTCGCGCGCATGACATTGCATCCCGCGGTCTCGAACGGGTCGTATGACGTCGCTCGCGTCCGCGAGGATTTTCCTGCGCTCGAGATGAAGGTCTATGGCAAGCCGCTGGTCTATCTCGACAACGCTGCATCGGCGCAGAAGCCCTATGCTGTGCTCGACCGCATGACCGAGGCCTACAAGTCCGAATATGCCAATGTGCATCGCGGACTGCATTACCTCGCCAATGCCGCGACCGAGGCCTATGAGGGCGCGCGCATCAAGGTGCAGCACTTCCTCAATGCCAAGCGCCCCGAGGAAATCATCTTCACCCGCAATGCCACCGATGCGCTCAATGCCGTCGCAGCATCGTGGGGCGGCGAGAACATCAAGCCGGGCGATGAGATCGTGCTCTCGATCATGGAGCACCATTCCAACATCGTACCGTGGCACTTCCTGCGGGAACGTCAGGGCGCCGTCATCAAATGGGCGCCTGTCGATGACGAAGGCAACTTCCTGATCGACGAGTTCGAGAAGCTGCTGACCGATCGTACCAAGATCGTCGCCATCACCCAGATGTCCAATGCGCTGGGCACGCTGGTTCCGGTCAAGGACGTGGTGAAGCTCGCGCATGCGCGCGGCATTCCCGTCGTCGTGGATGGCAGCCAGGCCGCCGTGCACATGCCGATCGACGTGCAGGACATTGACGCCGACTTCTACATCTTCACCGGCCACAAGCTGTACGGACCGACCGGCATCGGCGTGCTGTATGGCAAATATGACCGCCTGGTCGCGATGCGGCCCTATGCCGGTGGCGGCGAGATGATCCGCGAAGTGGCGAAGGAGTGGGTCACCTATGGTGATCCGCCGCACAAGTTCGAGGCCGGCACGCCGGCCATCGTCGAGGCCATCGGCCTCGGCGCCGCTATCGATTACGTCAATTCGATCGGCAAGGAGCGGATTGCCGCCCATGAGCACGACCTCCTGGCCTATGCACAGGACCGGCTGCGCGAGATCAATTCGCTCCGCATTATCGGCACTGCCAAGAACAAAGGACCGGTGATCTCGTTCGAAATGAAGGGCGCGCATGCCCATGACGTGGCGACCGTGATCGATCGCCAGGGCGTCGCTGTCCGCGCGGGAACCCACTGTGTGATGCCGCTTCTGGAGCGATTCAATGTCACGGCCACGTGCCGTGCATCATTCGGAATGTATAATACCCGCGAGGAGGTCGACCACCTCGCACAGGCGCTGATCAAGGCACGGGAGTTGTTTGCATGAGTGACATTGCAGAAGCCAAGACGCCGGACGCCACCCCCGAGGCTGAGAAGCCCGCTCACATGCAGACCACCTCGGCGCTCGATCCCGCCGAAACCGAACGCCTGGGCACCGAGATCGTCGCTGCACTGAAGACCGTGTTCGACCCGGAAATCCCCGCGGATATCTACGAGCTCGGTCTGATCTATAAGGTCGATATCAAGGACGATCGCTCCGTCCAGGTCGAGATGACACTGACGACGCCGAACTGTCCGGCCGCCGAAGAGCTTCCGACCATGGTGGAGAACGCCGTGGCCAGCGTGCCCGGAGTCGGTCTGGTCAAGGTCGAGATCGTCTGGGAGCCAACCTGGACGCCGGACCGGATGACCGACGAGGCCCGTCTCGTTCTGAATATGTGGTGAGTTGCGTCCGGTTTGCTGAATATGCCGATGGCGGCCTTGAACCGCCGAAGGGACTGAACACATGACTGAGATGACACCAACCCCAACCGCACCGGCTGCGAAGCCGAAGCCGCGACCCCGCCCGCAGGTGATGCGCCTGACGGATGCTGCCGCAACGCGGATCCGGGAGCTGACGGAGCGTGCGGATTCCGAGATCGTCGGCCTGCGCGTCGGCATCAAGAACGGTGGCTGCGCCGGCCAGTCCTACACCGTCGAATATGCCCACGACATCAAGCCGACCGACGAAATCGTCGAGGACAAGGGCGTCAAGATCCTGGTCGATCCCAAGGCCGTGTTGTTCCTGCTCGGCACCGAGATGGACTACAAGACCGATCGCATGCAGGCCCAGTTCGTGTTCAACAACCCGAACCAGATCTCGGCCTGTGGTTGCGGCGAGTCCGTGCAACTGACGCCGGCGAAGATCGACGGCTGAGACTGTCATTTCATAATTAGAACGCTGTCATGCCCGGGCAAAGCGCGAAGCGCGGCTTCGCTAGATGTCCCGGGCATCCATTTTTCTGGGCTTCGGTGAAAGCGAAGGAGGCTGGATGGCCGGGTCAAGCCCCGGCCATGACGTAGGGAGACGACGCGGACGGACCGCTTCCGCAATCGCGCGTTGCATCCTACACTTCCCCAATGGACCGCGAATTTCTCAGTGAACTTTTCGCCGGCTTTGGCGCGGTAACGATCCGCCGGATGTTTTCCGGCTTTGGCATTTCCGCCGATGGCATCAACTTCGCGCTGGTGCTGCGCGGCGCGGTCTATCTGCGCGCCGATGAAAACTCGATCCCGCGTTTCGAGAGCGAGGGCTCGCAGTGTTTTCAGTATGAGATGCGCGGCAAGCTGCGGATGATCGGATCCTATTGGCAGCTGCCGGAACGGCTGTACGACGATCCAGATGAAGTCACCGAATGGGCGAGGGTCGCGCATGCCGCAGCGATCCGTGCATCGCTGGCAAAAGCAGGCAAGAAGCGGGCAACGAAGAAAGCGAAGGTCGTGAAGAAGACCGCGGCGAAAAAGAAGGCCGCCAAGAAGGCTGCGGTTAAGACGGTCGCCAGCAAGAAAGCCAGTAAAGCCGCAAAGAAGCGCAAATCCTCATCCTGAGGAGCCGTGCGCTTGCGCGGCGTCTCATTGCGAATGGTGAAGCCAAGTGTGGGGCGTCACGCCACCTGAAACTGCAGCTCCGCAGAATATTCCGGATCGACTTCGCAGATCACGCGGTTGCGGCCGCTGCGCTTCGCGGCATAGAGACAGGCGTCGGCACGGCCGATGATCGATTCCATATCGTCGCCGATCTGCAGCATCGAGACGCCGACGGAAATCGTGACGCGTCCCAGGATCTCGCCAGTCGATTTTTTCTTCAGCTCCTTTGACATCACGGCGCGGCGGATGTGATCGGCAACGGTGAGTGCCTGACGCAGCGGCGTGTTCGGTAGCACCACGGCGAATTCCTCGCCGCCATAGCGCGCGGTGATATCCTGGCCCTTGATGGTCTGCTTCAATGACTGGCCGACAAGACGCAGCACCTGGTCGCCGGTGAGATGGCCATAATTGTCGTTGAAGGACTTAAAGTGATCGATGTCGAGCATCAGGAGCGACAACGGTTCGCCGCGCTTCACCGCGGTATCGATTGCCGCCATCAGCGCACGGTCGAAATATTTGCGGTTGCCGAGCGCGGTGAGGGGATCAGTCAGGCTTTCGGCGCGGATCGCTTCGAGGCTCTGTTGCAGCGTGTAGACCTCGCTCTTCGAGGACAGTAGCCGCTCTTCCAGCGCCTTGTTGGTGTCATGCACTTCACGGGTGGATTTGACGAGCCTTTCGATCACGGCTTTCACCGCAGCGGGATCGTGCGCCCGCGACAAATCCTTGCTGGCACCATCCAGACTGGCATTGAAGTTCGTGGTCATGCCCAGAGCATCGGTGATGAGCGCCATCACGTCGTCGATCTCGCCGATGACGCGGGCGCCGACCTGATCGATGCGATCAGTGGTGCGAATTTGTGAGAGATAAGTGTCGTGGATCAGGTCGAGATCGGCTTCGGTCAGCCGGCCATTGCGTGCCAGCGTCTCATTGATGACTTTGTTGAGCGCCGAATTGTAGCCAGTCGCGTAGACGTACCAGATCTCATAATTGCGCGGAATCGCCGTCTGGCGGAGCGAGCGAATTTGGCCCAGCGCGACTTCGGCAAAGGCCAAAGTCCGCTCTTGTTCGTCCAGGATGCCGGTCACGTTCTGTGCCCTCGTGGACAGCGTGTATACGCGGTCCTCTGAAATGCAAATTCGTTAAAAATATCGCATTCAGATTAGGGGACGAGAGTGAACGGCAAGTAAACGTTCGTGGCGCGATACTACCTATGCGCGTGCCCGGATCGGACGCAACAGAAAGGCCGGCAGGTGCGAATGATCCGCCGGTTCGTTGTCTTCGCGGCGCGAACGTGGCGCTTCGGCGCGGCCGATGGAGGGGGGACGCTGCGCCTGCGGGGCTGCCGCTGCCACGACCGGTGCTGCCAAAGCGGCTTCCGCGGCCTGCGGCTGCGGGCTGCGCTCGCCGCCTTCCGAACGACCACCTTCACGGCGCGGGCCACGCTCACGGCGCGGTTTGCGATCGCGTCCGCCTTCGCGGGGCTGATCGTTGCGGCCGCCGCGCGGCTGTTCGGCATTGGCTTCGCGATTGCCGGTGCGGTTGCGCGACTGGCGCGACGCCTCAGCGGTTTCGCCTTCGACAGGCTCGGAGATCGCTATGGAGGTTTCGACCTTGGGGATCGACTGGCCGATCAGTTTTTCGATCGCCAGCATGGACTTCTGGTCGGATGGGCACACCAGCGAGATCGCGGAGCCGGTGCGGCCGGCGCGGCCGGTACGGCCGATGCGGTGCACGTAGTCGTCGGAATGATGCGGGACGTCGAAATTATAGACGTGGCTGACGGCGGGAATATCGAGACCGCGGGCGGCGACGTCGGAAGCCACCAGGATCGGCAGCTCGCCCTTGCGGAACTGATCCAGCGCGGCGGTGCGGGCCGACTGCTCCATGTCGCCATGCAGGGCGCCTACACTGAAGCCGTGCTTCTGAAGCGACTTGGCGAGCAACGCGACTTCACGCTTGCGGTTGCAGAAGATGATCGCATTCTTGAGGTCGGTGGCTTCGCGGAGAAGGGCCCGGAGCACTTCGCGCTTCTCGTGCGGCTCGCGACCGACGGCCACTTGCGACTGGGTCACGGTGACAGCGGTGGAGGCGGGCTTGGAGACTTCGATCTTCACCGGATTATGCAGGAAGGTCTCGGTGACGCGGCGGATTTCGGCGGGCATAGTCGCCGTAAAAAAGAGAGTCTGACGGGTGAACGGCACCAGCTTGCAGATGCGTTCGATGTCGGGGATGAAGCCCATGTCCAGCATGCGGTCGGCTTCGTCGATGACCAGCAATTCGACGCCGGTGAGAAGCAGTCCGCCGCGCTCGGTATGGTCGAGCAGGCGCCCCGGCGTGGCGATCAAGACGTCAACGCCGCGGGTGAGTTTGCTGTCCTGATCACCGAACGAGACTCCGCCGATCAGCAGCGCCACGTTGAGCTTCTGGCCGACGCCGTATTTGTCGAACTGCTCTTTGACCTGTGCGGCGAGTTCGCGGGTCGGTTCGAGAATGAGCGTGCGGGGCATGCGGGCGCGGGCTCGGCCCTTTTCCAGCATGGTCATCATCGGGAGAACGAAGGCAGCGGTCTTGCCGGTGCCGGTCTGGGCGATGCCGAGCACGTCTTTGCGCGCCAGCACATGAGGAATCGCTTGTTCCTGAATGGGGGTTGGGGTGGTGTAACCGGTGGCCGCAACGGCGGCGAGAACCTTGTCGGACAAGCCGAGATTGGAGAAGGACATTGAGCCTCTGTATGGGGGCATGATCTGATCCGGTATCCGGATGATCACCGTTCGGAATCACGCCTCAGGTCGAAACCGCCGCTTGGATTCTCGGGAAATACTGCAGCGCTTATCCCCGGAGCGGCACGCAAACATGCACGGAGACGCTGGGCGCTGACAGGCGGCTTACTCAAGATATCGCGTTTCGATACCGGGCCGCGTCGAGCCGGAACATAGGCTGGAATCGGCCAAAGTCAATCCGCCACACCCTGGAACATCCCAAAAAGCTTAATGTTTTAGCGGATAAGGGCCAAAACCGGGATATTGGCGGGGGCTTGGGGCCCCGCCGGACGGCCGCTACGCGACGTCGCGTGTGACGTCGATGCAGCGCTGACCGTTAGTCGACCGGCCTGCGTTCGCGGCCGGGTGGACCGGCAATGGCGATGAGCGCGCCGCTCAGTAACAGCGCGGTCGAGATCACGGTGAACATCGCGATCGGACCGTGGCTGCCGAGCAGCGGCAGCAGCGCGATCGGTACCAGCGCCGATACGACGCGGCCGAGGCCCCATGCGCCAGCGGTGGCCGAGGCGCGCAGATGCGTCGGCAGCAGCTCGACAGCGTAGAGGCTAAGCACGGCGCTGTAGACGGCACTGGCGAGGTTGAACACGATGCCGGTGACGATGAGCGGCGTTAGCACCGTGCTGACAGCGAAAGTCAGCCCGGTTGCGATCATCACCACGGCACAGGCGACCAGAGCGAGGCGCCGCGGGATACGATCGACGAAGGCCGATGCCGCCGCGATGCCGATCGATGGACCGAACATCGTAAGTCCCGCGAACAGCAGGGACTCGCTGACATGGAATCCCTTCTGCACCATCACCGCGGCGCTGAGCAGCGGGAAGCCAATGGTGGCCCAGGGTCCGAGTACATAGAGCGCGGCAAGGAGCGCTGTGCGCCGCATGCTGATCCGATCGCGGGCGAGCGCTCGGAAGCCGCTGGATCTGGTCGCAATAGTTTCGGGAGCGGAGATCGCCGGCGGTGATGGCTGACGCGCGGATGCCTCGAAGCGGCGGCAGGCGGCATCAGCCTCGGCGTCGCGTCCGACCGATGCGAGCCAGCGCGGCGATTCCGGCACCAGGAAGAACAGCAGGGCTGTCAGGGTCGAGCACGCGCTGCCGAAGATCAAAGCCCAGCGCCAGCCCTCGATGCCCCATGGCGCGATGGGCGTCAGCCAGCGGATCATCAGGATGATTGCCGGTGCGCCGAGAAAGGCGAGCGCGCCGCACAGCATCATCAAGAGGCCACGCCGCCGGGGCGGCAGCAGGTCTGACAGATAGGCCGATGTCAAAGGCGGATAGCCGCCGATGGCGAGGCCGGAGATGAAGCGGAAGGCCGTCATGGTTGCCACATCGCGACTGGCGGCGACGGCGAGCGAGCTCAGCGCCAGGACGGCAAGCGCGCTCTGCAGCGCGATCTGGCGGCCATAGCGATCCGCAATCCAGCCGAACACAGGTGCACCAACGGCGCCGCCGGCAAAGACCGATGCCAACAACAGCGAGAGCTCGCCGCGCGAGATGCTGTAGGGCGGCGCGAGGAAGATGCCGGAAAAGGCATTGCTGAGCGCCACTTCGGCGATGTCTGCGAACAGGCCGAAGGCACAGAGCGCGAAGATGCCGAGGTGAAGCGGCGTGACTGGCAGCCCGTCCAGGCGTGCCGCAATAGTTGGCACGGCTGCGCCCGCTGGCGCCCCGTGCGTCCGCACCTGGTCGTTCATTTGACGCCCCGCATCTCATAGCGGCAACGCAATGCGCGTCCTCCGCTGCCCGCGCGGACCATATGTCGATGGAGCTGGATGAGTCGAGAGGAGGGTATGTGGCGGCGAACCGCAGCGTCTCAAATCTGCGTCGGCGTTGCCGCGCAGCCATACAGGATCATCTCGCAGGTCTGGCGATAGCGCGCCGAGAAGTCATTCGCTGCGATCGGAGGGAGTGCCTGATTGACAGCCCGTCCGCCGTCGGCCAGCGCCTGCGCGATCTGCGCGGCCGTAAAACGGCCGGTCAGGATCAGCAGCTTGCTGTAGTGGAAATCGATAATCAGCTTTTCCAGCTCGGCCTGGAAGGCGATTGCGGATTCGATCATGAGATCGCGGCAGCGCCGAAAGGCTTCCGCATTGAGCTCGACGGTATGCGGTGAGAATGTCAGCATCCGACGGGTTTCGCCGTATCTCAGGTCGATGATCGTCGCAAAGATGTCGAGTGCGCTGCCGCCACTTTCCCGGATCTTCTGGCCGGCCTCGAGTGCCTGCGCTATCGCGACTTCATTGCGATGGCCGATCGAGGCACGAAATGCCTCTTCCTTGTTGCTGAAATAGTAATAGAGCGCGCGCTGCGTGAAGCCGCACTCTCTCGCGAGACCGACCATCGACAGGCCGGCATAGCCGTGGTCGAGAAATGCCTTGTTGACCCGAAGCAGCAACTCGTGCCCGGGCGTAATCATCTTCTTTGCCATTGGTCGTCAGGTATCCAGTCGTAGCGGGCTTCGGGCGGGTGATTAAAACTGCCTGAAATCTTACAGTCTAAAAAATCCCATCCTCAAATCGCCAAGCTACGAGGAACGCAAAGTTCCTGAAGCGCGCTTCCTGACGTTGGTTGCCTGTAGCAGGAGCCGGTTTTAGCAATTGCTCCCCGGATTGGCTCCGGACCTGATGAATTGTCACATAGCACATGTCGGGGCAATCATGTCGATGATTGGCCGCGTAACCCTTATCCACAGGACTTCGCGACATGTGGTACCTCATCACCCCTGATCGAGAGCGCACGCCGAGCCGTCCGGAAGTCGACTTATTCCGGCGCGCGTGAGAGGGATACCGCAGGCTGACTATTTGCCGTAAGTGCCTAGCTGCATCCCGAGATTCTGCATCACGAAAGCATTCATGCGCAGATGCACCTCGCTGCCGCTCTGTAGACGGGCATCGACCTCATACGTCGCCGGATCGACCTGGCGGATCCCGATGATCTGGTTGATATCCAGCACTTCCGGGGTGGTCTGTGCAGGCTTGGCGGCCACTGGCGCGCGCTTCGGTTTGGCGGCGGCAACCGGGGGCTTCGGCGCGGTAGCGGGGGCCGCATCCTGCGCGAGTGCCATGGTGGGAAGCAGCAGGGCGGCTGCGAGGACGAGTGATTTCACGAGGATCTCCTGGCTCTGATTGGGGCTCGGGCTAGCGGAGATTAAGGCGGAAAATGTGGCAGCGGGGCTACAATCGGCGGGCAGATGATCTGCCTGAGCAGGCAGGACAAAATGGGTGGTAACGGCTACACCTCGGTTTGAACCGGCCGCAGTTCTGCCTCGACCAAGGCAGACAATGACGCGGTCGAGCCACCACACGGATACATGTGCTGGCGGGGCGGGGATAGAACAATGCGACGGCTTTTGATTCTGCTGGCAGCGCTGGCAGCGGCGGCACTTTCGACAGCGCCGGCTTTTGCTGCAAAACGCGTGGCGCTGGTCATCGGCAATAACGACTATCGCAATGTGCCGAAGCTGCAGAAGGCCGTGAATGATGCCCGCAGCATAGGGGACGCACTGAAGAATCTCGGCTTCAGTGTCATGGTGGCCGAGAACCAGACCCGACAAGCCTTCAGTCAGTCGTTGCTCGCTTTCGATTCGACGATTGAAAAAGGCGACACGGCCTTTTTCTTTTTTGCAGGGCACGGCTTCGAGATCGCCGGCCAGAACTTCCTGCTGCCGACGGATGTCCCTGCCGCCACGGAAGGGCAGGAAGAGCTGGTGCGCGACTCAGCGATTCTCGCCGACCGGATTGTAACGCGGCTACAAATGCGCGGCGCGCGGACGTCGATTCTGGTGTTCGACGCCTGTCGCAACAATCCGTTCGAGCGCGCTGGCACCCGCGCTGTGGCCGGCAGCGGTGGCCTCGCTCCGATGACGACGCTCCCGGAAGGCGTGTTTTCGATCTTCTCGGCCGGGCCGCGGCAGACCGCGCTGGATCGTTTGTCGAACAACGACACCGATCCGAATTCAGTTTTCACGCGCGCCTTCATCAAGGAGCTGCAGGAGCCATCGCTGAACCTCGTGCAGGTCGCGCAGCGCACCCGGCGGACCGTCAGCGAGATGGCAGAGACCGTGAAGCACCGTCAGGTGCCGGTGTATTTCGACCAGATGGTCGATGACGTCTTTCTCAATGGTGTGGCGCTCAAGCAGGCCGATGCGCGGCCGGCCGAACCGCTGCAGCAGGTCGCTGCGCTGCCGCCTGTCAACGTTCCGCAACTGCCGCCGACCAACGATGCGGTGAACGCACCGATCGCCAGCTTCTCGCGCCACAATGGCGGCTGGACCGTGATGTTCTCGATCGCCGATCCGACGCTGGGAATCTCCTGGCGGATGGGCGAGGGAGGTAATTTCCGCGAGACCGGCTTCATGGACACGCTCGATCCGCGCACGCGCAAGCGAATGCCGAATCCGGCGATCCAGCTCGACGCCGATGCAGCGGCGACGACGATCTATCTGCGTTACGTCGACGCGAACGGCGAGATGCAGGGCCCGTTTCCGATCCGCTTCGATCCCGAGGCGGCGCTGGTCCGCGACCAG
This sequence comes from Tardiphaga sp. OK246, assembly GCF_900188215.1. Taxonomy (NCBI): domain Bacteria; kingdom Pseudomonadati; phylum Pseudomonadota; class Alphaproteobacteria; order Hyphomicrobiales; family Nitrobacteraceae; genus Tardiphaga; species Tardiphaga sp. OK246. Next base: position 581,926 of record NZ_FZOX01000002.1, read on the forward strand.
CGCAAGATCCTCGATATGACCGCTGGAAGCTGGCTTGCCTTCGGTGGCTACAACACGCCCCTGATGTATTATACGCATCTGATGTCGTATCGCTGTGCCATTCGCGAGGCCCGCGTCGGGATCGATAGCGCCGTGCCGGACAAGCTGCTGAAATTCCCGCCCTGCGACCTGCGCGACCCCATTGCGACGCCGTCGGATGCCGAGACCTACATCAAAATCCCGGCCTCGACGAAGTTCGTGTCGGTCGAATTGACGTTCCGGGACGGCAGCATCTCCGAAACCAAGAGCTTCCGACGTTCGGGAAATCGATGAGCATGACCAACACCGCCCTGCGAACCACGGCATTTCGACTATCGCAAGCTCGCATTCTTTGATCAAGAAATTCGACTCGCCGGAGGAGTAGCGAATGGCTGCAGGCGCGAACGAGAACTCGCTGACCGCGCGCTGCTGCATCGTTGGCGGTGGCCCTGCCGGAATGATGCTCGGCTATCTGCTCGGCCGCGCCGGCGTCGATACGATCGTTATCGAGAAACACGCCGACTTCTTCCGCGATTTCCGTGGCGACACCGTGCATCCATCGACGCTGCAGGTGATGGACGAGCTTGGCCTGATCGACGACTTCTTGAAGATCAAGCACGACCGTATCCAGAAAATGGACGGGTTCTTCGGAACGCACAAGCTGCGCATCGCCGACATCAGCCGCACCAGCGCGAAATATCCATTCATCGCCTTCATGCCGCAGTGGGATTTCCTCAATTTCCTGCGCGACAAGGCGCAGCGCTATCCGCATCTCAAGGTGATGATGAACACCGAGGCGACCGATCTCATCTGGTCGGGCGAGCAAGTGGTCGGCGTCAAGGCCATCACGCAGCAGGGGCCGGTCGAGATCCATGCGGATCTGACAGTGGCCTGCGATGGCCGGCATTCGATCGTGCGGCCGGCGGCGAAGCTGGAGGTCGAAGACATCGGTGCGCCCATGGACATCTTGTGGTTTCGCGTTGCCAAGGGCGCGGAGACCGAGAGCGTGTTCGCGCGGCTCGAGCCCGGCAAGATGATGGTGACCATCGATCGCGGGGACTACTGGCAATGCGCTTATGTGATCGCCAAGGGGCACTATGAGGAGATCAAGGTGCGCGGCCTTGAGGCTTTCCGTGCCGAAACGTCACGTCTGGCGCCGATCCTGAGCGCGCATATCGAAGAGCTGAAGAGCTGGGACGACGTCAAACTACTGACCGTCGCGATCAATCGGCTCAAGCGCTGGACCCGGCCGGGGCTGTTGTGCATCGGCGACGCCGCGCATGCGATGTCCCCGGTTGGCGGCGTCGGTGTGAATATCGCGGTGCAGGACGCCGTCGCGACCGCTAACCTGCTGGCGGCGAAGCTGGCGAAGGGACCGGTGACCGAGGACGACCTCGGCGCGGTGCGTCGCCGCCGCGAATTCCCGATGCGCGCGACACAGGGCATGCAGGTCGTGATGCAAAACAACATCATCAGCCGTGCACTGGCCAAGGGCGGCGAGCCGCTGACGCCGCCGCTGATCATGCGCCTGGTCAGCGCGTTTCCGCCGCTGCAGGGATTAACCGCGCGTTTCCTGGCCATTGGCGTACGACCCGAGCACGTGCAGTCGCCGGAAGCGTAGGAGAGGCTATCCCTGCACCGAGAAGCCGCCGTCGACGGGGATTGCCGTTCCGGTGACGAAGTCCGACGCGCGCGACGACAGGAACACGGCAATGCCGGCGAAATCACCAGATGCGCCCCAGCGGCCGGCGGGCGTTCGTGCCAGTACTTTGTCATGCAGGCCGTCGATTTCACGGCGCGCATTCTGTGTCAGTTCGGTATCGATCCAGCCCGGCAGAACGGCGTTGCATTGGATGTTGTGCGGCGCCCATGCGACGGCGCAGGAGCGGGTGAACTGCACGATGCCGCCTTTGCTGGCGGCATAGGCTGGCGCGAAAGACGCGCCGAAGATCGACAGCATCGAGCCGATATTGATGATCTTGCCGCCGCCCACGGCCTTCATCGCCGGATGCACCGCCTGCGAACAGACGAAGGCGCTGGTGAGATTGGTCTTGATCACGCTGTCCCATTCGTCGAGTGCGATCTCGTGCGGCGGCTTGCGGATGTTGATGCCGGCATTGTTGATGAGGATATCGATGCGGCCCAGTTCTTTCAGCACGCGTGCGATCATTCCATCGACAGCGGTCTTGTCGGTCACATCGGCCGCAATGGCGACTGCTCTGGCGCCGCTCTCGGTCAGCTCCGCGACGGCATCCTTGGATTTCGTCTGGTTGCGTCCGACCACGGCGATGGCGGCGCCGGCCTGCGCCAGACCCCGCGCCATGCCGAGCCCGATGCCGCCATTCCCGCCGGTGACGATGGCTACTTTGCCGGAGAGATCGAACAGTCCTGCAGTCATGGTGTTGTCCTCATTGCATCAGCCTTGAATTGAAAAGCCGCCATCGACCGTGAGCGCGGCACCGTTGACGAAGTCGGAAGCCCCGCTGGCCAAAAACACGGCCGCGCCCGCAAGATCATCAGGCCTGCCCCAGCGCTGCGCCGGTACACGCCCGAGAATGCGATCGTGCAGTTCGGGTCGGATGTCCTTGGCGCGCTTGGTCAGGTCGGTGTCGATCCAGCCGGGCAGAATGGCGTTGGACTGGATGTTGTCCGCAGCCCAGGCAGTCGCCAGCGCGCGGGTGAATTGCAGGATGCCACCTTTGCTTGATGCGTAGTTCGCCGCGCCGCCGGCGCCGAGCGTGGCCAACACCGAGGCGATATTTATGATCTTGCCGCGGCCTGCGGCTTTCATCGCCGGGTAGACAGCCTGCGCGCAGATGAAAGGCGCGGTCATGTTGACGTCGATGACCTTCTGCCAGTCGGCCAGCGTCATGTCTTCGATTGGCGCGGAGATGCTGATGCCGGCATTGTTGACGAGGATGTCAATGCGGCTGAACGCGTTCAACGTTGCGGACACCATCTGCGCGATCGAGTTCGGGTCGGTAACATCGGTCGTCAGTGCGAGTACCGGATGTCCGGACGTCTCCAGTTCGGCTTTTGCTGAAGCGGCAATATCGCGGTTGCGATCGGCGATCACGAGGGTCGCACCGGCATTCGCCAGCCCACGTGCCATGCCGAGGCCAATTCCGGTGTTGCCGCCGGTGACGATGGCGACCCTGCCGGTGAGATCGAAGAGATTACTGGTCAAAGATTGTCCGCCCTGCATGATTGTTCCTGACGCGTTCTGTGGCGCGTCTGGGACGGATCATCGCAAGACTGGCGGGAAGATGGAAGAGGGCGTCAGCGCCGCGCGAGCGCCAGTCCCATCAGTCCGACGCCAAGCGCGGCGAGGGCAGCGCCGTAATAGGCCCACTGCATCTGGCTGATCATGAAACTGGATTTCGGCCAGTTCACGAGCCCGGTGCCCTGGCCGATCCAGAAGGTGCCGATCAGAAAAGCGAGAATGCCGAGAGTGAGGAGTGGTGCGCGCATGGGATAGATACAATGAACGGAGCCAAAGGTTTCAAGCGCCAGCTGTGGCGGTGACGAACCAACTGTTTGGTTCATCACCGCAGTTTCATTTCGGCAGGGCGATCAGAAGCGCTCGCCAACCATTTCCTCACTCTTGGCCCATAGCGCCTTGGCGCGTTCGGCATCGAGCGCGTAAGCGCGCACGCCTTCGCTGGCCGGATTGATCAGCCCGTCGACGATCTCCGAGACGTGGCAGTTCTCGCAATAGCGGCCGCCGATCTCGTCCGCGCTGGCGACCACGCCGGCCCACACCGAAGTCGCAGCGCCTTGCGGAATGGTCTTCCATTGAAACAGCGGTTTACCCTCGGCAGCGAGCTCGGCATTGATGCCGTCGAGCATGGCATCGATCGTTGCTTCGCCCATATGGCGGCCGAGTTCTGTCTTGATGCCGCCGGGATGCAGCGCGGTGGCGCGCACGCCACGTGCCCGATGCCGCCGGTCGAACTCGACGGCGAACAGTACGTTGGCGGTCTTCGAGCGGCCATAGCCGATGAACGGTTCGTAGGAGCCCTTGGTGAAGTTGGGATCATCGAGATCGACATCGGCGAAGCGATGGCCGGACGAAGCGACGTTGACCAGTCGCGCGGTGGGCGACAGCAGTGACGCGATACGGTTGACCAATACGAAGTGACCGAGATGGTTCGTGCCGAACTGGGTCTCGAAGCCGTCCGCGGTGAGGCCGAACGGCGGCGCCATCACGCCGGCATTGGCGATCACCAGGTCGAACGGGCGGCCAGCCGCGACCAGTGCGTCGGCGCAGGCCCGGACGCTGGCGAGCGAGCCGAGATCGAGTGCAATCAGTTCGAGGCCACCGCCACCAGTGGCATCGGCGCGTACTTGCGCGGTCGCCGTTTCCGCCTTGGCGAGGTCACGGGCGGCACCGACCACCTGCGCGCCCCGGGCGGCCAGGCTGCGCGCCGTCTCGACGCCGAGCCCGGCTGAGACGCCGGTGACCAGAATGCGCTTGCCGCGGAGGTCGACGCCAGCGAGCACGTCGTCGGTGGTGGAAGTGGCACTGAAAGGTCCTGCCATGATAGCTCCTTGTGTTTGGCACGACGCGCCTCCGAGCTGATCGAGCTTTGTCGAACGGCGCTTTGAGGGTATAAATGGAGGCCGTCTCCGTTTAAATACGGAGGCTCCCTCCGTTTATCAAGAGGTAACCCGTAAAATGGCACAGGAGGCCAAGCCGAAGGCCGTTCGCGGACCAAGGATCGATGCGCAGCGCAATCGTCAGCGGCTGTTGGAAACGGCAAAGGCGACATTTGCCGAAAAGGGCGAGGCGGCCGGTCTCGAGGAGATCGCGCGGCTCGCGGGCGTCGGAATCGGGACGCTATATCGCCACTTCCCCACCCGCGACGCGTTGGTCGAGGCGGTCTATCGCAACGAGACACAGCAGCTTGCCGAGGCCGCTGCGGAACTTGCGACCACACATGCCCCGGTGGAGGCCTTGCGCGCCTGGATGCGAATCTTCGTCGATCACATTGCGACGAAGCAACTGATGGCGGGTGTGCTGGGTTCGATTGTTGGCGATTGTTCGGACCTCTATGCCGATGCTGGCACGCAGATCAAAACTGCGATGGCAATGCTGGTCGACCGCGCCGTTGCCAATGGCGACATCCGCCTCGATCTCGATCCGCTCGACATGTTGCGCGCACTGGCCGGCGTGGCCAGTGTCAGCGCAGGTCCGAATTGGGAAGCCAGCGCCAAGCGGCTCGTCGATATCCTGATCGCCGGCGTTCGCACGCCGGGCGGCGAGGGGCAATGACTAAATAGGGAATAAAAGATTGCTCCCGGCACGCGCCCGATGATTTCTGAAGCGTGAGCGCGTCCGAGAAACGAGCTTTTAAACGTCCAGCAATTCCTCGTTGGCGAATTCCGCCTTGTCCGAGATGAACGCAAAGCGCGCTTCGGCCTTGGTGCCCATCAGGCGCTCAACGGAGTCAGCAGTGCCGTCGCGGTCTTCCGGCAGCAGCTGCACGCGCAGCAAGGTGCGGCGCGCCGGGTCCATGGTGGTTTCCTTCAGCTGCGCCGGCATCATTTCGCCGAGGCCTTTGAAGCGACCGACATCGACCTTGGCATTGGCGTTGAATTCGCTCTTCAGCAACGCGTCCTTGTGCGCATCGTCGCGCGCATAGACCGTCTTGCTGCCATGGGTCAGGCGGTAGAGTGGGGGGACTGCGAGATAGAGATGCCCTTCATCGATCATCTTTGGCATCTGCCGGTAGAAGAAGGTGATCAGCAATGATGCGATGTGGGCGCCGTCGACATCGGCGTCGGTCATGATGATGATGCGCGAATAGCGCAGGTCTTCTTCGCGGTAATGCGCGCCGGTGCCGGCGCCGATCGCCTGCATGAGGTCTGATATCTGCGCGTTGGCCGTCAGCTTTTCCTTGGTCGCCGAGGCGACGTTGAGGATCTTGCCGCGCAGCGGCAGGATGGCCTGGGTCTTGCGATCGCGCGCCTGCTTGGCGCTGCCGCCTGCCGAATCGCCCTCGACGATGAACAGTTCGGAGCCTTCGGTCGCGGTATTGGTGCAGTCGGCCAGCTTGCCGGGCAGGCGCAGCTTCTTCACCGCGGTCTTGCGCGAAGTCTCCTTTTCGGCGCGGCGGCGCAGACGCTCGTCGGCGCGCTCGAGCACGAATTCGAGCAGCTTGTTGGCCTGGACGGGATTGCCGGACAGCCAGTGGTCGAACGGATCCTTGATGGCCTGTTCGACGATCTTTTGGGCTTCGGCGGTCGCGAGACGATCCTTGGTCTGGCCCTGGAATTCCGGCTCGCGCACGAATACCGAGAGCATCACGGCGGCGCCGACCATCACGTCTTCCGAAGTGATGGTGCCAGAGCGCTTGCCCTGGCCGACGCGTTCGGCGTGGTCCTTCAATCCGCGCAGCATGGCGCTGCGCATGCCGGCTTCATGGGTGCCGCCGTCTGGCGTCGGCACGGTGTTGGTATAGGACGACATGAAACCGTCGGCATCCGCGGTCCAGGCGACAGCCCATTCGCAGGCGCCATGGGCGCCATTGCGGCCGGATTTGCCGGAGAAGATCTCCGGATGCACCAGCGTATCGGCATGGATCGCCGCGGCGAGATAGTCCTTGAGGCCACCGGGGAAGTGGAATTCGTCCTCGGCCGGAGTGTCCTCGAGGCCCTTGAGCAGTTCCGGATCGCACTTCCAGCGGATCTTCACGCCGCCAAACAGATAGGCCTTGGAGCGCGCCATCTTGAACAGACGCTGCGGCTTGAAGGCTGCCTTGGCGCCGAAGATGTCGGTATCCGGCTTGAAGCGCACGCGGGTGCCGCGGCGGTTATGAACCTTGCCGAGATCCTCAAGCTTGCCTTGGGGAATGCCGCGGGCGAACGTCATCTTGTAGAGCTGTTGGTTACGCGCGACCTCGACCTCGAGCAGCGAGGAGAGGGCGTTGACCACGGAGACACCGACACCGTGCAGACCGCCCGAAGTCTCGTAGACCTTGGAGTCGAATTTGCCGCCGGCATGCAGCGTGCACATGATGACTTCGAGGGCGGATTTCTTCGGATGTTTCGGATGCGGGTCGACCGGGATGCCGCGGCCGTTGTCCGACACCGACAGGAAGCCGTCGGCGGTGAGTTCCACCTCGATGAAGGTCGCATGGCCAGCCAGCGCCTCGTCCATCGAGTTGTCGATCACTTCGGCGAACAGGTGATGCAGCGCCTTTTCATCGGTGCCACCGATATACATGCCCGGACGACGCCGGACCGGCTCGAGGCCTTCGAGGACCTCGATGTCCGCGGCCGTATAGCCGTCTTCGGCATTGGCGGAGCGGGTGGACGCCTTCGGTGCCGCAGCCGATTTTGGCGCGCTGGCGCCACCAAAAAGATCAGCTTTCGCGTTTGATTTCTGTGCCTTGGCCATATGTCTTAAAGTTTTGTCTCGGTTGGCGCCGCGCGAGGCGCGGCGAATCGTTGCTGTGACTATGCCACGTTCAGGTTGGCAATGTGGCTGCGACCTCGGGGCTCATGCGGCCGTGCCAGAGCGCTCGGTGCGTAGCACAATCACAACGAATAGGGCCATGGCCGCGAGCATGATCAGTGAACCGATGATCGGAATGGCCATATAGGCGTGGTTGGCGAGCAGGGTGATGCCGATGCCGACAGGGAACATGATGCCGCCGACGATGTGCATCGTGCCCTGGACCTTGGCCAGTAGCGAGCGTCCGGCCAGGGGAATCAGGCGGTAATACAACCCGAACAGGAACAGCAGCACGCCGCCGACGAGGTTGAGATGCGCATGCGCGGGGCTCAGCAGGAAGTCCTGGCGTATGCCCATCGCGATGCCGGCGACCATGCCGATCAGCAATACCAGCGCACTCACGCACATCATCAGCGATCCGATCATCTTCAGTCCTTTGCGTTCTTGATTTTTGACAGCCGGGCGGGAAGTCAGCCCAACGGCGGTACAGAGTTGCCATTGGGTAAGCCGGTCTCTGACCTTGGACGCAGAGGCCTGGAAAAGGTTCAAATTTACCGGTGGGCACCCGCACCGCGGCTATCGGCCCTCAGATGTTGTGACTTGATGTGATCGGCGCCGCCGGATTACCTGTCGCGGGCGTTTGAAGGTTAAAGCGGTTCGCGGCCAATCCGGCCGGGCCAGAGCCGTAAAGGGACACTCTCCATATGGAAGGCTGGATGCACGGGCTGATCGAATTCGTGCGCCAGAACCAGGTCTGGGCGGCGCCGATCGTCCTGCTACTGGCCTTCGGGGAATCGCTCGCTTTCATCTCCCTGCTGCTGCCGGCCTGGGGCGCGCTGGTGGCCATCGGCGCACTTGTCGGCGCGAGCGGGATCAGCTTCTGGCCGGTGTTGATTGCCGGCGCTCTCGGCGCGGCGCTCGGCGACTGGCTCTCCTATTGGTTCGGCTTCAAGTACAAGGACCAGGTCGCCCAGATATGGCCGCTGTCCAAATTCCCTGAGTTGCTTCCGCGCGGCGAAGCCTTCGTCCAGAAATGGGGCGTGCCCAGCATTTATATTGGCCGCTTCTTCGGCCCATTGCGGGCCTCGGTGCCGCTGGCTGCCGGCATTTTCGAAATGCCGTATTGGCGTTTCCAAGTTGCCAACTTCACCTCGGCCTTTATCTGGGCGGGCGTCCTGCTGCTGTTCGGCGACGGCCTGTCCGTCGCTATCGAATGGCTCTGGAAGCTGAAGTAGTCCGGCGGGGAATAACCGCCGTGTCCGGGTGTTGAACGGGCTGACATGTCGCGGTGTCTGCATGCCGCGACAACTCGCAGAAGTCATCGAACGCTGGTAGATAGTTCCGCCAGCCCCGCCTCTCACTGCTTCACCCAGGAGAACATCATGGACCTGTCACGTCGTCACGCCCTTGCCGGAGCCGCCGCGCTCGCCGTATCTCCATTGCTCACCGCAGGCTCTGCCAAAGCCTCTGCTCCGCCGGCCGACAAGCAGGCGCCGAGCTTCTATCGCTACAAGGTCGGCGATGCGCAGGTGAACGCGATCTCCGACGGCGCCAACACCTTTCCGCTGGCCGACACCTTCGTGCTCAACGCCAAGAAGGATGAGGTCAACGCCGCGCTCGACAAGGCCTTCCTGCCGAAGGACAAGATGACCATTCACTTTGCGCCGCTGGTCATCAACACTGGCGGCAAGCTGGTGGTGATCGATACGGGCAACGGCCCCGGAGCCCTCGCGGCGACCAAGGGCAATGTCGGCCAGTTCGCCAACAACATGGCCGCCGCTGGTATCGACGCCAAGAACGTCGACATGGTCGTGATCTCGCATTTCCACGGCGATCACGTGAACGGGCTTCTGGCCGCCGATGGCACGCCGGCTTTTCCGAATGCCGAAGTCCTCGTCCCGGCCGCGGAGTGGAAGTACTGGAACGACGATGGCGAGATGGCCAAGGCCGCCAATGACCGCATGAAGGGTCTGTTCGCCAGCAACCGCAAGCTCTTCAACGATGGGCTGAAGAAGAAGGTCACGCCCTATGAATGGGGCAAGGACGTCGCGCCAGGCCTGCTCGCCGTGGAGTCGGTCGGCCATACGCCTGGCCACACCTCGTTCGTGCTGTCGTCCGGCAGCGACAAGCTGTTCATTCAGTCCGACGTCACGAACCATCCGTCGCTGTTCGTCACCAATCCCGGCTGGCATCTGATGTTCGACCAGGACCCGGCGCAGGCGGAAACCACGCGCCGCAAGGTCTATGACATGCTGGTGGCCGAGAAGATGCGTGTGCAGGGCTTCCACTATCCATTCCCGGCCAACGGTTTCGTCGAGAAGGATGGCAACGGTTATCGGCTGGTGCCGGCCCCATGGAGCCCGGTGATCTAAACGAAGCCTGGCAAATTTCCCGGCCTGCGCTGCAGTGCAGGCCGGCTGGCCTCGTAAACACCCATCGCCTCCGTCGGTGCGTCGTGCCAGTCTCTGCGCCGGAGTCGCGCCAACAGCGACCATGCAAAGCAAGGGGAGAAGACTTCATGGATCTGTCACGACGACACGCACTGGCGGGTGCCGCCGCGCTCGCAGCGACGCCACTGCTTTCATCGGCCCCGGCAAAGGCATCCGCACCGCCGGCCGACAAGCAGGCGCCGAGTTTCTATCGCTACAAGGTCGGCGATATCCAGGTGAACGCCATTTCCGATGGTGCGGCGACGTTTCCGCTGGCCGATACCTATATTTCCAACGCCAAACGCGATGATATCAATGCAGTGCTCGCCAGGGCATTTCTGCCGAAAGATCAGATCACCAACTTCTATGCGCCGTTGGTGATCAACACCGGCGGCAAGCTGGTGGTGATCGACACCGGCAACGGGCCCGGCGCCTTTGCGGCAACCAAGGGCAATGTCGGGCAGTTCACCACCAACATGATGGCGGCGGGGATCGATCCAAAGATGATCGACATGGTCGTGATCTCGCACTTCCATGGCGATCATGTGAACGGCCTGCTGACGGCGGACGGCGTGCTGGCGTTTCCCAATGCCGAAGTGCTGGTGCCGGCAGTAGAGTGGAAGTTCTGGATGGACGACGGCGAGATGAGCCGTGCCACCGGCGATCGCATGACCGGTCTGTTCAAGAACAATCGGCGGGTGTTCGAGGCCGGGTTGAAGAAGAAGGTTACGCCCTATGAATGGGGCAAGGACGTCGCGCCCGGGCTGCTGGCTGTCGCCTCGATTGGGCACACGCCGGGCCACACGTCCTATGTGCTGTCGTCCGGATCGGACAAGGTCTTCATCCAGTCGGACGTCACCAACCTTCCGGCGCTATTCGCCGCCAATCCCGGCTGGCACGTGAATTTCGACCAGGATCCGGTGCAGGCCGAAACCACCCGCCGCAAGGTCTATGACATGCTGGTCGCCGACAGGATGCGGGTGCAAGGCTTCCACTATCCGTTCCCGGCCAACGGTTTCGTCGAGAAGGATGGCAACGGCTACCGCGTCGTGCCGGCACCGTGGAGCCCAGTTCTCTGAGGTCTGCGCTCTGGTGATCTTGACGGATCGCGGGCGCGGCCCTATGACCGCGCCCATGATCAACCTTGCGACCAGCATAATCGCCCGCCGCCGCCGCATTCTCGCGGCAGGTGGAGATATGCGCGCATAAGCGTTTCGATCTCTCACTGCCGCCGGATATGGTCCGCGGCAGTCTTTCTCCCAAACAGCAGCGCGACCCATCCGGCGGCCTTCACTCAGGAAGGAGCCCGTCATGTATACGCCGCCCAAATTTCAGACCGACCGGACCGACGCACTTGCGTTTGCGGACGCGCGCGGCTTCGGCACGGTCTGCGCCTTCGATGGCAGGAAGCCGATCGCCTCCGCGGTGCCTTTCTGCCTCGACTACGGCAATGACGGCACGCCGCGTCTGGCCTTTCACCTTGCGCGACAAAATCCGCTGCTCAAGCTTGCAGACGGCGTGACGCCATGGGCCATGGCCATCCTGGGCGCTGATGCCTATGTGTCGGCCGACTGGTACGTATCGCCCGATCAGGTGCCGACCTGGCTCTATCAGGCGGTCCATCTCACCGGACCGGTGCGCATCCTGTCGGGTGGTGAACTGGGCCCGCATCTTGACGCGCTGAGCGCAAGGTTCGAAACACGGCTGGCGCCGAAGAAGCCTTGGACCTCCGATAAGATGGCGGCGGGGCGGCTTGAGGCGATGAAGAAGGCGATCGTCGGTGTGGTGATGACAGTGGACGAGGTGGAGGGTAGCTCCAAGCTCAACCAGCACAAGTCAGATGCCGATCATCTGGCTGTCATGAGCGCACTGGCGCTGCGGCCGGAGCCTGCCGCGTTCGAGATTTCAAATGCGATGCGCAAATTGCGGCCGCATTTGTTTGCGGAAGAGACGACACAATTGACTGCTATGGCTGAGGCCGAAGGATTTATGGGATGAGCACGAAGAAGAAAATCGGCATTCTCGGTGCGTCCGGCTACACCGGAGCCGAACTGGTGCGGCTGCTGCTGCGCCATCCCAAGGTCGAGCTCGTGCTGCTGACGGCCGACCGGCGCGCCGGGCAGGCGATGGGCGATGTGTTCCCGCAATTCGCGCCCTATGAACTGCCGACGCTCGTAAGCATCGACTCCGTCGACTGGACGACCATTGGCCTCGATCTGGTGTTCTGCGCGCTGCCGCATGCGACCACGCAGAAGGTGCTGCAGGATTTGCTGGCCAAGGCGCCGGAGACCAAGGTGGTGGATCTGTCGGCCGACTTCCGGCTCGAGGACGCAGCCGCCTATGCGAAGTGGTATGGCCACGAACATCATGCGCTGGAGCTGCAGAAGGAAGCCGTCTACGGCCTCGTCGAGCTCTATCGGCGCGACATCAAGAAGGCGCGGCTCATCGCCAATCCCGGCTGCTACACCTCATGCGCGATCCTGCCTTTGGTGCCGCTCTTGAAGGCGCGCGCAATCGAGACCGATGAGATCGTGATCGATGCCAAGTCCGGCATGACGGGAGCAGGGCGTTCCGCCAAGGAAGAGATGCTGTTCTCCGAAGTGTCCGAAGGCTTCAACGCCTATGGCGTCGGCCATCACCGGCACATGGCGGAGCTCGATCAGGAGTTCTCCAAAGCTGCCGGCAAGGAGGTTGTCGTCAGCTTCACGCCGCATCTCTTGCCGCAGAACCGGGGTATCCTCTCGACCATCTATGTGCGGGGCCGGCGCGGCAAGACGGCGCAGGATCTCCACGAGGTGCTGGTTAAACAGTATGAGAAGGAGCCGTTCGTGCACATCCTGCCATTCGGCAAGACGCCGCATTCGCGGCATGTGCGCGGCTCCAACATGACCTTCATCGGCGTCGCTGCGGACCGTATCCCGGGCCGCGCCATCATCGTCTCGACGCTCGACAACCTCACTAAAGGCGCATCGGGGCAGGCGGTGCAGAACATGAATCTGGTGCTTGGCTTTGCCGAGACGCTGGGCATCGATCAGCCCGCGATGTTCCCGTAGAGAGCGTGCACACACCTTGGCCCGCATTGCAGGCCGGGTGACGACAGCGAGAGACAACAGAAAAGGCCCGAATTTGCGTTCGGGCCTTTTTTCTATGCTCTTGTCACTTCGCCGCCCCCGGCTTCTGTGCGCGCTCCTTGAACAGCTCACTCAGTGTCTGCGCCGCCTCAATGGCGCGCGGGAAACCGGCATGGACGGTAGTCAGATAGACGATCTCCTTCAGCTCTTCCTCTTTCACGCCGGCGTTGAGCGCGTAGTTCGCATGGATCTTCATGAACGGCCGATGCCCCAGCGCCGCGAAAGCGGCGACGGCTGCCAGCTGTCGCGTGCGCGCGTCGAGAACCGGCCGTGCCCAGACGTCGCCGAGTGCGTAACCCGTGATAGCGTCGGCGAGAAAAGGAAACTCGGCGCGCAGGCCTTCGAGGGTCGGCTGGCTGCTGCCGGCATTGAGCGATCGAACAAGCTCGTCGCCGCGTCGCAGGCGCTCTTCCGTCGTCTCCGCGCGAAGACTTGCTGCAGATGCCAGCATGCAGAATGCCGCAACGAAAGCGGTCGTTCTATATGACATGATCGCTTCTCCCAGTTTTCTCGTCGCATCAACGTCGCGAATGTTGCGACAGCGGACAAGCATTGGGGCATGTCGCGCGCTCGGCGTTAGACCGATCCTGCCGATCTCTTGTCCAATCCTCTAAGGCGGTGAAAGGACGCAGGGGCGAAACAAAACGGCCCGAACTTGCGTTCGGGCCGTTCATATTTGATCTGAAGTCAGACGCTTACGCGGCAGCCGACTTGGCGGTCGGGACTTCCGAGATGGTCTTCAGGATCTGCGAAGCGATTTGGTAGGGGTCGCCCTGGGAGTTCGGACGACGGTCTTCCAGATAGCCCTTGTACTCATTCTTGACGAAGGAGTGCGGGACGCGGATCGAGGCGCCGCGGTCCGCGATACCGTAGGAGAACTTGTTCCACGGAGCGGTCTCGTGCTTGCCAGTCAGGCGCTTGTCGTTGTCCGGGCCGTAGACGTTGATGTGGTCCATCAGGTTCTTGTCGAACTGGGCCATCAGGGCTTCGAAGTAAGCCTTGCCGCCGACCGTACGCATGTATTCGGTCGAGAAGTTGGCGTGCATGCCCGAGCCGTTCCAGTCGGTGTCGCCGAGCGGCTTGCAGTGGAATTCGATGTCGATGCCATACTTTTCCGTCAGACGGAGCAGCAGGTAACGCGCGATCCACATTTCGTCAGCGGCCTTCTTGGAGCCCTTGCCGAAGATCTGGAATTCCCACTGGCCCTTCGCCACTTCGGCGTTGATGCCTTCGTGGTTGATGCCGGCTTCGAGGCAGAGGTCGAGATGTTCTTCGACGATCTCGCGGGCAATCGAGCCGACGTTTTTGAAGCCGACGCCGGTGTAGTAGGGGCCCTGCGGCGCGGGATAGCCATCCTCGGGGAAACCGAGCGGACGGCCGTTCTCGTAGAAGAAGTATTCCTGTTCGAAACCGAACCAGGCGCCGGCATCGTCGAGAATGGTGGCGCGCTTGTTGGTCGAGTGCGGGGTGACGCCATCCGGCATCATGACTTCGCACATCACCAGGGCGCCGTTCTCACGGGCCGCATCCGGATAGATCGCAACCGGCTTCAGCACGCAATCGGAGCTGTGGCCTTCGGCCTGCATGGTCGACGAACCGTCGAAGCCCCACAGCGGGAGCTGTTCGAGGGTCGGGAAATCTTCGAATTCCTTGATCTGCGTCTTGCCACGCAGGTTCGGAACCGGCGTGTAACCGTCGAGCCAAATATACTCGAGCTTATACTTTGTCATGCGGGTCTCTCATGAGTTGGCGATGCGTAGGGCGTGAGCCCTGAGCTTGCCGGCGGGCGGACGAAAATCCGCCCCCAGCGGCGCTGCATATAAAGCACGTAGTATGCCAACTTGTCGCGGCGCAACGCTTTTGTGACGAAAACTGCGGCGCGTCCCCAGTGAGGCTGTCATTCGGTGTCTGGAGAGGGCATCGGAGGCCGGGAATCGGTCCGGATTCGCGAATTTTTCAGAGGAATTCGACCGCGCGCGAAAATACCGGCTGCCCAATTCCCTTGCAGGCTATTATTGACCGGAACTTTTCTGCCTTTCAGACGCTCAAATGAGAGGTCAGGCGCTGCGTAGGCGGCTTCAAAACCTGCGCGCCCAAAGCGCATGTCGATCGAGTGCGCATATTGTAGCCATTTGGATGCTTCTTACGAGGCAGTCGGCACAAAAGAAGGGCGCCTCTGTTACAATGATGATCCGAAAGGAAAAAACAGATCAGAGGAAGGAAGAGAAGCGATGCCGACGTCTCAAACGCATCACCCCCATACCGCTAAAATCTACCAATTCCCGGTTGGAGGCCGTGCATCGGTCGGCCCGCGGGGACGGCTCAGCAAGCCGCTGGACCTGCGTGCCTCGACCGTGAAAACCGTAGCCGACTATGACAGCTGGTACCACGAGGCTGCCATCCAGGAAGCCAACCGGACCTACGAACATTGACGGTGCCTGGCCGGACGCAAGGTTCACCGCCCCGGGCGCGGTTCATCGACGACGATCAAGGGCTGAAACAGCGATGTTTCAGCCCTTTTTCATGACCGGAAACCGGGTTGGCGTCAGACGCCGAAGATCGACCAGCCGAGCCGCTTCGTGAGCGCTTCGAGCGCAATGCGGCCGAGATGCGAATTGCCGTGCTTGTCGAGACCCGGCGCCCAGACTGCGATCGAGGCCTTGCCGGGCGCGACCGCGATAATGCCGCCGCCGACACCGCTTTTGCCGGGCAGGCCGACGCGATAGGCGAACTCACCCGAACCGTCATAATGGCCGCACATCAGCATCAGCGCGTTGATACGGCGCGCGCGCTCCGACGACACCACCGAGAGTCCGGTCGACGGATTGCGGCCCGAATAAGCGAGGTAGCGCGTCGCCATGGCCAACTGCCGACACGACATCGCGATCGCGCAGTGGTGGAAATAGACGCCGAGCGTGAAGTCGACGGGGTTTTCGACCACGCCAAACGACTTCATGTAATTGGCGAGCGCGGTGTTGCGAAAGCCGGTGCGTTTCTCGGACGCGGCGACCGTCTCATCGATCACGATGGAGCTGTCGCCGGACAGAAACTGCATGAAACGCAGGATTTCGCCGATCGCCTCGCGCGGCTGATGGCCGGACAGGATGACATCGGTGACGGCGATGGCGCCGGCATTGATGAAGGGGTTGCGCGGCACGCCGCGCTCGCGTTCGAGCTGGACGATGGAGTTGAACGGATTGCCCGAGGGCTCGCGGCCGACATGTTTCCAGAGCCGGTCGCCGACCATGCCGAGCGCCAGCGTCAGCGTGAAGACTTTCGAGATGCTCTGGATCGAGAACGGCACATCGGCGTCGCCGCCGGCCGCAACCTGGCCATCGGCATCGATAACCACAAGACCGAACTGGTTGGGATCGACACCCGCCAGTTCCGGAATATAGCTCGCGACGTCCCCGCGATCCGTTCGCTGCGCCATCTCGTCGGCAATTTCCTTGACGACGAGATCGAGACTTGGGGCAGCGTGGTTCATTGCAGATCAATCTGGCGAGAAGAAGTGTTAGTACGGAATCCGCAGGATCGCGATGGCGAGGACCGCCTGGGCGATGAAGCCGACCACGAAGGCCAACGTGCGGAAAATCGGCAGGCCGAGCGTGTAGACGATCAGATGCACCACGCGCGACCAAAAATAGACCGCGCAGGCCAGAACGGTGGTCGGGGTCGAGACATCGGCGGCATTCAGGATCAGCACCAGCGGCGCGAAGATGATGAGATTCTCGACGGCGTTGTCATGGGCGAACATCATCCGGTTAGCCCATTCAGCCTGCGGCCTGTCGGTTCGCGTCGGATTGGCCATGACGCCGGTGACACCGCGGACCATGATGCGGTTCAGCATATAAGGCACCCAGAGTAGGCCGGTGAGAATCACGGTCAGCGTCAGCCAGAACAATTCGCGCGTCATCCGGGTATCCTTTCAGTCGAAATTCCCGCGGAAAACGCGGAGATGGTCATGCAAAACACACGCGCCGCAAGCGGATGCGACGCGTCCTAGCCGAAATCATAGACGTTTGCTGTGACGACGCCAAGCAAGCGCGGAGAGGCGGGCCGCTACGCCCGCACCCGCACATAACTGCCGGGGGCGTCTTCCAGTGCGGGGAATGCGTCGGTGCCGACATGGCGGGCAGGAACTTCCTCACCATCGATGCCGGAGAGCCACTCCCGCCAGTTCGGCCACCACGAGCCAGCATGTTCCTGCGCGGTCTTCATCCAGTCGACAAGATCGGTGGCGTGGGCGTTGTCGTTGGTCCAGTACTGGTACTTGCCGGAGGCTGGCGGATTGACCACGCCGGCGATATGGCCGGAGCCGGACAACACGTATTTCACCGGGCCGCCGAAGAATTGCGAGCCGTACAGCACCGATTGCGCCGGCGCGATGTGGTCCTCGCGGGTGGCGAGATTGTAGACAGGCACCTTGACCTTGGAGAGATCAAGTCGGGTGTTGTCGAGGATCATGTTGCCGGTCGAGAGCTTGTTCTCGAGATAGCAGTTGCGCAGATAGAACGAGTGGTTTGCCGCCGGCATCCGCGTCGCATCTGAATTCCAGTGCAGCAGATCGAAGGCCGAAGGCGGCTTGCCCTTGAGGTAGTTGTTGACCACGTAGGACCAGATCAGGTCGTTGGAGCGCAGCATGTTGAAGGCCATGGCCATCTTGCTGCCTTCCAGCACGCCTGCCGCCTGCATGTCCTTTTCCAGCGCCGAGATCTGATCCTCGTCGACGAACACCATGAGGTCGCCGGCATGGGTGAAGTCGACTTGCGCGGCCAGGAATGTTGCCGATGCCACGCGGACGCGGCGCTTCTCGGCGAGCCAGGCCAGAGTCGAGGCGAGCAGGGTGCCGCCGACGCAGTAGCCGATGGTGTGGACGGTCATCTCGCCGGTGACCTGCTCAATGACATCCATCGCGGTCAGCGGGCCTTCCTTCATGTAGTCGTCGAAGGTCTTGGCGCCGAGGCGCTTGTCGGGGTTGACCCAGGAGATCACGAACACCGAGACGCCCTGATCGACGGCCCACTTGATGAAGGATTTCTCGGGCTTGAGATCGAGGATGTAGAACTTGTTGATCCAGGGCGGCACGATCAGAAGCGGCGTGCGCAGCACGTTCTCGGTTGCCGGCTGATACTGGATCAGCTGCATCACCTCGTTCTGGAAAATCACCTTGCCCGGCGTCGTCGCCATGTTGACGCCGACTTCGAGGTTTTTCGGATCGGACTGGCGAATGCGCAGCGAGCCTTTGCCGGCCTCGATATCCTCGGCAAGCATGGTCATGCCGCGCATCAGGTTGCTGCCGTTCGACATCACGGTCTCGCGCAGTACTTCCGGATTGGTCAGCACGAAATTCGATGGCGCCATCGCATTGGTGATCTGCTGAACGTAGAATTCCGCCTTCTTGCGGGTATGCGCATCGAGCCCTTCGGCATTCTTGACGAGGTCGTGGGCCCATTGCGTCGTGAGCAGATAGGCCTGCATGACGAAATCGAAGAACTGGTTCGATTTCCACTCGGGATCGCTGAAGCGCTTGTCGCGCGGCGGTGCCTCGATAGCGGGCAAGCCGGCTTCGCCGACCATCCGGCGCATCGCCGAGCCCCAGAGGTCGAGATAGGCCTTGCCGAGCTTCATCTGCAATTCGGCGGCGCGCTTGTCGTCGGACAGCCAGTAATTGGCGACGATGCTGAAGGTCTTGATCAGCTCCGTCAGCTCGTTCGGCGGCTTGTCGACGGTCTCGCCACTTTGGCGCGGTTGCAAATAGGCGGCCAAGGCCTTGCCGCCATTCTCCATCGCCTTGGCCATGTTGAGCGCAAAAGCTTCGGGATTGAACGGTTTGGCGGACGCGTCGCCCGAGATTTTGTCGTTAGCAGCTTTGGCGTCGGCGGCAACTTCGGTCATGGCGCAACAACAGCTTCATTCCAGTCGGGCAACGGTACGTCGCCACGCAAAATCGATGATGGCACAGTTCGCGGATTGCCGCAGGATTCGATGTGCTGCACCGCGTCATGTATTCGGCTTTGGGTCTTGCTTCCGTCATATTGAAGATCCAAGCCTTTAGCGCCTTCTCCCGGCATTAATCGTTTGTGACCAGATTGGTTGGATGGTGCGCTGCGATAGGGATGAAATCGATTCTAATGCGATGTAGGGTTGTGGCGTGACGCGTAGAGGCACATTCAGGGCAATTGGTGGTCGCAGCGGGCGGGCGGCGACAGCGGCCGCCTTGCTGGTGCTGGGGCTTGGCTTGCCTCTGGGCGGCTGCGCCTCGACCATCGCCGACATGCCCATGGTGGGGACGCCGGCGGGCGCTCCGGCGCGTCCGGCCGAGGTGGGCACCTATCTGCCGGTTCATGATCTGCCGACCACCCGCGAAGGCACCGCCATGGCGCCGGCGGATCAGGCCAAGATGCAGGCCGAACTGACTGCCGCCCGCGACCGCCAAGCCGTCGTGCTGCCGGCCAAACCGGCGGCCAAATAGTCAAAACTGCCCGTCGTGACTGGTGTCACCGGGCTTCCGTGATAAAAAGAAGCGATTCAACCGCATGATGAAGCGGTTCTGGAGCCCGATCCCATGGAAGAATTCTACCGCATCCGACGATTGCCGCCCTATGTGTTCGAACAGGTCAACCGGGCCAAGGCCGCCGCGCGAAACGCTGGCGCCGATATCATCGACCTCGGCATGGGCAATCCGGATCTTGCGACCCCGCCGCATGTGATCGAGAAGCTCAAGGAGACCCTGGGCAAGCCGCGCACCGACCGCTATTCGGCCTCGAAGGGCATCACCGGCCTGCGCAAGGCCCAGGCCGGCTATTACGAGCGCCGCTTTGGCGTGAAGCTCAATCCGGACACCCAGGTGGTGGCGACGCTGGGCTCCAAGGAAGGCTTCGCCAACGTCGCCCAGGCGATCACCGCGCCCGGCGATGTCGTGCTGTGCCCCAATCCGAGCTACCCCATCCATGCCTTCGGCTTCCTGATGGCCGGCGGCGTGATCCGCTCGGTGCCGTCCGAGCCGACGCCGGACTTTTTCGCGGCCGTCGAGCGCGCCATCATCCATTCGATCCCGAAGCCGATCGCGCTGATCGTCTGCTATCCGTCGAACCCGACGGCGCAGGTGGCGAGCCTCGATTTCTACAAGGACCTCGTGGCCTTCGCGAAGAAACACGAGATCTACATCCTCTCGGATCTCGCTTACGCCGAGGTCTATTTCGACGACAAGAACCCGCCGCCCTCGGTGCTGCAGGTACCGGGCGCGATGGACGTCACCGTCGAATTCACCTCGATGTCGAAGACCTTCTCCATGGCCGGCTGGCGCATGGGCTTTGCAGTCGGCAACGAGCGCATCATCGCCGCGCTGACGCGGGTGAAGTCCTATCTCGACTACGGCGCTTTCACGCCCGTGCAGGTCGCGGCCACTGCCGCGCTGAACGGTCCGGATGACTGCATCCGCGAAATGCGCGACACCTATCGGAAGCGTCGTGATGCGATGGTGGAGTCTTTCGGCCGCGCCGGCTGGGACATTCCGCCGCCGTCGGCGTCGATGTTCGCCTGGGCGCCGCTGCCGGAGAAATTCCGCGAGGTCGGCAGTATGCAGTTTGCAACGCTTCTCGTTGAAAAGTCCGGCGTGGTGGTATCTCCCGGCGTCGCCTTCGGCGAGCATGGCGAGGGTTACGTTCGCATCGCGATGGTCGAGAATGAACAGCGCATTCGCCAGGCTGCCCGCGGCATTCGCCGCTTCCTTGAAAGCGGTCTCGAAACGTTGCACAACGTGGTTCCTCTCGCCAACCGGCGATAGGCGTGATCCCCGAAAACCGGCAACCGGTTTTCGGACCGGTCATCGCTCAACAAGAATTCCGACAGGTCTGAAGCTTAATGGTCGCACCCCTCAAAGTGGGTATCGCGGGACTCGGCACCGTTGGTGCCGAAGTCGTCCGTCTCATCGAACAGCAGAACTCGATTTTGGCCGCGCGCTGCGGTCGTGGCGTCAAGGTGATTGCTGTCACCGCGCGGTCCAAGACCAAGAAGCGCGGCGTCGATCTGCGCGGCATCGACTGGATGAAGGATCCGCTCGCGGTTGCGCAGCATCCCGATGTCGAGTGCTTCGTCGAATTGATGGGCGGCGTTGGCGATCCCGCGCTGTCGTCGATCGAGGCGGCGCTGCGCGCCGGCAAGTCGGTCGTGACCGCGAACAAGGCACTGATCGCCAAGCATGGCCTGAAGCTAGCCGCATCGGCTGAGAAGCACCGCGGCGCGCTGAACTACGAGGCCGCCGTCGCTGGCGCCATTCCGATCATCAAGACCATCCGCGAAGGTCTCGTCGGCACCGATATCAATCGCGTCTACGGTATTCTCAACGGCACCTGCAACTATATCCTGTCCCGGATGGAGCTGGAGGGCCTGTCCTTCGAGGAATGCCTTAAAGACGCGCAGCGGCTTGGCTACGCCGAGGCCGAGCCGTCCTTCGACGTCGATGGCCACGACACCGCGCAGAAGCTGGCCATTCTCGCCAGCCTCGCATTCGGGACCAAGGTCGCGCAGAGCGCTGTTTCGGTCGAGGGCATTTCGTCCATCGCCGCTGAAGATCTGCGCGCTGCTGCAGAGCTCGGCTATCGCGTGAAGCTGCTGGGCGTTGCCATGCGCACCGCGACTGGCATCGAACAGCGCGTGCATCCAACCATGGTGCCGCTGTCGTCCTCCATTGCGCAGGTCATGGGCGTCACTAACGCCGTCACGGTTGATGGCGCAGGCATTGCGCCGATTACACTGGTCGGTCCCGGCGCTGGCGGCGCCGCGACGGCGTCTGCGGTTCTTGCCGATATCGCCGATGTCGCACGCAATGTGCGCGCGTTGCCGTTTGGTCGGCCAGTCGAGAAGCTCAAGACCACCACCAAGGCGCCGATGGAACGCCATGAAGGTGGTTATTACATCCGCCTGATGGCGCGCGATCTTGCCGGCACGGCCGCACGCATCGCAACGCGTCTGGCCGAGCAGAAGATCTCGCTGGAGTCGATCGTGCAGCGCCATCCGAATGGCGGTATCGAGCCGGTCGGCAAGAGCACGAAATCGTCACCGGTGCCTGTTATCCTGATCACCTACGCCACCACCGAGGACGCCATGCGTCGCGCCCTGCAGGCCGTGCAAAGCGACAAGGTGATATCAGGCAAGCCGCAGGTTATTCGCATCGAGAAGAACTAAATCCACGCGTTGAGAGTTGTACGGGGACATTCGTCCCACCGTAGAAGGAGCCCGCCAATGTCGACCCATATTACCGTCCCGCCGCAGCAACTGCTCGAGCGCATTCTGACGCTGGAGATCGTTCGCGTGACCGAGCGCGCGGCAGTGTCGGCTGCGCGGTTGCGTGGTCATGGGCAGGAGAAGGCGGCGGATCAGGCAGCGGTTGATGCGATGCGCCGCGAGCTCAACAAGATGCCGATCGACGGCACCATCGTGATCGGCGAGGGCGAGCGCGACGAAGCGCCGATGCTCTATATCGGCGAAAAGGTCGGCATCAATGCCGGCCCGAAGGTCGATATTGCCGTCGATCCGCTCGAAGGCACGACGCTGTGCGCCAAGGACATGCCGGGCTCGATCGCCACCATGGCGATGGCCGACGGCGGCACGCTGCTGCATGCGCCCGACGTCTATATGGACAAGATCGCGATTGGCCCGGGCTACGCCAAGAACGTGATCGACATCGACGCATCGCCGGAAGAGAACATCAAGCGCCTCGCCAAGGCCAAGGGCGTGCCGGTGTCGGCGATCACCGCCCTCGTGCTTGAGCGGCCGCGGCACGAAGCATTGATCGCAGCGATCCGCTCGACCGGTGCGGCGCTGCGTCTCATTCCGGACGGCGACGTCGCCGGCGTCATCCACACCACCGATCCCGCCAAATCTGGCATCGACATCTATCTTGGCATTGGCGGCGCACCGGAAGGCGTGCTGGCAGCTGCAGCACTGCGCTGCATCGGCGGCCAGATGCAGACCCGATTGATCCTCGATACCGACGAGAAGCGCGAGCGTGCGCTGAAGATGGGTGTCACCGATCCGAAGATGATCTATGGCATCGAGGACATGGCGAAGGGCGACTGCCTGTTTGCCGCCACCGGTGTCACCGACGGCGCATTGCTGTCGGGCGTCAAGTTCCGCGGCGACGTCATCGAGACCGAGACCATCGTGATGCGTTCGGTAACCGGCACGGTGCGCATCATCAAGGGCGAGCATCGCCAGCTCGAAAAATTCCACCTGGATTGAGTTCGGTCACATGGCGAAGGCGAATGTTGACATCCGCCCGGTCGGCCCCGATGAGCGGGCTGCCTGGGAGCCGCTCTGGCAGGGCTATCTGACGTTCTACAAGGCGACGCTGCCACAGGCCGCGACCGATACCGCGTGGAAGCGTTTCCATGACGCAAACGAGCAGATGTTCCTGCTCGGCGCCTATGTGGACGGCAAGCTCACCGGCATCGTGCAGTTCCTGTATCACCGCTCATCCTGGACGCCCGGCAACTACTGCTATCTGCAGGATCTGTTCGTCGACAACAACGCGCGTGGGCTCGGCGTCGGTCGCGCTCTGATCGAGGCGGTCTATGCGAAGGCCAAGGCCGATGGCTGCAGCCGCGTGCATTGGCTGACACAGAACGAGAATGCGCAGGCGCGCATTCTGTATGATCAGGTCGCGGACAATTCCGGATTTATGCAATATCGGAAGATACTCTAATTAAAGGCAATCCGAGCGCGCCAATATGCGCTCGGATTAATCGAACTAAAAACCAAAAAACAAAATGGGGATGAGACCATGAGCGAGACCGATAACGTCAAGGCTCTGGTGTTCGACGTGTTCGGCACCGTGGTTGATTGGCGTTCCAGCCTGATTGCTGACTGTACCGCGTTCGGCAAAGCGCGCGGCATCACGGCTGACTGGACCGCGCTCGTCGATGCCTGGCGGCAGGCCTATATGCCGTCGATGGATGTCGTGCGCCATCATCCCGAGCGTGGCTTCGTCAAGCTCGACACACTGCATCGGCAGTCGCTCGACGTGTTGGTCGCCAAGTTCGGCATCAACGGGCTCTCGGACAACGATCTGCATCACATGACACTCGGCTGGCACCGGCTGCATCCGTGGACGGATTCGGTGAGCGGTCTGACGCGCTTGAAGACCAAATACGTCATCAGCCCGTTGTCGAACGGCAATGTCGCGCTGCTGACCAACATGGCGAAATTCGCCGGCCTGCCATGGGACCTGATCATGAGCGCGGAACTGTTCGAACACTATAAGCCCGATCCGCAGGCCTATCTCGGCGCGGCCGCACTGCTCAATCTGAAGCCTGCGGAAGTTATGATGGTCGCCGCCCATAACAGCGATCTCGATGCCGCACACAAGCTCGGCCTCAAGACCGCCTTCGTGCCGCGGGTCGCTGAATACGGCCCGCACCAGAACCGCGATTTCAAGGCCGAGGGCCCGTGGGACGTGGTGGCCGACGACTTCAACGATCTGGCGAAGCGGATGGGCTGCTGACCGGCTTGGGATTTGCCGAAAGCGGCTGCGCGGCCTATTGCTGATGCCATGACGCCACCGACCATCATTCCCGTCGAATCCCAGCAGGCCTTTCTCGGCGTTACCGAATCCGCCACCGGGCGGATCTGGCGCGACCGGGTGGATCAGCGCGGGGCGGCGCGGGCGCTGGCCATGGTGCAGCGTTTCCAATTGCCAGAAATGCTGGCGCGGGTCATCGCCGGCCGCAATATCGAACTCGACGCCGTCGAAGACTTTCTCGATCCCACCATCCGCAAGCTGATGCCGGATCCCTTCACCATCACGCAGATGGAAGCGGCGGCAAAGCGCATTGCGGATGCGGCGCAGCGCCGGGAGAAAGTGGCGATCTTCGGCGACTACGACGTCGACGGCGCGACGTCGTCTGCGCTGCTGGCCTGGCATCTCCGCCATTGCGGGCTCGACCCGCAGATTCACATTCCCGATCGCATCTTCGAGGGCTACGGCCCCAATGTGGATGCCATCAGGATGCTGGCCGGCAAGGGCGCGACGCTGCTCGTGACTGTCGATTGCGGCACGACAAGCTTCGAACCGCTGGCCGAGGCCAAGAAGCTCGGAATGTCCGTGGTTGTCATCGATCACCATCAGACCGGCGAGGAATTGCCTGACGTCGATGCCGTCGTGAATCCCAATAGGCTCGACGATATTTCCGGTCTCGGTCATCTCGCTGCCGTGGGCCTCGTGCTGATCACGCTGGTCGCCGTCAATCGCGAATTGCGCAAGCGCGGCTTCTGGACCGCCGAGATGCCGGAGCCGGATCTGCTCGGCATGCTGCATCACGTGGCGCTGGGTACCGTGGCCGACGTGGCTCCACTGATCGGTCTGAACCGCGCCTTTGTCGCCAAGGGTCTCATCGCATTGCGCCGCCGCGATCACATCGGCCACACCGCACTGATGGATGTGGCGCGCTTGAATGGTCCGCCGGAAGCATGGCATCTCGGCTTCATGCTGGGACCGCGCATCAATGCCGGCGGCCGCATCGGGCGCGCGGACCTGGGCGTGCGGCTGCTGCTCGAAGGCGATATTTCCGAGGCCGCGAAGATCGCTGCCGAACTCGATCGGCTGAACATCGAACGCCGCGTAATCGAACAGGCCGCGGAAGCGCAGGCCGAAGCGGAGGCGTTGGCGTCACTCGGGCTCGAAGACAAAGGCTCGGTGATCGTGACGGCCAGCGAAGGCTGGCATCCGGGCGTGGTCGGGCTTGTCGCATCCCGGCTCAAGGAAAAATTCGCGCGGCCCGCTTTCGCGATTGCGCTGGAGCCCGGCGGAATCGGCACGGGGTCTGGCCGTTCGATCTCCGGCGTTGATCTCGGCAAGGCCGTGCGGCAGGCCGTCGCCGATGGTCTTCTGATGAAAGGCGGTGGTCATGCGATGGCCGCTGGCGTCACGCTACGCAAGGAACGGCTCGGCGAATTCCGCGCCTACATCGAAAGCGCGCTGGCTGCGGATGTCGGTAAGTCCCGCAACGAGAAAGAACTCTTCATCGATGGCGCTATCACTGCGCGCGGTGTGACGACGGATCTCGTGAATACGCTCAATCGCGCCGGGCCGTTCGGGCAGGCCAATCCCGAGCCGGTGATTGCGCTGCCGGCGCATCAGCTCGTTTATGTCGATGAAGTTGGGCAGGCGCATCTGCGGCTGCGCTTCAAGGCGTCGGACGGCGCCATGGTCAACGGTATCGCGTTTCGTTCAGTGGGGCAGAAACTTGGCAACGCGTTGCAGGAGCTGCGCGGTCAACCGGTCCATGTGGCGGGCTCGCTGACCGTCGATCGCTGGCAGGGTGCCGAGCGCGTGCAGATGCGCGTGATCGATGTGGCGGCGCCGGATCCCGGGCCGAAGATGATCAGGTAGTCTCACCGCTCTTAATCTGTCGTCTCCCGGCTTAACCGGCGCACTCATCCATTTGCGTCCTGCCGGCGCAGCAATCTGGTTGAATATCGATACCGGTCCGCCGGATGAATACTGAGCGAGACTTCAGCCAGCTCGTTTGACGCGAACAGATACTGCCGCCGAATGGACAGCGCATGCGCACCAGCCGTTGCCTTCAGCGGCTCCGCCATCGCGTCCGACACGCCAACCGCAGAAATGTCCTGCCGGATCTCGACGAACCGTCGTCCCGAGATTTTTTCGACCAGGGTGCCGAAGATCTCATGATGCCCCGCCATTTTCGTGCGTACCTCGTCGGCGAAGGCGCCGTCGATATAGACATCGGTCCAGCAGATCGGCGTCTGTGTGACGTCGCCGGGAATCGTGCGCAGACTTGAGATGCACAGCCAGCGGCGACCCGGTCGGCATCCGAGCTGGCTGGCCAGCTCGCTGTCCGCGACAATGTCGGCGACATGCTGCACGTGTCGTTCGGTCTCGGTGCCGAACTGCTGCACCGCCTCGATCGTATTGAGTGCCTGCGTAAAGCCATCACCGCCGTTGGCGGGAGAGGCCGCCTCGACGCGCGTGCCCGCATTACGTTTTCGGCTGACCAAGCCGGACGCCTGAAGCTCCTGCATCGCCGCGCGCACGGTTGATCGGCTCACGGCGAACTGGTCCGCCAGCTCGAACTCTGTCGGCAGCACAGACCCGACCGGATGCCGTCCGTCTGCGATGGCCTCGGTAAGTGCTCGGGCCACGAACGCGTAACGCTTTTCCACCGTCGTCCCTCGACCCCTAAGTCCCTGATCGCAAGATGGAAGCCTGATTGGCGACCATCTCGTCAAGGAAGGAGATTGACACACGGTTTATGTTCGGACAATTTAATATGTACGAACATAATAAGAGGAAGCGGTATGGGCAGCACGGTTTTCGATTCGGTCCTGTTTCGGGACATGTTCGGCACCGCGGAAATGCGGGCGGTCTTCGCCGACGAAGCCCTGGTCGGCCGCTACATCGAGGCCGAAGTCGCGCTGGCCCGCGCCCAAGCCCGTCTCGGCGTTGTCCCCAAGGAAGCCGCGCAGGCCATCGAGGCCGCCGCCAAATCGATCCGGATCGATTTCGACAAGCTCCGTGCTGAAACCGAAATCGTCGGCTACCCGATCCTGCCGCTCGTTCATCAGCTGTCCGAGGCTGCCGGAGAGGCGGGCCGCTACGTCCACTGGGGTGCGACGACCCAGGACATCATGGACACCGCCAACGTCCTGCAGATCCGCGCGGCGCTACAGATCGTTGCACGCGATCTGCGCGAGGTCCGCGACATCCTGAGCGCAATGGCCCGCAAATATCGCGACACGCCAATGGCCGGGCGCACCCATCTGCAGCAGGCGCTGCCGGTGACCTTCGGCTACAAGGCCGCCGTCTGGCTGTCTTCCGTCGACCGTCACATCGAACGCGTCGATCAAGCACTGCCGCGCATCCTGCTCGGCGAGTTCTCCGGCGCCGCGGGGACGCTCGCATCGGTGGGCGAGGGCGGCCTGGAGATGCAAAAGCTGTTCTGCGAGGAGCTCGGCCTGCATCAGCCCTCGATCACCTGGCATGTCGCCCGCGACGGCATCGCCGAGGCGGTCACGCTGCTTGGCCTGATCACCGGTACGCTCGGCAAGATCGCTACCGACGTCATGCTGTTGTCATCGTCCGAATTCGGCGAAGTGTCTGAGCCTTTCGTGCCCGGTCGCGGGGCGTCATCGACGATGCCGCAAAAGCGTAACGCGATTTCAAGCGAACTGATGCTCGCCGCTGCCAAGGCGGTGCGCCAGCATGTCGCGACCATGCTCGACGGCATGATCCATGATCTGGAACGTGCAACCGGGCCGTGGCATCTCGAATGGGTGTCGTTGCCGGAGAGCTTCCTGCTCACCGCCTCTTCGCTGGCAAATGCCAAATTCATGTTGGCCGGACTTGTGGTTCATGAGAAGCGCATGCTGGAGAATCTAGATCTGACACGCGGCCTTATCGTCGCCGAAGCGGTGATGATGGCAGCGGCGCCGAAACTCGGCCGCCAGCATGCGCATGACGTCGTCTACGATGCCTGCCGCAAGGCAATCGAAGGCGGCGGACAGCTTGCGGATATCCTCGCCGAGGTCCCGGAAATTACCGAAGCGCTTGGCGGCAAGGATGCCATCCGTCGTCACTGCGACCCGGCCAACTATCTCGGCCTGTGCGGTCCGATGGTCGATCGCGTGCTGAGCATGAGCGGACGCTGAAACAACATACATACACAACAGGGGAGGAATTTCGATGACGAAGAACATTTTGACGACCGCATTCGTGCTCGCCGGTGCGCTCCTTGCCGTTCCGGCCTCGGCCCAGGACTTTCCGACACGCACCATCACCATGAACATGCCCTATTCGGCAGGCGGCCCTGGCGACACCATCGCGCGGCTGCTGGCGCAGGGCATGAGCGGCCCGCTGAAGCAGCAGGTCATCGTCGAGAACACAACGGGCGCCGGCGGCTCCATCGGCAGCGCCAAGGTCGCGGCCTCGCCGCCGGACGGCTACAATCTGTTGCTGATCCATATCAGCCACGCGACCAATCCGGCGCTGTATCCAAAACTCAAATACGATCCGATCAAGGACTACGAGCCGATCGGTCTCGCTGTCGATCTCCCGTCGGTGTTCGTGGCACGCAAGGATCTCCCGGCCGCCAATCTCGCCGAGCTCATCGCCTGGATGAAGACGAACAAGGAGAAAGTGAACTACGCGCATGCCGGCATCGGATCGGCCTCGCATTTGTGCGGCCTGCTGCTCAACGCGGCGACCGGCACCCAGCCGACCCAGATCGCCTATCGCGGCGCTGGTCCGGCAATGAACGACATGATGAGCGGGCAGGTCGATGTCATGTGCGACCAGATCGTCAACGTGGTCGGCAATGTCGACGGTGGCACGATCAAGGGCTACGCCGTCACCAGCACCGAGAAGGCGCCGGCGCTGCCAAAACTGCCCACGACAGCCGAAGCCGGCTTGCCGGGCTTTACCTACACCGTCTGGTACGGCCTGTTCGCGCCGAAGGGCACACCCAAGCCGATCATCGACAAACTCGTTGCGGCGTTGAACGTGGCGCTGAAGGACGAGACTGTGAAGAGCCGGCTTGCCGGGCTCGGCGTGCAGCCAGTGGCGCCGGAACGGGCGACGCCCGATGCGCTGGCCGCGCATCTGAAATCCGAGATCGACAAGTGGACGCCGATCATCAAGGCGGCGGGCGTTGTCGGCGCGCAGTGAGCCAAACTCGTGAGTGACGTTCGCACGGAACATGACGCCTTCGGTGCCATCGCGGTGCCGAAGGATCGCTATTGGGGCGCGCAGACCCAACGCGCGCTTGAGGTCTTCCAGGTTAGCGATGAGCGTTTCCCGGTCGCGCTGATCCGTGCATTCGCCCTGCAGAAGATCGCGGCC
Source organism: Tardiphaga sp. OK246 (assembly GCF_900188215.1). Classification (NCBI taxonomy): domain Bacteria; kingdom Pseudomonadati; phylum Pseudomonadota; class Alphaproteobacteria; order Hyphomicrobiales; family Nitrobacteraceae; genus Tardiphaga; species Tardiphaga sp. OK246. Next base: position 611,824 of record NZ_FZOX01000002.1, read on the forward strand.
GTTCGCGCCAATCTGCAACTCAGGACGATCGCACCGGAGATCGCGGCGCCGATCGAAACAGCGGCACTCGAACTTCAGCAGGGCCGTTTCGACGATCATTTCCCGTTGCCGATCTGGCAGACTGGCTCCGGCACCCAGACCAACATGAACGCCAACGAGGTGATCGCGAACCGCGCCAATGAATTGCTGGGCCAGCCGCTCGGAACCAAATCACCCGTTCATCCCAACGATCACGTCAATTGTTCGCAGTCATCGAACGACAGCTTTCCGACCGTGATGCATGTGGCAACGGCGCTCGAGTTGCGCGGGCGCTTGCTCCCGACCTTGCAGGTGCTGCGCGATGATCTCCGCGCCAAGGCGGACGCATTCTCCGACGTCGTGAAGATAGGCCGTACGCATCTGATGGATGCCGTGCCGATGACGATGGGGCAGGCCTTCGATGCCTTCGCCCGTCAGATCGGCCATGCGATTGACCGCATCGAAGCAGTGTTTCCGCGTCTGCTGATGCTGCCCCAGGGCGGCACGGCCGTCGGCTCGGGGCTCAATGCGCCAAAGGGATTCGACAGCGCCTTTTGCGATCACCTGAACGCACTGACTGGCGTTGCATTCGTCCCGAACCCGAGCAAGTTCGAAGGCATGGGCGCACATGACGCGCTGGTCGAAGTGTCAGGCACGCTCAACGGCCTTGCCGTCACGCTGCTGAAGATCGCGAACGACGTGCGCTTCCTCGGTTCGGGTCCGCGCTGCGGACTCGGTGAGCTTGTCATCCCGCATGACGGGCTGACGTCGTCGATCATGCCAGGCAAACGCAATCCCACCATCGCTGAGATGCTTGCGCAGGTGTGTTTTCAGGTGACGGGTAACAACGCCGTCGTCACCGCAGCCAGCGCATCCGGCAATTTCGAGCTCAACGTTGCCAAGCCGGCGATCATCTACAACGTCCTGCAGTCGATCCGTATCCTCGCCGATGGCATCGATGTCTTTACGTCCCGATTGATCCGAGATCTCGACGTCGATCGGCGACAGCTCGCTGCGAATGTCGCCAACGCTCCGCTGCTCGCGACAGCGCTCAATCCGGTGATTGGCTACGACAAGGTCGCGCTCATCACAGCCAAGGCGCTGGACGAGTCCATCACACCGCGCGAAGCAGCGATCGCGCTAGGACTGCTCTCGGGTGAAGACTACGATCGTTACGTCGATCCGCAGCGGATGGCGGGCATTTGACGGAACGGCTCAGCCGCCTTGCCGCAACCGCGCGAGCACCTTCAGCCCGCCATAGCCATCCGCCGGCAGCAGACCCATCTTCGTTTGATAGTCCTTCACCGCTTTCATCGTGTCGTTGCCGACGCGGCCATCGGTGCCGCCGGTGTCGAAGCCGGCGCGGGTGAGGCGAGTTTGTACTTCCTGCACTTCGGCGAGTGTGAGCGCGCGTTCCGAGCCGGGGAACGGCTGGATGAAAGGCGGTGCGCCGAGAATGCGATCGCCGAGATGGCAGATTGCCAGCGCGTAGTTCATCGACGGGTTATAGCTGCGCACGGCGTAGAAGCCCTGGCCGAGCAGGAAGGCCGGACCGCCCTGCACAGGCACCCAGAGCTTGGCATTGGCAGTGGCCTGCGGGAACGGCTGTCCATCGGCGCGCGTAACGCCGGCTGCGGACCATGCTGCAAAACTGCGATTGCTATCCGATGAGCTGGCGCCATTGGCGCGGACTTCATAGCCCCAGTGTTCGCCGCGCGGATATTTGCCGCGATTAACGAGGAAGCGTGCGCTTGAGCCCAGCGCATCGTCAGGCTTGCCGAACGGCGAGACGCGGCCGTCGCGGTCATAGTCGATGCCGACATTGAGCCAGACCTCGGGCATCCATTGTGTGTGGCCCATGGCGCCGGCCCACGAGCCGCGCATCTCGTCGGGCGTGCCCCAGCCCTTATCGACGATCTTCAGCGCGTTGATGAGTTCGGTTTCCCAATAGGCGCGGCGGCGCGGCTCGTTCCACGCCAGTGCGGCGAGCGACGGAAACACCGGGCGCATATGGTTCTGCTGCACGATGGGATCGCCATAGGCGGACTCGACGCCCCACAGCGCCAGTAACGTGCCGCGCTCGACGCCGAAGTCGCGCTCGATACGGTCGAACACGCCGTCATACTTGCGCAGCGCTTCCTTGCCGGCGGCGATGCGCCAGTCGGAGGCGCGGCGGTTGATGTATTGCCAGAGCTGCTCGTGAAATTCCGGCTGCTTCTGCATCTTGGTGAACACGGACATGTCCGGCTCGATACGGCCCATCACGCGCGAATAGGTCGCGTCGGAGACGCCTTTGGCAATTGCCTTAGCACGAAAGCCGTCGCGCCACGCGTCGAAGCCCGCGGGGGCCGCAAAGGCGGTCCCGGGCATGGCCAGCAGCGCGCTGGCACCCAGGCCGGAGCGGAGCAGGCTGCGTCGGTCGATCAGGGAATCGCGTGCGGTCATGCGCCACTGTAGCCGCATGATTTGCGCCATGGCAGGGGCAATGCGTCGCGGCGCGTCAACGCAGTCAACGGATTGATATCATGTATAAAAAAGACCGCCGGAAGCCATTTTCGGGCGTCCGGCGGTCTTGCGAAAAACTTGCGGCAGTCTTGCGACAGCCGGGATCCTTTAGTCCTTGGCGCGTTCGATGTACGAGCCGTCCTCGATCAGCACCACGATGCGTGTGCCGGTACCAACATGCGGCGGCACGTTGGTGCGGACGCCGTTGGACAGCATGGCAGGCTTGTAGGACGACGACGCGGTCTGGCCCTTGGTCACCGGCTCGGTATCGACGACTTCGAGGGTCGCGCGCTGCGGCATCTGGATCGCCACCGGAACGAGGCCGTGCAGCGACAGCTTTACGGTCATGTTCTCCTGCAGATAGGGCTCGGCATCGCCGATGACGTCCTTCTGCACCTGAACCTGGTCGTAATTGTCGTTGTTCATGAAATGGAAGCCGTCGGCATCCTTGTAGAGGTAATTGAAGTTCTGGTCTTCAATCGTCGCCTTTTCCACCTGGTCAGTGGTCTTGTAGCGCTCCGAGATCTTCACACCGTCGCTGATTCGGCGCATTTCGATCTGGCTGACCGGGGTTCCCTTGCCGGGGTGGATGTTCTCCGCGGACAGAACCACGTAGAGCTTGCCTTCCTGCTCGATGACGTTGCCCTTGCGAATAGAACTGGCGATGACTTTCACAGATATATTTCCTAGATTTCAGGCCCGGGACCGATCCGGACGTGTGTGTCCTGTGGCCAGCGAAGCGGTTTCGGGGGGCAACATACTGATTTCACGCGGCGATGCCAGCGTTTTGCAACCCAAAAGGGCCGTTTGCCGATGACTGGAACCGACCGTCCGTCGCCCTGGTGGAGCCCGGCGCGACATCAGGATCGCCGGGGCTTCCTGCTGGCGCGGGGAGCGATCACGAAGGGTATCCGGACGTGGTTTGAGGCTCAGGGCTTCCTGGAGGTCGAGACTGGCGTCCTGCAGGTCTCGCCGGGCAATGAGACCCATCTGCATGCGCCAAAGACGACATTGATCGACCGCGACGGCGAGCGGCTCTCGCGGTATCTGCGGACCTCGCCGGAATTCGCCTGCAAGAAGCTGCTGGCGGCGGGGGAGACCAGGATCTTCGAATTCGCGCGGGTGTTTCGCGACCGCGAGCGCGGCGACAGGCACCTGCCTGAATTCACGATGCTGGAATGGTACCGTGCCGAGGAGAGCTATGAGGCCGTGATCGTCGATTGCGTGGCGATCATTGCATGCGCGGCGCAGGCGACAGGCACCAAGCAGTTCACGTTTCGCGGTCAGGTTGCCGATCCGTTTGCCGAGCCGGAGATGTTGACCGTGGCAGCGGCTTTCACGCGTTTTGCGGATATAGATTTGCTTGCAAGCATCGATGGCGCCGAGGGTGATCGCGCTAAGCTGGCGGCTGCTGCGACTGGCAAGGTGCGGATCAGCGACGACGACACATGGTCGGATATTTTCAGCAAGATTCTCGTCGAGCATGTCGAGCCGCATCTCGGGCAGGGACGGATGACCGTGCTGTTTGAATACCCATCGCCGGAAGCGGCATTGGCGCGCACCAAAGAAGGTGACCGACGCGTGGCCGAACGCTTCGAGGTCTATGCCTGCGGCGTCGAACTCGCCAACGGCTTCGGCGAATTGACCGATGCCGATGAGCAGCGCCGACGCTTCACGGAAGCGATGGACGAAAAGGAGCGTCGCTATGGCGAGCGCTATCCGCTCGATGAGGAGTTTCTTGAGGCCGTCGCAACGATGCCGCCTGCGTCCGGTGTTGCACTCGGATTCGACCGGCTGGTGATGCTCGCGTCGGGCGCGACGCGGATCGATCAGGTGGTGTGGACGCCGCCGGCAGGTGTGTCATGAACCGTCACGTGAAAGTTGCGACGACCCTGCGGCAAGCCAGCGATCTTATTGAAAACGGTCTCGCGCCAGCTTCGACGCTGGCTGATCTGGAGAAAGTCGCCGCGCGTTATGCGGTCGCGGTGACGCCGGCTGTAGCCGCACTGATCGACAGCAGCGATCCCGACGATCCGATCGCGCGCCAGTACATTCCAAGTGTGGATGAACTGAACGCGCAGCCCGAAGAGAACGCTGATCCGATCGGTGATCACGCCCACGCGCCCATCGACGGTATCGTGCATCGCTATCCCGACCGCGTGCTGTTCAAGCTGGTACATGTCTGCGCGGTGTATTGCCGGTTCTGTTTCCGCCGCGAGATGGTAGGCCCCGGCAAGGAGACCGCGCTGTCGCGCGAGGCTTATGCAGCCGCGCTGGATTATATCCGCAGCCATGACGAGATCTGGGAGGTAATCCTCACCGGCGGCGATCCCCTAATGCTGTCGCCGCGGCGATTGAGCGAGATCATGGCGGATCTCGCTGATATCCCGCATGTAAAGATCATTCGATTGCATACGCGGGTCCCCGTGGCTGATCCCGGCCGCGTGAGTGCGGAAATGGTGGATGCATTGAAAGTCACGGGCGCTAGCACATGGGTGGCGCTGCATGCCAATCATCCGCGCGAGCTGACGGATGCTGCACGTGCGGCCTGCGCGCTGATGGTGGATGCCGGCATTCCCATGGTGAGCCAGTCGGTATTGCTGCGCGGCGTCAATGACGATGCGGCGACGCTGACGGCACTGATGCGCGGTTTCGTCGAGTGCCGCATCAAGCCCTATTATCTGCATCACGGCGACCTCGCGCCTGGCACCGCACATTTGCGCACCAGCATCGCGGAGGGACAGGCCTTAATGCGCGCCATTCGAGGCAATGTTTCCGGATTGTGCCAGCCGGATTATGTGCTCGATATTCCCGGCGGTTATGGCAAGGCGCCGATCGGTCCCGAATATTTGTCTGAGAATTCTTCAATCAGCCTCAAGCCTGACGGTGAAGCTTCTGCGGAATCGGTCTATCGTGTTGTGGATTACTGCGGCGACGTTCATATCTATCCACCGAAGCCGTAGCGATCGGCTTACACGCGCCACCTGGTGTCGGAGACAAAAAATGAAAACATTGTTCGTGATGACGGCAGGCCTGTTCGTTCTCGGCCATTCGCTGGCTCTGGCGCAGGATTCGTCCCGCAACCTGCCACCCAAGGGCCTGCGCTCGCAGCCGACCACACAGACCAACAGCGGCGGTGCTCTGCCAGAGGCTCCCGTCGGCCATCGCCAGCCGCGCCCGGGCGATTTGCCGCCGGAGACCGGCAAGAACGATCCGTCCCGCATCGACGCGCAGGATCGCGAACTTGATCGCATGATCAAGAATATCTGCAAGGGCTGCTGAGCCCCTGCAGACAGTTGGCGGGGTCAGGCCTTCTTGCGGGCGGCCATCGCCAAGCCGATCAGCGAAGCGCCGCCGATCACCAGATTGATACCGACCATCAAGCCGATGGCCCAGGCTGCCGTGCCGGGCAGGCCCGAGATGATGATGAAGGCGATCACGATATCCATCAGACCGGAGAAGGCCATCCAGCTCCAGCGCTCGGACAGCTCCTTGCGATGCTGGAGCGCGTACATGATGGTCGCTACGCCCTCGGCGAGGAAATAGACGCCAACCACGAATGTCAGTGTCAGCGTGCTTTCGGCCGGGCGCGTAAGCAGAATGATGCCGGCGCCGATGCCGAGGATTGCTGAAATCAGCGACCAGATGAAGCCCGGCGTCTGACGCGCCCAGAAGGTCATCAGCAGCGCGGCGACGCCCGAGATGAAGAACATCCAGCCCAGCATGACGGTGACGGCGATGCTGGCCACCTGCGGCACGATCATCGCGGCGAAGCCGAGGATCACCAGCACGATGCCCTCGATTAGAAATGCCTTCCAATGCGCGCGCACGGCGTCGCTCATCTTCGATTGCAGCTCGGCGAGGTTGGGCGGCATGGTCATGGCGGCATGTCCTGATCTGGCCGGCAGCATGCTGGCCGTAGCTTGCATTTATCCGCTCACACGCGGAAGCGTGCAAGTTGGTTGATCGGGAATAGCTCGAATGTCGTGCGAGGTCTTGAACGTTACGACTGCACGGTCATGGCCGGCGCGGCCGTGCGCATGCGGTTGCGACCGAAAATATAGGCTGTCGTCGTCAGCACCAACAGCACGGCGCCGATGGCGATGGATGCCAGACCGAGTGGGATCAGCACCATGGTGACGTTGCGCGCCGGGTTCGTAAACCAGTGATGAATCGAGGTCAGCAAAAAGGCTGTGCCGGCAAAGCCCGCGCCGCCGCCGGCGACCAGCAGCGCCCACATGCCGCGCAACTGGCTGAGCCGCTCGCGTGACACCTCGGTATGTGGCGCATGATGCGCGCCGATCCGCCTGACCAGCCGCGCCGCCAGCGCAATGGTGCCGAAGCCAATCACCACGCCAGCGGCCTCGAGCACGCGGCGCATCACGCCGACGATCTCCGGATGTCGCTGCAGCGTCAGCAGAGGGAGATCGAAACAGGCATGCAGCGTCACTGGCGCGAGAACAATGAGCATGGGCGTGCGAATGAAGGCCCACCCATCGCGGCGATGGGCGCCGAGCGCGCGGCCGGAGCGGGTGATGGCGATGTAAGCGCCGGCGATGACGCCGAGCGCGCCGTGAAATGGTACGGTCAGTACGCTGCGCAGCACCGCGAGCGTCCGCCACATCTCGGGATATTGCAGGAGATAGACGAGATTCTCGTAAGCGGCGAAGCCGAGGCCGGCGGCGGCGCCATAAACCACCGTGTCCATTGGATCGGCCGTCCGGGCGCGCTGGGTGGACACCGCGATGATGACGAAGATCTTCACGATCTCCTCCGGCGCGGCGACGCCAAACACAGCGTGGAGCACCATGGCCAGGGTCGGGTTGTCCGTAAGACCCGGAATTGCCGCGAACAGCGCGCGGGCATAGCCGAGCAGGGAGATGCTGGCGGCCCCCAGCAGGAATGACGCCCAGACCAACCCGGGCGGCCCCGGCCGTTCATCGGCAGCAATCACCAGCCACAGCAACAGCAAAGCTGGTGCCACGGCGGCGATACCGATCACGGTGGGGAGCGATTCGAGCAGGTTCATGGAACTTAATTATAGACGGCCGGGCAGACCGGAAAGAGTGACTCTTGCGGGAGCCGCCTGCGACAAAAGAGAAGCTGGCGGGCCCGGGCCAGGGCCGGAACCAATCAGTGTTCGGTCGATTGGGCTGACACAGCTCATACTGCACGGGAAATGACCATGGCCGACGACGCAAAGACACCCCCCTACATCTACGAAGGCGTCGAGCCCGTGCCTGAGGCCAGGTCGACAATCACAGAAACGATCACGGATGTGAAAGAGGCGGTGACCGAGACCGCGCACCGCATCGGCGGTGCCATCGAGTCCGGCAAGAAGCCAGGCATGCCCTTGAGCATCCTGGCCAATGTGGCGCGGGAAGCGCCGCTGGGGTCGCTGCTGGTTGCTTTTCTGCTGGGCGTCGCCGTGGCGCGCCGGCGCTAGGTGTCAGCGAATCCGGGCCGGCACCAGATTGACCGGCTTCGTGGTCCGTAGCGATGCCGGCTGATAAGCCGAGGCAGGCGCAAAGACCGACTTGCAGCCATCGCTTAGCTGAGACTTGTTGCGGATCATGCAAGCCGTGACGCGATCGACATCCGGGATCTCCGAACTACAGAGACGCATCGCATCGCCCGTGCAAAGCTGTTCCTGTTCGGCGCTGTAGGCGTGGCAGACGGTGGTCAGCATGCCGAATGCAAGAACGGTGGCGGCGGCGAGCTTCGCGGTGGTGAATGTCATCGTGTGTCCCTCGATCTTGTGTCCATCCGTGCGCCGATCGGCGCGTGGTTGGAGCGATGGGATAGAGGGCGTTCGCTTCAGGCGGTTTGCGCGGAGGCGAGGAAACGGTTTCTTCGACCGCGGTTTTGTTTCATTGCTGGTAATGGACGAAACACAGCCTGAACACAGCGTGCCGGTCGGAATCCCACCCTGATGGACATTATTCAGAAAATCTCGGCGCTGATCGCGGCGCAAGCCGATTTGGCTGGACCACTCGGTTTCGTCATCGCCTTCTTCGGATGTCTGGTCGGCTCCAGTTTCGTCGTTCCGGCCGCGGCCATCGTGACGGCGACGGGGGTGCTGATCGGCGCCGGCGTGGTGTCCTGGACTTTCGTCCTCTGGGCCATCGGCGGCGCGGTGCTCGGCATGAGCGTGTCCTATGAGCTCGGCAAACGGTGTGGGCCGAGGCTGCTGGAGATGCGGATGCTCCAATCGCGTCAGCAACTGGTGGCGCGGGTGCGTGGGCTATTCGAGCGCTATGGCATCGCGGCGATCATGGTCGGCTACCATATCGGGCCGGCGCGTGCGTTGGTCACCAGCGTCGCAGGCATCGCCGGCATGCCGCGTCTAAAGTTCGAAACCGCCAGTATCGTATCGGCAATGGTCTGGATCGTCGATCATGCCTTGATCGGCGTCATTCCCGGCACACTCATCGACGCCGACAGTCCGTGGCTGCTGCCGGTGACATTTGGAGCGCCAGTCGTCGTGATCGTTCTGACCGTGATGTTGCTGCGCAAGGCGTTCTAGCCACAGCGCCAACGCGTCGCATCACGCCGCCTTCGAGATCTTCTTCTTGAGATGTCCGGTGTCGTGATCGCGGCGGAGCTGACTGAGCGACGTGTCGTTGAGCTTCGGCAGCACTTCACTGAGGGTGAGCGTGTCGGGGTGCCCGGCTGCGAAGAACTTGCCGTAGATCTTGCGGAGTGTTGCCAGTGTGGTGCTGCCGAATTTCTCGGTCATCGCGCTGTCGTGCGCGTGAAGGTGATCGCCGCCGTCATGCTTCATGTCTCGCTCCCTGCCGGTATCGCATGATCTCGCACCTTGAGCAGTGCAAATTGCGTTCGGCCAGACAGACTAGGCGCGGTGCTGTGGAGAGTACAAGCAGTTCACGTGTGCTCGGGAGCAATCGCGCGGGATGGCTTAGCCGCGTGCCCCGGGGCGCTTGCGCTGCACAACGATCTTCATCTTCTGACGGCCCTTGCTCGCCGCGGAGCGGGATCGTGAGCGGCGCGGCTGCTCTCGCGCGGCAGGCTTGTCGTCAGTCGCCGAGGTGCTGGCAAAAGACTGCCGGAGAGTGTCGAGCGTGGAGGTGAGGGCGCCGACCTGTTCGTTGAGCTTGCGCGCTTCGTTCTGCTGCGCCGTCATCAGACGCTGCATAGTCTGCAGCTGATCCTGCACGACCTGGAGTTGGTCGATGGACTGTTGCTGGGTGGCCTCGATGCCCTTGGTCTTTTCGATCAGCTGTTCGGACGCCTGCGCCACACGGGCCTGTTGCAGGCGCGATGCGGTGAGCCGCTCCGGCTCCGGCGTTGCGCCGCTGTAGCTGCGCCACGTGAAGATGCCGCCGATGCCGATCACGACCAGAAACAGGGCCGCAGCCGCAACCATGATCGGCTGCTGGCTAATGCGCCAGGTGTGACTGGGTTCGGACGCGTAATTGTGCTGGGAAGCGCTCGGCATGATTTCGACCATGAAGCTCGAAGTCCTATGGCGTGTGATCGTTCCAATCCGCGACAAAACCATCCAGAACGCGTGAATTTCGGGAGGTTCGCGGCCAAGTTCAACGAAAATAAGGCTCGGGTGGCAATAACGTGGCCTAACCCAGGGCAGTGCGCGAATGGCGCTCCCTAGCAGTGCCAACGGGGCTGTGCATAACATCTTGAAGTAGCGAGGAAAAGTGCGAATTATTTGACATTTTTTGGGTGTTCGCCGACAAAAACGTCCAACAAAACGTCCAACATGGGGCTGGGATGGGCGAGCATCTGACTAAACGAAACGGAACGTGGCACTTCGTGCGCCGCGTGCCGGAGGAGTTCGCGAGTTATGACAAACGAGGCATCGTAAAGCTGTCCACGAAGGTGCGCATTGCTCGTGATAGGCACGGACAGCGCGCCTCCCTGATCGCCGATCGGATGAATCTGGACCTCGAAGCCTACTGGCAGAAATGCGCCGCCGGTGAAGCTGGCAGAGCGGCCACGGACCACGCCGAAGCGGTTCGGCGGGCGCGCATCCTCGACCTTTCATACCGCCCGGCTGCGGCCGTAGCGCTGGAAGCGCCGGCAGACCTGAAGCGACGCATCGACACCCTCGCCGAGGGCGACCGGCTGTATGATCCCGTAACGCGCGCGGCCGTGCTCGGTGGTGTCGCTGAGCCGCATATCAAGCTTTCAACTCTGTTCGCCGAATTCGAGGCGGCCACGGCAACCGAGCGGATGAACTATTCACCGAAGCAACTCAAGAAATGGAAGGCCGGCAAAGAGCGCGCTATCGAGATCCTGATCGAGGTGGTGACCGATAAGGCCCTGCAAGAGATGAGCCGCGATGATGCCCTCAAATATCGCGATCACTGGCAGGCCCGCGCCGTGAAGCGTGAAGTTGCCATCGGCACCGCAAACAAAAACATCACTCATATTCAGCGCATGGTTCGAACCGTCAGCCAGCGGCATCACCTGGACAAAGAGAGTCTATTCGCCGGCCTGCGTCTCTCCGGCGGTGAGCGCGGGCAACGCAAGCCGTTCGAGACAGCTTTTATCGTTGACACGATCCTCAGGCCGGGCGGCTTCGACGCTTTGAACGACCAGGCAACGGCCGCAGTGCACATCCTGATAAACACCGGCGCGCGGCCCTGCGAGGTGTTGAACCTGCTGCCGGGGAATATCGTGCTCGATTCCAATATTCCCTTCATTCGGGTGGTACCCGACGGCCGCGTGCTGAAGACGGAATCCTCGGAGCGCGACATTCCGCTGGTCGGCATTGCTCTCGAAGCGATGCGGCGGTTCCCCAAAGGATTTGCGCGCTACTTTGACAACGAGGACAGTTTTTCGGCGGCGGTCAATAAGCACATGAAAAAACATGGCATGAAGCCGTCGCCGCGGCATTCGGTCTATTCATTTCGCCACAGCTTCAAGGATCGGCTGCGAGCGCTAGAGTGCCCGGACGAACTGACGGACGAACTGATGGGGCATTCCAGCGGAAAGCCGCAATATGGCGATGGACACGGCCTAACTCTCAAGCTCAAGTATCTGCTGATGACCGCGCTTGCGCCCGCCGAAGCGAGCGCCCCCTTGAAGAATGCCGGCTGACATAAAAGCTCTCGGGCTAATTCGAAGACGAAACAGCTTGGGGCGCGAACGCTAAGCGCGTCCGCGAATATGTGATTGACGGTCTCTCCGACCCTGCGAAGGAACGCCAGTGCTCCGCAGGGCGCTTATATTCCCCACTTATTAAGCTGCTGGCGAGCCATCGAACCGGCACAAATCGAATACATGAGATTAATGAAACGCTCCATATCTTCGAAGACTTGGCATAGGAAGGGAAGATTCACCATCAAAGACGGTTCGAACGTAGCCGATCCGTTATCGTATCGAAGCGGCTGAACCTCAAATGTATTTTGCGTCGTAGTCGTGAGCCAAAGTCCGTGGCATAGTGGATTTCGACGGTCTTGCAGGCTCTTGAGATCGTTGAATGCGTGGTCGAGATGTTTGAGCAAATCGGAGCTGGATGATCCAACTACGGACGCAAGTGCCGAGCGAACTTTTTTCTTCTGATCCTCCAGCATAGGGCGCGCGAAAAACAGAGCGGTCCACGTGGGCGCCTGCTTTGGGTCGATTTTTCTCATCGACATGTAGAGCGCGTGTTCAACGCGTCCCCAATTCATCGTGATCTTGGACAAGACGTGCGCCATCTCGCTACCCATCAGGTCGCGAGGAAAGGCTTGGAAAGATGCGCTCTCAAATCGATCGATAGGGTGATCGCTCATCATGTCTCCAGCTCCGCGATAATCAAACTAAGTCTATTGCAACCATCGATCCGCGGCGCTTTAGTTGCGCGAGGAATATTATGCCAGGAACGCCAATTGATGATTCGCCGATTGGAGGTACAGCATCGTTATGCGCCACTTCCGATGAAGTCGCGAAACAAGCAATCCAAGATGCCGCGAGATATGAAGAGCAACTTGTTAAGTTAATTCTTTTCCATGATGACCGGGCGCTCAGAGTCATGTCGGTCTACGCGCCGGTAATCGTAGCCCTAGCTACCGCAGCGGTCGCACTTAATCAGACCGACAAGCTCTCCCTTTATGTAGGTTGCATGATCGGTGGAACATCAGCCTCTTTCTTCGCGGGATGCCTGTGCGCTTTTAGCGTGATATGGACGACCCCTATCTATTTGCCGGGTAGGCGACCGGATTTCTGGAACTGGGCCACTGAGCACGACGTAGACCTTCGTTCAACGGCCGTTGCGTACGTCGATCAATCGAAGGCGATGACAGCTCACAACGAAGCACGCAGTAACAGAGCGTCAGTGCGTTTGAGTAAGGCATACATATGCGGCATGGCGGCACCATTTGTCGGCGCCGCCACAATTTGGGTGGTGTATTGGTCCCGAACTTAGGTTAGCTGATTTTGTTCGGCTTTGGTGGCGGTGGCGGTGGCGGACGCGGAACGCTGCCTTTTTGAATAGTAGCGGGCGGCGGCGGTGGCGGCGGTGGCGGTTTGTTCGTCAAGGCACTCTCCAAGTTAGGGCAAAATAGCTTTATTTACGACGTGACTTGTCTCTGAAAACCGCCGTGCGCGTTCGGATCAAAACCGCGTGGTGTCCATTGCATTCCAGCTTCCAGTTGAGACTCGTCGATCCCAACGTCGCTTTTCGACATGGCAGCTAATTGGATGCTGACTATTATTCACGGAAGTTATTGACTTCGCCGCCGCCAGTCCAATGTTGCCGCCCCGGCACGTTCTTTACCTCCGAGTAAAACCGCTTCAGCTGAATATTTCCGCTCGTGCTTCGGGAAGTGTAGTACTGTCCTTTGAGATGATTTCGGTCCAATCGTAGGTTCATTTCAAGCCAGCATACGCCTTCGTGATCCGGTGAGACATTCGACACGTTCGCATGAGGCCGATTGTCGTAAGAGAACCAAAGGCGATACTTATCTGAATCTCTTTCTGCGGACAGAAACATTCTCGTTGAGTGCGATGGGGACTCTTTCGTTTGCTGTTTGACCGTGACCGTTAACAAGTCTTGGTTGATCCAAACTGTTGTTTCGATCGGGCCGGGGATCTCCCCAGTTACGGGATTCTTCCAAGTTGTTTGTAGGGTGCCGGTCCATGTCCCGTTGAGGTCAGGAAAAAACATGCTTTCTAGTGCTGGAAATCTCTTCCAGAACCATCGCCATGACTTATTGAATGCCCAAAGTACTATCGTTCCGATCACAAAGACTATTGCGGTGAGTAATTTGAAGGGAGAGACGATAGTCCCGCTAACAATTTCTCCGACGCCCTGAGCTGAAACAATGAGCGCCATGGCGAGGATAACTATTATCGTAACTTGTGTCTTTCGCGTTAGGAGGGCCCACATTAAGAAGTCAATCTGTTGATTGAAGCCCGTACAAAGGCAGCTGCCTCGGTGGGAGTCCATGCAGAGTTGTTTCGAAAAAGGAACTTAATTGCGTTCACTTCAGTGGCCATGTGACACCAGTTCGCGTCCGCAAGCTGCTCCGCCAAACGTTTCAGAATGCGCAAAAGCCTGTCGTATCGATCATCTCGTTCTATCAAGAAAAAGTCGTCTTCAACGCCGTACACCAGACATTCGGCGTAGAACGATGGAATGCGCCGTGCAATGTCACCGCGGCTTAAGAGCTCGTAGTTCAGCCGCTTTAGCATCCGAACATTCCGCTTAAAGCGGTGCGATGTTCTCGAACGCTTCGTTATCCCATTGTCGTGATGCTGATCTGGAAAATTATAAGTCCAGTCACCGGTGCGACCTAGGATCGCGACGCCTTCAATCATCTGGGCGCCCAAGCCGTCATTCATAAACACGTTCAGCTCGAACGTTGGCACCAGGTCGCAATCCGCTCGACTTCCATCAAGGCCGTGTACCTTGATCGCCTTTTCTCCCGTTGCATCGACGTTCTTGCGTCCAAACTTATCGACGAGGTCGTGCTCAAGATTTGAACGCACCAAAGCGTTGATGGCGGCGTAACTCAGACTATTCGTGGAGTATGTCGCAAGATGCGAAGTCCGCGCTTGATCAAGGCCGTTCATGTATTCGATCTGAACTTGAGGTACTTGGACGCGAAGGTCCATATCAGCTTCCAGCCTAACATTAGTGTTGTTATAGTAGCTCCCCTGGGGACAAACGACGGCGCCCTGTACCTGAAGCCATGCATTCTTATTGACTATGTCGGATGCTAATGAGGCCGCTCTTAGGATCTTCGCCTCCTCGTGATCGCTCGCAGGCCTCTCTGCTGTCTCAAGCCAGCTGTTCCAAGAGGCTCGCGTTCGTGCGGCCGTCATCGCGGCTTCGATTAGACTGCGGCTGTCTGTCATTGGTTTATGCCAGCAAAAGCCACAATGGCAGCGCCGTAAAAGTTCGCATTCTCATGGATCGCCTCCGCAGTCCTGCGATCATCCAATCGCAACCAGAGCGCGAGAGCAATGAGACTTTTGCCCAAAGCGCGAGTTGTCACCTATCCATTGGCTACCCATCGAGGGTTATCCCTCCAGCCCGTTACGGTGACGTAGCGAGGGGCACGGCGTTAAGGAAAGAGCAATGGGGTGTGCATGTGCGCACACCCCATTGGTCGACAAGCCAGCGGTCCTAATTTAGGCCGCGCTATTTGCACTGTCCCGATGGGACCGCGTTCGCCCAGGCTGCTCGATGGCGCCAACGGGTCAAGGCAATGCCGACCGCCAAACCCTGACGGCTGGGCCCAGGTGGTGCCGAGCGTTGTCAGCAGACGCGCCAAAGGGCCCCGAGGGGGCGGAGGGTGAATACTAATCGAGCCGTCCCGCTTTTCCGAAATTCCAATCGGTCAGAAAGGTCTTGTTCTTTGGTCAGGAGCGTTGACCGTCAAGATCATGACCTGCTCCCTGAAACGCCCCCGATTTAGAGATGGGGTTCTGTTCTCCACTGAGGAGATCCGTCGCGAAAGCCGTGCTCAATGGAGGCGCAATGCTCTGAATCATCGGCGATGATGAGCTTCCTGATGCGGGCTAGGGGAGCACGTCAGTGTTTATCTCTGCGGCCCCGATAGGTTCACCTCACGCTCAGCCCGAAAAACATTGCTGTGCAGGCTGGCGATCCACTGCCGGCCGCTAGAGGTAACATTGAGATACCGGATCGCAAGCTGGATCTGCGGTGCAACGTTAGTCCAGTAGAACTGAGGAAATTTATAGACGATGTCAGCTGGCGTTGCATAGCCGAGTGCCTTGTTCAGTCCGATCTCCTCGAACTCATGGAACAGAGCATTTGATTTCCTGATGTAATTGGGATCGCCGAGCTGGCCAATCAGATCCGCAGCACGCAACAGCAATCCTTCTTCCTCATCGAGGTCATCACCTCCTCCGTTTGTTGCATCGATGTAGGGAAAGCGCGTGTATTCGATGGCCCGGGCAATCCGGGCGGCGTCGACTTCCTCCACGGCATGGAGCCGCTCAATCACAAAGAGCTTTGAGCGGTCGACATGGTAGGGTGCGAGCGCGGCATCGGAGGATCCAACCGGCAATGCAATTTTGCGCCCAGTAAGGTCCGCAACATAAGCGCCGTCTTCATCGCCTTGGATAATGCCCCGCACATATCCAATGTCATGGGTTAGGCAGGCCATAATAAAGTTCGCATAGTCGGTTGCGGTGGTGGTACGTTGCAGGGCACGCCCAGCCAGGATGTCGTTCCCGACCAGCGTAACCAACATGGTATGTTCGATATTGTGATAGAGTGCGTCACTATTCCCGATGCACTCCAAAGCCAGCCTAGCTGCAAAGGGCAGCAATTTCGTCAGATCGGAATGCGAGGAGCGGAAGCGGTCTTCGGTTTCCCGCGCGAGAAAAGAGCCAAGGGCTTGCGCCGTCAGTTGAGGAATTGTGATCATCTCGGCTCCCTATCTTGCCTCGTTGTTGTTGCACCATGATCGCCGGGTCCTCAGCGGTATCCTTCACCTTCAGCATCGTCAAAGCCCTGAGTGCCTGCGGATTTCAACGGATGCTGCTAGTGAGAGTCCCCTAAGAGTTGATTTGAATCAATGCTCTGAAAGCCAGAATCCCGAAGCGTTCGATGCCAAATAGACCTGAGCGCTAGCGGCACGCTGTCCCACCGAGCGCGTACTTCACCTCACCCCTTGGCCCGTCGGTGGGACTACATACAGCGTCAGTGCAAAAACTGCATAAATGAAGATGAGCAGGGCGCCGACGAACCAGGCCGAGCGGCCGCTGCTCGTAATGAAGCTCGCTGTCACGGTCGCAATCATGACCATGGTGACGGCGCCGGGCCAGAATTGCAGGCTCATCGGCATTGGTCCGACGACATAGCTGAGTAGCACCAGGGCGGGGGCGACGAAGAGCGCAATCTGGGAGGCGCTGCCAAGCGCGATGCTAACGCTCATGTCGAGGCGGTCCTTGCGTGCCGCAGAAAAGGCTACGGCAAACTCGGCGGCGGCCCCGACCATTGAGACAATGATAAAGCCAACGAAGGCCGGACTCATTCCAAATGTTGCTGCGGCCTTCTGCACTGACTCGACGAAAATCTCACTTACAAGTGCAACCAGCACAGTGACAACAAGCAGTGTGCCCACCGCAAGGGCAATTGGCCAATGTTCCTCGCCTTCGCTATGCGCGGCGCCTGCGAACAATTCCTTGTGGGTCTTCAGCGAGAATAGCAGGCCGAGTGCGTAAGCAATGATGAGCAGGATGGCCAGGCCAATGCTGAGCTTCTGCATGACGGTCTCACCCTGCACAAGATCCAGGTCGGCGACTGCGGATGGGGCAAGCAGGGCAACGGTCGCCATGAGTAGGAGACCGGAGTAGAGCCGCGCGCCGGAGCGATTATATTCTTGGACATGGTAACGCAGGCCGCCGAGGAGCAGACAGGCACCGAGCATGAAGAGGGTATTGGTGACAATCGCACCAGCAATTGACGCCTTCACCAGCATGTACTGGCCGGCACGTAGCGCGGTGATCGCAATGATCAGCTCCGTTAAGTTTCCCAGCGTCGCGTTGAGCAATCCGCCGACGGCATCACCCGTCTTGGCGGCAACCGCTTCGGTCGCGTGGCTGAGCAGGGCGGCCAGCGGCACGATGGCGAGAACCGAAAGCATGAACAGCAGCGTATGGGAATGCGGCGCTATTGCTTCCGCGACCAGTACGGCAGGCACGAAGATCAACATCCAAAGCAGCGGTGTGTGCTGAATTTGCTTGAGCAGGGGTTTCATGGCGGCGCCGTCTCCATATCGAATGCGACGGCGGAAACTCCGATCCCATCGCCGGACCGGTATTGATCTAGCTCAACAAGACCTCGAAGTTGGAAGAACGCGGACGCACTTCGACCGCTCTTCACCACACCCCTACACAATGCCGGCGTTGCGTCAGAAGCCGTCGGGAGGGCCAGATTTCTTCTGACGGCGCGAGGGCTATGCACATCATCAGTATCTAGATGCGTTAGGATTTGCCGACCTTGGATCTTAAGTGAGGGTGAGCATCAAGCTGACGATCTGGGGATCTTTCCGCGGGGCTGCCTTGAAGCCGAACCTGGTGAAAATCTTTCGCATCGCAGTGTTCTCGGGCAGAACTTCTGCGGTCAATTCTTTTAGCCCGGCATCGCGCCCGAGAATGATGAGGTGGCGCATGAGGATCGAACCCACTCCGCGCCCTTGCCAGCCATCGACGACCATAAACGCCATTTCGGCCCGATCTGGCTCCGAGACGATATATCGGCAACCGCCGATCAGGATATTGTGGCCGGTTTCCTCGACCCGCGCGATCAGTGCGACATGGTTCTCAAAGTCGACGTCCATGAAGAAAGCGCGCTCCTTGTCTGAGAAATGGCGCTTCATGACGAAAAAGCGCCGCTGCAGCGACTGCACGCTGGCCTGCGCCAGCGCGGCGAGCATGTCGGGCTCGTCTTCGGGGCGAAGCGCCAGGATATTCACCGGGCGGCCATCGCGTAACTGCTCTTGCGCGGCGTAGGTGGCGGCATCGGACATGGGAACTCCGCTGGCTGGTCGGGTATACTAGTTCGGACCAGTGCCAAGCAAACTGCGGTCGACGGACGGGTGCTTGATCTGGATCAAGACCGCGGGCGAGTGCAACGGCAACGCTCGCACGACCTGCACAGATCAAGGCGCGTCCGTGAGAACCGTCCGTCAATTTCTATCCGGAGACGTCATCATCCAGCTTGTAGTCCGGCTGGGACTGCTGGCTTTGCTGGTGACCTGGACATTTATCGTGATCCGTCCCTTCGTGCCAATTCTGGCCTGGAGCGGTGTTCTTGCAGTCGCCTTCTACCCCGCTTTCAACTGGCTGGCCAAATTGCTGGGCGGTCGTCCAAAGACCGCCGCAGTCATCCTCACCATCGTCAATCTTGCAGTTGTCGTCGGGCCGGCGACATGGCTAGGCTTGAGCGCAGTGGAGGGGGTGAGACAACTCGCCGGTGAACTGACCGCCGGGAATTTAGCCATTCCGTCACCGCCCGAACAGGTCAAGGAATGGCGGATTGTCGGGCCCAAGCTCTACGAATTCTGGGGGCGGGCATCCAGTAACGTCCGGGCGGTCTTGCGTGAGGTTGCACCGTATTTGAAGCCCTTGGCGGGGACGATGCTCACACTTGCGGGCAGCGCCGGTGTCGGGACGCTCAAATTTCTCCTGTCTGTTCTTATAGCCGGCTTTCTCTTTCCCTACGGTCTTCAACTGGTCTCGGGCGGGAGGCGCCTTCTGTCACTTATCGTCCATGAGCAAAGCGAACATTTGCTGGATTTGGCGGGGGCGACAATCCGCGCCGTCTCCCAAGGCGTGATCGGCGTCGCGGTCGTGCAGGCCCTGCTGGCCGGCATAGGCTTCAAGATGGCCGGCATTCCCAGCGCCGGCCTTCTGGCCTTCGCGGTCATGTTGCTGACCATTGTTCAAATCGGCGCAGCAATCGTCCTCTTTCCCGTGATCATCTGGATCTGGATGGACAAGGATTTCACCACAGCGCTGCTTTTGACATTATTCCTCACCGCCGTCGGCATTCTCGACAACATATTGAAACCGCTCGTGATGGGGCGCGGGCTCACGACACCGACGATCGTCATCTTCATCGGAGTCATCGGCGGAACGCTCGCGCACGGAATTGTCGGCCTCTTTATCGGGCCAATTGTCCTCTCGGTTGCCTGGGAGTTGATCGCCGCATGGATCCGTGAGGATCGTCCCCAACCCGCGCCGAACTGACTTAGACCCTTGACCTAGATCAACGTTGCGTGCCGGGAAGCCCCTTGAATGAGCTTGCGCGACGATGAGGTCGGAACATGTCGATGGAAACGCCAAACCTGCCAGGCGGCCCCATGTCCGGGCTTGTTGCCTCGGCAGTGGAGTACATGGTCGATGCGGGGCAGCGGAGCATGCTGTTCCTGGACGTCATGCGCCAACGCGGCGATCAGTATCGTGAGCACGTCGCGCAGACAGCGCCGCATGTATTGCAATATGCAGCCGAATTGATCATCGATGGTCGCGAACTGATCGAACCCGTCAACTATGCGCTGGTCCGCATCGTTCCGCCAGACGACGTCGAAATCGATATCGAGCGGCGCCCCTTCATCGTGATCGATCCTCGTGCTGGTCACGGTCCGGGAATTGGCGGATTCAAGGCTGATAGTGAGATCGGCGTAGCGATGAGAGCGGGGCACTCCTGCTATTTCATCGGCTTTCTCCCCGAACCTATGCCGGGACAGACCATCGAGCGCATTGCGCGCGCCGAGGCGCAGTTCATCGAGAAGGTCATCAGCCTGCATCCCAAGGCCGACGGCAAGCCCTGCGTCATCGGCAATTGCCAGGCCGGTTGGGCCGTCATGATCCTGGCGTCACTGCGACCCGAGCTATTCGGGCCTCTGATCATCGCAGGGGCTCCGCTGGCTTATTGGGAAGGCGTGCACGGCAAATACCCGATGCGTTATTCGGGTGGCCTCATGGGCGGCAGTTGGCTCACCGCAATGACCAGTGATCTCGGTGCGGGAAAATTCGATGGCGCGTGGCTGGTGCAGAACTTCGAGAGTCAGAACCCTTCGAACACACTGTGGACCAAGCAGTATAACGTCTACTCCAATATTGATACCGAGGCGGATCGCTATCTCGAGTTTGAGCGCTGGTGGGGCGGGCACGTTAATCTGAACGCCGAAGAAATCCAGTTTATCGTCGACGAGCTTTTCATCGGCAACAATCTTGCCGCCGGCAAGGTCGAGATGTCAGACGGACAAAAGGTGGACTTGCGCAACATCAGGTCACCGATCCTGGTGTTCTGTTCCGAGGGTGACAACGTTACGCCGCCGCAACAAGCGCTGAATTGGATACTGGACTGCTATGCTGATGTGGATGAGATCAGGGCGTATGGGCAGACGATTGTCTATACCGTTCACCAAAGCATCGGCCATCTCGGCATTTTCGTTTCCGGTGGTGTCGCCAAGAAGGAACACGCCGAATTTTCTAGCAATATCGATCTCATTGATGTGCTGCCACCTGGTCTCTATGAAGCGACCTTCGAGGCAAAGGGCGAGGAGACCACGAACTCCGACCTTGTCGTGGGCCAATGGGTGATGCGCTGCGAGGCGCGGACGCTCGATGATATCAGGGCCATGGGTGGCAATTCACCTGAGGACGAGCGGCGTTTCGCTGCGGCCAAGCGCGTCTCTGAGATGAATCTCGCAGCCTACCAAAAATTTGTTCAACCCTGGCTTAAGAACGCAGTGACGCCGCAGATGGCGGAGATGATGCGTAATCTGCACCCGTTACGACTGCAATATGAAGCCTTCAGCAGCAAAAATCCGTGGATGAGCGCCGTAAAGTCCGCAGCCGAAGGCATTGAGGATAACCGTAAACCGGTCTCGAAGAACAATCCCTTCCTGGCATTCCAGGAGCGGATGGGAGAGCAAATCGTTCATCTGCTGGATAGCTGGCGTGACTCTCAGGAGGCGCTGAGCGAAGCCATGTTCCTCAACATCTATGGTTCACCGGCGTTGCAGGCGGCCGTCGGCATTGATCCGAAGTCCGAGCCGTCGCGTCGTCGGGAGATGTCGGATGAACACCGCGTGATGCTCGACAAGAGGATCGCTGAGTTAAAATCGAAGATTTCCCAAGGGGGCTTACGCGAAGCGACCTTGCGCTCATTGCTCTATGTAGGTTCTGCGCGGGGAATGGTCGATGAGCGAAGTATCGAGGCACTGCGTCAGGTTCGGAGCGATCACGCTGGAGCACGACTGACGCTGCCTGAGTTCAAGATGTTGGTGCGTGAGCAATTCTTTATGTTGTTGCTCGATTCCGAAGGGGCGCTGGCCGCTATTCCGAAGTTGTTGCCCGCGGACGGTGCTCAAAAGCGATCGGCCTTTACGGCAATGCGTGAGATTCTGTCCGCCAGCGGTGACATCGCGGGTGAACGCGCGAGCCGTTGGGCGCGGATCGCCGGGTTGTTCGGCGTCGACGCAGGAGAGGCGGGGGCGTCAAACGTTGCCGCGTTCGACCCTGAGGCACGGGCGTCGTAAAGAAATTTCAAACGGGGGAAGCAACATCATGTCAACCGATGCAAGCCAGGCACAATCTCCCAGTAAATATGATCGATTGATCGCGTTGGCGCAGGCCGTGCCGCCGGTTTCAACCGTCGTCGTGCATCCTTGCGACGAAACCTCACTACGCGGAGCTGTCGACAGTGCGCAGGCCGGCATCATTCGGCCAATCCTGGTCGGTCCCGAGCAGAAGATCAGGGACACCGCGGCACAGGGTGGGTTTGACATCCCGGGCTTTGAAATCGTCAATGCCGCGCATAGCGAAGATGCTGCCGCCAAAGGCGTTGAGCTGATTCATGCAGCTAAAGGAGAAATGCTGATGAAGGGCAGCCTGCACACCGACGAGCTCATGCGCGCGGTGACGGCAAAGGCGGGCGGCTTACGCACCGACCGGCGCATCAGCCATGTCTTCGTGATGGATGTGCCGGCCTATACCGAGACCATTTTCGTCACGGATGCTGCGATCAACATCTTCCCGGACCTTGGTGCCAAGCGAGACATCATCCAGAACGCCATCGATCTCTACAATCAGGCCGGGTTCGGCCAGTCTCCTCGCGTGGCGATACTGTCTGCGGTTGAAACCGTTACCGCCACGATTCCTTCGACGATCGATGCGGCAGCGCTGTGCAAAATGGCCGACCGAGGTCAGATCACCGGGGGATTGCTCGACGGACCGCTGGCGTTCGACAACGCCGTCGATGTTGAGGCGGCGCGGATCAAGGGTATCAAGTCCGAGGTCGCAGGCCGCGCGCAGATACTGGTTGTTCCTAACCTTGAGGCTGGCAACATGTTGGCAAAGAACCTGGCGTATTTCGCCAAGGCCGATGGTGCGGGAATTGTGCTCGGTGCCCGGGTCCCTGTTGTGTTGACGTCACGAGCCGACACGGCACGCGCGCGGATGGCGTCTTGCGCCATCGCGTCGCTCTATGCGCATGCCAGGCGTCAACGCGCGCCAACAGTTGCTGGGTGATGGCCATGGACACAATCCTTGTCGTCAATGCTGGCTCGTCGAGCGTCAAGTTTCAGGTCTTTTCGGTCGAGGGAGAGGGGAACTTACACAGGCGGATCAAGGGCCAGATCGATGGAATCGGCAGTCGTCCGCGGTTACGTGCGAACGGGCCTAATGGTGAGCCGATGGCCGATCGTGCCTATCCGATCGAGGCCGTGGCTGACGTGCCAGCTGCGATGTCCGTTGCCGGCGCGTGGCTCCGCGAAGAACTCAATATCAACCCCGTCGCCGTCGGCCATCGCGTCGTCCATGGCGGGCCGGATTATGCAAATCCGGTATTGATTGATCACGGCGTCGTGGGGCGCCTGGAGCGATATGTTTCGCTGGCCCCGCTACACCAGCCGCATAACCTAGCGCCAATCAAAACGATCCTTAACAACTTCCCCGCTCTGCCGCAGGTAGCCTGTTTCGACACCGCCTTTCATCGCGATCACAACGCTCTCGCGGACCACTATGCGATTCCGTACCAGCTCCATGCCGAGGGCATCAGGCGCTATGGCTTCCACGGCTTATCATACGAATATATCGCCAAGCGCCTGCCGCAGGTTGCGCCCGACGTCGCTGGCGGGCGCGTGATCGTCGCCCACCTCGGCAGTGGCGCCTCGATGGGCGCGATCAAGAATGGAAAGAGTGTCGAGAGTACAATGGGCTTTACGGCGCTCGATGGGCTCGCGATGGGAACGCGTGTCGGTCAGCTTGATCCAGGAGTCGTTCTGTATTTGATTGCAGAGAAGGGCATGTCGGTATCGAAAGTGCAGGATTTTCTCTATCGGGACTGCGGCCTGAAGGGGCTTTCCGGCGTCAGCAACGACATGCGTGAACTTGAAAGCAGCGGGGATCCGCGCGCGGCTTTTGCGATCGACTACTTCGTCTATCGGGTGGGGCTACACGCCGGCATGCTCGCTGCCGCGTTGCAGGGTCTCGACGCCTTCGTGTTCACGGCCGGAATCGGTGAGAACTCGGCATCGATCCGGGCGCGCATTGCCGAGAGACTTGCCTGGCTCGGAGTCGTGCTTGATCCGGCAGAGAATGCTGGACACGCCAGTAGGATATCGCGATTCGACAGCCGTATTCCCGTCTATGTCATTCCCACCGACGAAGAGCTGATGATTGCGCAGCATACGCTGTCCCTGTTGATGAGTCCGAAAACGCACGATCAGAAACATGAGAGAGTGTCATGAAGATTCCGGTATATCCAGAGACCAGTATCGCGTTGAAAGGCAAGAAGGGACTCGTCGTCGGTATAGCCAACGACCAATCTATCGCGTGGGGCTGCGCCAAAGCCTTTCGAGCGCTCGGCGCCGATGTTGCCGTTACATATCTGAACGAAAAGGCCAAGAAGCACGTCGAGCCGCTTGCGGAGGCGCTGGAGTCTCCAATCTTCATGCCGCTTGATGTGATGGTTGAAGGAGAAACCGAAAAGGTGTTTGAGCGGATCGGCAAGGAATGGGGGCAACTCGACTTTCTTTTGCACTCCATTGCTTTCTCACCCAAGAATGCATTGCATGGCCGTGTGGTTGACGTGGATCGTGAGGGCTTTCAGAAGACCATGGACGTTTCCTGCTGGTCGTTTATGCGGATGGCGCACCTGGCAGAGCCGCTAATGAAGAACGGTGGCACGATGTTCACCATGACCTATTATGGCAGTCAGATGGTGGTGAAGAACTATAACGTCATGGGTGTCGCGAAAGCCGCCCTTGAGGCCGCGGTGCGCTATATCGCCGCCGAGCTCGGACCAAAAGGCATTCGCGTACACGCGATCTCGCCTGGACCACTGGCAACGCGCGCTGCGTCCGGCATTCCGGAATTCGACGAACTGATGGACAAGGCGCAGTCGCAAGCGCCGTCGCGCAGTCTAGTCAGCATTGACGATGTGGGGAGGGCGACTGCATTCCTCGCGCTCGACGGTGCCAAGCTGATCACTGGAAGTGTGCTTTATGTCGATGGCGGCTACCACATTATCGATTGACGGGTGGTGGTTTTGCTTCAGCTGAAGTGTAGACCGATCACCTCAGCGACGCAGGCAGGGCGCTTGCCGCCCTCGATCTCGATTGTCACGCGATAGTGGGTGCGCAAGCCGTTGGGTGGCACTTCCTCGGCTTCCGCTATGCTGACGCGGCCGCGCAATTTTGAGCCGGCCGGCACCGGTGAGAGATAGCGGATACGGTCTGCGCCGTAGTTTAGGGTATTCTTCAGCCCCTTCAGACCCATCACCGAGCGGATGAACATCGGCGTTAAGCTCAAGGAAAGCAGGCCGTGAGCGATGGTCTTACCACCCGGCATCTCCGTTTCCGCGCGCTCCTGGTCGACATGAATCCATTGCTCGTCGCAGGTCGCTTCCGCGAACTTGTTGATGCGATCCTGCGTTACCTCAATCCAGTCGCTAACGCCGACCTCTGTCCCGACGGCGGCCTTCAGCTCTTCGAATCCGTTGAAAATTCGCATGGATGTGATCCGATTCTGCATAAGTTACAGGTTCATTTCGGGAACTTTGTCTGGAACGGCGAGCTCGGCCTCCGTGACCGCCAGCACCTCGGCGATGGTGACGCCAGGCGCTGTCTCCTGCAAAGTTGCGATGCCACCGGGAAAGGCAATGACCGCCATATCGGTGACGACGAGATCGACTGGCCGAGCCGACGTGAGTGGCAGGTTGCATCGGGCGACGATCTTGGACTTTCCCTTCGCGGCGTGCTGCATGGCGACGATTACACGTTTGGCGCCACTAACGAGGTCCATCGCGCCGCCCATACCTGGCACCATCTTGCCGGGGATCGTCCAGTTGGCGAGCCGCCCGCCGGCATCGACCTGCAGACCACCGAGTACGGTGATGTCGACATGGCCGCCGCGGATCAGACCGAACGACATCGCACTGTCGAAAGTGGCGGCGCCGGGCAGCGCGCTGATAGGCTTGCCACCGGCATCGGTCAGCAGCGGGTGGGCCATCCCCTGCTCGGGTATGGGACCCGTGCCAATCAATCCGTTCTCGGACTGAAAGAAAATGTTCAATCCTGGCGGCACATAGTTTGCGACCAGCGTCGGAATGCCGATGCCTAGATTGACAAGGTTGCCCGGTCTAAGCTCTTGCGCGACACGGCGGGCGATAATGGTTTGTGCATCCATAGATCACCCGTTCGCGACGAGGTAATCGACCAAGGGGCCGGGGGTAATAACGTGGTCGGGCGCGATGACGCCGACCGGGACGATATGTTCCGCGGTGACGATGACGGTGTCCGCGGCCATCGCCATGACCGGATTGAAGTTGCGGGCCGTGAGGGCGTAGGACAGGTTGCCGGCATAGTCGGCAAGAAATGCATGCACAAGCGCAAAATCGGCGCGTAGAGCGGTCTCGAGCAGATAGCTCTTCCCGCCCACATCGATCTTTTGTTTGCCTTCCTCGACCAGCGTCCCGACGCCAGTCGGCGTCAGTACGCCACCCAACCCACAGCCACCGGCGCGAATGCGCTCGACGAAAGTGCCCTGCGGGATCAGATTGACGGTGATTTGTTTGCCCAACATTTGCTGTTGGGCCATCGGATTGAGCCCAATGTGGGTCCCGATCATATGGGTCACCTGTGAGCCCTCGAATAGTTTCCCAACTCCTTTACCGGGCGTGGCCGCGTCATTGCTGATGAGAGAAATGTTCGACTTCTTCTGCCGCACTAGTTCGTCAAGCAGGCGTTCCGGCGTTCCCACACCCATGAATCCGCCGACCATGATGCTTGCGCCGGTCGGGATCATCGCAATGGCTTCTTCCAGAGAAACAGCCTTCATAATGAAGCTCCGGTCAACATGATCAGGAGAGGCGACGGTGAAGAAATGTTGGTGTATGAAACCGGTGCTCCTTTGATCTGCGTCAAGACTTGTCATTATTTCCTTCGCGAACAGAGACTCCCACGCCTTCGAGGGCTTCCGCCCAGAGCTTGCGAACCTCTGCGTGGCGCTGTTCGAGGCTAGCGCTCACGGCTTCACGGAAGGGCGTTAGATTCGGGCTTTTCAGAAGAAGTATCTGTGCTTGCAGCAGGCGGCCGCTTTCAAATTCGATACGGCGCAGTGCCGTAACGAATGGATCATGCGTGTCGGCTTCAAGCGGTAGGAGGGCGGCGGGCCGAATTCCGGCATGTATGGCATGCGCGCGGGCGGCCAAATCCCCCGCCAGTGCCAGGGATTGATCGTCAATGCCTATGATCGGCTTTGGCAGCCATGTGGTTTCCCAAGCCGCTGCCAAATAGTTCAGTGCAAGATCCGGTATCCATGATGTCGCGCGCAGCAACAGGGAGACGATCTCAGCTTCTCGATAGAATTGCGCATTCAATTCAGTCTGCCAGGCGGATTCGAGCTTGAGTGGTAGTGCGAATGCGAAGTGTCGCGCCAACGCGCCGTGGGCCGAGATCAAGAATGCTGCGACGCGGGTTTGCTGATGCAATGGCACGTGGCCGTCGGAGTCGAGTGGTCCGAAGAACGCCCTCATTGTATCGTTTCCTGTACTGGTATTGCTCGCAAATGGTCGTAGCCGGCTGGAAATGGAACGAGCTGCCCGCCAACTTCCTCCGGCGCAATCCAGACAGCTTTGTTGCCTTTCCAGCCCCCCGCCAGCACATCCTCAGCAAAGCGTGCGAGCAGGTCGGCAGTGAGCGCAGGCTTCTCCAGCGTGAAGGCGTGGTAAGCACGTTGAACGATGACAAGCGAGCTGTCGGGAATGTGGATACGCAGGGTCTCGTGAAGTGCGCGTGGTGTCAGAAAGTCGAATTCACCGTTGAGGATCATCGTTGGTACCCCGATCCGAGGTAGTTGCGACGTTAACGGGTGAAAGTCGAGGAAAGACTCCATTAGATTCTGCAGGGCGTAGACGTCATTGATGAGCCAGCCTTGTCGCTTGACGTTGTCGAGCGTTCCGAGGACCGGCTTCAGCCACTGGTCGCTGACGTTCATTGGCAGCAGTAGGTCCTGAAGATAGCTGGTGCCGCCAAGGACTAACCCGGTTCGCAAGGCATTGCCGAGCAGATACAGTTGAGGCGGTAGCTCGGCAAAGCAGCTCATCGGCACCAGACCGGTCAGCCGTTGGCCGTGTTCGATTGCATAGCGCAGTGCAATAAGGCCGCCGAAGCTGATGCCACTCAGAAAAATGGGACCGTCGCCGAGTTCTCCAATCAGGAGATGTAATGCGGCGACGTGGTCGTCCTGACGGATGAACAGCGCGGGCTTATCGGACGCACCTTGGCCGAGCAGATCGAACGTCGCGACGCGGAAGCGACGCGCCACCAGTGCGTCGCGATAGGCCGTCCATAATTCAGCGTATTGCGTCAGTCCGTTGACCAGAACGTAGACGGGCGCGTCCGTCGGTCCGTCGAGCTCATAACGTATCCGATATGAACCGTAGCTCAGGAAGGGCATTGCGCTGACCGGTTGGCGATTTGATCGTCGCAATGATCAGTGGTCGAAGACAATTTCTATTGAGCTAGATCAAGCATTTCCTGATTGAGCCCCTCAACATATGCACAAAACATCATCGGGAGGAGACCGTCATGACCGGTAGAGCTGCCATGAAACGTTGCCTCGTCAGCCTGATCCTGTTGCTGCTTGGTACTGCAATTGCGGTTGCACAACCCTTCACACGCCGGTCGTCGCAAGTGCAACATGACGGGCTGAAGAACTACTATGAGGTGCCAAACTTCAGGTTGGGCGGTAAGTATGATCTGAACGATCCGGCCAAGTGGGAGAACGGCGGAGAGGGCGGGGTCACGCTGGAGTCGCTCGGTGGCGGACAATTGCGCACCGCGTACGTCGCGATTGGAAATGCGCGCCGCAATGCGGCCGGCGAGATCACCAACGCCGTTGTCATCAATTCCTATTATTCCGGTGACTCCACTGACATGTATGAGCAATGGGTCAAGGGCGCTGCCCTGTCGGGCGGCGTGCCGATTATTGGTCCGGGTCGACCGATCGATACCGACCGGTACTATGTCATTATGGTCGATCCGCTGGGGACTTGGGGTGCTAGTAAGCCATCAGACGGTCTAGGCATCAAATTTCCGCAATACGGCTATTTTGATATGGTGCAGGCTAACTACCGCATGTTGCGTGATCACCTGAAGGTCGCGCGCGTGGCGCTTGTTGCTGGCGTCTCGATGGGCGGCACGCAGACCTACGTTTGGGGTGTGCTGCATCCAGAGTATATCGGCGCACTTATGCCGATCGGCGGCACGACCCAGTCCGACGCCGAGGACCCCGTCGGCAATTGGACTTTTCAGTTGATGACGGCCGCGATCCAATCTGATCCGGTATGGCAATCCACCAAAGGTGATTACTACAAGCTTCCCAAGGAGAAGCACCCCTTGCCAGGCATGGCCTTCGGCTGGTCGGTGCTCGGCCTGACCGGATATGATTTCGGCTTCAGGACTACTCAGAGTTTCGCATCGGTACAGCCCGAGGTCTTCTATTGGGATCCACCGAACGAGAAGGCCGGTCTCAGTGTCAACAATCGCTCCAAGATGTATGATGCGGTCGACCTTGTCTGGCGCAATCGAGTTGGTGAAACCTACAACGTCAATCCGTACCTCGGCCGAATTCAGGCGCGCACATTGGTGATGCACATCACCAATGATCTCTGGCTGAACTTCAAGCTCGCCCAGCGCGCCGTTGATCGCGTGCCGGGCGCGGACCTCATTTCCGAGGAGAGTCCGGTCGCACATTACGGCGTGTTCCCGATTATCAACAATCGCAAGAACGATCCGAAGTTCGTGGCTTTCATGGACGACGTGGCGAGCCTTGATCGGGCGCAGAAGTTCGTCGACAAGAATTATCGTGTTCCTGGTGTTGCCGAGAATGTGGATAAGACAAAATCATTCTGGAAAGATCATGTGACCTATCCTTATCCGGTCAAATACGCGACCGCGAAGGACAAGCGTGGAACGCCCTGGCAGATCGGCTACATGGACGAGTATGCTGGCACCGACAGGGAGCCGAAAGTTCTTGTCGTCATTCACGGGAAGGGCGCGTTTGGCGGGCACTACGGCAATATCATGCAGTATGCGCTGCGCAGCGGACTGCGCGTGATCGTTCCGGATTTACCTCATTACGGCATGTCAGGGCCCGGCAATCTCGATAAGAGCCCGGCGCGGACCATGCAGGACATGCGCGAGGTGATTTACGATCTCGTTGTCAATCAGCTCGGCGTCAAAAAGGCGCATTACCTTGGACACTCGCTTGGTGGTCAGTTTGTGATGGGTTACGCGCTCACTTGGCCGGATGCAGTGCAGGGCCTTGCGCTTGAAGCGCCGTCTGGTCTTGAGGAGTATCCGCGCGACATCACGATCGCCAAGGACAAGAAAGCGCGCTTGTTCGATGAGGCCTTCGGCCGCGATTTCGACAAGTGGAAGCAGAGCTGGGAGCAGACCGGAATTCTTAAAGCGGAAATGGGGCGATCTGAGCCGAACATCCGCGACTTCTTTTACTTCAAGAAACGTGACCCTGAGACCGGCGTGGTGTCGGCAGCCAAGAGCGGATACTTCTTTAGCGACAGCGAATATGCCCGCTTCCATACGGAGCAGCGTGTTGGGTTAACGAAGGGAAATCCCAAGGAGCTCGAGCAGTGGTGTAACGTCTTCATTTTTGACGTCTACACGATCGGGGCGGAGTTGCAGCAGGACGATCCGAAGAATCTTTACGATCGGCTGACGGAGATCAAGGCGCCGATCTTCCTCGCGTTCGGGGACAAGGAGCCATTTATCCCGACGCCTGCTTTTAACGGGCTAACCGACCTGGGACGTGACGTCATTACGCCGTTCATGTCGCGCATGACCAATGCCGGCAACCGGCCGATGCTTAAAATCTATCCGGAGACCGGACACTTCATCCATACGGACAATCCAGTTGAATACTCCGCAGACGTGGTCGATTTTGTAACGAAGGGAACCCTCGACACCAGTTCACCACTCGGCACTGACCGCATGATCAGGGGAGCTGTCGCGTCAGCCGTCCCTTTAGCACCGACGCCGCCCGGAGCTGCGCCGACTGCCGGCCTGAACAAGTAGGGTGATACATGCCAAGAGTTCGGGCAGGTGAGGTCTCTCTGGGCTGGCGGGAGTGGGGACGAGGCGACGTTAGCGTCGTCTTCGTTCACGGCAACCTCGCCAGCAAGGATTGGATCGAAATCGCCGCACCACTGTTTCCTTCCGGACTGCGCGTGATTGGAATCGACTGGCGCGGTTGTGGCGACAGCGACCAGCCGGAGCCAGCAGCCGACTATAGCAACTACTCCATGCAGCAGCACGCGGAGGATATGTTAGCCGCGCTCGACGCTCTGGACGTCAAATTCTGCCATCTTGCTACGCACTCAACGGGCGGCATCATTGCCGCGCGTATGTTGTTGATGCAACCGGAGCGCTTTGGGAGCGTATTCTCCCTCGATCCAGTTTCACCGCTCGGTATGGCCTTCAACGCCGATCAGATCGGCGTTTTTCGGGCGATGATGGCAAGCAAGCAACTCACGCGGACGGTAATGGCCAGCGCGGCGTCCTCGCTATTCTTGCCAGATAGCTTGGCGCCAAATGCGATCCCACGTTTTCGCGAAGGGCTCGGGGAAATTCAGGCCCTGTTTGAACGCATCATCGAACAGACCTTCGGTGTTTCTGAAGGGATCTGGATCGGCACGCCGCTAAATCTTACCCGCGAGCGAGAAAGTGGAGAACTCAAACGCCGCATGCCGGATATCCGGCATCCCCATCTGGTGTTGTGGGGGGAACAGGATGGCTGGATTCCGCCAGCCGATCTCCGGGCGATGGCTGCGGTAATGCCAGATTGCCGGCTCGTGGTTGTGCCCGGTATCGGGCATTCGATGAATCTTGAACTACCCGCGCTCTACGCAGGCTATTTCGGCGCATGGTTCGGAGGGCGTTCGAAATAGCAGGGATCTGGGCAGGCAATGGCAATTCAGCTCCTCGTCGGCACGATAGTTACCGTGATCACCATCATGGTTCATGCGCTGGTCACCGTTGGTGCGGTGGGCATCGCCCGCTCAGCAGGGCTACGGCACACCACGCGACCGAGACTTCACCTGATGGCCGTGATGGTTGGGGTCGCTGCCGTGCTGATGATTGCACATACGCTGGAAATGCTCGCTTGGGCGCTGGCCTATGCAATAGTCGGCGCTGCCCCAGACGACAGCGACCTTCTTTATTTCGCATTCGTAAACTACACCACCCTCGGCTACGGCGATATAACGCCGGTGCAAGCTTGGCGGCTGATCGGGCCGATGACCGCCATGAATGGCATTCTGATGTTTGGTTGGTCGACTGCGGTCCTCTTCGAAGTGTTGCGTAAGACGCTGGATCATCTTGCCGCGATCGGTGCGCGCGGCTTCAGCCCTGTAGATCCAGACTAGCGAGTCTGCTTCGGTCCAGGAGTACAATCTGACGCTGAGTGTTGCCGATGAAACCGAGAGTCCTCAGTTCGTGCAATCGCGACAGTACGCGGGAAACAGTTTCCAGCGTTAGGCCCAGGTAGTCGGCGATATCGCGGCGTGACATCGGCAGGGCCATAGTGCCCGCGGCAGACAACCGCTTGTCCATCTCAAGCAGGAAGGCCGCGACCCGCTCCAGCGAGGTCTTGCGGCCAAGCAGAAGCATGTGATCCTCCGCGTGTTGCAGATTGCTTGTGGTCATACTGAGCAAGTTGCGCGCGACCATGGCGTCGCTTTCAGCCACGATCTCTAAACTTTGTTGCTTAATGAGGCGAACAGTGGTGTCTACAATCGCTTCCGCAGTGAACCGATGCTCGCCACCGTTCTCAAGGCCGAAGATGTCTCCGGCGAGGTGAAATGCGCCGATCTGACGGCGGCCGTCGGAGAGCAGTTTGTAGCTTCGCACGGCACCGGATTTCACCTGATATACGTACTCTGCAGGCTCTTTCTCCCCGTAGATCTCAGTGCTCTTTTTGTAAGTAAACTCATTCAAGCTGACGATGGGATTCGAGTCGCTGGCCATGCCGAACTCACGGAGGGAATTGGGGCGAGGCGTCGGATTCGTAGTCGTGCGAGCAAACATGGGTCAACTCCCCTCACCAAATGATCGCCAGAGCAACGTTGCATTGCAGGGAAGTGTTGAGCTTTTCGCTTCCTCTAGAGCTGATCTAAGACTAGGGTGCAACCTTAGGCTATTGGTCCAAAGGTCATTGTCCCAAAGTACAATGCGCGAGGCCTTACGTCGCCAAGGGCATTACGCTTGGAATGAATCATTTGAGCGGATGGACGGCGCACTCGCATGATCGATAGGAGACAATGCGAAGGTCCGTCGGGCAGAAAATTGCAGAGCTGTGATTGTCATTAGAGAAACTTGATCTCAGAGGGCAAAATGCCTGGTTTGATCCATGTAGTGGATGACGACGCGTCCTTTAGAGCTGCGATCGAACGTCGGCTCAGGGTGGCCGGGTATGAGGTTGCGGTATATGCTTCGTCACAGCAGTTTCTGGATCGATTGCCAGACGTTAGTCCGCGCGCGTGTATCGTGCTGGATGTTCAGATGCCGGCACTTAACGGCCCGCAATTGCAGAGCCGCTTGATCGAGCTAGGCTCGAGTATGCCGATCATCTTCCTTACGGGACATGTCGATACCGCGGTAACGGTGCGAACGATCAAGGCCGGCGCGGAAGACTTCCTGACCAAGCCCGTGACATCACAGCAGTTGATTGATGCGATTGAGCGTGCGCTAGCGCGCCAGGAGTCTACGGGAGGTCAGCAAGAGAGAAACGCCTTATGTCGCCTGTTGGTTTCATCTCTTACGCCACGTGAGCGACAGGTGTTCGATCTAGTGGTACGTGGAAAGATCAACAAGCAAATCGCCATAAGTCTGGGAACGACGGAGCGCACGATAAAAGCGCACCGCCATCAGGTAATGGAGAAAATGCGTGTCCTTTCACTCGCCGAACTCGTTTCTCTCGCAGAGCGGCTGGGGATGTGCGACCGAGTTTGAATCGCAGCGGCCGCAGCTCTCACTATTCATCGATATCCTGATTAAACATCTGCGTGGGCGGGCCTTCATGAGCGGTGGCGAAGCGACCAAGGGCTAGCGAAGTCGTCAGTCGTAGCAGACTGGAATCCACAAACTGCAGATGCAGAATCTGTCCCTCTGCCATACGTTTTACCAAGCTTGGTTCGGCGATAGTTCCTGCGATGCAGGCATTGGTCAGACACCAAGTGTACGGAACTCTGTAAGTCACGCCTTGATCGATCGTGAGTTCAACCGGCTTTTGCAGGTACATACCTACGGGGGAGAATATTTGTATCCGCTTGGCGGCATCGCCTTCGCGTTCGATGATGTCGAGCCGAACCGCCATTTGACCGGTCGGAAAAGTACCGGTGATCGATGTGCGACAAAGTGGTTTTGCCCCGCCAGGCTTGAAGCAGACTTTGCTCCAGCCCCCGAAGGTGATGTCCTTCACTTGGCGCTGACCGCGGGAGCGAACTTCCCCGTCAGGAGCGGTGGCCGCCGGGTCTTGTTGGGATACTGCGGGTTTGTTGAACGTGAGGCTCGCCAGCGCCGCAAGTAGGAGCGCTCGGAAGGGGTTCAACGGATGCTTGCGTTGTGGTTTATTGGGATCGGAATATGTCACAGCTGACCTCCGGCATTGGTCTCATTTCTGGTCATCCAAAAACTTCGCTACAATTGGCGACCAAATCGGGATAGCTTCCGGCGATCCGATGAGAAAGTGCCCCTCATCACCAAAAGGCGGTATCAAGCGGTACTCTGCTTTACCGCCGGCGGCCGTGAAGGCCTCGTGCATACGTTTCGACAGTGCTGGTCCGAAGAACGTATCGTTTTCGATGTAGATCCACAGCATTGGCATGCGTGATGTGCGGCCGAAATCTGCCGTCGCTTCGATGAGCCTGTCCGGCGCGCAGTTGTTGTTTGGCTTGCCATCGACGCGGCCACCGCGGCCGGCGGCGAAAGTAATGATCGCTTTAACCTGTGGTGGATTTACGCTCGATAGCGCAATGGATGCCCAACCTCCGGCGGATTGTCCAACGACGATGACATCTTTCGGCACGATGCGGTTTTCTGCGATCAAATAGTCAATAATCCAGAGGTTAACTTTTGCGACTGCAAGCCCGGCGTCGTGGAAGTTTGGATTTTCGCATTTTCCGATCTTGGAGAAGAAAGGGCCGTAGATGGCACGCTCGGGAATGTCGATGGCGGATGCCCCATATCCGGTGCCGACCGGCGCCACCACCAGATAACCGCGCCTCGCAAACCATTTGGCCGCATCGCGGAATTCAACCAGGGGAAAGAAGCCGCGGTCAGTCGGATTGAGCGAGACGCCGTGGTTCATGATAACCAGCGGGAAGGGGCCGTTGCCTGTCGGGCGCACCAGATAGGCAAACATCGGCAACGGCAGCGGCAGCACCCAGAGCTCTTCCTGGATGCGCGCAGCGTCGGGCTTGTCGGCCGCTTGCATCGGCGCGGCAGAGGCCATGGATATAAGAAGCGCCGCCGTGACGAACGCGTGAATGGCATGCATGGTGGGTGCCTTTCCGGATCGCCTCATGTCGCGATCCGACAGCCAAAATTCTGAAGGCAGTTGATTCAGATCAATCCTCATTGCCGGAGCCAGCGCCTGTTGGCCCGATGAGCTCGAGTATTTCTGCGATACGTGCGGTTAATGTGCCGATGCGCCGCGAAGAGACCCTGATGGTCGCGTTGCTGCTGGGCTTCGCAGGCGGCTATCTCGATGCCTATACGTGGATTACGCATGGCGTTCTGGCAAATGCGCAGACCGCCAACTTGGTATTCTTATGGGTAAAAGCGACGGCCGGGAAGTGGACGGAGGCATTTCACTTCGTGCCATCGCTCTTCGCTTTCGTCGTCGGCGTGGTGATCGCCTCATGGCTGCGGCGTGCAGTCGGTGATCGAGTCGGCCCGATCAGCATTCTCGTAGAAGCTGGCGTTCTGATCCTTGTCGGTGTGCTGCACAATCGCGTGCCTGATGTTGCGGGCACGCTGGGCGTCTCGATGGTGGCCGCAATGCAGACTTCGATTTTCACCAAGGTTGAGGGTTCAAACTACAGCTCTGTGATGATCACAGGAAACTTTCGCCAGGCGATTGAGGGAGCGGTCGCACTGGTTGCTGGAGATATCCAGGTCGGTCTGTTGCGTAAGTCCTGTATATTCATGGGAGTTTGCGCCGCATTTGGCACAGGCGCCGCTGTCGGTGCTTTCATTACAGAGCGGTCGCCAGCACTCACTCTAACCGTTCCTGTCGGTGCGTTGCTGCTGGTTCTTTTATGCTGCGGCGGATTCCGCGGCGTGATGCGGGATCGCGTTGATCGAAGGGAGCAGGCATGAGGTCGCACGGGATCTTTCCGCCGACGCGCTGGCTTGCCGAATATCGCGCTGACTGGCTTCGCTGTGACATGATCGCTGGCGTCACGCTGGCCGCCTATGCGATCCCGGTGTCGTTGGCCTATGCTGCGCTCGCCGGCATGCCGCCCCAGATCGGGATCTATGGCTACATGCTGGGCGGCATTGGCTATGCCCTGTTGGGCTCTTCGCGGCAACTTGCTGTCGGGCCGACTTCGGCGATTTCGCTGATGATCGCCGCTTCGGTCGGGGGTCTAGCGGCAGGCGATGCGCTTCGCTATGCGCAGATTGCGAGTGTAGCAGCCCTTGGCGTTGCGGCTCTCTGCCTGATTGCCTGGATCTTTCGACTAAGCATGCTGGTACGCTTGATCAGCGACACCATTCTGGTTGGCTTCAAGGCTGGCGCGGGTCTCACCATTATCATGACGCAGCTGCCGAGCCTATTTGGCGTTGCTGGTGGCGGGCGAAATTTCTTCGATCGCCTTTTCGTGCTTGTTGGGCAGCTCGGTGGTGTTCACTGGATCGTGCTTGCGATCGGACTTGTTGCGATCCTGCTGCTCCAGGGCGAGCGTCTATTGCCCGGTAGGCCGGTAGGTCTCGCAGTCGTCATCCTATCGATCGTTGTCGCGACAGCGCTCGGTTTGCCGGCGCTTGGCATTCCCGTCACCGGCGAAATTCCGAAGGGCTTGCCGAGCCTTGCCATGCCGACCTTCGGGCTTCTTGAATTCGATGAACTATTTCCTCTCGCTGCCGGCATCATGTTGCTCGCCTATGTCGAAGGCGTCGCAGGTGCGCGAAGTTTTGCGGCGAGGCACGGCTACCCCATCGACGTTCGGCAGGAGTTTCTGGGGTTGGGCGCCGCCAATCTGGCGGTAGCGCTCGGCCATGGTTACCCTGTTGCGGGAGGATTGTCACAATCCGCCGTTAATGATCAGGCCGGCGCGAAAACGCCGCTCGCTCTGATCATTTGTTCAGCCACGTTGGCGATCTGTCTACTTTTCCTCACGGGGATATTGACCAATCTGCCTAAGGCAGTACTTGCTGCGATCGTCTGCACGGCTGTCTACAAACTAGTTGACATCGCCGCGCTCATGCGGATGTGGCGTATCAGTCGGATCGACTTCTATGCTGCGGCGATCGCCCTTGTCTCCGTGCTGATGCTGGGCATCCTTCAGGGCATCCTGCTGGCTACGCTAGCGTCCATATTTCTGTTACTGGCGCGTGCCTCGCAGCCAAACGTCGCAATTCTCGGGCGCTTACCAGGAACAGGCCGATATGCCGATAGTGCGCGATACCCTGACGTAGAGCCCCTTGCTGGTGTTCTCGCTTTCCGCCCAGAGGCCTCGTTACTTTACATCAATGCGGAAACGGCGATGGAGAATGTGATGGCAAAGGTTCGCGCATCACCGGA
Source organism: Tardiphaga sp. OK246 (assembly GCF_900188215.1). Classification (NCBI taxonomy): domain Bacteria; kingdom Pseudomonadati; phylum Pseudomonadota; class Alphaproteobacteria; order Hyphomicrobiales; family Nitrobacteraceae; genus Tardiphaga; species Tardiphaga sp. OK246. Next base: position 649,630 of record NZ_FZOX01000002.1, read on the forward strand.
CACCAAGGTTGTGGTCTGCGGGCTCTCTTCCTCACCCTTTATCGATCTTGCGGGCGTGAAAATGCTTCACGACCTCCATGGCGAACTTGTCTCGCGCGGCATCGCTTTTCAGATCGTCGGCGCCCGCGGGCAAGTCCGAGATGTTTTGCAGGCTGATGGCCTCGCGGAGAAGACCGACAGCGCCAACTGGACCCGAAGGATGGATAGTGTACTCGACGATCTGAGGAAAGGTTGACCGTGTTGCGGTGCCAAGCGGAGCGTCGTTCACAACATCACGTTGCATTGACTTGGATCAACAGGCGCCACTGGGAACGGCTTCAGCATTGGCTACACGCCATCAACATCCCGGATTTGTTACATGTCCAAGGACGGCAACGCCGCAACAACCGATCTGCTGACATTGGCCGCGGGAACGATTATCGGCTTCCTCGGCACGAGATCCAGAGTTCGGTACCGTGGATTGGCTTCCCGGTCGGCCATGCCATGTCCGGCCGACTTTTCACCGTGTTCGGATAGTTCGCGATGATCTTGGCCCAAGAAGTCAGTTTCACAACCAGAAGGGAATGAACCATGCGAAAATTTAGCGTCTTTGCCGTTGCAGTCGCGGTGCTTGCTGGGGTCGTCGGCTTCGCCACGCCATCAAGCGCGGATATGGGCCAGGTTGCCGTGATATTTACCAAGGGTGGCTTTATTGTCGGGGTCGGCGGCGGCGAGGGCGTGTTGAGGTACCGCGGAAAAACCTATCCCTTTACCGTCTCGGGCATGAGCGTGGGTTTCACGATTGGTGCATCTACCACCAAGCTTATCGGACGCGCGATCAATTTGAAGGGGCCCACATCAATTGAAGGCACCTATGGAGTGGTCGGAGCGGGTGGGGCGGTGGTGGGTGGCGCTGGAGGCGTGCAATTGCAGAATGGCAATGGCGTGATCCTGCAGCTCAGCGGCCCCAAAGTTGGCGCTGAACTATCCGCCGCTGTTGGCGGCGTGACGATACGGTTGAAGTAAGCCGGCGTCGAACGCGGCTGCGCACTGCGCGGCCTCGTTTCTTTTAGTAACGATTTTCGACGAACTTCATCCGACGGAGGCTGACCTGATCGTTGTAGCGGCCCTTGTTGGAACGCTTCGACAGCCTAATCTTCTTTCGCGCAATCTTCTTGTATGGGATCGTCTTGAGGATATGCGATATAATGTTGAGCCGAGCCCGCCGCTTGTCGTCGGAGCGGACCAATCGCCATGGCGCATGCCTTGTATCGGTCGCCTTGAACATCATGTCGCGCGCTCGGGAATAGTCATACCAGCGCCCAAATGACTCGGTGTCCATCGGGCTTAACTTCCATTGACGGAGAGGGTCCTCGATGCGTGCCTTGAAGCGCAGCTCCTGCTCCTTCATACCGACTTCAAGCCACAGCTTGATTAGGATGATCCCAGCATCCACAGCGAATTTCTCGACCAGCGGGCACAATTCCAAGAAGCGTTTGTGTTCAGCCGGGCTGCAGAAACCCATCACATACTCGACGCCAGCGCGGTTGTACCAGCTTCGGTCGAAGATCACGATCTCGCCACTTGCCGGGAACTGCTCGATGTAGCGTTGAAGGAATAGCTGAGACTTTTGACGGTCAGACGGTGCTGGCAGGGCGCAGACGCGGAAGACCCGCGGACTCACCTTTTCGGTGAGGGCTTTAATGGCGCCCCCCTTGCCAGCGGCATCGCGTCCTTCGAACAGAACGATGACTTTTAAATTATTGGCTTTAACCCAGTCCTGCAAATGGCAGAGTTCGACCTGGAGCTTTCCCAGCTCCTTCTCGTAGTCCTTGCGCTTTAATCGCTCCCTTGGCACGTCAGCTGACATCTCACAGCTCCAGCATGAATCCGATGCGAACCACGTTCAATCTCCCCAAGAAATTGTGATGGCAATGTCGCCGGGTATTCCTCCCGGATAATCGATGGTCTGGTAACCGATGCGATAGCCGCGTGGCTGCAAATAGTCGCTCCAAAGCTGAAATATCTCACTTGGAATTCCCGTTAGTGTTTTCTCCCATCCCTTTTCTTGCTGATTGATCGCGCGACCCTTGTCGGTGCACAGCGAGTTGGGAAAGCGATAGACCTGAACTTCCGTCAAACCGTTTCGAACCGCCCGCTGGATTATGGTTGATGCAAGCTGAACCTTTTCGGCTTCGCTCTTGCCGGACGGTTGGCTGAGTCGCTCGATCAGCGCGCGCTTCTCGGCCTCAGCCGCCGCGGCGAGGCGTGCGTACTTTTCCACCGCTTCGGCCTCCTTGAGGGCGGCCTCTTTACGGATCTGCGTGGCGTTGGGGATGAGATCGTCGATGCTACGAGACATGATTGATGGCTCCTGGTGATTGTCGGCTTCGGCGCTGTCACAAGGTTATGGACGGCCGATCGTGTTTTATTGATCCAAATCAAGCAAACCGCACCGGGGGGAGGCACGGTGCAGCGTATGGCTGCGGAGCGCCCGGGCGTCCGGAAGGGAGAGAAGACTTGAGCGAACAGTTGCACCCCGCAGCTCCTCATCATCTGCCATTCTTCGTTCCCGGTGCCGACGGAGCGGATACCCTGATGGTAGTGATGGGCGTTTTTCTCGTAGCGACGCTGCTGTGGGCGGGTACGCTATACTGGAAACTGCACAGCCTGCCCGAGCGCATGGCGCACAAAAGCCAAAAACTGCAGATGGAGATCGTCGCTGTCCTCGGTCTGATCTCGCTGTTCACTCACATGCATATTTTTTGGATCGCGGGCTTGTTGCTCGCCATGATCGACCTGCCGGATTTCGGTACGCCGATGCGCAGCATTGCGGATTCCGTGGAGCGAATCGCAAATGCGACGCCGGGCACGCTTTCCGCTGAAGCCAAGGTTGAGCCTGTAACCGGCGCCAAGGCCGATGTTCAGCCCTCGATAAGGCAAGGGGTGCACGACCATGCTTGAACTCATGATCTGTTCGCTGGTTACCATCCTTCCCGATTATCTTTATCGCCGCTATCGGCAGGGAAAGCGGTTCGGCAAAGAGATTACGTTCTTCTCTGTCTGGTATGAACTGAGGTGGGGGATCACCGGCTGCCTGATGCTGACGCTCGGGCTAATCACGATGATCTTCTATTTTCATCCGTCCACTACGTCGGCGGCGATCTACTTCCGGACGGTACCAATTCTACCTGAAGGCTCGGGTCGTGTCGCGGAGGTGAATGTTGGGTTCACTGCTGATGTAAAAAAAGGCGATGTTCTGTTCCGGCTGGATAGTTCCAAGCAGGACGCAGCACTAGAGACCGCCAAGCGAAAGATCGCTGAGGTCGAGGCGTCCCTCATCTCGGCGCGAACCGACATCGCTAAGGCAGACGCCCAGATCGGAGAGGCGAGGGCATCGCACCAGCAAGCCAAGGATGAGCTGGAGGTCAAGACCGAGCTGCAACGTCGGAATCCCGGGATCGTGCCGCAGCGCGATATCGAGAAGCTGCAGGTGCTGGTCGATCAACGGCAGTCCGGTATCGATGTGGCGAGCGCCACGAGGGAATCTTCGCTACTGCGTGTTTCGACGCTCTTGCCGGCGGAGAGAGCGAGCGCCGAGGCTGCACAGGCGCAAGCGCAGGTGGATGTCGACAAGACCTATGTGCGTGCCGGCGTCGACGGCCGTGTTGAGCAATTTCTCATTCGCACCGGCGACGTCGTCAATCAACTTATGCGTCCGGCCGGAGTGTTGATACCTGACGGAGCGGGTCGGCGCAGCTTGCAGGCCGGCTTTGGCCAGATTGAGGCTCAGGTCATGAAGCCTGGCATGGTTGCGGAAGCCACCTGCATCTCGAAGCCGTGGACCATCATCCCGTTAGTCGTGACAAGTGTGCAGGATTTCATTGCCGCGGGGCAGTTCCGGAGTGGCGAGCTGTTGATTGATCCGCAGAACCTGCAAAGACCCGGTTCGATTCTCGTCTTCCTGGAGCCGCTTTACAAAGGTGGATTAGAGGGAGTTACGCCGGGCAGCGCGTGCATCGTTAATGCCTACACCAATAATCATGACGTAATTGCCGATCCAAAAACTGGAGCGTTGAAGGGGTTTGCCCTGCATGCCGTAGATGCGACCGGACTTGTGCATGCATTGCTGCTGCGAATCCAGGCGCTGCTATTGCCAATCAAGACACTGGTATTGAGCGGTCATTGAGAGGAAAGAGTATGGCTATACTTCAAAGACTTGTCGTTGTTGCCGTGATTTCAGCTTCCTCAGCAGTGTTGTCACCGCGGAGCGCAAAGGCGATCGAGCTTGCTGGTGCGTGGGCGACAAGTGCGGACCAATGCAACAAGGTGTTTATGCGCAAGGGGCGTGCGAAACAGATCGCGTTCACGAATTTCTCCGGCGTATACGGCGGCGGTTTCATCGCCGAAGCAGATCGTCTGAGGGGAAAACACGAGATCTGCAAGATCAAGTCGAAGAAGGAAAGTAATGAAACGATCAACCTGATCGCGGCTTGCGCCTCGAGCATTATGCTTTCACACGTCCAGTTCATCCTCAACGTGGTCGATGAAAATACGATCTCTCGAGAGTTTCCGGGAATGGTGGATATGAAAGTGTCCTACCATCGTTGCGATATATAGCGGATTAGCATCCGACGGTGCGATTGCCTTGATCACAGAAAGTGCCGCGCGGGGTGGCTGGATAGAGTTGACCAATGGAGTTACGCCATGAATGAGAGAAAGTCAGCGAGTAATAAGCCCAATAACCTAGTGAATGTGGCGCTGGTCGCTGCTGCCGTCGCATTTGCGGCCCAGCCGGCGAGGGCGGACGATCCGGCGAAATTGCTCAAGGCGATGGCTGACTATACAGCAGCGCAAAAGTCGATCTCCGCAACGTTCGAAAGTGATATCGAGGTCGTGACTCCCGAGCTGGAGAAGATCCAGTTTACGAGTTCTGGAAGAATGCAGCTCTCGCGACCGGACAAGCTCCGGATTAGCCGAACGGGAGGCTATACCGACGTCGACTTTATCTACGACGGAAAGACTGCGTCGATCTATGGCAACAATGCCAAGGCATATGTGCAGGCCGACCTTGTGGGGTCCATCGATCAGCTTGTCGATCTGATCCAAGCGAAATCGGGCGCTGCGATGCCAGGCACGGACTTGCTGCTTACAAATACCTATGACGTGTTGATGTCCAATGTCGTCCAGGCTCAACACATTGGGCAAGGTATGATCGACGGCGTCGAATGCGAACATCTGGCGTTTCGTGGCGCGGATATCGATTGGCAAATCTGGATCGAGAGTGGAGCACGGCCTGTTCCTCGAAAATATGTGATCACCAGCAAGACGGTGACCGGGGCACCGCAATACACGCTCAGGATCAGGGACTGGAAGAATGACGCCGTCGTGGAGGCCGACACATTTGTATTCAAGCCACCGGCCGGTGCGACGAAGGTCGATCTGGATTCCGGCGCAATGGCAGAGTTCGACGAAATTCCCCCCGGTACGCCATCAGGAGCAAAAAAATGAAATCAGTGCGAAAAGTGATCATGGTAGCAGTCGCGCTCATGTCCTTTGTAACGGGATGGTGCTGGAGCGGCCGAGACGTCACAATACATGGGGTGTTCTCCGTCGCTGAAGCGAGGGTTGGGCGGCCGCTGACACCGATGAGCTATGCCGGGGTAGCGCGCCGGACCACCCGCCGAGCCGTTGCAGTGGGTGCTGCGGCCGGCGCCGCGGGCGTCTATTATGGCTCATCGTGCAGGCAAGTCGTGGACGCCTATGGGCGAGTCACGACGGTCTGTTGACGTCAGCGCTGCCTAGCCCGGCTGTTGCGGAAATGCGCACACGCTGACACTGTGTCATAGCGACTGTTCGCAAGTCTCAGACGGTTGGGGAAGACGATGAACCGCTGCATCCCCGTTGCTGTCACGGATCGACTACGCCTGGTCGTACGACTGTGTGTCTGCGCGCTGCTGTGGGCGTCAATTCCGTTCGACATTGCCGGAGCTACTGAGCGTAGTGACATTAAGCGCGTGCTGGTACTTCATTCATTCGGTCGGGAATTTCGCCCCTGGAGCGAGCATGCAAGGAGCATCAAGGCAACGCTCGAGCGGCTTTCGCCGTGGCCGCTGGACATCCAGGAACACGCGCTGCTCACGGCGAGGTTCAATAACCCGGGCCCGGAAGCACCGTTCGTCGACTATTTGAAATCGCTCTACGATGGCCGTCCACCCGATATCGTGTTGAGCATCGGAGCGCCGGCCGCAAGGTTCGTTCAGAAGTATCGCGAGCAGCTTTTCCCCGGAACGCCGATGGTTTTGACGGTGGTGGAGCAGCGGTTGGTGAACCGCGTGGAACTCACGGACAACGACACCGTCATTTCGGTCCGCAATGATTTTCTGGCCGCGTTCAGGAATGTTCTTCAGGTCATGCCGGAAACTCAGACGATCGCCGTTGTGATCGGTGCCTCAGCGTTGGAGAAGTTTTGGCTTGAGGAGCTAAAAAGGGAACTGAAGCCGCTAGAGAACCGCGTTGCCTTTATCTACTATGCCGATCTTCCGTTCACGGAAATTCTCAAGAGAGCGTCTGCGCTTCCGCCGCACACCGTCCTGTTCTGGGGCTTGATGTCTGTCGACGCTGCCGGTGTCAGCCATGAAGGCGACCTTGCCTTGCGTAGCCTTCACGCCGTCGCCAATGCGCCGATCTTTTCCTACCAAGAGGCCTTTTTCGATCCAGAAACGGTCGGCGGCCCGATGCATTCTATCGCCGAAACGAGCGAGCAGACTGTCAACGCTGCGATTCGAATCCTTGGTGGCGAGAAGCCGGGGAACATCAAAGTCGAGCCGATTGAATTCTCTGCTCCGAAATTCGACTGGCGGCAAATGCGGCGCTGGGGCATCAACCAGAGTAATCTCCCGCCGGGCAGCGAGGTCCTGTTTCGCGAGCCCGATATTTGGGAGCGGTATCGCTGGCCGATTCTGCTGATTGCAGCCGTGATTCTGATCCAAACGGGGTTGATCAGCGGCTTGTTGCACGAACGTCGCCGACGGCGTCTTGCTGAGGTCGAGTCCCGGCAGCGGCTGGCGGAACTTGCTCACGTCAACCGCTATTCGGCTGCTGGAGAGTTGACGACCTCTATTGCGCATGAGTTGAGCCAGCCACTTGGCTCCATTCTCACAAACACAGAGACAGCAGATCTGTTGCTGAAGGGCACCTCTCCGGATCTCGCCGAAGTTAGGGAAATCCTTGCCGACATCAGGCGTGACGATCAACGGGCCAGCGAAGTGATCCGCCGACTTCGCAGCGTACTGAAGAAAACGCCGTTCGAGGTCCGGGACATCGATTTGAACAATACGGTGCGGGAGGCGATCGGGCTTGTAGAAGCAGTTACTGATCGACGCGGCATTGCGTTAAGGTTCGCTGCGGCTTCGGGCGATTTGTATGTCAAGGGCGATCCGGTTCAGCTGCAACAGGTCATCCTCAACCTGATCATTAATGCAATGGACGCAATCTCCGATGCCGACGATAAAGAGCGCGAAGTCAACATATCGACGGCCCGGCTGAACGCGCACGCCGAAATCAAGATTAGCGACACCGGTCCAGGGATCGTGGTCGCGGATATCCGGAGCATCTTCAACCCGTTCTTCACGACCAAGGCGCAAGGCTTGGGTATGGGACTCGCCATCGCACGTACTATCGTAGAGGCGCACCAAGGGGAGATCTCTGCTGCAAATCAAGTATCAGGCGGCGCGTTGTTTGTGATCAAAATCCCACTCGCTCTCGCGCAGTCGTCCACCGCATGAAGTCAGAGATCCTCCAACGTCGCGGTCATTGGAAATTCGGCTTTCCTTGATCTTGATCAAAGGAGATTCCTCCCTTCCGTCGATGCTTGCTGCAGGGGACCCCGAAGGAGGGTGTGATGTTCTGCTGCCGCAAGATTCTGTTCGCGCTTGCACTGGCGATGGCGATCCCTGTCGCTGTCTTGGCCCAGACGGTTGATAAGGCAGCCGCTCCAGACGTTCCGGCGAGCCAACCAACGCCGAGCGCCGAGCTGCTAAAGCCAGAGCAACTTGAGGCGCTGGTCGCACCCATTGCGCTTTATCCCGACGAACTGCTCGCGAATGTCCTGGCAGCATCGACCTACCCGCTGGAGGTAGTGCAGGCGGATCGTTGGGCCAAGGAACGCAAGTCGCTCAAGGGGGACGCGCTGAAGGAAGCGGTCGACAAGCAGGCGTGGGACGACAGCGTCAAGGCCCTGGTCAGCACTCCGGACGTCCTGGCGATGATGAGCGACAAGGTCGATTGGACAAAGAGCCTCGGCGATGCGGTGCTCGCTCAACAGCCGGATGTCATGGATGCGATCCAGCGGCTGCGGGCGAAAGCCTATGACAACAAAAAGCTCGTAACCACCAAGCAGCAAAAGGTCAGCGTTAAGACCCAGGAAAGCAAACAGGTGGTCGTGATCGAACAGGCGGATCCTGTGGCGGTTTATGTACCGTATTACGATCCGGCAACGGTGTACGGGACCTGGCCCTATGCGGAATATCCACCGTATTACTTCGGGTACCCGTCTTATATCGGCGCGGGTGTTGTCGCGGCGGGTGTCGCCTTCGGCACCGCCTGGGCAATCGGGCGTTGGGGCAACTACTGGGGCGGTGGCTTCAACTGGGGTAACCGAAACGTCTATGTCAACCATCGCACGACCAATGTTGGAAACGGTTGGCAGCACAATCCGGCGCACCGCCAGGGCGTGCGCTACAACAACGCCAACGTTCAGCAGCGCTTCAACAACAACAATCTGAAGGCGGGCGCCTCCAACCGGATGGATTTCCGTGGTCGCGACGGGCAGCAGGTGCTGCGTCCGAACCAGGGCGCAGGCGATCGCGCGGGAGATCGAGGCGGCGTTGGCGCCGGAACACGAGATCGGCCGGGAGGTGGAGATCGCGCCGGCGTTGCGGACCGGGCCAAAGGCAGCGCCGATCGCGCGAAGGCTGGCAATCGCGCCAAAGGCGGCGGTGATCGTGCGAAGACTGCCAACCGCGGCGGGGCCGGCGCGGCCGGGCGTGGCGGTGGAAATCGTGGCGGCGGAATGAATGTGTCGTCCGGCCGCGCGGCGGCGGCGGCGTCTGCACGCGGGCGGGCCAGCATGGCGAGCATGCCGCGCGGCGGCGGCGCAAGCTTCGCCGGTGCGCGCGGAGGCGGCGGCTTTCATGGCGGTGGCGGTGGTGGTTTCCGTGGCGGTGGCGGTGGTGGTTTCCGAGGTGGCGGCGGCGGTGGGCGGCGGTCTGACATCGCTCTGAAGCATGACGTTGTCCTGCTCGGCCATCTCGCCAACGGTCTCGGCTACTATCGCTTCAGCTATCTCGGCGGCCAGAAGGCCTATGTCGGCGTGATCGCGCAGGAAGTCGAAAACGTGGTGCCAGACGCCGTGAGGCGGGGCGGCGACGGCTACCTGCGGGTGAAGTATGAGGCGCTCGGTCTGACGTTCCGCACCTATCGGGATTGGCTTGCAAATGGCGCAAAAATCCCTTCGGAGGTGTCGCCATGATCGTTTGGACGTCAATCCATCGTGCTGCATCGACAACTGCGGCGGCTGTCGTGGCGCTGGCTCTCATGGGCTCGGTGTCGGAAGCGCAACAATCCTTTCCAACGCCGGAGGCTGCTGCAGCGGCGCTCGCCGTCGCGGTCAAGGGTGGCGCTAGCGATATTCTAAAGGTCCTCGGCAAGGCAGCCGATGACATCGTGTCGTCCGGTGACGAGGTGGCCGACGCTGACACGCGTCTGCGCTTCACATCCATGTATGACGCCAAGCATGCGATCAAGACGGAGGGCAACAAGAGAGCTACCTTGATACTCGGTACGGACGACTTTCCGTTCCCGATTCCACTCATCAACACCAAGACAGGTTGGGAGTTCGATACTGAAGAGGGTCGCATCGAGGTCTTGTATCGCCGGATCGGCCGTAACGAACTTGATGCGATCCAGACCAGTCTCGCCTATGTCGACGCCCAGAACGAATATGCCGAGAAGGATCGCGGCGAGGGCGCTGGCGTTTATGCACAGCGGATTGTATCGACGCCGGGCAAGAAGGACGGGCTGTTTTGGCGTGATGATGGCGATCCGAGCCCGTTGGGTGCGTTGGTCGCAGAAGCTTCAACTGAAGGCTACCAGGTCGGTGAAAAGCCGCAGCCGTATCACGGCTACTACTTCCGCATACTGAAAGGACAGGGGGCCAATGCTCCCGGCGGCGCGCTGATCTATTTGGTGAAAGGCAAGATGATCGGCGGCTATGGGCTAATCGCCTGGCCTGCCGAATACGGAAATTCCGGCGTCAAGACGTTCGTGGTCAATCATGCCGGGACGGTTTACGAAAAGGATCTCGGACCGCAGACCGACCGGATCGTGAGGCGCATGTCCCTGTTCGATCCGGACCAGACCTGGAAGAAAGTCGATGCAGAAAAGCCGTGAGCGCGGGATATCTGCTTTGCGTCTGCTCGTGATGCATCTGACGGCGGTTGTACTGCTCACATCGACTGTTCCGGTGACACCGTCCCGGGCTCAGGCATCCGGCTATGTTCGGGTAAAGCTGTTGAAGGCGGGGCTGGTCTTGGGAGCGGGCGGCGGCAGCGGCATCGTGACATATCGCGGCCGGGACTATCCATTCAGGGTATCCGGCCTGAGTCTCGGGTTTGCAGCGGGAGTGTCCGTCATTCGACTGACAGGATGGGCCTCGGGCATAAGGCAGATCGGGGACTTTGCCGGCACCTATAGCTCTGTTGGGGGCGGAGGCGCCTTCGTTGGCGGGATGGGCGGCGTTCAACTAACGAATGGGCAGGGTGTACGGATTGCCTTGCGCGGACCCCGCGCGGGAGTGGAGCTTGCTGGAAATATCGGCCAGATCACGATTTCCCTGAAGGAGTGACGAGCAGATAGTCACGACGTAATCGGTTTGATTTCGTACGAGGTGCGCACTCAGCATGAATTTATCGAAAGCGCCTGAAAGGCCTTATCCATTCTTGGGGTGGTCCGCAGAAATTGGCTGGGGATTAGTGCGGTCACGTAAACTATCCACTATTCGCGGTAAGGCCTTGATCTGCCGACAGTGCCCCTGGGTGTTCGCATTTCTGCTGCTCGCGCCGTCTGCTGTCACTGCTCTCCCGCTTACTTCGTTTCGCTATGAGACGCAGGCGCGGGAGCATTGCCTTGAAGATACTGTTGTTTGGCTCGATTATCGCGACGAGGTCTATTACCTCAAGCGGCAGAAAAAATACGGGCGAGGCATGACGGGAAGTTTCGGTTGCGAGAAAGAAGCTCGGGGTAGTGGTTTTCGACGATCGCTTCTTGGGAGACGGTGAACGCCGATTCGCCGGGATGACCGACTACAGCAGGACGAGGATAAAATCTATCCTACTGGCGATTCAGACGCGTACGGCGGGCGCTGACGGTTCTCGTCCAAACCTCATGAAATTTCTTGGCTGAAGTCTTGTCGATATGCGGACCGATCAAGGCCGTCATAGCGAATGTGAGATCGTCGTAGTCGATCTCGCAGGTTTCGGCTCGCTGCTTGGGCAGAATGTCGTTTGCGACGATATCGGCAAACAGCTTCTTGTCCGCGCCGTAAGCGATACACAAAACATTGAAAGCTCGCTGGGCCGGCATCGAATGCTCGTCCGAGAACTTATCACGAGAGGACAGGGGCTCCGCTTCCGGAAGCTCCTTTGCGCGAAGATAGGCTGCGCCGAGGATCATTCTGCGGGCCTCGGCTTTGCTGAGCCGGAGCATGACGTAAGCGGAGAACTGATCGGCCGCATCCTCCTCCCGGCCGAGGACAGGGGTTTGCAGCATGTCGAAAACAGCATGTCCGGTCTCGTGCAGGAAAACGTCGAGCGCTGGACCGAGAATTGTGTCGGCTTTGGAGACCCCAGCAGGGAGATCGCGCGTTGTCGCATTCTTCAGAATCTCTGCCAGCAGTTCGTAGCACAACGTGACGACCTCATCTCCGTACCAGGCATCGGGAACGCCGTCGCAACTCGCAACTTTGAGTGTGAGCGGATGGGGAAGGCGGAGAGGGCTCAGCAATTGCTGCAGGAGCTCAAGGGCTCGGCCTTGCTTGATCTGATCGTAGATCGCTTGGTGCGACGGATCTGTTGGCCGAACATACTTGTATCGGATCTGGTCAGACTTGGCTCGCGGCGCAGCATCTACGCTGCCGATGGCGGCCATGGCGCCGAGGAGTATTGCGGTTACTGGGGCAAGCGATCGGCTCAACAAGCCGCTTCGTATCGCGTCCGAAGCGTTCGTCCGATAGGATTGTCGAGGGCTGGGCTGTGGCGACATGTTGGTAAGCCGATTCGAGTGTGGAAATCTCGCCTGCTATTTCTGATCTCGGTCCGATGCGCCGAACGCGGCGCGGTAGATTGCCCAGTAGGCCGCACCAACAAAACCGGCGCCGCCTATGATGTTGCCGAGTGTTACCGGCAACAGGTTGTGGAATATCCCGGACATGGTGATGGATGAGGTGTCGAAATTCGTTGGCGCGTGACCGGACTGGACCAGCAGCCACGCCAAGGGGAGGAAATACATGTTGGCAACGCAGTGTTCGAACCCGGCTGCTATGAAAGCAGACACGGGCAGGATGACTGCAACGATCTTGTCGGTAACCGACCGGCCAGCGTAAGCAAGCCACACCGCCGCGCAAACGAGCACGTTGCAAAGGATGCCTTTGAAGAACAGTGTCATCATATCGGGGCGAACTTTTCCGGCGGCCGTATTCAGTATCGAAAGGCCGATGCGGCCATCATTCATGTCCGGGTGATGTGAGAGAAAGACCAGCAGAACTAGTCCAAGTGATCCGAGGAAATTTCCGAAATAGACGGTAGCCCAGTTGCGGAGCATCGCCGCCGTAGATACCTTTCCGCTCGCCCACGCCATGACGATCAGGTTGTTGCCCGTGAACAGTTCGGCGCCTCCAACTAGAACAAGCGCCAATCCGAGGGAGAACACTAGCCCGCCGACGACGCGTATAGTCGCGAAGCTAAGATCTGCGTCACTGGCAATGATCGTATAGTAAAGGGCGCCGAATCCGACGCTGCCGCCCCCGATGACCGCCAGCATGAAGGAGGCCAGAAACGGCAAGGTGGCTTTCTTTATCCCGACCTTTTCGACAGCTTCCTTGATTTCTGCGGGGCTGTAAGCCTGCAGATTAAAGATAGGCGGTTGCGACGCGCGAATGCGATCGGGCATTGCTGCTTCTCCTCGATCGTCGTCACCGGCGCTATTGCCCGCCTGTACTGCCTATCGTCAAAAGCCCGACGATCTGCGCCGCGATCACTTTCACAAGTGTCATCGACGGGAAGATCATGGCGTAGCCGATGTCCGGGCGTTCGGTCGGCGCCATCTTCGTTGAATAGACCAGGATGGCAGGGTTTCCGGTTGCGCCGGATGCGACGCCGACCAGATCATCGTATGGCATTTTCAGAACGTAGTGGCCGACGATGAGAACGATGAACACCGTCGTCAGAAGTATGGCAACGCCGATGAACAGCATTGTGAATCCGGATTCCGCCACGGTGCGGACAAAGGGCTGTCCGGAATTAACCCCGACGGTCGCGAGAAAAATCGCGAGACCAAAGTTCCGAAGAACGATATTCGCGGGCAAAGGCATGGTCCACAGCATAGGTCCGGTGCGGCGGAGCTTGCCAAGAATGAGCGCAACGATTAGCGGGCCACCGCCGATTCCGAGCGTTACAATACCCACACCCGGAATTGGTATGGGAATCAGACCGAGAAGGACGCCCATCACCATGCCGAGACCGAGCGAAACATAGCTGAAATCAGCGGTCGCTTTGATGGAGTCGCCAAAGTGTTTGCGGATGTCTTCTTTCTTGTGGGGTGGCGTCAGGACCCCGACACGATCGCCAAACTCCAGCATGAGGTCGGGAGACGGAACGAGGTCAGCATCGTAGCGCCGCACGTGTAAGATATGCGCTGGCACGCCGGGCGGCATTGGCAGCTTCGAAAGCGGTACGCCGACCGTGCTGGCCTTGCCAACGAAGACCCGGATGTAATCGAGGTCGGCGCGGTCGCTCGCGAGCCGGCCCGGTTCGAGTCGGCCAAGACGTTCAGCCGCCAGTGCGATTTCCTCTTTGCGATCGGCGACGACGAGCAGGGCGTCTCCCGCATTCAGAATGGTGCCGTCGGTCGGAACGACGTTGCGGCCGTTCTGACGGACCATCGTGATCTGCAGCTCGGCGAGAGAGTCAGCGGCGAGGTCTCCAAGCGTCACACCGGAAAAGTTCTCGCCGATTGTGATTTCGCCCATATGGAAATGCTGGGCCTTGGCCGGGAACGTGGGCTTAACGAGCCGCGTCATAAAATAGATGCACAGGATTGGACCGATGACGCCAAACGGATATGCGATCGAGTACCCTATCGACGGATCCTTGTTCTTCATCACGTCAAGCGCAGCTTGAAGTGATGCCGTGCTTGTCATCGATCCCGCATATAGCCCGAGGGTATGCCCAATTTTGATGTTAAAAATGTGCCCCAGCCCAAGCGCTACGGCCAAACCCGTCAGGCACGCAACGAGGGCCAGCAGATTGTATTTCTGCCCAACTCCGCTCATGCCCTCGAAGAACTGGCGGCCGTAGAGTATGCCGATCCCGTAGAGGAACATGATCAGACCGGTCAGGCCAATTGGGCCAATGATTTGGGCTTTAGGTGCAAAGGCCCCGATCCCGAGGCCGACAAAAAGAACGGCTCCGACGCCCATGGAAAATCCGGCGATGCTGATCTGGCCGACGAGGTAACCTAATCCAATCGCGAGAAAGGCCGTCAAGATCGGCTGGCTTCCGATGATGTCGCGCGCGAAATCCAACATGTATCTCTACTCCCAAATCTGTCGAACAACTGATGGATCAGCGCGCCTTGCATCCCGCAGCACGGAACTGTCCGAGCACCCGGTTCACCAGATCCCGACTGGGCGGCAGCGTGTCAGCAAGCTTGTATTCGAGACCCATCGCCTTCCACTTGAACGCGCCCATCTGGTGGAAAGGTTGTACTTCCACCCACTCGACGTTCTTCATCGGCGCGACAAATCGCGCGATGCCATCGACATTCGCAGGATCGTCATTCTCGCCTGGGACGAGGGTGAAGCGAACCCAAACCGGCTTCGACATCGACGCCAAGCGCTCGGCAAGACGAAGCGTTGGCGCGATGTCGCGGCCGGTAGTTCGGCGATATGTTTCGGGATCCGAACTCTTGATGTCGAGAAGGACGAGGTCGATCTCGGACAGATAGGTATCGTCCGCGTGATCGCCGAGGAAGCCGGAAGTCTGAACAGCCGTGTGCAGGCCCATCTTCTTGGCGCCGGCAAATATTTGCTGGGTGAACGCGCGCTGTACCATCGGCTCGCCACCCGAGATGGTTAGTCCGCCGCCAAGTGCCCGAAGGGAGGGCGCGAAATCGGCAAGGCGGCGGAGCACGTGGGCGGCCGAGACGTAGGTGCCGTCCTTGAGGTGCCAAGTGTCCGGATTGTGACAATAGGTGCATCGCAGAAGGCAGCCCGAGACGAACAGCACGGTGCGCAAGCCGGGGCCGTCGTAGCGAGAGGACGTCTCATAGGAATGGCAGTATCCGAACGTGCCTTCCTGGTCCTTAAATTTGTCCTCATCGGGCGCGTCGGGTGAAATCCCCACCCGGAGGTCATGACGACTTCCCGGCTCCAGTGTCTGCACCGTTGACATGGTGCACCTCGCTCAGATCTGGCCGTGGAAGGTGCGGCTGATCACGTCGCGTTGCTGCTCCGGCGTCAGTCGGACAAAATTCACGGCATAACCCGAGACCCGGATCGTAAGTTGCGGATACTTGTCGGGGTTTTTCATCGCGTCCTCGAGCGTTTCCTTGTCGATGACGTTCAGGTTCATATGGAACCCGCCTCGATCGAAGTACACGTCGAATGCCTTGACTGCTTCATCCACGAGTTGGTCTTCCGACAGATGAGCCTTCTGGGGAGCGACCGAAACTGTGTAGCTGATGCCGTCCTGCGCATCCTTGTAGGGTAGCTTCGCGACCGAGAGGCAGGACGCGAGCCAACCGTGGCTATCGCGTCCATGCATTGGGTTCGCGCCAGGTCCGAACGGCTCTCCTTTCCGCCGTCCGTCCGGGGTGTTTCCGGTGGCTTTGCCGTAGACGACGTTGGACGTAATCGTGAGCACGCTCTGGGTGTGTGTCGCGTTCCGGTAGGTCGGATGCTTACGGATTTTCTCCATGAAACGCGTGACGAGGCTAGAGGCGATCTGATCGACCCGGTCGTCGTTGTTACCGAACTGCGGCGTCGACTTGTTACCCTCGTTCTGGTAGTCAACCACAAGTCCCGTCGCGTCTCGCACGACGCGTACTGTTCCGTACTTCATAGCGCTGAGACTATCGGCAACCACCGAGAGGCCTGCTATGCCGAACGCCATCGTCCGCAGGATGTCGCGGTCGTGAAGCGCCATCTCCAGACGCTCATAGAAGTACTTGTCGTGCATATAGTGGATGCAGTTCATGGCGTGGACGTAAATCTTGGCGAGCCACTCCATCGTTGTATCGAACTTGCCCATCACATCGTCGTAGTCGAGGAAGTCGCCCGCAACGGGCTGCGACTGAGGCGCGACCTGCTCGCCAGATACTTCGTCTCGGCCGCCGTTGATGGCATAGAGCAGTGCTTTCGCCAGATTGACCCGCGCTCCAAAGAACTGCATCTGCTTTCCGAGGCGCATTGCCGAAACACAGCAGGCAATGCCGTAATCGTCCCCCCAGAAAGGTCGCATCAAATCGTCATTCTCGTACTGAAGTGAGGAGGTGTCCTTGCTGACTCTCACGCAGTATCGCTTGAAGGGGGCGGGCATCTTGGTCGACCAGAGCACCGTGATATTCGGCTCGGGTGCCGGACCGAGATTGTAGAGCGTGTGCAGCATCCGGTAGCTGCTTCGGGTCACCAGAGCCCGCCCGTCCAAATCCATGCCGCCAACGCATTCGGTCGCCCAGTAGGGGTCGCCGCTGAACAACGCATCATAGTCAGGGGTACGGAGGAAGCGGACGATGCGGAGCTTCTGGACAAGCTGGTCCCAGAGCTCCTGGGCCCCGGTTTCGTCCAGAATGCCGCCTTTCAGGTCGCGCTCGATGAAGATATCGAGGAAGCTCGATATACGGCCGATCGACATCGCGGCGCCGTTTGCCTCCTTGATCGCGCCAAGATAGGCGAAATACGTCCACTGGAATGCTTCATGTGCATTCGCTGCTGGCTTGGATACGTCGCTCCCGTAGAGCTTCGCCATGGCAGCCAGATCGCCGAGCGCACGCATCTGCTCCGAGAGTTCTTCGCGCATCCGAATGATTTCGTCGGTTGGCCACATGTCGTCGATCTGGGCGCGTTCTGCCTGCTTGACCTCAAGGAGACGGTCGATCCCGTAAAGAGCCAAACGGCGATAATCACCAATGATGCGGCCGCGCCCGTAAGAGTCAGGCAGACCGGTAACGATCCCGGATCTCCGACAGTTCATGATCTCGGGCGTATAGGCGTCGAACACGCCATCATTGTGCGACTTACGATATCTCGTGAATGCCTCGTGCACGCGCGCGTCAGGTTCGAAGCCGGCAGCTTGCAAACCGTTCTCAACCATCCTCAGGCCGCCAAACGGGAAGATCGCTCGCTTGAAGGGCTCATCCGTCTGCAGGCCGACAATGACTTCGTTGTCGCGATCGATATAGCCAGCTTTGTGTGCCAGCATAGTGGAAGGAGAGGCCGCATCTACCGCAAGCACGCCCTTCTTTCTCTCATCCGAAAAGTAAGGCTGCAGTTTCGCCCATACCGCCTTTGTGCGCTGCGATGGAGCTGCCAGGAAAGTCTCGCTACCGGTATAAGGCGTAACGTTCCGGACAATAAAATCGCGCACATTGATCGAAGACTGCCAGTCTCCTGGCCGGAACCCCTTCCAGCAATCTTTGGTGTCAGCTTCCTTCCTGAGAGCAGCACTTGCTTTCATGGTTTCCTCCGGTGCTTTCTCGGTTGCTGTGCCGATGGGTTGAATTTTGCGCGAGCAAGTGTCTCGGATGTTGGCCCAGCCGGACTACCGATGCTTGATCTAGATCAAGCCAACGCTGAGCCAAGCGCAGTTGTGTCCACAGAGTTCTTGCCTCTCCGTCGACCCGCCCGAGCGGTCACTCAGTTTAGGGGGGCTGGTCTTGCAGCGATGCGGCGGGACCGCCTGATATGTGCTGCGAACTTGTAGGGGAGAAACGGCTCTTGGCGTTGTGTGAATTGAAAGAGGGTTCCGAATGGCTGAAACACCCAAACTCTCCGTAGAGAAAGCGTTGAGTAAACTGCGTGAGAACGATGCAAAATCGGATAGCGCAGTACGCGACGAAAAGAGCGATGCGCTGAATGAAGAGATAAAACGAATGAGAGCGCAGCGTCTGCGGCTAGGTCAGCAGCCGCCCAAGCGCGACTAGTGCGTGCGAGACAAAGACTTTCGATCTCTTCCTTCTCGGGAGCTTCGCTGTGATTCCGAGCGAGCCGCCTTTAACGGACGCCTATCTGAGAACGCCAAAGGCCGCAGCGTTTGCCGGGATCATATTCTCGGTCCTGTTGTTTGCAGTGTTTGGGCTCATGCGACTCTCAGTCCCCTCCGATCCTTTCGAACGGGGAGCTTGGCTTGCGGGAGACACCGGTTATGTCACGCTGGCCATGAACCTAGTGCCATTCGCCGGGATAGCTTTTCTATGGTTCGTGGGAGTTCTTCGCGATCGACTCGGGGCACGGGAAGATCGTTTTTTTGCTACGATCTTCTTAGGAAGCGGATTTCTGATGTTGGCCATGCTCTTCGCCGCGGCCTCGGTTGTTGGTGCGATCATCATTGCGTTCCACGCGGCGCCCGAGTTGCTCATTCACTCTGCGACGTTTCACTTCGGGCGCGGCTTAGCCTACGGGATGGTCAACATCTATTTGGCGAAGACGGCGGCCGTCTTCATGATCACGACATCGACTATTGCTATCTATACCCGTTTGACGCCGCGTTGGCTGGCGGTCGGCGGATATATCATCGCAGCTGTTCTTCTGCTTGGTAGCAACTACTTCGATGGAAGCTTGCTCGTTTTCCCACTGTGGGTCTTGGTCGTCAGCGCGTCCGTCCTGTACGACAGGCGGCCCGTTCCTAGTTCGGAGGCGCTGCCGCCGCAAAATTGAGGCGTATTGGTTTATTGATGGTAGCACAGACGCAAGGCCATCATCGCTATCGCATCATAGATGGAGCATGTCGATGTGGATTCTGATGTACGTCTTTTCCTACTCAGTTAGCCCTGCGGTGACAAACGACAGATCGGAATGGAGACTTCTTCCAACTGTCGTGTTTCAGGAGTTCTCCAACGAGCAACGATGCGAGAAGGCCAAGCTGATGCTTGAAGGCAGCTTAAAGGAGGCGGGAGCCAAGTTGAAAAGCGGGCTTGAAGACCTGAAGAGTGTCGGCAAGGCCGACCCCGCGCAGATCATCATTGCGTTTAATGTGGAATGCCTTCCGAAATAGATCGTGCCGCCACGATATCGCTATCGTCTTACTCGACAGCCAGTACCGGCGATGAATAGATGAGCTCCACGAAATCACGACGTGCCTAAAGCGGTCACTCGATGCTCACTTCTTGTCCGGGCTTAGGTGTTAGCAGCGATACTCTCTACCGCGGTCGTGGCATCTTGATGCCGAGCGCCCGTTCAACGCCGGACACCACCGTTGCGCGTGGGTTTATCGAACAATAGTCTTTCACCACCTTAGTGGCTTGCGCGAATTGATAGAGGTCGATGGTGGTATTGCGAACGCTCGCATTGTAGTAGCCGCTCAGCCACATGGCGATGCCGGAGAAATCCTGGAAGCCGAGCTTAGTCAATTCACTGCAGCTCATCTTGCTCATGTCGACGACCATCTTGTCCTCTGCAGCGGCCGGCGCAGCCAATGATGATATGACCGTGGTCGCAACGAGTAATTTATGCATGCTGCCCTCTGCATCGTTTCATTCGCGACCAAGCGGCCGCGCTATGCCTAGGCGGGCAGATTCCGCTGGTTGCGGCTACCCGGACTTGATCTGAATCAATGGGCGGTTTGGTCAGGAGTCCATTAGTGTCGGTCATTTCCTGGCAGCAGGCTGACACTTCTCTTTTTACGGTCACAGAGCCGCAGCGGAGGAGTTTTTGTGCGAGACACGCAGCATGGACGCGATCAAGCTACCCATCTGGCTGCGGATCACTTTGGTCGCAGGCGCCGTCGTTCTGATAACGAGCGCCGGGCTATTTGCCTGGCACTGGCATGCCCGGCCTACAATCCTCTCCATCGCGGTGGGGTCACTGGATGGCGAGGCGAGCAGGTTGGTCGCTGCTTTGGCTAGCAAACTGGCGCAGCAGAAGGCGCCGGTGCGGCTCAACATCGTTGAGGCACCAGGCGCTGCCGAAGCGGCCGATGCATTTTCTTCCGGCACGGTGGATCTTGCCGTGGTCAGGGGGGACGTTGGAGACCTTTCGCATGCGCAAGCGGTCGCCGTTGTGGCGCATACGGTGGCTCTGCTGGTCGCCCCGCCGGGCTCCCCTATTGCTGACATCGCAGGCCTGAAGCGCGCCAACGTCGGCGTGGTTGGCGGCGATATCAATCAGCGGCTCGTAAAAGTTTTGATCGACGAATATGACCTCACGCGATCAGGGGTCGTCTTCAAAAATATTGGGTTGGCTGACGCGCGACGCATGATCGACTCCAAGGAAGTGCGCGCTATATTGATCGTGATGCCGCTTGCGGAAAAGTATCTGTCGCTTCTGCGCAGTCTGTTCCCGCAGGCCGGGAAATCCGGCCCAACACTGATCCCGATCGAATCGGCTCCGGCTATTGCCCAGAAGGAGCGGGCGTACGAGTCCTTTGACATTCCAAAAGGTACGCTGCGAGGCTCACCGCCCAATCCGGCGGAGGACGTCACGACGCTACGAACCTCATTCTATCTGGTTGCGCAAAAGACGCTCAGCAGCGATCTCGTGGCCGACCTTACGGAATCCGTGATGAAAGCGCGGCGCGACTTATTGGCCGAATTGCCAATCTTGGCTCAGGTCTCGGCGGCCGATACAGACGCGTCTGCCTATCTGCCGGCGCACCCGGGGGCGGCCGAATTCTACAACGGCACGCAGGTGAGTTTTCTGGACAAATGGGGCAACATAATCTTTTGGTGCCCATGATCGTGGGCGCGCTCGCGTCCGTGTTCGGTGCATCCTGGAAGTTCCTGTGGGCGAAGCCGCCGCTGACCCAAGAGGAAGCGCTGGATGTACTCTATGCACTCGGACGGCGTATCCGTGGCAGCAGCGATGAGGCCGAACTCGACGAAATCGAGCGCGAGATCGACGGCGTGCTTCAGACGCAACAATTAAAGCGCGCGTCGAGCGATGAGGAGGCCCGCGATGTTGTTGCGCTAAACGTGGCAGCCCATCGGTTGGAAAACCTGATCCACGATCGCAAGCTGTTGGTGGGGGCGCAGCGAACTGGCGCGTCTGGAGAACAGGCGTAATGCAAACCCGCCCGCGTTGCGCGAGCGCAGGCCGCTCTCGAGGTTGCCTGCCGTGTGCGGCGTACCGCTCGTAGCTTCGGTCGACCGAACGCAATCAGGCAAAAGTGCTAGTAGGGCGAAAGGTAGTCGACTTCCATCGTTTTAAGAACAGGAAAATGCGGGGTGTCTCGCTGGCATCACCTCAGCCAGACCCCGTGGATTTCGTGGCTCCGGTTTCAGAATTCGCGAACATCTCGGGCAGCGCCATAACTGCCGTCGGCCCGGTCGAGAATGATCCAGAACGAATGTCGCGACGTATTTGTAACTGACGCTCTAGCTGGGGATTGCCTCCCATGCTTTGATGTTAGGGCGGGGATCATTCCAGGGCGGAGGCACTTTTGACTGGCAATGGCGTGGGGCGGCTAGGGGCAGTTGATCCGACCCGGCAATGGGTCACCGCGATTGGCGTGACCGTGGCGGTTGGCTTCACGTTTTTTCTAGCGGCGCGGCTCGGTCTTACTCTGCTGACAAAGCCTGATGGCGTGGCTGTGTTCTGGCCGGCTTCCGGTGTTGCCACCGGAGCCCTGATAGCGCTTGGTCCCCGTGCCAAATTGCCAGTTGCGATCGGGACGGCCGCGGCAACGATTGCAGCCAATATGTCAGGAGACAGAACCTTGGCAGGCTCTGTCATCTTCGCTCTGTGCAATGCCGGTGAGGCATTGCTTGCCGCTGGACTTATTCAGCACAGATTTGGTTCGGGTTTCGCTCTCGACCGGTTGCGACATGTCCTCGAGTTGCTCGCGGCAGCGGTTTTCGCGAGCGCTATCTCAGGGATCGGCGGGACCTTGGGGTTCAAATTGTTCCAGGATTCGACAGCACCGATCTTGACCATTTGGGAGCACTGGTTTGCGTCAGCCGCGCTCGGCATCGTAACCTTTGCGCCGTTGCTGATCGGAACGGGCGCGGCCGTGCGCAATCCGCCGTCGGCAAACGAGGCTGTGGAAGGATCATTACTGCTCTTGGCAATAACTGTGCTGGGCGCCCTTGTTGTCTTTCCGCCGCACGGATCATGGGCGCATTTGGTGCCCATCGCGTTGCTGTTCCCGCTATTGCTGCTGCTGACGGCCCGTTGCCAACCGATGTTCGCCGCGGCAGCAGCATTCATCTTTGCGCTGACAATCGTGTGGACTATAGCCTTTGACATTGGGTATTTCGGCACCCCTTATCTGCCGATAGACGAACGCGTCGTGGGCGCGCAAGCCGCCATCCTGACAACGTCGCTCTGCGCGCTGGTTCTTGCCTCTCTGTTCGCAGAGCGGCGTGAGCACGAGGCAGCGGTCAGCGAGGTTGCAGCCCGGTTGGAAGAGGCGTTGGAGGCCGGTGCGGTAATGGCCTTCGAATGGGACGCTCGCACCGGCTTGTCGCGTCACAGTGAAAACGCTGCGAACGTACTTGGCTGCGACCCACAAGTTCCGTTAACAACAATTCGCTTTTTCGCGCTGGTTCACCCTGATGACCGCGCTGGCTTCAAGTCGCAGGTGAACAATGTCCGGCCGGACAAGCCTTCGTATGCAATCACCTTTCGAGTGATGCACCCCGACGGTCGGGAAATGTGGCTTGAAGAAACGGCAACGGCCGAGTTCGACCAAGCCGGGGAATGCATGTGCATCAGGGGCCTGACCCGCGATATAACGGAACGCAAGCGAGCTGAGGAGCATCAACGGTTGCTGGTGGCAGAGCTTGATCACCGCGTCAAAAATGTGCTTGCGCGGGTCGGGGCGGTCGCCATGTGCACGAGACAGGGCAGCAGTACGATGGACGAATTTGTCCAATCCCTCGATCAGCGCATTCAAAGCATGGCAATTGCCCATGAGTTGTTAAGCCAGAATAAGTGGGAGCGAGTTCGCGTCGCGGATATTGTCCGCCTCCAGTTGGCGCCCTATGCGACGAAAGCAAACACGACGACTTGCGGACCCGATATCGCGCTCAACGCCGTGGCAGTTGAGGCGCTGGGGATGGTGTTGCACGAGCTTGTGACGAATGCATCCAAATATGGCGCACTGTCGATCCCGCAAGGCCGGGTGTCCGTCAGCTGGGGCTCCCGCAGTAATGGAGGCGCCGCGAAAGTTTTGAACATCGTGTGGCGCGAGACAGGGGGTCCACCGGTAGAGGCTCCGCCTCAGGAAGGATACGGAACAAGCCTCATTTGCAGTCTCATCCCGCATGAGCTCGGTGGTACGGTCAACCTTGCATTTTCGTCTGAGGGTATATCCTGTACAATCGAGATACCACTCAAAACAGGCATAGCCGATGCCACGTGAAAGGACCTCTCATAGTTCCTTCTGTCTGTTAAGGATAGGGCGCAACATCGCGAGAAGTGTTTCCGCTCTTACGGGTTTCGTCAGAATGGCCTCGGCCTTGCCGGGAGGTAGAGAGACGGACGAGTAACCTGTGACGACGAGAACGGGAATACAAAGTTCGTGCAAGCGATCAATCAAGTCGTTAGACCGCTCGCCGTCTCGGAGATTGATATCGATGATGCCAACATCGGGAGCATCTTCGGCAATCAGGCGCTCGGCGTCGGCTATGGTAGCAGCTGGACCGGATACATCCGCTCCCAATAAGCGAAGCAGTCGTTTCATAGCATTGCCGAGTTGCCAAGAGTCTTCAACCAATAGGATATGTGTGCCTTTCAGTTCCGACGGTCCGCTTGCAATGGGTTGGTGACCGATCAGCGCCATGTTGGATCCCTGCGCAATGGTATCTGTTGTGACCTGTCTTCATTGCTGCCACGCCAGCGATTATCGGACCGCTAACGCTCAAATCCGTGCTTGTTCCGGAAGCGGGAAAGCCTATGCCGACGAATGCCCTTTCTGAGGCCCACACCCTTGTCGCTGCAATCGTAAAGTGGCAAATCCCCGCCAGTTTCAACTGTTCACCAGCAGATTTCCGAGTTCAGAGCCTCGTGGAAGGAACGCTATTCAGTGTCAAGTTCCTTACAATGTATAACGGTGTTCTGAAGGTCAATTGATAAGAAGGCTTCGGCACCCAGGAGACCTGTAACGAGGCGCCGAACAAATGGTTATCACTGTCATTTAACTGGTCTAGGTCTATACGGAGTAGTGGCTGAGTGAACGATGCAATTGGATTAAAATTGAGGAGCCGTGCGCCTCCGAAAGACTGAACCCCGACGCGACCGGTGAGCTTCCAATTGTTGTCCCACTGGTAGTAGCCGCCGACGTAGCCGATCAGGTTTGCATTGACGGTGGCCAAGACAGTACCGGCTGCCACCTTTGTGTATTGAAAGGCGGCCAGCATTCCACACGTCTCGTCATCGTTCAGAGCGTAATCCGCTTCGATGACGTTGTTGAAAGACGTCGTCGCCAGTGAAGCGTCGGGCACGGAGCGCGTTAAAGTCTCCTGTATCATAATCGTCGGGATCAGGCCGCCGTTCTGGCGGTATATGTCAGCCTGGAGCCCGACGTTCCAGCTATTGTTCGTGAATGCGCTCCAGGCGTCAGCGCCTGCATGGGTGGCGGCCGCGCACCGCACCAGGCGCTTCCGAGTCACGTCACGGTCACGAACAAGAGAAGCGGGCGATCGGCCCGAGCCCGGATCACGGACGGGGGGCAGTTTATGAAGGGGCGCTGCATTTATCTGTCTCGAGGCCGCCAGCGCAAATCGGCTGGCGGCATCGCCAAGGTGACCGTCCTGCGGGAGGTCACGGGGAGGCTCGGCCAGAGTTATACGTGGAAACACACGTGTGAACGCGTGCACGCGTGTACCGCTTGCGAGGTGATCTACTGACAAAATGCTAGGGGCTGCGACCCCGTGTAGCACGAAAAACCGGGCATACGGTCCCTACACCGGGGGGGGGGCGTCTGCGCAACATGCTGGCAGGCTCTGTCCAGTCGCGCGATGCGGGAGCGGTGGAAGCCCACGTTCGACATCAGAAGGGGTGTGGAACCGACCAGTTCGCTGATGCGCTAGCACTCATGTTCCGCCCAATCGCCTACTTCGTCAGCGCCCGTCGGTCGCTACGGATCAGGTGGGGCAGGACGAACCACCACCCGCATGACGGTTGACTTTTCCGCTTGCCACGCATCGAGCAGCGTCAGACCGAACTGAGCATTGACGTGGTCAGCGATGAAGCTGGTCGGTGCAGTCAGCGTGACAACATCCGCCCTCTCGCCTTGGAACTTCAGCTTCGCGATCCACGCGCGGCACACCTCATCGCCAAGCCTCTTCCGTAGACGCGCCACCACTGCGGCCAGCAGTGGATGCATGTCCGGCCGATGGAAAGGATTGGGTTGAGCGGCGGGCACCGCGTCTGACTGGGCCGGGTTGGTTGAGCGCACGGCATCGTCGATGACGTGCACGAAACCCTTGATCAACCTCGCCAAAAACTTCGCATCGGCATCATCGACCTTGTGAAGCGTGTCTGCCAGGCGCGATAGTCGATCCATCGAAATGCCTTCATGCCGGTGTCCGACTCATCAGTTCGAGACGCACCCTTGCGAGGCTTTCTTCGGAAAGGCTGCCAGATCGCTGTTGTGCGGTCAGTTGGTCCAACCGGCTTGGAGCGAGTTCGCCGAGCAATTCCCAGCCAAGGGCAACGTCACCGCGACCCAGACGGCCAGCAATTTGAGACTGCAGCGCCTCAGATCGGACAGGAGGCGGTGTTGAAGGAGGTCGCGCGCGCGCAGCAGTAGAGCTCTCGGTATAAGAAGAAGGTTTAGTATAATCAGTATTTAGTATCTTCATTCCTTTATATGCAGCCGCCCTAGCCGGCGCCGGGTCGGCCGGAGCCGGGTATTCAGGCTGCGGTAGAAATGCCACAGCGTGTCTTGCAATATCGCCTGCGTCATCATCGGCGTCCGTCACGGGTGCGGGCTCGTCACGGATCACATACTCGAGCGCGACGAACGAACCATTTTCATTGCGGATCGTTTCGCGCGTGACGTAACCGGCAGCAATCAGGGTGCGAAAGATTCGCTGCATGCGATCCTTGCCAACACCCATGACCCGTCCGACCTGCGACAGATGCACACTCCAATTCGGAGGTCGCGACAGCAGATATCCCAGGACGCCTTTTTCATCGACGCCGATCCTGCCGTCTTCCCAGATCGAATTTGGAAACGACGCGTAGCGGGAACTGTGCTTTCTTCTGATTATAGTCATCGACGCTCGTTCCGATTGAGCAGTTTTTTGGGATTTCCGGCCGTTGCGTGACGCATTCAGAGGCGGCGCTCGTAATAGAGGCCGCGACGTCCACGCAGGAATGACCGAGAAGCGTGGAACAGAGCCCACACACCATGCTCTAGAAACGCGAAAGCCCGGCGATGAGCCGGGCTTGAGCGAAATGCATTTCGTTTCGCCAAGCTCATGGAGCGTTGGCGTTGCGCCTGGATCTTTATCTGATCCACGTTGACCTGTCCTTCGTACCGGTCGGCACGTCTTCCAGCTCAACCTGACTCTCTTCCAGTTGGAAAAGGCGTCTCGCGCGAGAATGCGTGGATGAAAATACTGAGTCCGTCCTTCGTGTCAACGCTGTTGATGCTCCCATTGAACGGGGCGAATTTGCCGCCTGTTGATAGCAGCAGCTGAACGACATGCGTGACCAGCACGCTTCACAATGAAGTTGCATTCTGCAGGAGAATTCACGGCGCGCTTCGCGCGTCTCATTGCCTCCGCGAGGCCGATGAGTGCGCCGAAGCCGTATGGCTCCTCACGATCCGTTCCGACATCCGTGGGATGTAAGACCGGATAGATCTGCTCCTCGGTGACGATGACCGGTTGCAGGCGTCCGAAGTCGGATGAAAACACTGATTCGGCGCTTTTTGTCGAGCGCCGTAATACCTAAAGGTTTTCATTGGCAGATTGCCGTCGTGCGCATCGAAAGGGCCGCCCGAGATGCTCGCTAATGAATTTGACAGCTAGTCCTGGCCGGAGAAAAGAATTGTTCAATTGAGGAACATTTCTTCGTGCGATAGCGAGCGACATCGGCAGAAACTGTTCCGGGAGGAGTTTTATTGCGTGAATCCGGGCAGGGCGGCGGTTCAGTAGTGTGCTCTGTTCTAAGCTGCAAAACCAATGCGGCCTGTCACCTCTGCGGGAAAGCAAAAGGCCCGGCACGAAGAGGCGCACGGATCATCCCGGTCAGCCGTTCACTCGGACCTTAGAGAAGGGCAATTATGACAGGCCGTTGTCGTGCTTCGAATAACGCGAAGAACTGATCGGGGGTGCAGGAACTGCGCGGCCATCGCCACCCTGCATTACGACAAGATCGGCTTTTACCCGTTCCGCAACGGAACAGGTAACTTAGGAAATCGAGGGCGGCGAGCTGCGACCTGGCCGTCACTCGACCATAATAGATCGTGAACGGATCGAGAACAAAGTTCGCTGAAAACGTCCAACAAAACGTCCAACACGGCAAACGGGCGTCAGCTGCGTGCTTGATTTTGTTGGGGAATTTCTTAGGAACAAGAGCTTTGGCGCTCCCTAGCGGAATCGAACCGCTCTCTCCACCGTGAAAGGGTGGCGTCCTAACCGATAGACGAAGGGAGCAAAAAACCCCGGCCGATCCAGCGGCCCGAAATCAGGCCAAGGATACCGCGGTTCTGCACGGCTATTTCTAAAATCGCCGCAACATCAAAGCTTTAGGGCTGATCTATCGCGGGCGGCACCGACCGAAAGCAAATCAGTTTGGTGCCAGCGGCCGAACGTATAGTGACGTTTGTTCGGGTCGGCAAGTGGGCGGTGAGGGATCAGGTGGATGATCCCCACGCGCGGCGCACGGACCTTGTACACAGGACATTTCGAACTCTTCTGCACCTCTCAACGGTTCTTAAAGCATGCAGGCTTAAGGCTCTCTCACGGGGGCGTGGAGTGATGCGATGGCAGTGACGAAAAAACGCGACACACGCCGGTCCGTACACCAGGCCGCATGGATCACGCTGGACGGTGGATTCGCGGCCCGGCAATGCAATGTGTTGGATCTCTCGACCTCCGGCGCGAAAGTCGTCGTCGACGATCCCACGTCAGTTCCCAACAAGATGAAGCTGGCCTTCTCGCGCGACGCGCGCACCGGGCGTACGTGTGAAGTGGTCTGGCGCCGCGGCAAGACGCTGGGCGTTCGCTTCATCGCATAGGGCTGCACCATCGTGCGTCCCGATATCGTCATTCCCGTCTTGATGGGCTGCGCGCTGCTGTGGTGGATCGGCCGTGGCATGAACTGGTCCACGCGCCTTATCGTGGCCGCGATCACGCTGGTGGTGATCATGGGCATCCTGCTGCTCGAACGCTCGCTGAACTAACGTTCAAGCGAACGCCTGCGATCAGGAGAGCGGCGGCGCGACATAGGTCTGGAAGCCGGGCCGTGCCGAGATCACCTGATACCAGCGTTGCAGATGCGGAAGTGCAGGGCGCGTGACACCCTCGACGCCGAACCATCGCCGCGCATAGCAACCGATGGCGATATCGGCGAGACTGAAATCGTCGCCTTCCATCCAGGTCTGATGGGAAAGTTGCCGGTCGACCATCTCCCACAGCGCCGCATTGGCATCCGCGGCCTTCTGCAGCGCGGCCATGTCGCGGTCGGCGACGGGCGTCCGCACCAGTCCCCAAAACAACGGGCGCTCGGCCGGCTGCAATGTCGTCAGTGTCCAGTCGAGCCAGCGCTCCATCCCGGCGCGCACCTTTGGCGTGGATGGGTAGAGGCGCGATGTAGCGCCATAGGCCAGGGCGACATAGCGCATGATGGAATTGGATTCCCACAGCACGAAATCGCCTTGCACCAAGGTGGGCACGCGGCCGTTGGGATTCATCGCCAGATAGTCGGCCTCGTTGTTGCGGCCAAATTGCATGCCGGCATCGATGCGCTCATAGGCGACGTCGAGTTCATGGCAGCACCACAGAACCTTTTGCACATTGACCGAATTGGCGCGGCCCCAGATCTGCAGGGATGGAGTGGGAGTCTGTGGCACGATGAACCTCGCTGGCGAATAAGCGCCGCAGGTTTAGCCAGCAACGCGCCGCCATCGCAAGGCCGGTCTCGTGCTGACCTCTCACAAAGGAGCGAGCCCGCAAACGAAACAGGCCCCGCGTGAGCGAGGCCTGTTCATGGGTTCAGCTTGGGAGGCGTCAGCGACCGAAGAAGAGCCACAGCAGAATGATCACCGGAATCGGTACACCCAGCAGCCAGAGCAGAATTCCACGTCCCATTGTCTCAGCCTCCATGAAATCAGTATCGCATCAACAACGCGGCACTGCTCATGGCGTTCCACCGCTGCACCTGCAGCGATGCGTTTTGTGAGTTACCAATGTCCGGTGTTGGGCATTGACGACCATGGCTCCTGCGGCGGCAGTGCGTCGCCTTTCTGCAGAAGCTCGATGGAATGCAGATCGGGCGAGCGAACGAAGGCCATCTGGCCATCGCGCGGCGGACGATTGATGGTGATGCCGAGCTTCATCAACCGGTCGCAGGTCGCATAGATGTCGTCGACCTCATAAGCGAGATGACCGAAATAGCGATCCTCGCCATATTTCTCTTCGTCCCAGTTGTAAGTGAGTTCGACCAGCGGCGCGCCTCGTCCCTTGGTCTTGGCAAGCAACGCCTCGTCTTCGGCGGCGCACAAGAACACCAGAGTGAATTTCGCCTTGTCGTTGTCGACCCGGCGGACTTCCTTGAGCCCGAGCGCATCGGCATAGAATTTCAGGGCCGCATCCAGATTGCGGACGCGCAGCATGGTGTGAAGGTAGCGCATTGGGATTGTCTCCATGGGATCGACACAAGCGTGCAACCACTAGGGCAGCGGCGCTTGCCATAGCAGCTAAACAAGACAAATGGCAGATGTCGTCTTGAGAAAGAGGGCGCACCATCTGAATTGTGAAGAGCGTTGCGCTCAGGCGCTGACATCCACGATGGCGGGCGTATCGATTTCCCGCTTGTGCCAGACGGTCAAATCCTTGCGCGGCTTCTCCCACGCATATTCGTCACCGTTTTTTTGCAAATGCTGAATGGCCGCCACATGGGCGTCATCGGCGCTCTTGGCCTCCACGACGATCTCCACGGATTCCTCGACGGAGCGAACGACGACGACGCTAAAAAATTTCCTTGCCATGCGGGCATAACCGGCAGCGCAAGGCTACGTTCCCGGCGACGATGTATTAAGCCGTGACCGCAGCATTTTATCGGCAACGCTGTCGTAAAGGGCAATCTCGAACCGTACGGGACTAGGTCGGGACGATACTGAAATGATGGTCATCGATCTTCTCCCGCGTGATGTCGACGATGGCGCCGGGAAACCGAACCGCCTTGCCCGACGAATCGAGCGTGCACTTGCCGCGCGCATAGACCCAGTGCGTGTCGCCGTGAGAGACGACGCGATATTCACGGGAGAACACCTGACCGGTCGTCAGTGAGCGATTGATAGCGGCGGCGACATCATCGATGTCGTCCGGATGAATGGCATCCAGCCAGTCCTGTAATGGCGTGCCCCGCGAGGCCAAATCCGCATTGACGCCGAACAGACGGGCGAATTTGCTGTCTGCATAGACGCGGTCATTGGCGATGTCCCAGTCCCAGGTGCCGACCAATCGATCCTGGATACTGGAATCGCCTTCATGATGACGCACGCCGCTCTGGGCGGCTTCGAGCGAAGCCATCCGCAGGATCTGCGCGAGAACTGTGTGATGGCCCGCCTGCGCCGAGATGGCGAGCTCCCTGCAGATCTCCGAGATGGGCCGACCGACAATCATCACCGCTCCCGGAACTTATTGGCCAACTGACCGTAATATTGCGTATATTGATGGGCATTCAATTCAACGTACAGGGAAAAGGTTCCGAAACCTTTCTGTACAACTTGGGAGTGTTACTCGTGTGGCGGTTTGGAAGGGCTTCGGACGAGGAGGCCTTAAAAATGGTTGTGACTTACCTCACCATTAACGAGCCGGAGCGCCGTCGCGAAATATTCGAACTCGCTGAGAAGTATGCGAAGGAGACTTGCACTCCGCCGATTTCGCAGGACAACGTCGATAAGAAGTAACAACAGCCGGGAAATAACGAACCGGCCAGGATGGCTTCGCGATGCGGTTCTGTAGTTTAGTTTGATCGCGGGAGCGCCGGAAATTAACAGTCCACAACGGCTTCGTTAAAATCCGATCGGCCAAGTAACCTTCATCGGTTAGGTTAAAACCAGAGTATGATTGCGCGGAAATAAGAGTGAGCTATTCATTTCCCATCGAGGGAGTGACCATGTCCGCTTCGTTTCACAATGCCGACAAGCCGACGCATCGACGGGTGATGCTGGTAGGATTTCTGTTCTGCGCAGCCTTTGTCGCCGTGAGCTTCTTCGCCCGGCCGCAGCCGGCAACGGACCATGTCCTGCTGAAAGCCGACAAGCTCACTCGCACCGCCGGCCAGCCCCTGGCTGCCAACTAGCCAAGCAAATCGTCAACGCTGGCTTGGCGTGGTGTTCGGGCTAAAGGGCATGATCACGCGCACCGGCTCTTGCGACACAGGTCGTTCATAGGCGACATGCTGGGCGTTTTTGCTTGCAACAGCGGGTGTCGGCTCGAGGAGCCACGGTACGAAGGCGATCATTCCGCAGACAAGCGCGACCGCGCTGAGCAGCAATACGCCATTATCTTCTTCTCTCGGTCCCATGCCATGGAAACACCGCACTGCGGCATTCGTTCCAATGAGCTATACGACCGCATACAAGCGGCGAGGGAAGACCATGAGAATTATCGTTGTTGGACTGTTGATCGCTGTCATCCCGCTGCAGGCCTTCGCTGCGGCGTCGAAGAAGCCAGTGGCAACGAAGCAGAGCATGACGCCGGCACCACGAAAAGCAGATCCGTGTAAGCAATACGGCGCCGGCTTCGTCCAGGTTGAGGGGACGTCGACCTGCATCAGGGTCGGCGGGAGCGTCGGCATTGGTGGGGGTGTTTCGCACTAGAGCGTGGATCGCCGCGGACTGCTGGCTACCTCAGACCTTCTTGTCGAGCTCGACCGGCGCCTCCGGCGGCTCGTGATGGTCGTCATAGGCCCGTTTCGCCTGCAACTGGTCCCATGCCCCCGTGCGCAATGACAGCCGACCGTAAGGCGGCGGGTTCGGCCTCAGTTCGACGGTTTGAACGACAAGGGCTGTGGACATCATCTCCCATAATGCCGCGGGTGCGATGGGGTTCTCCGAGCTCTGGAAGTGCAGTTAAAGCCGGGTTGGCGGAATCTCCGGCATTTGAACGATTGCTTGTGTGGCAGGTGCGCGGCGCCCGGAACAAGTCACAGTCGTGCATGTTTTGCACTCACCAAACGGCATATGGGACACCTTGCGTGGACGAAGATTTCAATGACGCCGGCGAGCAGCTCGCCATGTACATCAACCAGTTAATTGAAGAGGCCGACGACGATGGACGACCGGAAGAACAAGGGTCAGCCGGATCGCAGCAAGATCAACATGCACGAGGCGCATGAGGTGAAATACTGGACCCATCAGCTCGGTGTGTCCCGCGAGAAGCTGCAGGCAACAGTAGAGAAAGTCGGCAATGCGGCTGCGGCAGTGCGCAAGGAACTGGCGCACTAGAGCCGATGCATCGGACTGGGTGAACAAACAAGAACGGCACCCGATCGGGTGCCGTTCTGCTGTGTGGTATATCCCTGGCGTCAGATGCCCATGGGAACGCCGTAGTAATCGTTCACCGCGCGGGCCCGCGATGTGTCAGCCCAATTCCAACTATTGTCGTTGCCGTATTTGGGAGCGTTCTCCAGCTGCTGCTGCGTTACGCCAGTGCGATAACCGCCCAGTGCGGTGTCATATTTCAGCGACTGCCAGGGCAGGGGATAGTGATCGTCGCCGATGCCGAGAAAGCCGCCAAAGCTGAGCACAGCGTAGGATACCCGGCCACTCTTCTTGTCGATCATCACGCGCTCGATTGAACCGATCTTCTGGTCGTCAGCGCCGAACACTGCGGTGCCTTCGACCTTGTCGCTGCCAATCAGGTTACCTTGTTCACTTGCTTCGATGGGCATGTAGAGCCTCCCTTTTGGTTGTGTCTGGCCAACAGGTAAAAGGGAGAAACGTTCCTACGTCGTTGCCCTGCAAATGTTTTGGGACGCCCAGCGTCGTCAGCGACTGGCCACGAGACGCAGGCGCGGCTTCAGCGTATTTTGCAAGTCGTCAGCAAGCTTGAGGACCCGCGGATCGCTGGAGCGGGCTGCGCAGGTTGAGAACTGATTGACGGAGCGCGCAAGAGCCTCGCGTTCTTCGCGCGTACGCGTGACATGCGGACTCGACAAGCGCAGCACCATCTGGCCAAGGCCGACGAGCAATTCATCGAGCGCCTTGTCGATCTTTGCGATCTGTTCAATCATCGCCATTACTCCACTGCTCGCACGTGTGTCCGTGCGACACCGCGTACATTCATGGAGAGGAAAGCGTCGGCTTTGCGAGCCGTTCCGATAACCGGCCCCTCATGGTGAATGAAACGTGAAGCCGATGTGGGGCGCGTTAAGGCTTCACCCGGAGCTAATCGGCGCCTTGTCGCGGGGGAGCGTAGCGAAGCGACGCGTATAGGGTGACGGTTTCATTTTGCGATGCGTCACTGGAATCATCTTGTCGCGTCCGTTGTGTTCATCGAAAGCGCGAAGCCGCTCTCGGATGAATTCGGGGTGCGCCGCGTGAAAGGCCTGAAGCTGGCGTGCGAGCTGCGCACGGCGATAGCGAATGGGCATCATGACGCACCTCCGGTCTGGAACCCGAGCGGTGAAATCTTACAGGCCCTGAAACCAACAAAAAAGCTTGGCGTTATTTGGCCGGTGGTGAACAGAAAGGGTATCACATGAAAAAGGCAGCATTGATCCTGGCCACTGTCGCAGCCATCGGCACGACCGCCATGACGGCGCCTGCTGAAGCGCGCGGATGGGGTAGAGGTTGGGGACCGGGTCCCGCAATCGGCTTTGGTATTGCCGCAGGTGCGCTGGCCGCCGGGGCCTATGGTGCGTACGGACCGTACGGATACGGATATGGCCCACGCTATTATGGCTACGGTCCCGGCTACGGCTATTACCGACCGCGCTATTACCGTCCGGCTTACTATGGCGGTTACTATGGTCCCGGCCCCTATGCCTATGGCCCGCGTTACTATCGCAGCTATGGTTATTGGTAGGGCCGAACACGGCCCGGAGCATTGCTTCGGGCCTATTGCGCTGCACGCGCGTGACGCGCATTCAATAAAAAGCCCGCCAGAAATGGCGGGCTTTTTATTGGTCGCTGCTGCGAGCAGATCGTAGCTAGTGCCGCACACGGCGCTCCTGACGGGGTGTCACGAACTCGTTCCAGTCGGTTGCCCGTACCTTTTCGATCGTGGTCTCGTAATAGTCTTCACGTTCGCGCTGGAACTTCGCCTGTTTCTCGCGAAATTCTGCCACCCGGCGTTCCATGTCGGCGCGTGCCGCTGAAATTCTTTCTTCGTTCATTCTCTTCTCTTCGTTTCGCTCCCCAAGGAGAGCATCGATGCCGAATGCGGCATCAATCCGATCTTTGCAAGGCGACCGGTGGATAAGTTGCAGCGCGCGACGCTCACACAAGCTGAGATCTCCCACACCGAATCACCGGCAAAACAAAACCTCGCATCACCGCTGTGAAGCGAGGTTGGATATTCCAGCGCAGACGTAACGCCGCCGACGCCAAAGGGTTCCGTTATTCAGCACTCTCCAACGCAAGCGCCTGTTCGAAATCCCGCATCCGCACGTTGACCCAGTCTTCGTCCTGACAACTCAACAGCAGCATTTCTCGTTCTGCCTTGCGGCAGAATTCCGGATCCGGATCGATGCTTTTCCAAAGGTCGATACGTGCCTGCAAATCCATGTCAGTCTCCCTGTTTTCCAGCCGCGTATGCCCCGCCAACCCGGCGATTCCTGTGACGTCCCGATAAAACATTGGCGAATGATGTTCGCTATTTGTTCTAGTTCAGGTCAGCCATTCTGTCCATCGGGATCTCGCTGCGGCAGATTGGAATCCACGGAAATTCTGCAGGGGAATGGTGCGATCCGGGGCTCCCGATTTTGATCGCGATGGAGAGTGTCATCGTCATCGGTTATAAGGCCGCTCGATCGGGGCCTTTTGCTTCGGCGTCTGTCAGGAGAGCTGCATGAGCAAGCAGGCAATGCGCGAAGAGGCCGAGCGTCTGATCCGCGAGACCATGGAGCGCAAGGCGCTGGTGGTGAAGCAGGGCGACACACGGATTATGACGACCTGCGGCAAGTGCGGCGCGGCGAACAAGGTCTCGGCGCCAAAGGGCGTCGCGCGGGTGTCTTTCACCTGCAAGGAGTGCGGTCACGAGCAGGTCACGCTCTGACCCTATGCTGAGACCGGAAATCGGCGCGAAAATTGCTTTGTGTTTCGCGGTGGTCCGGGGCAATAGTTGCGGTAACGGCTCGGGGAGAGCCGACTGCAAAAATTGAAGGGCGTGAACGATTACCCTTGGACCGGTGCGTATTTGCTGTGTTGGGGACGACCATGCGTTTTTGGGTTTTGGGGACTTTCGGAATTTCTCTGGTGGCGTTGGCCACACCTTCCGCCGCTCAGTCCATTCGGACAGCTGAACCGCTCATTCTGGCGCCTTACGAGAGCGCGCTGGTCCAGGACGGGTCATGTGCGGCCGGCAAGATCTTGAAGGTCACCGGCGCCATTCGCGGCCTGCGCCGCAAAAAGCTTTGCATCCCGCTCAATGAGATCCAGGCCTCGCTGGGCTCGGTGGTTCAGTAGCCGCTCGCGGCAAGGCTTGCTTTGGCTAGACGACTTTCCGAGATCGCATCAATCGCCTGTTAACGTTGGAGCGAGCGCTCGCTTGGGCTGTGCGGGCGACGTGTTACCCTGCCGGCATGATCAGTCTCGTCCCAGTCGCCGTCGTCCTGGCGTCCGAACGCGGCGTCCGGCCGGCGCCGGTGATCGATTCCAGTGACGCTACCCAGCGCGACTATTGGGCCTATCGGCTGAGCGTCTCGCCGACCGAACTGAACGCTGCAATCGAAAAGGTCGGCTCGTCGGTTGCCGCCGTGCGGCGACACCTCGGCAAATAGCCAGGACCAACGGACGTCCCCTCGAGTTGAAGCTCCAGCAAGCCGAAGCCCGCAAGGCGAAAGCCCCGCCGGGGGAGGACGGGGCTTTCTGAAAACAGAGCATCGGGGAAGCTGCTCCGGCTTTACAACCGGTCGCGCCCGGAATCGTTCCGCAGCGTTGTTCGGATACGCGTCTGCATGGCTTCGTAGTAGACGTCGCGCTCGTGGATCATCTGGGCCTGGCGAGCCTTGAACGAAGCAACGCGCTTGAGGATCTCGGCCCGCTCAGATGGGCCCGAATAAAGCGGATCTCTCCGGGCAGGAGATGGCACGTTGGTTGGAACTGCAACAGGAATGTCCTGCGAACTACGCTCCGAGGTTTCAATTGCCGCGTTCGCCGCATGTACAATCAATGTAGGGGCCGTCAAGCGATCTGCGTCCACGGTGGCAGGCGAGGTGACGGTTTGCGTTGAAACGGACGCTTGCGATGGCGCGTGGCTCGGCGGTTGCCAGATGTTCAGTCGCTGGGCCGCGACCGGATGCGCTGCGGCGACCTCCTGTACGAATGCGAGCGTCTGCGCGACCAGTCGGTCACGCTCTTCTTTCCAAGATGCCATGACGCGTTTCCCCAATCCTGCATCCATTCTCTGCGAAGCGTGAGCTCGACGTCAATTGAATTGCATCCATCATGATGTCTTCGGTGGATGATCGCGCTGCCGCGCTTGCGGCGCATGGATGTTACCGCTAGTTCGGAACAAACGGAGATTTCCATGGCCAAGATCGATCTGGATTCACTGAGCATCGAGGAACTTGCGGCACTGCGCGATCATGCATCCGACAAGCTGGCGGAAAAAGTTGCTGCGCGTCAGGCTGAGCTCGAAGCCGAGCTCGATAGGCTCGCGCAGTACGGCAAGTCCGTGAAGAAGTCTCAGGCAACACCGGTGGCAAAGCCGAAGAAGGACGATCTGCCGAAGAGCGAGCTCTCCGCCGATGTCTCGCGAGCTGCATAAAGATTTCGCAAATCGGTATTTGATTACTTAAGGGCGGAGCTCATTTCAGCTTCGCCCCGATATTTGATTTTGATGTGGTGTTTTGACACCGTCCGCATTTCATTTAATTGACGCACGCTGGCGCATATTTTGCGCGCCTTGGGGAAGGAGTGCGGACGTATTTTATCGGAGCTTGTTTATGCCGACCCTTGATATCAAATCTCTTTCGGTTCCCGAACTCCTCGCATTGCGGGAGGATATCGACAAGCAACTGCAAGCGCACCGCGCCGAATTGCAAGCGCAACTCGCACAGATCAGAAACGTCGACGGCAAAACCAGCCGCGTCAAAGGCATCAAGGTTCCGGCGAAGTATCGCCATCCCAAAACGGGAGAGACCTGGACCGGGCGCGGCGGTGTTGCGGGCTGGCTCGCGAAGGAGATCGCCGCCGGTCGCAAGCGGGAAGACTTTTTGATCGACAAGCCCGCCAGGAATGGACGCGCCAAAGCGAAATAGATCCAGGAAACGTGGCGACGAAGCAAAACATGCGTTGATCCCGGCATGGCACCGGATCCCGGTCTGCGGCATTGTCGTCGGATCACTCCCTCTCGGACCTTCCAATGATTGCAACCGACCTTCGCACTGGCGTGGATCGTCTTGGCGAGATGATCGCCGAAGCCAGAACCATCGTGCCGTTCACCGGCGCGGGGATCTCGACCGAAACGGGCATTCCCGATTTCCGTTCGCCTGGTGGCTTGT
The DNA here is from genome assembly GCF_900188215.1 of Tardiphaga sp. OK246. Taxonomy (NCBI): domain Bacteria; kingdom Pseudomonadati; phylum Pseudomonadota; class Alphaproteobacteria; order Hyphomicrobiales; family Nitrobacteraceae; genus Tardiphaga; species Tardiphaga sp. OK246. The sequence goes on from NZ_FZOX01000002.1 coordinate 687,950, forward strand.
GGACCCGTAACCGGCCAATTCCGTTCGACGAGTTCGTCGCCAGTCAGGACGCACGCGATGAAGCCTGGCGCCGGCGCTTTGCGATGGAAGAGACATTCGCTGCGGCCAAGCCTGGTCGCGGGCATCGCGCACTCGCCTCGCTCTACAAGGCTGGCAAGATTCCTGCTGTGATCACCCAAAACATCGACAACCTGCATCAAGCGTCCGGCTTCAAGGCTGACGCTGTGATCGAGCTGCACGGCAATACGACCTATGCGCGCTGCATCGGTTGCGCGAGGCGCTATGAGCTCGATTGGGTGAAGAGCAGATTCGATTCCGAAAGACAGGCGCCAGACTGCACGGTATGCGGCGAGCCCGTGAAGGCTGCGACGATCTCATTCGGTCAGGCGATGCCTGAAGATGAGATGCGTCGCGCAGCTGAGCTATCGCAGCACTGCGATCTGTTCATTGCGATTGGATCGTCGCTCGTCGTGTGGCCCGCAGCGGGATTCCCGATGATGGCGAAACATGCCGGTGCACGCCTTGTCATCATCAACAATGAGGCGACCGAGCAGGACGATCACGCTGACCTTGTCATTCGCCATGATATCGGCGAAACGCTCGGACCATTCGTCGGAAATTGATGCGCATCTGATTCGTTTGAGCGCAAGCTGTTCATAGCTGTCACTGTGTTCGTTTTTTGTCTTTGCTGATCAGGCGACAGTGTTATCTTCGAATCGAAAGATTCGCACCGCGCCATCGTGAATTAGCTTCGATGGGGCATGTGAGATGGCGCTGACAGGGCTGACAGCGCAAATGATAGTGGGATCCGGGGCCATGGGGTCGGACGCATTTGAGTCCAAGCGGTTGGGGGGACTGATTCCCGGAGCGGGTGGTCCGCGACCAGGGAATGAGCTTTCAGGCAACGCAAGCCGCGACGCACTCGACCCCTTTGCGGGTGTCGGCGAAGGCAACGCCGTCGATCTCGTCGAGATCAGCGGTGTTATCAAGTGGTTCGATGCTTCCAAGGGTTATGGCTTCATCATTCCTGACAATGGCGCAGCCGACGTGCTCCTGCATGTGACCGTGCTTCGCCGCGACGGCTACCAGACGGCCTATGAAGGTGCCCGTGTGGTCGTTGAATGCACCCAGCGGTCCAAGGGCTATCAGGCTTTCCGCGTTGTCTCGATGGACGAGTCGACTGCCATCCATCCGGCGCAGATGTTGCCACCGCGCACCCACGTCAGCGTGACGCCCACCAGTGGTCTCGAGCGGGCGCAGGTGAAGTGGTTCAACCGGCTGCGTGGCTTCGGCTTCCTCAGCTGCGGTGAAGGCACGCCGGACATCTTCGTCCACATGGAAACCCTGCGCCGCTTCGGCATGACCGAGCTGCGTCCCGGCCAGTATGTGCTGGTGCGCTTCGGGCCCGGCTCCAAGGGCATGATGGCTGCCGAGATCCAGCCCGAAGGCGGTACGCCGGGTCTTTCGTCGCACTAAGCCGTCTACGGTTTTCCAAGTTTCTTGCGGGTTTCCTGCCAGCCTTACCGTCCGAGGGCCATCACGCGGCTGTGCATCACGACCGTCTGGCGCTGGCACGCGTCGTCAGGCTAGGGTCGCGCCGCCCGGCGTCCTGACCGGGCTCTTTGCGTGGATTGCCCTTCATGAGTCTGTTTCGCTTCGCCGCCCGCTGCCGCCTCTCGATGCTGGCGGTGATCGCCGCTCTGGCCCTTGTCGGCCCTTATAAGCCAGCCGCAGCCGCCGAATTCCAGCCGCTCGAAATCGTCACCAAGTCAGGTGTGCGGATGTTCTCCGTCGAAATCGCCAAGACCGACGAGGAGCGGGCGACCGGTCTGATGTATCGCAAGGAGCTCGCGGATGGCCGCGGTATGCTGTTCGACTTCACGCCGGAGCAGCAGGTCTCCATGTGGATGAAGAACACCTTCGTTTCGCTCGACATGGTCTTCATCAGCGGCGACGGCCGGGTGCTCCGGATCGCGGAGAATACCGAGCCACAATCCCTCAAGATCATTTCATCGGGAGGCCCGGCACGGGCTGTTCTCGAAGTGGTCGCTGGTACCGCCAGAAAATATGGAATCGCGCCCGGGGACCAGGTGGTCCATCCGCTGTTCAAGAAGCGCTAAGTCATTGAATATAATGGGGGATGGTCGGGGCACTAGGATTCGAACCTAGGACCTGCGGTACCCAAAACCGCCGCGCTACCAGGCTGCGCTATACCCCGACGATGCGGTGTCGATACACGCTTAGGCCGGGGGCAGCAAGGCATCTGCCGGCGATTTCTCGCCTGTCCCGCACCATGTTCGACAACGGGTCTATTCTGCGGCTTTCGACGGCGATGCCTGCTGTTCTGACGTTGCGGGAGCAGCCGGCTTCGGCAACGGCTTGTCCTGCTTCTTCGACCACGAGATGTAATAGGCCACGCAGGTCATGATGCCGATGCCGGCGGCGCTGACGAATATTTGCGCCAGCAGCGAGCCTGACGACATCATCAGCTGGAAGTGGCCGACGAAGGACAGGAACACGCCGACGCAGAATACGGCGAGCGACTGCTGGCCGCATTTGATGAGCGGCTGAAACACCGGCCACTCCAGGCCTTTCCATTCCTTCGGCACGAAGCGGGTGACGAAGAAGGCGATGATCACGAAATGCAGCACGCGATAGGGCGCGAGGTTGGTCTTGTCGTTTGGATTGAACGCGTCGAACAACCAGTCCGGCATGATCATGTGGCCGGTGTCCGGGAAGCGACCGGCCATGGTCATGACAAGCGAGAACAAGAGATAGGCGATGCCAAAATACAGCAGCACCTTGGAGCGGATCACCGAGCGTGACTCGAGCGCGCCGCCGAGCGCGAACCAGGCGCCGAACACGAACAGCAATTGCCAGGTGAATGGGTTGAAGTACCAGACGCCGTAGGGATAGGCAGGCAGATTCCAGCCGAACTGGCGTGCCGCGAAATACAGCGCCAGCGACGCGAGCATCGTCAGATCCGGCTTGCGCAGCATCATCCACAGCACCGGCGGGAACAGGCCCATCAGCACAATATAGAGTGGCAGCACGTCGAGATTGAGCGGCTTGAACTTGAGCAGCAGACCTTGCGTCAGCGTCTGGATCGGATTGTCGACCAGACCGGCAACGTTGAACTCGTTGATGATGTCGGGGTCATTATAGCGCTGCGCCACATAGCCGATGGCGGCGATGTAGATCACGAACAGGATAACGTGGGCGACATAGAGCTGCCAGACCCGCTTGGTGAGGCGCGTAGCGCCGACGATGAAGCCCCGCTCCAGCATCATCTTGGCGTAGACGAAGGACGCCGTGTAGCCGGAGATGAAGACGAACAGGTCGGCCGCGTCGGAGAAACCATAGTTCCGGGTGGTGACCCAGTTCACCACATTGTCGGGGATGTGATCGAGGTAGATCGCCCAGTTGGCGATACCGCGGAACAGGTCCAGCCGAAGGTCTCGGCCTTTGGGGGGAAGGATGGCGTGAATATCCATGGGTGCCGCTTCAGGAGCCCTTCGTGATGCCGAATTGCGAGATCAGATAGACCGCTTCGTGCCCCGATTGTCACGACGCCGTGGAACGAATATACACAATAACGAAGCCGCCAAACGACGGAATCACGGATCAAATTCGTGACAATTGGATATACCAGCCCCGCCGTTTTCACCAATTTGTCGCAGTGTCGCAGCTGACCAAGGCCGATCCCGAGACGCTAATCCCGAGACGAAGGCCCATCCTTAAAAGGCTATCGCATTCCATGACCGCACGTATCTTCAAAGCCCCCAAGAATGCCATGCAGGCAGGCCTCGCCAAGACCAAGGACTGGCAGCTCGATTATGAGCCGGAGCAGGCGCGGGTGATCGAGCCCCTGATGGGCTGGACGTCGTCCGGTGACATGAAGCAGCAGCTGTCCATCCACTTCGACAGCAAGGAAGAGGCGGTCGCCTACTGCGAGCGCGAAGGCATTGCCTATCAGGTGATCGAGCCCAAGGTGCGTGCGCCCCGGACCATCGCCTATGCCGACAATTTTGCGTTCCGCCGCTCGGAGCCATGGTCGCACTGACGACCGGTTTGCGGGCAAATCAGCCTCCGTAACGCTCCAAATCTCACCCTGACCAGCACCGAAAGTTAGGGTTGCGTCCCGCCACGACGGGGTGACACCATCATGGCAGGCCCGTTGCCGGGCCGCCGTGCAAACAAGAAACAGACCCTGCAGGAAACGGAAGCCGATGTCGCTTCGCTCCACGATCGATCCCACCTCGGCCGAGTTCAAACGCAATGTCGATGTGATGAAGGCGCAGGTTGCCGAGCTCAAGGACAAGCTCGGTGCGGTCGCCGGCGGCGGCGGCAAGGCGTCCCGCGCCAAGCACACCGCGCGTGGCAAGATGCTGGCCCGCGAGCGTGTCGATCTGATGATCGATCCCGGCACGGCCTTCCTCGAACTCTCGCCATTGGCCGCCAACGGCCTCTATGGCGGCGATGTCCATTCCGCCAGCGTCATCACTGGCGTCGGCCGAGTGTCTGGCAGGGAGTGCATGATCGTCGCCAATGATGCGACCATCAAGGGCGGCACTTACTATCCGATGACGGTGAAGAAGCATCTGCGCGCGCAGGACATCGCACGGCAGAACAATCTGCCGTGTATCTATATGGTGGACTCCGGCGGTGCGTTCTTGCCGCAGCAGGACGACATCTTTCCAGATGAGCGCCATTTCGGCCGCATCTTCTACAATCAGGCGCAGATGTCGGCGCAGGGCATTCCGCAGATTGCTGTCGTGATGGGCTCTTGCACCGCCGGCGGCGCCTATATGCCGGCGATGTCCGACGAGAGCATCATCGTGCGCAATCAGGGCACGATCTTCCTCGGCGGTCCGCCGCTGGTGAAGGCCGCAACCGGCGAGGTTGTCACCGCCGAAGAACTTGGCGGCGCGGATGTGCATTCGCGGCAGTCTGGCGTCACCGATCACTACGCACAGAACGATGGTCACGCCATCGGCATCGCGCGAAAAATCGTCGCGACGCTGAAGCCACCACAGCGGGCCACATTGAACATGCAGGCGCCCCGCGATCCCGTATACGCGGCTGAAGAACTCTACGGTGTCATTCCTGCCGACGCGCGCAAGCCGTTCGACATGCACGACATCATCGCGCGCATTGTCGACGGCTCCGAATTCGACGAATTCAAGAAGCTCTACGGCACGACACTGATCTGCGGCTTCGCGCATATCTGGGGCTTCCCGGTCGGCATCATCGCTAACAACGGCATCCTGTTCAGCGAGAGCTCGCTGAAGGGCGCGCATTTCATCGAGCTCTGCTGCCAGCGCAACATCCCGCTGGTGTTCCTGCAGAACATCACCGGCTTCATGGTCGGCAAGAAATACGAAGCCGGCGGCATTGCGCGCGATGGCGCCAAGCTGGTGACAGCTGTCGCCACGGCCAACGTCCCGAAATTCACTGTGGTGGTCGGCGGCTCCTACGGCGCCGGCAATTACGGCATGTGCGGCCGCGCCTACAGCCCGCGCTTTCTGTGGATGTGGCCCAATGCCCGTATCTCGGTGATGGGCGGCGAGCAGGCAGCGATGGTGCTGAGTCAGCTGCGCCGCGACAATATCGAAGCCAAGGGCGGCACTTGGTCGACCGAAGAGGAGGAAGCGTTTCGCAAGCCGACACGCGACCAGTTCGAGACCCAGGGCAGCCCGTATTACGCAACGGCGCGCCTCTGGGATGATGGCGTGATCGATCCCGCAGATACGCGCCTGGTGCTCGGACTTGGTTTGTCAGCGTCGGCCAATGCGCCGATCGAGCCGACGCGCTTCGGCCTGTTCAGGATGTGATGATGGCCAAAGCCGAAATTTCAAAAGCTTTATATCGCCGCTTTCGCACGCTCCTGATCGCCAATCGCGGCGAGATAGCCTGCCGCGTCATCCGTACCGCGCGGGCCATGGGCTTGCGCACCGTCGCGGTCTATTCCGAGGCAGATGGCCATGCGCTGCATGTCGCGGAAGCCGACGAGGCCGTGTTGATCGGCCCGGCGCGTGCGCGCGACAGCTATCTCAATATCGAGCGCATTCTCGAAGCTGCAAAGAAGACCGGCGCCGAGGCGATCCATCCCGGCTACGGCTTTCTCTCGGAGAGCGCCGAGTTCGCGCAGGCTTGTGCCGATGCCGGCCTGATCTTCGTTGGACCTACTGCGGAGATGATCACTGCGATGGGCTCGAAGTCGGGCTCCAAGGCACTGATGGAGAAGGCTGGTGTGCCACTGGTGCCGGGCTTCCATGGCGAAGCGCAGGACGACGCGACACTGGCCAAGGCGGCCGACAAGATCGGCTTCCCGGTTCTGGTGAAGGCTTCCGCTGGCGGCGGCGGGCGTGGCATGCGCGTGGTGCGCTCGGCGGCTGAACTGGCTCCGGCCATTGTCAGCGCCAAGCGCGAAGCGAAAGCAGCATTCGGTGACGATCGTATGCTGATCGAGAAGTATGTCGACAATCCCCGCCACATCGAAGTGCAGATCGTCGGCGACAGCCACGGCAATCTGGTCTCGCTGTTCGAGCGCGAATGTACGCTGCAGCGACGGCATCAGAAAGTAATCGAAGAGGCGCCTTCGCCGACGTTGAACGGCGCGCAGCGTGAGGCGGTTTGCGCGGCTGCACGCAAGGCCGCAGGCGCGGTGAACTATGTCGGTGCCGGCACTATCGAATTCGTCTCTGACGGCAAGGACGTGTTCTTCATCGAGATGAACACGCGCCTGCAGGTCGAGCATCCGGTCACCGAACTGATCACCGGCGTTGATCTGGTCGAGTGGCAGCTCCGCGTGGCGTTTGGCGAAAAGCTGCCGCTGACGCAAAGCGAGATCAAGCTCAACGGCCACGCCATCGAGGCGCGGGTTTACGCCGAGAATCCGCACAAGAATTTCATGCCGTCGGTCGGCAGGATCCGCACCTGGCGCACGCCCGCGGAAACCAATGGTTTGCGCATTGATGCCGGCTATCGCGAGGGCGATGCGGTGTCGCCGAATTACGATGCCATGCTCGCCAAGGTGATCGCTTGGGCGCCAACACGCGATGCAGCGATCAACCGGCTCAATCGCGGACTGGAAGAAACCGATATTCGCGGCATCGTCACCAACACGCCGTTCCTGTCGGCGCTTGTGACGCATCCGGATGTGCGTGCCAACACCATCGACACCGGCTTTATCGAGCGTGAATTGAAAGTGTTGACGCCGGACTCGGCGGCGCCTGGCGATCTCGAACTATGCGCGGCCGTCGCCGCCATCGTCGCAAGCGAAGAGCAGGCAGCACGGGCTGCCGGTACCTCGCCCTGGCTGACGGCTGGTTGGATGCCGGTCGGGCGTCGCCAGCGGGTGTTCAAATTCAAGCATGGTTCGGACGAGCAGCGCGTGACGTTGAATTACGGCAGCGGTCCTGCAACGATTTCGATCGGCACTCGCGAACTGGGGTTTGAGACGGCTGCGGCCGATGACGAGCATTTCGATCTGACGCTGGACGGAGCGCGCTCGCACATTGTTTCGGTGATCGAGGGCCACGAACTCTACCTGCGTACGCGTCACGGCCGTTTCGACATGCATTGGGTCGATCCGTTCGGCGGCGACGATGAAGAGCAAGTCGGCGAGGACAAGATCGTTGCGCCGTTGCCCGGCACCGTGGTGGCGCTGCTGGCCGAGGAGGGCGCGACCCTTGAGAAGGGCGCGGCCATCCTGACCTTGGAAGTCATGAAGATGGAGCAGACATTGCGTGCGCCGTTTGCCGGCGTGCTCAAGCGCATCAAGTGCAAGGTTGGCGATATCGTTGGAGAAGGCGTCGAGCTTGCGGAAGTCGAGCCGAGCGCCTGATCCTCTGAAAGACACGTGAGATTGAAATTGGCATGAGTGATCTGGTTCGTATCGTCGAGGTCGGTCCGCGCGACGGTTTGCAGAATGAAAAGACGCCGGTGTCGGTCGAAGACCGCATCGCCTTCGTGAAGGCGTTGGTCGGGGCTGGCCTGCATACGGTTGAGGTCGGCTCGTTCGTGTCGCCCAAGGCGATCCCCAAAATGATGGGTTCGGATCAGGTATTTCTCGGCCTGCGCGATTTGCCCGGTGAATTCCATGTGCTGGTGCCGAACGAGAAGGGCTATGAGGGCGCGAAGGCGGTCGGCGCGAAAGTCATCGCGGTGTTCGCCTCGGCCTCGGAAGGCTTTTCGCGTGCCAACATCAATTGCTCGGTCGCCGAATCCATCGAGCGCTTCAAGCCGGTGATCGAGCGCGCCAAGGCCGACGGCATCCGCGTGCGGGGTTACGTGTCCTGCGTTCTCGGTTGTCCCTATGATGGCGCCGTCGCGCCGCAGGCGGTCGTCGATGTCTCGAAGACGCTGTTTGATCTCGGCTGCTACGAAGTTTCACTCGGTGACACGATCGGTGTCGGGACGCCGTCGAAGGCGCGGCAGATGCTGCGCGCCGTTGCTGGCTCGGTTCCCATGCCAAAGCTCGCTATGCACTTCCACGACACTTATGGTCAGGCGCTGGCTAATCTCTATGCCGGGATGGAAGAAGGCTGTCGCGTTGTCGACAGCGCTGCCGGCGGTCTCGGCGGGTGCCCCTATGCGCCTGGTGCGACCGGCAATGTCGGCACCGAAGATGTGGTCTACATGCTGGAAGGCATGGGGATTGCGACGGGCGTCGATATGAACAAGCTGCTCGCTGCGACCAACACCATCAGCGCTCTGATCGGCCGCGCGCCGGTCAGCCGTGTCGCTTCGGCACTCAACGCCAAGACGCGCTGAGAGCCACCTGGCGGACGACAGGATACGTCAGGCCGGGACGTCCAGCGCGAGCTTGAGAAGGTTCGCGGTGAGCGGCGTCTTGGCGACGTAGTCCTTCCACGCCGTGTCGCGCGCGATATCGCGCCACTTGCCGACGGTCGCAGCGTCGAGCGCGCTGACCTTGGCGCCGGCCTTCTCATAGACCCTGGACACTTCGACATCGTCCTGCTGCGCGCCCGCCTTGCCGAAGGCTTCCATCTCGGCGCCGACCGAGACCAGAATATCCTGATGTGCTTTCGGCAACTTGTCGAACACAGTCTTGGACATCATCAGCGGCTCAAGCATGAACCAGTAGGACGCACCCGCGCCGGAGGTCAGATGCTTGGCGACTTCGCTCAGCTTGAATGAGATGAGGCTGGTCGATGAGGTGATGCCGGCATCGCAGGCGCCGCTCTTCATCGCCGCGTAAATTTCGTTGGACGGCATTGAGAGCACGCGCGCGCCGGCAGTCTGCAGCATCATGTTCATCTCGCGCGAACCGCCGCGTACCGTGAGCCCCTTGGCGTCCTCGGGGACAACCAGCGGGCGCGAGCGGCTAGCCACGCCGCCGGCCTGCCAGACCCAGGTCAGCAGCATGATGCCCTTGTCGGCGAGAATGTCGCTCAGTGCCTTGCCGATCGGCAGGTTCTTCCAGCGCAGGCCCTGATCGTAGGTCGAGACCAGACCGGGCATCAGGCCGATATTCGCCTCCGGCAATTCATTGCCGGCATAAGGCAAGGGATAAAGGCTGAGATCGAGAGTCCCTTTGCGCATGGCGGAAAATTGCGCATCCGCCCTGATGAGCGACGAATCCGGATAAACCTCGGCAACAAGGTCGCCGCCACTCTGCTTGGCAATGGCGGCTGCGAAAGTGCGGACCAGTCGGTCGCGGAAGTCGCCGTTGTCGATGCTGCCGCCGGGAAACTGGTGCGAAATCTTCAGTGTAGTCGCTGCCTGCGCCGTATTGATGCCGCAACGGAGGATCGCAGGCACGGCGAGGGCCGATCCAAGGATGTGGCGGCGAGTCAGCATGCGTAACTCCTGAAAGTGTTCGTCTGGTGCCGGGCGGGACAAAATGCGCCCGCGTCCTGTTGCTCCGTCACCGCGCGTCCCTTCGTTTATACAATCCGAACCGGTGGGCAAGTGATGTTGCGTCGCACGCAATGGCTATCGGATGCATCATCAAGACTTTTTTGATGCGACGTAACAAACCGCGACCTCCGTACGTCTGGTTCATAGCGACAGACGTCGCGCTTCAGAAATGGATCCGAGGAAAAACATCATGACCATCTCCACCAGGTTTGCGCTCGGCGTGTCCGCCGCGCTCGTCTCGCTCAGCCTCGCGCTGGCACCTGCCGCGTTCGCTCAGGACAAGATGAGCAAGGATGACGGCATGAAAAGGGACACTATGTCGAAGGGCGACGGTATGAAGAAGGATGCCATGTCTCACGACGGTATGAAGAAGGACGATGGCATGAAGAAAGACGGCATGATGAAGAAGGAAGACGGAATGATGAAGAAGTAACGTCTTCACCCGCATCGCTGTGACGGGCCCGTCCGTGTGGCGGGCTTGTCATGTTGCGCTGCTCGTTGCTGGACCTGAAAACTCGGCATAGCCTCCGCGCACAAGAAAATGCCTGGGAGGCCATGATGAAAAAAGAACGACGCCTCGTTGTTGCGGCGACTTGTCTGATCGCGGCAACGCTCTTTCCAAGCGTGACGACATGGAGCGCCACCGACGAGATGGGCTTTGTGCGCATCAGTCAGGGCGAGGAAGTCTGGAAGAATCCGTTCGGTGTCGGCGTTGAAGTTGCGACGCTCTATGGCGATCCCTCGAAGCAGGGCATCTATGTGCTGCGGATCAAATGGCCGCCCGGCATCATGAGCAAGCCGCACAAGCATCCCGAAGATCGTCACGTCGTGGTGCTGTCGGGCACCTGGTACACCGGCACGGGCGAAGCCTTCGTGCCCGAAAAGTCGATCCCGATGAAGACCGGCGGCTACATGGTGCATCCCGCCGGTGCGGTGCATTGGGACGGCACACGGGAAGAGGGGGCCGTGATTCAGATCACCGGCTACGGCCCGAGCGGCAACAATTTCGTCAAACCCGACGAGCCGCAATTCGGCAAAACGAACTGACCTCGGACAATCAATTCAGGCAGCGTGCCATCGGATGATGGCACGCTGATCTCGTGCTTATTTACGCTTCTTGCGGGCGGCGTAGCGGGCGTCGCGGGCGGCTTTCTGCTGGGCTTCCAGCGCGGCCTGGGCAAGCGCGGCTTCTTCCTTTTCGCGCGCAGCCTGGGCTACAGCGGCGGCGGCTTCTTCGGCTTCGCGAGCCTTCTGGACGGCCTTCTCAGCGTCGCGGATGGCCTTGGCTTCCGCGCGTGCGACGGCAGCGGCTTCGCGCTCGGCGGCGCGCGCCTTCACGGCAGGATCATCGGGCCCCGGTGCTGCCTTGAATTTGTTCAGAATGTTCTTCTTGGCTTCGATCGCAGCCTTCTGGCGATCCGCGAAGCTGGGTTCCTTAAATGACATGAACGAGGCCTTGTCGCTTTCTTCGGTTTGGGGTGGGTCATTGTCGGGTGCGGCAGCCGGGCAAACACCCAGGCAATGGCCGAAACTCCGCTGCGGTTTACAGCCGACAGCGCGGCAACGCATCAACTATCTGCGATTTACGGCAATCTTACGCATGATTTGCCGGCAAGGAGGCCTGCGCGAGGCTGGGGCGGAGCTTGCGCCGGGGTGATCCGCGTATATCCGCAAATCCTGGGAATCGGGCATGTTTTGGTCATCCGGCGATTTGGAGCGCGCGGAGCAGGCCGCCTGTGCGGCGCGAGGACCGATATGGATGCCCAGAAGACAGCCGTCGATGCCGTGGTCATTCTGACCGGCTGTGATCGCGACATGGTGACCCACTTCATTCGCGGCCTGTATCTGGCGGGCGTTCGCGACCCCAAGCGACTGACTTTCAAAGGGCTGCAATTCGCAGCAGAAGCAGGCGCTTAGCAACATTTGTAGCCAAAATGGCCATGTTGCGGCTTTGCAGCGGCCGTGCTGCTGCCTTGAACCTGCGGTGCCCTCCGGCTGACTGATCAGGAACTTTCCGCGAAACGCGGAGTTCCTGTCGCCATCGGGAGTTATCCATGCAAGCAGCCATCGATCGCGTCATCCGCTCGTTCAGCTTCAAACATCCGGCCTCGCTCGCAGAGCCGATGTCCGACAGTCGCTCGATCCAGGCAAGCGATGAGGCGACAGAGTTGGCGACCCGGTTGCTTGAAAATTACAAGGGTCAGCTGGCCCGACGCAGCTCCAAGCCTGACTGAGGACCGATTCAAGCATCCTCATTGACCGATCTTCATGGATCGCGGCTTCGGGATTCGGCATTGCCAGGACTTGCGTTGCGGTGCGATGACGGGGCATGACTGCGCCGCTCGCAGACCCAACCATCCAGGAGACATGATGCGAAACTCCCAGCGTGCCGTTAGAGCCACGGCCGTCGCGCTCAGTGCGGCCATGATCGTGGCCGTGTCCGACGTCTCCCTTTCTTCCGCCATGGCGCAAGCGCCTCAAAAACAAGCGCCGCAGAAAATGGCGCCAGCCGCAGGAAAAACCATGACCACAGCTTCAGGCCTCCAGATCGAAGACACCACCGTCGGCACCGGCGCAACGCCGGCCAAGGGCCAGACCTGCGTGATGCATTACACCGGCTGGCTCTATGAGAACGGCGTCAAGGGCAAGAAATTCGACTCGTCGGTCGATCGCAACGAGCCGTTCGAATTCCCGATCGGCATGTCGCGTGTCATCAAGGGCTGGGACGAAGGCGTCGCCACCATGAAGGTCGGCGGCAAGCGCACGCTGATCATTCCGCCGGATCTCGGCTATGGCGCGCGTGGTGCTGGCGGCGTGATCCCGCCAAATGCGACGTTGATCTTCGACGTCGAACTGCTCGGCGTCAAATAAGCCCGATCAAACGACCTATGCCTGCGCGATCCTGCGCAGCAACGTCCGTGACGCTTCCTCGCCGGCATAGATGTCGGCGAGGGGCGCTGCCTTCGCGATGAAGGGGGCCTTGTCCGGCGTGACAAATGTCACGCCCATCGCTTCGACCTGCAGGCGCGTTTGCGCCTCGAATGCGGTCCACAGCTTGTTCATGTGATGATAGGATAGGGCGGCGGCTTCGCGGATGATCTCCCGCTGTTTCGGCGTCATGCTATTGAGCCGGCCGGCGCCTACCAGCAGTACATCCGGAATCATGGTGTGTTCGTCGAACGAGTAGTGCGTTGCGACTTCGGCATGCTTGCCGACAATCAGCGCCACCACGCTGTTCTCTGCACCATCGACCAATCCCGACTTCAGCGCGACATAGACATTGCTCCATGACAGCTCGATGCCTTCGGCACCGAACAGCTGCATCAGCTTGACCATCGTCTCAGACGGCTGGATGCGGATCTTCATGCCCTTGAGATCGTCGGGATGCAGAATCGGTTTTCGGCCATAGAAGCTGCGTGCGCCGGCATCGTAGAAGGTCAGGCCGGTGAGACCCGCCGATGTGGTTGAGGCCAGAACGTCGCTGCCGATCTCGTTGCTCGTTACTTTCAGCCAATGGGAGCGATCGCGGAAGGTGAAAGGCAGGTTAAGAACCTTATAGGTGGGATGGAAGCGCTCGAGCACGCTGGCGCTGACTTTCAGGAAATCCAGTTTGCCGGCCTGTACCTGCGACAGCAGGTCGACTTCCTGACCGAGCTGGCCGTCCGCAAACAGCGCGATGTCGAGTTCGCCCTGCGAACGCTCGCGCGCCAGATCGGCAAAGTGCTGCATGGCCGGGTGGACGGGATGGGTGGTCGGAAGACTATGGGCGAGGCGCATCTTCAGCGGTTCGGCGCGCAGGACTGCAGGGCAGGCGATCGCCATTCCCGCAGTCAGCAAAAGTCGGCGCCGAGAAAGCATTGTCTGCCCCGTGTCCTGGCTGGAATCTGATGCAAGCGTCGGCGCGTCCCCTGCGCCGGACACCATGTTACGTCGGAACCGGAGAAGTTTAAAGTCTGCCGCCAGCTACTTTGGGGCGATTGGCCTGGAGCAGGGCGACATAGCGGTTCTTGGCATCGGGCGCGACGGCACCGCGGCTGGCGAGATGATGCACGCAATTCAGCGCCAGATCGAACGAGCCGTAGCAATGATGCGCGATCAGTGCGAGATGCTTGAGCTGCTCGCTATCCATCGCCTCGGCCTGGATGAAATCCCGGACATAGACGACGTCGGCCTCGACGAGTTGATTAATGGCAGCAGCAGGGTTGGGGCCCATCATCGGCGCGATCATCTTCTTGTTGATGGCCGCGAACATGTGCGGAATGAAGCCGAGGCTGCGCAGTTCGAGATCGATGTCGCCGAACACCGGTTGCCTCTCATAGAGTGGCACGAAGGAGACTTCGGTCTGAATGGCGACGGCCTTTGCCAATTTGCTGCGACCGTTCCTGAACACCGACAGTTCGCCACCCTGAATGTCGATCTTCAAGAGATCGATGTGCTCGATCTCGGCGATATCGTCGAGCCGCCGTGTATCGAGCGGGAGCCTGTCGACGACACGTCCGAGCTCTGTGAAGTTCGGAAAGTGCGTGAGTGTCTTCGGCTCAGGCTGCAGCAGGCTGGCAAAGCCGATGCCGCGGCAGATGTTCAGCGTATGGCTGCCGCCATCGCCGACGGCATAAGGAAGATAGGTCTCAAACGCGCCCTTGCGTGCCTGCAGTTGCGCCAATGCCTGCGGATGCGGATCGAAACCGGTAACGCGGCAAAGTCCGCTTTGCAGCATCGGCTTGTAGGGCGGGTCGCCATCGATGGGATTGGCGCCAATATCGACGACATCGGTCATCCGTGCTGGCTGGAGCAGCGCGGATAAACCATCATCGTTGCGTCGAATCGCGCCGTGCATGCGTACCTTTCCTGCGAATGGTGCGACAATGCGTGCTTCGGCGGGCGCGATCTGTGTGTCAGAACGTCGCGCGACAATTCGGACGGTCAGGGCGCTTGCGCCGAAAATGGGGGACGGAATGAAGCACGAACAGAGAGACGACGCCGCGCGCCGCCGCCCCATCCATCATTCGCCACTGTTCTGGATTGGCGTGGTTCTGTGCCTGGCTGCGATCGTCGTCTACGTGATGTCTTACGACCTGTCGTGGCCGGTCGCCAGATAACGACGCTCACGCTTTCTTTGGCTTCTTCTTTGTCGAGGTGTTCAGCGCCACCGCAGCGCGGATGAGCGCCTTCAGCGCCTTTTCGTCGAGCTTGTCGCCTTCGTGAATATCGATGGCGCGGCGGGTGTTGCCGTCGAGGCTGGAGTTGAACAGGCCTGACGGATCATCGAGCGATGCGCCCTTCGCGAAGGTCATCTTGACGACCGCTTTATAGGTCTCGCCGGTGCAGATGATGCCCGCCTGTTCCCAGACCGGAACGCCGCGCCACTTCCATTCCTCGACCACGTCCGGGACAGCCTGCCTGATGATCTTTCGGACGGAAGCGAGCATCTCACCGCGCCAGTCACCCAGCTCCTTGATCTTCGTGTCGATCAGCGCGGAGGGAGAACCTGCCTCGTTGATCTCCGTCGATTTGCTGGACGTCTTTTTTGCCATGCGCTCCCCCTCAGACGTCCGGCGCCATATAGCCGTGTTGGTGGTGCTTATCTACGTGTCGTGAAAATAACCCCGGCCTGTTTCCGGCGTCCAGCCTTCCACCACAGACGGACGAGAAATCGCTGCGTATTGCGTATTCCGGATCGCGAACCAATTCCGGTGTCACGAAATTGCGTATAGCCTTGAGTCACCGGCGCTTTGCGTGATTCGTAGCGTTTTTCTTATCCAGTTCAGTCGCGTTCGAGAGCATTCCGCCCGTCACGGCGTGTTTGCTGTCGTCAACTATGTCGCGACCATTTCTGCTGAATGGAAAGGCAGATTTTTAAGATGTGCTGCGTTAGTCGTGACAGTAGCAGTCGCCAAGATGACTCGGAGGAGTCCGGATATGACGTATCGCCACGCTGTCGCTCTCGCAGCTGTCCTGTTGGGGGGCGTCGGCGCCGCCCATGCCCAGACCCTGCCATCCTACATGGCGCCGATTTCCGGGTTGACCACGACAACGCCTGCCGAGACCGCCACCAAGGACATGCTCGCGCTCAACACCGGCATGTTCGAGCTCTACGGCGACGCCGCCAAAGTCTTCCGCACCAACATCCTCGCCAAACATCCCGTGATCCTCGGCCTGTTCTCCGGCGCCGGCGGCAAATTTACGCTGTACCAGCCCGGCAAACCGCCGCTCGACGCGCCCTCGGTGCCAATGGTCTATCAGCTGCTCAAGTCAGTCGGCCATAGCACCATGGCACTGGCCGAGGTGGTCGGCCCCTACGTCAACAATCCCGATAACAAATCCTGGCTCGGCTCGATGAAAGCCTATCGCAGCCGCATGCAGTCGGCGCTGGATGGCCTCGATCTCACGCCGATGCAGGCCGACTGGCGCGACAACAACCGTACCATCCTGCAGAACAACCTGGCTTTCATGGACGATTGCATCGCCAAGGGCGTCATCCCCTTCGATGTGCTGGAGACATTTGGCAAGAAGCAGGCGCCGTTCCTTGCGAAGAACGTGACTTGGGCCGCGCAGACCCAGGTCAATCACTGGATGACCGTGCTGGGCGACTGGAAGAAGATGCTGGGTCCCGATTGGGACAAGGCCTATGCCGCGAGCAACACGATTTACGTGGCACGGCAGAACAACGTGCTGTTCAGCGTGCTGGCGCAGTTCTTCCCGCCGGAGGCCATCAACGATCGTCTGCTGCTGATCGAGACCGTGTCGTTCACCACCACGCAAGCCGACATGCTGGAGTCGCTGACCCGCATCATCGCCGATCGCTCGGTGGGCTCGCTGTTCTTCGGCAACTATCACCTGATGGATTATGAATTGATGGGGGGCGACGCCCGCGCTGCCATCATCGCCGAGAGCGCCAAGCGCGGCATGACGCCGTTCCTGCCGCCCGTGGTGCCGTTCGGCTCGAACCAGTGGCCGACGCTGATCACCACCGGGCCGGGGCCGGCCACCATCGCCGATCTCAAGTAATCGGCGCGGCGGCGGACGACTGTCGATCAGGGGTGGAAGCATGCGGACTTCGCGTCGCGAGTTTATGAAGTGGGTATCGGCTGGCGGTATTTCGCTCAGCCTGTCGCATCTAGCTGCGGCGGAGCCGGTGGCGTTCCCGGCACGCGAGACACTGCCGGGGCGGGGTAAGCTCAATCCCGCTATCGGCGGTGCCGGTCGTGTCGATGGCGTCGCCAAGGTCACCGGCTCGAAACTCTATGCGTCGGATTTCCGGGCTAATGACCTGCCGGGCTGGCCGGCCAAGACCTCGCATGCGATTTTGGTGCGCGCGCCCGATGCCACCCATGTCTATCTTGGCATGGACCTCGCGCGGCTGAGCGGGGCGCTGAAGCCTACGGTGATCGTCACCGCGGCGGATCTCGCCAGGATCAACATCCGCGTTCCCGCCTACTATGAAGGCGATCTGTTCTGTCCCGTCGGCAAGACGCCGCTCTATATGGGCCAGCCCGTTGCGCTGCTGATCTTTGAGCAGTTCGACACCTATGACCGCGCGCGGATGGCCTTGCGCGATGGTACCTTCGTGCAGTTTGGCGAGGAGACCGGCCCGATCGTAATGCCGAATTATGCGGCGTATCGTTTCACCCGCGTTGCCGGCGCCACGCCCGATGCGCCCGATGTCTACTCGCCGGTCCTTGCCGGCTGGGTCACGCCCGGCCGTACCCAGGCGTCCGCGCTGCCGGTATGGTCCTCGACCGCGCACAAGAACGAGGCCGGTTACGAGAAGGCTGCGGTCTATGGCGACCAGATCCGTGCCGAGATCGCCGCCAGCGAGTCTTCGGCTCTGGTGCTGGACCGCACCTTCGATACGCAGTCTGTCGATCCGATGTTTATGGAGCCGGAATGCGGACTCGGCTGGTACAGCGCAAAAGACAAGGCGCTCGAACTGGTGCTGGGCGTGCAGTCGCCGTATGAAGCGGCGGAATCAATCGCGTTTTTGCTTGGCGAAACCAAGGCGCCGTTCAAGCCGAGTGCGATCAACGCGCAATTCGCCTATGTCGGGGGCGGTTTCGGCGGCCGCGACCATACGCCATTCATTTTCTATGTGACGCTGGCGGCGATATTCTTCCCGGACCGTCCGGTGCGGCTGGCGCACGATCGGTATCAGCAATTTCAGGCTGGCATCAAACGCCACGCCATCAAGATGCGCTCGCGCATGTCGGTCGATCGCGCCTCTGGCAAGATCACGGCCTTCGCCGCCGATCACGTGCTCGATGGCGGTGGTCTCGCCAATTTCTCGGCCAATGTCGCCACCTGCGCCGCAACGGCTGCGATTGGTATCTATGACGTGCCGAAGGTCGATGTGACGACTGTGGCAGAGCATACCCGCGGCGTGACCGCGGGCTCGATGCGCGGCTACGGTTCGCTGCAGACCATGACCGCGCTGGAAGTTCTGATCGACGAGGCGGCGCTTGCGCTGAAGCTCGATCCCATCGACTTCCGGCGACGCAATGCCCTGAAGCAGGATGGCCGCACCATGACCGGCAATCCCTATATCGTCTCGGTGCGGAGCTTAGAGGTTCTCGACAAGCTCGAGCAGCACGCGATCTGGAAGCAACGAGCTGCAGAGAAGGCGCGCGCGACCAGTGGCATACTGGTCGGCACCGGCGTCGCCTGTGTGACCAAGGACTACGGCACCGGCGGCGATAGTTCTAACGGTCGCGTTGAACTCAGCCCCGACGGCAGGATCGCGATTTTCTGCGACCATGTCGAGATGGGCAACGGCATCGGCACGGCGCTGGCCAATCGCGTGGCATTGCATCTCGGCAGCATCGCTGACGAGGTGGCTGTGTCGCAGGTCGGCGTGTTCGACGCGATGGAGCTGGTGACCTCCGGCGATTGCTACACCATGGACCAGAAGACCCAGGACAAGGCCGAGAAGGATCCGCGCTGGGTGCCGTCGATCAGTTCGGCCACGTCAGCCTCCATCGGTGCCCATGTCGGTACCCATGCCGCGGCGGAAGCTGCGCGGGTGATCTTCCGCTTCGGTCTGTGGCCTGCGGCGCTGGCGCTATGGAATATCGGCCCGCGCGATCCACGCGCCAAGGACTTTGCCAAGGCGCAGTGGAAGGGCGGACAGCTCACAATGGCGGGCCTGCCGTCGCTGCCGTTGGACAAACTCGCCGCCGCGGCCCATGCACGCAATCTGGTAACCGGCGCCGTGGCGCACGGGTTCTCGCGCTGGTCGTGGGCACGCGCACGTTTTCCCATTAACGGCGAGCAGTATCGCGCCGAGATCGACGGGCTCGCGCTGCGTCGTGGCGCCGGCAAATTCACGCGCATCAACCGTGCCAGCGTGTTGTTCCCGCCAACCGATAACAACCGGATGGGCACGGCCTATACAGCGGCATGCGGTGCAACAGTCCGGGTCGAGATCGAGAAAGCGACCGGCATGCTGCGCATCGCCAAAGCCTATACCGCATTCGAATGCGGGCAGGCGCTGGTGCCGGAGGTCGTGATTGGCCAGGCACAAGGCGGCTTCGCCATGGGCGTCGGTTACGCACTTTTGGAAACGCTGCCGCCGTTTGAGGGCGGACCCGGCAACGGGCAATGGAATCTCGGTCAATATCTGGTGGCCAGGGGATCAGACCTGTCGCTGCGCGACGTCGAGATTGAGCTGATGCCGCCGCTGACACCGGACGAATTGCCGAAGGGCATGGCCGAGGTGGTGATGATCCCCATCGTGCCGGCATTGCTCAACGCCATCCATGACGCCATCGGTCACCGCTTCGCGGCGCTGCCGGTGACACAGGCCATGCTCAAGGGAGCGCTCGCGTGACGACACTGGGCATCACCATCAACGGACAGGTCCATGCGCCCACGGAGGTCCGCGACGATCTCTCCATGAACGACTTCCTGCGCGAATATCTGGGCATGACCGGCACCAAATTCGGCTGCGGCGCCGCCCAGTGCCTGAGCTGTGTCGTGATCGTCGACGAGCCCGACGGCACCTGCCACACCAATCCGACCTGCGTGACCTCGGCGGCAAGCTTCCACGGCAAGACCATCCGCACGGTCGAGGGCCACGCCAAGAACGGCGAGCTGTCGCCGTTGCAGAAGGCCTTCATCAGGCATTTCGCGTTCCAGTGCGGTTACTGTACCGCCGGTTTTCTCAATGAAGGGCAGGTGCTGCTTGAGCAACTGGCCAGGACGCCTGTGCCGCGCGCGGGCCTTGAGGAGCGGATCGCCGAGGCGCTTGACGGGCATCTGTGTCGCTGCACCGGCTACTTCAAGTATCATGAGGCCGTGCTCGATGTGATCCTCAGCGACGCGAAGCGCTATCTCATTCAGGAGCCGCGCGGATGAGAGCCGAGACACGCGTTAAGACTCTGGTTGTCGTCGCGACGCTCGGCATGAGCATGCTCACGGCCTATGCCGCCGGGCAGGGCGCATCGAAAGGGCTGGCTAGCCCGGAGAGTTTCAATGGCATCGCCGATATCAATGCACGCTCGGCGGCGATCTTCACCGAACTCGGCAAGGTCCTGACGCATCCGCGCTGCGTGAACTGCCATCCCGCCGGCGACATGCCGCGTCAGGGCGATGCGCGCCGTCTGCATCAGCCGCCGGTGACGCGTGGCCCGGACGGTCATGGCACCGCGGCGATGCGCTGCAACTCCTGTCACAAGGATGCCAATTTCGAACCCGGCCGTATCCCCGGTCATCACGAATGGCACCTCGCGCCGCGCGAGATGGCGTGGGAAGGCAAGACCGTCGCCGAGATCTGCGCGCAGATCAAAGACCCCGCGCGCAATGGCGGCCGCAAGGTCGAGGATCTCATCGACCACATTGGCAAGGATACGCTGGTCGGCTGGGCCTGGGCGCCTGGTTACGGACGTGCACCTGCGCCGGGCACACAGGCTGAGGCGGGCGCTCTCGTGGAAGCATGGGCGAAGACCGGCGCGGCCTGTCCAGGCTGATGCCACGACGCCATGTCTGACCCAGTCCCGTTTGTCTCTGTAGACGGGCCCGGCGCCAACAGATTGTATGTTCGTTACGCGGGAACTCTCTGAATAGAAATCCATTATCCGGTCTGAAAAACCGGAGGTGTGTCATGAAGCAAGTGCCCGACGCTGAAGAAAACCGCCGGCTGGGGAAAATCCAGTCTGACAAGGCTGGCAAGCTCCCCGAGGGCGATGCCAAGCAGGCTCACTTGAAGAAAGCTCGAGACTACGAAGCGGATGCTCGTTCGAGGGCTTGGCGGGACTCCAATCTCAAGTCTCCGAAGTAATGATCGGGAACGATTGTACGCTAACTAACTTAGGAGGAGTGCCATGTTGGCTCTCGAGGTTTCGGAATGCCGACAGTGCTGGTTGTTGAGGATGAAGCCCTCATTCGGGATTTGATCAGCGAAGAATTGGTCGAATCAGGCTTCGATGTTTTGCAGGTCGGCGACGCCAATCAGGCAATTGCCGTCCTAGAGGCCCGCCAGGATATCCACCTCGTATTCACGGATATCGATATGCCCGGCTCCATGGATGGCCTCAAGCTAGCTGCTGCTGTTCGTGACAGGTGGCCACCGATCCACATTATTATCACAACTGGGAAGGCGAGGCCCATGACGATTCCGGCCAACGCGCTTTTCATTCCGAAGCCCTACCTGACCACGGCGGTGATATCTGCGATGCGGACGTTCGAGAACATGCGTTAGGTGGCTGGCGTCGGCAATCGATTCCGGTACCGCAGCGTCTGCTGCGCTGGTGGAAGCCTCTGCCTAAATCATACGGATAACCTTCTCGGCATCCGTATAAGCCTCTTCTTCTGATGGGAAATCCTCAGACGTGACAACGCTTTTCAATGCAACGCCATTCATGGTCAGGACGGCTCCATCTTTGCGGGAAATAGCTGCACGCCAGAATCCTGGCCGTCGCTGGTAAGCGAGAATGGAGAATTGAGCTTTATTTGCCATTGTAATGTTCGGCGCCTCAAAGGCGGCCGTGTCAAGGCCGGCTAATTTGGCGAAGTCGCGCGCGCCGCAGCTGGGCTTGATGTGAGCTAAGTGAACTCTCTTAAGGGATACGATCGTGCGGAAAAGCGACGCATCTGTCGCGTCGCCTCAGGCTCTTTATCAAGAAGGTATCCGCGGCCTCAGTTTCCGAGCGAGTTCGGAACTTGGCGTCATCGGGCCGGTTAAGGCAAAGGCCGGCATCCTCGCGAGGGCGTGGGCTATGCCGGTCTTACCCAAGGGAGAGGCAGATGAAAGTAACACGCCAAGTTGTACTAGTTTGTGCAGCCACGCTGGGTCTCGGTAGCGGGTCGGTCCAAGCGGGTCCATGCAACACCAGCAAAACGACTGAAATGCGCGACGCTGGTTCGGGCCCGACTCCAGGCAACACCGGCTCGACTGTCGGTGCAAATTCCAAAACTGATCAGCACCCGCCGACGAGCGCCATGAACCAGCAGTCCGGGAATATTCCTGCTTCATCTGAGGATGCCCAGAAGCAAATGCAAGGGAAGCCAACTGCGGCGCAGCAGGCCGACGGGGCGAAGGCTCAAGGCAGCGACTGCTGATGTTCATGACGAACCGGCCTTCAGCACGCGGGGCATTCATCGCTTAGGCTGTCGAGCACGTTCTACTCTTGCCTAAGAACGTGCAGTGTTCCGCGAGCGACAGAGCGTAATCTACGTGGTGCTGTGTCGCGGCCGCGTGTAACCGGCTCGTCGCATGACGCGATCGCTTGGGCTTCCATCAGTAAATCGGCCGCCGGCATTCCAGGCCATGGTCAGACCTTCTCGCCTGAAATCTATCCGCTCGAGGGCTCGTCGGGATCCCCTCCGTTCAAGTGCAGTCCAGCGCGTTCCTCAACCTGCCAAGCTTCTTCCTGGTATTTCGCCGCCAAAACATTCAGCCGATCTGATACTGACCGAAATCCGACGAATTTGGCGAACTCTTTGCACCTTCGAGACATGGCCCTCAATTGAACTGCTGTTGCGATCGCTTTTCGTTGGAGCTTTGTGGGAGCCATCGACGTCCTAGGTTTCACCGCGCGACAAACACTCCACCATTTCGCAAAACAGCGGGCGCGTTGAACCAACGACAAGAAGATGAGTGTAGTTCCATGAGACAAAGTATCGCAAGGCCCGCGAAGAGCGGGCCTATCGATATCGGGCCATCAGCTTTCGCGTGCTAGTTCGAAAGATGCGGCGCAGCTCGCATTGAAAAAGTTCCAGCGTTGCCGAAATGAAAGACCTAGCGTGACGCGTGAATGTGAGAAGGTTCAGCAGCATCTGGCAGAGTTGGCTGGTTACAGTCAACGTGATGGTCGCTGATCAAATCAAGCGCCCGATGCTTCCACCTTTCGGCTTCGGCTAGAAATTTCCAACTTTCCTCGGGAAAAAACGAGGCGCGCTGTCGACACATGCTCTCCATTGCTCGTGCATGTAGAAGCTCTTTCATCGCTTCCTCCCCACTTCAGAACGGACCTCATTCTGCGCTCAACAAATCAGACGTAAAGAGGCTCGGAGAAATAAATCACCCGAAATACCGTAGGGGATCTGCATCGGGAGCGCTGCTTTCGTGCCGGTTTGATCAATCTCAGTAATCGAATATCGTTCCGAGCCGAGTCCGGCGCCATAGGTCGCTCTGCGGCGCAACAAATTCGCGGTTGTGAAGGAGGTCACCTCCGAAACCGGTTTGGCACAGAAGGCGGTGCCAGAGCCGGCCCGACCGGCGCGCTTCACATGGATGGTCAGAGGATGCTGTCAAGCGACACTGCTGCGAGCGGTCTCTAATGCATTGCTGAGTTCGTGAAGCTCGTAGGGTTTGCGCAATAGCAGAAACTCTGAACCTGATTTCCGGGAGGCGTCACTATAGCCCGTCGCAAGCACCACCGGCATGTGCGGGTGACTCCGTCTGAGATTGCGAGCGAGGCCGAGACCATCCAACTTTCCCGGCATCACAATATCACTAAATACAATGTCGATGCCGTCGCGCTCAATCTCGCGCATTGCGGACTCTGCGTCCGTTACCCATTTCACGCGATATCCCAGCTCTTCCAAAAGAACGGTGCTGGAGGTTGCGACATCTGGATTGTCTTCAACGAGAAGAACGGTGCCGGCACCTTCGGCCAGAACCTCTGCTTCATGCACGCCAGCATGGCCCTCTCCGCGCGGGAGCCGAATGACGATTTCCGTGCCTGCGCCGAGCTTGCTTTTGATTTCTACACTGCCGCCAGCCTGGTTGACAAAGCCATGGACTTGCGAGAGCCCCAATCCCGTTCCCTTGCCGACAGGCTTGGTCGTGAAAAAGGGATCGAACACCTTCGCAATGACATCCTCAGGAATACCAGCGCCGGTATCGATCACTTTGATATTCACATGCTCGCCTATATCTTCTCCGTCCGCGACACGATGATTTTCTGCTGTGATCGTCAACGTGCCCCCGTCGGGCATGGCATCACGAGAATTGATGCCGAGATTGATGATTGCGGTCTCGAGCTCGGTCGGATCCGCGAAGACCGGCCAGACTCCGGCGGGTACGGAGATTTCGAGCTTTATCGCGCTGCCTAGGACTGTGGCCAAGACTTCGCGTACAGCTTGCACAGTCTCTCCAACGTCAAGCAGCACCGGGTCGACTTGTTGGCGCCGCGCAAAAGTCAGCAGTTGGCGCGTCAGTGCCGCCCCGCGGCGAACGCTTGCCTCAATCGCTTCTGCTGCCTTGACCACGCGAGGGTCAATGGCGTGGCGCTTGATAAGCCGAGCGTTACCGGTAACCGCCATAAGCAGGTTATTAAAGTCATGTGCCACTCCACCGGTCAGCTGACCGAGCGCATCCATCTTCTGTGATTCAGCCAGCTGCCTTTGCATATTTTCAAGTTGCTGCACCGCCAGGCGTCGTTCTGTGATGTCGCGCGTAATCTTGGCAAAGCCGATCAACTCGCCTGCATCATTGCGGACGGGATCGATGACCACACTCGCCCAGAAAAACGTGCCGTCTTTGCGAACGCGTAAGCCTTCCTCCTCGTAACGGCCGTTCTTACGGGCAGTCTCCAGAGCACGCGCCGGCTTTCCCGCTTCGCGATCACCACGGGTGTAAAATCGCGAGAAGTGCTGTCCGATAATTTCTTCGGGAAGATAGCCCTTGATTCGCTGGCCGCCCAAGTTCCAGCTGGTGATCCGACCTTCCGGATCAAGCATATACAAAGCGTAGTCGGTGACATTTCCCACCAGCAGGCGAAAATGGTTCTCGCTCTCGTTTAATGCGAAGCGCGCCTGCATCCGCTCAGTGATGTCCCGCGTGATTTTCGCGAAACCGACAAGCACACCATCTTCATAAATGGCATCAATGACGACGGAAGCGAAAAATCGCGAACCGTCCTTACGCATCCGCCACCCTTCCGCTTCGAAGCGCTTGTCCCGCCGCGCGGCCTCTAGCGCAGCAGCGGGAAGTCCGGCTTCGCGATCCTCCGGGGGGTAGAAAACCGAAAAATGCTGACCCACGATTTCATCTGCGGAATATCCTTTGATCTTCTCGGCGCCTGTATTCCAATTTGATACAATGCCGTTCAGGTCCAGCAGATAGATCGCATAATCTGTGACGCCTTGAACGAGGAGCCGAAAGGCGCGCTCGCTTTCGAAAAGACCGCGTCCAGCGTTATTTGTCTCTGCCATCGTTCACTTCCCGCGAAACTACTAACGCGTGTCCGGTTTGGCGGTGCCCACAAGGCTGCACCGCTGTCGGCACGGCGACGGAGAGATCCGCAAGGTCTTCAGCGTAAGCCGTCATGCGCGGGACACAAGAAGACAGTTTTTGGCGGAGGCGGAACTAACGAAGTGCCAGGGAGTTAAGCGCTGTTTAGGCGAAGTCGACGCGGCGTCGAAGAAGGCCGCCGCAGCTTTGAAAAATTCGTCGCGATCTGTCCAATCCACGATCCGTATATGATCAGTGCGATCACAAACGCCAATCCTGCAAAGACCCACGACTGCGTCTCTGATTGGGGCGCGTTGACCGTGAAAAAAGTTACCGCGTTATAATGTACTGCAAGTCATTGAAAATATTGGAATCGGAAAATGACGTGGCGATCCCAGCAGGATTCGAACCTGCAACCCACGGAGTAGAAATCCGTTACTCTATCCAGTTGAGCTATGGGACCGGCGCGTCGTCATATCATCGTCGGTATGGCTTGGACAGACCGGGTAAATTGGCCGGATTCGGACACGGTTTTCAAGCGTTTGGGCGGTCGGTGAGCTGGCCTTTCTCTTGCTGATTGAGCGGTGAACCCGCGATTTCAGCCAGAAAGTGTGCCGACTTGATCCGCTTTTCGTCCCAAAACCGAACGTCCGTCTGTGCCTTCGACGTCGCTTCGATTCCTGTCCCGTTCGGGGATCGTCTCGCAGAGTCGGCGTCCGCAGACTGGCGGACCCTAAGGCTCCGACGGCGGGGGCCGCGATGGTGGCTTGCCGTCCTTGCCATTGTCACTGGAGATGCCGCGCTGGCCGGTCTCGCCTGGCTCGCCGTCGACGTCATCCTCAAATAGCTGCTCCGGGAAGCCGTATTGCCTGGTCACGAAACGGCCGGCCATATAGGAGATCTGGCACGCGATCAGACATCCGGTCGTGACCGCAACGCCGCCCAGCGCCGAAAATCCCTGGCCCCATGTCACGACGGCGGACAGGACAGCGACCAGCACGGTCGTCACGACAATGACCCAGACGGGGCCGACGAGTCCGACGGCGAGGCCCGCCAGTGAACTTGTCGCCAAAAGAAGTTCGATCATGATGCGATGCGCCCAGAACGACCGAACGGTCGGGCGATCGCCGTGATCGTCCTATGCCGCAAGGCGCACCCATCTGACCGCAGCTGGAAGACTTGGGTACCCGTGATCTCCGGTCGTCCCCAACAGGCTGCTTTTAGTCTTAACGTGTCGCGTTTGATTAAAACGCGTAGGGGGCGATCGCGGGCCGGGCCGGCCGTTCATGCGCGTATGACCCGTTGTAAAACTGTCACCAAAATCGTCGGCGCGTGCTCGAACCGTTTCCCACACAGGCGCGACCAATCGGCGGTGACGTGGCTTTGCTTTCGGCAGGGCTCGCCGCCATGATGCCCGCGGCTTGCGCGTGGGGCTGCGATTTGAGTTACCCGGGTTCGTCACATGATGTTGCCAGCAATCGTCGTGTCTCGTGTTGCGCCGGTTGAGAGACTCGCGAACAAGCTGGCCATGAGTCCGTCACCGTTTTTACGCACATTTGAATCCAGGCGGCATTCGTCCGTGCAGGGGAGTTGTCCATGATTGGTCTGGTTCGCGCCGTCACTGTCTGCGCCACGCTGGCGTTCGGCTTCGTCTCGGCTCACGCGGCCGACAAGGCTTTCCGACGGGATGAGCTGGCGGATTCCGCGATCAAGCTCGAGGCGCAGATCAAGAGCGAGGCAGGGCCTGTCGCCAAGAGCGCGGCAACTTTGCGCACCGACGCGGACGCCGCCTTCAAACGCTCGGATTTCCGGGCCGGTCTGCAGACGCTGGGCCAGATCGTGGCGATTGCGCCCGATGACAGCGCCAACTGGCTGCGGCTCGCCAAGACGATCTTCCAGATCCGCCCGGCAACCTCGTCCGAAACCACCTTCCTGCGCGAGCGCGCTGCGACAGCGGCCTATATCGCCTATCAGCGCGCCGGCAATGCCGGCGAGGAGGCCGAGGCGCTGGCCGTGCTCGGCCGGGCCATGGAAGAACGCAAACTGTGGCGCCCGGCGCTGGACGCGCTGCGCCTGTCGCTCGAGATGCGCGAGGTCGCCGACGTCCGCGGCCAGTATGAAAAACTACGCGACGATCACGGCTTCCGGTTGCTCGATTACACCGTGGACTCGGATTCCGCTTCGCCGCGCGCCTGTTTCCAGTTCTCGGAAGAACTCGCCAAGCGGGTCGATTTCGCGCCGTTCCTGGCGCTCGCCGGCAGTGACAAGCCGGCACTGACCTCCGAGGAGAAGCAGCTCTGCGTCGAGGGCCTCAAGCATGGCGAGCGCTACAATATCAACCTGCGGGCCGGTCTGCCGTCGACGGTGAAGGAGAGTCTGCCGAAGTCGGCCGAGTTCAACATCTACGTGCGCGATCGCAAGCCGTTCGTGCGCTTCACCGGCCGTGCCTATGTGCTGCCACGCACCGGCCAGCAGGGCATCCCCGTGGTCTCGGTCAATACCCAGTCGGTCACCGTCAATGTGTTCCGGATCGGCGACCGCAATCTGATCAACACCGTCATCGGCAGCGACTTCCAGACGGCACTGAGCAAGTACCAGCTCGAGAGCCTCGGCGACGAGCGCGGGATGAAGGTCTGGACCGGCGAGCTGGCCACGGCGTCGACGCTCAATGCCGACGTCACCACGGCATTCCCCGTCGATCAGGCCATCGGCGAGCTGCAGCCAGGCGTCTATGTGATGACCGCGGCGGCCAAGGGGCCGGGCTCGGGCGGTGGCGATGACGACGGCTCGCTGGCGACCCAGTGGTTCATCGTGTCGGATCTTGGTCTCACGGCTTTCTCGGGCAATGACGGCATCCACGTGTTCGTCAATTCGCTCGCTTCGACCGATCCGATGGCCAAGGCCGACGTCCGGTTGGTCGCGCGCAACAACGAGATTCTTGCGACCAGGAAGACCGACGACTCCGGCCATGTGCTGTTCGAGGCGGGGCTCGCCAAGGGCGAGGGCGGTCTGTCGCCGGCACTACTGACGGTGACATCAGACAAGAACGACTATGCGTTCCTGAGTCTCAAATCGAACGCCTTCGATCTCAGTGATCGTGGCGTCTCCGGCCGCGCGGTTCCTGCCGGTGCCGATGCCTTCGTCTATGCCGAGCGCGGCGTTTATCGCTCCGGCGAGACGGTCTATCTCACCGCGCTGTTGCGCGACGGGCAGGGCAATGCCGTGACCTCGGGCCCAATGACTCTCGTGGTCGAGCGCCCCGATGGCGTCGAGTTCCGCCGCACCGTCCTGCCTGATCAGGGCGCAGGCGGTCGCAGCCTGACGCTGCCACTGAATTCGGCGGTTCCAACGGGCACCTGGCGCGTTCGTGCCTTCACCGATCCGAAGGCGCCGTCGGTCGGCGAGACCACTTTCATGGTCGAGGATTACGTCCCGGATCGGATTGAATTCGATATATCTTCCAAGGACAAGCTAATCAAAGCTGATGCTCCTGTAGAACTTAAAGTCGATGGTCGTTTCCTCTATGGCGCGCCCGCGTCGGGCCTGCAGCTAGAAGGCGATCTGCTTGTCAGCCCTGCCGCGAACCGCCCAGGATTCGCTGGCTACCAGTTCGGCGTTACCGACGAGGAAAGCGCCAGCAATGAGCGGACGCCGATCGAAGGCCTGCCGGAGGCCGATGCCAATGGTGTCGCGACGTTCCCGGTCAGCCTCGCCAAGCCGCCGTCCTCGACGCGGCCGCAGGAGGCGCAGATCTTCATCCGCATGACCGAAGCCGGCGGCCGTGCCGTCGAGCGCAAGTTCGTACTGCCGGTTGCGCCCAGCGCGCCGATGATCGGCGTGAAGCCGCTGTTCAAGGACAAGAACGTGGCCGAGGGGGACAGCGCCGCTTTCGACGTCGTGGTCGTGTCGCCGGAGGGAACCTCGCTGGCGCGCAGCGGCCTGCGTTATGAATTGCTCAAGATGGAATCCCGCTACCAGTGGTATCGGCAGAATTCGTCCTGGGACTATGAACCGGTCAAATCGACCAAGCGCGTTGCCGATGGCGATCTCACCGTTGCCGCCAATGCTCCGGCCCGTATCTCGCTGCAGCCGCAGCCCGGCCGCTATCGGCTCGACGTGAAATCGAATGAAGCCGACGGCCCGATCACCTCAGTGCAGTTCGATGTCGGCTGGTATTCCGACGGCAGCGCCGATACGCCGGACCTGCTGGAGACCTCCATCGACAAGCCGGAATATCTGTCGGGCGAAACCATGATCGTTTCGGTCAATGCCCGCACAGCCGGCCTTCTGACAATCAATGTGCTCGGCGACCGCCTGCTGACGACCCAGAGCATCGCCGTCAAGGAAGGCCAGTCGCAGATCAAGATCCCAGTCGGCAAGGATTGGGGCACGGGCGCCTATGTGGTGGCCACGCTGCGCCGGCCGATGGACACCGCCGCGAAGCGGATGCCGGGCCGTGCCATCGGCCTGAAGTGGTTCGGTATCGACAAAAAAGCACGCACGCTCGACGTTGCACTGTCGCCGCCCGCGCTGATCCGGCCGAGCTCGACGCTGAAGCTGCCGGTGAAACTCGGCGGGCTCAATCCCGGTGAGGACGCCAAGATCGTCGTTGCCGCGGTCGATGTCGGTATTCTCAACCTGACCAACTACAAACCACCGGCGCCGGATGACTATTATCTCGGCCAGCGCCGCATGACGTCGGAAATTCGCGACATCTACGGGCAGCTGATCGACGGCATGCAGGGTACCCGCGGCCAGTTGCGCACTGGCGGTGATAGTGCCGGTGCGCAGATCGAGGGCTCGCCGCCCACCCAGAAGCCGATGGCGTTGTATTCCGGCATCGTCACCGTGGCCGCCGACGGCACTGCGCAGATCGAGTTCGAGATTCCCGAATTCGCCGGCACTGCCCGCGTGATGGCCGTGGCCTGGACCGCGACCAAACTCGGCCGCGCCACTGTGGACGTCACGGTGCGCGATCCCGTGGTACTCACTGCGACCCTGCCGCGGTTCCTGCTGTCCGGTGACAAGGGCACCATGAGCTTCGATCTCGACAATGTCGAAGGCGCACCGGGCGACTACACCATCGCCGTAAAGACCTCCGGCCCCGTCAAGGTGACCGGCAATCCGGCGACGACGATCAAGCTCGCCGCCAAACAGCGGACCTCGATGGCACTGGCCATCGATGCATCCGGTGCCGGCACGGCCCAGCTCGATGTCGATATCAAGGGACCGAACGGGCTGACACTGGCACGGCACTATGTGCTGGACGTCAAGGCAGCCACGCAGGTTCTGGCGCGTCGCTCGATCCGCACGCTGGCCAAGGGCGAAAGCCTGACGCTGACGTCGGACATGTTCTCCGATCTCGTATCGGGCACCGGCGGCGTCTCGCTGTCGGTCAGCCTGTCCACAGCACTTGATGCAGCGACCATCCTCAAGGCACTGGATCGCTATCCCTATGGCTGCTCCGAGCAGATCACCAGCCGCGCAATGCCGCTCCTCTATGTAAACGATCTCGCGGCCGGCGCGCATCTGGCGATGGATACCGGTGTCGATCAGCGCATCAAGGACTCGATCGACAAACTACTGGCTCGTCAGGGCTCGAACGGCTCGTTCGGCCTGTGGTCGGCGGGCGGTGACGATGCCTGGCTCGATGCTTATGTCACGGACTTCCTGACCCGCGCTCGCGAGAAGGGGTTTGTGGTGCCGGACGTGCTGTTCCGTGCCGCGCTGGACCGCGTGCGCAATTCGGTCGTCAATGCTGACGAACCGGAGAAGGACGGCGGTCGCGATCTCGCTTACGGCCTCTATGTGCTGGCCAAGAACGGCACTGCGCCGATCGGCGATCTGCGCTATCTCGCCGACACCAAACTGAAGAACCTGGCGACGCCCATCGCCAAGTCGCAGCTGGCGGCGGCACTGGCGCTGGTCGGTGACCGTGCCCGTGCAGAACGCGTCTACGCGGCAGCGGTTGAGAGCCTCGCGCCGAAGCCGATCATCGAGTTCGGCCGCGTCGATTATGGCTCGGCGCTCCGCGACGCGGCGGCGCTGGTATCGCTGGCCAGCGAAGGCAATGCTCCGCGGGCAACGCTGACGCAGGCCGTCCAGCGTGTTGAAGCCGCGCGCGGCCTGACGCCGTTCACCTCCACGCAGGAGAATGCGTGGCTGGTGCTGGCGTCGCGTGCGCTGGCCAAGGAAGCCAACACGCTGGCGCTCGACGTCAACGGCTCGGCTGTGAAGACCGCTCTCTATCGCAGCTACAAGGCGGCGGAGATGTCCGGGCAACCGATCAAGATCACCAACACTGGCGATACGCCAGTGCAGGCGGTCGTCTCGGTGTCCGGTTCGCCGATCACGCCAGAGCCGGCGGCATCCAACGGCTTCAAGATCGAGCGCAATTACTTCACGCTCGACGGCAAGCCTGCCGACGTCACCAAGGCCAAGCAGAACGATCGCTTTGCCGTGGTGCTGAAGATCACCGAGGCCAAGCCGGAATACGGGCACATCATGGTGGCCGACTATCTGCCGGCCGGTTTCGAGATCGACAATCCGCATCTGGTGTCGTCGGGCGACAGCGGCACGCTGGACTGGATCGAGGATGGCGAAGAACCTGAGAACACCGAATTCCGCGACGACCGCTTCACAGCGGCGATCGACCGGAAGAGCGACGACAAGGCGGTGTTCACCGTCGCTTACATCGTCCGCGCAGTGTCGCCCGGCAAATACGTGCTGCCGCAGGCCTATGTGGAGGACATGTATAACCCGTCGCGCTATGGGCGGACGGGGACGGGCAGTGTCGAGGTCGCGAAGGCGAAATGAACGAGGGCACATCCACACCACACACTCCGTCATCCCCGGGCTTGTCCCGGGGATCCATCTATTCTTGTGTGGATCGTGGGCAAGACGTGGATGGCCGGGACAAGCCCGGCCACGACGTGAGGAGAGGCTGGTGGCTTATCCGAAAGGCTGTCGCCGCTGCCGCCGTAGTTGTGGTCCTGACTGGTGCAGCGACCGCCGCGTGGGTGGCCTCCATCGGCCCTTTGCCGCTCGACCAGGCCCGCAAAATCTCCACCACCGTTATCGATCGCAACGGCAAGCTCCTGCGCGCCTATGCCATGACCGACGGACGCTGGCGGCTTCCGGTCGACGCGAGGACGTCCGTTGATCCCGGCTATCTCAACATACTGCTCAGCTATGAGGACAAGCGCTTCTACAGCCATCATGGCGTCGATCCACTGGCGCTTGGCCGCGCCGCGCTTCAACTCGTGACGCGCGGCGAGATCGTGTCGGGTGGCTCGACCATCACCATGCAACTTGCACGGCTGATCGAACCACGGCAGCAACGCTCGATATCGGCGAAGATCAGACAAGCCGTCCGCGCGCTGCAGATCGAGCGGCAGATGAGCAAGGATCAGATCCTCGATCTCTATCTGGCGCTGGCGCCGTTCGGCGGCAATCTCGAAGGTCTTCGCGCCGCGTCGATCGCCTATTTCGGCAAGGAGCCCAAACGGCTGTCGCTGGCGGAATCTGCATTGCTCGTAGCGCTGCCGCAATCGCCGGAACACCGCCGGCTCGATCGTCATCCCGGCAATGCGCGCGTGGCGCGCGACCGCGTGCTTGAACGCATGGTCGGCGAGGGCAGGGTGTCGGCTGCGGATGCCATGCAGGCGAAATCCGTCAGCGTGCCAAAGCTGCGCAAGCCGATGCCGATCCTGGCGCCGCATTCTGCGGATCAGGCGATGTCGCTGCACAGGGATCGCCCCATCATCAAGCTGGCGCTCGATGCCGGGATCCAGCGTGCGCTTGAAGGCCTCGCGCATGACCGCGCGGCGGCACTGGGCAACAATATCTCCATCGGTCTGATCGCAGTCGACAACGAGAGTGGCGACGTGCTCGCCCATGTCGGTTCGCCCGACTATTTCGACGATCGCCGCGCCGGGCAGGTCGATATGACCCGCGCGGTGCGTTCTCCGGGCTCGACGCTGAAGCCATTCATCTATGGCCTCGCCTTTGAAGATGGCTTCGTGCATCCGGAAAGCCTGATCGAGGATCGGCCGGTGCGCTTCGGCAGTTACGCGCCGGAGAATTTCGACATGAGCTTTCAGGGCACCGTGCCGGTGCGCAAGGCGCTGCAGCTCTCACTGAATGTGCCGGCTATTGCGCTGCTGGATCGTGTTGGCGCGTCGCGGTTGTCGTCACGGCTCAAACAGGCGGGCGGCAATCTGGTGCTGCCGCCGGGTGAGGCGCCCGGTCTCGCCATGGGTCTCGGCGGCGTCGGCATTACGCTGCAGGACCTCGTCCAGCTCTATACGGGCGTGGCGCGGCTCGGCAGTTCGAAGCCGCTGCGGGAGATCATGCAGGCCAATGGCGGCGACGATCGCGAGTCGTTGCGGCTGATGGATCCGGTCGCAGCCTGGCAGGTTGGCAATGTCCTGATCGGCACGCCGCCGCCGGAGAATGCCGCGCATAACCGGATCGCCTTCAAGACCGGCACCAGCTACGGCTATCGCGACGCCTGGTCGGTCGGTTTCGACGGACGCATGACCATCGGCGTCTGGGTCGGCCGGCCCGATGGCGCGCCGGTGCCCGGCCTGGTCGGTCGTACGGCGGCGGCTCCGATCCTGTTCGATGCCTTTGCCCGGACCGGCAAGCTGCCGGCTTCGTTGCCGAAGGCGCCCAAGGGCGTGCTGATGGCCAGTAATGCAAAATTGCCGCTGCCGCTGCGCCGGTTCCGCCCGGTCGGCGAGTTGATCCGTACCGGCAGCGATCAGGCCCTGCACATCCAGTTCCCGCTGAACGGTTCCCGGATCGATACCAGTGGCGGCGAGGGGCAGCTTTCGGCCGTACCGGTCAAGGTGGCCGGCGGGGTGCTGCCCATGACCGTTCTGGTCAACGGCATGGCCGCCGGGGAACTCGACAGCCGGCGCCAGCGGCTGGTCGATCCGCCTGGTCCGGGTTTCGTCCGGCTGACGGTCATGGACGCCATGGGCACCGCAGACACAGTTGTGGTCAGAATCCAATAAGCACGGGCTAACTGGTTGTCCGGTCGGCGGTTTCAGCGTATGCGACAGGCATGGCCGAGACCTATCCAAGACCCCGATTTGGCGCCCCTCGCGAGCCGAAAACCCGTGTCGATCCAGGCAGCAGACTGGTGCGCGTGCTTGATTTCGTCAGCTCCGGCCATGCCCGCGCGGTCGCGTTCCTGACCATTTGCGGGTTCCTGTTCTTCCTGCCGGGCTTCTTCACCATCCCGCCGATTGACCGCGACGAAGCGCGTTTTGCGCAGGCGACCAAGCAGATGGTCGAGACCGGCGATTTCGTCGACATCCGGTTCCAGGACGAGGTCCGCTACAAGAAGCCGGTCGGCATCTACTGGATGCAGGCGGCCGTGGTCGAGACCGCCGAGGCACTGGGCTTGCAGAACGCGGAAGTGCGCATCTGGCTCTATCGCGTGCCATCGCTGATCGGTGCAATTGGTGCAGTGTTGCTGACCTATTGGACGGCGCTCGCTTTCCTGACGCGGCGCGGCGCCGTCTTGGCCGCCTTG
This sequence comes from Tardiphaga sp. OK246, assembly GCF_900188215.1. NCBI lineage: Bacteria > Pseudomonadati > Pseudomonadota > Alphaproteobacteria > Hyphomicrobiales > Nitrobacteraceae > Tardiphaga > Tardiphaga sp. OK246. Next base: position 723,052 of record NZ_FZOX01000002.1, read on the forward strand.
ATCATGTGCAGTTCGGTCTTGTTGAACGTCGAGGCCAGGCTCGCCAAAACCGACGCCATGCTGCTGCTGACCGTCATTGCCGTGATGGGCGCGATGGCGCGGACTTACCTGGCGTGGCAGCGCGGCGAGGAGGCCGACAAGTCGCGCTGGCAGGAGCCGGCGGTGTTCTGGACGGCCATGGCGATCAGCATTCTGGTCAAGGGCCCGCTGATCCTGATGTTCGTCGGGCTGACGATCATTGCGCTGGCGATCATGGATCGCTCGGTCGCATGGCTGTGGCGATTACGGCCGCTGGTCGGCGTCATCTGGATGCTGTTCCTGGTGCTGCCGTGGTTCGTCGCCATCTTCCTGAAGTCGGGGCAAGCGTTCTTCTCCAATTCGCTCGGCGGCGACATGCTGAGCAAACTGGCAGCGCAGGAATCTCACGGCGCGCCTCCGGGCATGTATTTCCTGCTGTTCTGGATCACCTTCTGGCCCGGGGCACCGCTGGCCGGTATGGCCACGCCGGCGATCTGGCGCGCGCGACGCGAGCCCGGCGCACAATATCTGCTGGCCTGGTTGATCCCATCCTGGATCGTGTTCGAAGTCGTGATGACCAAGCTGCCACATTACGTGCTGCCGCTCTATCCGGCGATCGCCATCCTCGTCATCGGCGCGCTTGAACGCCAGGTGCTGGCGCGCAATTGGCTGGCGCGCGGCGCGGCTTGGTGGTTCGCGATCCCGGCGCTGACCGCTGTGGTCGCCGAGATCGGTGCCGTCGCGATCGTCCGCCACCCGGTGTTTCTGGCCTGGCCATTTGCCGCCGCAGCACTGGTGTTCGGCCTGTTTGCCTGGTGGCTGTATGATAACGCCCGCGCAGAACGCTCGTTGCTGAATGCGGTTGTTGCCTCATTGTTCATGAGCGCCGCCTTTTATGGCGTGCTGCTGCCGTCGCTCCGACCGCTGTTTCCGAGTGTGCAGATCGCACGTGCACTGCGTAACGTGGTTTGCGTCGGTCCCAAGGCTGCGGCAGCGGGATATCACGAGCCGAGCCTGGTGTTCATGACCGGCACATCCACACAACTCACTGATGGTGCCGGCGCGGCGGATTTCCTCGGGCAGGGCAGCTGTCGCTTCGCGCTTGTCGAATTGCGTTCGGAGCGCCAGTTCGCGATGCGCGCCGAGGCCATCGGCCTGCGCTACAACATGGCAACCCGCATCGACGGCTATAACTTCTCCCAGGGCAAAGCGATTTCGGTGGCGATCTATCGCTCCGAAGGGACCGAGTAATGGTAGCCCCGAACAAATCGCAGCCACAGACCTATCTGCCGCAACTTGTTGCGCTGGTCTGGCAGTCGTTCGCACAGCTCGTTCGCGCACCGTCGCATTCGCGGCGAGCCGAAGCTGCTCGTTATTGGGCGCGCCGTTCGCTGGCGCTTGGCGCCGTGACCGCCGTGATCATCATCGCACTGATGTTCATCGTCGATGCCACCGAGATCGGACTGATGCCGGCGCGGGGCACGGCTGGCCTGTGGCCGCTGCGTATCTTCACTGACTTCGGCAAGGACGAATATGTCCTGCTGGCGTTGTTCGCGTTTATGATCGTTCTGGCCCTGCTGGCGCCGCTGCGGCACGGCACGTCGCGCGCCGTACTTGTCAGCTTCGGCACGCGCATTCAGTACATCTTCCTGTCGGTCGCGCTGTCGGTCTTCGTAGCTGAAATCATCAAAGGCATGCTCGGCCGTGGCCGGCCTTTCGTCAGTGGCGCAGCGGATCCTTTCCACTTTTCGCATTTCGCCTGGACGCCGGCCTATGCCAGTTTCCCGTCGGGTCATGCGACCACCAGTTTCGCATTGGCTTTCGCGGTCGCCGCGCTCTGGCCGCGGCTGCGCACGGTGATGATCGTCTATGCGGTCGCGATCTGCGCCAGCCGTCTCGTCCTGCTGGCGCATCATGCCAGTGACGTGGTCGGCGGCGGGCTGGTCGGCTGGATCGGCGCCATGACGGTGCGGTACTGGTTTGCGGCCCGACATCTTGCCTTCACCATCCATCAGGACGGTACGATCGACCCGCTGCCAGGGCCGTCTGCAGGCCATCTCAAAAGGGTTGCCCGCGGGACCGCGGCCCCATAATAAGCGGTCTTCGCCCGGCTGGCTGCGACAAGTTCCCGCAGGCCGGCCTTGCGAAAATCTGCTTCCAACCATGAGCTCCGATTTGCCCGCTCCCGAAGCTGCCCCCGTCGACGTTTCCATTGTCGTGCCCGTGCGTAACGAGCAGGACAATGTCGCGCCTTTGATCGCCGAGATCACCACCGCGCTCGACGGCCGCTGGCCCTACGAGATCATCTACGTCAATGACGGCTCGACCGATGCGACGCCAGCACGGCTCGCCGAATTGATGCAAACGCGCGCCAACCTACGCCGCATCGACCACGCTGCGTCATCGGGCCAGTCGGCCGCCGTGCGAACCGGCGTGCGCAACGCCCGCGGCGCCATCGTGGCCACGCTGGACGGCGATGGCCAGAACAATCCGGCATTCCTGCCCAACCTGATTTTGGCCATTCAGGATGGCGGCGGACGTGTTGGTCTCGCCGCCGGGCAGCGCGTTGGCCGCAAGGATACCGGCTTCAAGAAAGCCCAATCGAAGATCGCCAATGCCGTACGCAATGCGATCCTCAAGGACGGTACCCGAGATACCGGCTGCGGTCTGAAGGCGTTCCGCCGTGATGTATTCTTGTCGATGCCGTATTTCGATGGTCTGCATCGCTTCCTCCCGGCGCTGGTGCGTCGTGAGGGCTTCGACATCGCTTATGTCGATGTCACCGATCGGCCGCGCCATTCCGGTGTGTCCAATTATGGTTTTTTCGATCGGCTCTGGATCGGCATCATGGATCTCGCTGGCGTCTGGTGGCTGATCCGCCGCAAGCGTACGACGCCGGTCGCAACCGAGTTCAAATAAATGCTGATTCAATACGGTCAGGCGCTTGGCGACTATATCTACGACGTATTCGTCGCGAAGTTTGATTTCTGGCTCGCCTTTGGCTTGATCGCGCAACTGCTGTTTACCGCGCGTTTTCTCGTGCAGTGGATTTCCAGCGAACGCGCCGGACAGAGCGTGGTGCCAATGGCCTTCTGGTTCTTCTCCATGGCCGGCGGCTTCATGACGCTGATCTACGGCATCGCCAAGCGCGAGCCGGTGATCATCCTCGGCCAGGCCTTCGCCACGGTGATCTATGTCCGTAACATCATGCTGATCATCAAGAACCGCGGCAGCGGATCGAAGACGCTCGAGAGCTGAGCGTCTTCGTCTGGCGTCCTCGCCGATCAAAGCGCCGCGTTGAACGCCGCCAAGCCGCGCTCCAGATCGGCCTTCAGATCATCCACGCTTTCCAGGCCGATATGAAACCGCAGCGCCGGACCGCCGGGCGCCCATGTCGTCGCGCTGCGATAATCCGAGCAGTCGAACGGGATCACGAGGCTCTCGAAGCCGCCCCAGGAATAGCCCATGCCGAACAGCTTGACGGTATCGAGCAGGGCATCGACGGCTTTTTGCGAAGACGGCTTCAGGATGATGCTGAACAGGCCGGATGCGCCTGTAAAGTCGCGCTTCCAGATGGCGTGGCCGGGATGGCTGGGCAAAGCGGGATGCAGCACCTTCAGGACTTCGAGGCGGGTCTCCAGCCACCGCGCCATCTCCAGCGCCGACCGCTGATGATGCGCGAGCCGCACCGACATCGTGCGTAGCCCGCGCAGCGCGAGGAAGACGTCGTCCGGGCCGGCGCATGTCCCGAGCAGCCTGATGCCTTCGCTGATCAGCGGCCAAGCTGTGTCATTGGCGGAGATGGTGCCGAACATGATGTCCGAGTGGCCGCCGATATATTTGGTCGCCGCCTGGATACTGATATCGACGCCCTGTTCGAGCGAGCGATGATAGAGCGGCGTGGCCCAGGTGTTGTCGTCGAGCACCAGCGCGCCGCGCGCATGCGCGATGCCGGCAATGAGAGGCACATCCGGCATTTCGAAGGATTGTGAGCCCGGCGCTTCGACCAGGACGGCGCGGGTATTCGACTTGAACAGCGCTTCGATGCCGGCGCCGATCAGCGGATCGAAATAGGTGGTCTCGATGCCGTAGCGTGCCAGCATGCCGTTGCAGAAATTGCGTGTCGGCCGATAGGCGCTGTCGCTGACGAGGAGATGATCGCCGGCCTTGAGCACCGAGAGCAGGGCGGTCGAGATCGCGGCGAGGCCCGATGGCACGAGCCCCACGCCGGCACATTTCGGGCCTTCCAGTGCCATCAGCGCTTCCTGCAATGCCTTGGTGGTCGGCGTGCCGTGGCGGCCATACTGAAACTCGCCGCGATGCGCGTGGAGGTCGTCGGCGGTCGGATACAGCACCGTGGAGCCGCGCACGACCGGTGGATTGACGAAGCCCCGCTGCGATTTGGTGTCGCGGCCGGCGGTGACGATCACGGTGTCCGTGTCGAGCGAGGTGGTGCCGTGATTATCATTCGAAGCTGTCATAATGGGGCCGCCGGTCTGCAGGTGTTGCAAGGCCATTGGCATCTGGGTTGCCGAATGGCTGGTTCCGTCACTAAGAGGACACGGCGGATGGCCGTCAACCCCTTGACCCGGCTGGCTGATCGTTCTCTGTTGCGGACCTCGCGATCCCCCGCGGCACGTTGAGGGGCCTGCCGCGAAATCTGCGATTTCCTGCTGATTCGTACGGTCTTTTTAGATCGTCTCTGCTGTCGTTCGCCTTTCCGGTCGGCCCATTCACGGCTATGGAACTGATCCGTAGGCTCGTCATTCAATTCTTTGCGTCGACCGAGCGTCCTGACGTCCCCAAAGAGGCCTTACATGAAACGCGCAACATTGATGTTCTCTCTCGCTCTTGCCGCTAGTCTGACCGCGCAAGGTGCATCTGCGCAGACGCTCAAGACCGTGAAGGACCGCGGCATGCTGTCCTGCGGCGTCACCCAGGGCTTGCCGGGTTTCTCGGCGCCGGATGACAAGGGCAACTGGGTGGGCTTCGACGTCGACCTGTGCCGCGGCATTGCGGCGGCGATTTTCAATGATGCCACCAAGGTCAAATATGTGCCGCTCTCGGCGAAGGATCGCTTTACTGCCTTGCAGTCCGGCGAGATCGACGTGCTGTCGCGCAATACGACCTGGACGCTGTCGCGCGATACGTCGCTTGGCGTAAACTTCGCCGGCATCAATTACTATGACGGCCAGGGCTTTCTGGTTCGGAAGGCGCTCAAGGTGAACTCGGCGCTCGAGCTGAACAGCGCCTCGATCTGCCTGCAAACCGGCACCACCAACGAGCAGAATGTTGCCGACTATTTCAAGGGCAACAACATGAAGTATGAAGTGATCGCGTTCTCGACCGCCGACGAGACTATCAAAGCCTATGAGTCTGGTCGCTGCGACGTGTTCACCGCTGATCTCTCGCAGCTCTATGCCGAGCGCCTGAAGCTCACCGTGCCTGCAGATCATGCCGTGCTGCCTGAGGTGATTTCCAAGGAGCCGCTTGGCCCATTGGTGCGTCATGGCGACGATCAGTGGCTGGATGTGGTGCGCTGGACGCTGTTCGCCATGATCAATGCGGAGGAGCTCGGCATCACGCAGAAGAACGTCGATGACCAGGCAAAATCCGACAAGCCGGAGCTGAAGCGTATCTTTGGCACCGACGGCAATCTCGGTGAAACGCTGGGCCTCACCAAGGACTGGTTTGCGCGCATCATCAAGGCGACCGGCAATTACGGCGAGGTGTTCGACCGTAATGTCGGCGCAGGCTCGAAGCTAGGGATCTCGCGCGGACTGAATCAGCTCTGGAACAAGGGCGGCATCCAATACGCACCGCCGATCCGCTGAGCGCATCATCGCCCGTGGCGACATCGACCGAAGCCAGAAAACCGCCGCTGCAACTCGCTGCAAAACTGCGACGTGTGCTGGGCGGGCAGGCGGGCTGGAGCGGCTTTGTGCTCCAGATCGTGTTTGTCGCGGCGCTGGTCTGGATCGGCTATGAGATCGTCGAGAATGCACGCTCCAATCTGGCCGCGCAGAAGATCGCATCCGGCTTCGGATTCCTGTCAAACACCGCGGGCTTTGCGGTCAGTCAGGCGCTGATCCCGTATTCGGAATCCGACACCTATCTGCAGGTGTTCTTTGTCGGCCTCGTGAACACGCTGGTCGTGTCGCTGATTGGCATATTCTTTGCGACCATCATCGGCTTCATCGTCGGCCTCGGCCGGATGTCGCCGAACTGGCTGCTGGCGCGGATCGCCGGCGGCTATGTCGAACTGATCCGTAACCTGCCGCTGCTGTTCCAGATCCTGTTCTGGTATCTCGCCGTGCTCGCGACACTGCCGCAGCCGCGGCAGAGCATCTCGCTCCTGGACAGTTTTTTTCTCAGCAATCGCGGCTTCGGATTGCCGAAGCCGATCGGGACGGAGGCTTTCACGGCGTTCGCGGTCGCTGTGATCGTTGCGATCATCGCCGCGCTGGTGTTGCGCGTTTATGCGCGACAGCAGCTCTTCGCCAAGGGGCGTGTAATAGCCGTCTGGCCGATGACCTTGGGCTTGCTGGTCGGCTTGCCATTGCTGACGGTGCTCGTACTCGGCAAACCTGTGACGTTTGAGTATCCGGTACTGAGAGGCTTCAATTTCTCAGGCGGCCTGCGCGTACTTCCCGAATTCGTCGCGCTGACACTGGCGCTCTCGACCTACACCGCCGCCTTCATCGCCGAGATCGTGCGCGCGGGAGTCCAGTCGGTGCATAAAGGACAGACCGAGGCGGGTGCATCCCTCGGGCTCAGCCGGGGTACAACGCTGCGACTGATCGTGGTGCCGCAGGCGATGCGCGTGATCCTGCCGCCACTCACCAACCAGTATCTCAACCTCACCAAGAATTCGTCGCTGGCCGTCGCCATCGGCTATCCAGACCTCGTTTCGGTGTTTGCCGGCACCACGATGAGCCAGACCGGGCAGGCCATCGAGATCATCTCCATCACCATGGCGGTCTATCTCGTGATCTCGCTGGTCACGAGCGCGCTCATGAGCGTCTATGGCTGGCGGATCTCGCGGAGCATGGGCGCATGAGCGATACCAGCTTCGTTGCAAGAGAACTGGTTGCAGAGCGCGCCGCTCCGGTGCGCAGCACGGGTTTTGTCGGCTTTGTGCAGACGCGGTTGCTGAACTCACCGACCAATATTCTGCTGACTGTCGTCAGCCTGTTGCTGCTGTGGTTCACCATTGCCCCCACGGTCAAATTCCTGCTGATCGACGCCGTCTGGCAGGGGCAGGACCGCACAGCGTGTCTGCCGGAAAACGTTGGCCACGCCGTTGGCGCCTGCTGGCCGTTCGTGCAGGCCAAATTCACGCAGTTCATCTACGGTTTTTATCCTGAGTCGGAACGCTGGCGCGTCAATCTCACTTTCCTGCTCGGCGCGCTATTGCTGTTGCCGCTGCTGATCCCGCGTCTGCCGGCGAAGAGCGTGAATGCCGGACTGTTCTTCCTTGCCTTCCCTGTCGTGGCGTTCTTCCTGCTGTATGGCGGTGGCATCAATGGCTTCGGAATCAGTTGGGTCACGGATTTTCTGTCGACCGTCGCGGTCCACATTACGGATGCCGGTCGCCGGCTCAGGGGCATCGGCCTTCTGTCCGATATTGCTGTCATCGGTTATCCGCTTACGCTGATAGGCGACGGCGTCGTAGCATTCGGCGACGGCTTGCAACTCGTCGCGCTGCCGTTTGAGTGGTTACGCAACGAAGGCGTCACTCATGGCAAACCTGTCTGGTTCGAACTGACGACAACCGCCATCATTGTCTCGCTGCTTATGTTCTTGTTGAACGGCCACTTCCGCAGCGGCTGGCGTGCGCTGGCCAACAGTATCTCCGTCTTCGCTGGCATCGCCGTCGTCATCGCCCTGCTGCGGCTTGATCGTGGCGGATTGCCGATCGTCGATACGCGGCTCTGGGGCGGTTTGCTGGTGACGCTGGTGGTGTCGATCACCGGCATCGTGACGTCGATGCCCGTTGGTATCGCGCTGGCGCTCGGCCGACGCTCGACCATCCCGCTGATCCGTCTGTTCTCCATAACTTTCATCGAATTCTGGCGCGGCGTGCCGCTGATCACCGTATTGTTCTTTGCGACTTATATGCTGCCGCTGTTCCTGCCGGGCAACTTCACCGTCGATGGTCTGGTGCGCGCGCTGATCGGCATCGCGCTGTTTGCCGGCGCCTACAATGCCGAAGTGATCCGCGGCGGGTTGCAGGCGATCCCGCGCGGTCAGGCGGAGGCGGCGAGTGCGCTCGGCCTGTCTTGGTGGAAGACGACACGGCTGGTGGTGATGCCGCAGGCGCTGCGCCATGTTATTCCCGGCCTCGTCAATAGCTTCATCGCGCTTTTGAAGGATACGTCACTGGTGTCGATCGTGGCGCTGTTCGATTTGCTCGGCCAGCTCCGCGCGGCGTTCGCAGATCCGAATTGGTCGACGCCGACGACCCTGTTCACCGGTTTTGCCTTTACCGGCATCATGTATTTCGTGATGTGCTTTGGCATCTCGCGCTATTCGTTGTTCGTCGAGCGTCGGCTGAATGCGCATCGGCGGAGTTGAGGTGATATGTCCGTATCCGTAAATCCCATCGTCTCGATTGCCGGCCTCAATAAATGGTTCAGCGATTTCCACGTACTGCGCGACATTGATCTTGCGGTCGGCCGCGGCGAGCGCATCGTGATCTGCGGGCCATCGGGCTCGGGCAAATCGACGCTGATCCGCTGCATCAATGCACTGGAGGAGTTTCAGGAAGGCCGCATCATGGTCGACGGCATCGAACTCGGTCCCAACCTGCGCCGCGTCGACGATATCAGGCGTGATGTCGGGATGGTGTTCCAGAGCTTCAACCTGTTTCCGCATCTGACGGTGCTTGAGAACTGCACGTTGGCGCCGATCTGGGTACGGCATATGCCGAAGAAGGACGCCGATGCTGCGGCGATGAAGTATCTGGAGCGGGTGCGCATTCCAGACAAGGCCAATGCCTATCCCGGTCAGCTCTCCGGCGGCCAGCAGCAGCGTGTGGCGATCGCGCGGGCGCTGACGATGACGCCGAAGGTGATGCTGTTCGACGAGCCGACATCGGCGCTGGACCCGGAAATGGTCAAGGAAGTGCTCGACACCATGGTCGATCTTGCCGGCGAGGGCATGACCATGCTTGTGGTCACGCACGAGATGGGATTTGCCAGGGAAGTCGCCAGCCGCGTCGTATTCATGGATGCCGGGCAAATCATCGAGGCGAATACACCGGACAAGTTCTTCGCCAATCCGCAGCATGCGCGGACGAAGCTGTTTCTGAGCCAGATTCTCCGCTGAGGCTTTGCCTCAGACTTTCTCGAACGGCACCGAGATATTGTTCTTCGTCTCCAGCCATGCCGGCACCGGCAGGTTCTTGCTGCGCATGAAGTCGGGATTGAACAGCTTCGACTGATAGCGGCCGCCGGAGTCGCAGAGAAGGGTGACGATGGTCTTGCCTGGGCCCAACTCCTTCGCGAGACGGATCGCGCCGGCGATGTTAATTCCGGTCGAGCCGCCGAGACAGAGGCCTTCGTGCTGGAGCAGGTCGTAGATGACGGCGACGGCTTCCTCGTCTGGGATCAAGAAGGCGGTATCGACCTTCGCGGTCTCGATGACCGGCGTCACGCGGCCAATCCCGATGCCTTCCGTGATGGAATCGCCGGGCGTGGACTTGGCTTCGCCATGCTTGAACCAGTTATACATCGCAAAGCCATTTGGATCGGCGCAGGCCGTAACAATGTTGTTGTTCTTTTCCTTCAGGTAGCGGGTCGTGCCGGCTAGCGTGCCGCCGGTACCGACTGCCGAAATGAAGCCGTCCACCTTGCCGCCAGTCTGCTCCCAGATCTCGGGGCCCGTCGATTCATAATGGGCTTTGGCATTGTCGAGATTGTTCCACTGGTCGGCAAACAGAACGCCGTTCGGTTCGGTCTTGCGCAGCTGATCTGCGAGCCGTCGTCCGACATGTTGATAGTTGTTCGGATTGGCGAACGGCAGCGCGGGCACTTCGATCAGCTCGGCGCCGTTGAGCCGCAGCATATCTTTCTTTTCCTGGCTCTGCGTCTCCGGGATCACGATCAGCGTGCGATAGCCGCGCGCGCTCGCCACCACGGCGAGACCGATACCGGTATTGCCCGCAGTCGACTCGACAATGAGGCCGCCGGGCTTCAGATCGCCGCGCTTCTCGGCTTCAAGGATCATCCATTTGCCCGCGCGGTCCTTCACCGACTGGCCGGGATTCATGAATTCGGCCTTGCCGAGAATGGTGCAGCCGGTCAGTTCGGATGCGCGCTTCAGCTTGATCAGAGGCGTGTTGCCGATCGCCTCGACGACGTCTTTGTTGAAGGTCATGGTGCTGAAATTCTTCGCTCGGGTTGTCGATCTCGCGGCGACCCTAGTGGAGGCCGCAGAGCCAGACAAGGGAAGGGTCTGGCCTCAAGATCTGGTGCCGCAGTGCGGAAAGTCCAGAGCGCGGGCTATGGGGCTTTTGCGAATACGACCTGGCGAACGTCGATATTCCCCGACAGGAAACCGGCCTCGCAATAGGCCAGGTAGTATTCCCAGAGCCGCCGGAACCGGTCGTCGAAACCGAGCGGCGTCAGGCTTGGCCAGGCCGCGCGGAAACTATCTCTCCAGGCCGCCAGCGTCTTGGCATAATCCAGTCCGAATATGCGTTCCTTGATGACAGGAACGCCGTATCTGGCCCCGAGGGATTTCAGGATTTCCGGCGACGGCAGCATGCCGCCGGGAAAGACGTAGCGCTGAATGAAGTCGACCTCGCGCCGATAGGTCTGGAAGAACTTGTCCTGGATCGTGATGGCCTGGATACCGATCAATCCGCCGGGCAGCAGCCGGTCGCGCAATTGTGAGAAATATTGCGGCCAGAACTGTTCGCCGACGGCCTCGATCATCTCGATCGAAGCGATGCGGTCATACTGTCCACGTTCGTCGCGATAGTCCTGAAACTTGATCTCGACCTTGTCGCCAAGGCCCGCGTCCTGCATCCGCTTACGTGCGAAATCGCGCTGCTCGGTCGAGATGGTGAGACCGGTGACATGCGCGCCGTAGTTTTTCGCGGCATATTCGGCAAAGCCACCCCAGCCGCAGCCGATCTCCAACACCTTCTGGCCGGGCTTCAGATCGATTGCTTCTGCAAGCCGGCGATATTTGTTGTTTTGCGCGGCCGTGAGATCCTGCGTACCGTCTTCGAAAATCGCGGACGAATAGGTCATGCTCGGATCGAGCCACGCAGAATAGAACGCGTTGCCGATGTCGTAGTGCGCGTAGATGTTCTTGCGAGCTTGCCGCTTGGTGTTGCGATTGAACCAGTGACGAACGATCTGGACGAAGCGCATCAGCGGATTGTTGCCGAGCATCACCTGAATGAGATCGTGATTGACGCAGAACAGATACAGGAATTGCGTGAGATCCGGCGTGTCCCATTCGCGGTGTAGATAGGCTTCCGCGATGCCGATATCGCCGCCATTCACAAGACGCGACGCGAACGCATAGCTGGTGATCGTCATCTCCGCGGCAGGACCAGGTTCCATGCCGCCGAGGCGGACACGCCGGCCATCGGGAAGTGTCACGTCGAGCGTGCCGCGGCGCAGACGTGAGCCGAAGCCCAATGCCAGCCGGACGATGCGCGGCAGATCGGGCAGCGCCTTGTCGACATTTTCCGGAGTGAGAACGATCAGATCAGACATGTGCAGATCCAGGGGAGTTCGTGGTTCTGTGCCCGAATTCAAGTCGCATGGAAGGATGTGGCCGCCGCTCTTTTGTCGAACAGGATCGTCTTTGTGCGCTGCGAAATTCGGTCAACGCGCGGACGATTTTGCAGGAGTATAAGCGCGGCCTTGTTTGCTCGCCAAGCGGGTATTTCTTGCATGGTTTGCTTCACGCGGCACGATTGACGTCGAACGGCGGTGGCATCCGGTCCGCATCGTCAAGCCGATCATGATCGACCAACAGCTCTTCACGCGGCAACTGAAGCGATGGCCCATGGGCTTGAGCCGCGCATACATCACATCCCGGCGGGTTTCAAAACACTGCCGGTGCACAGGGGAACGCAATCCGGGCGTCAGCAACAAATGAACACATGAAATCTTCGTAAGCCTGACCTGCCGGCGCTTCTGTTAGGGACCAAAAAACCCCGCAAAATCGGGAGAATCTGTGCAAATCCACTCATTTGCGGGCATCCAGCATTCGTGTCGCTTGCACGTTGCGACACGTAAGAACACTGTCCGCAGGATGATTGGGCAGCTAGAATGCGGGCTCGTTTCATTGACCAAGCATCACCCGGTGAACGTGTCTCAGGCTACATACTCCAACGCCTCGAATCTCGGCGCAAAGCGCGCGCGGCGGAGCCTTGTCGGGATGTCCGTGCGGTGAGTCTCCTGTTTGCGAAAAAGATCGGGCGTTCGGTCGTCGCCTTTGCCGTCGTTGCCAGTTCGGCAGGCTGCATCCTGACCAAGGATCTGCCCGATCCGGCGCTCGATATCCCTGAAGGCTACAAGGCGGCACGGCTGGCCAATCCGAACGGCGCCACGCCGACACTGGACTGGTGGCGCGGCTTTCGCTCCAAGGAACTGACGCAGCTGATGGAGGAGGCCCAGACGGTCAACCTCGATATCGCTGCGGCAACATCGCGAATCATGCAGGCCGATGCGCAGGCACGAATCACCGGCGCAGCGCTGCTGCCCAGCGTGAGCGGCGGCGGGCAGGAGACCTATTCGCGGACCTCGGGCTCCAGTTCCAGCGGTCTGACCAACGGCGGCCGCGAGGTGGTGACCTATTCGGCCTCGCTCTCGGCCAGCTACGAGATCGATTTCTGGGGCAAGAACCGCGACGCGGCGCTGGCTGCGGAAGAAACCTCGACGGCCAATCGTTTCGACCGCGACGTGGTGGCGCTGACCACTATGGCAGCCGTCGCCAATGCCTATTTCCAGGTGCTGACCTCGCAGGACCGCATTCGTACGGCGGAGCGCAACATCGCCAGCGCGCAGCGCATCCTGGATGCGATCAAACAGCGCTTCAGTGCCGGCACCGGCACCGACCTCGATGTAGCGCAGCAGGAAAGCGTGCTGGCCAATCAGCGCGCCGCGGTGCCGCCGCTGCGGACCACGCTGGCGCAGAACGTCAATGCGCTCGCGACGCTGGTGTCCCGGCCCCCCGAAAGCGTGCGTGTGGCCGGCGGGTCGCTGAACAATATCGCAGCGCCGCGCGTCACGCCCGGCCTGCCGTCAGAGCTGTTAACCCAGCGGCCGGATATCCGCCGGCAGGAGGCGCAATTGGCCTCGGCGACGGCCAATGTCGGCAGCGCCCGGGCGCAGTTCTTTCCGAGTATCCAGTTGACCGGCTCGGGCGGTTATCAGAGCGCAGCGCTGGCCTCGCTGTTCCAACCCAATGCCGCCTTCTTCAGCCTCGTCGGCGGCCTGACACAGCCGATCTTCGATGGCGGGCGCATCCAGGGCAATTTCGAGCTGACCCAGGCACGGCAGGACGAGCTCCTGCAGACCTATCGCAAGACGGTCGTGCAGTCCTTTGCCGACGTGGACAACGCGCTGGTCGCGATCCGCCAGACCATCGAGCGGCTGCGGCTGCAGCGCGAGGTGGTCCGGGCGTCCCGGCGGGCCTTCGAACTGTCCGAGCAGCAATTGCGGGCTGGAACCGCTGACATCGTAACTGTGCTAAACACCCAGCTGACGCTGTTCCAGGCGGAAGATGTCCTGTCGCAGGCGCAACTGGCGCGGCTGCAGGCTATCGTCAGCCTCTATCAGGCGCTGGGGGGCGGCTGGGAGCCGAAAATGGAAAGACCGGTCAATGCTCTTTAAGCCGGAGTTGAAAGAGGCCGCGAAAGCGACGGGCGATGGTGTCGCCAGGGTCGCCGGCAAGGCGCGCCGACGCACGGTGTCGATCGCCGTGACGCTGCTGATCCTCGGCGGGCTCGGCTATATCGGCTGGAACGCCTTCCAGCAGCGTCAGACCGCCAACCGCGGCGGTTTCCGACCGGACATGATGACGGTGCCGGTGCTTGCGGCGACGCCGAAGATCCAGGACGTGCCGGTCTATCTCGATGGCGTCGGCTCGGTGAAGGCCTTGAACAATGTCACCGTGCGCGCACAGGTCGACGGCAAACTGATCAAGGTCAATTTCAAGGAAGGTCAGGACGTCAAGGCTGGCGATGTGCTCGGCGAGATCGATCCCGTTCTCTACAAGGCGCTGTACGATCAGGCTGTTGCCAAGAAGGCGCAGGATGAGGCGACGCTGGCCAATGCGCGGCTCGACCTGATCCGCTACCAGCAGCTCGCAACGTCAAACGCCGGCTCCAAGCAGCAGGCCGACACCCAGAAGTCGCTCGTCGCCCAGCAGGAGGCGCTGGTGAATGCCGATCAGGCTGCCATCGACAATGCCGCCGCGACGCTGAGCTACACCAAGATCATCGCGCCGCTCTCTGGCCGTGCCGGCCTGCGTCAGGTCGATCAGGGCAACATCATCCACGCGTCCGATACCACGGGCCTCGTGGTGATCACGCAGCTGCAGCCCATCGCCGTGCTGTTCAGCCTGCCACAGCAGCAAATCGTTCGCGCCAATGCCGCTGCTGCCAAGGGCACGCTGATGGTCGATGTGTTCGGCAATGACGGCGTCACCGTCATCGACACCGGTACGCTCACCGGCATCGACAATCAGGTCGATACCACGACGGGCACCGTGAAGCTGAAGGCCGAATTCCCGAACCCGAATTATCAGCTCTGGCCCGGTCAGTTCGTCAATGTGCGGCTGAAAGTCGAGACCCTGAAGGATGCGATGGTGGTGCCGACCTCGGCTGTGCAGCGCGGTCCCGCCGGCACGTTCAGTTACGTGATCGAGGAGGGCGACATCGTCAAGGCGGTGCCGGTCACCGTGACGCAGCAGAACGAGACCACGGCCGTCATCGCCAAGGGCCTGTCGGCGACCGAGCGTGTTGTCACCACGGGTTTTGCCAATCTCGCAGAAGGATCGAAGGTGTCTGTCGGCACCAACGATCAGGAACCGACCGCCGACTTGGCACCTCGCAAGCGTGGCGGGGGCAAGGGCAATGATGCCGGCGAACGTCGTGGCAAGCGTGGCCAGAATTCGGGTGGCGCGGGCGGCCAGGGCAATCCGCAGGCACCGATTGGCCAGACGCCGCCTCCGGCCAGCCCGAGCGCTGCGCCATCGGGAGCGAAGTAGCCATGATGTTCGCACGATCGATCGCCTGAGTTGATGACTTCTATACCAAAGAGCGCACAGTCATGAGCGTCTCGGAACCCTTCATCCGCCGGCCCATCGCGACGTCGCTGCTCGGCATCGCGTTGTTGATCGGTGGCGCGCTTGGCTACTTCGGGCTTCCGGTATCGGCGCTGCCGCAGGTCGATTTCCCGACCGTGCAGGTCTCGACGCAATTGCCGGGCGCGAGCCCCGAAGTGACAGCGTCGCTGATCACCGCGCCTCTGGAACGTCAGCTCGGACAGATTCCGTCACTGTCGTCGATGACCTCGACGAGCTCGTTCGGCGTCAGCCAGATTTCGCTGCAGTTCGACCTGAACCGCGACATCGATGGCGCGACCCAGGACGTGCAGGCGGCGATCAATGCCGCCGCCGGCGTTCTGCCGAAGAACCTGCCATACCCGCCGGTCTATGCGAAGGTCAATCCGGCCGACGCGCCGGTGATGACGTTGGCGCTGACCTCGGACACCATCTCGCTGCGATCGATGAGCGATCTGTCCGATACACTCCTGGCGCAGCGGCTCAGCCAGATTTCGGGTGTCGGCAAGGTTGCCGTGCTTGGCGGCTTGAAGCCGGCGGTGCGTGTGCAGGCGGATCTGGCGCGGCTCGCTGCCTATGGCATCGCGATGGAAGACCTCCGTGCGGCGATTGCCGGCGCCAACGTGTCAGGTCCCAAGGGCTCGCTCGATGGCGCGCAGCAAGCCTACACCATCGCAGCGAACGACCAGATCGCGGCGGCGGATCAGTATCGGCCGATCATTATCGCTTATCGCAACGGATCCCCTGTCACCATCGGCGACATCGCGCAGATCGTCGACGGCCTGGAAAACGACCGCACTGGCGGTTGGTATCAAGGCACGCCTGCCGTCATCATCGAGATCCAGCGTCAACCCGGTGCAAATGTCATCGAGGTCGTTCGCCAGATCCGCGAGGAAATTCCGAAGGTGCAGCGCTCGATGCCGGCCGGTGTCAAGCTGACCATTGTCAGCGATCGCACTGTGACGATCCGCGCCTCCGTGCATGACGTGCAATTCACGCTGGTCCTGTCCGTCATCTTGGTGACGCTGGTGGTGCTGCTGTTCCTCCGGTCGCTGCGGGCAACGTTAATTGCCGGCGTGGCCCTACCGCTGTCGCTGATCACGTCCTTCGGCGTGATGTATTTCGCCGGCTTCAGCCTCGACAATCTCAGCCTGATGGCGCTGACCATCGGCACCGGCTTCGTCGTCGACGACGCCATCGTGATGATCGAAAACATCGTCCGTCACATGGAAGAGGGCGAGAGCCCGATGGAAGCGGCGCTGGCGGGAGCGAAGGAAATCGGCTTCACGGTGATCTCGCTAACGGTGTCGCTGATCGCGGTATTTATCCCGCTGCTGTTCATGTCCGGTCTTGTGGGCCGCATGTTCCGTGAATTCGCGATGACGCTGACCATCGCCGTCGTCATGTCCGCCGTGGTCTCGCTGACGTTGACGCCGATGATGTGCTCGCGGCTTTTGAAGCACACCAGGGATGAATGGCAGGTGCCCGGTCTCGGGGCTGTCAGCCGCGGTATCGACCGTATGGTGGCATTCTATCACCGCACGCTGCTGTGGGTGTTGCAGCATCAGCCGGCGACGCTGGTTGTCACGTTCCTGACCATCGTCGCAACGCTGGGCCTCTATGTCATCGCGCCGAAGGGCTTCCTGCCGCTGCAGGACACGGCCTCGATCACTGCCGTAACAGAGGCGGGCGCCGACGTATCATTCGCGGAGATGCAGAGCCGGCAGAGCGCGGCAGCCGCAGCGATCCAGAACGATCCGGATGTGACAGGAATCATCTCGGTGATCGGCGGCGGCTCGGTCAATCCGACCACCAATGTCGGTCGGCTGGTGATGACCCTGAAGCCGCGCGGCGAGCGCAAGGACGACATGACCGCCGTGATCGCGCGGCTCAAGGATCGCGTCGCGGCGATCCCGGGCATGACCGTGTATTTCCAGCCTGTGCAGGATATCCAGATCAGCACGCAAGCAAGCCGTTCGCAGTATCAATATACGCTGACCGGGACTGATGCGGCGCAGGTGACCGAGTGGTCGCAGAAACTGGTCGCCGAATTACGCCGCGATCCGATGTTCCGCGATGTGTCCTCGGAAGCGCAGACCGGCGGATTGCGGGCCTCGCTCGATATCAACCGGCAGCGTGCCGGTCAGCTCGGCGTCAATCTGCAGGGCGTCACCGACACGCTGAATGACGCCTTCGCGCAGCGCCAGATTTCGACCATCTACGGTCAGGCCAATCAGTACCGCGTTGTGCTGGAGGCATTGCCGTCACAGCAGCGCGATCCCGATGTGCTGTCGAAGCTGTATCTGCCGGGTGTGGCCGGCGCGCAGGTGCCGCTGTCTGCCGTAGCCACATTGACGCGTACCACGGCGCCACTGGCGATCTCGCATCAGGCGCAATTTCCTGCCATCTCGCTCAGCTTCAACCTCGGACCTAACGAGGCGCTCGGCGATGCGGTCGACGAAGTGAAGAAGATCGAGACCCGGATCGGCATGCCGACCAGCATTGTCGGGATGTTCTCCGGCGATGCTGCGGAATTCTCCAAGTCGCTGTCAGGGCAGCCCTGGCTGATCCTCGCGGCGCTGGTGACGATCTATATTGTGCTGGGTGTGCTCTATGAGAGTTACATCCATCCGATCACCATTCTCTCGACGCTGCCGTCCGCCGGTGTCGGTGCGATCCTGGCCCTGATGCTGACCGGGCAGGACCTGTCGGTGATCGGCCTGATCGGCATCATCCTCCTGATGGGCATCGTCAAGAAGAACGCGATCATGATGATCGACTTCGCGCTGGATGCCGAGCGGAATCGTGGCATGGCGCCCGAAGCCGCCATCGTGGAAGCCTGCCTGCTGCGGTTCCGGCCCATCATGATGACGACGCTGGCGGCGCTGTTCGGCGCATTGCCGCTTGCGATCGAAAGTGGCACCGGCGCAGAGCTGCGCTTCCCGCTCGGTGTCTCGATCATCGGCGGTCTGCTGCTCAGCCAGATCCTGACGCTCTACACCACGCCGGTGATCTATCTGGCGCTGGATCGCATCAATCGCCGGTTCGAGAAAAGTGCACCGCCCGTCGCAGGTGCAGCCGGAACGGCGGGAGCAGGGGGGCCGCCCTAGTGGCTTCCATCTCCATCTCAGCGCCATTCATCATGCGGCCGGTCGGCACCACGTTGCTGGCGATCGGACTGTTCCTTCTCGGCGTGGTCGCCTATCACTTCCTGCCGGTCGCTGCGACACCCAATGTCGATTTCCCGATGATCCGCGTGCAGGCGTCGCGTCCCGGCGCCGATCCGTCGATCATGGCGGCGACCGTTGCTGCGCCGCTGGAACGACGGCTCGGTATCATTGCTGGCCTGGATCAGATCACCTCGACAAGCTCCTTGGGCTCGACGAGCATTCAGCTGCAATTCGCCATCGGCCGCGACGTCGATCGCGCCGCGCGTGACGTGCAGGCCGCAATCAACGCGTCCATGGCGGATCTGCCGACCGATCTTCCGACGCTACCCACGTTCCGCAAGGCGAATCCGTCAGCCGCACCTGTCTTCATTCTCGCTTTGACGTCGCCAACGATGTCCGCGTCCGCGATCTACGACGTCGCCGACACCGTGATCGTACAGCGGCTGTCGCAGGTGCCGGGGGTCGGCGAAGTCACTGCCAGCGGCGCCGATCAGCCCGCAGTGCGCATCCAGCTCAATCCGGTCGCGCTGTCGAATGCCGGGATAGCCACCGACGACGTGCGCACCGCCATCGTCAATGCCAATCCGCTTGGTCCTGTCGGCATCTTCCAGGGATCGCGGCAGAGCGAGACGATCTCGATGAATCCGCAGATGCGCACGGCGGAAGAGTTTCGCGAGATCATCGTCAAGAGTTCGAACGGTAATTATCTGCGGCTGTCTGATGTCGCGGATGTTCAGGACGCCACGCGCAACAGCCGCTCGGTTGCCTGGTTCAACAAGCAGCCGGCGGTGCTGATCCAGATCACCAAACAGGGCGACGCCAATGTCATCGACACCGTCGATCGCGTGAAGGCGCTGATCCCCGATTTGAAACAATGGATTCCTGCCGGGATCGAGATTTCGGTTCTGACCGACCGCACCGGTACGATTCGCGCCTCGGTCGAGGACATGGAGTGGACGTTGTTTGCCACAGCGGTACTGGTGATGGCCGTGGTGTTCCTGTTCCTGCGTCGCGGCACGCCCACCATTGCGGCCGGCGTCTCAGTGCCGCTGGCGCTGGCCGGTACCTGCGTCGGCATGTGGCTGGCCGGCTTCTCGATCAACAACCTGTCGCTGATGGCGCTGGCGATCTCTGTCGGCTTCGTGGTCGACGACGCCATCGTCATGATCGAGAACATGTACCGCAATCTTGAAGAGGGCATGGCGCCGATGCAGGCGGCGCTCACAGGCGCCAGGCAGATCGGCTTCACGGTGCTGTCGATCAGCCTGTCGCTGATCGCCGCCTTCATCCCGCTAATCTTTATGGATGGTCTGGTCGGCCGGTTGCTGCGCGAATTCTCTTTGACGCTGACATTCTCGATTGTCGTCTCGACGCTGGTATCGCTGACGGTGACACCGATGATCTGTGCGCAATATATCAAGAGCGGTCTGTCGAGCACCGAGACCCGTTTCGACCGTATCGTCGAAGGCACGCTGTCACGCGTCGTGGCGTTCTATGAACGCACGCTGCATGTGGTGCTGGGTTTTCCACTCCTGACGCTGTTGGTGTTCTTCGCCACCATCGCGCTGACGGTCACACTCTACATCAAGACGCCGAAAGGTTTTTTCCCGAACGACGACAGTGGCTTCGTGATCGGTGCTACGCGCGCATCGGCCGATGTCTCGTTTCAGGCGATGCTCGGATTGCAGCAGCATATGGCTGATCTCGTGCTGAGCGATCCCGGCGTGGCCAGTATCGGTTCGTCGCTTGGCGGCACTGGCGGGCCGGGCGGCGGCGGCGCAAACCGGGGCACCATGTTTATCGCCTTGAAACCACCAGAGGAGCGCAACGGAGCATCGACTGAAGACGTCATCAATCGGTTGCGTCCGAAGCTCAGCGCGGTCCCGGGTATCCGTCTCTTCATGTTTGCCGCGCAGGATCTGCGCGCTGGCGGACGCCAGAGTGACTCCAATTATCAGTACACGCTGACCTCGACCAATCTCGATCTCCTGCAGAAATGGGCACCGCTGGTCGGCAAACGGCTGGAGAGCGTTGAGGGCATCACCGACGTGTCGAGCGACCGCGATCCCGGCGGATTGCAATTGACACTGACCATCGACCGCAAGATGGCATCGAGCCTCGGCGTCAAGGTGCAGGACATCGATAACGCGCTCAACAACGCGTTCTCGCAACGGCAGATTTCGACGATCTACACCCAGCGCAACCAGTACAAGGTGGTGCTGGAAATCGATCCGAAATTCCAGAACGATCCGTCCGATCTCGATCGTATCTATGTCGCGGGCCTGAATGGGTCGCAGGTGCCACTGTCGGCGGTTGTGCGCATGTCGCGCACGTTGTCGGCGCTGGCGGTGTTCCACTCGCAGGGGTTCCCGTCGACCACGGTGTCGTTCAACACGCTACCCGGCGTGCAGCTCGATGCCGTGACAGGCAACATCCAGCGTGCGGTCGACGAACTGCATATGCCGGAAGGAATCCGGGGAGGATTCGACGGCAATGCCGGTGACTTCAGCAAAACGACGGGGCGGCAGCCACTACTGATCCTGGGCGCGCTCATCGCGATGTATATCGTGCTGGGCGTGCTCTATGAGAGCCTGGTGCATCCTCTGACCATCATCTCGACGCTGCCCTCGGCAGGACTCGGCGCGTTGCTGGCGTTGCAGATCACCAACACGCCGCTGACCGTGATCGCCTTCGTCGGCATCATTCTCCTCATCGGTATCGTCAAGAAGAACGGAATCATGATGGTCGACTTCGCCATCGAGGCGGAGCGGCATCGTGGATTGTCGCCCGCCGAGGCGATCTTCGAGGCCTGCACCGTGCGCTTCCGCCCGATCCTGATGACCTCGCTGGCGGCGGTATTCGCGGCGATCCCGCTGGTCATCGCGACCGGGCCGGGCACCGAGCTGCGCCGCCCGCTGGGGATCACCATCATTGGCGGGCTATTCGTCTCGCAAGTGTTGACGCTCTACACCACGCCGGTGATCTATCTCCTGATCGATCGGCTGCGTAACCGCTCCCGCCCGGCACCGCTGCCGGCCCCGGCCGAATAGCGAAATCCGGGCGTTACGGCGGTTGAAGCCTCGGGCCGCGCGGCGTATAGCGGGCAATGTCCAAGAAATCAGATCTGCAAGCCGCTGAGGTCGCTGAAGCGATCCCGGAATGTCCGCATTGCCACAAGCCGATGCCGCTGTGCATCTGCGACAGCATTACGCCCATCGACAACAAGATCGAGCTCCTGATCCTGCAGCATCCGCAGGAACAGGACAGGGCGCTGGGCACCGCCCGCGTCGCCGCGCTACATTTCAAGAAGGCCACGGTCAAAATCGGCCTGTCCTGGCCGAGCCTCGCCAAGGCGCTGGGCAAGCCGGTCGCCGATCCCGCCCGCTGGGCGATCCTCTATCTCGGCTCGGCCAAGGTCACCGATTACGAGACCGATCGCGACATCCTGGCCATCGATCGCAAGGGCCAGGCCGAGGAAAACCAGCGTGCATTGCTGAAAGACATTCAGGGCATAGTGCTGCTCGACGGCACCTGGAGCCAGGCCAAGGCGTTGTGGTGGCGCAACGCATGGATGCTGAAATGCCAGCGCGTCATTCTCGGACCGGCGAAACCGTCGCTTTACGGCAAGCTGCGCCGCGAACCGCGCAAGGACGGCCTGTCGACCATCGAAGCCGCGGGGATGCTGCTGGCCAGCCTCGAACGGAAACCGGATATCGAAGCGACACTGAACGAGGCCTTCGAGCGGATGCTGGCGAAATATCGCGAAGCCCAGACCGTCATGCCGGAACTGGCGCCAAAGCCCAAACCCAAGCGCGACTGGCGGCGTAAGAAGCACGCCTGATCGCGTTCGGTTTTGATTGATCCCGGCCTATCGGCTGCTGGGCGGCGGACCGACGCCGGCTTCACGCTCGTCACTCGATGATGACGGTCTGACGAGCGACGAAAACGGATTGCGGAACAGTCCGCCGCGAGCTTCTTCCACGACGGGTGCGGGAGGCGGTGCCGGGGCTGCAGCCTGCGGCGGCACCACCGGAACCGGCGGCTTCTCGCACTTCATGGAATAGACCAGCTGGCCGTCGGCGGTCCGGCCAATCGGCGCACAGGGATCGGTGCGAACCGGAACGGGCGGTTTGGCCTGGGCCCAGCCTGGCGAGGTCATCAGCAATGTGGCGATCAAGACCCGGATGTTCATCGTGCCCCCTAGGGTTGGCAAGATGCTACGATCAATAGTCCAATCCTGCCAAGCGAAGTGTTGCAGCGCACCACTCATAGCAGTCGCGCCCCGATCACGGGTCTGGCAGGCTAAGTTATTGATTGGATTGATGGAGGCCACGTCGGGAATCGAACCCGAATAAACGGTTTTGCAGACCGGCGCGTAACCATTCCGCCACATGGCCCCATAGCGGGTTAGTTACAGACCGTTCGCCATTTAGGCAATGCCCGGCTGAAATCTTTCATGGGTTCCGACATACCGACACAAGATCAGCAGGAGGCCTGCCAGCCATCCGGAAACGGGATCAGCGGCCAAGGGCCGTCATTGTCGTTCGCAGCGGTCGGAATCGGGGCGAAGAACATTTCCTGGCTGCGCAGATCGTCCCGCACATCGGCCTCGATTTCGGCCCGGACTGTCTCCAGCAGATAGTCAAATTCGGCTTCGCTCATCTTTTAGCTCCCTGTCTAGGGAGCAATCTGACGCAAAGCCTTTGTTGGGCTGTTGAACGGATCGTTCAAATTGTACCGATCCACACGTCAGACCCGTCATGGTTACCGGGGCGTTTACCTCATTGAATCAGGTGTGGGGTTTCCCGGCACCGATCAAATGGTTCGCGGTAACATCAAACTGTTTGCTCGGTAGCGGGTGTGTCGGTCTCCAGCAGCGTATCCAGCATCTTGCGGCCCTTGGTACTGGCCTGCATGAGGGGATCTGCCTTGAAGGTCGACTTCAGGAAGCTCGACACCGCGCGGATGCGCGGCACGAATTGCAGGTCATTGTGGACGTTGATCCACAGCTCTCGCGTGGTGGATAGCTTGTCGTGCAGCACCGGGATCAGGTCGGGGCGGCGCGCCGTCGCAAAACTCGGCAGCAGCACGAGCCCGATGCCGCCGGCCGCAGCGTTCATCTGCGCGCACATGCTGTTGGAATGGAACGAGACTGGCGGGCTCTTGATGATATCATCGAGCCAGCGCACCGAGTCGAGCTGGATCTGGTCGTCGATATAGGTGACGAAGCTGTGTTGCGGGAGCTCGGATGCGTTCTTGGGCATGCCATGCGCGTCCAGGTAACTCTGCGACGCATAGAGCCCAAGTTGGAAGCAGCCGATACGCTCCGAGACCATGCCCTGACCGGTCGGGCGGAAGAAACTCAGAAACAGATCGGCCTCGCGCCGGTTCACCGAGACGCTTTGTGGTGATGTCAGTAATTCGACGGTCAGGTCGGGATGCAGTTTGCGCAGTTCGACAAAGCGGTAGGCGAGGTAGAGCGACGCGATGCCTTCCATCGTGGCAAGGCGGACCCGGCCAGCCATACGGCTGCCGCCGCATTGCACGTCTTCCCGCATGGCAATCACAGCGCTTTCGATGCGCTCGGCATGGCAGAGCAGGCGGTCGCCGGTCTCGTTGACCTTCAATCCGGACGGCAATCGCTCGAACAACGCCACGCCCAGGGTGCTCTCGAGATGCGCGATGCGGCGACTGATGGTGGATTGATCGACCCGGAGGCGCTTGGCCGCACTGCCAAGGCTGCCGCCGCGCGCCGCGTGAATGAAGACCTTGAGGTCATCCCAATCGAGCGATTTGAAGTTTTCCATGCAGAGTTAACAGCAAGAGCTGTGCCAGCACGCGCTACTGGGACGCCTTGTCGCGGTGGAAAAGCCAGTCTGCAAGGCCCTTTGCAGGATTGTCTATACCCCGTGCGATCCGAAGCAACCTAGCCTGACGGGAACAAAGAACGATCCGTCTCTCTCGCTTTGCGGACGCAGCGCTGCCGGTATTTCGGGTTCAGCGAGTGACCATGAATGAGGCTCTTGCGATGATCTCGCAGGCACCACGAGAGTCGCGACGGCATGCCGTTCCAGAAGCTCAATTTCGCGGGGGCCAGCCCCCATCGCAGCTCACCGGCCAATGGCGGCGGTGATCGAACAAGAAGGGTGTGTCATGCAGTTTGACCGTCGACAGCTTTTGCTCGGGGGAGTCGGCACTGCCGCGGGCCTCATGCTTCCAGGCAGCGCGTTCGCGCAATCGCCGGCGACGATCGGTACATTTCCGGAAGGCGTCACGGCGGATTCTGTGTTCGTCGGTCTGACCATCCCGCTCACCGGCGTATTTTCGGGCGACGGCGGCGACCTCAAGCTCGGCTATGAACTGGCCATCGCGCAGATCAATGCCGGCGGCGACATCGCACAGAAGTGGGGCCTCAAGGGCAAGGGCGTGCTCGGCCGCCAGATCAAGTACAAGGTCTCCGACACCGAAGGTAAGCCCAACCTCGACGTGCAGAGCGCGACGCAGTTCATCCAGCGCGACAAGGCGATCATGGTGTCGGGCTCGGTGTCATCAGCCAGCGCCATTGCGCTCGAAGAACTCGGATCGCGCGAGAAGGTGCTGTACATGGTCGGCATCGCCGGCTCCAACGACATCACCGGCAAGAACTGCCAGCGCTATGGCTTCCGCTCGCAGCAGAACGCTTACATGGCCGCGAAGGCGATGGCGCCGGTCGTCGCCAAGGCGCTCGGCAAGAACGTGAAGTCCGCCTTCCTCGTGCCCGACTACACCTATGGCCACACCGTCTATGACAGCTTCGCCAAATTCTCGGCCGAGCAGGGCTGGAAGCAGGTCGCCAAGGAGGTCGTGCCGCTCGGCACCACCGACTATTCGTCGGCGCTCCTGAACATCGCCAACAGCGGCGCAGATGTGTTCGTCAACATCGCCTTCGGCGGCGACGCCGTTGCGTCGACCAAGCAGGCCGAGCAGTTCGGCGTGCTGAAGCGCATGAAGCTTGTGGTGCCGAACCTGTCCTCGTTCCAGGACAAGGAGCTCGGTGCCGAGCTGATGCAGGGCGTCTATGGCAGCTGCGATTTCTGGTGGGGCCTGCAGGACACCTATCCGCTCGCCAAGACCTTCGTCGAAAGCTTCGTGGCGCAGAACAAGTACTATCCGCGCTGGGGCGCGCATATCGGCTACATGCAGACCTATCTGTGGGCGATGTCGGTCGAACGCGCCGGTACGTTCAATCCGGTCGATGTGATCAAGGCGATGGAGAGCTCCAAGGCGCAGCCTTACGAGACGACCATCGGCAAGGTCTATTTCCGCGCCGAGGATCACCAGATGGTACGCCCGATCCCGATCCTGCGCGGCAAGAAGCCGTCCGAGATGAAGAACAAGGAAGACTTCTACGAGATCGTCGATATCGCCGACGGCGAAAGCGTGATGAACGCACCGGACTTCTTCGGCTGCAAGCTCGGCCCCTACACCTAAGGATCACCATGCCAAGCTGGCCCGTCCTCATCTCGCAGGCCTTCAACGGCCTGGCCCTCGGCACGCTGCTGGCGCTCGTCAGTAGCGGTCTGACGATCATCCTGGGCACGCTTGGCGTCCTCAATTTCGCTCACGGCGCGCTGTTCGCCGTGGGTGCCTATGCCGCTTTTGTCCTGCTGCAATACACCTCGTCCTTCGTGCTCGCGATTGTGGTCGGCTGCGCATTCATGCTGGCGCTCGGTCTGCTGCTGGAACGCGTCATCGTCCGCTATTTTTACGACCGGCCGCATGAAGACCAGATCCTCGTCACTTACGGCGTCGGCATCGTTCTCGTCGAATGCGTGCGTGCAGCCTTCGGCGGCAATGCGCAGCGGGTGCCGGTGCCGTCCTGGGGGCAGGGCGCGACCCAGATGGGCTTCCTGATCTACCCAACCTATCGCCTGCAACTGATCGCCATCATCGCCGGACTGCTGCTCAGCCTCTATCTCGTGCTCTACCGCACCTCGATGGGCCTTGTGGTTCGCGCCGGCATCGAGAATCCCGGCATGGTCGGCATCCTCGGCATCAATGTGCGCCGCGCCTTCCTGCTGGTCTTCGCCATCGGCGTTGTCGCCGTCGGTCTCGCCGGCATGCTCTATGCGCCGGTCGTGGCCGTGACGCCGGACATGGGCGCCAATTTCATGGCGCAGTCTTTCGTGGTCATCGTGCTCGGCGGCCTCGGCTCGTTCCCGGGCGCAGTCATCGGCGGCCTGATCGCTGGCGAGATCATCAGCCTGACCAGTGCTTTCAACTCGTCCTATTCGGAAGTGATGCTCTACGCGCTGATGGCGGTGCTGCTGATCATGCGTCCACAGGGACTGTTCGGTTCGGAAGGCCGCGCATGATGCGTCCTCGTTCCGGCGGCTTGCGGGGCTGGCTTCCCGAACTCGCGGTGCTGTGCACGCTGATCGTGGCACCCATCGTGTTTCCGCATCTCGGTTTCTCGACCGATCTGCTGACACGTGTGCTGAACTGGGGCTTGATCGGCCTCGGCTTCGACATCCTGTTCGGTCTCACCGGTCTGCTGTCGTTCGGGCAGGCGGCATTCTTCGGCGTCGGTGGTTTCGTCAGCGCCTATCTGCTGGTGTCCCACACCATCGACAGCGTCTGGCTGGCTCTGGCGATCGGTACGGTCGCAGCCGGCCTGTTCGGCCTCCTGGTCGGCTGGTTCGCCGTGCGCCGGGTCGGCATCTATTTCACGATGATTACGCTGGCCTTCGGCCAGATGGCCTATTTCATCGAGAATTCTCCGCTGTCGGACTACACCGGCGGCGAGAACGGCATCCCTGGTGTGCCGGTGCCGGTGCTCGGCTTCGGCGCCAATGCGATCCGCATCAGCGCGGGCATGCCGATGTATATCCTGTTCGCGGTGATCTTCTTTCTCGGCTATGTGCTGGCGCGCCGTATCGTCGGCTCGCCGGTCGGTGCGATCCTGCTGGCGATCAAGGAGAACACCGGTCGCGTCGCAATGCTCGGCCATAACGTGCCGGCGTACAAACTGACGGCCTTCGTCATCGCCGCGCTCTATGCGGGCCTTGCCGGCGGTCTGCTCGGTTCGTTCCAGAGCTACATGCCGCCGGATGCCTTCTCGCTCGAGACGTCGGGACAGCTCGTAGTTCAAACCATTGTCGGCGGTGCCGGCACGCTGATCGGTCCGCTGGTCGGCGCGGCCGTCTGGCTGTGGCTGCGCGACAATCTGCAGCTCATTCCGGGCTTTGCGATCCTGTGGAAGCTGGTGCTCGGCATCGCCTTCATCATTCTGGTGATCGGGCTGCGCCGCGGCATCTGCGGCGAGATCGCCCATTGGTGGAACGAACGCCGTAATCTGGCTGCCGCACGGGCGGCCGCGGCCAAAACAGAAGCCATCGAGGCGCATAATATTGACGTCGCCACCAAACCCGTCGCGCCGCCCAAGGAGGTCAGGCTGACCCTTGCCGAGCCCATAACAGGTGATAGCGACATTGCACTCGAAGCCCGATCTCTGGCGCGGCACTATGGTGGCCTCAAAGCCGTCGATGGCGTCTCCTTCAAGGTCCGCCGCGGCTCGATCCATGCGGTGATCGGCCCGAATGGCGCCGGCAAGAGCACGCTGTTCAAGATGCTGCTTGACGAAGTCAGCCCGTCCTCTGGCGAAGTGTTGTTGTTCGGTGAGAAGGTCACAGGCGTCGGCGTCAGCCGCGCGGCGCAGCTCGGCATCGCCAAGAGCAATCAGCTCAATCAGCTGTTTCCCAACCTGTCGGTGCGCAAGAACCTGCGGATCGCGGCACTGGCACGCCGTCGCGGCCCGATGCGTTTCGATCTGTTGCGCAGTGCGGCCAGCCTTCCTGATGTCGAGACGCAGATCACGTCGATCCTCGGCCTGCTCAATCTGGTCGAACGTGCCGACACGCCGGCACATATCCTGGCTTACGGCGAGAAGCGCCGGCTTGAGATCGGCATGGCGCTGGCGACCAGCCCGAACGTATTGCTGCTCGACGAACCCTTAGCCGGCATGAGCCCGGCAGAACGCATCGCGACCTGCGCCTTCATTCGCGACATCGGGCGCTCGCGAACCGTGGTCATCGTCGAGCACGATCTCGACGCCATCTTCGAACTCGCCGAGCGCATCACCGTGCTCTATGAGGGCCGGCTGCTGGCGGATGGCACCGCCGACGAGATCCGGCGCAATCCGGCTGTGCAAGACGCCTATCTGGGAGGGCTGCACGCGCATGAGCCTGCTTGAAGTCGACAAGATCAATACGCTGTATGGCGATTCCCACGTGCTGTTCGACCTGTCGATCCGGGTCGAGCAGGGCGAGGTGGTCGCGCTGCTCGGCCGCAACGGCGCCGGCAAGACCACGACGCTGCGCTCGATCATGGGCGTGCTGTCACCGCGCAGCGGCCATATCCGTCTCGACGGCAAATCCATCGAGGGCCTGCCGCCATCGGCCATCGCCGGCATGGGCGTCCAACTGGTGCCGGAAGAGCGCGCCATCTTTGGCGGCCTGACGGTCGAGGAAAACCTGCGCATCGCGGCGCTGACGGCGCCGAATGCCTGGTCCTACGATCGAATCTACGACGTGTTTCCGCGCCTCAAGGAGCGCCGCAAATCCGCCGGGCGCACACTGTCCGGCGGCGAACAGCAGATGTTGGCCATCGCCCGCGCGCTGATCCGCGATGCCCGTATCATCCTGCTGGACGAGCCGTTCGAAGGCCTCGCGCCGCTGATCGTGCGCGATCTGGTCGAGGTCTCACGCAATCTCGCCGCCGAGGGCCGCACCATGATTGTGGTCGAACAGAACGTTGCGGCGGCATTGAGTTTCGCCAATCGCGTCTATGGGCTCAATAACGGCCACGTGGTGTTCGAAGGCACGCCGGCCGATCTCAACGACAGCCCCGACCTGATGCGGGACTTCCTCGGCGTCGGGATGTGATTCCCGGGACGTAATCCCGGAGACAATGGCCCCGGGCAACGTGATTCCCTAGATTTCGATCGGCACCGCAAGGCGCCCGATCAGGAGCGCCACCTCATCGAGGTGATCGCTGTCATGCGCCTCGACGGCTTCGGCGAGCCGGGTGACGCATTCGTCATCACTGATAAAGGGCAGGGAGTTGAGGTCGGTCGGAAGCGCGCGGTCGGTGTGCGTGGCTGGCATCGGTCACCTCGTTCGATTCGGAACTTGTTCAACGTCGCGAAGGGCAGTCTTGCGGTGCAATAAGACTAAATAGCGACACGGTTGGAAAGATTATTCTTCGCTCATATGCGACATGGTCCCGACTGGAACGGGCCACACCTCAAGAAGATCCCGTAACATCAGGCATTTCCTGAGTTTTCCCGGATTGGCGGTTGCTGTGCGACAAGCTGCATTTCCTGCTTTCCAAGCGCGGATCGCTTTGTTATACGCTGCGGCCTGCGAACAAGCTTCGCACGTTCCCTGGTAGCTCAGCGGTAGAGCATTCGACTGTTAATCGAATGGTCGCTGGTTCGAATCCAGCCCGGGGAGCCAAACATCCTTCCGCAATGGCTGCCAGAAACCGCGCTCGGGACCGCCTCGATGGTGCGTTGGCTGCTGTGTTTTTACGAACCTTGCATCCCGCTGTGCGCTGCCGTAATTCCTGCAAAAGGAACTTCCAGCCGTTTGCAAGGGATTGCTCATGTCCGACTTTTCGACCGCACGCCAGAAGATGGTTGATGGTCAGGTGCGTCCCAGCGACGTCACCGATTTGCGCATCATTGATGCCATGCTCGCGGTGCCGCGCGAGGAGTTCGTTCCTGCCAGCCAGCGCGCCATGGCCTATCTCGACCTCGACCTCGAAGTCGCCCCGAATCGCTTTCTGATCAAGCCGGTGGTGCTGGCGCGGATGCTGCAGGCCTCCGACGTAAAGGCGACCGACAAGGTTCTGGTGGTCGGTTGCCCCACGGGCTATGCGGCCGCCGTGATCGTCCAGTTTGCCGGGCAGGTCACCAGCGCGGTCGGGATGCCGGCCGATGGCGATGCCGCGAACGGCCCCTATGATCTGATCGTTCTGGCCGGCGCGACGGAAGTCGTCCCGACCGGGCTTTACAAGCAGCTGGCCCCCAATGGTCAGCTAGTGGGCGTATTCGCCCTGACCAAGCCCGCCCGCGCCGTGATCGTGACCCATTCCCACGAGGATTTTGGCTCCCGCCCCCTGTTTGATGCTACCGCGCCGGTTCTGCCGGGCATGGAAAAGCTCCCGGCATTCGTTTTCTAGGGCCGACTGTCCGCCTTATCGGGCATCGGGGCACCGCTAATATCGCCAGCGGTAATTACAAGTGTGGCTTGGATGTCCCATTCGCCAAGTTTTCACTGTCAAGTTTCCACGAGAGGTTCCGTCTCGCCGATGCGCGGAATATGGTGAGTGGAGACTCGCTAACGGACATCATCTGTTCGGTCGCCATAAGTGTGCGTCCGGATCAGTGAACGGCATGAATGGATTACCAAGAATGGGCGGCGTAAAAGCTCTCACCGGTGCTGCAGCTGCGGCCCTTTTGCTGGCATTTGCCGGAGCGTCACCCGTTCTGGCTGACACGATCGAAGCGGCGTTGGTTCGCGCTTATCAGAACAATCCTCAATTGAATGCCCAGCGCGCTTCGGTGCGCGTCACTGACGAGAACGTGCCGCAGGCTTTGTCGGGTTATCGGCCGAGGGTCGCGATCACCGCAAGTGGTGGTTATCAATACACGGACTCTGTGATCGCTTCCGGTGGCGTTGTGACCCCGCTCCACGGCGTGCAGATTCCCCGCGCCGTCGGCGCAACCATCACCCAGAATGTGTACAACGGCCAGCAGACGGCGAACCGCACACGTGCCGCCGAGGGACAGGTGTCGGCTGCGCGCGAAGGTCTGCGCGTGCTCGAACAGTCAGTGATCCTCTCCGCCGCGACCATCTACATGGACTATCTGCGCGACTCGGCCGTGGTCGAGGTGCAGAAGAGCAACGTGCGCGTGCTCGAGCAAACGCTGAAGCAGACCCGCGATCGCTTCAATGTCGGCGAAGTCACCCGTACCGACGTGGCGCAGTCCGAAGCCCAGCTCGCTGCCGGCCGCACTCAGTTGCTGACCGCCGAGTCGAATCTCACCACCACGCGCTCGAACTTCCGCCGTATCATCGGCAACGAACCGAGCAACCTGCAGGCGGGTTCGCCCGTCGATCGCTTCCTTCCGAATACGCTGCCCGGCGCCGTCGATCTCGGCCTCGTCGAAAACCCCAACGTCACCGCGGCGATGTTCGGTATCGACGTCAGCTTCCTCAATGTGAAGGTCAACGAAGGCGCTCTGTTCCCGAGCGTGACCTTGCAGGCCAACATCCAGCAGGGTTGGGAACAGTCGATTTCGCAGCCGCGCGGTTTGACGGCATCAGGCATCGCGCAGGTGTCGATCCCGGTTTACCAGGGCGGCGCGGAATATTCGCTGATCCGTCAGTCCAAGGAAACGCTGGCCCAGCAGCGTCTAGCACTGGAGCAGGTGCGCGATCAGACCCGTGCGAGCGTCGTGCAGGCCTGGGGTCAGTTGCTGGCGGGCAGGGCGCAGGTCTCGTCCGCGCAGGCGCAGGTGCAGGCTTCCGAAATCGCGCTGAACGGCGTTCGCGAAGAAGCCAAAGCCGGCCAGCGCACCACGCTCGACGTGTTGAACGCCCAGCAGGCGCTGGTGAACGCGCGCGTCGCGCTTGTCACTGCGCAGCATGATCGTGTAGTGGCATCATACTCGGTGCTCAACGCAGTCGGTCGTCTGTCACCGACGGTGATGAAGCTGAACACCAATGTGTATGATCCCAGCGTGCACTATCATCAGGTGCGCGATAGCTGGGTCGGCGTGCGTACGCCCGACGGGCGCTAACGCGCTCAGATATCACCTGATATCGTATCGAAAGGGCCGCTTGTGCGGCCCTTTGCTTGCAATCAATTTGTCCGATGACGTACCGTTTGCATTGCTGGCTTAGCGATTCGGAATGCCTCTCCTAGTTCCTTGGGCATTTCCCGCGCGACAGTTGGTGGTCAGGCGTCGCTTGATCTTGGGGACAAGTCAGGCTTGCGCGCTGAATCGAACGGTCGTCAAAACGACAACCCGCAAATTCAGCCTCGTCTGGTGTAAAATATTGACGAGAGCGTTGATGATGCGGAGTCGGACATGACGCAACCTGCAAAGGTCCAGGAGCCCTCGATGGAGGAGATTCTGGCGTCGATCCGACGTATCATCGCCGACGACGAAGCGAAGCCGGCCGTCGCCGAAGTTGCTCCTCCACCGCCACCCAAGCCGGCTCCTGCAGCCAAGCCTGCTGCGATGACAGACATTCCGCCGTCGGCGATTCCTGCCGCGCAGGCTGCTGCCGCCAAAGCCCCGCCGCCAGCCCCGAAGCCCGCGCCACCGCCGCCGGAGCCTGCTGCCTCCAACAGCCAGGACGACATCGACGCGATGTTGGCCAGCCTGGAAGCCGCGACCACCGAGGAAGAGGTGCGCCCGGCGCAGCCCGACGGTGATGTATTCGAACTGACCGACGAGATGGTGGTCGCCGACCCCGAGCCGGAACCCGCATTCCAGCATGTCGAGCCGGATGACGACCTCGAATTCGCCGAAGCTGTCGCCGCCAGCAGCCAACGCCCCGCACCGCGCTTCGACCCGCCGTCCTATGATCCGCCCCCGGTCGCACCGCAGCAGCAGATCCTGTCGCACAGCACCGTGTCGTCCGTGGAGTCGGCCTTCAATGCGCTGGCCAATACGGTCCTGAGCAACAATGCGCGGACCCTCGAGGATCTCGTCAAGGAGATGCTGCGTCCGATGCTGAAGTCCTGGCTGGACGACAACCTGCCGGGCCTCGTCGAGCGCATCGTCAAGGCTGAGATCGAGCGCGTCTCACGCGGCGGCGGCCGCTAGGCCCGCGAGACAAGCAACGACGGCCTTTCGGGGCCTTCGTTTGGCCCTCCGGGGTGGCTAAACAGCCCTATATGTTGACTTGAGCCGCGCTGGCGGGTTTCTAGCGCCATCGGCTTCCTGCGTTCGCCCCAGGCCTCAAAATCGTGGCCAAAAACCCCTGATTTGATTGAATTGTCATGATCGAAAAGACCTATCAGCCTGCCGATATCGAGACCCGCATCGCCGCTGCCTGGGAAGCCGAAGGCGCGTTCAAGGCCGGCCGCGCGGACCGGGTGGATGCCGAGCCCTATACGATCGTGATCCCGCCGCCGAACGTCACCGGCTCCCTGCATATGGGCCACGCCCTCAACAACACGCTGCAGGATGTGCTGTGTCGCTTCGAGCGCATGCGCGGCCGCGACGTGCTGTGGCAGCCCGGCACCGACCATGCGGGCATCGCGACCCAGATGGTGGTCGAGCGCCAGTTGATGGAGCGCCAGGAGCCCGGTCGCCGCGACATGGGCCGTGAGGCATTTCTCGAACGCGTCTGGAAGTGGAAGGCCGAGAGCGGCGGCGTGATCGTCAATCAGTTGAAGCGCCTCGGCGCCTCCTGCGACTGGTCGCGCGAGCGCTTCACCATGGACGAGGGCCTGTCCGAGGCCGTCATCAAGGTGTTCGTGCAGCTGCATCGCGAGGGCCTGATCTACAAGGACAAGCGCCTTGTGAACTGGGATCCGAAGCTGCTGACCGCGATTTCCGATCTCGAAGTCCAGCAGGTCGAGGTCAAGGGTAACCTCTGGCATCTGCGCTATCCGCTCGAAGGCAAGAATTTCGATCCGGAAGACCCGGCCTCGTTCATCACCGTTGCGACCACGCGTCCCGAGACGATGCTCGGCGACAGCGGCGTCGCCGTGAATCCGGATGACGAACGCTACACGCATCTGATCGGCAAGAACGTGGTTCTGCCGCTGGTCGGCCGCCTGATCCCGATCGTCGCAGATGAATATTCGGACCCGGAGAAGGGCTCCGGCGCGGTGAAGATCACGCCGGCGCACGACTT
Source organism: Tardiphaga sp. OK246 (assembly GCF_900188215.1). Classification (NCBI taxonomy): domain Bacteria; kingdom Pseudomonadati; phylum Pseudomonadota; class Alphaproteobacteria; order Hyphomicrobiales; family Nitrobacteraceae; genus Tardiphaga; species Tardiphaga sp. OK246. The sequence continues at coordinate 757,475 of NZ_FZOX01000002.1, forward strand.
CAACGACTTCGAAGTCGGCAACCGCCACGGCCTTGCACGCATCAGCATCCTCGATATCGAAGGCAAGCTCGCACTCGCCGACAACGAGGACTATCTGCGCGGCCTGCCGGTCGCAGCGTCAGAGCTGGTCGAAGAATTGCATGGCATGGAGCGCTTCAAGGCGCGCAAGACCATCGTGCAGCGGCTGGAAGATTTCGGCTTCCTGGAGAAGATCGAGCCCAACACGCATATGGTGCCGCATGGCGATCGCTCCGGCGTCGTCATCGAGCCCTATGTGACCGACCAGTGGTACGTGGACGCCAAGACCATGGCGCAGCCGGCGATCGCCGCTGTGCGCACCGGCGCGACCGAGTTCGTGCCGAAGAACTGGGAAAAGACCTATTACGAGTGGATGGAGAACATCCAGCCATGGTGCATCTCGCGCCAGCTCTGGTGGGGCCATCAGATCCCGGCCTGGTATGGCCCGGATGGCAAAGTGTTCGTCGCCGAGACCGAGGAAGAAGCAGTCGGCAACGCGCTCGGCTATTATGTCGAGCAGGAAGTGATCACGGAAGAGCAGGGCCACGAGATGGCGCTCGATCCCGTCAAGCGCGAGGGCTTCATCACGCGCGATGAAGACGTGCTCGACACCTGGTTCTCGTCGGCGCTGTGGCCGTTCTCGACGCTGGGCTGGCCGCAGAGCTCGGTCGATGTGGATCGCTACTATCCCACCAATGTGCTGGTTACCGGCTTCGACATCATCTTCTTCTGGGTCGCCCGGATGATGATGATGGGCATGCACTTCAAGAAGGACGTGCCGTTCCCGACCGTCTACATCCACGCCCTCGTCCGCGACGAGAAGGGCGCCAAGATGTCGAAGTCGAAGGGCAACGTCATCGATCCCCTGAACCTGATCGACCAGTACGGCGCCGACGCGCTACGCTTTACGCTGGCTGCGATGGCCGCACAGGGCCGCGACATCAAGCTCGCGACCCAGCGCGTCGAAGGCTATCGCAACTTCGCGACCAAGCTCTGGAATGCCTGCCGTTTCGCCGAGATGAACGAGTGCGTGTTGCCGGCGGGCTTCGATCCGACCAAGGCCAAGGAAGTGCTCAACCGCTGGATCGCGCATGAGACCGTGAAGGCAACGCGCGAAGTCACCGAAGCCATCGAAGCCTATCGCTTCAACGATGCGGCGGGCGCGGCCTATCGCTTCGTCTGGAACGTGTATTGCGACTGGTATCTCGAACTCGCCAAGCCATTCATGATGGGCGAGGACGGTCCGGCCAAGACCGAAACCCGCGCGATGGTCGCTTGGGCCCGCGACGAGATCCTGAAGCTGCTGCATCCGTTCATGCCGTTCATCACGGAAGAGCTCTGGGCCGTGACGGCGCCGCGCGACGGTCTGCTGGCGCTAGCGCCGTGGTCGCGCAAGGCGAGCGGCCTGACGCGCGAGCAGGAAGCGCTGATCATCGCGACCGCCGCGAGCGATCCGATCGTCGCGCCGATCCTGATGGGCGATCCCGAACCGGTCGCCGATTTCAAGGATGACGCCGCCGAAGCCGAAATCGGCTGGGTCATCGATCTGGTGACAGAGGTTCGTTCGGTGCGTGCCGAGATGAACATCGTGCCGGCGACATTGACGCCGCTCGTGCTGGCCGGTGCGTCTGCCGAAACTCAGGCCCGCGCCCAGCGCTGGAGCGACGTCGTGAAGCGCCTCGCGCGTCTCGGCGATATCTCGTTTGCCGATGTCGCGCCGCAAGGCGCCGTCCAGCTTCTGATCCGCGGTGAAGTCGCAGCGCTGCCGTTGAAGGGCGTGATTGATTTCGGCGCCGAGAAGACACGTCTCGACAAGGAATTGGTGAAAGCCGAAGCCGACATCAAGCGCGCCGACGCCAAGCTCTCCAACGAGAAATTTGTCGCCAACGCAGCGGAAGAGATCGTCGAGGAAGAGCGCGAGAAGCGCGAAGCAGCCGAGGCCCGCAAGGCCAAGACGCTGGAAGCGCTGGAGCGGCTCAAGAACGCGGTGTGATGCGCCGCAATTCCGCGACTGCCAAAAGTCTCAATGTTCGTCATGGCCGGGCTTGTCCCGGCCATCCACGTCTTCCGTGCTAGTAGTAGTGGCCAAGGCGTGGATACCCGGGACAAGCCCGGGCATGACGGCGCTATAATTACCTCGCAAACGGCTTGCTGAGATAACGCGAGCCTCTCACCCCGTATCGCCACGGCAATTCCACGGCCTTGGTGATGCCGATGCGGATGCCTGCGACAATGTCCGGCACTTCCGTCCTTGCGTGAATCGCAATCGGCGGCTTGTCCAAAGCCAGCCCGTTATGCGCGATGCTGATGCTGAGCGCCTGGCAGACCTTGCCAGGCCCGGAGCACAGCATACGCTCATCCTGTAGCCCGCGTCGCAGCTGCATCTCGCCAATCCCGAAGGTCGGCTGCAGGGCCCGGATCAGCACGGCGCTGGCCGCCCCCTCGGCCTCGCAGACGAAATTCACGCACCAGTGGATGCCGTAGGAGCGGTAGACATAGGCAAAGCCGGGCGGCCCGAACATGATCTGGTTGCGCGGCGTCTGCCCGTTGAAGGAGTGGGCCGCGGGCTCGGTGTGATGATAGGCCTCGACCTCGACGATCTCGCCACCGACGCCATCCACCAGGAGTGTCGCACCGATCAGTTCGGGGGCCACATCGTGCACGCTCCGCGCGAAAAAGCTGCGTTTGAGTGCCTTGCCGAGCTTTTGAGGGATTTGGTGAGGTTTTGGAGCCATTCTGCCTGCTATGTTACGATGCAGGGCCTGGCAAGGCGAGGGCGGGTTGCAGGACAGGGCCCGGCGGATTACCTAAGGCTTCACTCAGAACGGACAGTTCATGGTCGTCGTCCTCGATACCGTTTCCACCACACCGCTCCGCCCGCGTCACCCTGAAAAAGTGAATCGGCCGGATTCGTTCTCGCCGCCGAAGCCGGACTGGATCCGGGTCCGTGCGCCGACTAGCCGTGGCTATGGCGACACCCGCAAGATCGTCAAGGAAAACGGCCTTGTTACCGTGTGCGAGGAAGCTGGCTGCCCGAATATCGGCGAGTGCTGGCAGAAGAAGCACGCCACCTTCATGATCATGGGTGACACCTGCACCCGCGCCTGTGCGTTCTGCAACGTCAAGACGGGCATGCCCAACGCGCTCGACGGCATGGAGCCTGAGCATGTCGCCGAAGCAGTCCGCAAGCTCGGCCTGCATCATGTGGTCATCACCTCAGTCGACCGCGACGATCTCGCCGATGGCGGTGCCGAACATTTTGCGCAGACGATTCGTGCCATTCGCGCGGCATGCCCCACGACCACTATCGAAATCCTGACGCCTGACTTCCTGCGCAAGCCGGGCGCCCTCGAAGTCGTCGTCGCAGCGAAGCCCGACGTGTTCAACCACAATCTCGAAACCGTGCCGTCGCGCTATCTGACGGTGCGACCGGGCGCGCGCTATTTCCATTCGCTGCGGTTGCTGCAGCGAGTGAAGGAAATTGATCCCACCATCTTCACCAAGTCCGGCATCATGGTCGGCCTCGGCGAGGAGCGCCACGAGGTGCTGCAGGTGATGGACGACATGCGTTCCGCCGATATCGACTTTCTCACAATCGGCCAGTATTTGCAGCCGACGCGCAAGCATCACGTGGTGTCGCGCTATGTTACCCCCGATGAATTCAGCGGCTATGAGAAAGTCGCCTACACCAAGGGCTTCCTGATGGTGTCGGCGAGCCCGCTGACGCGCTCATCGCATCATGCCGGCGAGGATTTCGCCAAGCTGCAGGCTGCGCGCGCCGCTCTCGCGCGCTGAGAACGCGACAATGCCGAGATTTGCCAACAAGCGCCGCGTGCGCCACAGTGCCTCCCAGATGTTCGATCTGGTTGCCGATGTCGAGCGCTATCCGGAATTCGTGCCGTTGTGCAAGTCGTTGAAGATTCGCCAGCGCACGCCGCAGGAGAATGGCACCGAGGTCATCGTTGCCGACATGACTGTGTCGTTCAAGCTGGTGCAGGAATCCTTCACCAGCCGCGTGACGCTGGATCGGCCGAACCTGAAGATCATGGTCGAATATCTGCGCGGCCCATTCAGCAATCTCGAAAATCGCTGGACCTTTGAGCCGAAGGCCGAAGGTCAGGAATGCGACGTCGGCTTCTTCATTGCCTATGAGTTCAAGAGCCGCATGCTGGCGATGCTGATGGGAACGATGTTCGACGCGGCATTCCAGCGCTTTGCCGTAGCCTTCGAGAAGCGCGCGGATGAAGTCTATCGTGTGCCGCGCGTCACGGGCGTTCCGTCTACTTCTTAGTCGTCGGCTTTTTTAGCGGCGCGGTCGGCCTGCGTCGTTTGACGGCGGTCCGTCGCGGCGACCTTGCCACCCTTGGCCGAGCGAGACTGGCGGCTTCGCGCTTCTTGGCTGGCGGCTGCGGGCCACGTGCCAATTCCATCAGCATCCGCAGAGCTTCAAGCACGGAACGCTGACGCACCGCGCTGCGGCCAATGGCGCCGAAACGGCATTCCTTGTTGACGATGCGACCGTCACGCGACGCAACGGCAAAATGCACGAGGCCGACCGGCTTGCCCGGCGTTGCGCCTCCGGGGCCAGCGATTCCGGTGATCGAGACCGCGAGATCGACATCCGCTTCTTCGAGCGCGCCGACCGCCATCTGGATCGCCGTCTCCTTGCTGACCGCACCGAAACTGTCGAGCGTCGCCGTCTTGACGCTGAGCATCGCGTGTTTGGCGGCATTGGAATAGGTGACGAAGCCGCGATCGATCACATCGGACGAGCCGGGAATTTCGGTCAGTGCGCCAGCGACGAGGCCGCCGGTGCAGGACTCAGCGGTCGCGATCGTCAGCTTGCGGCTGCGGCAGAGATCGAGCAGCGCGCGGGAGAGGGCTCGTGCGTCGCTCGCTGCCATGTCAGTCCATCCAGGGAAGGCGAATGGTAGCAGCCGCAGTCGCGGCGATACCTTCTTCACGGCCGGTGAAGCCGAGACGTTCGCTGGTGGTCGCCTTCACCGCGACGCGTGACAATGCCACACCGGAGATCTCGCTGATCTTCTCGCGCATCGCATCGCGCAGCGGACCGATTTTGGGCCGCTCGCAGATCAGCGTCACTTCGAGATTGGCGATACGGCCGCCACGTGCGGTGACGCGGTCCACGGCGTATTTCAAGAATTTGTCGGACGCAGCGCCCTTCCATTTGTCATCACTCGGCGGGAAGTGCGAACCAATATCGCCATCGGCAAGCGCGCCCAGGATCGCATCGACCAGTGCATGCAGACCGACGTCGCCATCCGAGTGAGCAAGGAAGCCGCGCGTATGCGGCACACGGACGCCGCAGATCATCAGGTGATCGCCGTCGCCGAAGGCGTGCACGTCATAGCCCGTGCCCATGCGGATATCGCCGAGCGAGGCGGCGAGACGCGCTTCTTCGCGAATGAAATCTTCGGGAGTCGTGAGCTTCATATTTGCAAGATCGCCTTCAAAGGTTGCCACGGTCAATCCCGCCCATTCGGCGAGCGCGGCATCGTCGGTGAAATCATCGCGGCCTTCCTTTGCAGCACGACGATGCGCTTCAAGGATGACATCAAAACGAAATGCCTGTGGCGTTTGCGCGCTGCGCAAGCGTGCACGGTCCGGCGTCGCTTCCACGTGTCCGGCCTCGTTGACCTGTTTGATCGTATCGGTAACGGCGACACCGGGCACGGCAGCGCCAGTGATCTGTGCCGCGGCAATCGCGCGCTCGATCAAAGCAGGGGTTACGAACGGGCGGGCTGCATCGTGAATCAGCACGATGTCCGGCGCGTGATCTGCCAGTGCTTCGAGTCCAGCATGCACCGACGCCTGACGCGTCGCACCGCCATTGGCAGGAACATGATACCTCAAATCGCTGACCGCCTCGTTGAACACAGCGATATCGTCAGGATTGGTGATCGGCTGGACCGCAAAGACCTGGGGATGGTTGCAAAACGGCTCCATAGCCCGCGAAATAACGCTGCGGCCTCCGATCATGCGATATTGCTTCGGCCCACCGGCGCCGGCGCGGAGGCCGCGGCCGGCGGCAACGATAATGGCGGCTGTCTTCAAACCGGCAGGATTAGGTGATTTTGTCATCAGGGTCAGGTGATTAAGGGGTAAGCGGTGATCGCACAGCCCTTAGCACGGCCGCGCGCAAAAACAGTATGATTACATTCTCGTGGCTGCATAAGAGTGCATTGCTGCACTGCACTTGCAAAATGAGCGCATCTGTCTAATGTGTAGGCATGACGGTTGACTGCACAACAAATGTGCGCATTATGCGCCCTATGCCCGCAATGCAGCGGACGAGACAACGACGAGCAGGTCTGTGACCACCCCGGACTCAGTATACAGCAAGCCGTTACAAATCGGTGGCATCGAGATCGCCAACCGGGTCGTTCTGGCGCCGATGTCGGGCATCACCGATGCGCCGTTTCGCAGGCTGACCGCCGAACTCGGGGCCGGCCTCGTCGTGTCAGAAATGACCGCCAGCGACGATCTCGTCAATGGTCGTCCCATGTCGGTATTGCGCTGCGAAGCGACCGGGATCGGGCCCCATGTGGTCCAGCTGGCCGGCTGTGAGACCCACTGGATGGCCGAGGGGGCCCGTGTGGCCGAAGCCGCCGGCGCCGACATCATCGATATCAATATGGGCTGCCCGGCGCGGCATGTGACCGGCGGCCAGTCGGGCTCCGCGCTGATGCGCGACCTCGACCACGCATTGAAGCTGATCGAGGCGACCATCGCTGCCGTGAAAGTACCCGTGACTCTCAAGATGCGTCTGGGCTGGGACGATCGCATGCTGAACGCGCCTGAGCTTGCGCAGCGCGCAGAACAGGCGGGCGTGCAGCTCATCACCGTCCACGGCCGCACGCGATGCCAGTTCTACAAGGGCGAAGCTGACTGGAGCGCCGTGCGCCCGGTGAAGGACGCGGTGAGCATCCCAGTGATCGTCAATGGTGACATCACCTCCTACGACAAGGCGGTGAGCGCGCTGAAGATGTCCGGAGCCGATGCCGTGATGATGGGGCGGGGCGCGCAGGGTATGCCGTGGCTGCCCGGCCAGATCGGCCGACGTCTTGAAACCGGCATCGCGGAAGCCGTGCCGTCGCTGCAGCAGCAGCTCGCTTATATCTGCGCCCTCTACGACGATGTAGTCCGTCACTACGGCCTGCGCATCGGCTTGCGCCACGCGCGCAAACATCTCGGCTGGGCGCTCGATGCGGCCGCGGCTACGAGCTGCGCGCCGACCGAGACCCTGAAGACCTGGCGACAGAAGATCCTTACATCCGAAGATCCCTCCGGTGTGCAGCGGTCTCTGAATGACGCTTTCGATGATTTCGCATGGAGTGCTGCCGCATGAACGCCGCAGAGCACCGTCGCCCTGTCCCGACCGACAGTGAGGCCATTCTCAACGCACTACCTAATCCGGTGATTCTGATCGCGCCCGATGGCAAGATTGTCGACGCCAATATGGCTGCGGAATCCTTCTTCGAGATTTCTACGCAGTTCCTGCGCAGGCAGTCTCTGAAAGAACTGGTGCCATTCGGCAGTCCGCTGCTGGCGCTGATCGATCAGGTTCGCGCCGCCGGTTCGCCGGTGAACGAATACAAGGTGGATCTGGGCACACCGCGCATCGGCGGCGATCGTCAGGTCGATCTGCACGTCGCGCCGCTCACCGAGCGTCCGGGCCATATTGTGGTGATGCTGCAGGAGCGCACCATCGCCGACAAGATGGATCGACAGCTCACCCATCGCAGCGCGGCCCGATCCGTGATCGCGCTGGCGGCCATGCTGGCGCATGAAATCAAGAACCCGTTGTCGGGCATTCGCGGAGCCGCTCAGCTACTTGAGCAGTCGGCATCGTCGGAAGACCGCATGCTGACACGCCTGATCATGGACGAAGCCGATCGCATCGTGACGCTGGTCGATCGCATGGAAGTGTTCGGCGACGACCGCCCGGTGGCGCGTGGCCCGGTCAACATTCACTCCGTCCTCGATCACGTGAAGCGCCTCGCGCAGTCCGGCTTCGCCCGCAACATCCGCTTCATCGAGGATTACGACCCCTCGCTGCCGCCGGTGCTCGCCAATCAGGACCAGCTCATCCAGGTGTTCCTGAATCTGGTGAAGAACGCTGCCGAAGCCATCGTCGATCTCGGCTCCGATGGTGAAATCCAGCTCACCACCGCGTTCCGGCCGGGCGTCCGCCTGTCAGTGCCGGGCAAGAAATCGCGCGTCTCGCTGCCACTGGAGTTTTGCGTCAAGGACAACGGCCCTGGCGTTCCCGAAGATCTTCTGCCCAACCTGTTCGATCCCTTCGTCACCACCAAGCCCACCGGGAGCGGCCTGGGTCTTGCATTGGTTGCGAAGATTGTCGGCGATCACGGTGGGATCATCGAATGTGAATCGCAGCCACGAAAGACGACTTTTCGCGTGCTGTTGCCGATGTTCAACCCCGCCAAGAAATTGGACGACAAGACCCTTGATCCGAGCAGCGCCGATGCCCCCGCGGCACCGACGCACACCTCACAGACGTAAGACGAGGACTAACGATGGCTGCAGGTAGCATTCTGGTTGCGGACGATGATACGGCGATCCGCACCGTCCTCAATCAGGCGCTATCGCGCGCCGGATATGAGGTTCGCCTGACCGGGAACGCAGCCACCTTGTGGCGCTGGGTCAGCCAGGGCGAGGGCGACCTTGTGATCACCGACGTGGTGATGCCCGACGAGAACGCGTTCGATCTGCTGCCGCGTATCAAGAAGATGCGCCCCAATCTGCCGGTTATCGTGATGAGCGCGCAGAACACCTTCATGACCGCGATCCGCGCGTCGGAACGCGGCGCCTATGAGTATCTCCCGAAGCCGTTCGATCTGAAGGAGTTGATCGCGATCGTCGGTCGCGCGCTGTCCGAGCCGAAGGAGCGTGTCGCAAGCCACGCCGATGACGGCGAGTTCGACTCGATCCCGCTGGTCGGCCGTTCGCCGGCGATGCAGGAAATCTACCGCGTCCTCGCCCGCCTGATGCAGACCGATCTGACGGTGATGATCTCCGGCGAGTCCGGCACCGGCAAGGAACTGGTGGCCCGCGCGCTGCACGACTACGGCAAGCGCCGCAATGGCCCGTTCGTTGCGGTCAACATGGCGGCGATCCCGCGCGATCTCATCGAGTCCGAATTGTTCGGCCACGAGCGCGGTGCGTTCACCGGCGCCAATGCCCGCGCCACCGGCCGTTTCGAGCAGGCTGAAGGGGGCACGCTGTTCCTGGACGAAATCGGCGACATGCCGATGGAAGCCCAGACCCGTTTGCTGCGCGTGTTGCAGCAGGGCGAATACACGACGGTTGGCGGCCGCACGCCGATCAAGACCGACGTGCGGATCGTCGCCGCCTCCAACAAGGATCTGCGTATCCTGATCCAGCAGGGCCTGTTCCGCGAGGATCTGTTCTTCCGCCTCAACGTCGTGCCACTGCGCCTGCCGCCGCTGCGTGAGCGCATCGAGGATCTGCCCGACCTAATCCGGCATTTCTTCGCCCTTGCCGAGAAGGACGGCCTGCCGCCGAAGAAGCTCGACGCCTTGGCGCTCGAGCGCATGAAGCAGCATCGCTGGCCGGGCAACGTTCGCGAACTGGAAAACCTCGCACGCCGCCTCGCGGCGCTGTATCCGCAGGACGTCATCACCGGTTCGGTGATCGATGGCGAATTGGCGCCGCCCGCTGTGGCCTCGGGTGGTAGCGCGCCGACCGGCGTGGATAATCTCGGTGGGGCAGTCGAGGTCTATCTGTCCTCGCACTTCTCCGGCTTTCCGAACGGCGTGCCGCCGCCGGGCCTCTATCACCGCATTCTCCGCGAGATCGAGGTACCGCTGCTGACCGCAGCACTGGCCGCGACCCGAGGCAACCAGATCCGCGCTGCGGATCTGCTCGGCCTTAACCGCAACACCCTGCGGAAGAAGATTCGCGATCTCGATATCCAAGTCTATCGAACCGGCGGCTGATCCCGGCAACGAGATCGAGCAATTCCAGGGTTTGAGACGCAAAAACAAACGAAAACGCAGGGTATGCGTTTTCGTTGGCTGGTCTGCGCCGTGGATTTGTCGTAATTGGGCAACATTGTTGTATGATTGCATCAGTGCGGTCCGGGCTGTCTCCGGCAGCCGCACGGCGTCCACGCTCACCACATTGTCGGAATGACCAGCGCAGACACGTCGGCTACAGCCTATGAACCGTCGATGGCGGAGCCGCGCAGGTGGACCCTGCGGCGGCTGTTCGTGCCATTGGCTGTCGGCCTGGCACTGCTGTCGTCATGCCTGACCTTCCTCGTCCTGAACGGCCTCACGCCGATCGCGCCGACCCATCAGGTCGTCGTTACCTTCCTGCTGATCAATGCCGCCAGCGTCCTCCTGCTGGTCCTGATCATTGCGCGGGAGATCTGGAAGGTTGTCCAGGCGCGTCGCAGGGGCAGGGCGGCGGCCCGGCTGCATGTGCAGATCGTCAGCCTGTTCTCGGTGATCGCTGTGCTGCCGGCGGTACTCGTTTCGATCGTCGCCAATGTGACCCTCGACCGCGGCCTCGATCGGCTGTTCTCCGGCCCAACCAAGGCGGTCATCAACAATTCGCTCGTGATTGCCAGCGCCTATCTGCACGAGCACGGCCAATTGATTGGCGGTGATATCCTCGGCATGGCCGACGATCTCGCGCGCATCCAACCGCTTTTCTATCAGGACCGCGGCACGTTTCGATCGTTGATGCTGGCAAATGCAACCGCGCGCAATCTGCCGGGCGCCATGTTGATCGACAAGGATCGCAACGTCATCGAACCCGACCAACCCGGCATCAAACAGGAATTCTCACCGCCGCCGGCAGACTTCCTCGTCAATGTCAGCGCGTCCGAGCCGGCCATCGCTGTAATCCCCGAGGGAAATTACGTCGCCGCCGTGATCCGGTTGCGGGCGTTCGACAATATGTTCCTCTATGTCGCCCGCAAGCTCGATCCGCGCGTGGTCGCGCAGATGAACCAGAGCCAGGCTGGCGCAGCCGAATATGCCGAACTGGAATCGCGCAGGCTCGGCATTCAGGTCGCCTTCGCGCTGATGTTCACCGTGATCGCACTGACGGTGCTGATGTCCGCCGTGCTGATCGGCCTGAATTTCGCCAACTGGCTGGTGGCGCCGATCCGCCGCCTGATGGGCGCAGCGAATATGGTCTCGACCGGTGATCTTCATGTCCAGGTACCGGTGATCCAGTCCGAGGGCGATCTCGCTCATCTCGGCGAGACTTTCAACAAGATGACGCAGGAGCTGCGCACCCAGCGTGACGAACTGGTCAGCGCCAGCGACGTCATCGACAGTCGCCGCCGTTTCATCGAGGCCGTGTTGTCATCGGCCAGCGCCGGCATCATCGGTGTCGATGGCTCGAACATGATCGGCATTCTCAACCGCTCGGCCGAGAAACTGGTCGGACATTCGGAGTCCGAGACGCTGGGCCACCCGCTGCACGAGATCATTCCGGAGCTCGACGAATTGATGCAGACCGCACGCGAGGGATCGCAGCGGCTGGTGCAGGGACAGGTGACGATCACCCGCGACGGGCAGGAGCGCAATCTGTCGGTGCGCGTCAGCGCCGAACAGACCAGCCAGTCGCGCGACAGCTACATCATCACCCTCGACGACATCACCGAACTCGTCTCGGCACAGCGCACCTCGGCCTGGGCCGACGTGGCGCGCCGCATCGCGCATGAGATCAAGAATCCTCTCACGCCGATCCAGCTCTCCGCCGAGCGCATCAAGCGCAAGTTCGGCAAGGTGATCGTCGATGACAAGGCGATCTTCGAACAATGCACCGACACCATCGTCCGGCAGGTCGACGATATCCGGCGCATGGTCGACGAATTTTCGCGCTTTGCGCGCATGCCCAAGCCCGTGATCGAGGGTGAGGATGTCGCCGACACTGTGCGTCAGGCGGTATTCCTGATGCGGGTCGGTCACCCCGACCTCGACATCTCCGCCGAGATCAAGGAAGAGCCGATGCGCGCGCGGTTCGACCGCCGGCTGATCTCTCAGGCGCTCACCAATATCATCAAGAATGCGACAGAGGCGATCGAGGCCGTGCCGCCAGAAGAACTCGGCAAAGGTCGTATTGATGTCACAGCGTCGCGCGAGAACGACATGATCTTGATCGACGTGATCGACAACGGCATCGGTCTGCCGACCGTCAACAGGTCGCGTTTGCTCGAACCCTATGTAACGACCCGCGAGAAGGGCACTGGCCTCGGCCTCGCGATCGTCGGCAAGGTGCTCGAGGATCATGGTGGAGGCATCGAACTTGGCGACGCATCGAGTGTTCGTCCAGGACAGCGCGGTGCCTGGATGCGGCTGCGGTTTTCTATCTCTGGTCAGAAGGCTGACGCGGACAAGAGTGAACCGGAAGCCCCGCCTGATGACGAACCGAAGATCAAAACTGCTACCGGCAACTGACAAGAATAAACGTGACCAGGATATTTTGACCCATGGCAAATGACATTCTGATCGTCGACGATGAAGCCGATATTCGCGATCTTGTTGCGGGCATTCTGGACGATGAGGGCTTCACCACCCGCACCGCACGAGACAGCGATTCCGCGCTCGCGGAAATCGCCAATCGCCGCCCCAACATGGTGTTTCTCGACATCTGGCTGCAGGGCAGCAAGCTCGACGGCCTGCAACTGCTCGAGCAGGTCAAACGCGACAATCCCGAATTGCCTGTGGTGATGATCTCAGGCCACGGCAATATCGAAACCGCTGTCGCGGCAATCAAGCGCGGCGCCTACGACTTCATCGAAAAGCCATTCAAGGCTGACCGGCTGATCCTTGTCGCGACGCGCGCGCTGGAAACCTCGCGGCTGAAACGCGAAGTCAAGGAACTGAAGCAACTCGCGCCGGTCGCCAATTCGTTGACGGGGCGCTCGGCCGCCATGAACCAGCTACGCCAGACCATCGATCGCGCCGCCAAGGCCAATAGCCGCATTCTCATCGTCGGCCCGTCGGGCGCCGGCAAGGAGCTCGCCGCACGCACGCTGCACACGGCCTCTGCTCGCTCCACGGGGCCGTTCGTTGTCATCAATGCTGCAGCGATTACGCCGGAGCGCATGGAAGTCGAACTGTTCGGCATCGAACAGTCCAATGGCGAACAGGCGCGCAAGGCTGGCGCTCTGGAAGAAGCCCATGGCGGCACGCTGTTCATCGACGAGATCGGCGATCTGCCGCGCGAGACCCAGAACAAGATCCTGCGCGTGCTGGTCGATCAGACTTTCATGCGGGCAGGGGGAACCACCAAGGTCAATGTCGACGTCCGCATCATTTCGTCGACCGCGCGCAATCTCGAAGAGGAAATCGCCGAAGGTCGTTTCCGTGAGGATCTCTATCATCGCCTCTCGGTGGTGCCGATCCGCGTGCCGCCGCTGTCTGAGCACCGCGAGGATATTCCGGAGCTCATCGAATATTTCATGGAGCAGATCTCCATCGCGACGGGCCTGCCGAAGCGGCAGATCGGCGAGGACGCCATGGCTGTCCTGCAGTCGCATGTCTGGCCGGGCAATATCCGTCAGCTTCGCAACAACGTCGAACGCGTCATGATCCTGGCCGGCGGCGGACCGGAAGTGATCATCACCGCCGACATGCTGCCGCAGGACGTCGGTTCGATGGTGCCGTCGATGCCCACCAGCAACAATGGCGAGCACATCATGGGCCTGCCGCTGCGCGAAGCCCGCGAAGTGTTCGAACGCGATTATCTGATTGCGCAGATCAGCCGTTTTTCGGGTAATATCTCGCGCACCGCTGAATTCGTCGGCATGGAGCGCTCCGCCTTGCACCGCAAGCTCAAGGCGCTCGGCGTCGGCTAAATCACTCACCTCACCTCAAGCTTTCAACTCAAGCCTCGGAACGAACATGTCGCGCATCGCCTATGTGAATGGTCAATACGTCAATCTGCGCGATGCCGCCGTGAACGTCGAGGACCGCGGTTATCAGTTCGCCGATGGCATTTACGAGGTCTGCGAGATCATCGGCGGCAAGATGGTCGACTTTCCCCGCCATATCGCGCGCATGCAGAGATCATTGCGAGAGCTGCGCATCGCCGAGGCCATGCCGCTGACATCGCTCAAGGTGGTGATGCAGGAAGTCATTCGCCGCAACCGCATCAATTACGGCATCGTCTATCTGCAGATCAGCCGCGGCGTCGCCCATCGCGATCACGGATTTCCGTCGCCGGACGTGAAGCCCAGCGTGGTCGTAACGGCGAAATCGCTCAACTTCGCCAAGAACCAGGCGACTGCTGCCAAGGGCGTGAAGGTCATCACCACGGCGGAGAATCGCTGGCCGCGCGTCGACATCAAGACCGTTGGCCTGCTGCCCAATGTGCTGGCGCGACAGGAAGCCCGCGACAAGGGCGCCTATGAAGCCTGGTATGTCGACGCCGACGGTTTCGTCACCGAAGGCGCGTCGTGCAACGCCTGGATCGTCACCAAGGACGGCAAGGTGGTGACGCGCACGGCCGCGTCAGGCATTCTCGCAGGCATCACCCGCGCCGTGCTGATCGAGGTCCTGGCCTCGATGCAGCTCAAGCTGGAAGAGCGGAACTTCACACCGGCAGAGGCTTATGACGCCGCAGAAGCCTTCGTCTCGTCGGCGAGTCAGATCGTGATGCCGGTCATCAATATCGATGGCAAACCGATCGGTGACGGCAAGCCTGGTGGTATCGCGACGCGCCTGAGGCAGGAATTCCATAAATTCGCAGCGATTTCATAAAATTTGCCGCGCTTTTAGGCACCAATTCCGCGTTCCGGCTTGCCTAAAAAGCGCGCCTGCCGTCTAATCACGTCGTCGCGCTCCCGGAGGGGGATCTCAGGGGAAAGTGCGGCAGCTTGGTAAGGCCCCGGAGAGGGCTGCGCCGGGTTCAAAAAAAGCAACAAAACAGACTGCGGGATTAAAAAAAATGGCGGCAGACCGCGCACAAAATCTACAGGACACCTTCCTCAACCACGTACGCAAGACCAAGACTCCGCTCACGATCTTTCTGGTGAACGGCGTCAAATTGCAGGGCATTGTCACCTGGTTCGACAATTTCTGTCTTTTGCTCCGACGCGACGGACACTCGCAGCTGGTGTATAAGCATGCGATCTCGACCATCATGCCGGGCGCACCGATTCAGCTTTTTGAGGGTGGCGAGGATCCGGCTTGAGCGAACTCCTGAGAGACGCTTGATTGGAATTTCGTAGCTTCGAAGGCAATGCTGCCGACCGACCTTCGGCCAGCAGCGAATCGACCGGCCGCGTTCTCGTGGTCGGTCCTTACCTGCGCGAACGGCGGGGCGACGCCGACGCGCAAGCCTATTCTCATGTCCGCGATACGGAAGCCCGGCTCGAAGAGGCGGTCGGTCTCGCACGCGCCATCGACCTCACCGTGGTCGAGGCCGTCGCCGCGCCGCTGAGCCAGATCCGCCCCGCCACCTATCTCGGCAAGGGCAAGGTCGAGGAGATCGCCGGCCTGATCGCGGCGAACGAGATCGGCATCGTGGTGATGGATTGCGCGCTGTCGCCGATCCAGCAGCGCAATCTCGAAAAGGAACTGAAGGCCAAGGTGCTCGACCGCACCGGCCTTATCCTTGAGATTTTCGGCCGCCGCGCCAAGACCAAGGAAGGCACGCTGCAGGTCGAGCTCGCGCATCTCAACTATCAGCGCAGCCGTCTCGTCCGCTCATGGACCCATCTGGAGCGCCAGCGCGGCGGCTTTGGCTTTATGGGCGGCCCCGGCGAAACCCAGATCGAGGCGGATCGCCGCATGATCGGCGACCGCATCGCGCGGCTCGAAGCCGATCTGAAGAAGGTCCAGGCGACGCGGCGCCTGCATCGCGCCGGCCGCCAGCGCGTGCCGTATCGCGTTGTTGCGCTGGTCGGTTACACCAATGCCGGCAAGTCCACGCTGTTCAACCGGCTGACGCGCGCCGACGTGCAGGCCGAGGACATGTTGTTCGCGACCCTCGATCCGACGCTGCGCGCGCTGACGCTGCCGCATGGCGGCAAGGCCATGCTGTCGGACACGGTGGGCTTCATCTCCAACCTGCCGACCCAGCTCGTAGCCGCGTTTCGCGCGACGCTGGAAGAGGTACTAGAAGCCGACATCATTCTCCATGTCCGCGACATCTCGCATGAGGATGCGGAAGCGCAGCAAAGCGACGTCGACAACGTGCTGCGCAAGCTCGGCATCGATACGGATGCAACAGCGCGCATTCTCGAAGTCTGGAACAAGATCGATCGTTTCCCTCCGGAGGAGCGCGAGAACCTCGCCAATATCGCGGCGCGGCGGCCGCTGGACAAGCCGTGCTTCATGGTCTCAGCCGAAACCGGCGAGGGCATCGACGATCTGCTCGCTGCCATCGAAACACGGCTCGCCGCCAGCCGCATCACGCTGGATCTGTCGATCGACGCTGCGGACGGTGCTGGCGTGAGCTGGCTGCATCGCAATGCGGAAGTACTGGTGAAAGAACTGCACGACGGCCATTTCGACATGGTGGTGCGTGTCGATGAGACCAAACGCGATATCGTCATGAGTCGGTTCAGTGCAGTGCTGCATCCGGTCGCGGATCTGAGTGCCTGACGAAACTCCGTTGTTGTTCAGGTTGCAGCTTTAAACGCCATGAACACTGCCATGCCGGCGATGACAGCGATGAGTGTCATCCGCAAAGCTCTCTGACTCATGTGATTCGCCAGCCGTGATCCAAGACCGGTACCGATCCACAGTCCAATGATCAGACTTGCAATCGTGAGCCACGGCAGCTCTGTGCCCTGCTGCACATAGAGCAGGGCGGCCGGTAAAGTGACGGGCAGTGCTGTGACGGCAAGGCTAAGGGCCTGGGATTGATGCTGGGACACCTTCAGCAGGCCCGTCATCAAGGCGGTGATCGCAAGCCCGCCGCCGATCCCCAGAAATCCCGACGACCAGCCCGCGACCGCGCCGATGGCAACGAGCGCTGACCCGCGTAACGGCACCTCTTTCGCTTCGTCTGCAGTGCCTTCGAGCTTGGGATGTGACGGCCGACAGATGACGATCACTTCGAGAACCAGCAGATAGCCGACAAAAGTCCATTGCAGCGCGCGAGCAGAAACGGTTGTTGCGAGCAAGGCACCAACGCACCCGCCCACTGCAAATCCGATGGCCAGCCAGGCAAGCCAGCGCGGCGGCACCTGATGGCCGCTGCGTTGATAGTTGCGGACGCCAGAAAGACTGGTGGGCACGACCTGCACGACGAGAGAAACGCCCTGGGCGACGTGCTGATCTTTGCCAAGCAGGAGCACCAGCAGCGGGACGAGGATTCCGCCACTGGTAATACCGAGCAAGCCGGACGCCATGCCGCCGACACCGCCCGCCAGAAGACCGCCGAGGACGTCAGTCAGTGTCATCGTCGGTTGTTCCCTAGCGGTTGCGAGTCATTCAATCCGCGATTTCGTTACCCTTCGCCTCGTTCCACAGCGCATCCATCTCTTCGAGCGACGCCTCCTGCAGGGTCCGTCCCTTCGCCGCCAGCGCCTGTTCGATATAGCCAAAACGTCGCTCGAACTTCACGTTGGTGCCGCGTAATGCGAGTTCGGGATCGGCGTCCACATGGCGCGCCAGATTGACCAGCGCGAACATCAGGTCGCCGGTCTCGGCCGCCACCTCGGCGCGGTCGCCGCGATCGAGTGCTGCTTCGATCTCGTCGGCTTCCTCGCGGATTTTCGCCAGCACGGCACGCGGATCATTCCAGTCGAAGCCGACGCTGGAGGCTTTTGTTTGCAGCTCCATGGCCTGGCTCAACGCGGGTTGCCCGGCCTTGACGCTGGCCAGGAACGAGGAGGGCGGCGTGGCCTCAACGCCGCGCCGGGCGGCGCGTTCAGCCTTTTCCTCGGCCTTGATACGCCCCCACGTCCCCTTCACATCCGTCGGTGCGATCTTGCCATCCTTGCCGGGAAACACATGCGGATGCCGGCGGATCATCTTGCGGGTGATTGCCTCCACGACGTCGCCGAACGCGAATGCGTTCTGCTCTTCGGCCATCCGGGCGTGGAACACCACCTGCAGCAGGAGATCGCCGAGTTCGTCGCAGAGGTCGTGGAGATCGTGCCGGGCGATGGCATCGGCGACCTCGTAGGCCTCCTCGATCGTATAGGGCGCGATACTCGCGAAATCCTGCTCCAGATCCCATGGGCACCCCGTCACGGGCGTGCGCAACTGGGCCATGATCTCGATCAGGCCGACGATATCGCGGGAAGGGGTCATGAGGCACCACGGTTCACAGCAGGAGCCTTTGCTATGCCGCAGGACGGCGGCGTGGCCCAGCGGAAATGCCCGGTTTTGCCTGTCTTTCACACAGGGCTGCAGAGTGCTATCTGCAGCCGATGAGCGACACTTTCCCCGATCAAACCGCGCTGGTGCTGTTCTCCGGCGGCCAGGATTCCGCAACCTGTCTGGCCTGGGCGCTGGCGCGCTTCAAGCGCGTCGAGATGCTCGGCTTCGCTTACGGCCAGCGCCACGCCATCGAACTCGACAGCCGCGACAAGCTGCTGGCCGGCGTGAAAGCCTTGAATGCTGATTGGGCCACGAAACTCGGTGACAGCCACACGCTGGACATCCCGACGCTGAGCGACATTTCCGACACCGCGCTGACGCGTGACGTCGCCATCGAGATGGGGGCCGACGGCCTGCCCAATACGTTTGTGCCCGGCCGCAATCTGGTGTTCCTGACATTCGCGGCAGCGCTGGCCTATCGACGCGGCATCACCCACATCATCGGCGGCATGTGCGAGACGGATTACTCCGGCTATCCCGATTGTCGCGACGACACCATCAAGGCGCTGCAGCAGGCGCTCAATCTCGGCATGGCCAAGAATTTCACGCTGCACACGCCGCTGATGTGGCGCGACAAGGCGGCGACCTGGGCGCTGGCGCATGAGCTCGGCGGGCAGGGCCTCGTCGACCTGATCCGCGAACACTCGCACACCTGCTATCTCGGTGAGCGCGGCGCATTACACGACTGGGGCTATGGCTGCGGCAAATGCCCGGCCTGCGAACTACGCGCCAAAGGCTGGCGCGCGTTCGCAGCCACGGCTGTCTAGACGGACAGCGACTCGCGGACCTTGGCCGCTTCAGTAGCGCTGAGGCCCGTCAGCGGCGGACGCACCCGCAGCCAATTGTCATTGTTGTCGCGCTTCGCCAGCAGCACCTTCAGCGAGGGAAGCTGCGCATAGCTGGACACCGCATTGCGCGCCGCGACGATACGCTCCTGCGCAGTCGCAACTTCGGCCGCCTTGGCCGGATCTTTGTAACCATTGAACACCGTGGCGAGCTCGCGGCTCACGAGGTTGGAGGTCGCCGTGATGCAGCCGGCGCCGCCCATCGGCAGCAGCTTCAACATCAGGGGATCGGCGCCGACCAGTACCGAGAAACCCGGGAAGCGGTCGACGATGGCGCTCATATTGGCGAACTCGCCCGCGGAATCCTTAATGCCGACCACGATTTCCGGGAAGCGCTTGCGTAACCGATCGATGACGTCGAGCGAGATCGGCACCGCCGACATCTGCGGGATGTGATAGAGCACGACGCGCAGGCGCGGATCGGCGACGCGCTCGATCACAGCCGTATAGGCATCGACGATGCCATCATCGGACACGCCCTTGTAGTAGAACGGCGGCAGCATCACGACGGCCCCGACGCCACTGGCGACAGCGTGCTTTGTGAGTTCAACCGTTTCCATGATCGACGCAACACCGGTGCCCGGCAGCAGCTTCGACGGCGCGATCCCGGATTTCACCACGGCTTCCAGCAGCGCCATGCGCTCGCGCGATGACAGCGAATTGGCTTCGCCTGTCGTGCCGAGCATGGCGATGCCGGTGCAGCCGTCATCGAGTAGACGCTGGCAGTGGGAGGTGAACAGGCCCTGATCCACCGACAGGTCGGCGTTGAAGGGGGTGGTCGCGGCGCAGTAGACGCCGGTCGGGAAGGGAGCTGTCATCGTTGTGCTCTTTCGGGTGCGTGTTGCAGGAGTTCTTCTAACGAAGCGCTTGTTTTTTTACCTCTCCCCGCAAGCAGGGAGAGGTAAATACGTTACGGCATGATCTGGCCGCCATTCACCTCGATGACCTGACCGGTGATGTAGCTGCTCATGGTCTCGTCGGCGAGGAACTGATAGGCGCCGACGCAATCCTCGGGCGTGCCGATCCGGCCCAGCGGAATGCCCTGGCGGGCGCCTTCGAGCTGCTCCGCGGTCGAATAGCGCTGATGGAACGGCGTCATGATCACGCCCGGTGCCACCGCATTGGCGCGCACGTTGAACGGAGCCAGTTCCTTCGCCAGCACACGCGTGATGGTCGAGACAAAACCCTTGGCCGAACCATAGAGGCCGGCGCCGCCGCTGCCGCCGTTACGGGCTGCGACCGAGGTCGTGTTGATGATCGAGCCTGAACGCTGCGCCTCCATGATCTTCGCGGCCTTGCGGCAGGCAAAGAACACCGAGCCGATGTTGAGATCGACCACGTCGTCATACTGTTCGTCGGTGGCATTGGCGATGGAGGTGCGGCCGAACATGGCGCCGGCATTGTTGATCAGCACGTCGATGCGACCGAGTTTGGCATGAGCCTCGTCGATCACGCGCGCAGCTTCAGCGCGCTCCGACACGTCGCCGCGCACGAGGTCGGCTGTGCCACCACTCGCACGGATATTCGCGACCACTTCCTCGGCGCCTTCCGGATTGCCGTTGTAGTGCACGATCAGCCTGGCACCGAGGGCGCCGAATTTCTTCGCCACGGCAGCGCCGATGCCGGAGCTTGCGCCGATGATCACGATAGCCTTGCCGTTCAGTCCGTTGGTCACGCCTGGTCCTTTCCGATTGAGCGAGCGTTCGACCACGATTTCAGCAGCCTGACAAGTTATCAGCATTTGTGCGATGCAGCACGGTATTTGACCAAGTCATGCAATTTAGTTGTTGTATCTCAATGATATAAGATAATAGCGGTCCATCCGCGCAACATTGACATGTTGACAAGTTTGCCGCCGCCTCTCATGGTCGCCGAAATTTTTGGGCGAGGAAGTGTTTCCATGCGACGGCGCTCCCGGGCGATCGGACTGTCACACGAAACCTCCGCCGCCATCCCTGTGAGCTGCGGTTTGACCGATCATGAAGCCGATTGATCCCTCTGAATTGCCTGAAGCGCCGCGTCCGCGCGGTGCCGCCGGTTCGCTCGTCGACAAGGTCTATGGCGAACTCGCGCAGCGCATCGCCAATGGCGACTACGCGCCGGACCAGAAGCTGCCCGGCGAGCACGAACTCGCTGATATGTTCGACGTCTCCCGCCCGGTACTGCGCGAAGCGCTCGGCCGGTTGCGCGAAGACGGACTGATCACGTCCCGACAAGGCGCGGGCAGTTTCGTCCAGATGCGTGCGCAGCAACAGCCACTCGGCTTCGCGCGGGTGGAGACCATCGCGGACATCCAGCGCTGCTTCGAATTCCGCATCACCATGGAAGCCGATGCCGCGCATTTTGCAGCGCTCCGACGCAGCGACGACAATCTCGGCAAGATGGAAGCAGCGCTCGGTCTGCTGCGCGAGGCGACGAAGAAGCGCAAGCATCGCGAAGACGCCGACTACGCTTTCCATCTCGCCGTGTCCGAGGCGACCAACAACCACTATTTCGCGACCTCGCTGAACGCCCTCAAGGACCACGTCGCTGTCGGCATGAAGCTTCACGGCCTATCGCTGATGGGCCCGCGGCCCGGCCTCGAACAGGTGTTCGAGGAACACAGCAGTATTTTTGAAGCTATCCGTGATCGCGACGCCGAGGCAGCGCGCACGGCCATGCGTCTCCATCTCGAAACGTCGCGCGACCGCCTGTTCGAAGGCCGTCTGCTCGATCTCTCGTTCCGGTGACGAGGAGAGCATCTTGACCGACCATACGGCATTTCTTGCAACGCTTGCTAACATCGTCGGCGACCGACACCTGATCGGTCCCGGCGGCGATTTCGAACCCTATGTGGTGGACTGGCGCGGCCGCTATCACGGCAAGGCGCTGGCCGTCGTGAAGCCTGGCTCGACGCAGGAAGTCTCTTCCATCGTCAAGGCTTGCGCGGTCGCCGGCATCGCCATCGTACCCCAGGGCGGCAATACCGGCATGTGCGGCGCGGCGACCCCGCTCGGCGAGCGCACCATGATTGTGCTGCGTCTCGATCGCCTCAACAAGATCCGCAGCGTCAGCCGTCTCGGCGATTCCATCGCCGTCGACGCCGGCTGCATCCTCGCCGACATCCAGAAGGCAGCGGACGATATCGACCGCCTGTTTCCGCTCAGCCTTGGCGCTGAAGGTTCGTGCCAGATCGGCGGCAATCTTTCCACCAATGCCGGTGGCACCGCCGTGTTGCGCTACGGCACCACACGCGAACTCACGCTTGGCCTCGAAGTCGTGCTGCCCGATGGCGAGATCCTCGACGGGATGACGGCCCTGCGCAAGGACTCCACAGGCTTTGACACCAAGCAGCTCTTCATCGGCGCCGAAGGTACGCTCGGCATTATCACAGGCGCAGTGCTGAAGCTGTTTCCGAAGCCAAGGGCGAGGGCAGTGTCCTTCGCCAAGTTGAACAGCATCGATGCGGTGCTCGACCTGCTCGCGCAGGCACGTACCGAACTCGGTGACCGCATCGGCGCCTTCGAGGTGATGTCGCGCGGCCAGATCGAGGTGATCGCCGAGAACCTGCCGCTGGTGAACATCCCGTTCGAGCTGGATACGCCCTGGTACGTGCTGATCGAGCTTGTCGACACGCTGGTGTCAGTCGATCTGAATGCAGCGCTCGAAGCGTTGCTCAGTAATGCCTATGAGCGCGAGCTGGTCACCGATGCGCTGGTGGCCTCCAGCGAGACCCAGGCTGCGGCGTTCTGGAAGATCCGACACAGCGTGTCGGAAGGCAGCAAGAAGGCCGGTTACGTCATCTCGCACGACAGCGCCGTGCCCTTGTCGCAGCAGGCAACGTTCGTCACGCAGGTGGAGAAGCGCATCGCTGCCTATCGGCCCGACGCCCGCATCGTGATGCACGGCCATATCGGCGACGGCAACATCCACATCCTCGCGATCATTCCAGGCCTTGAGCAGAACCAGAAGGATCAGCTTCAGGACACGATCCGCGGCATCAACACCATCGTCGATGAAGAGACTGTTGCGCTGGGCGGCAGCATCAGTGCCGAGCACGGCATCGGTATCGCCAATCGCGAGCGGCTTGCCCGCGTCACCAAGCCGACCGAGCTGCGGCTGCTGCGTAGCGTCAAGCAGATGCTCGATCCGAACGACATCATGAATCCCGGAAAAGTGCTGCCTGCGCAATAAGCGACGGCTGCATTCATCAGATACCCATTCGAGAAGAGGAACACGCATGAAGATCAAATCCATCCTGATGGCCGCCTGCGTCGCCTTGGGCGCCGTCGGGCAGGCGAGCGCGCAAGATGCGAAATACCCCACCAAGCCGATCACCATCGTCGTGCCCTTCGCGGCGGGTGGCACCGTGGACATCATCGCGCGCATGGTCTCGGAGAATTTGCAGAAGAAACTCGGCGCTACCGTGCTGGTCGAAAATATGGGCGGCGCCGGCGGCAATATCGGCGTCAACCGTGTCGCCAAGGCGCAGCCCGATGGCTACACGATCGGCCTCGCCAGCACATCGCCGCTGGCGATCGCGCCCTCGCTCTATGGCAGCAAGCTTCAGTTCCAGCCGGAGAAGGACCTGGTGGCCTTCGCGCAAGTGAGCATCGTGCCTAACGTGCTGGTGGTGAATCCCGATCGCATCAAGGCCCGCACGGTGCCAGAGTTGATCGAATACATGAAGGCCAATCCAGACAAAGTGACGTTTGGCTCGGCCGGACCGGGCACGTCGCAGCATCTTGCCGGCGAGCTGTTCCAGCAGATGACCGGCACCAAGATGGTCCACGTGCCCTACAAAGGCTCAAGCCAGATGGTCACCGACCTGATCTCAGGCCAGATCGACATCGCTTTCGACAACGTCCCGCTGCTGCTGCCGCATGTGGCCGGCGGCAAGCTGGCGATGCTCGCCACGGCAACGCCGAAGCGCGCCGAGTTCGACGCGAATGTGCCGGCCGTCGCCGAATTCCTGCCGGGCTTCGAGGCTGTTGCCTGGCACGGCTTCATCGCGCCGGCGGCAACGCCGAAGCCGATCGTCGACAAGCTCTCGGCGGAAATCCGCGACTTCATGAGCCTGCCGGAGACGAAGAAGAAGATGGCCGAACTCGGCGCGGTGGCTGTCGCCATTCCGCAGGATGAGTTCACCAAATACATCGCCAGCGAGACCTTGCGCTGGAAGGGTGTGATGGAGAAGGCCAACGTCACGATGAACTAGGCGACCGCGCAGGTGGTGACGACGTCATGTTCGTCACCACCTGCGATATCGAGCGTCCACCAAAGGACGCCGACGATCAAAATAGAAAAACACATGGAGGAATGTTCAATGAGACTTCGGTCAATCCTGATGGCTGCCTGCCTGACGCTCGGCACGTTCACGCAAGCGACGGCCCAGGACGCGAATTACCCGAGCCGCCCGATCACCAGCATCGTTCCGTTTGCCGCCGGCGGCACTGCCGATATCTTTGCGCGCATGGTGTCGGAGCATCTGCAGAAGAAGATGGGCGCGACGGTCATCATCGAGAACGTCGGCGGCGCCGGCAGCATCATCGGCGTCACCCGCGTCGCACGCGCTACGCCTGATGGCTACACGATCGGCCTTGCCAGCACCTCGGCGCTGTCGATCAATCCGATGCTGTATGGCGCAAAACTGTCCTACAATCCCGAAAAGGATCTCGTGCCGATCGCGCAGATCAGCATGGTGCCGAATGTCCTGGTGGTGAACCCGACCAGGATCGCGGCGCGCACGGTGCCGGACCTGATCGCCTATATCAAAGCCAATCCCGACAAGGTGACATTCGGTTCGGCCGGCGTCGGAACAACGCAGCATCTTGCCGGCGAACTGTTCCAGCAGATGACCGGCACCAAGATGGTGCACGTGCCTTACAAAGGTTCGAGCCAGATGGTCACGGACTTGCTGAGCGGCCAAATCGATATCGCCTTCGACAACGTGCCATTGCTGCTGCCGCATGCGGCGGCCGGCAAGCTCGCGATGCTGGCGACGGCCTCGCCGAAGCGCGCCGAGTTCGATCCGAACCTGCCGGCGGTGTCCGAATTCCTGCCGGGTTTTGAGGCCGTCGCTTGGCACGGCTTCATGGCACCGGCCGGCACGCCGAAGGCCATCACCGACAGACTGTCGGTCTCGATCCGCGAATTCATGCAGCAGCCGGAGACAAAGAAGAAGATGTCCGAGCTCGGCGCCGTCGCCGTGGCGGTCCCGCCGGATGAGTTCGCCAAATACATCGCCAGCGAAACGCAGCGCTGGAAAGGCGTGATCGAGAAGGCCAACATCACGATGAACTGAACTGTGCCGTAGGGTGGGTCAGCTTCGCTCATTCACCCTACGGCTGCGTCTCCTTCACCGATGCCAGATAGCGCGACAACCGATCCGCATCGGGCGTGTGGTGGCTATGGCGGTCGCGAAGTTCGGCCGGGGCGCTCCAGCCGGGCTCGATCCCGGACATGTCAGGCAATTCATGCGCGATGCCCTTGTGGCAATCGATACAGGTGCGCTCGCCGGTGACGAGGAACTTGGCATGGATCGCCGCCGCGCGGGGCGCCTGTTTGGTGAAATCCATTGCGATCGCCGAGTGGCAGTTGCGGCACTCCAGCGAGTCATTGGCCTTCAGGCGCGCCCATTCATGTTTGGCAAGCTCCAGACGCATGTCGAGGAACTTCTCGCGCGTCGAGATCGTGCCGAAAATCTTGCCCCACACTTCCTTCGACGCCTGCATCTTGCGCGCGATCTTGTCGGTCCAGTTATGCGGCACATGGCAATCCGGACAGGTGGCACGCACGCCGGATCGATTGGCGAAATGCGGCGTTCGCTGCAGCTCCTGATACACGTTGTCACGCATCTCATGACAGCCGGTGCAGAATTTCTCGGTATTGGTGACTTCCAGCGCCGTATTGAAACCGCCCCAGAAGATCACGCCACCGAGGAAGCCGCCCAGCGCCAGCACGCCGAGACTGATATGCGTGGCCGGTCGGCTGGCGATGCGCCAGAACCACAGAAACTTGGATATCAACCACTTCATGGCGCTCACCTGCCGGATGCCTTCATGTCGGTGAAGGTGTTCGGGACGAGCGGACGCGCATCGGTTTGCGGCACGTGGCAGGCCGTGCAGAAATAGCGTCGCGGTGTCACATCGGCGAGCATCTGGCCGTCGCGATCCATGAAATGCGTGATGCTTATCATCGGCGCACCGGAGCCTTCGGTATATTCGCGGCGATGGCACTCAAGACAGCGATTAGCTCGCAGCGTGAGCTGATAGTTCTCGATCGAATGCGGGATGACCGGAGGCTGCTCCGGATAGTTCCGCATCACGCGCTTGTCGTCGATGACGGGCCGCGGGAAGGGCGGCGCAGGAACGTCGCCCATCGGCTGCGCTGCGCCGGTGACGCGCGGCACGATCCGTGGCGTTGTCTGGACAGACTGCGCGTAGATCGCACCGGACACTAGCACCATGGCGCCGGCGATGATTGCCGCGATGACCGTCTTCATCGCACTTAAACGGAAACGATCTTGACCGCGCATTTCTTGAAGTCCGCCTGTTTGGAGATCGGGTCGGTTGCGTCGAGCGTGACCTTGTTGATCAACTGGCTGGCATCGAACCACGGCACGAACACCACGCCGCGGGGCATGCGGTTACGTCCGGTCGTATCGACGCGCGTGCGGATCTCACCGCGCCGCGACATCAGCCGGATTTCGGCGCCCTGGTTCAAGCCGCGTGCGCGCGCGTCTTCGGCATGCATGAAGCAGCGCGCGCCGGGAAACGCCTTGTAGAGCTCGGGCACGCGCATGGTCATCGAACCGGAATGCCAGTGCTCCAGCACGCGGCCGGTTACCAGCCAGAGATCGAACTCAGCGTCGGGCGACTCGGCCGGCGGCTCATAGGGCACCGCGATGATGCGCGCGCGTCCATCCGGGTTGCCGTAGAATTCGATCTTCTTGCCCGGTTTGACGTAGGGATCGAGACCTTCGCGGTAGCGCCACTTGGTCTCCTTGCCATTGACCACCGGCCAACGCAGTCCGCGCACATCATGATAGGTGTCCCAAGGGGCGAGGTCGTGGCCATGGCCGCGGCCGAACGTGGCATATTCCTCGAACAGCCCCTTCTGCACATAGAAACCGAAGTCCTTGGACTCGTGGTTTTCATAGTCAGCGGGGATTTCGCCGACGGGAAATTTGTCGACCTCGCCGTTGCGATACAGCACGTCGAACAACGTCTTGCCCTTGTAGTTCGGATTGGCGTCGAGGAGGGCGGCGGGCCACACCTCGTCCGTCGTGAACCGCTTCGAGAACTCCATCAGCTGCCAGAGATCCGAGCGCGCCTGGCCGGGCGCATCGACCAGCTGGCGCCAGACATGGGTGCGTCGTTCGGCATTGCCGTAGGCGCCTTCCTTCTCGACCCACATCGCCGCCGGCAACACGCAATCGGCGGACATCGCCGTCACCGTCGGATAGGCATCCGATACGACGATGAAGTTGGCGGGGTTGCGATAGCCCGGATATGTCTCACCCGAACTGTTGGGCGCCGCCTGCACATTGTTGTTCACCTGAACCCAGTAGAAGTTCAGCTTGCCGTCATGCAACATGCGGTCCTGCTCGACGGCGTGATAACCGATCTTGTCGGGCAGGAGGCCATGCGGCACGCGCCAGATTTCTTCAGCGTGCTTGCGGTGCTCCGGGTTGGTTACCACCATGTCGGCGGGGAGGCGGTGCGCGAAGGTGCCGACCTCGCGCGCCGTGCCGCAGGCCGATGGCTGCCCCGTCAGCGAGAACGGCGAGTTGCCAGGCTCAGAGATTTTGCCGGTCAGCAGATGGATGTTGTAGACGAGCTGGTTGGCCCAGACGCCGCGGACGTGCTGGTTGAAACCCATGGTCCAGAGCGACATCACCTTGCGCTTCGGATCGGCATAGAGCTCGGCGAGCTCCAGCAGAAAGCCGGGCTCGACACCGGTCAGCTTCGACACCTTCTCGAGCGAATAGTCCTTCACGAATTCGGCGTAGGCTGCGAAATCGATTGGCGTCGTCGCTGCGGCCGTGGCTGCGCCCTTGGCTTTCTTCTCCAGCGGATGTTCGGGACGCAGCCCATAGCCGATATCCGTCGTGCCCTTCACGAACGTCGTGTGGCTGTTGACGAATTCGGTGTTCACGCGACCAGTCGAGATAATGTGGTTGGCGATGAAGTTGAGAATGGCAAGATCAGTGCCCGGCTTGAACACGATCGGGATGTCGGCAAGGTCAGAGCTGCGATGCGTGAAGGTCGAGAGCACAGCGACTTTCACATGCGGATGACCAAGGCGGCGATCGGTGAGGCGCGTCCACAGGATCGGATGCATCTCGGCCATATTCGAGCCCCACAGCACGAAGGCATCGGCGGCCTCGAAGTCGTCATAGCAGCCCATCGGCTCGTCCATGCCGAAGGTGCGCATGAAGGCCACGGCCGCAGACGCCATGCAATGCCGCGCATTGGGATCGAGATTGTTGGAGCGGAAACCTGCGCGCATCAGCTTGGTCGCGGCATAACCTTCGAGGACCGTCCACTGGCCCGATCCGAACATGCCGATCGCAGTCGGTCCTTTTTCTTTCAGCGTCGCTTTGGCGCGCTGCGCCATGGTGTCGAATGCTTCGTCCCAGCTCACCGGCGTGAGTTCGCCGTTCTTGTCGAACACGCCGTTCTTCTTGCGGAGGAGGGGCGTGGTCAGGCGGTCGGCGCCGTACATGATCTTGGAGAGGAAGTAGCCCTTGATGCAGTTCAGGCCGCGGTTTACTTCCGCCAGCGTGTCGCCATGGGTGGCGACGACCTTGTTGTCCTTGACGCCGACCATGACGCCACAACCGGTGCCGCAGAACCGGCACGGCGCCTTCGACCATTTGATGGACAGCGACCCGACGCCGCCGGCAATCGACTGAGCGGCTGCCGGAACGTTGATGCCAGCCGCCGCTGCAGCGATGGCTGCTGCCTGAGCCTTGAGTAGATCACGCCGCGAAAGGGGCATTTCGTCGTTCTCCTAGTCGAGACGCTGTTCGAAGACCATGTTGGCCGAGAGCACGCCCGGCCATGATGAGATGTCTGCGAGCATCGCACCTAGTGCGCCGCTGCCTGGCCCTTCGAGGACCGCCACGAGTTTGGAGGCCGTGCGGTGATGTATCTCGACACCGGGAAGGTTCGACAACCGCGCAAATACCGCGTCGATATGGGCCGGAAGCACCGACACGACGGCGCTGGAGATGTGCTCATTGTCGTGCGCGGACGCGCCGGCGGTCGCGCCGGTCAACAGAGCGCGTCTGGTGAGTTTGTCTGTCATGTGAAAGTCCTAGTGAAGCAGAGGCGGGCCGGGCGGGCCGAAAATCATCTGGGTCATCCAGACCAGAAAGCCGTAACCGCCGACCACGCCCACCGCGACGACGGGCCAGATGAGAACGACGATCGTGAGAAAGACGAACAACTCCGACATGCGGCTGTTGCGCCTTTGAGCCTCTGCAGGCTGAGCGATATTCTGGTCCGTCACCATACGCTCCCCCTTCGGTTTGCGGCCATATGCCTGGAGAAGAGGCGAGATTCGCCTAGAGCGAGGGCAATATGCCTGCTGCAGCGCCCACCTTCTTTGCGCTGGATCAAACAACAAACTCTGCGGAGGATTTATTTGATATCGTTGTTCTGATCGCGATGTCGTCGTGCAGAGCCGCTCGCATCAGAATCTTTGATGACAGTTTTATTTGATTGCGACAGCTGCTCGGCGAAATCGCTCGTTCCGGAAGGCGAGCAATGGATCGTGAGATGTGCAATTCGTTTGGTCAAACGCCGCTTTTTGCGGGCCTGGACGAGGGCGCACGCGGCATCGTCATCGAAGCTGGCAGAAAGCACGTTCTGGATTGCGGTTGTTCGCTCTGGCAACAGGGCGACGTACCGGCGATAATCGCTGTGGTCATCGATGGTCAGCTCAAGAAGACAATGATCGATGCGCATGGCGCGCAGAAAACGCTGCAATTCATGCGACGCGGCGATCTCGCCGGAGCCGCATCGATGTTCGGCAATTTTTCTCGCCCGACAACCCTGCGCGCGACAGTCGCGACCGAACTGCTGTGCTGGTCCGCCGATCGCTTCAGCGGACTGATGCATGTTGTCCCGCAGCTCGCGATCAATGTCCTCGGTATCGTCGGACGGCAAACCGATCATCTGCTGCGCCGTCTTCACGAGGCGACGAGTGAGAATGCCGATCGACGTATCGCACGGATCGTTCTACGCTTGGTGCGGGAAGGAGATCCGGATGGTGAGTGCGTTCCGATCGAACTGAGGATCTCGCGCCAGGAACTGGCCGAACTCAGCGATACCACGCTGTTCACGGTCAGCCGCACCGTTTCGGCCTGGAACCGGATGCTAATCCTGAAAGCCGGTCGCGGCCGCTTGACGGTCATCGATCCCGCAAGACTCGCGGGCCTGGCGGGCGACGTGCGGGCGCACTGAGGCAATTACGCCGGGTCGAGATATGGCTCGAACGCCTCGACCGACACTTTCAGCGTCGGATCGCCATCGGGTCCCCACAGTTCGGCGCCGTCGAACACGACGGTGTAAAGCCATTGCGGATTTTCGCCTTGGTCATGCGCCGCCGTGTCGGGATAGACATGCGCGCCGTGTATCCGCTCGATCACGCCGACATGACCGCGGACATAGCGCGGCAGCCGCGTATGGGTGGTCGGATGGATGTTCTTCATCCGCACGCGATCGCCGATCGCGAATGCAGCAGGCGCCGAAGCAGGGCGCGTGAATGAGCCGCGGGTCAGCACGCGCTCGACACTATCAACGGTGAAGTTGCCGCGCTTCAGCGGCTTCGGCGGCACGGAAGCGTGGCCGGCCTTGATCTCGTCTGCAGCGAGGAAGCCGCGTTCGACCAGCATATCCTCAAGGCCGAGAAACCATTTCTTGTAGTAGCTGCTGGAGAGATAGACCTCCGGCGGCAGCGTCTCGCGATAGAAGCGCGAGGCGTCGATGTTGAAGGCGCCCGCCGCGCCCATGGCACGCACCATGGCCAGCACGCGGGATTCCCACTCCGCATGAAACATCGGCTCGTTCGGTTCCGGCTCGACCTTGCCGAAACCGTCCATGCCGCCCATGTCGTGGACGCCGTTCACGACGGGGCTCCCGGCGCTGTCACCAGACCCGTGCCGATCATCGAGTCGCGCGTGACGATTTCGGCCAATTGCGCCTCGCTCCAGCCCTCGGTGCCGGCAGGTCGCATCGGCAACACCAGGAAACGCGTTTCAGCTGTCGAGTCCCAGACGCGGATTTCGGTGTCATTCGGGATCGTGAAGCCGAAGTCTGCCAGCACGCCGCGCGGATCCTTGACGGCGCGGGAGCGGTAGGGCGCCGCCTTGTACCAGACCGGGGGCAGGCCGAGCATTTCCCAGGGGTAACAGGAGCACAGCGTGCACACGACCATGTTATGGCGCTCGGGCGTGTTCTCGACCACCACGAGATGATCGCCGGTGCGGCTGATATGGCCGAGGGTGCCGACCGCCGCGGAACCATCCGCCAGTAGCGCTTCCTTGAAGGCGGGATCGGTCCAGGCTTTCGCAACCACCAGGGCGCCGTTGTGCGGGCCGATCTTGGTCTCATAGGCCTGGATCATCGCGTCCAGCGCTGCCGGATCGATATAGCCTTTCTCGGTCAGGATGGTCTCGAGTGCACGGACGCGCAGCTCGGTGTCCGACAATTCGGAATGATCGTGGTCGTGGTCATGATGGTGTTCGCTCATGCCAAACAGGATAAGCGAGCCGCGATTGTTCTGTCGAGGATTTCGGGACTCAGCTAGGTCTACAGCATGGCTGCTCCTCGTTATCGCGCGCTGACGCTGTTCGGCTTCGTTCTGGTCGCGCTGCTGATGGCTTCGGGCCATGCGGAGGCGGCCAATGGCGCCTATGCGGTCGATGCGGCGGATATCTCGGACCTCGGCTCCTGCAAGGTCGAGAGTTGGTATTCGATGGCCACCAATAGCGACTTCGCAGCGGTGGCCAATCCGTCCTGTGTCGTTGAGATTACGCGTCCGGTCGAACTCAGCGTCCTCACCAATCACAGCCGCTCCGATGGCGAGTTCAGCACCACACTGGCGCCGAAAGGGAAGATCAATCTCGAGCCGACCGGCATCGGAAAATTCGGCGTATCGGCGCTGGCCAGCGGCACATTCGACGCCATGACCGGCCAGAACACCGCCGTCTTCGCCGAGATTCCGGCGACCTATCGCTTCAACGAAACCATGCGCATCAATCTCAATGCCGGCTGGCTGTGGGATCGCACCGTCGATCGCCACTACTTCACTTACGGCGTCGGCTTCGACTGGAAATTCACCGACGTGCTGCAATACACAGTGGAACTGTACGGGCAGGCGGGTCGCGCCGAATTCGCCAGCGTGATCCAGCCACGCATCCAGACCGGCCTGCGCTATCGGCCCAACGACATCTTCTCGGTCGACGTGATCTATGGCCGCAACATCACCGGGGAGAATTCCAACTGGATCACTTTGGGCACCACGATCCGGTTTCCGCCGCCAGGAAGCGTGAGCAAACCCGACGCGCATTTGTGATTCACCGGGGCCGGCAATCGCTGTAAAACCGCGATATCGGCAAATTGCGTGATTTTCCGACAAGCATCTGAAATATCTCGATGTTAACGTCCGGCCGTGTTCAAGCCGGCTTGCGGAAATCCAGTGTCAATCTTGCGACGATCTTGCGACTTCCTATCCGTCCTCACCATCGCCGCAGCGCTGGTCACGCCCGCATTGGCAGGCACCAGCCTGCTGACCGATAAGCCTGATCTCAGCAGCTTTTCCCAGGACGGCCTGAACCGCGTCTCCGACATGCTCGACCGCGAAGTCGGCCAAGGCCATCTCGCCGGCGCGATCATGCTGATCCAGCACCGCGGCAAACCGGTCTATTACGAGGCCTTCGGCGTTCGCGATCCCGCGACCATGGCGCCGATGACGACGGATACGATCTTCCGGCTGTATTCGATGTCGAAGCCTGTGACATCGGTCGCGGCGATGATTTTGGTGGAGCAGGGCAAGCTCAGGCTCGACGATCCCATCGCCAAATTCATTCCGTCTTTCGCCCATCCGCAGGTCGCGACCGAGCGCACGGATGCCAGCGGGAAATCCTATCTGGACTTTGCGCCGGCCGAGAAACCGATCACCGTGCTCGACCTGATGCGGCAGTCGTCCGGCATCAGTTCGGCTTTCACCAATCTCGGTCTGATCACGCAGCTTTATCTCGATGCAGGCCTGTTCGACGGCGATTTCGACAATGCCGATTTCGCGGCGCGGCTTGCGAAACTGCCGCTTGCCTATCAGCCAGCCACAGTCTGGGATTATGGCCATTCAACCGATTTGCTCGGCCGCATCATAGAGATCGCCTCGGGCCAGTCGCTGTACGATTTCCAGAGGCAGTATATGTTCGATCCGCTAGGCATGGCCGACACCGGCTACTACGTACTCGATCCCGCCAAAGCGCCGCGGATTGCGCAGCCGATGCCAACTGACCGCATCATCGGCAACGAGACCATCAGCGATCCCACAGTGACGCGGAAATGGGAATCCGGAGGAGGCGGGCTCAACGCCACCACGGGCGATTACGCGCGCTTCCTGCAGATGCTGATCAATGGCGGCACGCTCGACGGCGTCCAAATCCTGAAGCCCGAGTCGGTTCAACTGATGCGCCAGAACCAGGTCGCGCCGGCCAGCGATGTGAAGCCCTGGGCCTATTACTATCCCGGCGCCGGTTTCGGTTACGGCCTCGGCTTCGGTGTTCGCACCGGACCCGGCGAAGACGGCGTACCGGGTTTCGTCGGCGAGATGGCCTGGGGCGGCGCCGCCGGGACTTACTTCTGGACCTATCCGGACCAGGACATGGTGATGATCCTGATGGTGCAGACGCCGACCCAGCGGGGCCGCATCCAGCCGATCCTGAAGACGCTGGTCTACGACGCGATCAGGAAATAGCGGGAGCGTGGCCGGGGTGCGGCTTTAAGAGAACTGAAACTGGGACCACACGCCAATATCTCGGATTCGCATAAGGTATATTATGGAATATATTATCCCGTAACGATCCCAGAGACTTAGCTTAAATTGTTGCGATATCCGCTTGAACTAATGGCCATTCGAGCCAGTTTGTGGCCCCACATCATTGCGGCCCATATGGCCTCAGCCGCCGAAATATCTGACGTGATCGAGGTCCGGGATCAATCCTGACTGCGTTGGTCGCCACCCCAGCTGCTGTTGTGTCCAGTCGCTGGATGCCGGCGCATCCATCGAGGCGAAGCCTGCGAACCAGCCGAAGTGATCGGCGGCTTCAGCCGGCGATTTCGAGACGACTGGCAGGTTCAGGTGCCGGCCGATGACCTCGGCAATCTCACGGAATGCGACGCCTTGTTCGGCGCTGGCGTGATACCGAATGTCGGCGAAACCGTGCTCGAGGACGAGCCTGTAGAGCCGGGCGACGTCCAGCCGATGTGCGGCGGGCCAGCGGTTGAGACCGTCGCCGAAGTAGGCCGAGGCGCCCTTCTCCCGCGCGATATTGATCAGCATCGGCACGAAGCCATGGTCGCCATCGCCATGGACCGATGGCGGCAGCCGGACCGACGAAGTACGCACGCCGCGTGCCGCCAGACGTTCGGCGACCTGTTCCGATACGCGCGGGCTTGGCGACGCGCTCGACGGGCCCATGTCTTCGGTCGCCAGACATCCAGGCGCGATGAAGGCCATGCCCGAAGTTACGATCAAGGGCCGCTCGGAGCCCGCCAGCACGTCGCCAAGCGTCTCGATGGCACGCGCGTCGATCGCGCAGTTTTCCTTGAATTTCGAGAAGTCGTGGATGAAGGCCGTATGGATCACGCCGTCTGAAGTGGCAGCCCCGGACCGCAGGCTGTCCAGATCTTCCAGATCGCCGCGATGGATCTGCGCACCAGCGTCGGCCAGCGCCTTGGCAGATGCATCCGAGCGCGCGAGACCGAGCACCTGATGACCGGCGCCGATCAATTCCTGAACCACCGCAGATCCGACAAAGCCCGAAGCACCGGTAACGAAGACACGCATGTGATATTCCTCTCGTGAATGCGCGGATGTATCGGTCCTGCGGTACAGTGCGTGAAGCCGTGACGTTATACGGGTATGGCGACTAACAGGCTGAGCATGACGGTCACCGAAACACCTCCGAGCCCAAGCGCCAATCCGCTGGGTGCCTATCTCAGGGATCGCCGCGCCAGGCTGGATCCCGTGGCATTCGGCTTCTCGTCCGAGCGCCGCCGCACGCCGGGCCTGCGGCGCGAGGAAGTCGCGCAGCGCGCCAATGTCAGCGCCACCTGGTACACATGGCTGGAACAAGGACGCGGCGGCGCGCCATCGGCCGATGTGCTCGACCGGATTTCACGCGCCCTGGAATTATCGACAGTCGAGCGCGAGCATCTGTTTCTGCTGGCGCAGCACCGGCTGCCGGAAGTCCACTACGAGCCGTCCGATATCGTCACGCCGACGCTGCAGCGCGTGCTGGATTCGATGGAGTTCAGCGCCGCCGTCGTCCGCAACGCAACCTGGGACATCGTGGCCTGGAATCGCGCCGCGCTGGCCGTGCTTGGCGACTATCCGAACATCGCGCCCGAAGACCGCAACGTCCTGCGTATCCTGTTCTGTCGTCCGAATGTCCGCGCCAAGATGCCTGACTGGGAGAATGATGCACGTTTCGCCGTGGCGGCATTTCGCGCCGACATCACGCGCAGCGGCGCATCAAAACGCGCCCAGACATTGATCGATGAACTGTGCCGGATCAGCCCCGACTTCGCAGCCATGTGGCATGACAACGACGTCAGCAGCTATGGCGAAGGCAAGAAGCATGTGAACCATCCCGAGGTCGGGCCATTCACGATGAGCTATTCGACATTTTCGGTCGATGGCCAGCCGAATTTGGGCATGGTGGTCTATACGCCGGAGACGGCTGCAGATGCCGAGCGGATGAAGGCGCTGATCGCGGCGAAAGGCCCATAACTCGTCATTCCGGGGCGCATGCGGCGACAGCCGCGGGCGAACCCGGAACCTCGAAGTGTGACTCACAATGAGATTCCAGGTTCGCGTGCGCGAAAGTGCGCCCGCGCCCCGGAATGACGAGTTTCTTGCTACGGATATTTCGGCAGCAACCCATGCGCGGCGAAGCCGCCATCGACATTGAGAATGTGGCCGGTGACGAAGCTCGACTTGCTGTCATCCAGCAGGAACATCGCGGCACCAGCGACCTCCTCCGGTTCGGCATAACGCCGCTGCGGCACCACCTGCATCCAGCCTTCCCGCGTTGCCACCGTATGCATCTCCTGCACCATGGGCGTCTCGAACGGGCCCGGCGCAATGGCGTTGACGCGGATCTTCAATGGCGCCAGTTCGCAGGCCATTACCTGGGTCAGCGTGACGACGCCGCCTTTGGATGCGCCATAGGCCGAGCGCTCGATATTGCCGCGCAGCCCCGACACCGACGCCACATTCACGATGGCGCCGCCGCCATGAGCCTTCATCAGCCGCGCAGCTTCCTTGGCAACGGCAAAGGTGCCGACCAGATTGATGTCGAGGATCTCGCGAAACAGTTTCACCGAAGTCTCAAAGAACGGCACCTGACGGCCGATACCCGCAGAATTCACCAGGCCACGCACCGGGCCGAAACCGGCTTCGCAGTCCTTCAGGCCAGCCATCACGGCGTCTTCATTGGCCACATCCATGACAACGGTTTTGGTCACACCGACTTTGATGGCGTCGACCTGGGCCTTGGCGGCATCCAGAGCAGGCTGGGTGAGGTCGGCAAGCAGCACTTTCCAGCCCTCACCCACGGCCGCCTTGGCGATTGCCAAACCGATTCCCGATGCGCCGCCGGTGATGATCGCTACGCCGTGATCCCTATTCATATGCTGTCCTTGCGTTTCCTCCACCGGTCCTGGCTGCCGGCGGCTTCAGTCGCGCGATGCTTCCCACAAATTCGCGCGGCGCAAAAGCCGTGCGCGGGCGTCCTCTATTGGGCCTTGGCCTTTGGTCGCACGGCGAAAAGGCTTGACCGGGCAGCCCGGGCATGATGACCAGACGGCAAGGGGCCCTTGGGCCTCACAAAGGCAAACAAAGAAGTGGTTGGGAGAAACAAAATGACGATTTCACGCCGGACATTGCTGAAGGCATCGGCCGCCGCGACCGCGTTTGGCGGCGTCAGCATGCCGTTCATCGCGCGCGCGCAGCAGGCCGAATACATCTACAAATACGCGAATAACCTGCCCGATACGCATCCGATGAACATTCGCGCCCGCGAGATGTCGGCGGCGATCAAGACCGAGACCAATGGCAAGGTTGATCTGCAGGTATTCCCGAACAACCAGCTTGGCTCCGACACCGACATGCTGAGCCAGATCCGCTCCGGCGGCGTCGAGTTCTTCACACTGTCCGGCCTGATCCTGGCCACCCTCGTCCCCGCCGCCTCTATCAACGGCATCGGCTTCGCCTTCCCGAATTACGACACGGTCTGGAAGGCCATGGACGGCGATCTTGGCGCCTATATCCGCAAGGAGATCACCAAGGCCAATCTCGTGGTCATGGACAAGATCTGGGACAACGGTTTTCGCGAAATCACCTCGTCCTCCAAACCGATCAAGAGCCCGGACGACCTGAAGGGCTTCAAGATCCGCGTGCCGGTGTCGCCGCTCTGGACCTCGATGTTCAAGGCGTTCGACAGTGCGCCCGCCTCGATCAACATCAGCGAAGTCTATTCGGCGATGCAGACCAAGGTGGTCGAAGGTCAGGAAAATCCGCTGGCGATCATCTCGACGG
This sequence comes from Tardiphaga sp. OK246, assembly GCF_900188215.1. Classification (NCBI taxonomy): domain Bacteria; kingdom Pseudomonadati; phylum Pseudomonadota; class Alphaproteobacteria; order Hyphomicrobiales; family Nitrobacteraceae; genus Tardiphaga; species Tardiphaga sp. OK246. Next base: position 795,522 of record NZ_FZOX01000002.1, read on the forward strand.
CGAAGTTCTACGAAGTGCAGAAGTTCTGCTCGCTGACCAACCACATGTGGGACGGCTACTGGTTCCTGGCCAACCGCCGTGCCTGGGAGAAGCTGCCGGCCGATCTGCGCGACATCGTCGCCAAGAACATCAATGCCGCCGGCATGAAGGAGCGCGAAGACGTCGCCAAGCTCAACGCCAATCTGCGCGGCGAACTGGAATCCAAGGGCCTCGCCTTCAATGAGCTCGAGCCCGGCCCGTTCCGCGACAAGTTGAAGTCGGCCGGCTTCTACAAGGAATGGCAGGGCAAGTATGGCGACGAAGCCTGGGCCATCCTTGAGAAGGCCGTCGGCAAGCTCGGCTGATCGGAACCATTATGGCCGTGCATGACATCTCCGCCCTCGAAAGCGGGGCGTCCAGCGTGGAGAGGGTGCCCCTCTCCCGCCGCGACGCCATCCTGACATCCATCGACCGCACCCTCGGCCATCTGGTCGAGATTCCCGCGGCGCTGCTGGTGGTGGCGGAGGTGATCATCCTGTTCATTGGCGTGGTCGCCCGTTACGGTTTCCACCGTCCGCTGATCTGGTCGGACGAACTGTCCTCGATCCTGTTCCTGTGGCTCGCCATGCTCGGTTCCGCCGTTGCGTTCCGGCGCGGCGAGCATATGCGGATGACCGCGCTTGTGGCGTCGGTCGGTCCCCGGATGTGGGCCTTTCTCGACGTCGTCGGGACCTCTGCGGCGCTCGCGTTTCTCCTGATGATCGTCGCTCCGTCCTTTGAATACGCCTATGAAGAGAGCTACATCACGACGCCTGCACTGCAGATCGCCAACAGCTTCCGCGCGGCCGCGCTGCCGGTCGGCATCTCGCTGATGATCGTCTTCGCGCTGCTGCGGCTTGTGCGCTACGGCCAGGTTCGCACCGTGCTGACGGCGCTCGGCACCGTGGTGGCGATCATCGGCCTGTTCTGGCTCGCCGAGCCGCTGTTGCGCACGCTCGGCAATCTCAACCTGATCATCTTCTTCGTCGGCGTCGTGGCGCTGTGCGTGTTCGCCGGCGTGCCCATTGCCTTCGGTTTTGGCCTCGCGATCTTCGGCTATATGGCGCTGACCACACGGACGCCGATGATGGTGCTGGTCGGCCGCATGGACGAGGGCATGAGCCATCTCATCCTGCTGTCTGTCCCGCTGTTCGTGTTCCTGGGCTTGCTGATCGAGATGACCGGCATGGCCCGCGCCATGGTCGCGTTCCTTGCCAGCCTGCTCGGCCATGTCCGCGGCGGCCTGCATTATGTCCTGATCGGCGCGATGTATCTCGTCTCCGGCATTTCCGGCTCCAAGGCCGCCGACATGGCCGCCGTGGCGCCGGTGCTATTCCCGGAAATGAAGGCGCGCGGCGCCAAGCCGGGCGATCTCGTCGCCCTGCTCTCGGCGACCGGCGCGCAGACCGAAACCATTCCGCCAAGCCTCGTGCTGATCACCATCGGCTCGGTCACCGGCGTCTCGATCTCGGCGCTGTTTACCGGCGGCTTGCTGCCGGGCGTCGTGCTGGCGATCACACTCGGCGCGTTGGTGTGGTGGCGCTATCGCGGCGAGGACCTGAGCCATGTGAAGCGGGCGTCCGGGCGCGACATCTTCAAGGCCTTCATTATCTCGGTGCCGGCCATCGCGCTGCCCTTCGTGATCCGCGCTGCCGTGGTCGAGGGTGTGGCGACCGCCACCGAGGTGTCCACCATCGGCATCGTCTATGCCGTGCTCGCGGGCCTGTTGATCTATCGTCAGTTCGACTGGAACCGGCTGAAGCCGATGCTGGTCGATACGGCCTGCCTCTCCGGCGCAATCCTGCTGATCATCGGAACCGCGACCGGCATGGCCTGGGGCCTGACCCAGTCCGGCTTCTCGCGCTCGCTGGCCGCGGCCATGACGGGCCTGCCGGGCGGCGGTGCCACCTTCATCGCGGTCTCCATCGTGGCCTTTGTGATCCTTGGCAGCGTGCTCGAAGGCATCCCCGCCATCGTGCTGTTCGGGCCGCTGCTGTTCCCGATCGCGCGGCTGGTCGGCGTCCACGAGGTCCACTATGCGATGGTCGTCATCCTCGCCATGGGCATCGGACTGTTCGCGCCGCCCTTCGGCGTGGGCTACTATGCCGCCTGCGCTATCGGCCGTGTCGATCCAGCAGAAGGCATCCGGCCGATTCTTGGTTATCTGCTGGCGCTGCTGATTGGCCTGATCATCGTCGCGATCTTCCCATGGATATCGATCGGATTCCTCTAAGTGACGTCAAATCAGCGTGTTGAAGCCTCAACCTCATGTAATTTTAGAAGATCATTCCTGCGATAAACTGATAAGTGAGATATTCGTTACAACTCACTGATCCAAATACGAGAGGGCCACTATGATCCCGGATCAAGGCGCCTACAGCGTCGGCCTCGACCAGACTCCGGCCAACTTCGTGCCGCTGTCGCCACTGAGTTTTCTCAAACGCAGCGCGGCGGTTTATCCAGACCTCACCAGCACCGTCTATGAGGGACGCCGTTTCACCTGGGCGCAAACCTATGAACGCTGCCGGCGCTTTGCCTCGTTCCTGACGGGGCGCGGCATCGGACGGGGCGACACCGTCGCGGCGATGCTGCCGAACCTGCCGGCGATGAACGAAGCCCACTTCGCCGTGCCCATGGCCGGCGCCGTCCTCAACGCCTTGAACATCCGGCTCGACGCCGCGGCCATCGCGTTTCAGCTCGACCATGGCGGCGCCAGGCTGCTGCTGGTCGACCCTGAATTCTCCGGCGTGATCACCGAGGCCCTCGGCCTGATGACCGGACCGAAGCCGTCCGTGATTGACGTCGACGACGCGTCGTTCGCCGGTGGCCAGCGAATCGGAGAGCTCGAATACGAGACCGCCCTTGCCGAAGGCAGTCCCGATTTCACCAGCGCCTTTCCGCTCGACGAATGGGACGCCATCGCGCTCGGCTACACCTCGGGAACCACCGGCAATCCGAAAGGCGTGGTGACCCATCACCGCGGCGCCTACCTCAACGCGGTCTCCAACATTCTCGCAGCCGGCCTCGGCCAGCATCCGGTCTATCTCTGGACCCTGCCGATGTTCCACTGCAACGGCTGGTGCTTCCCCTGGACGGTCGCGGCGAGTGCCGGCGTCAATGTCTGCCTGCGCAAGGTCGACCCGACCAAGATCTTCGCGCTGATGCGCGAGCACGGCGTCACCCACATGTCCGGCGCACCGATCGTCTACAACACGCTGATCAATGCGCCGGATGCGCCGATCTATTCGGGCGGGCCTCTCGTGCAGGGCTCGATCGCTGGCGCACCGCCGCCGATGGCGGTGCTGTCGGGTGCCGAGAAGATCGGCATCAAGCTGACTCACGTTTACGGCCTGACCGAGGTCTATGGCCCCGCCTCGGTCTGCGCCGAGCAGCCCGGCTGGGACGTCCTGCCCGCGGATGAACGTGCCAACCTGAAGCGCCGCCAGGGCGTGCCCTATCACCTGCAGGAAGCCGTGACGGTGATCGATCCCGAAACGATGCTGGAAGTGCCGCACGACGGCGAGACCATTGGCGAGGTCATGTTCCGGGGCAATATCGTGATGAAGGGCTATCTGAAGAACGAGAAGGCCACCAAGGAGGCCTTCGAAGGCGGCTGGTTCCACACCGGCGATCTCGGCGTGCTCGACGCTGCCGGCTACGTGACCATCAAGGACCGCTCCAAGGACATCATCATCTCCGGCGGCGAGAACATCTCGTCAGTGGAAGTCGAGGACGTACTCTACAAACACCCGGCCGTGCTGTTCGCGGCCGTGGTCGCCAAGCCCGATGCGAAATGGGGCGAAGTGCCGTGCGCTTTCGTCGAGCTGAAGACCAATGCCGAGGCGACGGAAGCCGACATCATCGCGTTCTGCCGCGCGCAAATGCCGGGCTTCAAGACGCCGAAGGCCGTGGTGTTCGGCGTGATCCCGAAAACGTCGACAGGCAAAATCCAGAAGTTCCTGCTGCGGGATCAGGTGAAGTCGACGGGATCGTTCAGCGCATAAACTCGTCGTTCCGGGGCGCGGACGCCGTTAGGCGGTAGCGAACCCGGAACCTCGGCATGGGAGTCTCCGTGGAGCCAAGCGACATCGAGATTCCGGGTTCGCTCGCCGCCGGCGAGCACCCCGGAACAACAGTTTGGCGCTACCAAGAGGTCGCATCCATGACGCAGAACTTCGCCGCAATCATTCTCGGCGGGACCGGGCAAGTCGGTGGTGCAGCCGTCGCGGAACTACTGGCAATTCCCCAGTGCCGGGAAGTGGTGATGATCACCAGACTGCCCATCACCGCGCGATCGCGAGTGCGCAACGTCGTTCTCGATACCGGCGCTGCTGACTTTGCTGAGCGCACTGCCGCCCTTGCCCGTGAAGTTTTAAGCCAGGGTCCCGTCAGCGCCGTGAGCTGTGTGGGTGTCGGTTCGGGATCGATGCGGTGGAGCGAAGAGGAGCTGAAGCGCCTTGAACTCGGCGTTGTCGGCGCCTTCGCGCGTGGCTGCCGTGACGCCGGCATCGCCCAGTTCTGCCTGCTGTCTGCAGTAGGAAGCACAGCTCAAAGCCGGTTTCGCTATGTCCGCGTCATGGGTATGAAGGAAGACAATGTGCGCAACGTCGGTTTTACCCGCCTCGCGATCTTCCAGCCCGGCATTATTGTCGGCAACGCGCATACCCCGGCCTGGGTCGGTTGGCTGGGACGTCTCGTGCCTGGTCGGTTTGGCAATGTCGATCAGCGTGACATCGGCCGTTCAATCGCTGCCGAGATCGCCCTGCATCACCGCGAGACCGGCGTCGTGATCCTTGAGAACGCCGCCATGAAAGCGCTCGCTGCTCAAATTACTCCACCGTCAGTCTGATCCCGTCATAGGCGGGGACCACACTCTCCGGCAGTATCGCCTTTACCGCCTCGTAATCCACATCCGCCGTCATATTGGTGATCACCGTCCGCTTCGGCTTGAAGCGGTCGCGCCAGCGCAGCGCATCACTGATGCTGAAATGGCTGGGATGCTGCGTATAGCGCAGCCCATCGACGATCCAGAGATCGAGACCTTCGAGCGCCGGCCAGCTCTCTTCCGGGATGTCGTTGAGATCAGGCGTATAGGCGGTGTTGTCGATCCGGTAGCCCAGCGCCGGGATGTTGCCATGCTGGACCAGGAACGGCGTCAGCGTCAGGTCGCCGCCCTTCCCGGTGATGGTTCGGCTCTCACCAGCCTCGATGCTGACGCGGTCGAGGATCGGCGGATAGTCGCTGCCGGGAGGCGACTGAAAGCAGTAGCCGAAGCGCAGCATGATATCCGTCGCCGTCGAGGCGTTCATATAGACCGGGATACGCTTGCGGCGCTTCAGCACCACTGAGCGGAGGTCGTCCATGCCGTGGGTCTGGTCCGCATGCTCATGCGTCAGGAAGACTGCATCGATGTCATCGACATCGGCGTCGATGAGCTGCTCGCGCAGGTCCGGCGAGGTGTCGATCACAACGCGCGTGACGCCCTCGGGCCCGATCCGCTCCGCCATCATCGAACAACGACGGCGACGATTCCTGGGATTGGCGGGATCGCAGGCGCCCCAGCCCAGCGCCGGGCGCGGCACACCCGCCGAGGATCCCGAGCCGAGAATGGTGAGCACCAGCGTCATGCCGGCACGCCAGTGCCAGGGCCGCTCCCGGCGGACGCCTTGCTGAACAGGCGAAAGAAGTTCTCTGTGGTCTGCCGCGACAGTTCTTCGAGCGACACGCCTCGCGTTTCCGCGAGCACCTTCGCCGTCTCGACCACATAAGATGGCTCGTTGCGCTTGCCGCGCCATTTGCCGGGCGCCAGATACGGCGCATCGGTTTCGACCATGATGCGGTCGGCGGGCAGCTCTGCCGCGAGATCGCGCAGCTCCTGCGACTTCTTGAAGGTGATGATGCCGGTGAAGGAGATCGACAGACCCATGTCGATGGCCTTCATCGCCAACTCCCGTCCGCCGGTGTAGCAATGCAGCACCGCCTTGAACGCGCCCTTCGCCATCTCCTCTGCGAGAATGGCGCCGCACTGCTCATCCGCCTCGCGGGTATGGATCACCAGCGGCAGACCGGTCGCACGCGCCGCGGCGATATGGGCGCGAAAGCCGCGCTCCTGCGCGCCGGACGATTCATGCTCGTAGAAATTATCGAGCCCGGCTTCGCCGAGAGCAATGACCTTCGGATGTTTCGTCAGTTCGATCAGTTCTTCGGCGGGAATGCCGTCTTCCTCGTCGGCATTGTGCGGATGGGTGCCGACCGAGCAATAGACGTTCGGAAAGCGCTCCGCGATCGCGAGCAGCGCCGGCAGGCGGCGCACCCGCGTCGAGATGGTCACGAGCTTGCCGACGCCGGCGGCTTCGGCACGCGCCACTATACCGTCGAGATCTTCGGCGAAATCGGGAAAATCGAGATGGCAGTGGCTATCGACAAGCATCGTTGAACTCAGGTCGCAGCGGCGGGCTCGACATAGCGCGGGAATACGCCGGTCGGAGTCGGCAGTTGCGTTCCAGCCTTGATGCGGTTGGCCAATGCCGTGAAGTCGCGTTCGCCATCGGGGATGCCAAGCACATCGAGTAGCTTCGCACATGACGCCGGCATTACCGGCTGCGCCAGGATCGCGACCTGCCGCACGACTTCGGCGGTCACGTAGAGCACCGTGGCCTGCTTCTTCGGATCGGTCTTGGCGAGCGCCCACGGCGCCTCGCCCGCGAAATAGCGGTTGGCTTCGGCGACCACGGCCCAGACCGCATTTAGCGCCTGATGGATCTGCTGCGTCGCCATCGCGGTGCGCGCGAGCTCCAGCATGCCGTCGGCCTGCGCCAGGATGGCCTTGTCGTTGTCGCTGAAGTCGCCGGGCTCGGGCAGCACGCCGCCATACTGCTTGGCGATCATCGACAGCGAGCGCTGCGCGAGATTGCCGAGATCGTTGGCGAGGTCAGCATTGGTGCGATTGACGATGGCTTCGTGATTGTAGCTGCCGTCCTGCCCGAACGAGACTTCACGCATGAAGAAATAGCGCATCTGATCGACGCCATATTGCTGCGCCATGCCGATCGGATCGACCACGTTGCCGACCGACTTCGACATCTTCTCACCGCGGTTGAGCAGGAAGCCGTGACTGAAAACGCGATGCGGGACGTCGACGCCTGCCGCCATCAGGAATGCAGGCCAGTACACCGCGTGAAAGCGAACGATATCCTTGCCGATCACATGCAGATTCGCAGGCCAGTAGCGCTTGAAGCTTTCGCCATCGACATCCGGATAGCCGGCTGCCGTGATGTAGTTGGTCAGCGCATCGATCCAGACATACATCACATGGCCGGGCGCACCCGGCACCTTGATGCCCCAGTCGAACGTGGTCCGCGAAATCGACAGATCCTGCAGGCCGCCCTTGACGAAACTCGTCACTTCGTTGAGACGCTCGCGCGGCAACACGAAGTCCGGAACGCGCGCGTATAGATCGAGCAGCTTGTCCTGGTAGGCGGACAGACGGAAGAAATAAGTTTCCTCCTCGGTCCACTCGACCGGCGAGCCGAGCGGCTCACGCCGCACGCCATCGTCGCCGAGCGTCGTTTCCGCTTCGTCGAAATAGGCTTCCTGGCGAACCGAGTACCAGCCGGCATATTTGTCGAGATAGATGGCGCCAGCCTTCTCGAGCGCGACCCACAGCGCCTGAACGGAGCGCTCATGGCGCTTCTCGGTGGTGCGAATGTAGTCGTCATAGGAAATGTTGAGCGCGACATCCATCTCGCGAAAACGCGCCGAATTCCGGTCGGCCAGTTCGAGCGGGGTCAGGCCTTCCTTGACGGCGGTCTGCTGCATCTTCAGACCATGCTCATCCGTTCCGGTCAGGAAACGGACGTCGTAACCGTCGAGCCTCTGGAAGCGGGCAATCGTGTCGGTCGCCATGACCGTATAGGCATGACCGATATGCGGCACGCCATTGGGATAGAAGATCGGCGTTGTCAGAAAATACGCCGGTCGGGTTGCATCGGTTGCAGATGTCATGGCTGACTTTACGGACCTTGAATAAGACGATCTTGGTGAAGCGCGGATCGGCTGAAACCAGTCTCGCAGCGATCAGCGCGTTGCTTCCGCGAGCAGTCCAAACACCGAGAAAACCAGCGGTTTTCGCTCGAGATTGTAGGATTCGGTCTCGCGCGCGGCTCGGTTGATCTTTTCCCATACCTCCGCCAACCGCGCAAGGCGGGGCAGATTGGCGTTGGCATTGGCATCGTCCGCCCGCATGCGCTCGCCGATCCAGCGGTCGACACTGTCGACAAAGGCGCCGAGCGCGACACGGTCACTGGTCCCCAGCGCATCCCCCAGCGCATGCAGCTCGCGTGGATCGACATGGGGCAGCGTATTCAGCAGCGAGGCGGTGCGCTGGTGCAGTTTCAGCGCGCCGCCGCCGAGTAGATTCAGAGCGCGCGACACACTGCCTTCGGAGGCTTCAGCGACCTCTTTGAGCAAGGGATCGCTGGTTTCGATCTCGCCGGCCTGCGACGTGGCGCGGGTCACGTCGGCAACGGAAAGCGGACGCAGCGCCAGCTTGCGACAGCGCGACTGGATGGTCGGCAACACGCGCGCCTGCGCATGTGTCACCAGCAGGAATAGCGAACGCAGCGGCGGCTCTTCAAGCACCTTCAGCAGCGCGTTGGCAGCGTTGGCATTCAACTCGTCGACTGTATCGACGATACAGACACGCCAGCCGTCAACGGCGGCGGTCGAGCCGAAGAACGATACGGTCTGCCGGGTCTCATCGACAGTGATGACCGTGCGCATCACGCCCTTGTCGTTGAGCGAACGTTCCAGCGTCAGCAGGCCGCCATGGGATTCGGCGGCGACCTGGCGCACGACCGGATGCATCGGATCGAGACCGAGCGATGTTGCGGATTGCACTTGCGGCGATGTGGGATCGCGATGCGCCAGTACGAAACGCGCCATGCGATAGGCCAAAGTCGCCTTGCCGATGCCCTGCGGACCGCCGATCAGCCAGGCATGCGGAATGCGGCCGCCGCGATAGGCGTTGAGCAGCGTGGCCTCGGCATCCTGATGACCGAACAGCGCGGTTGTTTCGCGCGGATGGGGAACCGAGATCGTCTGCTCGGATGACTTTGCGCTCATGCCGAAGTGACCTCGTGGTTCGACGGCGTCAGAAGGCGTCGGCGCAACACGCCCCAGATATTGTTCGATACGATCTTTGGATCTGCATTGGCGTCGATCAGTATGCAGCGTTGCGGTTCATCGGCTGCGATCTGCCGGAACGCGTCACGCAGCCCCTGATGAAAGGCGATGCCCTCGGCCTCGAACCTGTCGGGCACATCATTGCCACGCCGCGCTGCTGCGCGCCGCATGCCGATCGACACCGGGATATCGAGAATGACAGTAAGATCCGGTTTGAGCCTCCCGATGGTGACGCGCTCCATCGCATTGAGCAGTTCCGGCGAGACATGGCCGAGCCGGCCCTGATAGGCGCGCGTCGAATCCGAGAAGCGATCACACAGCACCCAGATGCCCTGCTCCAGCGCCGGCGCAATCACCGCATGGACATGGTCGTCGCGCGCCGCGGCAAACAGCAGCGTCTCGGCTTCGGGGCCGAGCAGTTTGCCCATGCCCGAGAGCACCACATGGCGGATGATCTCGGCACCGGGCGAACCGCCGGGCTCGCGGGTGACGATGACGCGCTTGCCTTCCGCCTCGAGCCGGTCAGCCAGAATCTTGATCTGGGTCGATTTGCCGGCGCCCTCGCCGCCCTCGAAACTGACGAAGCGCCCGCGCGGCGGCGGTGTCGTGGGCGTGTCCGTCATGTCAGAGCTTCTCGGCGCCGGCGCGGAACAGTCCGATCACCAGCTCACCGGCGCCGTCCACGGCGCGCCGCATGGTCGATCCCGTGCCGACCGCGGCCGCCGTATAGAGCGGCGTCTCGACGGCGATATTGGCGCCGCGCCAGACCTTGATCACGCCGACCGGCTGACCGGGCTCGATGGGCGCACGCACGGGGCCCTTGTAGACGACGCGAGCGATCAGCTTGTCGGTGCCGTTCTTCTGCACCATCACCTTGACCGGCTCCTTGGCCGAGAGCGCGACCGAGCGGCTCTCGCCGCCAAACACCTTGGCGAAGCCGACGGTCTGGTCGGCTGCGAACAGCGTGCGGGCCTCGAAATTCTTGAAACCCCACTCCAGCAGCTTCTTCGCCTCGGTCGCACGATCGTCCGGATCGTCCAGACCGTTGATCACCACGATCAGCCGCATGCCGTCGCGGATGGCCGAGCCGACCATGCCGTAGCCACCATCCTTGGTGTAGCCGGTCTTGAAACCGTCAGCGCCGTCCAGCGTCGCCAGCAACGGATTGCGGTTCTGCTGGCGGATCTTGTTCCAGGTGAATTCGCGCTCGCCGAACAGTTTGTAGAATTCGGGATAGGTGCGAACGATATGTCGGGCGAGCAGACCAAGCTCGCGCACCGTCATCTTGTTGCCAGCGTCCGGCAGACCGTTGGAATTGGCGAAGGTGGATTTCGGCATGCCCAGCGCACGCGCCCGTGCCGTCATCTTCTCGGCAAAGGCCGCCTCGCCGCCTGCAATGCCCTCCGCCAGGATCATGCAAGAGTCGTTGCCGCTCTGGATGATGGCGCCGCGCAAGAGATCAGCGACCGGCACACGGCTGTTGATGGCAGCGAACATGGTCGATGCGCCTGCCGGCGCGCCGCCCTTGCGCCAGGAATTCTCGCTGACGCGGTATTCGTCCGTGAGCTTGATGTCGCCGCGGGTCAGCGCGTCGAACACCAGTTCGACGGTCATCAGCTTCATCATGCTGGAGGGCGCGCGGAGCTCATCCGCATTCTTCTCGAACAGCACGCTGCCGGAGCCGGCCTCGATCAGGATCGCGGTCGGCGCATCGGTGTCGTAACCGCCGTCCTCGACGACCTTCTTGGCGCCCTGCACGCTCTGGTTCGCAGCCTGCGCTGTTGGGCCGAGGACGACGCCAAACGCCACCAGCGCAGCCAGCAGCGTCCGCCAGCTCCGCGCGGCGAATTGCGGTCGTTTCAAGGGGATGGAGCCAGATGCCATGTGCTGTCCTGAGTGCTCAGGTCTTAACAGGATCACCGATGGCAAACAACGCGAAGGTGCAACGCAGATCAGCGCGCCATACTGCGCCCGTCTGGTGTCGGTCGTGAACGACGAACCGGCTTAGTAGAGACCGCGGCCGGACAGGATAGCCTGGGCGCCGCGCGCATCGACCGTGCCGTCATCCGGCTCGGCAGGCGCCGCATATGCGGCGTTGCTCTCATAGGACACCGCGCGGTGGTTCTCGCTCATCCGCGGTGCCGATGCCGTGCGCATGCGGCTCGACGCCGACATTTCCGACGTCGAACGGATCGACGCCACATCGGCCGAGGTATTGCCGAGCGAATACGGGCGGCCCTCCGGCAGAGGGACATCGCGCGAGACAACACGACCACCCTGCATGTCGGGCACGAAAGAGCGCGCCGAGGCGACACGCACCAGCGATGGCGACGGTGCCGGCTCACCGGTGCGCAGAGTGGCAACGAGCTGGCGATCGTCCGACCCTTCCAGCGGCGCGCGGCCGACATATTCGACGCGAACCTTGGCGGTGCCGTTACCCTTGAATTCGAGCAGTTCGGCGGCCTTGTTCGAGACGTCGATCAGGCGGTTGCCGTGATACGGGCCGCGATCGTTGACGCGAACGATCAGCGACTTGCCGTTATAGACGTTGGTCACGCGGGCATAGCTCGGTATCGGCAGCGTCGGATGGGCCGCGGTGAGCGAGGCCATGTCGAACACTTCGCCATTGGCTGTCAGACGGCCATGAAACGCGTCGCCATACCAGGAGGCGATGCCTTCAGCGCGGTAATTGATGTTCTCTTCCGGCACATAGAGCTTGCCGGCGACGGTGTAGGGCTTGCCGACACGGTAGGTGCCGCCGCCTTTGGGAACCGGCTCGCCCATCCCGACGACCCGAGGACTGCTCGAGACGCCATATTTCGGATCGAGGCGGCTGAAGCTGGTGGTGGAGGAGGAACAATTGGCCAGCGCCAGACAGGCGCTGATGGCCGCTGCTGCCTGAACAGCCTGGCCGAGTCGGTTTGACCCACGAATCCCCATACGCCCCAATACCATTCCAGCGGCCGCCTGCCCATCTCCGGGCATCCCCACGGCCAAAATCCCGATGCAGCCCACTTCCGCATCAAGTGGTGAATATATCGCAGCCGGATCGCGGCGGAAATGGGGAGAGCCCCGGTATGGTAAACAGAGCATGTGGGTTTTCAGCCCGCACGCCGGGTGTCGCTCGCACCGCACACGTCGCGCTAGAAGTTCCTCTTGCGATCGGTGAGATGGCACCGTGATTGTGTTCAACCACTTCAGAACACGCGCATTTTTTCCGGGATCGACGCTTACATATTTACCCCGGATTCAGACGAGCTTCGTAGCGTGCACCACTATGAAAAACCTCATCAAGCGATTTATCGCAGACGAAACCGGCGCCACGGCCATCGAATATGGACTGATTGCCGCCGGCATTGCCCTCGCCATCATTGCCGTCATCAACGGTATGGGCACCAAACTCAATGGCAAGTTCACATCGATCAACTCGTCACTGAAGTGACGACCTGACGATCCATTCTCACTCCCCGCGCCGCCACGGCGCGCGGAGTTCTCCCTCAAGTTACGTCTCGCACGATCAATCGTACCACTCGCGGCGGATATACGGGCCGTACAACACGTCCTGACGCCAGCGATAGACCTGCACCAGCAGGCCGCCGACACCGGCAACAACACTCAGCAACAACAAGGTCTCAATCACCACAAAGCCCCCGGCATTCTCGTTGGGCACAGCGATACATGGTGATTTTTAAGATCCCCGCTGCGGTTTGTTTTGAATTTGCGGCCCGCCGCTAACGGAGATTAATTTCCGCAACTCGCTCCCCCGTCCGTTTCAACTATTTGTTAGTTGAATGATCACGCATGATTTGGATTTGATAGCGGAACGCGCTGACGCGATTCCTGGCGGGACTCTTGCGGCGGGATGTTGGGGATGGAGATGGACGTTTCAAGGACGGACTGCGGCGGGATCACCGGTGCAGGAGAGTACAGGTTTCGCGATGGCCACCTGATCGTGACGCTCTACCAGATCGCGATCTGGGCCGAACATCCCGAAGCCATCTTCACCGTTGTTACATCGCGCTTCCACAACAGCATGAAGCTCTATGTGCTCGGGTCATGGCGCCTGCCGAATGCTGCAACGTCGAGTGAGCAGCCACCTGCTCCCGCTAGTGCGGAAGGAATGTCGCTGCATTGATCACGGTGACGACCGCGAAAGCCATCACCCATAGCGGCCAGACGGGCGCCTGCGCCCGCGGGCGGAACTGTCGGGGAACGCCGAAATTGCGTGCCATTGCCTGCTCCATTGCATCGACCGAACGACACTGAATGTGAGCATGCATTCTGTTAAAATTGCGTCGTGGCTTCGGCTATAATTTGTGCGTCCACGGCAAGCATAGCCTCGGCGCGCGACGCTTCGTGGCGACGCGGAGTGAGCTGGCAGCGAAGCTGGACCCCATCGCATCGTGACGATGGATACCTGCCGACTATCAGACGCACATGCTGCCGGTAAGGTTGATTGGTTAGGTTAAACCGGTAATTGCATTGACCGCACCTGCAGCCTTGCTCAATTGCCGGCATGATCGACGATGACGACAGCTATGAGTTGAATGACCAGGGCATCCGGGTACTGATCGGGCTGACTATGGAAGAGACTGCGGAATTCACCCGCCTCGACGGCACCATCGGTCACGGCCGCCCGCCTGGGATCTCGCTCGAACAATGGGCCCATGCCGAAGACCGGCGCTGGCTCGAACTCTATCAGAAACACGAAAATGCGCGGCAGCCGTTCCTGCAGGCCGGCAAGACCAGGCACTGAGCGCACGGAAGCGCTATTCTCCGACACCGCAAACTAGAAGCCTAGGCAAATTAAAAGCCGCGCCAACCCGAAGGTTGACGCGGCCATGGCCGTTCTGTTGCAAGGTGGACCTACCCCGAACGGTTACGCCGCGAGGCGCACTTCGTTCATGCGAACGTTATCGTTTGCATTTAGGTTTTGACCCGATAACGGCGGTATCATGCCGAGCACAATTCACAACTTCTTCGCGGCCATCGATCCTGTTTCGCCCCCGCCTGAGCAGCCCGTGCATTTCACCATCCGGCGAAATCGACCTCACCTGGATGAGATCGCGAGCTGCTGAGGTGGAGGCGCCGGGTACTGCCCCCGGGTCTGCCCGCAGTCCATTGAGAGGTTCAGCGCCATCGTCTTGCGACGAACCAGATATAGGCGCGATCTCAGGCGAAATCTAGGCTCGGTCCGCCCTGCTTTCCGGGCGGAATGCCGCTGGCCGCTAGCCCTTCTTGGCGGAACTCTTTTTGGTAGCGGTCTTTTTGGCAGCGCGCTTGGCCGCCTCTGCCTTGGCCGGCTTTTCTTTAGGTGCCGTGATCTTTGCGGGTTTGGCTTCGGCAACCGGTGCTTCGACCGGCGGCAATTCCACAGCCTGAGGCCCTGAACCCTGTGTCTCGACGGTCAGAAGCTCGACCGCCGGCTTCCCGGCAGGCTTCGCAGCAGCCACCTTCTTCACCGCAGGCGCAGGCTTGCTCTCCGCGGGCGCGGCAGCCTTGCCGACCTCCTTGATCAGCCGCTGCGCGGCTTCGAATTTGGCCTCGCGCATCGCACGCAAGGCGTCGGCGCGCGGCGTCGGGTTTGCCATGTTGGTCTCCGTCCTCAGAATCGTCAGGCTTTGCTTAGCACGCCCGGCGCCCGGCACCGACCGGCCCTAGGGAATCCCCGTGTTTGATGATTTCAGCCCCGGACAGCCGCCCCGGCGCAATCCTCTCTTTCCCTCGGCAGGCCGCTTTGCTAAGCGCTGTCCCACGACGGAAAGGTGGCCGAGTGGTTTAAGGCAGCGGTCTTGAAAACCGCCGTGCCTGCAAGGGTACCGTGGGTTCGAATCCCACCCTTTCCGCCAAACACCTTTTCAACCTGCTGATATAATTGATAAATATAGAGATTCTTCTTTCTGCCCTAATATGTGCCCCAAACATCTGCATTAAGTGGGAGCCGCGATGTCCACTCGATTTTTCATGGTCGGAGTGTTGTTAGCGTTGCTGATTCCAACGCCGACCTTTGCTCAAGAACAACCGCTGGTCCGGTTGCCACCGAAGCTCACTAGCCCAACTCTCGGCTATAAGAACGGCACTCTAGGCGATACCGGCCGCGATATGAATGTTGGCGGGTGGCTAGTATTGAATGGCGCGGTTTTTCTAAACTCAGAATACCCTGACCTCGCAGCTACACTGAGGGAAGCTTACGCTTCAACCGGGTACACGCCGCCCGATCCTGACAGAACCATGCTGGTTAATGAACCTCATCAAACGAAGCCAAATGGAGAAATTGTGCGCGGCGCGGCGATATGCCCCTCGCGGGCCCTCTGCGGCGACTACGTCGGCACTATTCAACCGTTCGACCTCGACGCTTCGCTCTAAAGAAGAGAACCCGCCGGGGACGAATCAGGCGGAAAGTATGCGAACGTACGACTACGAACGATTCAAGGGAGAAAGCCATGGCGAAAGCGCCAAACGATGTCACTGGTCGAAACGTGTTCGAGAGCGCGCAACGCATTATGTCTGAGGGTACAGGTCAGGCTCGCGCTATTCCTGACGCCGTAATGGTCGAAAGTGTTAAGCAGCCCAACATCGAACCATCGCCCTCAAATCATGAACTGCTGACGCGCGCGTTAGATCTGCTCCAATCCATTGATCGACGCCTCGCAAATATCGAGAAGCAGGGCTGAATAGAAGAGGCCCGCCGGTTGGTCCCGGCGGGCGCCTGCCTATTGCTGGAGCGACTTAGGCCGCGATCGTCGTAAGCGTCTCGAAGTTGCGATGGAGAAAATGCTCCCAAGGTTTGCCCATGCGCACCTTGCCGGCTTTTGTGTCCGCAAGATCAACATCATCCAGGAGACCGTCGGGCCAGCGGCGCGGCAGCGGTCTCATTGCTGCCTAATGGCACAATCCGAATTGAGATCCACGCTGTCCCGATGGAGAAGCGATATTGGGATGATGGTGGCGACGATGAAGAGATCGCGGTCATCTGATCCAGTTTGCACCTGGCGCGCTGTCGCGTGCTCATCCCTGCCTGTTTCAACAGCCGTAACTGAGGATTGAGAATGGAGAAACAGTCAAAGGATCAGCCATCGAGAGGCCGTCCGTCTTGGATCAATTTACGCTCAATCGGAAACTCTGGACCGGCTCGGGCCGCTATTCTGGTGCCCGTGATCGGCTATCTAATCATTCTCAACTCCACACTGGTCGAATATTTGCGATTACACGGGATTGAACCAACCGGGTCTCTAACCATCTCGGACCGACTTTGGGACAGTAAAATATATCTCCTGTACTTCGGCCTGACGTTCTTCGGCATTGGCTCAGCAATTTATCAATGGAAATGTCCGCATTTCGTGAAGAAGTATGCGGACTGGACGGAGTATGTCGCTGGCACACGTCCGCATATCGAGACCGGTAATATCGGAACCTGGGCAAAACTAGTCGGCGCAGACTTAAACACTGATCGCACTAGAGCATTTTCGCGATCAGATGATGAACTGCTTAAACGCTACCTACAAACAAACTTTCTCAATATGTCATTCGCGCATCCATTTTGGCGGGCTGTGGTTGCAAGTTGCTTTGTTATTGGGTTCGCACTCTTGACTATACCATCAGCAATGACAGCAGCGCGGGTGGCGGGGGCGCTTATTTCTTCGATGACTAGGTAATTTTAAGCGCTTCGCGCACCTATCTACTTGCGGTAGCATCTGATTCCAACCGGGAGTCAGTGATGTCCGACAATCCCTATGAAAAATCGATCGAGGAAGGCGCGAAAGCCGCCGGCAAGTTCTTGGACGTCGTGAAAAGCGTTTCACCGGCTGTTGGAGATCTCTACGGGTTAGCAATCGGAGATCGTGTTCACGGATGGCGACAGCGCCACATAGATGCTGTTACCCGCAAAACCAAACGTATTCTAGAAGAGCGTGACGTCGAAGCTCAGGAGATACCGGAGCAAATAGCTCTTCCTCTCATAGAGGCAGCGCAAGGGGAGCCCCGAGAAGAACTTCAAGACTTGTACGCGAGGCTACTAGCGAACGCTATGGACCCTGCCAGTGCTGACAATGTGAGGCCAGAGTTCATCCAAACGGTGAAAGAACTACAACCAATCGACCTACGCATTTTATTGGGGGTCAGCACCTACAAAAGTCCGAACGAACAGCTTCCGCTAATTAATGAAATCTCGAAGGGTCTAGACCTGAGAGAGGCTGCTGCGGCGCTAGCTATTGCAAACCTTGAGCGGCTCAGTTGCGTGAGGCGGGTTGGCGGAGGTCAATATCTAGCCCTTTCTGAATATGGCCGCGAGTTTCTGATTGCAGTAAAAGCTTGAGCTTGGCTCACCAAAATGCCCTCCGCGCGATTCACGAGTCGCAACAAATCAATGTGACGCCGGACCTTCTCGCCCCTTAACGATCGGATAGCCTCGCGCGTCATGCGTGAGGCTCACTTTTCGGGCCGCGTTCGCCTCGCCGCACTCATCGCGAAATTGCTGCTGGATCACCTCTATTTCGAGGTCGTCGTCATCCGTGTGATTGCCAGAGAGGATCGCAGTGTGCTGGCGCGCTATAGCGTCGTATAGGGTGTTCTGCCATTGCTGAGCATGCTTGGCGTTCTTCCAGCCGGGCTTGTTGGCCTCGATGTAGCGTTTAGCGCACTCTGAGAACGTCAGGCCTGCGTCGGTATTGGGGCGGGTCTCAATTGGGTCTAGGCCCTGCGCAACGTTCTGACGGGCATCCGCGGCCAATTCGCGGGCTTTGGCTAACGAGACGCTGGTGAAACTACCCAGCCCCATCTCCCGCGACCGGCCCCGGAGCTTGAACAGGAAAACCCAGCGCTTGCCGCCATTGTCGGAAATCGAGAGATATAGCCCGCCGCCATCGCCATGCCGGCCACTGCGCTTCTCAGCCGCGACACCCCTCGCACTTAGCTTGTTCAGCGTCCTCGCCATCTCTGCCCCAAATCATGCCCCAAACGATAACCGTGATTTGGAGGCACACCAAGGGGCAAACAGAAACAGTCAGAAGTTTATGCCCTTGTATTATAGGAGCTTTATGGGATGGCCCGGAGTTTGAGGAAGCGTTAGGAAAGACACCTTAGGGTGACACCCCTTCCGCCATTTGCCGTATCATCCTCTGTCGGACGACATGATCGATCAATCCGAGCCAACGACGCCCGCTGAAACACTCGGCGCTCTCAAGCCGCCGCGCTGCGCGATGTGCAGGGCGCGGATGACATTGCTGGCTAGCGAGCCGGATAAAGCCGGCGGCGACAGATGCACTTTCGCCTGCCCGAAATGCGAATTCGTGAAGACCAAGATCGTCGGCGGCGCGCCCGATCTCAGCCGCCACAGGCCGCCCAAAAAAACACGACAGCCCCAGACACGTTAGGCCGCTTGAGGGATCACCGCGGCGGCTGTGTTGCTGCCGGGAGCGGAGCGCCGCCGACCGAGATGGCACCGACGGGACGATCGGCTGGACGCTTCCGCGGCGCCGTGGGTGCCGGGCGCGCGGCCACTGGCGCAGCCGGAGCTGCGGCCATGGGCGCTGGCGCCGCAGCGGCTGGAGCCGGAGCTGCAAGAACGCCCCTGCCCTGCAGCGTATCGATCTTGGCGGTTAGTCCGACGACCTGGGTCGTGAGGCCCTGGATCTGATCGGACAGGCGCTTCAACTCTGTCTGCTGCGCCGTCAGCAATTCGGTAGCAGCCTGGATCGAGCTTCCGGTCTGCTGCTGGAACGCCGCGAAATCAGTCGCGCTGACGCTGCCCTCCGCCGCGCTCGCCAACACCGGGGCGCTATCTCTGGGGCCAGTGCTTCCTGTCACGGCCTGTGCCATGTCGGTCAGTGCGTCGTGGTAGTTCAGCCAGAGATATCCACCGCCGCCAGCGAGGATCAACAGCACGACGATAACTCCGAACGGGCCGAACGACCTGCGCTTGCGCAGCGGCACGGGGGGCGGCCCGACATTGATCTCGTTATTGAACGTATCGGCCACTGGAGATCCTCACTTGCGACGTCCGATCCTGCGGCTCGGGGAGCGAGACAACCGGCGCGATTCCTTAGAGGCGTATGTAAGCAAAAAATCCACTGAGGTGAACTGCTGCGACTCGGTCATCCCCCATGTCGCCTCATCATGCCCGCGCTGATACGCCTTCAGCGCCCGTTAACCCTGCGCCGGACTGGCGTCGTCTCGCCGGCGCCGCATTGTCATCGCCGTTGCGCCGCGATCGCTCCGCGCAACTGCGTAAAATGTTGCAACGACGCATCACTACAGCTCCGAATGAAAAGCCGACCGCGAATCTCTTTGACTGTGCGGCCCCCCGTGCCGTCTGTAGTTCGCGGGGGAATAAGGACCACCACGATGATTGAGACCGTCACTGCACTCTTCGGATTTCTCAGCGCCGGCATTCTGGCCGCTCACGCCTATGACGGTTACCGCGCCCGCTTCTAAGCGCGCGACGATTTCGCGACACGGCCGCTCAGCCACCTCGCAACTCGGCTAGTTGGTGCGCCTGCAGCCACTGCGCTGCTCTGATCGAGACATTCGGCTTCGATGAAAGCTGTCTCCGACGAAACAAGACTGAAACACGATTCTCCAGAACCGCTTTGAACGCGCCCGACGAGGGCAGCGACTGATGGGCAGGGACACAGCAAAGCGCTCGCGCGCCCACCCAATGGAGAAGATCTATGTTTCGCAAAGTTACCCTCGGACTGATCGCTGCAGCCTCGCTCGGTGTAGCCGCCCTCGCCCCCAGCGCTGCATCGGCCCATAGCTGGCATGTCGGTGGCTGGCACGGTGGATGGGGTGGCTACGGTCACCACGCCTTCTACGGCGGCCCGACCTTCTATGTCGGCGGCCTGACCGATGGCTGCCTGCAGCGCCGCGTGGTGGAAACCCGCCGTGGGCCGCGCGTCCGGACGGTCAACGTCTGCGCCTACTGATCACACCAAGTTACGCAAAGCCCGGCCGCCCAACGGCCGGGCTTTTTGCTGCCGTACTCAGGTATTGTTCTGCTTCTGTTGCCCACCGGTGACAGCCAAGGTCAGCGTTTCCAGCTAAAGCTTGTGTCGAATTCGCTCAATATCTTCAGAGCGATGGAAGGTCCTGGATGCGAACCCTTTGGCTGGCCGCGATCATCGCAGCGTCGGGCGCGGTGAATGCCGCTGCCGCCGACCTGCAGTCGCGCGTCTGGACCAAGACGCCCGCGACGACCGAAGCAGGCTATAGCTGGGGCGGCTGGTATGTCGGCGGCAACGCCGGCGGTTCCTGGGGCCAGAGCAACGTCTCCAACGCTTTCGTCAATGGCACCGCGCCGATCGCAAACCAGCAGGCAATTGCGGCTGCCTCGCCGCGGCTCAATCCCGATGGCTTCGCCGGCGGCGGTCAGGTCGGCTACAATCATCAGGTGGACCGCTGGTTGTTTGGCGTCGAGGCCGACGCAAACTATTTCGGCCTGAAGCAGTCGCGCGGTTTCACCGCGCCCTTCCCGGCCGGCGGTTCGTTCAGCACCACAAATTCCGTCACGAGTGATTGGCTGGTCACGCTGCGCCCGCGCGTTGGCTACACGGTCGATCGTACGCTTTTCTACGCAACCGGCGGCCTCGCGCTCACCGAGTTGAATTTCGCCTCCTCGCTAACCGACACGACTGGCCAGAACGAAACCGCGTCGCTGTCAAAGACCGTAGCGGGATGGACGGTCGGCGCCGGTATCGAACACGCGTTCACCAAAAACTGGTCGGCGAAGGTCGAATATCTCCATACCGATTTCGGCAAGCAATCGGTCTCGGCTCCGACCTTCACCGGACCAGGCGCTGCCACCGGTATCATTGCCCACGATATCGACCTGAAGACCAATACGGTACGCGGCGGACTGAACTATCATTTCGGCGGCCCGTCGGTCGCGCGCTACTGATCGCTGCAAAGATCTCTAAACAAAAGGCCCTCGCTAGCGAGGGCCTTTTGTTTGGAGATGCGTGCGCCGGTCAGCCGGTCATCGCCAAAACGCGACTTTCGACCGGATACGGCTCCACGGTGATCGTCCAGCGCAGTGGCCAGCAGGTCAGATCCGGACGAACGGCGTGAACATAGCCGTTGACGAAAACGCTGTCGGCATCGTCGCTGAATCGCTCGTCGATCAACTCGCCATGAAGATGCGCCATCCGGCAGCGGCGCATCTGCGCGTATTTCGTCGTTTCGTATTTGGCCAAATCGGGCCTCCCCAACGTCGCAATGTCCCCATCGGGAACTTTGGGCGACTCGCGGTTAACAAAGCCTCAAGCGAATCCGCGACGGTATCGGGCTGGAGTGCGCGTATCAAAAATGCGCAAAGCCCCCGACTTTCGTCGATTCGATTCACGGCTGCTTCAAGAATGCAGAACAGTGTGGCGCCAATATTATTGGAGCGTCCCATGTTCATGATCGCGAGCATTCTGACGGTCGCTGCCGGTGTGTTTTACGCAGCGAGTATCAACAACAGCGGATGGGCGATGCAGGTGTGCCGCTACGGCGACATATTCTGCATGAACCCGTCATGGCTTGTCATCGCCGCCGTCCTGTCCATCATCTGGGCATTCTTTTTGCGCGTCGATCGACTGTAACCGTTCGATCAGCAGACGACCTGGTCCGCAACGAGTTCAGCGGGCTTGAGGTGTTGCCGGCGCGGCGCCAAACGCAGCGATTTCGACGCGGCACAATGTGGACAGCCAAAGGTGCGAATTTCACCACCCTCGTCGTCCGTCTCGATCTTGATCAGATAAACTTGGGTCCTGCAGCCCGAACATTTCAGATGTTCGGTGCGAATGTTATCGTTCAGATGAACTCTGCGGGTGCCGGACATCTGCAGTCTCCGAAAACCGATGACAGCCTGCCCAGATTATCGCGTTTTCACGCAATGCCGAGCGCCGAAACAGACAACCTGTAATTGCTCAAAAGAATCTCTGCGCCCTTAAGGAATCGCCGCCGTATTGAGCTACCGTGTTCCGGCAGGATTATCCAGATTGCGGGTTCCACGCGATACGTCTTTTCACGCAGTTTAGAGTATATCTAAATTCTTCGATTGCGGTTCATCGTCACACAACTATAGATATTGATGGATCGATCTGCTCGACGACCCTGGAATGTCGCAATGCACAAGCGATATCAGCCGCTCAATATCCCCATCGAGATCGTTCGCACGGTGGTGGCGATCGCGGAAACCGGCAGCCTGACCAAGGCTGCCGAACGGCTGGGCCTGAGCCAACCCGCTGTCAGTTCCCAAATCAAGCGCATTCAGACCATGGTGGGAGGCAACCTCTTCACCAAAACGGTCAACGGCACGACGGCTACCCAGCTCGGAAAGCTGGTGCTGCATCAGGCGAGACGGATTCTGGAAGCCAACGACCAGATGTTGCGTATTGGCGGCGTGGCGCATCTTCCGCAACCTATCCGGTTTGGATTGAGCACCCTGTTCGTGCAGGATTTCTTCAGCCATCAGACCTCCCAAAGCCTGGCCGATCTGGTCATTCACACTGACAACTCGGTGGGCATCACCAAAGGCCTGATCGACGGCTATATCGATATCGCGTACATTCTCGAAAATCCGGAAATGAGCAGCGAGATATCGCACCTGATCGTCAACGAGGCCGATGAGGAGTTCGTTTGGGTGCGCGCAAAGGACTTCGTCCTCAGTTCGGGCGCGCCGATCCCCATTCTGACATGGCCGGGCGATGATCTGATGATCCGGACCCTGACGCGCCACGGTCTGTCCTACAAGATCGTATTCAACAGTCCCGACTATCACGCCAAGTTGGCGGCTGTGGAAAGCGGCATCGGCATCACCGCGATCCCGAAGCGGATGATTCCGCCTACACTTGTCTGGGCGCAGGAATATTACCTGCCGCACCTGCCGCCCGTCAAAGCGTTGCTGTGCGCGCGTTCGAACCTGGAAACAATGCAGAGCACGGAATTGCTCAACGCGATCTCGTCACGCTTTTTCAAATCGCCGGCCATGGTGAACCTGTAGCTCAACCATGATCGTGAGCCCGGCCGCAATCCCATCCGCAGTCAGCGTGGCACGAGATAGTGTTCGTCCCATTCGCTGCGCGGCACCTCGGTGCCGAGCTGATAGGCGAAGGATTTGACGTCGAGCCCGTCAGGCGTGGTCTCGCAGACATAGGACAGCCTGTACCACTTGCCCCCGCTGCGGATGGCGCCGCCCGGCGCTTTGATCTGGTTGCCTCGAATGACCGGATCGGCAAACGCGTAGGCAACGAACTCGTCCGGCTTGTATCCCTTGTGCTCGCGGCCCACGGAGCCCATCGCACGCGCATCGCAACGCTGCTCCAGACGGGTTTCCGGCGACAGTTTGAGCATCTGATCGGTCCGGGACGACGCTGCATGTAGGGGAGATTGGGCAGCGATGCCGATAAAGGCAATAACTGCGAACACTAGTTTTCTCATTGCCTTAGGCCAGTTACCTTATTTGACTTGCGAGGTTTTTGTGGCGCGAACCTATCATGTTCGCACGTGCAAAAAACCCCGCTCGTGTTACCGGCGGGGTTTCAAATTCGGGATCGTCAGCCGATCCGTTTGAATGTCAGCAACTGATGAAATTCCGAGGGCGAGAACCGGCGGCCGCCGAGACCGGAGATACTGACCCGCCAACCCGCATCGTTGAGCGTCCGGGCCTGCGCGACGGCGACGTCCGGAATGATCCGGTGCGTCACCATGCTCTGATCATTGCGCGTCGCGTGGATGGTGAAGATATCGCCCCGCCGCGAAGCCGCAGGGATATCGGCTGCTTCAAGATCACTGTCAGAGAACACGGTCGCCAACGCCAGCCTCCATCATCAGTCAAAGCCCGATGTGATTGTGCAGCGCACGTGGTTAACCAATTATTACAACAGCGCACGCGCCGTCAGGATTTGAAGACGCCCGTGATCTTGTTCCAGAGCGATGAGCCGTCGTCGTTATCGTGTTTCGACCGGTCAGGCTGCGTCACACTCACAGGATCCGAAGCCGGGAAACTGTCCTTCAGGCCGGTCTTGAGTTCCTCAGACGTTTTGCGATCAGCACGCGCTGCCTCCTTCACGCCAACAGCGTATTTGTCGTGGGGTGCGGGATCGAATTTCTCAGCCATGATCGTCTCCTTCATCTGAAGAAGGAAAAACGTCCCCGTGGCCAAGAGGTTCCTCTCTGCGGCGATTAGTCGAGACCGCGCTCGCGGCTGAGGCCGACCATCTCCTGAATGAACAGAGCCTTCTGCTTGTCATCCAGCGTGGCGAATAGCGGCTCCGCGGCATCGGCAACGGCGCGCTGATCGACGGCCCGGTCGTTGAGGAACTGAGCCTCGTTGCGCATCTGCTCGATGATGTCATCCGGCGGATCGCGCTTGGCGCGGGCAATACGCAGTTTCAGACGCTCCGCGCCGTTATTGCCGAGCGTATGCATGGCGTTGCTAAAACCGGCCCAGTTCTTTTCCTGCTCCGGCGTCAGGTTGAGCGACGTCTTGATACGGCTAGTGTTGGCGTCGCTACTCGCGACGATCTGCTCGGCGGTCAGTTCCGGCTCCGCCGCGGGTTGAGAGCCCTTCTTGCCCTTCTTGGCGGCCTTGGTTTGTTTGGCGCTCGACTGCCCGCCCACGGGACCGCGAACATTGTTCGAGGGCACGCCCAGGACGCCGCCAACAACGCCCACGACGCCGCCGATCGCACCACCCAAAACACCGCCGATCGGCCCAGCCGCACGATTGCCGTCTCTTGCACCCTGCTGCACGCCCTGCACCAGCCCCTGCGCATGGACCGCTGCGGAATTTCCGAGCAGCAGAACGGCGGCGACGCACAGCACATGGCGCAGCGGTCGATGCGTGCGCTTGGGCAAATTCATTCTGGTCATCATCGTCTCCTCACCGCAATTTCGCGGCGCAGCAAATCACTTGTGATCATCAGCAACCATAGTGGCTTCAACACGGCCAAGTCCACACGCCACGTCTCCGCCAATGGTAGACCTCATCGAGCCAAGCCTGTTAGATAACGCCCGCGTGGCCACTGGCGGGTGCGCAACAACGTAGAATGCTTCAAGGGGTGGAAATGGCGACCAACAAGAAGAAACTTCTGATCACCGAGTCGATGTCGACCCAGGGAATGGACCTGTTCAATGCACGCGATGACATCGAAGTGGTCAAGTTCAGCAATCTGATTTCCGCTGCCGACTACATCAAGCTGATTGAGCAACACGCACCGGTGCACGGCACCGCGCTCGGCGCCACGCGGTTCGGCGAGTCCGAACTCGAAGCCTGCAAGGACATGAAGGTGGTGGCGCGCATCGGCGTCGGCTACGACGCGGTCGATGTACCGGCGCTGTCCAAGCGCAAGGTGCCGCTGATGATCGCTGGCACCGCCAACTCGCCCTCGGTTGCGGAACAGGCGCTGTTCATGATGCTGACGCTCGCCAAGCGCGCAGTCGAACTGCACGCCATGGTCAAGGAAGGCAAATGGGCGTCGCGTTTCGGAGCGCTGCCATTCGACCTGTTCGGCAAGACCGTGCTGGTGGTCGGCTTCGGCCGCATCGGCACCCGCACCGCCAAGCGCTGCCAGGCGATGGAAATGAATGTGCTGGTCTATGACCCCTATGTCTCGGCCGATACAATCAAGGCTGCCGGCTGCGAGCCTGTCAGCGATCTCGACGCGGCCCTGCCGCGCGCCGATTTTGTCAGCCTGCATTGCCCGAAGACTCCGGAGACGACCGGCCTGTTCAACGCTGCGCGGATCGCCCGCATGAAGCCGTCGGCCTATCTCATCAATACCGCGCGTGGCGGCATCATCGTCGAGGCCGCGCTGCATGACGCGCTGGTCTCGGGCAAGCTCGCCGGTGCCGGCCTCGATGTGTTCGAGGCCGAACCGCCGCCGCTCGGTCATGCGCTGTTCGAACTGCCGAACGTGATCATCGCGCCGCATGTCGCCGGCGTGACGCGTGAAGCACTCGACCGCATGGGCGCGCAAACCGCGCGCAACATGCTCAGCGTGCTCGACGGCGAGCCGATCAAGCAAAATGCCGTCAACGCGGACGTGTTCGGCTGAACCGTCGATTGCTGGCGCGGATGATTGATCCGCGCTAGCACTGCCGCAGTCCTCACCAGAGTACCCCGCGATGGCATTCAAGGAATACGGCGATCACGACGCGCTCGGCCTTGCCGGGCTGGTGCGCAGCAAGCAGGTCAGCCCGCGCGAACTGCTCGATGAGGCGGTGGCGCGCACCGAGCGCGTCAATTCCCGGATCAACGCTGTCGTGGTGCGCCATGAGGACTATGCGCAGCGCCAGATCGACGAGGGGTTGCCCGACGGGCCGTTCACCGGCGTGCCATTCCTGCTGAAAGATCTCGAACTCCTCGACGGCACGCGCACGACCTTCGGGGCCAGTCTCTACAAGGACTTCGTCGCCGATCACACCGGCACCCTCGCCCAGCGCTTTCTCAAGGCCGGCCTGACGATATTCGGCAAGAGTGCGAGCCCCGAATTCGGGCTGATGCCGACGACGGAATGCCGGCTGCATGGACCGACGCGCAATCCGTGGAATACCAATCATGCATCGGGCGGCTCGTCCGGGGGCGCGGCAGCTGCCGTGGCTGCACGGATCCTGCCAGTCGCCCATGCCAGCGATGGCGGCGGTTCGATCCGTATTCCAGCCTCGGCCTGCGGCGTGTTCGGTCTGAAGCCGACCCGCGCTCGCAATCCGACAGGTCCTGACAAGGCCGAAGGCTGGGGCGGCTTTTCCTGCGGCCACGTCGTCAGCATCAGCGTACGCGACAGCGCCGCGATGCTCGATGCTGTTCACGGGCCCGAACTTACCAGCCCCTATATGGCGCCCGCACCGGAACGTCCCTTCCTCCATGAAGTCAGCCGTGGTCCCGGCAGGCTGCGCATCTTCTTCACCGACAAGTCGCCCTATGGCGATGCAATCGATCCCGAAGTCGCCGCTGCCGTCCGCGATGTCGCCAGGTTACTCGAAGCACAGGGGCATCATGTCGAAGAACGCGCGCCGGTGTTGCCGCTCGACCCTGCGCAAGTGATTGCGGCGATCGTGTCGGCCAATACGGCGGTTACCGTGCAGTTCGCGGAGAAGAAGTTCGGCCGCCCGATGACCTCGGATGATTTCGAGAAACTCACACTCGGCAGCGCACACAATGCCCGCAAGGCAAGCGCAGTCGACTACGTGACAGCACTGCAGAACGCATTCCAGATCTCCCGCAGCGTCACCGAATTCTTTACCGGCTGCGATATCTTCCTGTCGCCGACGCTCTGCACACCGCCGATCAGGATCGGCGAGATCGACACGATGTCGGACGATCTCGGCCATGTGGCGCCTTTGCTGCGCCGCTACATGCCAGGCACCAGTATGGCCAATATGACCGGCCAGCCGTCCATGTCGGTGCCCCTGGCCTGGAGCAGCAAAGGCCTGCCGATCGGTATGATGTTCACGGCGCATTTCGGCGACGAGGCCATGCTGTTCCGTCTGGCCGGGCAACTCGAGCAGATCCAGCCCTGGAAAGACAGGCGCCCGCCGATCTCTGCCTAAAAACAGCCACAGCGATTACCAAAATGAAACCACAGCCGATTACATATCGGCCTATGTGGACGTTGCGTAATTGCGGGGAGGCGCATTTCAATGACCCAGAACGATCCGACCGATCACGCCCTCGCGGCCATTGCGAGCATTCTCGACCGCAAGGAAGCGGAATCGCAAGTGGCCGAACACAGCGACACCGAGCCCGCTTCGATTACCGTCGTCACTGAAACCGTGGTCACCGAGACTGTATCCGTCATGGTCGCCGCCGAGCCCGAAGCGCCGCTCGTCGAACACGAGTCACCCTCCACGGCTCCCGAGGCCCTCGAGGTCGATGGCTACTCCCGTCTCGGTCCGGGTCCGCTCGATGCCATCCGCTTTCGCTGGACCGCACGCCGCGACGACGATGGCCAGTATTTCGTCGATGAAACCATCGGCAGTTCACGTCCGATTTCGTCAGGCCCGATGCCGCGTGACGAAATCATCGATTTCATCGATGGGCGCGAGCGCGCCGCCCGCGATCGTTTCGAGACGCTGAAGAGCCAGATGACCGTGGGCAGCAGCGCCTCGCGCTACAGCGACTACTGACGAAAGCCAGGCTTCGGGCGACGCCGCCGCCAAGCGGCGGCGTTTGGCTTGTCAGGCAGCCTCAAGCAGAAGATGTCCGGCGCAGGATTGAACCACTTCTTCAGTCGGCGCCACACACCAAAGCAATTGCAATTCCCCCTAAGTGACGCGGATCAAGCGTTCGGGCGCATCCGCGGCTCGGTTCAGGGTCAGGATTTCAACCGCTTTGGAGGACACATGAAGCCGCTCTTCGCCCTCGCCGCCATCCTGCTGACCAGCACCGCCGCTCAGGCTGGCGACAGCTACTCGTTCGACATCGGTGGCCGCACCATTACCATCGAAGCGCCAAGCGACTGCAATTCGACGGACTGCATCTCGGTTTCCATTCCCGGCGTCTACGAATATGGCACCAAGCGCAGCAAGCGCGAGCGTGACCGCGAGACGCGCGAGCAGGCCCCCAACACTCCGCGATCCGAACAGACGGCCAAGCCTGTGGAGACGCAGAAGCCCGTTGTCGCCCCAAAGGAGGCGGCAGCTCCGGCGACACCTGTCACGCCATCCGTCGCGGTGGTCCCGCAGCCTGCCCCGGCTCCCGCGCCTGCCGAGAAATCTGCGCCCCCTACGGTCATCGCCAACGCACCGCCCACAGATCCAGTCAACAAGCAGGATGCGCCCGCACCGGTTACGTCTGCCGCCGCGGCAACGCCGCTCGGCATCTGGATGACCGAGAAGAAGGAAGGCAAGGTTCGCATCGAACAATGCGGCGCCAATCTGTGCGGCTATTCGATGAATGCCAAGACCGAGGCCAATGGGGAGAAGGTGCTGATCAACATGAAGCCCGGCAACAACAAATGGGCGGGAAAGATCTTCGATCCGAACAGCGGCAGCACCTACGAATCGACCATCGCTCTGAAGGGCAGTGACACGCTGCGTGTTCAGGGCTGTGCCTTCGGTGGCATGTTCTGCGGCGGACAGACCTGGACGCGGGTGAACTGATCCCAGCAGACGCGCTCGTCGATTGAAAGGTCCGACATCCCCTGTAAGCTGATCGTAACGCGGTGCGCCCCTGAACGGTGCGCTCCGCGATACAAACGGGGGAGACGTCATGATCCGGATCATCGCCGCCTGGCTGGCGGCCTGTCTGCTGCTTGCCGCGCCCTTGCAGGCACAGACGCCGACCCCTGCGCCCTCACCGTCCCGCCTCGACGATATCATTGCCCGGGGGACGCTGCGTATTGGATTGACCGGCGACTACATGCCGTTCAGCGCGTTCGATCCTGTCACGACATCGTTCAAGGGCTTCGACGTCGAGATGGCGGAGGCGCTCGGAAAAGCACTCGGCGTCAAGGTCGACTATGTGAAGACCAGCTGGCCAAAACTGTCAGCGGACTTTGCGGCAGACCAGTTCGATGTGGTGATGGGCGGCGTGTCGATCACCCTGGACCGGCAGAAGAAGGGCATGTTCTCGATACCCATCATGCGCGAGGGCAAGACGCCGATCGCGCGCTGCGCCGATGCAGGGAAATTCGGCACGCTCGCGGAGATAGATCGGCCAGGTATCAAGGTGATCGTGAATCCGGGCGGCACCAATGAGCGCTTTGCACGGACGCATATCAAATCAGCCGAGATCACCGTCTTCAACGACAATACCCGCATCTTCGACGAGATCGCACAGGGCCGTGCCGACCTGATGATGACCGATGCGTCTGAGACCCGCTATCAGCAGAAGCTGCATCGCGGCGTGCTCTGCGCTGTGCACCCGGACACGCCGTTCGATTTTGCCGAGAAGGCCTATTGGCTCCAGCGCGATGTGGCGCTGAAGGCCTTCGTCGATCAGTGGCTGCACATCATGCAGGAAGACGGCAGTTTCCGTGCGACCGTCAACCGCTGGTTCGAGTGACCGAAGGCAATCGGCGCGCCGGACACTAAGCCGGCACACGCGATGTGACGGCACTATCCATTACGGAACGCGTAACCGTATCCATTCAGCGCCGGCGCGCCGCCGAGATGTGCATAGAGCACCTTGGATCCTTCAGGGAAGTAACCCTTCTGCACGAGGTCGATCATCCCCTGCATCGATTTCCCTTCATAGACTTGGTCGGTGATCATGCCCTCCAGACGCGCGCAGAGACGGATGGCGTCCTTGGTCTCTTCCGATGGTACGCCATAGACGGGATAGGCGTAGTCCTCGATCAGCACCACATCATCCTCGACGAGGTCTTTGCCTAATTTGACCAGCTTGGCGGTGTTCTGCGCGATCTCAAGTACCTGCGCCTTGGTCTGAGCCGGTGTGAAAGAGGCGTCGATACCAATGACCCTGCGCTGACGATCGTCCTTGGCGAAACCTACCAGCATGCCTGCATGGGTCGAACCTGTAACCGTGCAAACGACGATGTAGTCGAACGCGAAGCCGAGTTCCTTCTCCTGCGCCCGGACTTCTTCGGCGAAGCCGACATAGCCGAGCCCACCGAATTTGTGCACGGAGGCACCGGCCGGAATGGCGTAGGGTTTGCCGCCCTTGGCCTTCACATCTTCGATCGCCTCTTCCCAGCTATGGCGGATGCCGATGTCAAAGCCTTCGTCGACGAGCTGCACATCCGCCCCCATGATCCGGCTGAGCATGATATTGCCGACACGGTCGTAGACGGCGTCCTCATGCGGCACCCAGCTCTCCTGCACCAGCCGGCACTTCATGCCGATCTTGGCTGCAACGGCCGCGACCATGCGCGTGTGATTGGACTGTACGCCGCCGATCGATACCAGCGTATCGGCGTTCGACGCGATGGCATCGGGGATGATGTATTCGAGCTTGCGCAGCTTGTTGCCGCCATAGGCCAGACCGGAATTGCAGTCCTCGCGCTTGGCGTAGAGTTCGACCTTACCGCCGAGATGGGCCGAGAGCTTCTCCAGCTTCTCGATATAGGTGGGTCCAAAGGTGAGCGGGTAGCGTTCGAAGCCTTCGAGCATGTGACACCTGTTGTCGTGAAAACTGGCGGTACAGCTAGCATTTTCGGTGCGGAAGGTGCTTTCAAAGATATGGCTGTGCTCTGCTATATATCGTACCATATCCATCTAAACTGGAAGTAAGACGCATTAAATTCTAAAACTTCGGAAGATTCTTTCATGGCAGAAAATCTGGATAAAATTGGACTTCGCATGCTGCATTTGCTGCAGAAAGACGGGCGTCTGAGCAATGCTGATCTGGCGGCCAAGGTGAATGTCAGTCCCGCCACCTGTCATCGCCGCACGCAGCAGCTGTTTGACGAAGGCTATATCAGGAACACACGTGCCATCATTGCGCCCGAGAAGGTCAACCGCGGCGCGCTGGTCATGGTCGGTGTCGTGCTCGATCGCTCGACGCCGGAAAGCTTTGCAGTGTTTGAAAAGGCGGTGGCCAAACTGAAATTTGTTCTCGATTGCCACCTGGTCGCCGGCGACTTCGACTATTTCCTGAAAATCCGCGTCGGCGACATGGCCGATTTCAATCGTATCCACGGCACGCAGCTCATCGCACTGCCCGGCGTCCGTCAGACCCGGACCTTTTTCGTCATGAAAGAGGTGGTGGACAATGCGCCGCTAGACTTTTGAACCCGGCGTCGTCCTCGTACCCGGCAATGCCTAGCCGTGCTAGCCGACCGGCTTCGCATATTGTTCGTCGCTGACCTTTTCCATCCAATCCGCGGTCTTGCCGTCGAGCGCTTCCTGCATGGCGATATGGGTCATGCCAGTGGTCGGCGCCGCGCCGTGCCAGTGTTTCTCGCCCGGTGGAATCCAGACGGTGTCGCCCGGCTTGATCTCGACGACCGGCTCGCCTTCGGTCTGAAAGCGCCCAACGCCCGCGATGACATAGAGCGTCTGCCCGAACGGATGGGTGTGCCAGGCGGTGCGTGCGCCGGGCTCAAAGCTGACGCGGAATGTCACCAGCCGCGCCGGCGCTTCGGCGACAATGACCGGGTCCTGCCAGACCGTGCCCGTGAAGTATTCCTCTGGCGCCCTTTTGGTCGGGCGCGAACCTGCGGGGAAAAGCTTCATGGCACGGTCTCCAATCTCTGGCCCTCATGGTGAGGAGGCGCGCAGCGCCGTCTCGAACCATGAGGGATGAACACTCCCTCGCCCTTCGAGACGCGGCCAAGCGGCCGCTCCTCAGGATGAGGGTATTGAGTTGGTTGATTACTTCTTCGACGCGGCGTAGCGCGCCTTGGTCTCGGCATTCATCGGATACAGGCCGGGCAGCGTGGCGCCGTTATTCACCTCGTTGACGATCCAGGCTTCCATGCGCTCCTGCTCTGCGCCTTCGGCGAGAATGAGATCGAGGAAGGCCTTCGGGATCACGACAGCGCCGTCCTGGTCGGCAACGATGACGTCGTCCGGGAAGATGGCAACGCCGCCGCAACCGATCGGTTCACCCCAGCCGACAAAGGTCAGACCGGCAACCGACGGCGGAGCGGCATAGCCGTCGCACCAGACCGGTAGATTGGTGCCGAGCACGCCTTCGATGTCACGCACCACGCCGTCGGTGATCAGCGCAGCAACGCCGCGCTTCTGCATGCGGGCGCAGAGAATGTCGCCGAAGATGCCGGCATCGGTGATGCCCATGGCATCGACCACAGCGATACAGCCTTCCGGCATGGCTTCAATGGCGGTGCGGGTCGAGATCGGCGACGACCATGACTCGGGCGTGGCGAGATCCTCGCGTGCCGGCACAAAACGCAGCGTAAAGGCCGGACCGACGAGACGGGGCTGACCGGGGCGCAGCGGCTTGGCGCCGCGCAGCCAGACATTGCGCAGGCCCTTCTTCAGGAGAACGGTGGTGATGGTCGCGGTGGTGACCTTCGACAGGGTGGCAATGGCTTCGGGTGTCAGGGACATACGCAGGGCTCTTCAGGTCAGAGGGTGCAGGACGTTGGACTTACGGCGGCGCATCTTGCGGTGGAATGCCAGCGCGTCAAGGGCTGCTGCTTCAAAGCGCCATGCAATGTGATGAAACCTCTGCGATCAGTACGGCTTATCGCCAACATGCGTATTAATTTATTGAAGATGCACGGCTATTTTCAGATTGCGAATTCCACTCGCTGGTAAAACGCGCTATGCATGGTCGTCCAATACTGACGTTGTGAGGCCATGGTCGCAGCTCTCTCCCCGCCCCGCATCCTCCCCAGTGGCGATGCTGCCATCACCGTCGAATTCAGCCGCACCATCGACGAGGAAGCCAACCGCCGGGTGCTGGCGCTCGACAAACTCGTCGCGTCGGCCGGCCTTGCTGCCGTCACCGAAACCGTGCCGACCTATCGCTCCCTGCTGGTGCATTACGATCCGCTGCAGATCGGCTTCGACGCTTTGGGTGAGAAACTGACCGAACTGGCGCTGCAGCCGCTGCCCGAGGCCAAGGCGGCACGGCGTTGGCGCATCCCCGTCGCCTATGGCGGCGAAAACGGCATCGATCTCGAAGACGTCGCAAAGGCGCTCAACATCACGCCGGACGAAGTGGTCGCACGCCATGTGGGCGGCGACTACAAAGTGGCGATGATCGGCTTCACGCCGGGCTGGTCCTATCTCAGCGGGCTGCCGAGCTCGATGCAGATGTCGCGCCGGCAGAATCCCCGGCTGCTGACGCCGCCCGGCACGATCTCCATCGGCGGCATCCAGACCGGCGTGCAATGCCTCGCCGGCCCGAGCGGCTGGCATCTCTTAGGGCGGACCGCCGTGCGCACTTATCAGCTTGGCCGCGATCCGACATTTCTTCTGGAGCCTGGCGATGCCATCACCTTCGCCGCCGTCGACGAGAAGACCTTTGCCGAGCAGGAC
This sequence comes from Tardiphaga sp. OK246, assembly GCF_900188215.1. NCBI lineage: Bacteria > Pseudomonadati > Pseudomonadota > Alphaproteobacteria > Hyphomicrobiales > Nitrobacteraceae > Tardiphaga > Tardiphaga sp. OK246. The sequence goes on from NZ_FZOX01000002.1 coordinate 829,614, forward strand.
CGCGCAGCCGAAGCCGGTGCATTCGTCGCGGAGCTGATCGCGTCATGAGCAAGCTCATCGTCACATCAGTCAGTCCCGGCACGTCGGTGCAGGATGTCGGTCGCTTCGGCGCGCAGCGCTATGGTCTGGTGCCATCGGGCGCCGTCGATCGACTGGCAATGGCCGCCGCCAATGCCCTGCTCGGCAACACGCTGTTCGCCGCCACCATTGAACTCGGCCCGCTCAATTCGATCTTCACGGCCAAGGGCGGCGCCGTGCGTGTGTCGCTGACCGGCGCAACACGGCCGGCGGATATCGCGGGCACGCCCTTCAACGTCAATACATCCGTCACGCTGGCCGATGGCGAGAGCCTCAATCTCGGCGTCGCCCGCGCCGGCACCTTCGGCTATCTCGCGATCGAAGGCGGCGTGCGCGGCGAGCCGATGTTCGGCAGCCTGGCCGTGAACGCCCGCGCCGGTCTCGGCAGTCCCTATCCGCGCCCGCTGCAGGCCGGTGACGAATTGCTGGTGGCGGCTGCGAGCAGCGCCAACGAGAAGCGCATCGATTTGCCTGCGCCGGCCGAAGGTCCGATCCGCGTGGTGCTTGGACCACAAGACGATGAATTCGGTGACGCCAAAGAATTGTTCCTCAGCAGCGAGTGGAAGATCTCGGCGACCAGCGACCGTATGGGCTATCGCCTCGAAGGTCCCGTCATTAAACATCTGCACGGGCACAACATCGTTTCCGACGGCACCGTGAACGGCTCGATCCAGGTACCCGGCAACGGCCAGCCCATCGTGCTGATGCCCGACCGGGGCACGTCGGGCGGCTATCCGAAGATCGCCACGGTGATCTCGACGGATCTCGGCCGGTTCGGCCAGACCCAGCCGGGCCGCGCTTTCCGCTTTAAAGCCATCACCATGGCCGAGGCGCAGGCGGAATATCGCGCCTTCGCCGAGCTGCTGCAGAGCCTGCCCGGTCGTGTCCATGATTCCAACATCCTGATGTTGGACATCAAGGCGCTGCTGTCGTCCAATGTCGCTGGTGTCGCCGTCAGTGCAACCGATGACAATACGTGGCAGGCACCGCAGACGGCAGACGCGCAAGACTGATTTCGAATCCTACTCACGAAAGAGCACGACTATGGCGACCATCGATCTGAACTGCGACCTCGGCGAAAGCTTCGGCATGTGGGAGATGGGCAACGACGCCGCGATGATCGACCTCGCGTCCTCCGTGAACATCGCCTGCGGCTATCACGCGGGCGACGCCGATGTGATGCGCAAGACGGTGCAGCTCGCCAAGGCGCGCAACGTCAAGATCGGCGCGCATCCCGGCTATCGCGACCTGCACGGTTTCGGCCGCCGGCCTATCGTCGGTCTCACCGCACTCGAGATCGAGAACCTGATCGCGTACCAGATCGGCGCCTTGCAGGCGATCGCCGCCATGGAAGGCTACAAGGTCACCCATGTGAAAGCTCACGGCGCGATCTCCAACGTCGCTTGCGAGGACGACATGACCGCCCGCGCCATCGCCGCCGGCATCAAGGCCGTCAACCGCAATCTGACCTTCGTGGTGCTGGCGAATTCCAAACTTGTAACTGCCGGCGAAGCCGCCGGACTCCCTCTGGCACATGAAGTATTCGCCGACCGCGCCTATGAGGACAACGGCAATCTCGTCTCGCGGAAGAAGCCCGGCGCGGTACTGCATGATCCGGTGATGGTTGCTAATCGTGTGGTGAAGATGGCACAGACCGGCGAAGTCATCTCGATCACTGGCAAGGTGATCAAGATGAAGATGGACACCGTGTGCATTCACGGCGACACGCCGGGAGCCGTCGAACTTGGACGCCATGTGCGAGATGGGCTGAAGGCGGCGGGGATCGATGTGGCGCCGTTCAAGACGGCGCTTTAGAACTCCATCGTCATTCCGGGGCGCGTGCGACTTCGCACGCGAACCCGGAATCTCGAGATGAGACCGTCTCTCGGCCGCACGCTACGTCGAGCCGATGAACATATCGGGATTCCGGGTTCGCCCGCGCAAGGTGCGCGGCCGCCCCGGAATGACGAGATTGGGGCTACCAATCGTTCAACATCCCCTCATGTGGCAGTCCCTCGATCGGGCATTCCTCCACACCAACCGTCGGCCGCGTGAAGGCTTCGACATTCTCCCGCGCCTTGTCGGGATTGTTGACCCAGTTTGCATAGAAATCGAACGGACACGCCGCGACACCCTTGTTGCTTTCGCCGGAATTGATCGTGCCGGTATAGCCGCGATGCAGCAGCTTGAAGAGATGGTTCTCCGACTGCCCGGTGCGTCGCGCGTCGCGGATCAATGATTTCGACAGTGCCGCATATTGAATGCCATAGTCTTCTTCGCCGCATTCGCCGAGCGTGCGGCCATCGAAACCGATGATCGCCGAATGGCCGAAATACGAATAGACGCCGTCGAAGCCTGAGGCATTGGCAACGGCAACATAAGTATTGTTGGCCCAGGCCATCGCCTTGGCCATCAGCACCTGCTGATCCTTCGCTGGATACATGTAGCCTTGGCAGCGCACGATCAGTTCGGCGCCCTTCATGGCGCAGTCGCGCCAGATTTCGGGATAGTTGCCGTCATCGCAGATGATCAGCGAAATCTTCAGGCCCTTCGGCCCCTCGGAGACATAAGTGCAATTGCCGGGATACCAGCCTTCGATGGGCACCCATGGCATGATCTTGCGATATTTCTGAACGATCTCGCCCTGATCGTTCATCAGGATCAGCGTGTTGTACGGCGCCTTGTGCGGATGCTGCTCATGGCGTTCGCCGGTCAGCGAGAACACGCCCCAGACCTTGGCCTTGCGGCAGGCCTCCGCGAAAATCTCGGTTTCCTCGCCGGGTACGATCGAGGCGGTCTCGTACATTTCCTTGGAGTCGTACATGATGCCCTGGGTCGAATATTCCGGGAACACCACCAGATCCATGCCGGGCAGACCGATCTTCATGCCGACGATCATGTCGGCGATCTTCTGCGCATTGGCCAGCACCTCGGCCTTCGTGTGAAGCCGCGGCATCTTGTAATTCACGACGGCGACGCCGACCGCGTCCTTGCTGGATGAAATATCGCCGTGATGCATCTGCGCTGGTCTCCGTTGCCGGGCGATGGTGGGCCGACGGAGGGAGACCGGGAATACGTGGATTTACGGATGTGCGGGTTGTGGCTCTGGCGACAGCGAGACGTCCTCGATGCAAACACCGTCATGGCCGGGCTTGTCCCGGCCATCCACGCCTTTACTGCTTGCGGCACAGACGTGGATGCCCGGGACAAGCCCGGGCATGACAGAGTTTAAGTAGCAATTTCCGGGTCTGGATCGAGAGTCTACAGCCCCGCACCCTTCCCGATGGCATCGTTGAACGATCGATCCACGATCGCATTGGCATCGAGCTTCTGCTTGATCAGTCCGCTGCGCAGATAGAGATCGATCGTCTTCTGCTCATCCGCGGCGACGCCATCGTCGATCGGTGCGATGCGGATTTGTGCGCGGGTCAGCCAGTTCAGCGGCACCGACGGCGCCACGTTCATCAGCTTGCCCCAAGTCTGCGCATAGGCGTCCGCGTTCTTCAGCGCCCAGGCGCGGGCTGCGGTGAGGCGGCGGAGATAGTCCTCGAGCTCGGCATGCTTGTCGCGGATCGCATTCGGCGTCGCCACGACAAAGCTCAGCCCCGATGTCAGGCCTTCGGCATTGAGCAGGACGCGCGACTGGAACAGCACCTCTTCCTGGCTCACATAAGGCTCCCAGGTCGACCACGCATCGACCGAGCCGCGGGTATAAGCGACCTTGGCATCCGACGGAGCGAGGAACACGATCTGCACATCGCTCGCCGTCCAGCCCTTTTGTTCCAGCGCGGCGAGAATGAGCTGATGCCCGATCGAGCCGCGGCCGGTGGCGATCTTCTTGCCCTTCAGATCGTCGAAGCTCTTGATCGTCGAGTCCTTCGGTACCAGCACGGCGAGACCGTCGCCGGTCTGCCGGATCGCGCCGATTGCCTTGACCGGCACATTGGCCGCCGCGGCAAACGTAAAGGGCGCATCGCCGACCAGCCCGCTATCGAGCGCGCCGGCACCGAGCGCTTCCAGCAGCGGCGCTGCCGCGGCGAATTCCTTCCACTCGATCTTGTAGGGCACATCCTTGAGCACGCCGGATGCTTCCATCACGGCGCGCGCATTGCCTTTCTGGTCGCCGACGATCAGCGTCGTCTCGGCATGCGCCGAAGATGCGAAGGCCGCGAGGATCAGGCCGGCGGCGAGGATGAGCCGTTTCATGCTGCGACAACTCCCTTGGCGGCATCACGCGCCGCAATCAGTTCGCGGGTGCGCGGGATCAGTTCGCGGCCATAATCGATGGCGTCGATCAGGGGATCGAAGCCGCGGATCAGGAAATGGCTGACGCCGAGATCGTAGTAATCGGCGAACACTTCGGCGACCTGCTCAGGCGTGCCGACCAGCGCGGTGGTGTTGCTGTTCGCGCCGGTGAGCGCCGCCATCTCGGTCCACAGCCGCTTGTCGATGCGGGTGCCCTGTTCGGCCAGCGCCAGCAGGCGCTTTGCGCCGGCAGTGGCATGGCCATCGGCCGGCTTGCGATAGCCGGTCTTGTCCTGCAGCGCGGTGGCGCGGGCGAGAATGTCGTCGGCCTTGGCCCAGGCCTTCTCCTCGGTGTCGGCGATGATCGGGCGCACCGACAGGCTGAAGCGCGGCGCCGGACGGCCGTATTTCGCAGCAGCAGCACGTACGCGGCCAGTGACGTCGCGGACTTGCGCATAGGATTCCCCCCACAGCGCGAACGTATCGGCATGCTTGCCCGACACGTCAATTGCCGCGTCCGACGCGCCGCCGACGAAGACGTGGATCGGCACGGTCGGCTTCACCTGCGAGAAGCCGCCCTCGACCTGATAGTATTTGCCGTTGTAATCGAATGGTTTCTCGCTCGTCCATTCCTGCTTGATGATATCGAGCCATTCGCTGGTGCGGGCGTAACGCTCGTCCTTGTCGTCGAGCGTATTGCCGTCCTGCCGCAGCTCCTTGGCATTGCCGCCGGTGATGACATGCAGCGAGACGCGGCCGTTGTGGAAATTCTCGATGGTGGCGAGCTGGCGCGCCAGCACCGTCGGCGCGGTGAAACCCGGACGCTGCGCGATCATCATCTTCAGCTTCTCGGTGACGCCGAGCGCATGCTGAGCAACCTGCAGGCCGTCCGGTATGGTCGAATGGAAGGCGAGCAGCGCGCGATCGAAGCCGGCGAGCTCATGCGCCTTCGCGACGGTTTCGATATAGCTGGGATCGAGCACCGGGCCGGAGCGCACGCGGGTCTCGGATGCGTCATTGTTGGTGATGAAGCCGATGAATTCGACGGACATGGTTGTCTCCACTTCCTGCTGTTGTTCAGATGCCGAGCGCGATGCGTCCGGCGGAAATCCTGGTGCTGTCGTCCTGCGGCGTGTGCACGCGGCCACACAGCACGTCGCGATAATGCCGCTCCAGCGGATTGGCGCGGGTCAGTCCGTGATTGCTGGTCAGCGACAGCGCGTCCTCGACAGCGGCCACGGCATTATTGGTCACCGTGAGTTTGAGGATGTTCGCCTCGATCGGCGTCAGTGCGACGCCGTCATCGATGTCCCGTGCGAAAGTGTCGAGCAGGCGCGCATTGACTGCGAGCTTTGCCTCGATGCCGCCCACGATCTCCTGCGCCCGCGGCAGAGTCGCCAGCGGCGCGCCGAGGCTTGAGGGCGTGCGGGTCTTGAGAAAGTCGATCAGCCAGTCGCGAGCAGCGCGTGCAACGCCGTCATAGACGGCGCCCACCAGCACAGCCTGGATGGTCGCCTGCGACACATCCGGCGCACCCCAATCACCGGGACGGCGCAGATCCACTTCATGGTCGAGCGGAAGGAGCACGTCGTCGAACACGACGTCATGGCTGCCGCTGGCGCGCAGACCGAGGTGATCCCATGTCTCGACGATCTCCGTGCCTGGCAGCCCAGCCGGCACAAGGAAGATGCCAACGCGCACATCCGGCTCGTCTGTCTTCGCCCATACAGTGTACCATTTGAGGATCGGCGCACCGGTCGAATAGATCTTGCGGCCGGTAATGCGCCAGCCTTCGGCCGTGCGCTTCGCTGTGGTTTGAGGCAGACCGCCCCGCGATGGCGATCCCTGATCGGGCTCGACGCGCAACGCGTTGATCAGCGCAGAGCCATTCACGGCGTCGCGCGACACGCGCTGCGCCAGATGCGCAGGCCAGTTGCCGTTCCGCGTGATGACCAGATGGTGGATATAGTGCATCGCCAATACAAGCGCGGTCGCGGCATCGGCCTTGCCAACCGCGTTTACGACGCGCGCAGCCTCGCGCACCCCGGCGCCCACGCCGCCCAGCGCCTTTGGCACCGGCAGCGCCAGAAGGCCCGCCTCGGACAGTTCCTGAAAATTCTCGAATGGAAAACTTGCCGCACGATCATGCGATGGCGCACGTTCCGCAAAGCCCGGAACGAGCAAATTAACTCTGTCGATAATGCTGGGAACCGCGTCCATATCGTATTGCTTTCGGCTTCTCTAACCCTAGAGAATGCCGTTCGGCAGGCGTTACAAGCGGTACCCGGAAATAACGACAGCGGGACTGATGGGCCTCAGGCCCACAGGTGAAAATTCTCCCCGGCGACCTTAGGCGAGAATTTTATTCGCGCGATTTTGAAGCCCGATTCAGGAATCTGCCGCCTTGCCCCGACTGCCGGCGATATGGCTCGTGAGCTTCTGCGTCACCTCGCGCCGCAACGCGTTGAATTCGGGCGATGCGACATCGCGCGGACGCGGCAGATCGACCTCGATTTCGCAATCGATCCGGCCCGGCCCCGCCGACATCACGATGACGCGATCCGCCAGCATCACGGCTTCCTCGACCGAATGGGTCACGAAAATCACCGTGAGGCCGGTGGTACGCCAGATCTCGACGAGTTCCTCCTGCAGCTTGCTGCGCGTCAGCGCATCCAGCGCGCCGAACGGCTCGTCCATCAGCAGCACGTCGGTGTCGTTGCTGAGCACGCGCGCGATGGCGACGCGTTGCTTCATGCCGCCGGAAAGCTGGTGCGGATAGCGATCGGCAAAGGCCGTCAGCCCGACCATGGCCATGAACTTGTCGGTGAGCTCGCCCACGACCTTGCTCGCGACACGGCGATGTTTGGGGCCGAAGCCGATATTGTCGCGAACCGTGAGCCATGGAAACAGCGCGTAATCCTGGAACACCATGCCGCGATCTGGCCCCGGCTTGTCGACCGGAAAGCCGTACATGGTGACCGAGCCCTCAGTCGCCTTCTCGAAGCCGGCGACGATACGCAGCAATGTGGATTTGCCGCAACCGGACGCGCCGAGCAGGCAAACGAACTCGCCTTTGCGGATGGTCAGATTGACAGCGCGCAACGCCTCGACCGGACCGTTGGAGGCTTGATAGATTTTCCTGACGTCGCTGACCTCGAGGATATCAGGCGCAATTGTCGTCGGTCGATCAAGCATGATGCTGCGGGCTCCACCGGAGGAAGTAGTTGCTGAGCATCAGCAGGATGCGATCCGACACGAATCCAGTGATGCCGATGATGATCATGCCGGTGATCACGAGATCGGTGCGCGACAGTGTGCGGCCATCCATGATGACAGCGCCGAGCCCTTCGGGCACGCCGGTCATTTCGCCCACCACGATCAGTATCCAAGCGAAACCGGCACCGAGACGAAGGCCGTTGAAGATGCTCGGTAGCGCTGCCGGTAAAACGACGGAGCGGAACTGCTGCGCGCCGCTGCAGCCGAGCATTTCCGCAGCCTCGAACAGCCTGACATCGACGGATCGCACCCCGAAAACCGTATTGAGCAGGATCGGAAAGAACGCGCCGAGAAACACCAGGAAGATAGCCGCGCGCGGACCTAGTCCGAAGAAGATCATCGACAGCGGCAGCCATGCCGTGACCGGGATCGGCCGCAGCAGCGACAGCGTGGGATCGAGCAGCTTGCGCAGCAGCGGCATGCGCCCGATCATCAGCCCGAGCGGAATGCCGACCGCCGCCGCACAGAGAAAGCCGCCATAGACACGCTGCACGCTTTTCCAGAAATGGATCGGCAGGCTGGCGCTGTAGGCGTCGTCATAGATTCCGCCGAAAGCGAAATCCCACATCATGATCGCGACGCCATATGGTGACGGCACCAGCCGCGTGCCGGTCCAGCGCACCATGACGTCCCAAATCACCATCAAGCAGACCGGCACGATCAGCGCGAGCGCAACTGTGCGCGCCCGCTGCACGCCCTGCCCGCGCTTCCCGGCCGCAGGCACCGGCGGGATTTCCGCTGCCGGCGCAAGCTGTACGCTGTTGGACGTATCGTCCATCGTGCTTTGCAGGCTCACAACGCGCTCACGTGGCCGCCAGCGCCTTCACGAAGCTCGCATCGATGAAGGTCTTGTAGTCAGGCAACTGCCGGATCTGCTTCTTGGACAGCATCTGGCCGCCGTAATATTCCGCCTGCTTCATGAACTGGTCGTCGATATTCCAGGTCAGCTCCACATTGGGTGCGGCCTTCTCGATCGACGGCTTCTGCTGGCCGAGCTTCTGCATGGCGATGGCGATGAAGGCCTCGCGGTCCTTCATAGCATATTCGCTGGCCAGGCGGTGGGTCTTGAGCAGCGCCTTGACGAGGTCGGGGTCTTTCTCGATCAGTTCGCGGCGCGTGGCCAGTACCATGTTCAGCGAACCGGTCGGCGTGGTGTAGGGATATTCAACGATCTGACCGACGCCATTGGCGAGGCTGATGCCCGGACCGGGCTCGGCGCCCACATAGGCGTCGATGTCGCCTCGGGCGAGCGCCGGCGCCATGTCGCTGAACGACAGACGGACGGACTCGACGTCCTTCACCGTCATGCCTTCGGCGGAGAGACGATCGAGGATCACGACTTCCTGGGTCGAGCCCGGCAGGATCGCGACTTTCTTGCCCTTCAGGTCCTTGATCGTATTGATCCCGGAATCCTTCTTGGCGACAACCGCCATGCCGCGATTGCAGGCAGACGCGATGACGACGACCGGCTCGCCATTTGCGCCGCCGAGCGTCGCCGCAGCAAAACCGAAGATGCCGAAATCGACAGTGCCGGTCACGACGGCGTTCTTGCCGTCGGTCGGGGTTTCAAACGGGATCACCTCGAACTTGACGCCATCAGGCGCGAATTTCTCGTAGAAATACGGCGTGACGCCGTGAATGAGCTTCAGCGTTCCGATCTTGACCACGCGGTCAGCGGCGAAGGCCTTGATGCTGGTCGTGGACAGCGCCGCGGCAATGGCCGTCAGGCGGATGAAATCACGTCGGTTGGTGCTGTACATGTCGTTCCCTTGGGCTGAACCGTGTGTCAGCTCAAAAGGAATGCAATAACCATGCCTCGTATACAGCTATCGGTGGAGCGTGCCCTCGCCCGCAACGGACCATATTCGGGAGGAGCTCACCACGTCGCGTCCAGCCCGAGCAGTCCCAGGATCTGCCGTCGCAGCTCAGCCAGATGCGGATCGCCGCGATGGCGCGGATAGGGCCGGTCGACCGTGATATCCGCCGTTACCCGCGCGGGACGATCGCTGAACACGATGACGCGGTTGGCGAGAAACAGCGCCTCCTCCACGTCATGAGTCACCAGCAGTGCCGTGAAGCCGTTGCGCTGCCACAGCGAGACCAGTTCGGCCTGCATGGTGATGCGCGTCAGCGAATCCAGTTTGCCGAGCGGCTCATCCAGCACGAGGATGCGCGGATCGTTGACCAACGCCCTTGCAAGCGCGACACGCTGTGCCATGCCGCCCGAGAGCTGATGCGGATAGGCCTTCCGGAAGGCTCCGAGGCCGACGAGGTCGATCGCCGCATCGACGCGGTGACGCTGCGTCTTGAGCACGCCCTGCGCTTCCAGCCCGAGCGCGACATTGTCCCAGACCGTCCGCCACGGAAACAGCGTCGGATCCTGAAACACCACGACGCGGGACGGATACGGTCCGGTGATGGCGACGCTGTCTTCTTCCAGCGTGCCGGCACGCGGCGGCTCGAGGCCCGCCACCAACCGCAGGAGGGTAGACTTGCCGCAGCCGGACGGGCCAAGCAGCGCCACGAACTCGCCGGGTGCGACGGATATGCTGACGTCGTCGAGCACCGGCAACACGCTGCCATCGATGTCGAAGGCGTGGCTGACACCCTTGATGTCGAGCGACGCGCCGGTCGCTACGGGCTGAAACGGCTTTGCCAGCGCTACCATTTGACGACACCCTTCTGCCAGACCAGCAGGCGGTCGCGCACCTTGAACAGCAGCGTGATGGCGCCGGAGCAAAGCAACGACATCACGATCAGCGCCGCATACATGTTGTTGTAGGACGCCCAGCCCTGCGCCCATTGCAGATAGAAGCCAAGCCCGGCCTTGACGCCGATCATCTCGGCCACGACCAGCACGGCGAAGGATGCGCCGAGCCCCATGAACAGACCGACAAACACATGCGGGAGCGCCGCGGGGATCGCAACCTTGGTCACCAGGAAAGACGGTTTTGCGCCAAGCGTTCGTGCGACGTCGTAATAGGCGGTGCTGACGCTGGCCACGCCCGACCAGGTCAGCACTGTCACCGGAAAGCCGGTGGCCAGCGCGATCAGAAACGTGCTGGCGCTCCAGGCGGACGGGAACGTGAAGAACGCAATCGGCAGCCAGGCCGTCGCCGGCAATGGTCCGATGAAGCGCAGGATCGGATGCACCCAGTAACCCGCGAGCCGCGACCAGCCGATGGAGACGCCGGTAAGGAAGCCTACGGCGGCGCCGATGAAGTAGCCGCCAAGCTGCAGCTTCACCGAGGCGAAGGCGCTGTCCAGCAGTTTCGGCAGGTCGTCGGTATAGACCTCGACGATCGACTGCGGCGGCGGAAAGAACGGCAGCGGCAGCCAGCCGAATTTTGCCGTTGCAAGCTCCCACAGCGTCAGGAACGCTCCCAAGGCAAACAGCCAGGGCGCGCGCCGCTGCACGCCATCGCCGAATTTGCCGAGCGCTGCCTGCGCCGTGGTCGCAATCGCGATGCCGCCAGCAATCGCGAATGCCGTATAGGCTACAGCCTCGGTGCGTGGCCAGTCGCCGATATCTGGCCATCGCAGGCACGACAGGCCGAAAGCCAGCCAAGCGAGCCCTGCCCCGATCCCCGTGATACTGAAACGAAGCTTGCTGACGAATTGAAGTCCACCATCGCCAGCAATCAGCGCGGTCTCGCGGTCACCGCCAAGCGATGCGATCTCAGACGCGGAATACGTCGGCATAGATGCGCTCCGCGAATTTGGTGGTGTCGGTTGACGGCTTGAACACGGAAACCGTCTTGAGATCGTCAGCGTAGGATTTCAGCTCGCGCTTCAGCGCATCGCCGACGGGATGGTGATGATGGGTGTGATACTTCACCATGCCCAGCAGATCTTCGATGGTCGCATTCTTCGGCGCATAGGGCTGGAACGACTTCGCAGCCTTCTCCGGATTCTGCGATGCGAACATCGCAGCATCGAGCAGCGCCTGCGTCAGGCCGCGCGCGACCAGTGGATCGTCACGCAGCAGGCTGCCGCGCACGCCGACGATGCAGCAACTGATATCCTTGTAGGGGCCATCGAGATTGGAGCCGACTTCCTTCAGCTCGCCGTCCTTGAGCCAGAGATAGGCCAGCGGATCGGAGGCGAGCCCGATCTGTGCTTCGCCCTTCTCCACGGCGAGCCGCACCAGGTTGCCGGGATATTGCCGCCACTCGACGTCCTTGTCCGGATTAAGTCCGGCTTTCGCGAGCTGGATCGAGAAGAAGTTCTTGTCGGGGCCGGCCATATCGCCGACGGCGATGGTCTTGCCCTTGAAATCCGCAACGCTCTTCACTTCTGACTTCGCCGGCGCCAGCGCGCGCAGGCAGCCGCCATGGGTGCCGGCGACGATCTTGACGTCGAAGCCCTGTTCCAGCGGCTTCAGCCAGCGCAGCGCCATACCCAGGCCCGCATCGGATTTCCCGGTGGCAATAGCTTCGAGAAGCTGGTCCGTCGAGCCGCTGTAATTGACCAACTCGACGTCAAGGTTCTGCTTCTGGAAGAAGCCATGATCGATGGCGACCGGCAGCGGCGCAAGGCAGACCGCGCCGGCATTCCAGGAGAGCTTCAATTTGCGCGGTGCACCGGTGAGCACGGGCGCCTCCGATGCGGTCCTGCAGATCGGAAATTCGGAAAAATCGATGGGTGGCGCCTGCCGAAACGGAAACGCCTGCGCGCCCCATACGCCGAGTGGCGCGGCCAGTGCGGCTGCAGCGCCGCCGCGCAGCAGCGACCGGCGATCCATCAGCGGCTTGCGGTTGTGATCATCGTTCGACATCTGGTCTCCTTGCGATCGGCGCAGCGCTGCCCATGGCCGCAACGCATGGTGTTGCGGCTCGCGCTGATGCGATGGTCAATGTGTTGAGTGGAAGCTCAGCCGTGAGAGTCCGACGACTCCCGCCCCTGTGATTTCAATGGTACGAGGATGCGCAGCGCGGCGGCTTCGGTCAATAAAATGGTATTTTGAATGTCGCGCAGGATGGAGAGATTATCTCCAATGAGAGCAGCGCCGGGAGAGAACGCAATTTATCGCTGAGGAAGCGTTCTACTGATGACGCAGTTGAAGCAAAACAGTTCTCTCGCAAACGCGCGCTCCCCTCATGGTGAGGAGGCGCGAAGCGCCGTCTCGAACCGTGAGATGCCGGCGCTCAGAGTCTGCGGCCATCCTTCGAGACGCCCGCTAACGGCGGGCTCCTCAGGATGAGGGCTAGAGATATCAATATACGTCGAGCTGAAATCGTCCCTTCTTCTTCAACTCACTGACGAACATCACCGCTTCATCAGTCGAACGCGCGCCATGCTGGGCGGCGATATCGACCAGTGCCCGCTCCACATCCTTGGCCATGCGCTTGGCATCGCCGCAGACATAGACATGGGCGCCTTCGGCGAGCCAGGTCCAGACATCGCGGCCGACCTCGCGCATGCGGTCCTGCACGTAGAACTTCTCGCCGGCGTCGCGCGACCAGGCCAGCGACAACCGTGTGAGGAAGCCTTCGGTCTTCATGCCATTGAGCTCGTCGGCATAGAAGAAATCCGAGGCGCTGCGCTGATGGCCGAAGAATAGCCAGTTCTTGCCCGGCGCCTTGGTGGCCTTGCGGTCGTGCAGGAACGCCCTGAACGGCGCGATGCCGGTGCCCGGCCCCACCATAATGATCGGTGTCTCCGGATTTTCCGGGAGCGCAAAACCATGCGCCTTCTGGACATAGACCTTGAGCTCGTCGCCGGGCTGGATGCGATCGGCGAGGAAACTCGACGCAAGACCGTGACGCTTGCGCTTACCGACCATGTAACGAACGATATCGACGGTGAGCGACAGCCGGCCCGGCGTCGCGTTGTGCGATGACGAGATCGAGTAGAGCCGCGGCTGCAGTGGCTCCAGCGCCTCGATGAAAGCTTCCGGATGCGGACGCACGCCGGAGAATTTCTGCAGCGCCGCCATCACGTCGAGCGTCGCGGCATCACCATCGGGGTCCTCGCCCTGGGCCAGTGCGCGTGCCTTGGCACGCTGCGCCCCGCCGGTGAGATAGGACATCAGCTCGAACAGGCTATCCGGTGCCGGGGCCAGCGAGACGTCGTATTGCAGCACCTCACGCAGCGTCTTGCCGCGCACTTCCGTCATATGCGACGCGCCGAGCAGAGCGATGATCTGGTCGACGTGACCGAGATCGTTCGACGCAAAGATGCCGAAACTGTCGCCGACGACGTAATCGAGCCCACAGCCCGACAGATCGAAATCGATATGCCAGGTCTCTTTCTCCGAGCCTTTGCCATTGAGCAGGCGGCGGCCGAGAAACACGGCGGGTGCGGGATTGTCGCGCGAGCGTCCGAGCGTCGACGGATCCGGCGCAGCAACTTCGACCGGCTCCGCAGCAGCAGTCGTCGCTGCTGCCGCGGGCGCAGCACCCGCCGGTGCCTTGTCGAGCTCTTCATAGAGCGACTTCAGCATCCGTGCGGTTTCCTTGCCGCCGGGCACGCAGAGATTCAGCCGCGCCTCTGCCTTGGAGGCGATTGCGTCGGAATAGTCGTTGCAGTTATAGCCGCACTGGCCGCAATCCTGCTGCGCCATCGCCGCCATCATCTTGCGACGAACCGGCTTGCCCTCGGCGAGCTTCATGCGATCGGCGATCGGCATGGTCTGATCATGCCACGGCGCACCGTCGTCCTCTTCCATGATGGCGGCGCCCTGCTCGGCCGACAACGGCGCTGGGCCATCGGACAAAAGCCCGGCGAAGAAGCCGTTCAGCCAGGAGCGTTGTGCTTCCGAGAACGGCGCAGACGCAGGAATGATCTCGAGTTTGGGCGGCGGCGTCATCTGGTTCATGCGGACACCTGTTCATCAGCGAGCTTGCGCAACGAAGCCGCGTCGTGACGGCGCGAGAAAGTGAGGAAAGTTTCATCCGGCGACGCGCGGTGGGCGAGATAGGCTTTCAGCAGCCGCTCGACGACGATAGGCGCGTCCTCGGACTTCACGTTCTGATAGACCTCCTGCCCGACATCGGCCTGCGGGCCGAAACCGCCGCCGGTGAAGATGTGGAAGCCATCCAGCGTATCGTCGCTGTCATCGACGGGGATACGCGCGCCGATCATGCCGATGTCGCTGATGTAATGCTGCGCGCAGGAATGATGGCAGCCGGTGAGATGGATGTTGATCGGCGTATCGACCTCGACGCGAGTATCGCACCATTCGGCGATGTTTGTTGCCGTGCGTTTGGTATCCGCATTGCCGAATTTGCAACCGGCGCGGCCGGTGCAGGCGATCAGGCCGGCGCGGATCTCGGTGGTCTTGATGGCAAGGCCGAGCGCTTCGATGGCTGCAGTCGCCAGCGCAACATTCGCGTCTTTCACACCGGGGATCAGCAGATTCTGCCACACCGTGAGGCGGATATCGCCGTCGCCGAGATCGGCCGCAATCTTCGAAAGCCCCCGCATCTGATCGGTCGTCACCTTGCCCAGCGGCAACACGACGCCGATCCAGTTCAGGCCATCCTGCTTCTGCTTGTGCACGCCGATATGCGCCGTGCGGTCGAAGCTTGGGCGCGGCAGCAACGCGTCCGCCGGAACGCGGGTAAACGGCGCGCCGAGCTTCTCCTCGACGATGGTCAGAAACTTCTCCATGCCCATGCCGTCGATCACGTATTTCAGCCGCGCCTTCAGCCGGTTGGTACGGTCGCCGAGATCGATGAAGACGCGCACGATGGCGTCGGAGACCTTGGTGGCGTCCTCCGGTCTTACGATGATGCCGGTATCGGTGGCGAAATCCTTGTGGCCGGTGATGCCGCCGATGCCGAGTTTGAACCAGACGCCGGGCGCGACGCCGAAGCCATCCTTCACTTCGACTGCCTGAAAGGCGATGTCGTTGGTGTCTTCCAGCACGGCGATCTTGCCGGCGCCGTCGAAGGCGACATTGAATTTGCGCGGCAAGCCATAGAGCGTGCGGTCATTGAGGATGTGATAGTGCCACTCGCGCGCATAGGGCCGCGTGTCCAGCAGTTCCTGCGGGTCGATGCCGGCGGTCGGCGTGCCCGTGACGTTGCGGATGTTGTCGGCCCCGGAGCCGCGTGAGCACAGACCGAGATCCTGGATGCCCTCGATCAGCTTCACGGCATTTTTCGGCGGAATCTCGCGCACCTGCAGATTGGCGCGCGTGGTCACATGGGAAAACGGACCGCAGAGCTCGTCACTGAGATCGGCAAGACCCGCAAGCTGCCAGTGCTTCATGATGCCGTTCGGGATCCGAAGCCGGCACATATAGGAGTCCTGCGTCGGCCCCACATAGAAGATGCCGTAATAGCGCCACCGAAAATTGTCGGCCGGCGATGGCCGCGCATCGATGGCGGCCTGATCGCGCAGCCGCGGATAGGCGTCGAACGGATGTTCCTCGCGCTTCCATTTCTCCTGCTCAACCAGCTTCTTGCCCGATGCAATCGTGCGATCCTGCGCCTTGATATGCGGCGCATCCGGTCCGGTCGGCTCCGCATTGGCTTTGGCTGACGCGCCGCCGCCGAGACCCTTGCCGACACGGTTGATCTGCAGGCCGGTCGAGAAGCCTTCGAGGTAGCGCTTCTGTTCGTCAGTAAAGTCGATGGAGAGCGTTTCAATTTTCATGCGGGACGAAGCTCCTGCGGGCCACAGCGTGGCTTCAACGGGGATAAGGATCGCGGACCGCACAGGCTCAGGTCGGCGCGTCGCGCCGGCTTGAATTCTGGAAGCGATCCGATCAGCCTCGTTGCTGCGGAAATCCATCTGAACTGGCCGGCGGGCATCAGCGAACGCCGGTTGGCTAGAGACATTCAAGTCTCGTGCCAGACCGTCATCGGGAGAAAAATATCAATAAATCAGGGGATTGAGGTCGGGGTCGGTTGGAACAGGACCATTCGGTGCCAGCGTTTGTGCACCGCACGCTCAATAATTAGACGGCGGGAACGTCAATGGCAGCTATCGTTGCGAAGGGCCCGCGCGACGAAGCCATCCAGCCTGGGCTCGTGGCCATTCGGATTGCCGCCTCGGTAAGAGGAAAGCTGGCGAACCAGCTTTCCTTGACCTCATCATGAGATGCAAAAGTGAGCGCGGGCCTAGGCGGCGTGGACAAATTTGAGCCAGCATCTGGCGGTGGCGAGATGGACCATTCCGAGGAAACTGCTGGCCAGTTGGCCTTAGCGGGTGGCGATGGCGCGGTTGACCTTCAGGTGACCGAACATGCGTTCGATGCGATTGCGCTGCTTGCTGGAAACGCAGTTCAACCGGACGAACCGGTGCCCACACAAAAAACTGCTTGACGATAACAAGACGACCGGTCATATATTTACTCATGCCTAGACCAGCCAATCTTGAAACGCGATCGCGCCTCCTCGAAAAGGGAGGAGACCTTGTGAGCACCCGCGGCTTCAACGCCACGGGCGTGCAGGAGATCACCGCGGCAGCCGGCGTGCCCAAGGGGTCGTTCTATAATTACTTTGACAGCAAGGAAGCCTTCGCCGTCGCGGTACTGACCGAATATTGGGAGGCGGTTGTCGCTGAGTATGGGCCCATTTTGAATCAACGCCGGACGCCGCCCTTGTCGCGCATCGCGCGCTATTTCGCCGGGCTTGCCGAGTTTCACGAGCGCCGCCGTTACGCAGTCGGCTGCCTGATCGGGAACATGGCGCTGGAGGTCACGCCGACGAGCGAGGATGTACGGATCAAGCTTGCGGCGATCTATCGCGAGTGGTCGGCCGCGCTCGCCTCATGCTTGCGGGAAGCGCAGGAGAAAGGAGAATTGTCGGCCGGAAAGGATCTAGGGCAGCTCGCCGTCGCGCTAATCGACACGTTCGAAGGGGCGGTCATGCGGGCCAAGGTCGAACGCAGCCGGGCGCCCTTCGACAGCTTCGAACGCTTTGTTTTGCCCTCTTTTCTGACTTAAACATTTTGACCAATTTATAGACGACTGGTCATTTTTATTTACCGGATCATTGCTGGAACGCCGCGCCAGCGAGCGATGACTCTCATCCGCGGCTAATTGAAAGGAACTGAACAATGCCTACGATCACTACTACAGACGGCGTGAACATCTTCTACAAGGATTGGGGATCAGGTCAGCCGATCGTTTTCAGCCACGGCTGGCCGCTGTCGGCGGACGACTGGGACGCCCAAATGACCTTCTTCCTTCGCCACGGCTACCGGGTGATCGCCCACGACCGGCGCGGCCACGGCCGGTCCGACCAGCCCAGCACCGGCAACGACATGGACCACTGGGTTGCCGACCTCGCGGCGCTGACTGAACACCTCGACCTGCGCGACGCTATCCATATCGGGCACTCGACAGGTGGCGGTGAGGTGGCTCGCTATGTCGCGCGCCACCAGGAGCGCGTCGCGAAGGCGGTGCTGGTCGCTTCACTGACGCCGAACATGTATCGGAGCGAGGACAACCCGTCCGGTCAACCGCCGGAGTGGTTCGAAGCGATCCGGGCAGGCGTGCTCGGCAACCGGGCGGAGTTCTTCCGTTTCGTTCCTGAGAATCCGTTCTACGGCTACAACCTAGACGGGGCCAAGCCTTCTGAGGCAGTCATCGCGAACTGGTGGCGCCAAGGCATGGCCGGCGGTGCCCTCGCTCACTACGCGACTGTCGACTCTTGGCTCGAAGATTATACCGAAGACCTCAAGAAGATCACCGTGCCGGTGCTGGTGATGCATGGCGAGGCTGATCAAGTCGTTCCGTTCGCAAGTTCCGTGCCGCGTGCGGTCGACGTGCTTAAGCAGGGGTCGCTGAAGACTTATCCCGGCTACCCCCATGGCATGCTAACCACACATGCGGATGTCCTCAACCTCGACCTGCTCTCTTTCATCAGGTCTTGACGACATCTCTGATCCATCATCGTCTATAGTAGCATGTCGGTTTATAAATTGAGGAGGGTTCGGGTTTCGTCGTAGTGACGAAGGAACGAAAAGGAAGCTCGAACCCTCCTCGAAAATTCGTCGGCCAAGGCCCCTATCGAAGCGGCGGCCCTGGCAGCGTTGCTCGGCCTTGACGGAGGTCCACTCCACCGTCGGCTTTGCGCCCCCTGCCCGCCCAGGGGCGCTTGAAGGGCAAACGTGGCATGTGGGATTTGTCCACGCCGCCTAAGCCGTTAGACCGCCTCGAACGCCGCCAGATGAGCGGCTCCGTCGTCCAGCACTTGCGTCTGTCGCAGCATGTCCTCGATGCCATCTATCGCGCGCCCCACATCGACCGTTGACGTGTCGATCCGCAGCTCGACCGTCTCCGGCGCCTGATAGTCGTTGGCGATACCGGTGAAGCCCGGCAGGTCGCCGGCGCGGGCCTTGGCGTAATGCCCCTTGGGATCGCGCTGCTCGCAGATCTCCGCCGGAGTCGCGACATAGATCTCGCGAAATGCAGTATCGACCGCACTGCGGGCCTCGGCGCGGTCGCCGCGCGAGGGTGAGACTGCCGCGACGATGGCGATATGACCGTTGCGAGCGAGATGGCCGGCCATCTCCGCCAGCCGCCGGACATTCTCGCTGCGATCGGCAGCGGAGAAGCCGAGGTCGCGATTGAGTCCGGCGCGCAGCGTATCGCCGTCGAGCAGGATCGGCGAACCACCTTTGGCGAACAGACGGTGCTCCAGCGCGCGCGCCAGCGTCGACTTGCCCGATCCCGGCAATCCCGTGAACCACACCACCGCGCCTTGATGGCGGTAGCGCGCCGAACGTTCCTCAGGCTGCAGTGCCGACTGCACCGGCACGATGTCCGATGACACGACGCGTTGGGCAGCATCGATGGACAGCACGAGACCGCCACCGGCGATCCGGCCGCCGACCTCGATCACGAGACGTCCGGTGCGCGGATTGTCGACATAGCGATCAGCGGCGACCGGTTGCGACAGTGCGATCTCGATTTCACCGACGTGATTGCGGGCGATCTGCTTGGTTTCGACACTGGCCAGTTCGCCGGGATCGATCGCCTTCTCGATCGCGACCACACGGCCGCGCACTTCGCGCACGCCGAGCCGCACCAGGATCGACGATCCCGCTGTCAGCGGCTGGTCGTGCAGCCAGAAGATCCGCGCCCGCAGTCGTCGTGTATCCGATGGCACCGCGCCCACATGCGCGATCACGTCGCCGCGCTCGACGAACAGTTCGCGGTCGAGCGTGATACCGACGGATCGCCCTGCCCCGTGCTCGCCTTCCAGCGGCATCGCCGACCAGCGCTCCACGCTCTTGATCTTCGCTCGCTTGCCAGCGGGCATGATCACCACGTCGTCGCCGACAGCCAGATGACCGGCCTCGATACGCCCGGCCACGATGCGCCGGTCGTCGAACTTGTAGATCGCCTGTACCGGTAGCCGCAGCGGCAATTCATCAAGCGCGAGTGCCGGCTTCAGCGCATCGAGCGCCCCCACGACGGTCGGCCCGCGATACCAGCCAATACGGTCGGTATGGGTGGCGACGCCATCGCCATCGCGCGCCGAAATCGGAATCACCGCAGCAGGCGTGACGCCGAGTTCGATGAGATGCGCCGAAATTTCGTCGCTGATCGCCTGAAAGCGCTCGGCGCTGAAATCGACGCGGTCCATCTTGTTGACGACAACGGCAACCTGCTTCACGCCCAGGAGATGCAGGAGATAGGCATGGCGTCGGGTCTGATCGCGCACGCCTTCCAGCGCATCGACGATCAGCACGGCGCCATCGGCCTGCGATGCGCCGGTGATCATGTTACGCAGAAACTCGGCGTGGCCGGGCGCGTCGATCAGAATGACGTCGCGCAATTTGGTGCGGAAGCGGATCTGCGTGGTATCGATGGTGATGCCCTGGTCACGCTCGGTCTGCAGCGCATCGAGCAGAAACGACCATTCGAACGGCATGCCGCGCCGGGCGCTCACCGCTTTCAGCATCTCCAGCTTGCCATCCGGCAAGCCGCCGGTCTCATGCAGCAGGCGACCGACCAGCGTCGACTTGCCATGATCCACATGACCGACGATGACGATGCGCAGTTGCGGGCGCGTGGTGCCGTTGGGCATTCCGAGCGAGGTCGGATTGACGGGTTTGGTCATGGCATCACCTCTACAGATAGCCGGCGACGCGCAGTCGCTCGAAGGCGTCTTCGGTCTCATGATCGAGTGCGCGGCCGGCGCGCTCGGGAATCGTGGTGCCGTCGAGCTCGACCAGGATTTCGGCAATCGTGCTGGCGGTGGATGCGACGGGATTGGTGATGTCGGCATCACCCAGCGAGCGGTAGCGCTTGCCGTCTTTGGCCAGATAGAGCGGGATGATCGGGATGTTTTCCCGCGCCGTGTAGGCCCAGATGTCGGCTTCGGTCCAATGCAGGATCGGATGAATGCGCAGATGCGCACCGGGCGGCGGCGATGCGTTGAACTGGTCCCAGAATTCCGGCGGCTGGTCGCGCACGTCCCATCCGCCCTCGACGCCGCGCGGCGAGAACACACGCTCCTTGGCGCGGGTCGCCTCTTCGTCCCGCCGAATACCGGCGATCAATCCGTCGAAGCCGTGCTTCGCCAACGCAAGTTTGAGGCCTTCGGTCTTGCGCGCTGCGGAGCGCGCCGCCGGCGGCAGTGTCGGATCGACACTATCGATCGACGGGCAATATTCGACGGTGAGGTCGAGTCCCCATTCCTTCGAATAGTGATCGCGGAAGGCGTACATCTCCGGAAACTTCTTGCCGGTATCGACATGCAGCGCGGGGAACGGTACGTGACCGAAGAACGCCTTGCGCGCCAGCCAGATCATGACGTTGGAGTCCTTGCCGAGCGACCACAGCAAGGCCAGCTTCTTCAGCCGGGCGAAGCCCTCGCGCAGGATGTAGATGCTCTGCGCTTCCAGTTGATCGAGGTGGTCCATCGATACCACGTCCGATCGGACGCGTTCGAGATTGGTCGACGTCATACGCCTTCTCCAGGTCCTCAAAACCGCCGTGAGATTCGCCGTTGCTCACGAAGCGGATACGCTCGGAGAAAGTGCATCTCTGGAACTCGATTTATGGGGTCAAAAAATCTAAACTGCGCTTCTCAAATAGAAAGAATATTTTTCTATTAAGAGGCGACAAACAACTGATATATAGAATCTTATTCCAGTCAAGCTGGATGTGTTGAGGAGTTCGAGATGCTGTCGCCCGGAGCCGTCGCAAGTGCTGTCCAATACGATCAGGCGCTGCAATCCGCCTCGCCCGCCGAGGTGATTGCTGCGGCACTTGATGTCGTCGGCCGCGATAGACTCGCGCTGGTATCGTCGTTTGGCACGGAGTCTGCGGCGTTGCTGAAGGTGATGGCCGATGTCGATCCCGCCATCCCCGTGCTGTTTCTCGACACCGGCTGGATGTTCGAGGAGACACTCGCCTATCGCGACCAACTGATCCTGACGCTGGGCCTGCGCGACGTCCGAACGATCCGCCCCGCAGCGGAAGCGCTTGCCGCTCACGACAGCGACGGGGATCTGTGGTCGTCCGATCCCGACACCTGCTGCCGGATCCGGAAGGTCGAGCCGCTGGCGCAGGCGCTGACGCCGTTCAGCGCCTGGATCAACGGCCGCAAACGATTTCAGGGCGCATCGCGCGCCGTCATTCCCGTCGTCGAGGACGATGGTTCAAAATTGAAATTCAATCCATTCGCCAATGTCACGCCGGACGAGATCGGGCTGATCTATGCGTCGGCGAAGCTGCCGCCACATCCGCTCATAGCCTCAGGCTTTGCGTCGGTCGGCTGCATGCCCTGCACGTCCCGCACCGCGCCTGGCGAGGACCCCCGCGCCGGCCGCTGGCGCGGCCGCGCTAAAACGGAATGCGGCATCCACACATCGGCGAACTGACGCCGCCGCTACGACTTCATATGCGCGATCTCGAACGCAGCGAGATGGGCAGCGATGTTGCTCGGATCGAATGGCGGTCCAGCGAAGGCGCCAACCGCGTCGGGCACATCAGTCAGAGCGCTGCCGGTGATACCGAGCGCGGCATCGTAGAGGTCGGGGCGGAACACACCCTGTGCGATCTTCAGCGCCTCGGGGCTGATCGCGGCCTGTCCCCAGCGCACCATCTGGGTATAGAGCCAGGCAGCCTGAACCGGATCGGGACGCCCGGCTCCTTCGCGGCCGACCAGCAGATAGCGCCCGCTCTCGCGCATGGTGCCATCCGGTGAAATCTTCAGCCGGCCATCCAGCGTCCGCAGCAGGACCTCC
The DNA here is from genome assembly GCF_900188215.1 of Tardiphaga sp. OK246. NCBI lineage: Bacteria > Pseudomonadati > Pseudomonadota > Alphaproteobacteria > Hyphomicrobiales > Nitrobacteraceae > Tardiphaga > Tardiphaga sp. OK246. Next base: position 852,372 of record NZ_FZOX01000002.1, read on the forward strand.
GGCGAGACGCCGATATATTGGGGCTTGGCGAGAATCGCCGCGATCTCATTGCGGTTCTCCGGGGCCTCGATGAAGGCAGCCGCGCTCACATGCGCCCGGGTGAGTGCCGCCACGGTGTCCGGGTTCTTCTCCGCCCAGTTCTGCCTCATCGCCAGCACCTTCTCGGCAGCGCGCAGCAGGATGTCGGAGACGAAATGCAGAATATGGCCGACGCCGAGATCGACCGCGACAGAATTCCAGGGCGCGCCGACACAGAACGCATCGACGTGACCGTTGGCAAGACTGTCGACCATGTAAGGCGGCGGCAGCACCACGAGACGGACGTCCTCATCGGGATCGACGCCGCCAGCCGCCATCCAGAAACGGAGCTGGTAATTATGCGTCGAGAACGGAAACGTCATGCCGAAGGTTAGGGGATCGGCGCCGGCACGGGCACGCGCGACGACCACGCGGCGCAGCGCCTGCGCGGTGGCCATCGGATCGGTCGGGTCACCGTCGAGTTCCGACATCAGCGCCGCATGTAACGCCGGCGAGACGGTAATGGCATTACCGTTGATGCCGAGATTGAACGACGCCACGATCGGCACTTTCACGTGCCCAAGCCCGAGGCTGGACGCGATGGCAACGGGCGCCAGCAGATGCGCCGCTTCGAACAGGCCGATATTCAGCTTGTCGCGGACATTCGACCACGACACTTCCCGGACCAGTTCGACGTTCAGCCCCTCGGCCTTCGTGAATCCCTTGTCGACCGCGACAATCAGGGCGGCGGCGTCGGCCAGCGGGATGAAGCCGATGCGAAGCGGGTGGTCGATCATTTCAGCAACTCCGCTGCGGTGATGATCGACTGCGCGATCTCACCGATTTTCTTCTTTTCACGCATCGCCGTGGATCGCAGCAATACGTAAGCCTCTTCTTCATTGAGGCCCTTGAGCTTCATCACGATGCCCTTCGCGCGGTCGATGATCTTGCGCTCCTCCAGCGCCGACTTGGTGCGCTCGAGCTCGTCCTGCAGTTTGGAGAAGGCATTGAAACGGGAGATGCAGAGATCGAGGATCGGTTTGATCCGCTCCTTCTTCAGCCCGTCCACGATGTAAGACGATACCCCCGCCTCGACCGACGCCCGCGCCGACTCGGCGTCGCTCTGGTCGACGAACATGGCGACCGGCCGGCGCACCGCGCGGGACACCTGGAACATTTGTTCCAGCACGTCGCGGCTGGGGTTTTCGAGGTCGATGACGATAACGTCCGGATCCAGGGCATAAATCCGGGCCAGCAGGTTATGCATCTCCCGGATATGCTGGACGTCCACATAGCCAGCCTCCCGCAGCCCTTCCTCAAGGATCGCGGCCCGGATCGGGCTTTCGTCGACGATAACGATTTTGGGCGACTGGTCGGCAGGCATCGGGCACTCACATGGATGCAGCATACCCATAGCACGCCCGCGCACGGCTTAAAGCCTTGTAATTATGGGCAAATGGGACTACCTGCTGCCTCTCAATCAGGCAGATCGAATATGCAACAGGCCGCCGCGCCCAAAATCTCCTTTGTCTCGCTGGGATGCCCGAAGGCCCTGGTGGATTCCGAGCGCATCATCACGCGCCTGCGGGCCGAAGGTTACGAACTCGCCCGCAAGCACGACGGCGCCGACATCGTCATCGTCAACACCTGCGGCTTTCTCGACAGCGCCAAGGCGGAGTCGCTAGGCGCCATCGGCGAAGCCATGGCGCAGAACGGCAAGGTCATTGTCACCGGCTGCATGGGCGCCGAGCCCGAGCAGATCGAAGCCGCCTATCCCAACCTGCTGTCGATCACCGGGCCGCAGCAATATGAAAGCGTGCTCGACGCCGTGCATCGGGCGCTGCCGCCGGTGCACAATCCGCACATCGATCTGGTACCTCCGCAGGGCATCAAGCTGACGCCGCGGCACTACGCCTATCTGAAAATTTCCGAAGGCTGCAACAACCGCTGCACCTTCTGCATCATCCCGAAGCTCCGCGGCGATCTCGTTTCGCGTCCCGCCAATGAAGTCCTGCTCGAAGCCGAGAAGCTGGTGAAGGCCGGCGTCAAGGAATTGCTGGTCGTGTCGCAGGACACCTCGGCTTACGGCGTCGATATCAAATATGCGACGAGCCCGTGGAAGGACCGTGAGGTCCGCGCCAAGTTCTATGATCTCGCCAAGGAGCTGGGCGAGCTCGGCGCCTGGGTGCGGCTGCAATATGTTTACCCGTATCCGCATGTCGACGAAGTCATCGGCTTGATGAATGCCAACAAGAATGTGCTGCCCTATCTCGACATCCCGTTCCAGCATGCCGCGCCGGACGTGCTCAAGGCGATGAAGCGCCCGGCCGCGCAGGACAAGACACTCGCCCGCATCAAGACGTGGCGCGAGGAATGCCCCGATCTGACATTGCGCTCGACCTTCATCGTCGGCTTCCCCGGCGAGACCGAAAGTGATTTCCAGTATCTGCTCGACTGGCTCGAGGAAGCGCAGATCGACCGCGTCGGCGCGTTCAAATACGAGTCCGTAGCGGGCGCGACCTCCAACGCCATCGCCAATGCGGTGCCTGAAGAAATCAAGCAGCAGCGCTGGAATGCGTTGATGGAGCGCCAGCAGAAAATCTCGGCGCGCCGCTTGAAGCGTAAAGTCGGAACGCGCCAGCAGATCATCATCGACGAGGTCGGCCCGACCGTGTCGAAGGGCCGCTCGAAGGCGGACGCTCCCGATATCGACGGTTCGGTCTACATCACGGCACGCCGGCCGCTGAAGGTCGGCGAGATCGTCACGGCCAAGATCGAACGCGCGGATGCGTATGATCTGCACGGGACGGTGGCAGGGTTCTGAACGCGTAACTAAAACACCGCCATGCCCGGGCTTGTCCCGGGCATCCACGTCTCTACTTCCTGGTGGCCAAGACGTAGATGGCCGGGACATCTAGCGAAGCCGCGCTTCGCGCTTTGCCCGGCCATGACGAACGTTAGCAATGAGACTGTGGCAAAGCCACCCGCCTCACACCTTCAAGATCACCGCGCCGGTGGTCTTGCGTGCTTCCAGATCCACATGCGCCTTGGCCGCATCCTTCAGCGCATAAGCGTGATTGATCGGCACATGCAGCTTGCCGTCGATCACAGCCGAGAACAGCGTGTCGGCGCCCTCCAGCAATTCAGAGCGCTTGGCGACATAGTCGTTCAGCTTCGGACGCGTCGCGAACAGCGAGCCGTGATTGTTGAGTTCGGCAATCGCGAATGGCGGTACAGGGCCAGAGGCATTGCCGAACGACACCCACATGCCACGCGGCTTCAAGCATGACAGCGAGCCCGGATAGGTGGTCTTGCCAACGCCGTCATAGACGACATCGCAGAGTTCGTTACGGCTGATCTGCTTCACGCGATCGACGAAGTTCTCTTCGTTGTAATAGATGACGTGATCGCAGCCATTGGCCAGCGCCAACTCGCCCTTCTCTTTCGAACCGACGGTGCCGATCACATGCGCACCCATGGCCTTGGCCCACTGGCAGGCGAGCAGACCGATGCCGCCCGCTGCGGCGTGGATCAGCACGCGGTGATGCGGCTCGACCTTGAAAGTCTTGTGCAGCAGATACCAGACCGTGAGGCCCTTGAGCATCAGCACGGCACCCTGCTCGTGGGTGATGCGATCGGGCAGCTTCACCAGCCGGTCGGCGGCAAACACGCGCTCGGTGGCATAGCTGCCGAGGGCCGAATAATAGGCGACGCGGTCGCCGGGATGAAAGCCGGTGACGCCCGGACCGACCTCGATCACTTCGCCCGAGGCCTCATTACCGGCAATGAACGGCAGCTGCGGCGCCTTGTAGAGGCCGCTGCGGAAGTATGTATCGATAAAATTGACACCGATGGCATGCTGGCGGATGCGCACCTCGCCCGCAGCCGGTGCCGGGACCTGCACGTCTTCATAAGTGAGGACTTCGGGTCCACCGATCTCATGGACGCGGACGGCTTTGGTCATCGTTCAATCTCCCTGAGTGACTTTGGTCTCAAGCGATAACCGACAGCCGCGTGATGTCAACCTGTGCCCGGCTGGGCCCGCTTTCGGCGGTTGCGCTTCGCCAGCACGTTGAACAACTCGACCGCCGCCGAGAACAGGATGGCGAAATAGATGTAACCGCGCGGGATGTGGAATTTGAATCCATCCGCCATCAGCGAGACACCGATCAGCACCAGGAAGGCCAGCGCCAACATCTTGGTAGTCGGATATTGCGCCACGAAGCGTGCCACGGGTCCGGACGATACATACATCACCGCACAGGCGATGATGACGGCGGCAACCATGATCTCGATGTCCTGTGCCATGCCGATCGCAGTGATGATGGAGTCGAGCGAGAACACGAGATCAACGACGATAACCTGCAGGATCACCCAGGCAAAGGCGTTCGGTGCCGGCTTCTCGTTGCCGGGTCCCTCGCGCGCCTCGACCTCGGCATGAATCTCGTGCGTTGCCTTGGCGATCAGGAACAGACCGCCACCGATCAGGATCAGATCGCGCCAGGAGAATGCGAGGCCTCTCACCGTGATGACGGGTTCGGTCAGGCCGATCAGCCAGACGAGGACACTCAGCAGGATGATGCGGAACACCAGCGCCAGCGCGAGACCGATCTGGCGTGCGCGGGTGGCCTGCGGCTCCGGCAGCCGCGACACCAGCACTGACAGGAAAATCACATTGTCGATACCAAGTACGATTTCGAGCGCGGTCAGCGTCAAGAGCGCGGCCCAGGCTTCGGGGCTGGAAAACAGTTCGATCATGATTTGGAGGGCCTCATGAGGCGGATGACGGCGTCACCGCAGACAATGTAAAAAGCGATCGCGCAGAGCGCTACCGTAATAGGCAAAGCAACAGCGAAGTTCTGTATCAGCGTGATGACGGCCAGCACAGCCCATATCGCCATCAGCGACAGGTTCAACCGGCGCAGACGCGTCACGCGAACGGGATGCAGCACATGCACCGGCACAAAGGTCAGGACAATCAGCGCCAGCATCGCAAGGCTGGCTATGACGGGTGATGGTTGCAGCAGGAACAGATAGAACGCCGCCCCATTCCACAGTGCCGGAAAACCGCGAAAGTGGTTGTCGTCGGTCTTCATGCGCTTGTCGGCAAAATATAGTGCGCTGGTGATGACGATCCCGGCACCGAGCAACACCGCCGTCCACGGCACCAACAGACCGGAGGCCGCGATCGCATAGGCCGGCACGAACACGTAAGTGAGGAAGTCGACCACGAAATCGAGCGCATCGCCCGACCAATCCGGCAACACGCGGCCGACGTCGAAGTGTCGGGCGATCGGGCCATCGAGCCCGTCAATGATCAGCGCCAAACCGAGCCAGCCGAACATCACAGCCCATTCGCCGCGCACGGCGCTCATCATGGCAATGAGTGCCACGCCGGCACCGAGCGCAGTAAAGATGTGAACCGAGAACGCCGCCGCGCGCGCGGATCGTGATGACGACGGGAGTTGGTCCGGACTCGAAGCGGTCATGTGCCAGGAATTGCTAGCAGGAATCCGCCCGATTTGCACAGGCACCGATGCGGCACTCGGCCGCCCGATCACGCGGGAACGATTCCGCGGCGCGTAAGGCTTGAAAATACCGGGCCAAAGGCCGATGGTCCGGCCATGACCGAGACCCCTGTTTCCACCTCCATCTATGATGTCGCCGTTGTCGGCGGCGGTCCTGCCGGCCTTGCTGCAGCCCTCGCGCTGGCCGAGACCGGCGCCCGTACCGCCCTCGTCGCCCGCCGCGTCCCCTATGGCGACAACCGCACCACCGCGCTGCTGGGCGGCTCCGTCGCGTTTCTGGAAAGCCTCGATGTCTGGTGCCGCTGCGCCGACAAGGCGGCTGCGCTGACGACCATGCGGCTGGTGGACGACACGGGCCGGCTGATCCGTGCCCCCGAAGTCAAATTCGTCTGCAGCGAGATCGGCCTCGAGACCTTCGGCTACAATATCGAGAACCGCGAATTGATGATCGCGCTCGAAGCGCGCGCCGCGGAATTGACCAATCTCATTCGCATCGATGACGAAGCCGATACGGTCTCGCCGGACGAGATGCAGGTTCAGGTCCGCACGCGACAAGGCAAGGTCCTGGTGGCGCGGCTGATCGTCGGCGCCGATGGCCGCCAATCCCTGTGCCGCGAGGCAGCGGGCATTTCAGTCAAGCGACGCGCGCTTGACCAGACCGCGCTGACCTTCAACATCACGCATAGCCGGCCGCACAAGAACATGTCGACGGAGTTTCACACCCCCGCCGGTCCCTGCGTGTTCGTGCCCCTGCCCGGCAATCGCTCCAGCGTCGTCTGGGTCAACAAGCCCCGGGATGCCGAGCGCCTGATGGCATTGAGCAACGAGGCATTGTCGGACGCCGCCGAGAAACAATCGCATTCGATCCTCGGCCGGGTTCAGGTCGAGCCGGGTCGACACACGTTCCCGCTGGCAATCGAGCAGCCCGCACAGCTAGCAAAGAACCGCATCGTACTGGTCGGCGAAGCCGCGCATGTGGTGCCGCCGATCGGTGCGCAGGGTCTCAATCTTGGCCTGCGCGATGCCGGCGATATCGCTGACGTCGTTCGCGATGCCGGCATGAATGGCGCGGATATCGGGGCAGCGCCGGTGCTGGCGCGTTTCGAGCAGATACGCCGCAGCGATATCTCCTCGCGTACCTTCGCTATCGATATGGCTAACCGCTCGCTGCTGAGCGATCTCCTACCGATGCAGGTGATCCGCGCGGCCGGCATGCATGCGATGGGGTCTATAGGCCCGTTGCGCCGCCTTGCGATGCGCGAGGGCCTGTCGCCATCGTGGCGCAAGAGTGCTTCCTAGAGATCTCGCGCGTCCTAAGGAAACGCGATCTGGCCGGTCTTCAGGAAATACATCACCGAGGTCAGCGTCAGCACGGACACGAAGGTGCCGAGCAGCACCGCGACCGATGCAGGCTCGATCCAGCTGTCATATTGCCGCGCGATCACGAACACGTTCAGCGCCGGCGGCAAGGAGGCGAGCAGCACGGCCGTCGCGGCCCATACCGGCGGGAACGGCCCGAGCAGCAACATCAGGCCGAACACGATTAGCGGATGGATGAGCAGCTTGATGAAGATCAGACCAGGCACCTCCCACGGCACGCGCCCCAGCGGCCGCAAGGCAACCGTCACACCGAGCGCGAATAGCGCAACGGGCGCAGCAGAATTCTGCAGGAACAGCAGCATGCCGTCGATGGCGACCGGCATCTGGATGTGAAACGCCGCGACGAAGGCGCCGAGATAGGCTGCGACGATCAGCGGATGCAGCACGATGTGCTTGATGACGATGCCGATGGTCGGCAGCAGCGGACGCTTGTCGCCTGAGGTCAGCGCCATCATCAGCGGCGCGATCGAGAACAGGAAGATGCTGTCGAAACAGAACACCAAAGCGGTCGGCACCGCCGCTTTCGGCCCGAGCACCGCCAGCGCGAGCCCCGGTCCCATATAGCCGATATTGCCGTAGCCGCCGGCGAGCCCGGCCATCCCGGCCTCGCGCATGGTCAGCCGGCCCAGGAATTTACCGGTGCCGACCGACAGAAAGAACGCCGTCGCAGTCGCCAGCGTGGTCCCGATCACAAAGGGCAGATTGTTGAGTTCCTCGAACGGCGTCTTGGCCATGATCCGGAAGAACAGTGCCGGCAGCGACACATACAGAAGGAAAAAATTCATCCAGGCGAGGCCCGTTTCGGGCAGGTTCTTCACCTTGCCGCAGGCGAAGCCGATGAAGATCAGCCCGAAATACGGCAGTGCAAGATTGAGGACGTCCATCATGTCAGGCGTGTTTTTCTTGGTTCTTGGCCCGGCGGGCGGGATAGCGGGGAGCGGCCTGCGGCTGTCTTAATTCCGTCGTTTGCCTCTAGCATCGGCCACAATCCTGGTCTATTCGACCAGAATGATTAAAGCGCGGACCGCCAAATTCCAGATTGGACAGATCGTCCGCCACCGGATCTTTTCGTTCCGGGGGGTGGTGTTCGACATCGATCCGGAATTCAACAACACCGAAGAATGGTGGCTGTCGATCCCCGAAGACGTTCGTCCGAACAAGGACCAGCCATTTTACCACCTGCTGGCCGAGAATTCTGAGTCGGAATACGTCGCTTATGTCTCCGAGCAGAACCTGCTTCCCGATGAATCCGGCGAGCCGATCCGGCACTCCCAGGTCGCCGAGATCTTCATCAAGGACAAGTCCGGCAGCTACCGGCCACGCAATCCGTCGCTGAATTAGCCCGCTTAACGTTTCACGCCTCTCCCTCGTCCGTCATTGCGAGGAGCACTTGCGACGAAGCAATCCAGCTTTTGGCTTGCTGGATTGCTTCGCTGCGCTCGCAATGACGTGGATGGGTCAACACCTCAACCCAACAAAAAAGGCGCTCATTTCTGAGCGCCTTTTCGTTTGTCTGTTGAACCAGCTTACTTGGCGGCTGGATTGGCCGGGGCCGCCGGTGCTGCACCAGCTGCCGGCTGCTGGGCTTCGAGCTTGGCGCGGGCTTCCGCAGCGCGCTTCTGCAGCTCTTCCTGCAGCTTCTTCTGGGTTTCTTCGAACACCTTCGGATCGGTCGGCGGGCCGTCATAGGCCTTGGCGAATTCGGCCAGCGGCAGCGGCAGCGTCAGCGGTGCGCCGTTGGAGTTGATCGCCTGCACGATCAGGTTCTGGCCCTTCTTGAGATTGGCCAGGAGCTCCGGGGTGACTTCGTAATCCGACATACAGCCGTTTGCGAAGCAGATCACATAGGGGCTCTGCGCCGGGGCATTGCTGTCCACGATCACGCGGGTGCCGTGCACGAGCTGCATGCCGAGCGGCAGCGTCACGCGCAGGATCTTCTTCGGTTCGCCTTCCGGCTCGATGATGACGGCGGCGATGACGGGCTGGCCCGACTCGATGCGGCCGTCCTTGCCGGTGAAGCAGACCTGCTTGGCATTGGCGTCCTGGCCCTTGAGGCAGAACTTGGTCCACGGCGCGTAGATCAGCTGAACCTGCTGATCGGCCGGCGGCGCGCCTGCGGCCGGCGCCTGGGCGGCGGGAGCGGCCGGGGCAGCAGCCTTCGGAGCGGCCTTCGGGGCAGCCTTGGGCGCAGCAGCCTTCGGCGCTGCGGCAGGCGGCGCAGCAGGCGCGGGAGCCTGCGCATGTGCAACCGGAGCGATCAACGTGGCGGTCAAGGCCGTCGCCGCCAGAAGCGCGAAGCCCCGCCCGCGCGGCAGAACCGACGCAGCCAAGAGACGGAAATTCATTTCGGAAAACCCTTTCTGAACGGAGGCGCTCATATCCCGGAGGCGGCGCTGACAGTCACCCGTTGGCGGGTGTCTCGGTGCCAATTAAGGCCGTTACGTGACAGGCCGCGCCGTCCTCGTCAATTGTCCGCTTTCAATACAGCGGCCGACGAAAAGATCAATGGCGCCAGCCCTATTTGATGCATGGCACAGGTTCGGGGTGGGCAGCCATGGTAAAGTTCCTCTGTGAAATCAACCGAATCAAATCGCACACATGCACGGGGTCTTTCGACCCTGTCCAAAGTGATCGCGGCGCTGGCCTGCTGGATAGCTCTGGCCGCCCCAGTGGCCGATTCCGCACAGGCCGATCCCGGCCACGCGATCGCCATGCACGGCGCCCCGGCCCTGCCACCCGATTTCAGGCAGATGCCCTATGCCAATCCCGACGCGCCGAAAGGCGGCCGCATGGTCCAGGGCGTGCTCGGCACTTTCGACAGTCTCAATCCCTTCATCGTCCGGGGCATCGCGGTGCCGCAGATGCGCGGCTATGTCATCGAAAGCCTGATGACCCGCGGCCAGGACGAGGCCTTCACGCTTTACGGCCTGCTCGCCGAGAGCGTCGAAACCGACGATACCAGAAGCTTCGTCACCTTCCGGATCAATCCCAGGGCCCAATTCTCCGACGGCAAACCCGTCCTGGCTGCAGACGTGCTGTTCTCCTGGCAGCTGCTGCGCGACAAGGGCCGGCCCAATCACCGGCAGTATTATTCGAAAGTGGCCAAGGCCGAGGCGCTGGATGAGCGCACGGTCCGCTTCGACTTCGGCGGCCAGGCGGATCGCGAATTGCCGCTGATCCTCGGGCTGATGCCGGTGCTGCCGAAACACGCCGTCAATCCCGACACGTTCGAGGAAACCTCGATGGCGCCGCCGCTGGGCTCCGGGCCCTATACGGTGACGGGTGTGAAACCCGGCGCGGCGGTGACCCTCACCCGCAATCCCGCTTATTGGGGCCGCGATCTGCCGATCAATCGCGGGCTGTGGAATTTCGACGAGATCCGCCTCGACTACTATCGCGAGGCCAACACCCATTTCGAAGCCTTCAAGCGCGGCCTCTACGACTTCCGCGTCGAGAACGAACCGCTGCGCTGGCACGACGGCTACACATTCCCCGCCGCCACGTCCGGCGAAGTGATCCGCGACAGCATCAAGACCGGCCTGCCGAAGCCGTCGGAATTTCTGGTGTTCAACACGCGGCGACTGATGTTCGCCGATATTCGCGTACGTCAGGCGCTGACGCTGCTATTCGATTTCGAATGGATCAACCGCACCTACTTCTTCGGCCTCTATGCCCGCTCGGCCGGTTTCTTCGCAGGCTCGGATCTCTCCGCTTATATGCGCGCCGCGGATGATCGCGAACGGACCCTGCTGCAGCCCTACGCCTCAAATATAGCCGCCAATATTCTCGATGGCAGCTACCGCTTGCCGGTCAGCGATGGCTCGGGCCGTGACCGTCCCGCGCTGCGCACTGCGCTGGCGTTGCTAAAGGATGCCGGCTACGTGCTCGATAACAACGTGCTGCGGCGGCAGTCGGACAAAACGCCCCTCGCCTTCGAGATCCTCGTCACCACCCGCGATCAGGAACGCATCGCGCTGGCCTATGCACGCGATCTCAAGCGCGCCGGCATCATCGCCAGTATTCGCTCCATCGATTCCGTGCAGTTCGACCAGCGCCGCATCAATTTCGAATTCGACATGATCCAGAACCGCTGGGACCAGTCGCTGTCGCCGGGCAACGAGCAGTCATTCTACTGGGGCTCGGAAGCCGCCGACAATCCCGGCACCCGCAACTATATGGGCGCGAAGAATCCCGCGGTCGACGCCATGATCTCCGCCATGCTGGAGGCCCGCGACCACGGCCCCTTCGTCGATGCCGTCCGCGCCATGGACCGCGCACTGATCGCAGGTTTCTACGCTATCCCGCTCTACTATGTCGGCGAGCAATGGATTGCCCGATGGAATCGGATAGAACGACCTTCGACCATCGCACTCTCCGGCTATTTGCCGGAGACCTGGTGGGCCAGAACGCTGCCAGCTTCGCCGCCGAACCGGAAGTGACACCGTGACCTCACCCACGCCGAATGCCTCGCCCACCCTCGACGGCCTGTTTCGTCGCATCCTCAGCCGGCAGCCGCAGGCGCTGGCGCTGGTCGACCCCGCCGACAAGCTGCGCATCACCGCAACCGAGCCGCAGCGGCTGACCTTTGCGGACGCCGACCGGGCGATCTCGGCGCTGACGGCGCATTTCATGGAGGCCGGCCTCCCCGCCAATTCGGTCATCGCCGTCCAGCTGCCGAACACCGTTGAATTCGTGCTGACCGTGCTGGCTGCACATCGCGCCGGCCTCGTCGTCGCGCTGCTGCCGCAGCTCTGGCGCCAGGCCGACCTGACCATGGCCCTGAATCGCTGCAGCGCGCGTGCGCTAGTGACGTCGAGCAAGATCGATGGCGTCAGCCATGCCGACCTGATCATGAACGCTGCGGCTGAAGCCTTCTCGATCCGCTATGTCGGTGGCTTCGGCAGCGATCTGCCGGAAGGCATGACCCCGCTCGACGCCGTATTGACCGGCGAATTCGCCGAACCCACGCCGGTGACGCAGGACGCCCGCCGCGCGGCCATCGTCTCCTTCGATGTCACGTCCGATGGCTTCCGCGCGGTGCCGCGCACGCATCTCAATCTGATCTCCGGTGGTCTTGCCGTGTTCCTGGAAAGCGGCATGCCACAGGGCGCCACGATCATGTCGGCGATGGTGCCGTCCTCTTTCGCCAGTATCGCCTCGTCGCTGGTGACCTGGCTGCTCTCCGGCGGCGTGCTCGCTTTGCATCATCCGTTCGACAATGCGGTGCTGGAACGTAGCATCGCTGCCAATGCCTGCGACGTGCTGCTGGCGCCCGCGCCGCTGGCGCAGCGTCTCGCCGAAGGCGGATTGCTGGATCGTTCGCCCGTGCTGCGCTACGTGCTCGGCCTCTGGCGCGCGCCTGAACAGGTCGCGGCTTCGCCGGCGTGGCCCGGCTCGCAGGCCTCGTTCACCGACGTCTATCTGTTCGGCGAAGCCGGCCTGTTCGGCGCCGTCCGCGGCGACGACGGCATGCCCGTCGCCATCATGCCGGGCCCGCACGGCGCACCGCGTGCCCAGCAAGGCTCCTCCATTGCCGGCGATATCATGCTGACGCCCAGGGGCACGCTGGGCCTCCGCGGCCCGATGGTACCGGTGCTGGCCTATACGGCCCAGGCCGACGCCAGCAACGCGCTGATCCCCGCCCAGCCGCTCGATTATGTCGATACCGGCTATATGGCCCGGCTCGACCGCGCGACCGGCGCGATCAATATCACCGCTCCGCCCTCGGGCATCATGGCCGTCGGCGGCTATCGCTTTCTGGCGCAGGACCTCAACGAATGGGCCAAGCGGCTCGGCGAGAATGCGATGCTGACTGCGCTGCCAGATCGTCTCAGCGGCTACCGCCTCGCCGGCCGCGCCAGCAATAACGGCCGCGCCCGCGACGCCCTGACAGAACTCGGCCTCAATCCGCTGATGGTCGAAGCCTTCCGCGACCGTGCCGCAGCCGACTGAGCGAGCAAAAGCGATCCTGAAAATGCGAGCGATCTCATTGACTCTGCATTAAGGACGTCGGGCTAGCCTGCCGCGATCAGTTTCGCGTAGAGGTTCAGCTCAAGCATGTCCGACCAGGCCACGATCGTCGCCGTCTCCAACCAGCAGCCGGCCGCGTTTGCGACAGCCCTGGCGGAGAGCAACATCTTCCCGGTTGTCGATGCGACATGGGCCGAGGCGCTGGATGCAGTGGCCCGGGTCCAGCCGGCCGCCGTCGTGGTGTCGGCCTCCGCTGGCGACATGCCGACCTTCCAGGCGCTGGCGAAGCGCCTTGGCGCCAAGCAACCTTACGTGCCGCTGATCGCGATCGATCCCGCCACGGACTTGCCGGGCCATGCGATCCCGCTCACGCAGACTGACGGCAATTTCGATCGACTCAGCGCGCGGCTGCGCAATGCGCTGCGTGTGCGCACGCTGCATGCCACCGTCATGCGACGCCTGACCGCCGAAAACCTGCATCGTATGTCCCTGCAGTCGGACCCGCTGGACGATGCGACGGTGATGCTGATCGGCCGCGGCGGGGGTTATGCCGCGCTGTCGGTTGCGCTCGGCGAACGCGTCGGCGTGGTCGGCGCGCTCAGCATCGAGGCTGCCGCCAAGCATCTCAATGCGCGCGACCTCGACGGCATCGTCATCGGCGAGGGCTTCAGCACGCGCGTCGTTGATGCGTTTCTCACTGTCCTCACCGAGGACGCACGCTTCCGCAATCTGCCCGTTGTCGTCACCGTGCCCGGCCTGACGCCGAGCTACGATCTCGCCAATCTCGAAATGGTCGCCGGAGACGCCGACACCGTCGCGGCCACGGCGCTGCCGCTGCTGCGCCAACACGCCTTCGAGGCGCGTCTCGGCCGCACCTTGAAGTCGATCGAGTCCGACGGGCTGCTCGATCCCGCTACCGGCCTGCTGACGACGGCAGCCTTCGAACGCGATATCGCAACCGCCGTCTATCACACGCAAACCCGCGGCGGCGGATTGTCGATGGCCCGGTTCTCATTCGACAATATCCCGCTACGTGCGCAGCGCGACGCTGCGCGGATCATCAGCCGGCTGATGCGGCGGATGGACTTCGGCACGCTGCAGAGTGACGGCTCGATCGTGGTCGCTTTCGCCGAAACCGACCAGCGCAACGCCCATATGATCGCCAGGCGGCTCTCCAGCGTGATGAAGCACACCATGCACGGACCCAAGCGCGATGCGCGCAACGATCCCCACGTCACGGTGATCACGATGGAGCCAACGGATACCGCGAAGTCGCTGCTGGCGCGCCTGCATGGCGAGGACGCGCAGCGCGTAGCGTCTTAGTTCCAGAAATAAAATCAGGAACGAAGTATCGAACGTCGCATTGTAGGTGCATCTGCAATGGAGACAACGATAATGAAAAAGCTCGCACTGATCACCGCTTCCCTCGCCCTTCTCGCCACGCCGGTTCTGGCGCAGTCGGCAGTCACGACAGGCGCTGCACCCGCCGAGGCAAAGTTCTCGACCGTCTCCAAGGAGGAGATGTTCTCGTCCAAGCTCAAGGGCCTGAACATCACCAACCAGAAGGATGAGACGATCGGCGAGATCAGCGATCTCGCAATCAAGAACAATCAGGTCGACGCGCTGATCCTGTCGGTCGGCGGCTTCCTCGGCATGGGCGAACACTATGTCGCAGTCTCGCCGGCTTCGGTGAAGGTGAGCCTGAACAAGGACAACAAGTGGGTGGCGTCGATGAACACCACCAAGGAGGCCCTGAAGGCCGCTCCGGAATTCAAGTATCCGAAGTAAGCGTCGCGTAGTTCAACGAACGGCCGTCGGCAGCAATGCCGGCGGCTGTCTTGTTTTGCGGCATGCTCTGTCCTCATCCTGAGGAGCCGCACTTTGGCGGCGTCTCGAAGGATGCGTGTTCGGCGCTGACTTCGCAGCCATCCTTCGAGACGCAGCGCCATCGGCGCTGCTCCTCAGGATGAGGACGGAGCGAAAGCGCCTAAGCCGCCTTCTTGCTCTCCGCGAGCCCCGCCAGAGCGCGCAGGATTTCTGTTGCGCCTTCGAGACGTTCTTCCGGTGTTCCCCAATCCTGCAGGAACACCACCTTCATATCTGGGCGCACCTTCGCGGCCTGGCCATACTGCTTGATGAAGAATACCAGCCTGTCCGGCTGCGCGAACGAGTTGTCGCGGAACGAGATGACAACGCCCTTCGGACCGGCATCGACCTTCTCGACATTGGCGCGGCGGCAATACGCCTTGATGGCCGCGATCTTGAACAGATAGCGCACCTCGTCAGGCAGCACGCCGAAACGGTCGCGCAATTCGGCCGCGAAGGCTGCAATCTCATCGTCGGTTTCGAGATCGGCGAGCCGGCGATACAGCGACAGCCGCACCGCAAGATCGGCGACGAAGTCGTCGGGGATCATCACCGGCATGCCGAGCGTGATGGTCGGCGACCACCTGTCGGCGACCGGCTCGGAGATACCCGACTTGAGCGCCAGGATCGCCTCTTCCAGCATCGACTGATACAGCTCGAAGCCGACTTCCTTGATATGACCGGACTGCTCTTCGCCGAGCAGATTGCCGGCGCCGCGAATATCCAGATCGTGCGAGGCGAGCTGGAAGCCGGCGCCGAGGTTCTCCAGCGACTGCAGCACTTTCAAACGGCGTTCCGCCTGGCCGGTGATCTTGTGCGTCGACGGCAGCGTGAACAGCGCATAAGCGCGCAGCTTGGAGCGGCCGACACGGCCACGGAGCTGATAGAGCTGCGCGAGACCGAACATGTCGGCACGGTGAATGATGAGCGTGTTGGCGTTGGGAATATCGAGACCCGACTCCACGATCGTGGTGGACAGCAGGATGTCGTATTTGCCGTCATAGAACGCCGACATGATGTCTTCGATGACCGTTGGCGCCATCTGGCCATGGGCCACGGCGACCTTCATCTCCGGCACATGCTTGTCGAGGAAGTCCTTCACCTCGGCGAGATCGTCGATGCGCGGCACCACATAGAACGCCTGCCCGCCACGATAGCGCTCACGCAGCAGCGCTTCGCGGATCATCAAGGGATCATGCGGAGCCACGAAAGTGCGCACCGCCAGACGATCGACCGGCGCCGAGGCGATGATCGACAGGTCACGTACGCCGGTCAGCGCGAGCTGCAGCGTGCGCGGGATCGGCGTGGCCGACAGCGTCAGCACATGGACATTGGCGCGGAGCTGCTTCAGCCGTTCCTTATGCGTCACGCCGAAGTGCTGCTCCTCGTCAACCACGACGAGGCCGAGGTCCTTGAACTTGATCGACTTGCCGAGCAGCGCATGCGTGCCCACGACGATGTCGATGGAACCATCTGCAAGGCCCTTCTTGGTCGCCGTCAGCTCTTTCGGCGCTACCAGCCTTGAGGCCTGCGCGACATTCACCGGAAAACCCTTGAAGCGCTCGGTGAAGTTCTTCGCGTGCTGACGCGCCAGCAGCGTGGTCGGCACCACGACGGCGACCTGCTTGCCTTCCATGGCCACGGCGAAGGTCGCGCGCATGGCCACTTCCGTTTTGCCGAAGCCGACATCGCCGCAGATCAGGCGATCCATCGGCTTGCCATGTTCGAGATCGTGCAGCGCGGCGTTGATCGCGGTCTGCTGGTCCTCGGTTTCCTCATAGGGAAAGCGCGCGCAGAATTCGTCATACTGCTCGCGCGGTACGACGATCCGCTCGGTCTCGCGCAGATGCCGCTCGGCGGCGATCTTGATGAGTTCGCCGGCAATTTCCTGGATGCGGTTCTTGAGCTTGGCCTTGCGGGCCTGCCAGCCAGAGCCGCCGAGCTTGTCGAGCTCGACATTGGTCGCGTCGGAGCCATAGCGCGACAGCAGTTCGATATTCTCGACCGGCAGAAACAGCTTGGTCTCGTTGGCGTAGCGCAGTTCAAGACAGTCATGCGGTGCGCCGCCGACCTGCAACGTCTGCAGCCCGACGAAACGGCCGATGCCGTGCTCCACATGGACCACGACGTCACCGGCAGCGAGACTCGTCACTTCCGAGATGAAATTGTCGAGCTTGCGGCTCGCCTTGCGCGGCCGTACCAGGCGGTCGCCAAGGATGTCTTGTTCGCTGATAACAGCGATCTGGTCGGTCTCGAAACCGGATTCCATGCCGACCACGGCCAGCATGGTCTCGTTGCGGGGCGTCGCCTGCACCGCGCGCCAGGAATTCACCATCTGCTGGTTGAGCAGCTTGTGGTCCTTCAGCATGCTCGCCATGCGGTCGCGCGAGCCCTCGCTCCACAGCGCGACGACGACCTTCTTGCGCTCCGCCTGCAACGCCCCAATATGCGCGACCACGCGCTCGAACACGTTCACATTGGCGTCGGCCCGCTCCGGCGCGAAATTGCGGCCTGCCCGTGCACCCGCGTCGACCACGCCCGGCGTGCCGTCCGGCACGGCGAACGGCGACAACCGCGCCATTGCGAGATCTTCCAACCGTTTGTGCCATTCGCTGTCGGTGAGATAGAGCCGGTCCGGCGGCAGCGGCTTGTAGATCGCGCCGCCGCCGGGGATGCCCATGGCTTCGCGGCGCGCCTCGTAATAATCGCCGATCTGCTTGAAGCGTTCGGTGGCGGCATCTTCGCCCTGCGGCTCGATGGCGACCGGCGTGCCCGGCAGATAATCGAACAGCGTGTCCATGCGGTCCTGAAACAGCGGCAGCCAGTGCTCCATGCCGGGATGACGGCGACCTTCGCTGACCGCTTCATAAAGCTGGTCGTCGCGCTCCGGCGCGCCGAATTGCGCGACATAGCCCATGCGGAAGCGGCGGATAGTTTCGGTGATGAGCTGGAATTCAGACACCGGCACCAGATCCAGCGCGCGCATATCCATCAGCGTGCGTTGCGTCTCGGCATCGAAGGCCCGGATCGATTCCAGACTGTCGCCGAAGAAGTCGAACCGCACCGGCTGGTCGAGGCCCGCCGGAAACAGATCGAGGATGCCGCCGCGCACGGCATATTCGCCGGGCTCGCGCACCGTACCGGAGCGGGTGTAGCCGTTGTGTTCAAGCCAGGCGACGATGGAGTCCATCGGCACCACATGGCCGGGCGCGACAGACAGCGCCTGCGCCGCGACGATCTCGCGGGCCGGCACGCGCTGCACGACGGCGTTGACCGTGGTCAGCACGATCATCGGCTTGTCGCTGCCGGTGAGGCGCGACAGCCGCGCCAGCGTGGTCATGCGATGCGCGAGAATGCCGCCATGGGGCGAGACGCGGTCGTAGGGCTGGCAGTCCCAGGCCGGGAATTGCAGCACCGGCAAATCCGGCGCGAAGAATTCAAGCGAGCGCGCCAATTGCTGCATGCGCGGCCCGTCACGGCAGATCACGGTCAGGCTGACCGCAGGCGGCTTCGGCTTGGCCGCAACCGCGCGTGCCAGATCGGCAACGATCAGGCCTTCGGCACCCTCGGCGACATTGGCAAAGGTCAGCGCACGGCCGGGCGCAAGCTGTGCGGCCGGCGAGGCAACGGGGGATTTCATAGAGGCTTGTCCAGATTCCGGAACAGCTTGATGCGCTCGAACAGCGGCGTGCGGTACTGCTCGTCCAATTGGGTATCACCGACGAAGGCCGGATAAAGCTCGGGGTCTTCCAGGCCGATCAGGTCTTCGAGCTGCTTGAGTTCGAGGTCCGCCAGAATGCCGATCTCGGCATCCGCGAAACGGCCCAGAATGAGATCCATCTCGCGCGTGCCGCGGTGCCAGCACCGGAACAGCAGCCGCTTGCGGCGGTCATCCAGGCCGTTGCTCGATCGTGTCGTTCCCGTCATCTGTCCATCCCGCCCAAAGCCCGCAAACGCAGAAAGCCCGGACGTGCCGGGCAGGCTCATATAGCCTCCGCTTCCGCCCCTGTCAGCACCTCATAACGCATTGCTTTCGCCTTGAAATGCATCCAAGTCTCGCAAATACCGTAGCTCTCTCGCCGTGCTGGCCACCTGAGTCGTCCTGATGCGCCCTGAAGTGCTCAATCCCCTGTTCGTCCCGGTCACCAGCATGTCCGGCATCGGGCCGAAGCAGGACAAGCTGCTGCGCTTCCTGCTGGACCGCGCCGAGACGCCGCGCATCGTTGATCTGCTGCTGCATCTGCCGGTGAGCGTGATCGACCGCCGCGACAGGCCGAAGATCAACGAGGCCGAGATCGGCGCCATGGTGACCCTCGAAGTCATTGTCGATCGCCATCGCGAGCCGCCGCCCGGCCGCTCCCGCGCGCCGCATCTGGTCTATGCCCACGACGACACCGGCACGGTGATCCTGACCTATTTTCGGACGTATCCGGGCCAGATCGAGAAGCTGCTGCCGGTCGGCGAGAAGCGCTACGTCTCCGGCACAACGCAGCTGTTCGACGGCATGCTGCAGATCACCCATCCCGACCGCGTGGTCGACGAGGAGGGCTTCGCCAAACTCACGGGCATCGACGCGGTCTATCCGCTGACCCAGGGCCTCGCGATCACTTCGCTGCGCAAGGCCATCGCGCAGGCGCTGACCAAGCTGCCGGCGCTGCCGGAATGGATCAGCCCGGAAGTCATCCGGCGTTGCAAGTTCCCAACGCTGGCGGAGGCGTTGCAGCGCGTCCATGTGCCGGTCGAGATCACCGACGTCCTGCCGGAAGGCCCGTTCTGGTCGCGTCTCGCTTTCGATGAATTGCTCGCCGGCCAACTGGCACTGGCGCTGGTACGCGCGCAGCTCCGTCGTCCCGCCGGCGATCGCAATGCTGGCGATGGCCACATCCGCCGCAAGATCATCGACGCCCTGCCCTATGCGCTGACGCAATCGCAGCAGCAGGCGACCGCAGCCATTGCCGATGATCTCACCAAGCCGCTCCGCATGCTGCGGCTGCTGCAAGGCGATGTCGGCTCGGGCAAGACCGTCGTGGCGCTGCTTGCCGCTGCGGCCGCCGCCGAGGTCGGCAAGCAGACAGCCTTGATGGCGCCGACGGAAATTCTCGCGCGCCAGCACATCAAGACCATCACGCCGCTGGCCGAACGCGCAGGCCTACGCGTCGCCATCCTCACCGGCCGCGAGAAAGGCCGCGAACGCAAGGATATCCTCGCGCGGCTTGCCGCCGGCGAGATCGACTTCATCGTCGGCACGCATGCGCTCATTCAGGACGATGTGGAATTCAAGGCGCTCGCACTGGCTGTCGTCGACGAGCAGCACCGCTTCGGCGTTCGCGAACGTCTCACGCTCACCAACAAGGGCAGCGCGGTGGATGTGCTGGTGCTGTCGGCGACGCCGATCCCGCGCACGCTGGTGCTGACTTACTTTGGCGACATGGACATTTCCGAACTACGCGAAAAGCCCGCGGGCCGCCAGCCGATCGAGACCCGCACCATGTCGGCAAGCCGGCTGCAGGAAGTCATCGACGGCATCGGCCGCGCCGTGGACAACGGCAAGCTGATCTACTGGATCGTGCCGCTGGTCGAAGAGTCCGAAATGGATGGCCCGAAACTCACCAATGCGGAAGAGCGCTTCGAGAGCCTGCAGCAGCGGTTCGGCGACAAGGTTGGCATCGTACATGGCCGGATGAAGGGGGCGGAGAAGGATGCGGCGATGGCACGCTTCGCTGCCGGCGAGACCCAGATACTGGTCGCCACGACCGTCGTCGAAGTCGGCGTCGACGTGCCTGCCGCGACCATCATGGTGATCGAGAATGCCGAGCGCTTCGGTCTTGCCCAGTTGCACCAGCTCCGCGGCCGTATCGGGCGCGGCTCGGAGGCGTCCACATGCCTCCTGCTCTATCGCGAACCGCTCGGCGAGATCGCCACCAAACGCCTGAAGGTGATCAAGGACTCCACTGACGGTTTTCGCATTGCCGAGGAAGACCTCAAGCTGCGCGGCGAAGGCGACGTATTGGGAACGCGTCAGAGCGGCATGCCCGGCTTCCGCATCGCGCGGTCGGAGGTTCATGCACAGCTGATCACGCAGGCGCGCGACGAAGCGCTGCGGATCCTGCAGGACAATCCGAAACTCACGGGCGAGCGCGGCGAGGCGCTGCGCTGCCTGCTGTATCTCTATGAGCGCGACGAAGCGATCCCGCTGATCGGTGCAGGATAGTCGCTCCGATCAGCTTCGTAACGTTGACGCAATGTTCCCCACCTAGGTTCGACGCTTGGCTTGAGGCGAAAGGGTAGTTGTGTGCGCGTGCTTCTCGTCGAGGATGAACCGGAAATGGCAGCGGCGCTCGCGGCCGCGCTCAAGGGCCACGATATGGTGGTCGACCGCGTGGCGACGATCGGCATGGCCGAGGAGGCTCTGCTCACCAACAGCTATGGAGCCATCCTGCTCGATCGCCAGTTGCCCGACGGCGACGGGCTCACGCTGATACCCAAATTAAGAGCGAGTGGCGTGCAGGCGCCCATCATCGTGTTGACGGCGCGGGGCGACCTCGCCGATCGCGTGGCCGGGTTGGATACCGGCGCCGACGACTATCTCGGCAAGCCATTTGCAATCGAGGAACTGTTGGCGCGGCTGCGCGCCGTGCTGCGCCGGCCAAGCGATATGCCGGCCGAAGTCCTCCAACTCGGTCGCCTCGCCTACAGTGCCGAGCACCGCCAGGCGAGCGTCGCCGGTGTCGCCCTCACCTTGCCGCGTCGTGAGTTGCTGGTGCTCGAAACGCTGCTGCGGCGCTCCGGCCGAACCGTCCCGCGGTCCGCGCTCGAAGAAGCGGTCTACGGCTTCGACGACGAAATCCAGTCCAACGCCCTCGACACCCATGTCTCGCGCCTTCGCCGCAAACTGGCCGATGCCAGCGCGGATGTAGAAATTCACGCCATTCGTGGCATCGGCTACCTGATCAAGCGCACACCATGAACCGAATTCGCGGCAAGTCATTGCGATGGTTGTTGGTCAGCCGACTCGTCGGCCTGCAGGCGTTGATGCTGACCGGACTGGTGTTGACGATCGTGGGTGTGTTGTGGGGCGGCGGCTATATCGTCTCACTGGAGCCCGAAGACGAGACCATCAATGTGATCGAAAACGCCATCGCGCGTGACCAGGCCGGCGCCATAATCCTGCGCGACACGCCCGCGCTGGCGCGGCAGCGCGCCAGGATGCCCGAGCTGTGGTTTCTCGTCAGGGACAAGGACGGCCATCGTGTCTCGCAAGGCAATGTACCGCCCGAATTCGCGCGCATAGGCGATGCGCTCGATGACGTCGGCCAGGCCCGTCTCGGCTGGAATATCGGCGATGCCCCGCGCGCAACGGCACGCATGCGCTGGGTCGGCAGCGCCGCAGGCCGCGTTCAAATTCTCACCGGCTCCGGAGGCACCGTGCCCTGGCACCGCGTCGCCGCCGCCATCGCAACGCTGTTTCTCAGCGTGGTACTGCCGATTCTCGCCGTGATGGCCCTGACGACTCTCGTTGCCACGCCCATCGTGGTCAGACGCGCGCTGCTCGGTCTCGGCCACGCGGCAGCGCAGGCCAAACGGATCGACACCGACAAACGCGGCGCGCGCCTCACGCTGGACCAGGTGCCCAACGAGATCGTTCCGCTGGTCGTGGCCATCAACGATGCGCTGCGCCGCCTCGACGAAGGCTTCGATCGTCGCCAGCGCTTTCTGGTCGATGCCGCCCACGAATTGCGAACGCCGATTGCCATTCTGCAAACCCGGATCGAGTCGACCGAACCCGGACCGCATACGACGCGTTTGATCGAGGATGTCCGCCGTCTGTCGACGCTCGCCGACCAGCTGCTGGACACCGAACGGTTGAAGCAGACAGCCGCGCCGCAGTCGGATATCGACCTCGTCGAGGTCGCGCAGCATGTGACGTCGGATCTTGCGCCGCTCGCCATCGCGGCAGGATACGAGATCGCCTTCGAGAGCAGCGTGAAGCAGGCCCCCTTGTCAGGAGATCAGGGGGCACTGGAGCGCGCACTCGCGAACCTGATTCACAATGCGATCGAATACGGTGGACGTCGCGGAAAAATCGTTGTCAGCGTCACCGCGTCTTCGGTCTCGGTGACCGATGAAGGCCCCGGCATCCCGCTGAACGATCGCGAACGCGTCTTCGAGCCGTTCTACCGCCTCAATAGCGGCTCGCGCGGCGCCGGCCTCGGACTCAATCTGGTTCGCGAGATCGTTCGGCTCCATGACGGCATGATCGATATTCAGGACGGCCCGAATGGTGGCACGCGCGTCACCATGGCCTTCGGCAGGCGGCATGCCCAACGCTAGCAGCGATGCACGTTGAATATCGCCGCCGCTTTATTGCAGCGTCAAAGACATCACGTCATGTTCTCTCAATCTCCACTGCACATACCCATGACACTGCCGACGACCGTCGGTGTCGATGCATTTGCAATGGATAGTTCACATGACTGCAAACGGCCTCCTGCTCTTCTTCCGATCGCTCGCCTCAGCCCCCCGAACCGTCGGGGCAATTGCGCCGTCGGGGTCTGCCCTCGCCAACATGATCACCCGCGATATCAACGGCGCGACCGGCAAGGTGCTCGAACTCGGCCCCGGCACCGGCGTCTTTACGAAAGCACTGCTGAAGCAAGGTGTGAAGGAAGGCGATTTGACGCTCATCGAATATGGCTCCGACTTCATGCGGCTGTTGCAGCAGCGATTTCCGCGTGCGCGCGTGCTATGGATGGACGCTTCATGGATCGCGCCGCAAAAGGTGTTCGAACCCGCGACGTTCGGCGCCGTCGTCAGCGGACTTCCGTTGCTGAACATGGCACAAAACAAGGTCGACGCGATCCTGGCCGGTGTTTTCAACAGCCTCCGCTCCGACGGCGTAATGTATCAGTTCACCTACGGCGTCCGCTGTCCGATCAGTCATCTGCAACTCCAACAATTCGGCCTCGAGGCGTCCTGTGTCGGTCGCGTTCTGATGAACGTTCCGCCAGCCTCGGTCTATCGCATCACGCGGCGCCAGTCCGCCGTCCAGGTGGCAGAATGAGCGTGATGGCCACAGAACTATCCGATCTTCTGATTAACTGCGTTCATGTCGGCCCAATCGGGATCATCGGGCTTGGCATCGCCGAGAAGCTGTTTCCGTTCGTGCCGTCTTACGTCGCGTTCGTGGTCATCGGCATCGTCGTCGCTGCAAAGCAGAGCGATCTCGCTTCAGCCATCCTGGCGCTCGCGATCGGCTCGACGGCCGGTTCGCTGTGCTGGTATGGCGCTGGCCTGATCCTGGGAGAACGACGCAGCGCGACATTCGTGAGACGCTTCGGTCCCTATATCGGACTGACCTCTGCGCGCTACCAGCGCGCAGCGGGTGCATTTCAACGAAACCTGTTCGTGATCCTCGCGGTCGGCCAGACGCTGCCCGTGATCCGAGTCTATATGGCGATCCCCGCCGGGGTGCTCGGCGTATCCCTCCCGCAATTTCTGCTGGGAACGTTTATCGGCAGTCTCGCATGGGCCGGGCCACTGCTCGCCCTCGGCTTCTGGATCGGGGACACCAGTTCGGACCCGGCATCTGCGGCGCTGATCGTCGTGGCGACATTGATCGGACTGGAAGCGCTGATCGTATGGGGCTGGCGCCGCTTCAACCGGCGCACATCACGACGCCGTCCGGCAGCCAGCTAGAACTATGTCATGGCCAAAACGGCCGCCCGAAGCGGGCTGGACTGAGCCCGGAATCTCGATCCAAGCTCGTCATTCCGGGGCGCGGCCGGCACTTGCCGGTCGCGAACCTCAGCCATTCCACTTGGAATGGTGGGGAATCCCGGAGTGTCTGGCTCTACGGTGACTCCCATGTCGGGATTCCGGGTTCGGTCCCGTCGCCTTCGGCGCCGCTCCCGCCCCGGAATGACAGTTTGGGGCGGCGCAAAGCGCCTAAACATTTCTTCCTATCTTCCATTGACACCATCCCCATAAGGTTTATATTCCCCTCCGTCCGGCCCCACCGAGAGGGGCGATCGCGATCGTCACGTTCGCGGGGCAGGATGCGGTGGACGCCGGAGATGCGGCGTCACGCGGTTCATGGGGAACGTCTGTCTTCGGGCAGGACGGATCTGCGCCAGCACTGCCACTGGCAAGGACACGGCCGACCTTGGGATGGAAAGAGCCCTGGACAGTGTGACGGACGACCAAATCGAAACGCGTTCGGCCTAGTCGCTTGAGGCTCCCTTCCCATCGCCTTGGGACTTTAATTCGCGATCGGAGCGTTCGTCGAGGCAAAGTGCAAGCAACCGAAAAAACACCGCATGCGGAACGTCGGGCAATCGCTCGGCGCCTCCGAAAGTCCTGATGCACTCTCAATTGCGGAAGACCGCATCGCATCAGGCCCAAGGGTGCAACGGGCACCTGGCGTTCCGCACGCCCTCTCACAAGGGGGCGGGAATGCAAAGGACGACGGCGCCCCCGCGCCGCAAACAATGGGGGCGATGACGCATGTCTGAAGAGCGGTGGCTGTTTGAAATTCGAAGAAGCTGAGACGCGCAGGCGGTCGCGATATCCCTCCCCCAAGCAGCGAAGCTGCGCAGTGGGGTCTGGCGGACGAATTCGTCCGCCATGGTCGGCCGATAGGCCGGGGTGGGGTCTCTCCCCATGCGAGGACAGCGTTCGTGGCACCACCCCACCCGTCTCGACCGCTCCGCGGTCGATCCACCCTCCCCACTGCGCGGCTTCGCCGCTTGAGGGAGGGAAAGAAAGCTCTACGACCTAATCCACCTGTGCTGGCTGCTTCGCTGGCGGAGCATTCGCGATACCCGCTGCCGTTGCCATCTGCGCCAATGCCGCGATCTTCTTCTGCGAATCTGAACCTGGCTGGACGACGCCCGCCGACATGATCAGCGTCGCGGCATCCTCGGCGGACATGTCGATGTCGATGATCTTGCTCTTCGGCACATAGAAGAAGAATCCCGTCGTCGGATTCGGCGCGCAGGGCAGGAACACCGAGATGTGTTCCTCCTGCCCCGGCAGGCTCTTCGCCACTTCGGTGCTCGGCGGCTGCGAGATCAGCACGATCGACCACATGCCCGGCGACGGAAACTCGACGAGGCCCACTTTACGGAAACTCGATCCCGAACCCGAGAACAGCGTCTCGAACACCTGCTTCAGCCCGCGATAGATCGCGCGCACCACCGGCATGCGGCCAAGCAGATTCTCGCCGAGATCGACCAGCGAGCGACCGATCAGGTTGGCGGTGAGGAAACCCAGCAGGGTCAGCGCCACGAAAGCGACGATCAGGCCGGAGCCCGGAATACCGTAAGGCAGGTATTGTTCGGGCCGATAGGCCTCCGGTACCAGCGGCCGCACGATCGCATCGACCCAGGTGACGAACCACCAGGTGAGGTAAAAGGTAATCGCGACCGGACCGGCAACGATCAGGCCGGTGAGGAAATAGTTGCGGATCCGGGCCATGAAGCCGCGCGGCGCCTCGGGCGGCGGGTCGCCAACGGGCGGGGTCAACGGCAAATCGGGGCGTTCCATCAGCGTTTCAAATCCATCTGGCGCGGCGCGCGAAACCGCGCCGTCAGTCCTTATGGGTATCCTAGCAGGATTTCGCCAGTGCGGGGGAAGCCACTTGGCGGCGCCAGGCGGCCAAACCGGCCGCCTGCGACAATCTTGCCGCTCCGCCGGCCTATTCCACCGTGACCGACTTGGCCAGATTGCGGGGCTGGTCGACGTCAGTGCCCATCACCACGGCGGTGTGATAGGCGAGCAACTGCACCGGCACGGCATAGACCAGCGGCGTGAATGCTGCGTCCATGTCCGGCATTACAATGGTCACCATGGAGTCCACGGTGGCCTCCTCCGCGCCCTTGGCGTCGGTCATCAGAATGATGTTGCCGCCGCGCGCTGCGACCTCCTGCATGTTCGACACGGTCTTGTCGAACACCCGGTCATAAGGCGCGATCACGACCACCGGCATGGTCTCGTCGATCAGCGCGATCGGACCATGCTTGAGTTCGCCGGCCGCGTAACCCTCAGCGTGGATGTAGGAGATTTCCTTCAGCTTCAGCGCGCCCTCCAGTGCCAGCGGATAACTGGTGCCGCGGCCGAGATAGAGCACGTCCTTCGACTTGGCGATGTCGCGCGCCAGCTTCTCGATCGCAGCTTCGTGCGTCAGCGCGTCGGTCATCAGACGGGGGACCTTGACGAGACCGTGAACCAGTTTGGCTTCGTCGGCGTCGGACAGCTCGCCGCGGGCCTTGCCGGCTGCGATCGCAAGCGTCGCAAGCGCCATCAGTTGGCAGGTGAAAGCCTTGGTAGAAGCCACGCCGATTTCCGGACCAGCCAGTGTCGGCATCACGGTCTCGCTCTCGCGTGCAATGGTCGAGGTCGTGACGTTGACGACAGCGAGCGTGTGCATGCCCTGCTCTTTGGCGTAACGCAGCGCTGCCAGCGTATCGGCCGTCTCGCCAGACTGTGAGATGAAGATCGCCAGATCACCCTTGCGTACTGGGGCTTCGCGATAGCGGAATTCAGAGGCCACATCGACTTCGACCGGCACGCGCGCAAAGCGTTCGAACCAGTATTTAGCGATGAAACCCGCGTAGCTCGCAGTGCCGCAGGCGGTGATCGAAATGCGCTGGATGTCCTTGAAGTCGAACGGCAGCGTCATCGGCAGCGCAACGCGCTCGTTCGCCAGATCGACATAACGCGCCAACGTGTGACCGACGACTTCGGGTTGCTCGTGAATTTCCTTGGCCATGAAGTGGCGATAGTTGGCCTTGTCGACCATAAAGGCCGACGCGCCGGATTTCAGCACGTCGCGCTTCACGACCTTGCCGGATTCATCGTGGATCTCGCAGCCCTTGCGGGTCAGCACCACCCAGTCACCGTCTTCGAGATAGCTGATGTCGTCGGTGAACGGCGCCAGCGCAATCGCGTCGGAGCCAAGATACATCTCGCCGTCACCATAGCCGACTGCAAGCGGCGAGCCTTTGCGGGCGCCGATCATCAGGTTGTCGTGATCCTTGAACACGAAAGCCAATGCGAACGCGCCTTTCAGGCGCGGCAGCGCCTGCTTCACAGCTTCGACCGGCGATGCGCCCTTCTGCAGATAGGAACTGACGAGATGCGCGACGACTTCGGTGTCGGTCTCACTCGCGAATTTGGCGCCGCCCTTTTCGAGCTCGAGGCGCAATTCGCGGAAATTCTCGATGATGCCGTTGTGCACGACCGCGACGCCTTCGGCGGCGTGCGGATGCGCGTTGGCTTCGGTCGGCTTGCCATGCGTCGCCCAGCGCGTGTGACCGATGCCGATATGACCTGCGAGCGGCGACTTGCCGAGCTTGGCTTCGAGATTCTTCAGCTTGCCTTCGGCGCGGCGGCGATCGATATGCGCGCCTTCCAGCGTGGCGACGCCAGCGGAATCGTAGCCGCGATATTCGAGGCGCTTCAGCGAGTCCACGATCTGGTCAGCAACCGGACCGCGTCCCAAAATTCCGACGATGCCGCACATGCGGGGTTATCTCTCCAAGTGGTATCAAATTGCCCAGAAATACTGGAACTCTCTTAGCGAGAATCGCAAATCGACTGTTACTCAATAATTATTGCCGATTGAGACAAGTTACCGCGGTTGTAGGGGCATTTTGCGCGACGCGTTTAACAAACCATCAACGTGTTTGCGGAAGCATCTACGCCTGACCGGAGTAGACGTCCATGTGGGAGGAGCGAGACCCCAGAGCCCCCCGATCGATCGCCGGATCACGGCTGCGACATGTCGAGATGTCGCAGAGCAAACTGGCGCATTGGCCGCCGCCGCAGCGTGATATTGCGGTCAAACCGCATGTCGCCGAGCCCCATACGCCGCAGGAAGAAATTGTCGCCAAGCGTCCGATCCGTCGTGGCTGGCATCTGAAGACCCCAGTGACCTAACGTCATCGCGAACACCGCGCGCTCACTTCGGCTTCTTGTTCGCCGCGTTCTTGTCGCGGAAGCGCTTGCCCCAGCCTTCCTTCATCGACACTTCGTTGCGCTCTACCGCAAGCGCATCGTCCGGCACGTCGCGGGTGATCACTGAGCCCGAACCGATGTAAGCGCCGGCCCCGATCTTCACCGGCGCGACCAGCGACGAATTCGAACCGACAAAGGCACCGGCACCGATGATCGTCTTGCTCTTGTTGAAGCCATCGTAATTGCAGGTGATGGTGCCTGCGCCGATATTGGCGCCGGCGCCGATATGCGTATCGCCGACATAGGTCAGGTGGTTGACCTTCACGCCCGCTTCCAGAATGGCCGCCTTGGCTTCAACGAAGTTGCCGATGCGCGCGCCCTCGCCGACCGACGTTCCCGGCCGGATGCGTGCGTAAGGACCGATCGAGGCCTTCTTGCCGATGGCCGCCTGCACGATATGCGAGAAGGCGTGAATGACAGCGCCGTCAGCGATACTGACGCCGGGCCCGATCACGACATACTGCTCGATGATGACGTCGTTACCAAACGTCGTATCGGCCGCGAGATGCACGGTTTCCGGCGCGACGATGGTCACGCCCGCGTCGAGCGCGGCCTTGCGCAGCCTTGCCTGCATGATCGCTTCGGCTTCCGCGAGCTGTGCCTTGGTGTTGATGCCGCGGACTTCATCCTCACTGGTCTCGATCACACTCGCCCGCAATCCCATGCTGCGCACGATCTCCACGGCGTCGGTGAGATAGTATTCGCCCTTGCTGTTGGACGTGCCGATCTGCTCGATGATCGTGAGCGCGGTCTTGCCGGCGAATGCCATAACGCCGGCATTGCAGAGGTCCACCTCGCGTTCGGCCGGTGTAGCATCCGCATGTTCACGGATCGCGACGAGCTGATCGCCTTCGATCAGGAGCCGGCCATAACCGGTCGGATCGGCCGCACGAAAGCCGAGCACGGTCAGCGCAGCACCTGCCTTCAAGGGCGCACGCAGGCGCTCGAACGTCTCGGCCGAAATCAGCGGCGTGTCGCCGAAGGCGATCAGCAGATCGTCCGCGCCCTTTGCAATGGCGTCCTTTGCCGCCAGCACGGCATGGGCGGTGCCAAGACGCTCGTGCTGAACGAATGTTGCGGCATCGGGCCGCACCCGCCTGGCCTCATCCGCCACGTCCTGACGATCGGGACCGACAACGACGGCCAGTGCAGAGCCTGCGCCATGAGGCGCCGCCGCGAGCACATGGCCCAGCAGCGACTGGCTGGCGACCTGATGCAGCACTTTCGGCGTCGAGGACCGCATCCGCGTTCCCTCGCCGGCCGCGAGCACGATGGTGAGGCTGGTTCTGCCCGTCATCCGAATCCCCGTTGTGGCGGCGCTCATGCGCCGCGGCCGTCTTAAATGGTTTTGGGCCAATCTGGAAACCGGTTTGGCTCGCCGTGTGGCCCGACAACCTCAGGTTCCCGCCGGTTTCCTGATAATGTTGAACTGTGATTCGCAGGGGCGATGGGGCGACGCAGACGTCGAATGGCGGATAAGCACGACAAGTGGGCCGATACTCTCTCAGCCGAGCATAGCGGCTGGCTGACCGGATTTCTGGCTGAGGAAGACAAGGTCGACCGCCGCATGATGTGGCGGCTGGGCTCCTGGGGCGTTGCCGCCGTGGGTGCGGTGGTGGTTGCCATTCTGGCCAGCCAGTCGCAGGTCCAGTTGCGCCGCGATCAGGTCGCCACATCCGACACCTTTGCGCGGCAGGCCCAGCAGATCCAGCTCGTCGCCAAAGAGACCCAGGCCGAGGCCCGGCGCCTGACGCTGGCCATCGAGACGCTCAACAGCGACCGTGACCGGCTCTATGCCCGCGTCACCTCCGTCGAACAGGGACTGGATTCAGTCACCGGATCGATCAAGCGCCAGACCACTCCAACACCGACAGCCGCCACAACGACGCCAGCACCAACGCCGCAGCCACCTGCCACCGCATCCGTCGTTGCCCCGCCGGCAGCCACCGAGCCAAAGCCGGTGGCAGAGCTTCCGAGCATTCCGTCGACGCCGGTCATCGGTCCCGTGGCTGCGATCACGCCGCCTGTCGAAACGACACCCACCAAACCGGCGCAAGCAGCGGCTTCATCGACAATCAATCCACCAGCCTCTGCGCCGCTCGTTGCATGGAAATCGATGACGGCGCCGCCCGATGCCGCGGCCGCCAAATTGAGCGAACCGGCACCGACCATCGAAACTCCTCCGACCGCTCCGGAGACAACGGCATCGGTCCAACCGGCCGCGCCCGAGCCCGCCCCCGTAGCCGTCGAAGCCGTGGCGACGCCGGTCGCCCGCACGGAGTTCGGCGTCGATATCGGCGGCGCCAATTCGGTGGACGGCCTGCGCGCGATCTGGCGCGGCATGTCCAAGTCTCGCGCGCTGAACGGACTGCGCCCAATCATGATGGTGAAGGAACGCCCGACCGGACTCGGCATGCAACTGCGCCTCGTCGCCGGCCCGCTCAGCGACGCTGCAGCCGCCGCGAAGATCTGCGCCGTGCTGACCGAGAGCAGCCGGCCCTGTGAGACGTCGATCTTCGACGGTCAGCGCCTTGCTATGAAGGCCGAGACGGCGCCCGCGGAAGTTGCGCCTGCACCAGCCAGACCGGCGCCACGCAGGCGCGCCGCGCCGAAGCCACAGGAACGCACCGAACAAGCGCCGCCGCCCAAGCCCGTTGAAGAAGTTGCGCCGCCGAAGCCGCAATCGTCGCTGACCTCGTTCCTGGGTCTGCGTTAAGGACCAAAAGATCAGATTTTCAATCTCTTGGCGTGCGCGGCTAAAGTGTTATCTAGGTCCGACCTCTCACCGCGACCGCATGCCGGGTTGTTCCGCACCGCGTTTTGAACCATGGTTTCCGCATGAAAAAAGATCCGTTCAAGCTCACCGCCCGTCAGGTGCAATGGCTTCTCATCGTCGGCTTCCTGTCGGTCGGCTACGCCATCTATCTGCGTTATCTGGCCATCGAATTGTCGACGACGGCGCTCGCCTGCGACGCCGGCCTGCAGAGCACCCTGTGCAAGAGCCGGCTGGTGATGACCTATCTGTTCAAGAATTCGGTGTTCGGCATCGCCGCGATCGTCATTGCGACGCTGAATCTGCTGCGGCCATCGATCGTGCTGATCACTGTCGCACTGATCGCAGCCGGTTTCGGGATCGTGCTCTATAACGTTGCCCTGTCGGGCATCGCGATCGGCCTGCTCATTCTGGGCTTTGCGCGGCCCGCGCCCGCCACAGCGTGACGCCGAACAGCAGATAGATCGCGCAGGTCCACAGCGACTGCCAGTTATCCGGCCCTTCGTTGAAGCCGATATACACGGCCGACAGCACGAGCACTCCGGCAAACACCGACTCGGCGATCGGCCGCACACCTTCCTGCGGACGGTTGACGGCCATCAGTCCCGCAAACGGCACCACCGCCATGGTCAGCGCCGCGAACGGAAAGTCGCGGTAACGCGGATCAAACACGAAACCGAGCGCGGTCTCAGCGCCGATCAGCGCCGCCACAGCCAGGGTCAGCCCGAGCAGAACAGTCGACCACGAACGGGCCAGGAACCGGCTCGGTCCGACCAGTTGGAGGAAGGTCGGTAGCGAGCGGCCGGACATCGTCGCATACGCGCACAGCAGCGGCGACGCGACACCGGCAGCCAGCAGCGCGCTCCACTGGATCCAGCGGCCGACGCCATAGCTTTCATAGATCAGCTTGTCTGCGGCAACGCCCAGCAGGACGCCGGCCACCGTGGCCGATACGGCAACGGTCAGCCAGGCCGACGGACGCGGCGACCATGGCCGTCGACGAAGCGTCAACATGCCCGTCACTAAAACCAGGAAGCTCAGGCCCATGCCGAGCCCCATCTGCAGCTTCCACGACGGATAATTGGTAATCGGAACGCCCGGTGGATACTTCAATTCGCGCGGCTGATCGTAGATCAGGCCCCAATAGCCGCCGACTGTACCTTCAAGGTCGCGCTTCCACGGCTGGTCATAGGCTTCGATCAGATTGACACGGAATCCCTCGCGCTTGGCCAGATCGAGGATTTCGGACACGACCCGTGCCTGATTGGTGCGCGACGGCAACGCGCCATCACGCATCCGCCCGGCGCTCGGCCAACCTGTTTCGCCGATCAGGATTTCCTTGGATGGGAACGCCACCGCGAGACGCTTGCGGATCGAGTCCACATGGGCGGCGGCGCTCTTCGCGCGAATCGGAAAGTCCTCCCAATAGGGCAGGATGTGGATCGTGACGAAATCGACCGCGTCATAGATCTCGCGATTCTTCAGCCAGAACTCCCAGACATCGGCATAGGTCACGGGGATCTTGCCGACCTGCGCCTTCACCGAGCGGATATTGCCGACGAGATCGGCCGCCGTCATCTCGCCGCGCAACAGCACCTCGTTGCCAACGACCACGCTGGTGATCACGTTCGGAAAGCGCTTGGTGAGATCGACGACGCCGGCGATCTGCGCCAGGTTCTTGAGCCGGTTGCTCCCGAGCCATACGCCCTGAATGACCTTCAGTCCGACCTTGCCGGCCAGTTCCGGCACCTGATCAAGGCCGTTATCGATCGAATAGGTCCGCACGCATTTGGTGATCTGCGCCAGCTGCGCCATGTCGGCGGCAATCTGGCTCGCCGGAATGATGGCGGTCGAGTTCAGCGGCGTTTGCTCGCCGCGGAACGGCGCATAGGAGACGCATTCCAATTTGGCGGCAGGATCAATCGGCGCGCGCACCAGCGTGACCGGCGTGGCGAGCCACCACCAAACCGCTGCGATCGTACCAAGGGAAAGGATGAGAAGCGCCAGCGGCGTGCGGGTGGAAATTGGTTCCGTCCTCCAAAGTCGTCCGTCGATTAGCCGGTCATCGCCAATCTGCCAAGTGCGTCATGCCGGCAATCACGGACTTGTCGGCCCGACACGCCACGAAAATCAGACAAACTTCCGGCGTTGCTGGACAAAATCAAAAATGTCCGTCATGGGATTCAGCCGTGGTCGCCGCCGTATTGGGGGCCCATTTGAACGGCATCTGGCGAGGGCGTCAGAACTGCCTGGCAGCCAACTTATCGGGGACTTTATGCGTCGACTGGTGTTCGGGTTCCAATCTGCGGTTCTGCGTTGTCTCGCCGTTCCAGGCCTTGCTCTGCTGCTGGGTGTTGGCTGCGCGTTGGCCCAGAGCGGCCCAGTTCGCGCACAGGATCAGAAGCCTGCGGCAAATGCGCCCGTGACGCCTGCCGACGTTGCCCGTGAGAGCCAGAAGAAGTCTGACGAATTCGTCGAGGCGACCCAGGCGATCAATGGTCCTGCTGGCAATCCCGAATGCGTCTGGCTTGGCCGCCGCGTCGTGGTGCTGATGTGGCGCGACGATCTCGACACTGCGTTCCGTCACCTCGATCTCTACGACCGATTCGGCTGCCCCGGCGGTCATGTGCAGGCGACGTTCCGCTGTCTGGTCAAATTCGGACCGCTAATTGATCCGAAAATCGCTGACAGTCTCAACAGCCGCGTCCATGGCTGCTGGATCAATCCGAATGCGCAGCCGCAGCCTGCCGCGCTGAGCCAGCCGGCAACACCTGCGCCTGCCGGTGGCGGCGCAGCGCCGGCAGCCGCTCCGCAGCCGGACGCCAAACCGCCTGCTGAAGCGCCGAAGTAATGTGGCGCGCTCTGTTCAGGCGGCATTCAGCTGGCGGCGCCTAATCGCATTTGAATAATGGTGCCGCCCTCAAAAGGCCACGGCAGCGTATGAGTTGTTAATTCGTGTGGCGGATATAGTCTCCGTTACCGTTGTACTGGTCGGACCTCGGGGACGGGTCCGCTTCCCGGCCACGCTCGCCCCGTTATGGTTCAGTTGCGATGCGCGCTGTCGTCGCCGTTTTATTGTTCGTGACCGCCGTTCATGCCGCCCTATGGGGCGTATTGCGCGAGAAGCAGGAAGCTCCCGATTTCAAGGGCATGATTCCCAGCCTTTCCTATGCGCCGTTCGAGGGCACGGCGCATCCCGACGTGGACAACATTCCGACCGTCGAGAAGATTCGCGCCGACCTCAAAAAGCTGTCGACCATCACCCGTGCCATCCGTCTGTATTCGTCGACCGGCGGCGTCGAAATGGTGCCCGCCATCGCCAACGAGTTCGGCCTCAAGGTCACCGTCGGCGCCTGGATCGACAAGAACGCGGATCGCAACGAGCGCGAAATTGCCTCCGCCGTTGAGCTGGCGAAGAAGAACCCGAACGTCATCGGCATCGTGGTCGGCAACGAAACGCTGTATCGCGATGAACTCAAGCTCGAGGACCTCGTCGAATATATCCGCCGGGTAAAGCGCCAGGTCACGGTTCCCGTCACGACCGGTGAAATCTGGAACATCTGGCGCGACAATCCGCAGCTCGCCTCGTCGGTGGACTTTATCGCCGCGCACATCCTGCCCTATTGGGAAAACTTCACCGACACCCAGGCCGTCGACCAGGCTGTCCACCTCTACGGCGTGCTGCGCGAGACCTTTCCCGGCAAACGCATCGTGATCGCGGAATTCGGCTGGCCGAGCGAAGGCTATAATCTGCGCAGGGCCGTGCCCGGCCCGTTCAAGCAGGCCGTCGTGCTGCGCAACTTCGTGACCCGCGCCGAAGCGATCGGCATGGACTACAACATCGTCGAAGCCATCGATCAGCCCTGGAAATTCTTCGAAGGCGGCGTCGGCCCCTATTGGGGCGTTCTCAACGCCTCGCGTGAGCCGAAATTCCCATGGACCGGTCCGGTCGTGGATCCGGACCACTGGAAGAACGCTAGTATTGCGCTTCTGGTTGGCATCCTGCTGTCGCTGCCGATCCTGCAGATCGTTGGCGCGACAGCGATGCAGGCTCTCGTGCTCTCGGCCGCAGCCAATGCCGTTGGCGCCTGGGCGGCAACCATCTTCGCCTATCAGCAGACCCACTATTTCGTCTGGGGATCGGCCTTCGCCCTCTCACTCGGCTGCATCCTGCTGATCCCGCTGCTCCTGATCGCATTGGCGCGCATCGAGGAGATTGCGGCCATCGCCTTCGGCCGGAAGCCATTGCGGCTGCTGACAGCCGAACGCAGCGAAAAGCTGCGTGCCGCTGCAGACGCCGAACAGAAATACCCGAAGGTGTCGATCCACATTCCGGCCTATCGGGAACAGCCGGACATGCTGAAGCTGACATTGGACGCGGTCGCCCGGCTCGACTATCCGAATTTCGAATGCGTGGTGATCATCAACAACACGCCGGATCCGGCCTATTGGCAGCCGATCCAGGATCATTGCCGCATGCTCGGCGAGCGGTTCATCTTCATCAATGCGGAGAAGGTCGAAGGCTTCAAGGCCGGCGCCCTGCGCATCGCCATGGACCGCACCGCGGCGGATGCCGAGGTGATCGGCATCATCGACGCCGACTATGTGGTGGAGCCGAACTGGCTGAAGGATCTCGTCCCAGCCTTCAACGATCCGCGTGTCGGCCTCGTGCAGGCGCCGCAGGACCACCGCGACGGCGACCGTTCATTGATGCACTACATCATGAACGGCGAATATGCCGGGTTCTTCGACATCGGCATGGTCCAGCGCAACGAGGCCAATGCGATCATCGTCCATGGCACCATGTGCCTCATTCGTCGCTCCGCGATGGACATGGCGGGCGGCTGGGCCGGCGACACCATCTGCGAGGACTCGGATCTCGGCCTCGCCATCATGCAGCATGGCTGGCTGACGCATTACACGAAGGAACGTTACGGCTACGGCGTGCTGCCGGACACCTATGAGGCGTTCAAGAAACAGCGTCATCGCTGGGCCTATGGCGGCTTCCAGATCATCAAGAAGCACTGGCGCCGTTTCATGCCCGGCGCGAGCCGCATGACCCAGGACCAGAAGCGCGAATTCGGCATGGGCTGGCTGAACTGGCTCGGCGCCGAAAGCCTCGGCGTCGTGGTGGCGATCCTCAACATCATCTGGGTGCCGATCATCGCCTTCGCCGATATCGCCATCCCCGACAAGATCCTGACGCTGCCGATCATCGCGTCATTCGTGGTGTCGCTGGCGCACTTCATCGTCTTGTACCGGCTGCGCGTGAAGATCGGCCTGTGGCAGATGCTGGGCGCGATGATCGCCGCCATGTCGGTGCAGTGGACCGTGTCGCGCGCCGTCGCCGATGGCCTGATCAAGGATCACCTGCCCTTCACCGTGACCTCCAAGGGCGGCAAGTCGACCATGTCGATCGAATTCCAGGCGTTCTGGGAAGCGGTGATCGGTGTGCTTCTGTTGATCAGCTGCGGCGTGCTGGTGTTTTCCAACAACTCCAAGCAGGTCACCGAGATCTACATCTTCGCTGGCGTGCTGGTGCTGCAGAGCCTGCCGTTCCTGTCGGCGGTGATGATTGCCATCCTGGAGAATTCGCGCGCCAATGACTTCCAGTGGTGGCGCAACACGACGGTCCGCACGGCCGAGCTGATCGGCCTTCGCCCGGTGGCGATGCCGCCGATCGACGTGTCCCGTCCCGAGGCCCAGCGCGAAGCAAGCTGAACCGCGCCAATGGGGGGCGGTTCATGTCCATAACATCAAGCCCTGCCCTTGACCCCGGCGGACCCGCCTTTTACACAGCCGGTCACGCGATACGCTGCATTGCGGGCGCCATCGCGGCCGTGGCTGATCGGCCTCACCGCGCCCCGCAAGGGTCGGTTTCCTCCGTTTAGCTTCGTCAATACGGCACTTTAGGGCGGGTAGCTCAGTGGTAGAGCATTCGACTTTTAATCGACTGGTCGAGGGTTCGATCCCCTCCCCGCCCACCATCGCCGCAATGAGCCACGCCGGAACTTCCGGTTTTCACACCATCCTCAGCCTCTGAACACCGGACAATCGAACATGCGGATTACCCTCGTCGGCTCCAAACACTTCGGCGTCACGACCCTCGATATGCTGAAGACCCACAATGTCGAGATCGCGTCCGTGGTGGTTGCAGATGCCGAGGACCGTCTCGCCGCAGCCGCCAAGGCTGCCGGCATCCCGGTGACCGTTCAGGCCAATCCGAAGCTCGTCGTGGCCTCCGAGATCGCCGAGGGCACCGAGCTGATCATCACGGCGCACAGCCACGCCCGCATCGGCAAGGATGCGCTCGCCGCAGCCAGCCTTGGCGGCATTGGCTACCATCCGTCACTGTTGCCCCGTCACCGTGGCATCGCTGCCGTGGAATGGACCATCAAGGAAGGCGATCCGATCGCCGGCGGCACCATCTATCACCTTGCCGATGTCATGGACGGTGGCGCCATCGCCGCGCAGGAATGGTGCTTCGTGAAAAAAGGCGAAACCGCTCGCGAACTTTGGGAGCGCGCGTTGGCGCCGCTGGGCCTCAAGCTGCTCGGCGAGGTCGTGGACTTCGCGACTGTCCACAAGCGTTTGCCCGCAACCTACCAGGACGAGCAATTCGCGACCAATGCGCCAAAATTGGCCTAGAAGCCTCCAAAACCGGTTAAAAAGGCGCCGGAACCCGCCCGAATCAACCAAATCTGTCAATAAAGGGAACCAATTTGCCCGTCGCGGCTTGCATCCCGTGAGTTGTTTTGGGTCTATGCGGCAACGCAGCAAATTTTGGACACATTACCCCCCAATAAGGTGGCCATCACAACACCGAGGATTTGATTCAATGCGTTTTGACCGCATCCGTTCCGCCTTGTCCGTTTCGCTGATTGCCAGCGCAGCGTTGATTTCGGCTCCTTCGTTCGCAGCCGACAATGCCTATGACGGGCTCTGGAATGTGACCATCGTTACCAAGACCGGCAGCTGCGAGCCGACGGCTCGCTATCCGTTGACCGTCACCGAAGGCCGCATCACTGCGCCCGGCGCCGACGTCAACGGCAAGGTTGGCCGCGAAGGCACCGTACGCGTATCGATCGGACCTGCTTTCGCCAACGGCCAGCTGTCCGGCAACACCGGATCGGGCAAGTGGAACGGCGCCTCGGGCGGCGTCCCCTGCAGCGGTCGGTGGGAAGCTTCGCGT
Organism: Tardiphaga sp. OK246; assembly: GCF_900188215.1. NCBI lineage: Bacteria > Pseudomonadati > Pseudomonadota > Alphaproteobacteria > Hyphomicrobiales > Nitrobacteraceae > Tardiphaga > Tardiphaga sp. OK246. The sequence continues at coordinate 891,115 of NZ_FZOX01000002.1, forward strand.
CAGTAATCCCCAACCAGGAATGCTCCTCATGATGCCTACCTCGACCTCTCCGCGTTCGCTCGTTCGGACCGCGGTGCTCTGCGCGGCGCTCGGTCTGACGTCTGCGTCGGCATATGCCCAGTCAGCGCCGTTCGCCGGTATGGCCGGTGTGTGGTCGGGCAACGGGACGATCTCACTCGAGGACGGCTCCAAGGAGCGCATTCGCTGCAAGGCGACCTATGCCGTGAGCGGCGACGGCGCGGGACTGAACCAGTCCCTGCTCTGCGCCAGCGACAGCTACAAGTTCGAGCTGAAGAGCGACGTGAAGGCCAGAGGCGGCGAGCTGTCTGGCAGCTGGGCTGAGACGACCCGCGGCGTGACAGGGTCGCTTGAGGGCCGGGCAACCGCCGGCAAGTTCAATGTTGACGTTTCATCGCCAGCCTTCAGCGCGAAGCTGATCCTGACGACGACCGGCAACAAGCAGCAGGTCTCGATCACCTCCGAAGGCCAGTTCAGGGGCGCCAGCATTTCGCTCAGCCGCAGCTGATCGTTCCGCATGTTTGGAATTCGAACCCCGGTTGTTTCAAACAACCGGGGTTTTGTTTTGCTTCCATGCCTCTGCCGAAGAGCGTCCGGGACCACCCGCCCGCAACGCAGCCCCACCGGATTCGTCCGTTGCAAAGCCCGGCGATGTCGCCGATAGAGCCAGTTCTAAGGCTGACACCGCTGCGTGAATCGTTGCAGCGCAAGAAACTGGTTCTCAGGGATTATGGATCGCCCCCCGTCGAAGGCCCGCGCCGCGCTGTGGATGTCCGGCTGGCTGCTTCTGATGCTGTTCGTCGCCATCGGCGGTCGCGAGACGCTGCGCGAACTCAATGTCTTCCAGGTGATGGAGATCCGATCCGTCTTCGGCTTCGTCATGCTGTTGCCGATCCTGTATTTCAACGGCGGCTTTCGCGCCATGAAGACCACACGGCCGCTGGCGCATGTGTCGCGCAACCTCGTGCATTACGGCGCGCAGCTCGGCTGGTTCTACGCACTTACGCTCATTCCCCTGAGCCAGCTCGTCTCCATCGAGTTCACCATGCCGATCTGGATCGCGATCATGGCGGCGTTCTTTCTCGGCGAGCGTATGACGATCTGGAAGATCGTCGCCATCGTGCTCGGCCTGATCGGCGTGATCGTCATCGTTCGCCCGACCACCGGCGTCGTCAATCCCGGTCAGCTGATCGCGCTGGCCGCCGCATTCGGCTTCGGCATCTCGATCACATTGATCAAGTCACTGACGCGCACGGACAGCGCGCTGAAGATCATCTTCTGGATGATCGTGGTGCAGTCGGTGGCCGGCGTTTTCCCCGCGCTATACTCCTGGCAGTGGCCATCGGCCTATGTCTGGGGCTGGCTTGTCGTGGTCGCCTTCTGCGGGACGTTTTCTCACTTCTGCATGGCGCGCGCGATGCTCTATGCCGATGCGACGGTGGTCGTGCCGATGGACTTTCTGCGCGTACCACTCAGTGCCACCATCGGATGGTTACTATACTCTGAACGGCTCGACATGTTCACACTGCTCGGCGCAGCTCTCATTCTCGCCGGCAACACGCTGAACCTGCTCAGTACCGATCGACCGCCTATCCGTGCGACTGCCTGACGCATCGGGTTCCCCTTTTTCGATTTTATTCTCCGAGTGCGTGTCTCGACATTTTGGCGCACGCCCGCAATTGGTACTTTTCCCAATGTGTCTAGGGTCGAATGACCGGATTCGTGGGGGAGATCGTATCGTGCGCCATTTCGCTTTTGCCCTGTCTGCGCTGTCCATCCTGTTCAGCGCGGATGTAGCGCTTGCCGACAAGCGCGTCGCTTTCGTCGTTGGCAATGGCAGCTACAAGAATGTCGATCCGTTGCCGAACCCGCCGATCGACGCGAAGGCCATGGCCAGCGCGCTACGCAATGTCGGCTTCGACGTCATCGAAGGATCGAACCTGACGCGCGACGGCATGACCGAAAAGCTGCTCGACTTCGGCCGCAAGGCGCAGGGCGCCGATGTCGCGGTGTTCTTCTATGCCGGCCACGGTATCTCGGTGAACAACATCAACTACCTTTTGCCGATCGATGCCAATCTGAAGTCGGAGATGGACGTCAAGCTCGGCGCAGCGATCAATGTCGAGACCACCCTCGACCAGACCATGGGCGATGCCAAGGTGAAGCTGGTGTTCCTCGATGCCTGCCGCGACAATCCGTTTGCCGCCAAGATCCGCTCTAGCGGATCTGCCACGCGCAGCGTCGCGGTGTCGTCCGGTCTCGCGGAGATGAAATCCGGCGAAGGCACGCTGATCGCATTCGCCACCAGCCCCGGCCAGACCGCCCTCGACGGCAAGAGCGGAAGCAACAGCCCGTTCACCCGCGCGCTGCTCAACAACATCACCACGCCCGGCGCCGAGATCCAGCAGGCGATGACGAAAGTGCGCGCGCAGGTGCAGGACGAAACCAACAAAGGCCAGCTACCCTGGGGCCACACCAATCTGATCGGCGCAGTCTATCTCAATCCGGACGTTCAGGCGCAGGTCGCCGTCGCCGCGGCCAGCCCCACCGCCACCATGCCCGCGGCGGCCACCGCCGGCTCCGATGTCGAGCTTGAGTTCTGGCGCTCGATCAAGGACTCGAACCGGCCGGAGGAACTGAACGCCTACATCTCGATGTACCCGAACGGCCAGTTCAAGCCGCTCGCCCTCGCCCGCATCGCCGCGCTACAGGAAGCCGCGACGGCCCCGCGTACTGCTGCGCCGGGCGTGGACAAGGCCGTGTTTACCGAGCAAGCCAACCAGCTCACCGAGGACAAGATCGGTCTAGACAAGGTCAAGCGGCGCGACGTGCAGCGCCGTCTCAACGGCCTTGGCTTCGACACCCAGGCGACCGGCAGCTTCGATGCCGGGACCCGTGGCGTGATTACGCGCTGGCAGGCGGCACGCGGTTACCCGACGTCGGGCTATCTCAACAAGGTCCAGCATGCCGCACTGCTCACCGAGGTCGTCGCGCTGAAGGAGGAACCGGCACCAGCACCGAAGCCGGTGCGCCGCCAGGTGCAACAGCAGACCTATGAGGAAGCGCCCGTGGTCCGGCGCCAGGCTGCGCCCGCCCCCGCCCCGGCCATCGATCCTGCCGGTCCCGGCCGGTTCATTGGCGGCGTCGTTGGCGGCTTCCTGAACCGCTAAGCCCGCTACCTGGAGCGGCAGCCTACTTGCCTGCCGCCTTGCGCAGCGCGTCGTTCATGCGGTCCTGCCAGCCCGGGCCGTCCTGCTGGAAATATTCCAGCACATCCTGATCGATCCGCAACGACACCAGTTCGCGCACGCCGGGAACGGCGGCCTTGGCGACCGGTGCCTCGACCGGCTTCGTGGTGGTCTTCTTGAACGCCGCCTCCGCCTCGGTGCGGGCATCCTGGAGCGTGCGCGGGCGTCGCGGGGGCTGTGCCATCTCGGTCAGATTCCTTCCAACATTGCCGTCGAGAGATAGCGCCCGCTGAGCGGCTGCACAATCGCTTCCACGGTGTCGCCGAAGATGCGTCCACACAAGGGCGCGATATGGCGGCTACTCGCCTCTGCTGCACGACCGGCAATGTCAGCAAATTTTACAAATGTCATTCATCGTAACAGGCGCATTCTTCGTGACGCACGTGGCATCGCACAAAGGTGACCGCGCTGCGGCACAAACATGCGCTGACTTAAAAAACTTCAAAGCAACGCATTTGTGTTGCGACACGGTCAAATAAATCAGATTAGGATCGTGTCATGTCCGATGAGACGACGAAGGAGGTCACGATGTCAGCATCAGCTGAAGTCCGTACGACCAAAACGTCCCATCCCGCGCCGCGTGGCAGTGATCTTCCGACCTGCCCGGTTTGTGCCGACTCGATGATTGCTGCCGAGGCGTCGGCCTTTCTCACCGACGACGTCGTCAGCTATCTCTGGACCTGCGATACATGCGGCTATGGTTTCGTGACCAAGCACGCCTTTCGCCGGACGGTCTGCAACTGTTGAGGCCGGGCTAGTGTGTCCATCCCGCACACTCTTTTGTCCATGAATCAGCGTCTCGCATGTCCACGGACGCCTAAAGACGGGATTGGCCGAATTAAAGCCCGCCGAGAGCGGCGGGTCTTAGAATTTACGAGTTCATCGCAAAAGCGGAATTTCGTGAGGCCTCCGCCGCCTGTTCCCGGCACCGCTCTCGCCAGTGCAACGCGAGAACGTCATAAGTTGGGGAGAGTTGATCGAGGATACGTTCGGGACAAAGATCGAGGACAGGCCCCTCTTCCTCGGCCATATCCTTCAGACGATAGCGGTCAGGCCCAGCTTCTGAATCGTGCTGCAGGAGGAGAACGACCGCCTGCACCGTCCCCGCCTCGGCGTTCTCAACCGCCGCGTAACCGACGGCGGCATAGTTGCCCTCGTTGATCCCCGTCATCTCGATATCGACGACCTTGCCGTATCGGCGAGCGACCCATGCGTTCATCGCCTCGGTCAGCGAACTTTCAATCCTGATGTCTTCGTAGCTCATATTGTCCTCCCATTCCTGGGATGATGATCGCTGTCAGCGAAGCAAGCCACGACACTACGACGTGGGCCTGAGTGATCCATCTCGAAATTATGGAAACTGAGCGCTAAATACGTGCAACATTTGAGGGAATTGCTCCCGTGCCGCGTGGCAATTCATTCATCATAGAGGCGCCCAAGCGGAACGACGCGACGGTTCGAAGCGGGCCCCGGGCGGCCCCGCGAACGTTCCGCCACCACTCATTGATGCCATTGTCTATGCCCAAAGGATGCCGACCATCAATCATGGCGTCGCTTTTTGCGCTTCTGACGCTTTATCATCGAAGGCTGTTTTATCAGCCAGGAAGAGGCCGACGGAGCGATGCAGACGGAAGCCGTCTTAGCGTCTCCTCTTTGGTAACGGGATCGCGACCTAAAACGGGCGGCGCACGTCTAACTATGAGACGGCCTATTCAATTTGGGAATGCACCCGCGCTTGCAGGCGAATGTCCTGAATGAGGGGCTCTACGTTGTTCAATTCGTAGAACCTAACCTGATGTTGCTTCATCATTTCATCGACTGCGCGCACAAAAGCAGAAGGCTGCTTTGCTAAGTCGCCCACAACGATAAGCTGATTGGGAGAACCAAGCTTTTGAGAGTGGCGCCGCAGCCACTGGCCCTCAATTGCTCTTTTACTGGCCTGGGCAAGTGCGTCTGCAGAGTCGGCATTTAATCGGACTGCGTCGATAAGGTTGTATGCACCATTTTGATACGCGTATGGTGCGTCGATAACCACACCTTCCGGAAGTTTTACGGGCTGCGGCTTTTCGACAAGTAGCGAGACCCCCGCCTTTTCGAACTTTTTCCTAAGTTCGACCTGAACTTTAGGAAGTCTGATCCCAATCTCATTCTCTCCGACGAGCATATGGAATAGCTCATCCAGTTCCTTTTCCGGATCCGCAAAAGCCGCGGGCAAGATTTTCGAAATGCGCATCTTGTTTGCCCGCAGTTTTGCGAAGCTTTCTATCTTTTCGATGTTCCAGTTTTCCAGAATTTCAACCTTGATCCTCTGCTCGAACGCCTCCTTTAAGACATCGAAAGAGCTCGCCGGTTGTTTTCCAAAAAGTCTCTCGACCCGCTTTAGCCCTTGGCTGTATTTAATGCCCACGAACTTTTGGCTTGGAGCAACGAGCAGGACGCCGATATTCACGAACTCAAACCGCTCCGGGAGCGGGCTGAATTGCAAAAGAGCGTAATATCCTTGCATCGCTGACATAGCGCCTATTCCAAACATAGCCCGGGCTCATCCAAGAGCTTCCCCGGTATGAACTCTGCGACCTTATTGGCCCTTGCACAAATTAAATGACACCAAGCGGCTTTGATCGAACCTGAAATCCCCCATTGCTGAGGGATTGAACCAAGCACTTCTTGGACGACGTTGGTGTCTATTTGACGGAGACGGGCGACTGCTGCCTGTACCGCATCCGGGCGGATATAGGCACTGAATTCGGGAAAGTTCCCGTAGATTCGCTCATCATCCAGCAAATGGGGCTGCCCAAGCTCGTCTTCAAGCGTTCCTTCAACAAAGCAGTGTGAGTGGTCAAAGACCACTATTTGGAACTTTCGTCCCGAAGGAGTGAAGAATAGGTTATCACGATTGTAAGGGGTATTTTGCGGGTCGGGCGGGCAACGGTCCGCATTTCTTATCCACGTGTCGAATACGACCAACTTAGAGATGTCTTCCGGATTATGCAGTCGACTAAGAAACACGTCGCCACCGTCGGCCGTTAGTCCGTCGATCTCTTTCGAGATAAACGCCGGCCCGTGGAGCATATACCCTCGCTCAATCATCGGGACGTCTAGATCGACCAACTGGACTATCGCGAAAGGCGGCGTTTTTAGACCTAACCAACGAGCGAGCTCAGCGGCAACCAATTCAGTCGCAAGGGCGACGGGACCCGCAGGGTTACCCATACCTTTAAGGAAGCCAATTCCCTCGTCGGTAGCAACTTTGGCCGCTCGCGTGCTCGTGCGGAGGGGCTCAATAACACGCTTCACCAGAGTGGGTCTCCACTCGACCCCACATTGCAGCATTTCCCATCCCCATAGCCTTTTTGCCTTATAGGACATGCTTCCAAAGATGGCGAGGGCGCTAAACTTATAGTTGTTCGTATAAACGGGATACTCCCGGCAACTGCGCAACCCTCCTCCCGCGCCATCGCCGAAGCCACGGCGGATGAAGGGCTCGTCGAAATCACCGTGTTCCACGGGTCCACTGCGGCTGAGGGAAGAGACCAGTACCCGAAAATTCAACCTCAGCGGACTCGACTTTTGTTCTTCTTATGTTCTAGTTGGGGGCATGAGTGACAGACCCGCAAGCTGGCGCATGCCGACGCCCAAACAGATGGAAAAGCTGGTTTCCAAGCCGGGTCGCTCGGCCGAGCCGCCTATTCCGGCGCCCGGCCCCACCGACGATCTGCCGGAGGCGTATTGGGATTCCATCATCCGGGATCCGCGCGGACAGATCCGCACCGGCGTCCCCATCCAGCAGCGACGTCTCTCGGAAATTCCGCGGCATGTCCTCCGAGTGTTCTGCCGCCGCTGTGATCGCATCGTGGAAATTCAGACCGTGGATGCGGTGCGTATCTACGGGGCCCATGCGGTCTGGAAAGACGTGGGCATGAAGCTGCTCGACAACGGCTGCCAGGAACGCACGGGACGCCTTGAGGAGGACGGCTGCTGGCCGTCATTTGAGACAACCTAGCGCTTTTGATTTTTCATTTTTTGACCGTCACGCTTGGACGCCCATATGGCTCCGAAATATCACCCCACGCCCCTGTCAGGCGGCGACCGCAAGGCTCTCAACAAAGAGCTGACTAAGGCGCGTGGCGTGACGCTAATGCTTGCACGTCAGTCGGACGAATTGCGCGCAAAGGGTGAAGCCCTGATCCGGGAAGCCGACAGGCTGTCCTGCGAAAGCTGGAACGAGCGCATGTGGGCGGACGGCGAGCCGATTGATCCGTCCCCGACCGTCAATCAGGCACTGAACGGCGGCTTTCCGTGGCTCGAGATTGAATGTTCAAGATGCCGGGCCAAGCGCGACGTCAGCCTGGCAGAGCTCCCCCATGTCGACACGACATGCATCCACGACCTCGCGACCCGCCTGCGCTGCCAGCGGTGTGCGAAAGGCGCCAAGAGACCGCTGGCGACATTGCTGCAGTTGGCGCCCAGCTCACGGCATGGTGTGGAGACGCCATGATGCCTGAACTGACACGGCGGCGCACCGATGATCGTTTTGAGACCTGGGAAATCTGGTACGGCGACGTGCAGGTCGGCACCATTCGGCCTGCACGACTGGGACCCCACTCCCGAGAGGTAGTGCATCTGGAAATGGTCTTGCGGCTTTTATCTGGTCCATGCTGGCGAATGTTACAGCGGCGAATCGCTCGACTTCGAAACAGCCCGCGCCGCCTTTTGATGCTGCGTGGGGCATACATGAAGAGACCATGGCTCATATTGAACACATCACCGGACGAGCACCGGGCACGTAATCGATAGGAACGCGCATGTGCAATTTGTATTCGATGACGAAGAACCAAGACGCCATCCGCCGGCTGTTCTCCTTCGACATCGACAGCACCGGAAAACTTGCCTGCAACGCCCGGCATCTTTCCAGACTATCCGGCCCCGATCCTGCGCAACAAGGCGGATGCGACCGAACTGACGCTCGCACGCTGGGGCACGCCCTCCTCACAATTCGCACAAATGCAGGCCCCAAGAAGCGCGCCGCAAAACTCACGGATAAGTCGGCCAGATCTAAAAGTACTGTTCATCACCGGCTACGCGGAAAACGCTGCCGTAGGCAACGGCCAGCTTGCCCCCGGCATGGCGGTGCTGACCAAGCCATTCCCCATGGAAACCATGGCAGCCCGCATACTCAATGAGCCGCCGTCAAAATCGACTATCAGCACCATGTCTCGCTCTTCCAAGAGGCTTCCCTTCTGGAAATCGACGGTGCGTTCGCCTTTGTTCACGCTGGGGTCAATCCGGAACGCCCCATCGACAATCAAGAGCGCACCGACCGCCCTTCAATCAGGGAAACATCCTTCGCAAACCCCAAGCCCTTGTCCCATATCGTTGTACATGGGCACAGCATTACGGACGCGCGACGCCCACTCGTGACCCACAATCGCATCGCGTTGGACACCGGGGGCATATGGGACCGGGCACCTGACGACGCCCATCATCGACCCTGTGTCGGCTTCGCTGGAGTTCGCCTGGACCTCCCAATCGGATTCCAATATCACGGTCGAGTTCATTGATCCTGACGTCACGAGCGTTCCGGAAGGTCTCCAAGGCCACTTAGAATGGATCGATGCGCCGCAATCGGCGCGATAGCACGAACAGGATTCTAACGATGGAGACGCCGGAAGGCTTCGAAGAACGCGTCAATTATCGAGAGCGCTACCAGGGCAGCACGCTGAACTTCCTTGGGCGCCCCGCATTTCTGAGGTACGATTTTTGCGAATTTGTGAAATGCACCATTCTGATCGACGAGCGAACGGAGAAGCTCGCGATCACGAACTGCGTCTTCGAAGACTGCAACATCGATACATTGCCGTCCGATGATCGAAGGTTTCTGATTTTTCGGGATAACGTTTTTAAACTCCCGATAGAGGAGCGGAGAACCTCATTCGAAAAGCGTTTGGCGGAAGCGCTCGCAGTCAGAGGTCGCCGACTTGAAGATGGTGGGTAACCTGAATGCCCCCCAACCTTGATTAGTTCGGCTGGGCAACTGCGAGCAATACAGCGCTAACGGCGAATGCGCGTTTTCTCTAGAGCTCGCTTCTATCTGACATACCCGCCCTCGAAGGCTCGCCCAAGTCGTCGCGTGACGTTCCGTCGGTGAAGTCTCAGGTTACCGTCTGAATTCGTCCAGAAGGCTGCCGGGCAGATTAGACGGCGGCATCTGATCGCGATAATGCGCGAGAACCTGAAGCCGAATAGCCGACGACAGATTTCCCTGATGCCTGTTGCGATCAATCTCGCTAACTAGATCCGACAGCGTGACGCTGCGTGCACCGGCGATCTCTTTCATGCCGCTCCAAAACGCCTCCTCCAAACTGACGCTCGTCTTATGACCGCCGATGACAATGGATCTCTTGGCTACCGGAGACTTCATACGATTGCTCCCTGGCTTTCCCCGCTCCATGGTAGGCTGGCTTAAAAGCTAACCTAAAAGCAGCTCCACTTCCAACAATACCTTCGTCTGCTCCATGCGGCGACCAAGTCCTATGCGATGACGCTGACCTACCTCTTGATGATCGCCAGCATGACCCTCTCCAGATCGTCAACTGATCTGCCGCGGGTTGATCGGAGGCTCTATTTACACGGCGATCGAGCTCAATCGAAATTCTGAGTCCCAATCGCGACAATCACGGAATTCACCGACGGATGGCCTACTTCACCATTCCATTCGACAGTGGATCGAACGAGGAAATCGCTTAGGCGATCTTCGTCCCAGGCCACGCGATCACTTGGCCAGATAATACCAGCCGATCACGCCCACCATCCTTAGCGGCATATGCTCGCCGCTTGGTACAGCGGTTGGTATAACGGGCTCGCGAAGAAACATTTTGCGCACATCACCAGAGCCAAGTCCGGTGAACATCAGCTCATCTTGTATTGCAAAGCGCACCCTGACCTCAAGGTCATCCAAGCCATAGATACGCTGCTCGCCAAGGAAAAATAGCGGCGCCAGGCTCGCGCGATCGTCGCGTGTCTGAAGGGGCGTGTTTCAGGGATCGCGGCTGTTTGATTCAGGGATTCTCCTGATGGACCGCGACCTCCCCGATAGCGACGATCCTCACGTTAACAATGAGCATCTGGAGGATAAAATGCGTATAGACGTCAGGTCTTTTCATCGCATCGCGACCGCTGGAGCGGTGGCCATCGCGATGATCGCAATGGCAACGTCGCCCGGTCACGCGCAGCAAGCCAAGAAAGGCAAGAAAGCCAGTGCGGATAGCACGTATTCAATTCGTGAGAAGTGTATTGCCAAAGCACAGGCCGCCTATCCCGACACAGGACTCGGCACCGCCACCGTCATGACCCAGCGCACCGGCGTCTATGCCGATTGTGCGAAGAGCGCAGGCATCAGGCCGTAGGCGAAAGCAGCCCGGCGACGATCAACGCCGCGCTCCCCGCAAAACGTGGATCCGAGATACTCGGATCCATCGCGTCTGCGGACAAAAAACGTGCCCCATAGGAAAGTCCGAGGTCAACGGTCCTGATAGCGGACGCCGAGCCCATTCAGTTCGTCGATCCGGGTCCTTCAGGTCCTCACAACGCACCTAAAGCCGATATGGCATGTGGACGTGTCAATCGGCTCGGCATGGCGGGCCGCAGGTCGATAGCGGCGGCAATAGTTTGGCGCGCAAAGGTGCGAGCCTCCCTTCAGGACCTTGCGGGGAATGCGTATCGCGGGTTGGTTCGGATCGAAGCTACCTTCGACCACTCCTCCACGGGGATTGGTCGGAATGCAGCAGGCCTTCGTCGGGTCGGCATGGTGCTTTGGTGCATACCAGTCCGAGGTCCACTCCCAGACATTTCCGATCATATCATGCAGGCCGTAGCCGTTTGGCGGAAAGGCCGAGATGGGTGACGTTCGCTCGAAGCCGTCAGTCGCGAGATTGTCTATGGGAAAGACGCCTTGCCAAGTGTTGGCCATGTGCCGCCCTTGCGGCGTGAATTCGTCGCCCCACGCAAACTCAGCACCATCAAGTCCGCCCCGCGCCGCGAACTCCCATTCGGCTTCGGTCGGTAGATCGCGTCCTCGCCATTCCGCATAAGCTTGCGCGTCCGCAAACGCGACGTGAACCACGGGGTGATCGTCGAGATCTGCGATGTCGCTTCCAGGCCCGTAAGGATGCCTCCAGTCAGCACCTTTGAGGAACGACCACCACTGCCCCCAGTCGGCCAGCCCGGCGACCGCAGACGGCTTCTGAAAGACCAGCGAGCCGGCGTACAACATTTCCGGAAGCGCTCCGGGATATTGCTCGATGTGCGGGACAATTTCAGCGACGGTGACATGACCGGTTTCGGTAACGAACTTGCGGAACTGCGCGTTCGTAACCGGCGCTTTTTCGATCATGAATGGATCGACCCTCACGCGATGGACTGGTGCTTCCTCAGGATATCGGTCGTCCGTCCCCATGCGGAATTCTCCGCCCGGCACCTCGATCAGTTCATCTGCAACGAATTCAACGGTTCGGTCGAGCGCATCTATCGTCATCATTGCTCCGAATGCGGATGGACGATGAAAATGGAGCCTGGCCTGTTGATCGTCTATCAGGGAAAACCCTGAATATCGACGTCGCCTTACGGCTCGATGATCCTGTTCCGGATGGCGTATCTCACCAATGCCGCGGTCGACGTCGCGTCGATCTTCTTCATCGCCGCGGAACGTTGCGACTCAACGGTCTTGATGCTGACGTTCAGTAGTGCGCTAATGTCGCGGTTGCTGTTTCCTTCCGCGATCAACTGGACAACGATCCGTTCGCGGGGCGACAGCAAGGGCACCACCCTGTCGGTTTCCTTCTCGATGTAGGAATCCAGCATCCGCTCCGACAGACGACCGGTGAAGAAGGGTTTTCGGGCGGCCAAAGATTCGATGGCCGAAATCAGGTACTGCTTCGCGTCAGATTTGAGAAGGAACGCGCGGGCGCCGGCCGCCAGAGCCTGGGTGATGATCTCGTCCGTATCATGCATGGTGAACATCAGAACTTCGGTTCTGCGAAGGCGGGATCTCACTTGGCGGGTCACCTCCACCCCATTCATCACCGGAAGAGCATAATCAGTGATGAGGATGTCCGGCTTCGTTGCCAGCGCCAGGTTGACGGCCGTCTTTCCATCTTCAGCCTCGCCGACGACCTCCCAGCCCGGATGGTGCTCCACGATCGCGCGCAATCCCGACCGGACGACATCGTGGTCGTCCGCGATAAGAATGCGCACCACTGCTGCCGCGTCTGGCAAAGCTATCTCCGAACTCGGTCGCGATGCCGCCGAGGTTAGTGAAGTTCCTTGATCGCGCGAATTCGTGGAAACCCTGATATCGGCAGGGTCGCACCCTGAATTTGCTCGGCGCACTAGCATCGGGCTACCCGGCTAAATCAGACATGGCGTTGAGACCGGAAGGCATCGGAAGCCGTGAAAAGACGAGGGTCCCTCGTCCCGAAGATCGAAGCTTCAAGCAACCGCCGAATTGGTTAGCACGCGCTCGCATTCCGGATATGCCTATGCCGGGCTTGGCCAGCTTGCCGTTGGGATCTTTCGCAAGACCGATGCCGTCGTCGGACACACTTAGGGAAACCCTGGACGCACTGACCGTCACGGCGACGTCCACGGATTTGGCGCAAGCATGCCGGTGTACATTCGCCATTGCCTCCTGGACGATACGCAAGATCGCACGCTTGAGGGGCAGAGGCAGCGCTTCCAAAGGTCCTGTGGTTCGCAGGGCAGCATGGATGTCCGTCCGGGACGAATAACCTGCAACAAAGCGAGCTAGCGTTGGTCGCAGACCGTCCTCGTCGAGTGCTCGTGGGTACAGCAAGTAGCTGACCGAGCGAATCTCTCGCTGAGCCTCCGCTATGGATTTCTCTACGGAAGCGATGATCGAGCCCTCTCGCTTTCCATCCATTCGATCGCGAAGCACCATCAAGTTCAAGCTCGCCGCGGTAAGGTGTTGCACCGTGGAATCGTGCAGCTCGGCCGCATAACGCTGCCGCTCTTTCTCTTGCAGGTTGACGAGCCGGACAGCCATATTGTCAACTTCGTCGAGTGCCGTCTCGAGTTCAGTGACGTCATCACGTGCGACGAGGATACGCTTCCAGCGACCTGCGTCCATGCACGACACGTGAAGACGGTAGTTACGGTAGCCGCCGAATGCTCTCGCTCGAAAATTGAATTGAAAATCCTTCTGCCTCCCGGCGATCACGTCCATCACGCCCAGACGGTATGCATGAAGTTGAGACCTGACAGGCTTGAGTGTGTGGAGTTCAAGATAAGGCACGCCTATCCCGTTATCCTGGCAGTACTTACCTGAATTCCTCATGAATTCATGCCAGGCACGGTTTGCGACCAAAACGACACCCGCCTCGTCGAGTATCGCGATCTCCGAAGTCATGACGTCCAGCGCGGAATTGAGTAATTCTTTCGCCTTCAGTCCAGCTAATTCAGCCGTTTTGCGATCAGTGATGTCGCGAAAAAGTATCGCGGTTTCCGTACCTATTGGATAGAAATCAGCTTCAACCCACCGTCCCGGTTGCGTGGCACTGGGGGTTTCGATCCGCTGCTGCTGGCGGCTCTCGATGAGTTCTCTCAACTCAGCTCGGTCGATCCGCCCCGCCTTCTCGAACAGCTTGAAAATATTGCAACCGACGAGTTTTTCAAGCCGGGGGCCTACCCACCTCGCCGCTGCGGGATTGATCTCGGAGATATTGAAGTCACGGTCGATCTGCAGGTAGCAGTCAGACATTTTGTCCAAGATGGACCGAAGCTTGTCGCCGCTTTCCGAGAAGGTTCGCGCGGAAACCAATCGATCGGAAACGATTTGAAGGGCCTCGTTCATTGCGTTGCCTTTCAGTGTTCTTGTTATTATTTTAAATCAAGTTGCTTCTCTAGCGTGCAGTGCAATCGGTTACCCGCAATGGTATCTCAGTCGGGCTAGTCGGGTAAACGGTTTTTGCTAACGCACGCGATGATTTTTTGGTGCAGCGACAAATAACCGCATTCAAATCTTTGATGCCGCGTTCGTGTCGCTTGCCAATCCGTCAGCGGTGAACTCAGCGCGCGCCGTGAAGCGCAACGACACCAATGTAAGAGCGACGTAATCGCCCTGCGTGATAGGTCGCGATGGCGTCGTCAGGATACGCGTCGAGAAATGCATCGAGACCGGCCAATGCCTCTGGCGCATCCGCATTCACCATCGCCGCGTATAACCTATCCCACTCCCTGCAAAAGGCTGCTTCGGCTTCCGTGTGCGGCCCGCGACGGCAACGCAGTTCAAATATAGCGAACGAGTCCGTGAAGCCCTTCGGTTTTATATTGTCAACGCGTCGAAAGACGAAGCCCGAAACCGCGGCGTTTCGGACAGCTTCGCTGACGAGTACCGACGTTCCGTAGTTCTTGTTCAGATTTTCCAGCCTGGACGCCAGATTCACCGTGGCACCCAGAGCAGTGAAATTCATTCGGTCAGCAGACCCGATGTTGCCGACTAGAGCTTCGCCAACATGCAAGCCGAAGCGGGTTTCGTATGCAGGCCATCCCTCTTGCGCAAATGCCCGGTTCAAGTCCCGGTTGGCATCCAGGCAATCAAGAATCGCGCCGCACGCCTTGACAACGTGGCCGGCATCTTCGGACGGTGCGTTCCAAATTGCCATCACCGCATCGCCGATGAACTTATCGACTACTCCGCCGGTCTCCATGATCGCATGTGAGAGTGCCGCGAAGTACCGAGAGGTAAAAATCATCACCTGTTCCGGATCGGCTCGCTCTGTAATTGCTGTAAAGTTCGCGACATCGGTGAACAGAACCGTTATCTCACGCCGACTTCCTCCCAGCGTCATGTCGCTTCGGGATTCGACAAGTTGCTGTACAAGACGCCGCGGTACGAACTTCGAGAACGTCTGGACAACGGAGCGCAAGGTGTGAACCGAGCGCCCTAGATTATCGATCTCGCGTATGACGGATCGCAACTGGGGTCCGTCGGTTCCGGCAAAATGCTGGATGCGGTCGGTTTCCGCCGCGAGTTCTCGCAGTCGCCGAGACATCATGGAGCCGATCCAGAACACGAAAGGAACCATGCCGACGACGAAGGCAAGCGTGAGCAGGAAAAGCTTGCGTCTCTCCTGTTCGATCTCGGAGAAAAATTCATCCAGCGGCGCCATCACGACGAGGCGTAGATTTGCGGACCCGGCGGTCTTGATCGACTGGAAGGCGGCCGCGTACCTCCTGCCGTTGACGCTACTGAAGACCTGACCTGCAGAACCGCCTCGCCGCCAGGCATCGATGGCCCCGCTGACGCCTGTTGTGTCGATTTCGGCAAGCCTCGGCAGCTCGACGCCCGATGTGAAAGAGGATTGCGCCGCGACACGGTCGCCGAGCCCCGGATAGACAATGACACGGTCGTCATCATCGAACAGGAATGCCTTTCCCGAAGGTCCGAGCTGCTGGCGACGTAACAGCGCTTCGGCTTCTGTCAACATGACATCCCCGGCAACGACCCCGCTCCGTCCACGTTGACTGGCCGCTCTGACCGTGTAACCCGGGTGGCCGGTTGCGTGGAAAATGTAAGGATCGGTCAGGATTCCCGCGCCTGGATCATGGGCCCCCTTGTACCAGGGGCGTTCGCGCGGATCGTAGTTCGTGGGTTCTTCTATTTGCGACAGCGTGACCAAGTCGTCCGACAGGAAGGTGACGTTTCCAATGCGGGCTTTGGTCGCCGATGACATCGGATCTATCGTCAGCAACCTGAATTTTGTTTGCTCGGGAGCGGCTAGCCTTTTCCGATAATCAGGCCCGGCTCGGTCGATGACGTCCATCTGGATGAAGCTGCCGTCATCGTAACCTACATAAGCATTGTATAGGTGCTCGTTGTTACGCAACATCGCCGCCATCAATGCGTAAAGGCGCGGGTTGTTGGCGATCTCCGCGGTCTGTATCGAAGGCAATTGCCGGAGGACCTCAAGGATGTCGTGAACGTCCTTGAACTGGGCGTCAATTCTGTCGGCCGTGTGCTCGGCAACACGGGCGAGAAATGTTGCTGCCGCCGATTCCGTAATTGCCGTCACACGTCGGAAGCTGAGATAGACGAGCGTCAGGCCGACGACCAGAAGCACAGCGACGAAGAGAGTGATAATTGACGCCCGGAATCCGACGCTAACGCCACGGCTCGCCGGGTCCGTTGTTCCGACGCTCTTGTTGCTCACATTGGCACCATCCGTCTCGGGCCGTGAAGCCCGCTGTCGCGCTAGAAGTTAAGGGCAGCGCCAGTATAGCCTTCCGTAGGCGTCCACGGCCTGAACGCACGTCCGCGCAGGAGCCACGACGACAGGAGCCACAGCCGCAGCGGCGCCTGCGGCGGCACCGACGGCCACGGCCCGTCTTGTCGTCCTCCGTGCCACCCCTGCGTAGCTGAGAGGCGTCAGAGGGCGGCCGATGACTGCCTCGGCGCTGCTGACGAAGCTACTCCGAACGGTGACTGAGGCGGGATCGCCCGCCAGCAGCCCCACGGCAAGAGCGCCGGATCCGAGGATCGTTTTGAGGATCACCTTAGTCGTCGTCATTTGCCTGCTCCTTGCGTGATCTGACTGTTCTGAGTCGCCTGCGGCACCTCATCCATGTCCTGAAGGGCCGACATATCGACCTTCCTCACTCCGGCCGGTGGGTTAAAAGAAAACGCATCGGACGAAGCGCCAGCGTCAGTATTCCAGTCTTTGAACCGCAACGTGTATTGCGGCGCTCCGGTCACGGCCTTGCTGGTGATGATGTATTTGCGCGGGATCGGCTTATCGCCCGCCTCAATCCAGACTTGCCAATCCACGTCTGGATTACGAAAGGCGAGATGGTCGCAATCCTTGCCGTCGATCACGCCGCGGCCAATGTGCTTGACCTCAACGACGTCGGACATCAATTCGTCGTATCCGCGCGCCAGGAGCAGATCCGCTCCCGGAACGTCGAGGCCGGCTTCGTCGCGCAGACGGCCAACCAATTGACCGATCGTACCCGGCGCTTCCCATTGTGCGTATACGCCAGCATTGCGCCCGAACACGGTGAAGGTCTTGCCGTCGAACACGAACTCTGCGTCGGTGTAACCGCCGGTACGCGTGACACGCATGGAATCCGGTCGGCTAAGTTTCAATTGGCCCGATGCCGTGAACTGGATCTTTTGCAGTGCCGGTGTCACGACCTCGATATCGGAGTCATAGGCAATGTTAAGATTCTTCTGGCTGGCGACGTAGTCAAACATATTGCGCAGAACTTTCTCGCCTTCCTGCGCGCTGGCGAGAGGTGCCGAGGCCATCATTGCCAGCAGCGCCAGACTTGCTGTCCGCAAGTATCGGGTCTTGTTTGCGATCGATCGATGATCAGCCATTCTCGGCGTCCTTTCGGGTAAGGAAGGTTGGGACATTTGCAAAATCTTCAAGGACAGGCGTCCCAGAAGCCCTGCGTCTTCGATGGGTCCGTGTAATACCAGCACATGTTGGGTGCGGGAGCCGCGCCCGCCCAAGCCACCGCCGTGGCAGCGCCGACGAAGCCAATTGCGGCTCCAGCGGCGATTGCGCCACCCGGACGCCACCAATAACCCGTGGGGCGTGCCCAGCGTACCCCTCCGCCGTTCCAACCGGGCCGCACGACGCCCGCACTGCGTCGCACGGCCACGCCTCCGCGTGGTCCGACGACGGCCGCGCCTCTCCGATAGGCGACGCCTCCGCGAGGGCCTACCGCCACACCGCTCCGACGCACCGCCATGCCGCCGCGGCGCACCATGACCGGCGTGACGTCCGTCACCTCTGTCCGGAACGATGAGATGGCACTGGACAGTGTCCCGGCCTGCGCCGGCGATTGCGCCGCGGCGAACGCGACCAACAATAGGAACAAGGCGCGAGTGGCCATGTCGTCCTCCGTTCGGAATGTTTGGGCTCTCGGCCCGATGATCGAATGAACAGTCGTACGACGGGGATTGGAGTGCCATTAGGCAACTCCCGCTATTCCCAGGGGGGAAACCCTGAAATTCGGCGGAGAAATGTGAAAATGGCGGATCGCGTCAGAATGAGACGACGTAGTTCAATATCGCCGTCTGTCGCATCAGCACCTTGCGCACGAAATGCGTCACCTTGAGCCGATCGGTGAAGATCGCAGCATCGCCAGCGCTTCCCGCCGGAAGCGAGCGGGCGAAGATTGCATCGTCGAGCACGATGCGCGCGATGAAGGGGGCTGCTTGGATAGCATTCGGCGTTGTGGCCGTTCCGGATGTCTGCACCTGGCCCGTCGAGATCGCCTGCAGTATTGTCTCGACCTTTCCCGTGTAAATCATACCCGGCATGAATTTGAACGTCACCTCGACGTCCTGCCCCCTTCTTATATAGCGTGCATTGTTCTGAGCGATCTCAACACCGATGATGGTCTGCGAGGTGTCGATGAACGCCATGACCGGTGCCAGCGACAGGTTGGATACCCGGGCCCCCCTGCGCAATCCGACGTTCGTGACGTAGCCGTCGGCAGGCGCGGTTACCGTTGTCTTCTTCAGATTCCAGGCAGCGCCTTCAAGCTGAGCCTTTAACTGATCCACTTCGGACTGTCGCTGTTCCACGTCGAACCCGCGTCCGGAATCCCGCGCGAACAAGGTTGTCATCTGAGCGAGTCGAGTTTCAGCAAGCTTCAGTTGTGCTTCGATCGCCTTGACTTGCGCACCGTAGGGCGTGGGATCGATCCGGAACAAAACGTCGCCAGCCTTCAATTGAACGTTGGCGGCAACTGGCACTTCGGCGACTTCGCCGGAAACTTCCGGAACGATGGCCACTGAATTTCGCACCACGACAGCCGAGCCCTGTGGAGCTCCCCATCCCATCGGGACCAGGATTCCAAATATCACCACCAGCAAAACCATGAATGGCGACAGCTTCCAGAACAGGTTGAACCTGATGACCCGGAAATGAACCAGCAGGAAGAGCAACACCAAGTACGTGTTGATGATCGCGGCGCCCATCACGACCGCTCACTGTCTCGACGACATGGCACATCGACGTATGCCCATAGGAATGCAATGGGCCACAGCGCAAAACCACAAATCAAGGTTATCCAGCCTGCTGCCGTCACGGCCTCCGCCCACGGATGGTGGCGCGTACGCGCGATATGTCCCGGTAGCCACCCCACGATGCACAGCACCCCGACCACGCTGGCGACTACGACAAGGAGGACGATCCACGCGAAGATATCGAGTCCGGACATGAAACTCACCTATTTCTCGGGAGGGAAGATCGTTTTCCAGTCCATCTTCATATTGACGACGGTCCAACCCTTCGCCGCGGCTTCATCGAGCGCCTTGTCCAGTTTCCCGATCTTCGATTCACGGTCGTAGGCATACTCGCGGTCAGGATCGGTATGCCGGACAATACCGAGGAATCGCGCTCCCTGGCCGCCCGCTGTCCATTGCAGCATTTGCAAGTCGCCGTCGGAGTTGCCGAAAGCAAAGATGGGCCGTCGTCCGATGAAGCGGTTGATGCCCACAGGCTTGCCGGGGCCGTCATCAACGAATTCAATCTTGGCGATCTTTTTCAGTTCTGGTTTGCCGTTCTGGTCGAAGCCGAACTGGACAACGCCCGATGAGCCGACCACCTGCTCCGGCGGAATTCCGTAAACCGTTTCGACCCAAGGCCGCATGAATTCGACCCCGCCGCCGGACACGATGAATGTCTTGAATCCGTTGGCGCGCAAGTAGGAGAGTAACTCCAGCATCGGCTGATATACGAGTTCCGTATAGAGACGCTTGAAGCGTGGATGTCGCGCCTTCGATGTCCAATCGAGTACGTTTTGTCGGAAGACCTCCGTCGTCATGCCCGTATGCGATGCCGCGACGATGTCGAGGACTCCACTCTTACCGAACCGTGCAAAACCCTTCATATCGCCCTGAAGAAGGCTCTTGAACGGCTCCTTTTGCCTCCACTCGGGGCGCTGCGGCGCCATCCTCTGAATCTCGTCGAGGGCGAACGCCATCTGGAAATAGACCGGTTGCTCAGGCCAAAGCGTACCGTCGTTGTCGAATGTGGCTACACGCTCGGCCGACGGCACAAAATCCGGCCCGCCCTGCGTTGTGACGCGCGTCACGAAATCGATGATAGCCTTCTTGGGCGGGCCATCATTCCATGACGGAAGCGGGTCAGTTTGCGCATTGGCCGTTTGGACATCGTGTCCGGAGATGCCGACGAGAAGCAGCAGGAACAGCACGAATCGTCGCGTGAGCAGCTTCATTTCAACATCTCCGCTTCTTGGGGGACATGGACCGCACTTGGAACGGCCGTCCAATCTGGATTGAGATGAGGCAGCGTATGTTTTCGACGAGGCGAACGGGTCCGGCGGAAGCTCCTCCGTGCAGTAACAAGAGCGCCTTCAAGCGAGGTGGCAGTCCAGCCGTCAGTCGGTAGGCGGCCAGAGAACAGATCACGGTTTAGGCGTTCGATCTCATTCGTGAGGGCCGCCCCGCCGAATTTTCTGGCCCAGTCGGATATCGGCCCGATGCGGGCGACAGCTGCCCAGCCTTCCAGCGCCCGATACACGACAATCCGGTCGTTGCTACGACACGATGCCCGTAACCGTTTGAAGACCGCGGCCTCTCCCTGTTGGTACGCGTTCATTTTGGTTTTGACGAAGGCAATCACTCGCGACAGAATCCGCATATAAGCACACGCGAACGCTACGGCGATGACGAGTAGCATCGCGAGGATCCTCGGGAGCCAAGATTTCCAATCGATCGAGCCTGACGCGGAACGTTTCAGTTCAGCTTCCGGCGAGATCGCCGTGTTTGGTTCTGAACCTACGGCGACGCTGAAATGCCTGCCCGGTGCGCTTGCAATCTGGACTTTGCCGTTTTCGGCGTCGTACCAGTGTTGAATGACAGCGGGGAGTTCATATTCCCCGGCTTTGACGAACTGGTAGGTGACGCGGTCGATCCGCCGCCCCCCGGCAAAATTCCTGCCGTCTTTTCTCTCGTCGGATAGCACCGGATCGCGCCGATAAAATTTAGCTCCGTCGGGAGCATTCAATTGCGTAGGCGGTATCATCATCGCCTGCATCCCCGATGCAAACACGGTTACCGTTCGCGACACGGCATCTCCGACCTTCAACCCGTCATTGTCCGGCTCCCAGGTCTGCGTGATCTCCAAGGGGGACAAAGGCAACGGTCCATCCGGCCCCGTCGCGCCTAAAGGCAACACGGCCTCGAATGTCTGCTGCGGAATCCGAACGGAAGCTTGCGTCGCCTGCCCTGGCACCGCAGCATAGGAAAAGGTGATGGCGACTTCCGGAACGGCAAATCGCCCCGACTGCATGGGCACAACCTCGTACTTTTTCCAAATGCCCGAATAGGATTCGCCGTCAATCGTTTCGCTGAAATTCATGGCGCTGTCCTCGGACAACGAGACGATGGCACCGGAAATATCGAGACTGGGGAACTGCGGCGCCGACATGAAAAACTTCGGTACCAGCACCTCGACTTTAATGTCTATCCGCGCACCTGCCATATAGGGCGAACCCGGCGGCATGATCATCCGCGCAAGCGGTTCTGCCGCATGTGCCGACGAACACTGGAGCGCGATCACAAGACCAAGGCGCACACATCGCGACATCATTCCGATTTCTCCTGCGCTTCGATGGAGAAACGCCGCGCCAAGAGATCCGTCGGCGAAACCTGGATATTGCGCATCCACACTTCTGCGGTCTGCCGTCCGACATCGACTACGCTCTTCTTCCCTTTTTCACCCTTGTCGTCGAACTTGAATTGATCTGGCCTGTCGTCTAGCTCGTTGCTGTCCTGCTCGTCATTCTTCGGCTTCGCGGCGATTGCGTCCTGGACGACTTTCAGGTTGTCCTTGGCCTCTTGCCAATCAGGGCGCTCCCTGATGGCTTCTTCGTAGGCGGCAACTGCCTGTGACAACTTGCCAAGGCGAGCGAGCGCATTGCCTTGGTCAAAGCGAGCTTCGGCACTATCGACCCGCGCAAAGGCCTCGGCAGCTCGGTCGAATTGGCCCAAGCGATAAAGTGCGACGCCCTTCCACATTGGATCGACAAACGTGTCGGCAGCTTTCCCGAAGTCACCGCGGTCATATGCGAGCCTCCCCTGCTGGTCAGGCGATAGCCATAAATCCGTAAATGAGCGTTCCGCGGCTTGGGCCGTGGATTGCAGCATCAACGCGGCCAGAAGGGCTGCGGCTGACCAGCGAATTGTCCAGCCCTGCCGGAACCATAACGCTCCTAAAAGCGTGATCGGGATCATCAGCCACCAACCAATGTCCTGCCAACGAGTGCCAGCATCCGTTTGCGCCTGAAGCAGGTGGGAAGCCGCGCGTCGAGCGATCCATTGAACGTCCTGATCATCCGCCGTTATTGAGGCCAGACGAATTCCCGCTCCGCTCCTAAGGCGTTGCAGGGCCTCGACATCGAAATTGGCACCGCCGTTTGATGTTTCGCCTGCCCTGCCGATGCCCAGTATCATGAGTTCGTTACGTCCGGCATGGCGTGCAAAAGCCTCGAACGCCTCCGGCTCGACGCCGTCGGTCATGAAGAGGATCGTTCCCGGAACTGTTTCCCGTGCCAAGCCCGCCTCAATGGTAGCGAGCGCCTTCGTGGTGTTTTTCCCGGAAACCGGCATTATCCCGGTTTTCAGGGCATCCACGTAGGTGCCGATCAGCTTCTTGTCATCGGTCAGCGGAAGGACCATGTGCGCCGAACCGGCATAGACGAACAACGCGGTCCGCGCGCCTTGCCGTACTTCGAGAAGGTCCTTCACCTTAAGCTTCGCGCGTTCCAGCCTCGACGGTGCAATATCCGTCGAATCCATGGTCTGCGAGAGATCAATCGCAATGGCGAGAGGTGCGATATCTGCGACAAACGGCGACCGCTCATGCTGCCATGTCGGGCCAGCCGCTGCGATCGCGCCGAGAACGAGTAATAGAATCGTGAGGTGGACCGGGCGGATGCGCGCGCCGACGCGCCTTTCGACGAGAAGGTGATCGAGCAGATGCGGAGCGATCGCATGTTGCCACTTGGTCCGCATGTCCTGCCGATGCGAGACGATCCATCCGAGCGCGGCCGCAACAGGCAGCAACAGCAGCCATGCGGGGCGCAGGAAATGAAAGTCGCCGATCATGGCGCGGCCACGCGTCGCGGAGCGCGCGACGTCGTCCAGAGCCACATTAGCAGATGATAAGCGGTCAACAGCGCCAGAGCTGCGCCGAGCGGATAGTGGAAAAGTTCGCGGCGTGGCCGCCATGACAGCGTCGTCGCGTTAGATGGCGTGATGCGGTCGAGCGTCGCGTAGACTTTTTCCAGCTCACTCTGGTCCTGTCCAAAGAAATACTGGCCGCCCGTCGTCGCCGCAACCTTCTCCAACGCCAAGGCATCAAGCTTGTCTTCACCGACCGCATCGGGGTTCCCGATCCCGACCGTATGGATGCGAATTCCGTTCTGTTTGGCGATATCGGCGGCTCGGTCGAGCGGCATCTTGCTGGCCGTGTCGTTGCCGTCGGTCAAAGCGACCAAAACCTTCTCCGGAGCCTTGCTGTCGGCGAACATCTTGATTGCCAGGCCTATTGCATCGCCAAGTGCCGTGCGTGGCCCCGCCATACCCGGTATGGCGCCCGCGATCATCGTCTCGACCGTGACGTGATCGAGGGTGAATGGCGCTTCCGGATAAGGCGCGTCCCCAAACACGATCATCCCGACACGGTCGTCCGTCCGACGCTTCACGAAATCCGCAACAACGCTGCGAACTGCTTCCACGCGCGGTATCAATGCGCCCCCAGAGTTCTTGAAGTCGCGGGTGTCCATCGATTGCGACAAGTCAAGCGCCAGCAGGAGGTCGCGGGCGGGCTGCACCTTCCGTATCGGTGGATCCACATATTGCGGACGCGCCAGTGCGATCACGACCAGAGTCCAGCAGACTGGAGCCAGCAGCCGTTCAGGCCAGTTCGTTGTCGGAATTAAAGCGCCGCGGCTCGGGACCGCACCGGACGCATGCGCGACCTCGTTGAAGAACGGAAGGCGGATCGAAGCCGTTTCCTCACGATACGGCGGCAACAGCCACCAGATGAGGAGCGGTAACGGCAGCAACGCTAACAGCCATGGATATTCCAGGTTATACATTGTGGCTTCCGATCCATTGGCGTGCGGCCTCCGTTATCTCCCGCGCGTGGATGACATTCACGACAGGCTGTCGTCCCGAGTATTCGCGTTCTTCAAGAAATGACGCCGCCACTTCGGAGAGACCGTATCGTCCGGCGTGCGCTCGCAAGAATGCGACCCATCGCGTTCCCGACAGTGAAGCCACCTCGGCGCGCGGCCAGCCGCCCAAGGCCGCACGCTTCAACAAGCGAGCTATGTCCGTCAGCGCCGCGCCGCGTTCGCGATCATCAAGTAAGCGCACCTCGATCCGATCAAGTTCAGCTAGCGCTTCGCGCCTATATCCATCAGCACGATATCTCCGGACGGCGCGCAGAGCCGCCCAGATGATGACAGTCAACACAATGCCGCCGAGCACCGCCCATCCGGAGGTCTGCGGCGTCCATGGCACCGGCGACGGCATCCAGATGTCGGTCAGCTTCTGCAGTGCCGCCCGGGTCGTCGCGTCCATCGTTACGGCGGCGTCGGCCATGTCAGCGTCCCCGCCCCTGCCGCGTCACCTGTCCGAGCAGCCGACGCATCTGCGGCGCCACCTCCTCTGCGGCCGATATCGGCAGGACCATGACGCCGAGCTCGCGGTGCCAAGCGAGGATTTCCTTCGCCCGGACGTCCGCGAAATCGGCGAGAGACTGTCGCGTATTGCGGCTCGTCAGCCCCAGTTCGACTTGAAGATCGCCGTCGCTGACAACAATGACTCCTGATGGCGGCAGTTTCAAAAGGAACGGATCGTAGACAAGTACGGCGATCACGTCATTCGTTCCGGCCATCCGCAACAGAACATCGTGGGTGTGTCCATCATGCCCGTCGAAATCGCTGACGATGACCACGAGGTGTTCGTGCCTGGCAATGCCTGCGACCGCATCAAGTGAGACGTTGAGTTGCGCCGGAGTGCGGACATCGGTGCCGCCCGCGCTTAGACGTTTGTTTGCACCGGCGATGGCAGTTGCCAGTCGCATCACGGCTTCGCGGCTACGATGCGGCCGGGTTGTTTCGATCTGCGTATCGCCGAAGATCAAACCGCCGACCCTGTCACCCTGCCCTAAGGAGCGCCACGCGACGAGCGCGGCTACCTCGGCCGCCGCCACGGATTTGGTGGATCGCACGGAACCGAAGAACATGTTGATCCGCTGGTCGACGACGACGATGGTCGGTCGGTCCTTCTCCTCGGTATAGACGCGAATATAGGGCTTTCCGGTCCGAGCGGTGACATGCCAATCCATCGTCCGGATGTCGTCGCCGGGCAGGTATTTCCGTAATTCTTCGAATGCGAGACCGCGCCCGCGGACGCGCGAACCGTGACGACCGGACAACAGGCTGTGAACCGGCTGACGGCGCAGAAAGCTGAAGTCGCGTGCGGCGGTTTCGAAAGCCGCCAATGCGTCCACTGACGTATAGGCGCTTCCGTTCGTCGGCTCTGCGGATAGCCGCTGGTCAATGGACCCTTTAGGTCGTCGCGCGGCAGCAAGTGAGAAGCGCATCTTTTGCCCCTCAGGAAACGGCGACGCGCTCGACGATGCGGTCGATCGCCTGATCGGCCGTTACGCCTGCGGCGTGCGCGTCGTAAGAGAGGACCAGCCGGTGCCGGAAGATATCATGGACCACGCTACGGACATCATCCGGCGTTACGAAATCCCTTCCGCGCAGCCAGGCATGCGCCCTTGAAACCTTGTCCAGCCCGATCGCTCCACGCGGACTCGCGCCGATCTGTATCCACTTCCCGAGATCCGCATCGAGCTTCTCGGGGTAACGAGTGGCGAACACCAGGGCCACGATGTAGCGGTCGACGGCATCGGCAACGTTTACCGAATGAACCTCGTTACGGGCGTCGAGTACGACCTGCTGCGGCAATCGTTCAACAGCGGCCGTCGCCGACTTGGTGCCGCTCTCCTCCTCGCGCACCAGGCGCATGATGTCGCCCTCGGATTTCTCGTCCGTGTAGCCGACTTGGACATGCATGAGAAAACGGTCGAGTTGAGCTTCCGGAAGCGGATAGGTGCCCTCCTGCTCGATCGGATTCTGGGTGGCCATCACCATGAACACTGGAGGCAGCGGATGCGTTTCGCCCGCGACGGTAACGTGCCGTTCCTCCATCGCTTCCAGCAACGCCGACTGCACCTTCGCGGGCGCCCGGTTGACTTCGTCGGCGAGAACGAGATTGGCGAAGATCGGTCCCTCCTGGAATTTGAACTCGCCCTTTCCAGCGTCGGTGAAATACACCTCCGAACCAGTGATGTCGGATGGAAGCAAATCCGGTGTGAATTGAATTCGCGAAAACCGCGCGTCGATGTTTTTCGATAGGCTCTTAATCGCCCGAGTCTTGGCGAGTCCAGGAAGTCCCTCGACCAGCAGATTTCCGTTGCTGAGCAGCCCGAGAACCAAGCGATCAACCATCTCGTCCTGTCCAATGATTGATTTCGCGATCCGAGCCTTCAGCGCGAGAACAGCATCATGGGTCGAAGTCCCCGGGGACTGCCTTACTTCGCTGGTCACCGCGGCGTCGGACACGGTCATCATCTTCCTTCACGTTTCGATATCAAACCGCTTGAGTTTCCGGGCACGACCCTGACGCATCAGGATGTCGTTGACCGTATGCAAAGTTCCGAGACGGCAGGCGGCGGGCAGTCCCGCCGCCGAACGACCTCACTTTTCAAGGCCCCTCGCCTTGAATGACTGGTCAATGGCTTTGTTCACCTGTGCCCGCACGCCTTCGATGTTGAAGCTGGCTGGGCGTTGACTGGGCGGATACTCAACAAACGTCTGCAGGAAGGCGGCTGCCTTCAGTTGTCCCTTTACGAGGAGAAAATCGTTTCTGGCCAAAAAATCGTAATACTGGTCCGATACCACGTCGGCCCGTTCGTAAGGGTCCATCCGAAGATTGAAGATCTTTGGAACGCGCAGCGGCGTAAAAGGGTTCGACCAGACAATCATGCCGCCAGGCTGCCTCTGTTCGTGGAAGACGATCTTCCAATTGTCGTAGCGCATGGCGACGAGGTCGCCGTCGTCGTTGAAATAGTAGAAATCAGACCTAGCGCTGGTCGGAGACTTCCCGGTCAGATAGTCGAGCTGGTTATAACCATCGAGATGGTTCTTGAAGGTCGTGGAATTTCCCTGCGGCTGCCAACCTTTAAGCAACCGGTCCTTCACGTCAGCATCGCCAGCTACCGCCAGAAGGGTCGGAAACCAGTCCAGACCGGAAACGATGCCATTGGCCACCTCTCCAGCCTTGATCTTGCCGGGCCAGCGAACCATGGCGGGGACGCGGAATGCGCCTTCCCAATTCGTGTCCTTCTCACTTCGGAACGGAGTAGACGCCGCGTCTGGCCATGACCATTGATTTGGACCGTTGTCGGTTGTGTAAACGACGATCGTGTCATCCGCGATTCCGAGATCGTCGAGCGTTTTGAGCAGCCTTCCCACATGTCCGTCATGCTCGACCATGCCATCCGCATATTCGTTTCCGGGCATGCCACTCTGGCCGATCATGGACGGACGGACGTGGGTGAATGCGTGCATCCGCGTCGCGTTCATCCATGTGAAAAACGGCTTTCCTGCCCGCACCTGTCGCGTGATGAAATCGATGGCCGCATTGGACGTCTCGTCGTCGATCGTCTCCATGCGCTTCTTGGTCAGCGCACCGGTATCCTCGATCTTTCCGTCGGCCGTGGCCCGAATTACGCCGCGCACCGAATATGCTTTCATAAACTCCGGATCGTTCTTCGGAAAAGTCGGGTTCTCAGGCTCTTCTTCCGCATTCAGGTGGTATAGATTGCCGAAGAATTCGTCGAAGCCATGATTAGTGGGGAGATACTCGTCCTTGTCTCCAAGATGGTTCTTGCCGAATTGCCCTGTTGCGTAGCCCAGAGGCTTGAGCGCCTGGGCAATGGTGATGTCGCCCTTCTGCAGGCCGACGGGAGCACCAGGCGCGCCGACCTTCGAGAGACCGGTGCGCAGACATGACTGACCGGTGATGAATGTGGACCGTCCAGCCGTGCAACTGTTCTCCGCATAGTAGTCGGTGAACATCATGCCTTCCTTGGCAATGCGGTCGATATTCGGCGTCTTGTACCCGACGAGACCGAAGGTGTACGCGCTGATGTTAGTCTGACCGACGTCGTCGCCGAAGATGACTAGGATGTTGGGTCGTTTGGTCGGTGCTCCCGGTTGCGTGGCGACGGGCGCTGGCTGGGGTGCCTTTTGTGCCTGCCCTTGCGCTCCTTGCGTCATCGCTGCGGTTGCGAACAGTGCCGACGTGCCCAACAAGATATCTCGGCGATTGACGGATTTCTTGTCCTTCTTGGCCGATGAGGCAGCCTTGCGCGCTTCGTCGTCGGTCTTTCCGCTCATTTCAGACTCCATTTTCCGATCAGGATTTGGGCCATGCGAAAGATGCTCGGATGTTTCGGGACGGCACTCTTTGGCTTCATGAGCGGACTTCCGATGGCCCGCGATCATGTGCCGCCGCTTCTCAAGCTGATATAGGGTCTTCACCCCAAAGACGCCTTCGCATAACCCCTAACAATCGATCCGAGAGGCTTGGCGATCGACGTTCGACATCGTGAGACTCGGCCGCCATTGCGCCCCAAGGCCCGGCGTCCCAGCAAGTGTCGCTCTCGCGCAACAACCGTTCTATACTTGACCGGATGGGCGATAAATAGGGTTTTCCCTGATAGCAAAACGGCAGAGAATCCAGATGCTTCGGGTTCGGCCGTGGATGATCGGCAGTGCGTTCAAGATACGCGGTCAAAAGGATGGAGAAGAGCACCTTTTCCCACATCCGCTGATCTCGTTTCGATCTGAATTCTCCTGCCCAGTGGAGTCCTGCAATGCGTTTTCGCGTATCTGCCCTCGTAACCGCCGCCGCATTGCTATGCGCCAACGACTCCCCGGTGATGGCAGCCGAAGGTGGTGTCGGTGTCTTTCTCTTGGGATCGCACGCAACCGGCGCAGGCATTACACCGCCTCCGGGCGTCTTCTTCCAGAATGACGTCTATTTTTACGATGGGAAACTGAGCGGCGGCCGTACCCTGCCCACAGGCGGACTTCTGGTGGCGAACGTTTCGGCGCAGAGCTGGATCGAACTGCCGACGACGCTTTGGGTCACGCCAGCAAAAATTCTCGGCGGTGATCTCGCGTTCTCACTGACGGTTCCCGTCGGTCAACCGCGCGTCAATGCTGATCTTCTGGTGAACTCGCAGCGCTTTGGACCTCTCGGCGTCAGTGTGACGGACTCGCAGGCCAATCTCAGTGACTTTTTCCTGCAGTCCTTCGTCGGTTGGCACTCGGGCAATTTTCACTGGCAGCTCGGCGTCGGGGGGGTGATCCCATCGGGGACTTATGTTGCGGGGCAACTTTCGAATGCCTCGCTCAACAGGCCAGCGCTTGACGTGTTCGGCACCGTGACGTGGCTCGATCCCACCATCGGCTGGGATCTGTCCGCCGCGATGGGTGTCACGTTCAACCAGACCAACACGGCCACGGACTATAAAAGCGGGGACGAATTCCACCTTGAATGGGCGGCGACCAAGTACATCACCAAGGAATTCACGCTCGGGCTCGTCGGATATTATTATCAGCAACTGACGGCCGACTCAGGCACGGGTGCGCGACTGGGTGCCTTCGAAGGGCGCGTCGTCGCGCTGGGCGGGTCTATCGGATACACATTCGAGATCGGCAAGCTTCCGGTCTCGACGCGCCTGAAGGTTTACCGCGAATTCGAAGCTGTGAACCGTATGGAAGGCACCGCTGGATACTTCACCGTATCCGTCCCCCTTGCCCTGGATACGAACGCCGTCGCGATTACCCAGGGGCGATCCATCAAAGCTAAATTCTAGGATCCCTGCTCGATGTTCTCGATGCACAAGGCTTCGGGTCAACCAGGACCAAACGGCTGAAATACTGGAGAACGGGGACGCCGGTGGACGCCGATCAGCTCCTGGCCATGATCGCCGATATCGGGAAAGGACGCCTCAGCGCGAAGCTCGCCAAGAAGGCTGGCGGGTTCGCGCCCCCGGACTACATCGGTAATGCCATCAAATTCGTGGTGGATCGTGTTCAGTGAACGGGCCTGGCAGCGCGCCTCGTCGACCATCAGCGCAATCCGGAACAGACGGCGGCCATTAATGAGCCGGAGCACTGCGTCGTGCTGGCGGGCACTGGCAGCGGGAAGACCAAGACTCTACACGGTCACGAATGCCCTCATCGAAGCAAACCCATGTCCGCTCGCCCAGCTTGCACCATCTGACGATGTCCGAAATCGAGTTAAGGCATTCAAGGAGCAGGAACTCCAATGGATGACCAAGCTGTTGGGCGACATCGCCTGTCACCAACTCGTCCCACGCCTCGTTATCCAGCGCAGCAGCAACGGTCACGAGCCCGCTATCGAAGATCACTTGCCTAAACAGATATGTGAGGTGGTCTCGCTCGGCTTGGCTGTAGCCTTCAAATTCATCACGGCCAGCCCGGCATGGCGATAGATGAAAGTGTTCGCGTCGGGTTGGGGAAAGCTCTTAGAAGAGCCTCTGCCGGACAAGCGGTTCCTAAAACAATTCCACTGAGCTTCCGTGCCCAGCACACCGCCGATGGCATGACCGGCGAGCCCGCATGCGTTCCGCTGTCGTCGAAGAATGCTCCCAACATTTCTGCTCTTTCAATTGGCAGACCAGCAAGGTTATCGCAGACCCTTGAAGGCCAACCAGGAGCCCCCCACAACCACCAAAGGGGTCCATAGCGATATGACGAACAGGTACACATAGCTCGGCCATTTGCCGTAGGCCTTGACCAGCACCGGCACGTGGTCGAGCAGTTCGCCCAGGCCCGGTCTTATGAGGGGTACCTTCATGGCCTTCAATCCCACATCCCGCTTTGACAAGGTGCAAAATCCCTTCGCCAAATGCTCAACCGCGAACGTACCGGGTTCTCGCTCCAAAATTTGGAGAAGTCTGCCAACGCCGCTGGCGATTTCTGCCAAATCCCTTTGTCCGATCGGTCCCAATCTTTGTCCGTAAATCGCCAAACGCCCGCAACGCACCAGACACGGTAAGGCGTATGGCGGAGCGTCAACCGCAACAACGCACCGGCTTTTTGGCAGTCTATCTGGGCAAGCTAAAAACTAGCTTAAGAAAGCGTTACCAACAGGTTTTCCTAAGCTTTTTCATGCACTTGCCACTAAAGAACATGCGCATGTTCCCCTGGATGGCTGGAAAGGTCGAGAGATATTGTCAACCGCCGGTACCATGACGAATCCAGGTGATCGCAATTAATTGCACGAACCGCCGGCCCGCCGGACATCTGCCAGCGCATACACGTTGATGACCCGATAACCAGGCACGTGCCACTTCTCCGTCCGCCATCCCGCCGTCTGAGCCAGGCCGTGCCCGACCTCCGGCTGCACGCCCACCTTCCCCGCATCAACAAAACCTACTCGGACAGCCGTGCACGGGCTCACCTGCAGCATCACCGGTCTACCTGATGTCGAATCTCACCACCCGAAGGGCTCAGCTGGGGTACCGGCATGGGGCTGAAGGCGCCGGATGAAACCGCCATTCCGCTTTGCCCGAAAATCCACGACGAATATCATCGTATCGGCGTGAAGAGTTGGGAAGCAAAGTATGGCTCTCACGAGGAGCACCTACGGAAAACGTGGCGCAAACTCAATTGGCAGATCGAGTTGTAGCTCAGTCCTCGTTTGTCATCAGCACCTGTTCCTTTTGGAAGGTGCGGTCGGTGCGATAATAGCTGTCGTGGAATTCTTCGCCGTCACCGGCAAATCCGCCGTACAGCCCATACTCATTTAGGTCTTTGAAATAAAATCCCACGCGAATTTCTGCGAAGTGATCGACGTGGAATGCGGACAAGTGTGCCGTGTCAAACAACAGATCGCCGTTCTTCGCCTTCCAGAACTGCCCCTCGTGTTCGCGGAAGTTATACTCCCGCATGCCCGTCTTAATGCGTTGGTAAAGTCGGGTGTCGCTCTCCAGCGTGGCTGATGCGACCTTGGCCTTGTCTTCATTCTTCGACGACCGCCACAGAAAGAAGACGCCCACGAGCGCCAGCAGTACGATAACCGACCAGTCCATGCCCGCCCCCAAGTTTGCCGTGATAGTGGCAGCCCGCGGCGGCTAGAACCAGCGATACGACGCAACCAGGAAAATGACGAGGAAGCACGCGGCTCCGATGCCAAGCACCCCTTCGGCGCTGATATCAAACCCTAGAACTTTGATTTGGAACTTCGGCGGGCGATTCATGACACAGCTCTCCATATAGCTTGGATTTCTGTGACAGTTGCAGGCCGCAAAGAGTCAGTTGCACTTTCCCAAACACAGTGCAAGCAGGATAACTGAGAGTCGTTCGCACTTAATACGGCGGGCGCTTCATAAGCTCGGGCAAGCGCGAGATGCCTTTAGCAATCCGCCGCGCCTCATCACGCGACAAAGACGCACTGGCATATTGGTAGTTGCGTGCGTGCAGATCTTCCCGATGAAGAATGACGCAAATCATCCTTCACCCGGAAGCAATCGTCGCTGCTGTCCTCCACCACCCACGGCGCCGGAAACCGCCGAAGGTTTTCCATTACATCCTGCGCTGGTCTGGGACGCCTCGAATGGGCTTGCCGCTGGCGTAAGACCGCTGCTTAAGCCGCTCCTCACCATTAAGCCGGTCGCGCTCTTCGCAAAGGGCATCGACCTTGTCCTGCATCCGTCCCAGGAGGGGGGCAGCAGACCCGGTACTGATGCCTGCCCGCTGTAGGGAGTTGATGTCCTTCTGCTGCCGCTTGATCTGCACGCGCATGTGCTCGATCTCGGCCTTGATGTGGTCGAGTCCCATGGTCCAACCCCTGAATGATGCCCTATAGAACAAAACAAGAACATGTCAGTCAAGGGCTTGGGAGTGGGGACAGACGGAACAAAGCGGAAACTTGCCCTTGAATGGAACCCACAACCACGGGATACAAAGAGACTGTTTTACAACATCTGATTCGCACCTCTAGTTTGGAACCGGGTAAATGGCAAAGAATACTGGGAAAGCGAGCGGCACCTCCCGCATCCGCTTCATCATGGTCGAAGCCGAAATCGCGGACGACCAACTTCAATCTGTCACTCAAGCAATTACGAATGCCCTGCGGGGCCCGAGCGCCGTAACGAAACGCATTGCGCCTGCCACTCCACACTTGAACGGCAACGGCGCGGACCACGACGAGCCCGAAGTAGATGAGGTGGAGGACATCGACGCTGTCGATGTGACGCCTGCCGCACCCCGCATGAGATCGGCGCGTAAATCGCCCAAGGCTCCCGACATCGTCGATATCGAAATGAATGAGCCCCTATCCTTTGAGGATTTCGCGAAGGGTAAGGACGATGGCAGCCAGCATAAGAAGTACATGATTGCCGCTGCGTGGCTGCACGACCACCGTGACACGCCCCTCATCACCGACGGCCACATCTACACCTGCTTCAGGTCGATTGGCTGGTCTACGTCCATCACCGATTTCGGGCAGCCGCTACGCGAACTCAAGGGGCGCAAGTTCTTCACGACGCCCGAACGCGGGCACTACGCAATCAATCATATCGGTTTGGATTACGTGAATAAGAAGCTCGCCAATGGTCCTAAGTGATCTGGCCAACCAAGTTCCTGGTTTCGACAAGCTGCCGCTCAGAGAGAGAATAAAGCTGATTGGCTGGTTCCTCCACACGCATGAGGGGAAGGAGCACTTCCACTCAGACCATATCCGTGCGTGTTATAAAACCCTCCATCTCGCAACGACCGAGAACATTGGCCAATGTCTGATGAGAATGGCCAGTTATAACAAGCCAGACTTGGTTCGGGAGAAACAAGGATTTAAGCTTACGCGCCCGGTGCGAAACCAATTTGATGCAAAGTACGGTGTTCATCACAGCGTCGTCGCCGTCGATAAAATCCTGACCGACCTCCCAGCAAAGGTCCCATCGGTCGAAGAACGCGCTTTCCTGCAGGAGGCCTTGACGTGCTACCGCTCGAAAGCCTATCGGGCCTGCATTGTCATGGTTTGGAATCTTGCCTACGCCCACCTGGTCGACTGGATTTTGAAGGACCCGCAGCGGCTGGCCGATTTTAACGCGACGATTCCGAAGCGGTATCCGAGCTTCAAAACCCTTCAGGTCACCAAGTACGACGACTTTCGCGATGAGCTGAAGGAGAGCAAGGTTATCGATATCGCCAGCAGCGCCGGGCTGATCAACGACGACATCTACAAGATCTTGAAGGCGAAGCTGGACCGGCGGAACATCGTGGCGCACCCCTCCACCGTGGTGGTGGTCCAACATCAGGCCGACGACACTATCAGCGAGCTGGTAAACAACGTGGTGCTGGAACTCACCTAGTCGAACCGCGTATGCGGAGGCCAAAGGTCAACGACTTCCTTCCTGCGAGCAGGCGCGGAGGCGGCGCCTGCAAGCGTACCTGACGGCACTCCTCGAAAAACATCTCAAGCAGCTCGAACAACTCAAGCTGGTTGAACTCCTTCATTCCTGACGTCTTCCGCCTCCACTTCGATGGGAGAGGCCTAACGAGGGCGCCTGAATCCCCTTACACCAAGGAACGTGAACAACAAGATCGTTGCTCAGCATACGACCAATGGATCAAATGCCACGGAGTTTGCAAGACCGTTCTTCAGAAAATGGTGGTCTCTGGCGATTGCCAAAATGCGAAGACGTCGCGACGTGCTGCCTTCCCTTTTGCCGCGATGAGGGAATGCTGTGAACAATTCGACAATCTATGCGATCGGGGACGTTCATGGTTGCTCCGATCTCCTCGCTCGCTTGGTCGACTTCATCGCCAACCATGCCGAACGCAATCGTCGCATTCCGCTGATCTTCTTCCTCGGTGATATTGTGGATCGGGGACACCACCCGCTCGGGGCGATGATCATCGTTCAAGACTGTATCCAACGATGGCCGGGCAGCCGCCTTTTTCGCGGAAATCACGAGCAAATGTTTCTCGAGCTGCTCGACAACCCCGGCGACGAGCATTTGAAAAACAGATTCATACGCAACGGAGGTTATAACACCCTCCGATCTTTTATCGGATACGACGATCCCCATACCGCGGAAGAGATTGCCGATGTCGCAGTTCGCCACGCGCATCATGTAAGTCTGATGAGGCGAGCATCGCTGATTGAGATCGTGGGACGATATGCGTTCGTACATGCCGGTATTGATCCGCACGTCGCCATCGGGGAGCAGAGCGAGAAAGATATGATGTGGATCAGAGAGAAATTTCTCGATTACGTGGGGCCGCTCTCACACATCATCGTCCACGGCCATACGATGCTTGAGCCACCACGACCCGTCGTCACCGAAAACCGTATATCATTGGACACGGGTGCTTATCATTCCGGCGTGCTTTCGATGGCCATCATCGATCCCGAAACGGACGCGGTCGAATTCTACGCGACGAATTGCGATGGCTCTGTCCACGCGGTTGAACCGCTGCGTTTAGACCGCGGTAAGGAAATGCATTGACGGTTCACACCCCACGGACAAGAGTGCGGAGTGTCAGAAAAGTCGGCATATCAATCGCCGAGCGCCGCGGCCTAAGATAAGTTTTCGCCTCCCACCTCCGCCCCAAATGTGTGTCTCCGTTTTTTGTGCGTGTCGCCACAGGGAATTTCCCCCAGCTTTGTACATGGCGATAGCGCCGGGTTAAGACTGACTTCGCAGACAGCCCACTACCCTGCGCAATCGAATTCCAATATCATTGTCGAATTCATTGAGCGCGACGTCATGTACACTTAAGGGCCGCGTATCCCCTTGCCAATCATGCCGATGAATTCAAAGCGGATACCTGCAGCCTCAAATGTTCGCTGAAGAGCGACAAGCGTGTCTGTATAAGGCACCGATCTACCAAGTTCATAACGAGCGATCGAACGCTTCGATATCCCCGCTCGCGCCGAGAGCTCATCCTGGCTCCATCCGAGCCAAGCGCGGGCGGCCCTCATCTGCGCAGGCGTCACCATCGCGGCAGCATTAACCATAAGTGAATCCCACAAATGACAACTTTGGCGGCCCGTGGTATAGTTAAGGCGCGATTAACCGACGCTTGTGCGCGCAGCACAAGAACGCTCCATTCAACAACCCCGACTGATCGTAACGCTAAAACCTTGCCAAGGATTTAGTGGCGGACGAATCCTGTCCGCCGGACTCGTAAAGCTGGATTCGTAACGTGAATCCTAACCATCGTTTTCGTATCGCCTGAAATCCGTTCAATCCTACCGAACATCTCGTGAGGGACAACGCATGCTGTCGATCAAGATGAAGACCGCCTCCATTGGAAGGATTCACCGGCAACCGGGCGGACCGGAGGGAAGACCGCCGATTACCGCACTGCCGCACGCAGCAGCGAATTCGCCTGTCAGGTGGTGGCGCACACGCGGGCCGCTTTCATTCTCGCGCAAGGATCTTGCTCCGCTAAGAAGATGCCTGATCAGAACAACGATTATCGCCGAACCAGAATGGATCGAGGCAGCCACGGGGGACGCGGTATCCGCAATCGCCGTTGGCATTAGGCTGCTCCATAGCCAGGTCATCGGCGCCGCAGAAATTGATCTCGCGCTCTCTTCCGTGCTGGCATGCGCAATAGAAGGTGACGCCACCTCGCCCATACTGATTTCGTCGGCCTTGCGGCGGCGATCAAAAGTCGATCCGGCATGTCGTCGCCTCAGCGAGCTTTGGCTGGATGCAAGGTTCTGACGACTAACGTGTCCGACAAGTGCGCTGCCGATATCGATTCTCAGAACCATTGACAATCGACCGGTAAGGCTTTCGCAGCCCATTATCGAAGGCAATCTCTACTGGTTTCGACCATTTCCAGCGCGGCGGAGTTTCCTCCCCCGACTTGCCCTTCATCGAATTTCACAAAGTGTCCTTCGTCACCGAGTGATGCGGGACCACAAGAGGCGGAGCTATGTCATGGCTAGTCTGATTAAAGATCGTTCCCCTAGTCCCCAACTCGATGTCGAGATCACTCTCCTGCGTGAATTACTGCGCGATCTTGAGCGCATTCGAGCTGGGCAACACCCCGGGCGGCGAGTGCTGGACGACGCACCCGTCTTGGAGAACTGGGAGACGACTGTGCGCACCGAACCATGTCTCACGGGTATCGTCCACGGCCATCCGCGGATCCGGGACCGACGAACGACCATCACTTCACAGCTTTGGCTGCTGGCGCCGACGCTTGGATATGCGCGAACGCTGTCCCGATTTTATGCCTTGGGCGAGCCTGCCTTCGGGCCAGAGGACCGTCACTGACCGTCGCCGCATTTACTCGTTCGTCAGAGGTTCGGAGTTGTCCATGAACAAGCAGAAGTCCGCAGATCTGTCGCGGCGTCATGTTAGAATTCGCCCCCAGAACGCCGCCGCACTGATCGCACGCAACCTTATCATTCGCGGGTTGCGCCAGCACGATTTTCATCATGCCTTACGCGGCAGGCCAGCATTCGTCGGTTTCGTCGTCCATCGCGCGGAAGATATCGAGGTATTCGCCAACGAGAGCCTATTACTTTTGCGGGAAACTACGGAGAAGAAAACGATCTATGACGTAATGGCGTGGGAGAATGCGCGAAAGGTCCCGAACACCAACGATATAGTTCAAACGTTGTCGGACAAAGGCATCGTGTTCGGATTCGCCTCGGACCGAACGGATATGCCTGCCGCATTCCGGAGCCTCGCCGATGGGATCGTCACATTGGACGCTGTCGATGAACGCGCAGTTTCCGCAGCGTTTCAAACTCTTTTCCATAGCACACCGCTCACCAGCGTCCTCTGCGCGGCGGCCACCCTCCCGATCGATGTACTGAACATCTGCCTGCAACGAGGGATTACTCTGCGGCAAGCCACTGGTCGGATCCAGAGATACCTGTCTGCCTCCAAGGAGTCGCCGATCACGGTCGCCTCCAACCATCCTCGCCTCGAGAATATGGCCGGACTCGGAGAAGTGGCGGACTGGGGAAAGTCGCTGGCAAGAGATATCCGGGACTATCGCGAGCGGCGCATCCCGTGGAGCGACGTCGATCGCGGAGTCCTGGTTAGTGGTCCTTCCGGAACCGGGAAAACGATGTTTGCAAGAGCCTTAGCCAACACCTGCGGCGTTCCCGTGCATGTCCATTCCCTTGCGAGGTGGCAAGCACGGGGTCATCTCGGCGACCTGCTGAAAGCGATGCGCGCCGCCTTCAACGAAGCTGTCAAATCTGCGCCAAACATCCTGTTCATCGACGAGATCGATGCTGTAGGAGATCGCAGAGATCTCAGCGGGCCACATGAGAAATACTCTCGGGAAGTGGTGAACGCTCTGTTAGAATGTCTCGACGGCGCGGAAGCGAGGGAAGGCGTCGTCGTCGTTGCGGCGACAAACTACCCGGAAAAGGTTGATCCGGCCCTTCTCAGACCCGGGCGCCTTGACAGACACCTCCGGATTCCTTTGCCGGATTGTCAGTCGCGCCTGAGCATTCTGCGCTATCACCTCGGTCATGACTTGCCGGATGTCGATCTTGCCGATATCGCGATCCACCTTGGGGGCGCGACCGGCGCAATCATCGAACAGGTGGTCCGTGATGCACGCAGGCGCGCGCGACATGCCCACCGGCCAATGACGACCGCTGATCTCGAGGATGGCCTTCCTTCTCGCATCCGTCTGTCGGAGGCCGCCCTTCGACGCATGTGTGTTCACGAGGCCGGGCATGCGTTAGTCGGGAGCCTGTTGAGCTCTGAATCTGGAAGCACCCTGATCGACATCCGGGTGATGCAAGAGATCACGCAACAGAATACTGGCGGACAGACGACGTTTCGCCGAACACCTGGCTTTGATCGATCGAGGGCAAGCTATCTCGCTGAAATCACCACCCTGCTCGCCGGTCTCGCTGCCGAAGACGTCGTGCTGGGTGGCCACGCAGATGGTGCTGGAGGAGAAGAAAACTCAGACATTCACCTCGCGACGATCTTGGCGGCACGGATGGACGCGTCGCTTGGGCTGGGCGGAAGTCTAGTCTACCTAACTTCGGACAACCCAGCGGAAATCCTCGCACAAGTTCGTCGCGATAGTCATCTCCGTCGTCAGGTTCACGCTAGGCTAAAGGCGTGCGCTCATCGCGCGCGAACGATCATAGGCCGGAACACACGGGCACTTGAACTGCTTGAGGCCTGTCTTGCGCGTCGGGGACACCTGTCTGCAACGGATGTTTCCGCTCTGCTCGAAAACAATCCCGATAATTTTTCATCGAATTGTGATTGCGAAAGTGCCGATCAAGTAACCTAAAACAACTCGAATTCTTGCGCTAAAATCGCTGCCGCCGTATTTGAGCACCACCGACGAACTTGCCTTGTGCGAACATCTACTTCCCGCATTGCGAGAGAACAGCAGCCGATCACCAACTGCGGTGATCATGACCAGAGGAGGCACAATATGTTCAACGCATTCGTTCACGCCTCCATCGGTGGTTCGTTCCACGTCAAATCGGCGATCCTCAACATATCGGCCTGACGGTCTGGCGGCTTGCCGCCAGCGTTGTCGAATGAAGGCTATCCGGCGCTCCCTGCGTCCGGACGAGGAGATATCGCCGTGATCAACAGCAACCATCGTTTTGACGACCTCATAGCCAGCTGACGTCGCGGCAAACTCCGCGACGTCACTGCATCTTCGATCAACTCACCAAAATCGAAATCAGCACTCAAGCCGGTCGGGAATGGATTCCCGGGAACGCTTGAGGTCCGTCTGGAGGTCACTGTGAACTACGACAACCCGCCCGCCCCTTCCCTCGCATCTCGCTTCCCCGCACTGAAGTCGCGCGAGACCTGTCGCGGCTTCGCCATCGTTCAGAACCGCATTGTCCATTTTGAGAGTCATCTCGAACTGGTGGTCCTGTTCATGCTGGCGCTGCGTCCGGAGACCGCAAAGATCATCGAGCAGCCGACGGCTATCACCTATCGTGATGGCGACGTCCTGCGCCGTCACACGTTCGACTTCCTCGTGATCACCCGCGACGGACGCCACATCTATGTGGCGGTGAAGCCTGCCGCACGCGTCGAGCGTTCGCGGATCAAGCGCACGCTCGGCCTCATCGTCGCGCAGTTGCCGCCCAACTCGAACATTTCGGTTCACTTGGTAACGGATGCCGATTTCGCCTACGCGGATCGCTATAACGCAACCCAGGCCTTCGACTTCTGCCGTTTCCCGAACAAGGAACACGACGAAAAGATGGCAACGATCGCTGCCGAGATCGTAGGTTCCGCACGCATCGCAGATCTGGTGGCGTTCAGCGGCCTGGGCGCTATGGGATTCCGTTCGATCGTTCGCCTCATCGTGAATGGTCAGTTGGCAGCAGTGCATCCCGGTGAGCGCATTACTTACGCCTCGCTCGTTCGTTCGGCACCTGCAGTGGCTCCCTCCAGAACCTAACTACCCTCAAGCTCGTCCGATCACCAACAACATGCGTCAGCCCATCGGCTGACGCATCAGGCCCCTGCGTCATTTTTTTGGAGACGACCGTCATGAAGATCATCATCGCCCCCCACGACCGCATCATCCTGAAGAACAGCGAGCGCCGCGTCGCCGAGCAGACTCCACTCGGCTACATTCTTGTTCGCGCTCACGAGAAGGTAGAGCTGCGCGAGGAGTTCACGCATAAGCAGATCAAGGAGCTGATCGATGCCGGAGAGATGAGCATCGACAGGAATTGGTACGAGTCCGGCCGCGCGAACGCCCGTCTTCTCGCAGGCGTTAACACCCTGTCGGACCTTCCCGCCGCGGAAGTCTTCGAGATGCGCCGCCGCGAATACTTCGTTACGAACTTCCTCAAGCGCGAGGCCGCCGACAAGGCCGTCAAGCGCACGGACGAGTGCATCAAGGATGCAATCGCGAAGATCGAGGAAGCCCGGCCCAAGCTGGAGGCCCATTGCAACCGTCCCAATCCGGATGAATGGCCGAAGCGGCCTTCCGCGCGCTCGCTCCGTCGCTGGCTGAAGCAGTACGAAAAACACGGTGCGAATACCCTTGCGCTGCGCAACAAGTTTCGCTTCTGCGGCAACCGCATCTCCAACATGGACCCGGAGATGCTCCGTGTGTTGATCAAGCACGCCGTCTCGTATTGCAACTTGGAGCGGCCGACCGTCAACCTTATCTACAAGACGATGCAGGCGGAGATCGCGGCACTCAATGTCGATCGTGAGGCAAACGGCCTGCCCCGCTACGCGTGCCCCGGAAAGGAAACTCTTTCCCGGAAGATCAAGAGCCTCAACGCGTTCGAGGTTTACGCCAGCCGTTATGGGATTGCCAACGCCCGGACCAAGTTCGCCATGGTCAGTGGCGGCCTCGACGTCACCCGCCCCCTCCAGCACGTGCAGATCGACGAATGGACGATCCAGTTGCACACGATCGCGAGCGCCCTTGGGCTCGATGAACTCATGACGGAAGAAGACCGCAAGTACCTGCAGACCCAGCGTCTTAAGGTGTGCCTCATTCTCGACGTTGCAACGCGCTGTGTTCTCGGCTTTCGAATTTCTTCCCGCTCGGACCACCAGACCGCCATCGCAACGTTGTCGATGGCTGTCACCGATAAAAATTCGATCGCAGCGGCGGCCGGTTGCAAGTCCGATTGGCCGATGCAGGGACCGCCGAGCCTTGCCTCGCCCGACGCCGGTTCGATGTTCTTGCATGAGGCATTCCACAACGTGCTCGCAACCTGCGGCATCGTCTATGAAAACGCCCCCGCCGGACTTTCCCACCTCCGCGGGCACGTGGAGCGGGTGTTCGGTACCATGCACACCAGCCTGATGCCGCACTTCACCGGACGCTCGTTCAGTAACGTCGTTGATAAGGGCGAGTACAAGGCCGAAGAACGGGCATCCATCTTTTCTGCACAACTGCCCCAGATTTTCACCCGCTGGGTGGTCGATGTCTATCATCACACTCCCCACTCGGGACTGGAAGGCAAAACGCCTTACAACGCCTGGAAGGATCTCGTCGAAGAATTCGGTGTGAACGCCTGCCCGACCCCGCACCAGCGCCGCAACATCTTCGGGGTCGAACTGGAGCGTGCCCTCGACCAGAGCGGCGTCGTCATGGCTGGCAACCAGTACCATTCCAAGGAGCTCCACGCTTGGTACGAGCAGGTCGGCTCCTGCGAACTTAAGGTCCGCTTCGACGCATCGGACATCGGCCATGTCTCGGTCTGGTTCGGAAACGGCTGGAATGCAGTCCCGTCCATCCGCGAGGGGCTTCGTGGCATGGACCTGCACACCTGGACGGAGATCGTCACGGATCTCAAGCGACGTCACCAGGCAGGTGCTCGCGTGAACGAACATATCGTCCACGCCGCAATCCGCGACATTGCCAAGATGGCCAAGCATGCCATGCACGTCACTGCAATCTCCGCGGATCGCCCGACCAAGGAAGAGCTGAACCACGTCGAGGCCACCCTGGCTCTCGGGTTCAAGATCGTCAGCGATCAGGCATCCTCCACGAAGCCCGCGGGCGACATTCTCGGATCCGCCTTCCCCGCGGCGCACGACGACGGTCAGCCTACCACTTCCGCCGTTGTCACTGCCGACGCGACCGCTCCGACTCCGCTGCCTTCTATCACTCCCCCTGGCGCCGATGACCTGGCGGACGAGGCTTGGGGCGATCTCGAAGACTAACCACCTTTTCTCGCCGACCCGCCGTGCAACCGCGCGGCGGGACCCAACCAAGGACCGGATGACCATGACCACCCACGTTTCGCCGCCCGCCCGCACCGATTCCGTCGCGCTTCTCTACGCCGACGCCGCAAGCACCCAGAACTTCACCGTCATGGAAACTATCCGTGCGAAGTTCCTGAAGACCGCCCGTGATGCCCATCTGTCAACTGCCATGGGGACGTTGATTGCCAACGCCGTGCAGCGGGAGAACACCAATCTCCCGCCCTCTTTCGAGAATCGCGGCCGCGGCAGCGGTCTCGTGCTCGTCGGCCCGACCGGTGTCGGCAAGTCCAAGTCGCTCGAGCGCTATTTCAACACGCATCCGGTGCTGGCCGGCTACGCCGATCCCGCTTCCGCCTCGCCGCTGGTTAGTGTTTCCGTCCCCAGCCCGTGCACCTCTATGCAGCTCGCT
This sequence comes from Tardiphaga sp. OK246, assembly GCF_900188215.1. Classification (NCBI taxonomy): domain Bacteria; kingdom Pseudomonadati; phylum Pseudomonadota; class Alphaproteobacteria; order Hyphomicrobiales; family Nitrobacteraceae; genus Tardiphaga; species Tardiphaga sp. OK246. The sequence continues at coordinate 934,683 of NZ_FZOX01000002.1, forward strand.
CGCGCGCTCCTGAGGGCGACCGGATACGCACTCGAGCGTGACATGGCTGCCCATCGCCTGTGGGAAAAGGCGTTTGATCGTCTGCAGGCCATGCGCAAGTTCATCGTCCATTTCGACGAGATGCAGCACGTCGTCCACAACATGCCGGAGAAGGACCTCCAGCAGATGGCCGACACGCTCAAGAACGCGATGTACAATCGTCGGATCACTTTGATCCTGTCCGGCGTCGCTACTCTCGTGCCGTTCGTCCAGCACGATGCGCAGCTCTTTCGCCGCTTGGCCATCCTGCCTTTCGAGGGCATTACCCCCGAAAAACACGACGACATCCGCCGGATGGTCGGCACCTACGTGAACGCCGCCGGTCTCGCGGACTTCCGCAGATCCGAAATCGACAACGCCGACTTCATCGCCCGCCTTTCCCGCGCGGCATTGAAAGCCTACGGCTATTCGATCGTGCTGACCCAATTGGCAATCGAGAATGCCCTCGAAAACGGCTCCGATCAGCTGACCAACGAACACTTTGCGACCGTTTTCGCCAAGAAGACCTCGTTCAGCGCTGATCGCAATCCTTTCCTCGCAGCGAACTGGCACATGATCGACTGCGCCAAGATGTTCGAAAAGGCGGTGGAAGCTCCCCCGCCCGCTCCCATCAGCCGCAAGCGCAAGGCAAAATCGTAATGACTCTCGCTCTCGCTTTGACGATTCCTCTCATGGACGATGAGCCGACGATCTACTTTGCCTCGCGTCTGGCTGCACGCAACTTCCAAGATGGCCGCAAGCTTGGCTCCGACATGGCTTTTCGGTTCATCGCCTTGGAGCGCGGGTGTCACAAGGCGATCGCCCAACTCGCCGAAGTCAGCGGAGCCGATTTCGATCGGCTCCTCCGGAATTCGCCGAAACCGATGGGCGGGAATCTCGATCTCGGCGGACAGGAATTGGGCGTAAAGTCCCGGCATCTGTCTCGTCTCTTCATTTGTCCGGCATGTCTGCAGGCAGATGTTGATCGCGGAGACCTGGACCCCACGGTCGCCATCCGCAGTCGTATTCAATGGACGTTGCGAGCCATCGGGACCTGTATTGACCACGGAATCGCGCTGACGCCAGTGGCGGAAGAAAAGAACCAGCATATCCGCCACGATTGGACGAAGCTCGTTGCTCCGATCTTGAAGGATCTGCCTGCGCTCATGGACCGCGCGGTCCGTCGGCCTGCATCGAAGCTTGAGCTTTACCTTGTCGACCGTTTGAACAACGGCACTGCTGGTTCTTGGCTCGACCGCCTTCCCTTCTTTGCCGCCGAACAGACCGCTCATTTGTTCGGATGCGCGGCGCTTTTTGGAAACGCCGCAGTTCGCGACCTCAACGATGAACAGAAGTACGCCGCCGGCGACGCCGGTTTCGAAATCGTCCGAAACGGCTCGGTCGGAATCGAAAATTTCCTTTCCAAGCTGCACGCCAAGTTTGTTCCGAATAACAAAAACTTCTCCCCTTATCGTGCGTATGGTCGTGTTTACACACGCTTGTCTCTTCTTGCGGACGATCCGGCCTTTCGAGAAGTCCGTGACATCGTCGTCGAACATGCGCCCTCCAAGTTTCCTCTCGGGCCGGGTGACGAGATTATGGGAGTGGGCATCAACGCACGACAATTTCATTCAGTGTGGTCGCTCTCCAAACAGTTCCGATGCTCGTGGAAGCGCATCGAACACATCATGATTGCTGCTGGCTTTTCCGTGAACCGGCAACCCAACGGCCAGGAAGCTATGTTTGAGGCGAGCCAAGCCGAAGCTACGGTCGAGCGCGCAATGCAATCCGTCTCGTTGCTGGAAGCGCAGGAGCGACTCGGCGCATCTGAAAGCATCATGAACGCCGTTCTTGATAGCGGGCGTCTGAAGCGGCATCGGGTCGATCAAGGATATCACGGGTTACGCTTTTATAGCGATGATTTGGACGAATTTTTGCAGATCCTAATGGACGGCACCGAACCGGTGATCCAACCCACTTCAGAGATGGTCACCCTCAAGAGCGCAACGGCTCGAACCCGATGTAAGATCGCGAAGATCATCCGGATGATCATTGACAAAAAGCTTAGGTGGGTCGGGCACCATGTCGGCTTGACGGGATTGGCATCACTTTTGGTATATCCCGCTGACGTGGCTGCAGCTTTGGGAAGAACTCCGCCAGAAGGATTGTCTGTTCCGGAAGCGAGCCAGAAGCTTCGCATCGCTCCTCCGACCTTGCGTAAGTTGGCCGCACTTCATCTCATTGCGAGCCGAAAGGTCCTTGATCCGTTAAGCGGCCTGAGCCGGCTCAGATTTTCTACAGCGGACGTCGACCGCTTTGACGAACAGTATGTTACCCTTTGGAATCTTAGCAAGAAGCTCAGCCGAGGGGTAACACGATTGCGCCGTGAATTGGACGCTTTGAACGTCATGCCTGTTCCAGGAATGGACGGTCTCCATTCAACATTTTACCTCCGGTCGGACGTCGCAATCTATCGCTGACCTCCGCGTCACGATCTAAAGCTCCCGATCAGGGGGCTTTTTTTGTGCCCTTCGCATTTTCGATGGTCACACTTGTCTAGGAATGGCGGACATACCCCGGAGAAACTGGAAAAGCCTGTGCTGAAAAATCAATGACTTACAGTCCGTCTAATGGACACACTAGACTGGCGCGCACAGCAACTAGCGCTGTTCGCGCGGGCCAGCGTGAACCGATCTTGGATTGCTCCGCGATCCGAGGAAGCCACCGATTGTGACTATCACATTCACCGTGCCTCTGCTTGCCCGCCGAGGGCTGCTTTCCACGCGGATGGCACAACCAAAACGCCCAGTAAGGCGAACGCTGCCAGTATCGCCCATGCGTCATTGACGCTCCAAACAAAAGCAGCCGCTCGCGCCGAGGCTCAGCATATCATCTCGACCGGCGTCTACGTTGGCGCAGCATCGGCACGCGTCAAGGTCAGCAATCTGCGCAAACGATTTCTGCACCGTCACGCGTGCACCAAGTAACGACCACGCCGCAGTCACACCTTCGCCATTTCTGATGTTCCCAAGCCGTGCTAACCAGCTATCGGGTCTACAGCGGAGAAGCCGTCTCTCGGGTCGAGGGGATACCCGCACTGGAGTCGGTCATGACCGGTCAAATTCCCTTCTTCGTGCCTAAGCGCACGATCACCGCTAGTGAGGTCGCGGGCATCGCGGGCTTACTTTTTGTTACAAAAGATTTCCTCATTTCGGCTGGTGCGGCGCTAGAGACAGCGCGCCGCGGCGAGCTCAGCTATATGGACAATCACAAGTATCTTGAGGCCTTGAGGCAGACGAATGCAGGCGCTTGTCTCGTCTCCCCGCGCTTCAGCGCATCCGTTCCAAAGGAGACCTACTCTTTTGTGACACCTCAGCCGTATTTGATTTACTCGAGGATCCTCGCGTTGCTCTATCCAGGAGCGGCTATCCCGGGGTCACTCTTCGAGACCGACGGCATTTCTCCAAACGCCACGATTCATGCTTCGGCCATGATCGATTGCGGGGCTACCATCGATCCCGGTGCAGTAATCGGTCCCCGGGCCAGGATCGGTGAACGCACTTATATCGGGTCAAACGTCGTGATCGGCCCGGACGTCACCATCGGGAGCCATAGCTCGGTCGGCGCCGGCGCTATCATCGCGCACGCAACTGTCGGCAATCACGTCATTGTCCATCCAGGCGTATCGATCGGGCAGGACGGCTTCGGATTCGTGCCTGACAAAGGCGGACATATAAAAATACTCCAGGTCGGAGGCGTCATTATTGAGGACTGCGTCGAAATAGGCGCAAACACGACCATCGATCGCGGGTCGACCCGTAACACGTTTATCGGCGAAGGCACGAAGCTCGATAACCTCGTACAAGTCGCCCACAACGTGACGATTGGCAGGCACTGCCTCATCGCCGCGCAAGTCGGAATTGCCGGGTCCGCAACTCTCGGGAGTTTTGTTGCAATAGGCGGCCAGACCGGAATTGCTCCTCATCTGACGATCGGCGACGGCGCACAGATAGCCGGTGCAAGCGGCGTCACGCGCGACGTGCCCACAGGAGAGCGATGGGCAGGATTCCCAGCTCGCCCGAGCCGCAGGTTTTTCCGGCAATACAAGGCCATGGAAATGCTTGCGGCCGGTGACCGCGAGACAAACGATTGATGAACCTGCAAACCACCGGACCTGGCTGCCGGCCGAGGCACGGATGATCGACTGGCCGGTGAAGTCGGAACCGGTGAAGGCGACCTAGTTGACCTCCGGTTACCGCGGCGGAATGTCGCCGCGTGCCCAGCCCTCGCGCGTATGCGCCCGAAACTCTTCGAACGTTCCGGCCTCGATGGCTGCGCGGATGCCCTGCATCAGGCTCTGGTAATAGGCGATGTTGATTTCCGACAGCAGCATCGCGCCGAGGGTCTCACCTGATCGCACCAGATGATGCAGATAGGCGCGCGAATAGTCTCGCGCGGCCGGCCAGGTGCTCTCTTCGTCCAGCGGACGCGGATCATCCTGATGCCGCGCATTGCGCATATTGATCTGACCGTAGCGTGTGAAGGCCATGCCGTGGCGGCCGTTACGCGTCGGCATCACGCAGTCGAACATGTCGACGCCGCGCGCCACCGCTTCCAGCATGTCATCCGGCGTGCCGACACCCATCAGATAGCGCGGCCGGTCCGAGGGGAGGATCGGAACCACCTCCTCGATCATCGCCAGCATCACCGCCTGCGGTTCGCCCACGGCAAGACCGCCGATCGCATAGCCATGAAAGCCGATATCGATCAGCCCCTGTGCGCTGGCGCGGCGCAGTTCCGGCACATCGCCTCCCTGCGCGATGCCGAACAGCATGTAACCGTCAGGCGCCGTCTCGAAGGCGCGCTTGCAGCGCTCGGCCCAGCGCAGCGACAACTGCATCGCGCGGTCGATATCGGCATGTTCCGCTGGCAGCCGGACGCATTCGTCGAGCTGCATCGCGATGTCCGAATTCAGCAGCCGCTGGATCTCGATGGCGCGCTCCGGGGTCAGTTCGAACTTCGCACCGTCGATATGTGAGCGGAACGTGACGCCCTGCTCCGTCACCTTGCGCAGCTGCGCCAGCGACATCACCTGGAAGCCGCCGGAGTCGGTTAGCATCGGACCATTCCAGGTCGTGAATTTCTGCAGGCCGCCGAACGACGCGACGCGTTCGGCACCGGGACGCAGCATCAGGTGATAGGTGTTGCCCAGCACGATATCGGCGCCGGCATCGCGCACATCGCGCCAGTGCAGGCTCTTCATCGCACCGAGGGTGCCGACCGGCATGAAGGCCGGTGTGCGCACCACGCCATGCGGCGTCGTCAGCTGGCCCCTGCGTGCCGTGCCGTCAGTGTGCAGCAGTTCGAAATGATTGGCGACGGTCATTGATTGCGTGTGTCCCGAAACAGCAGACTGGCGTCGCCGTATGAATAGAAACGATAGCCGGTCGCGATGGCATGGGCATAGGCCTGCTTCATCGTATCCATGCCGGCAAAGGCGGAGACCAGCATGAACAGCGTCGAACGCGGCAGATGGAAATTGGTGAGCATGATATCGACGGCGCGGAAGCGATAACCGGGCGTGATGAAGATCGCAGTCTCGTCGGCGAACGGATGAATAACGCCGTCCTCGGACGTCGCGCTTTCCAGCAGACGCATTGAGGTTGTGCCAACGGCAACCACGCGTCCGCCGGCCGCATGCGCTGCGTTCAACGCATCCGCCGTTGCGCGCGAGATCGTACCCCACTCGGAATGCATCTTGTGCTCGGCGGTGTCGTCGACCTTCACCGGCAGGAACGTCCCTGCTCCGACATGCAGCGTGATGCGATGCAGGCCGACGCCCCGCGCCTTCAGAGCGGCTTCCAGTGCCGGCGTGAAATGCAGTCCCGCCGTCGGTGCGGCGACGGCGCCGTCATTGGCGGCGAACATGGTTTGATAATCGGCCGTGTCACGCTCGTCCGGAGCGCGTTTTCCGGCTATGTAAGGCGGCAGCGGCGGCGCGCCGAGTTCGGCGATCGCCTGATCCAGCGCCGGGCCGTGAAACGAGAAAGAGAAGATGATCTCGCCGGCGTCGCCCTTCTGCTCGACCTGGGCGTCGAGATGTCCGAGCAGGCAGACGCGGCCTTCATTGCCGAAGCGCACCGTATCGCCTTCGACGAGCTTCTTTGCAGGCCGTACCAGCGCCTGCCAGCGCGAACCGTCGAGGCGCTTGATCAGCGTCACATCGATCTTCGGTTCGGTCTCGCGGCCGATGCGACGGCCGCTGAGCTGCGCCGAGATAACCCTGGTGTCATTGACGACCAGCTGATCGCCGGGCTTCAGCCAGGTCGGCAGATCCGAGACGACATGATCCTGCACGCCGATACCCGGCTGAACGACAAGTAGCCGCGCGGCGTCGCGCGGGCTGGCAGGCCGCAGCGCAATGTTCTCAGGCGGAAGTTCGAAATCGAAGATATCGGTACGCATGGGTTTGTAGTTATTCCCACTCCGTCATGGCCGGGCTTATCCCGGCCATCCACGCCTTGGTGTTGATGCCTATAAAACGTGGATGCCCGGGACAACTAGCGAAGTTCGCTTCGCGCTGCCCCGGGCATGACGAACGTGAGGGAGGAGCTTAACTTAGGCAGCCGCGTCGGCAGCCATATGCGCCTTGACGATCTTGTCGGGGTTCTGCACCGGCTCGCCGCGCTTGATCTTGTCGACGTTCTCCATGCCTTCGGTGACCTTGCCCCAGACAGTGTACTGCTTGTTGAGGAACGACGCGTCGTCGAAGCAGATGAAGAACTGGCTGTCGCCGGAATCCGGGCTGGCCGCGCGGGCCATCGACAGCGTGCCACGCACATGCGGCTCGTTATTGAATTCGGCCTTCAGCTTCTTGCCCGAACCGCCGGTGCCGGTGCCCTGCGGACAGCCGGTCTGCGCCATGAAGCCGTCGATGACACGGTGGAAGACGATACCGTCGTAGAAGCCTTCGCGCACGAGCTCCTTGATACGGGCGACATGGCCCGGTGCCAGATCCGGGCGCATCTCGATGGTGACGGGACCCTGGGTGGTTTCAAGGATCAAAGTATTCTCGGTAACAGCCATGCTCGTCTCTCTACTGGTTTGGGTTGGTTTCGGCGGTCGTCAAACCGCACTCGGAAGGGGCGTCCAGCGACCGCGTCGCCAAGGCCCCCGGTAAATGGCATCGGCGTGCAATGTTGCAATGTCTCCATCACAGCCGTTCGGTAGGCAACGCTGTCGGCCTCGGAGGCATCCGGCGTCTCGAAGGTAATTCGCGGCCTTCCGAGAAGTTCACCGGATCGCTTGAAGCTGAACAGTACCGTGATCTCCATGCCCGGATGGCCTCGCGGCAAGGCAGGCGGATGCCAGCACGCTTTCAGCCTTCCGAACATGCCCTCCAGCGTACTCACGGCGTCAGATTGCCCCGACGCCGGATGCGCCTGAAGGACGCCAGACAGCAATGATGCCGCGAGCAGAGCAATCACCCTGCATCGCGGCATCATGATGCTCACTTGATGTCGGAAGCGACCTGAACCTTGACCATCTTGTCAGGGTCGGTCACGGCACCACTGGCCGAGCCGGGAGGCGCCTTCTTGAGCTTGTCCACCACGTCCATGCCAGCGACGACGTCGCCAACCACGGTGTATTTGCCGTTCAGCGACGAACCTTCGGCGAACATAATGAAGAACTGCGAATTGGCCGAATCCGGATCGCCGGCACGTGCCATGCCAACAACGCCGCGCTTGTACGGCACCTGCGAGAATTCGGCCTTCAGGTTCGGATACTTCGATCCGCCGGTGCCGTTGAAGTTCTTGCCATCACCGGTCTGCGCCATGAAGCCGTCCATCACGCGGTGGAACGGTACGTTGTTGTAGTAGCCTTCGCGGGCGAGCAGCTTGATGCGCTCGGCGTGCTGCGGGGCGATATCGGTGCGCAGCTTGATGATGATCCGGCCCTTGGTCGTGTCGATCACGACCGAATTGGCCTTGTCGAGGCCAGCCGGAAGGGCTGCCGGAGCCTGCGCGAAAGCGGGAGCCGCGAACATCAGCGCGGCAGCAAGTGCGACTATACGGATCATGGAAACTCCGGATCAGAGAAAGCCGGTCAGCCGGCGTTTGATTAAGCGGCGAATTTGGACTTGAGGCTCTTGGCAACCGCGTCCGGAACGAAAGCCGAAACGTCGCCGCCCATGGCGGCGATTTGCCGGACCAGTGTGGCGGTGATCGGGCGGACGCTCACCGAGGCCGGAAGAAATACCGTCTGCACATCCGGCGCCATGGTCTCGTTCATGCCGACGATCTGCATCTCGTAATCGAGATCGGTGCCGTCGCGCAGCCCGCGGATCATGATGGTCGCACCGATCTGCTGCGCCAGTGTGGTGGTGAGATTGTCATAGGTCGTGCAGTCGAATTCGCAGCCGGCGGCCGAGGCCAGCGGTCCGAACACCTGCTTCACCATCTCCAGCCGCTCGTCCGTCGAGAACAGCGGCTTCTTGCCGGGGTGCACGCCGATCGCGACCACGAGCTTGTCGCACAGGCCAACGGCATGGCGGACCACATCGAGATGGCCATTGGTGACGGGATCGAATGAACCGGGATAAAGCGCGATACGGGGCATTCCCCCTCCTACCCCGCCCCCGTTCGAGCCGCAAGCCGACTTGGTTCCGCCCGCGGGGGCCGAATGGCCGATGTTTATTTTCGGACAGGGCTCGAACCGGATGCCGGGTCAGCGCGTCTACTGGGTACGCAGCAACGATATTGAAAACATTGGGCTTTCGAGCCTCATGTGTCGTTATGCGCGTACGGACGAAACACAAACCGGGCCGGATGAAACCACTTTGCCCGGACACGACAACTTCCTGAAACCAGGCCTGATTAATCAGGCAAGCACAGGAAGCGACAAACAAACCGGGCCAAAACGGCCCGAATGACAGGGGACCGTCATGATCAAGACTCTCTCAGCAGTTGCCGTCGCAGCTTTCATCGCAGCCGCCCTCACCGTTCTGCCGGGCTTTGCGCCGAAGGTCGAGGCGTCGGTGCCGGTGGCCCTCGCCAAGGCCGACCGCCTGGACATCCACACGGTAGGTCGCAACTGCTCCGAGCAGGCTTGGCCGAACTTCGAGGCCTCCTGCCTGCGTAACGCAGCCAGCAAGACGATCACTGTCCGCGAAGTCCGCCTCGTGACCACCGAGCGTCGCTAAGCGGCAAAGGATACCGCACCCCGGTCAGAGCCGGGGTGTACTGATACTTAATCCGGGCAATCGAACTACACTCCCCCAACGCGCGCGATGCATAGTTCAGTGAAATTCTCGCGACAGCTACTTCAACTAATTTCATAGCAATTCGCGACGCAACGTCGCAGACTGCCGGTCAAGCGCGATCGTGAAAGCGCGAGTCCCGTGAGGGCTGCCAGTGACCGCCATCCCAGCCGCATCGCCAGGCCACTCTGGCGGACTTCCTCTCACGGCAACGATCGGCGCGCTCGGCGTCGTCTATGGCGATATCGGCACCAGCCCCCTTTACGCATTGAAGGAAGCCGTGAAGGCAGCGGCCCATGGCGGGCCTCTCACGTCCGAAGCAACGCTCGGCGTAGTGTCGCTGATCCTCTGGGCGTTGATCCTCATTATCTCCCTGAAATACGCGCTTCTAATTCTGCGCGCCGACAATCGCGGCGAAGGCGGCATCGTCGCGCTGTTGGCACTGCTCCACGCGCGCAACGCAGAGCCGGGTACATGGCGCATACATCTGCTGGTCGTCGGCCTCGTTGGTGCCGCCCTGCTCTATGGCGATGGCGCCATCACGCCGGCGATCTCGGTGCTTTCAGCCATTGAAGGCCTTAAGGTCGATGCACCGTCGCTTGCGCCGGCCGTGGTGCCGCTCACCGTCATCATTCTGATCGGGCTGTTTCTGATGCAGAGCAAGGGCACCGGTTTCATCGGCGGCATCTTCGGACCAGTGATGCTGGGCTGGTTTGCCGTGCTCGCGCTGCTCGGCATCCATGGCATCGTGCAATCGCCCGGCGTGCTCGCTGCCGTCAGTCCGCTCTATGCCTTCGAATTCCTGATCCATCAGGACTTTCACATCAGCTTTGCCATTCTCGGCGCTGCCTTCCTTGCCGTGACCGGCGGCGAAGCGATGTATGCCGATATGGGCCATTTCGGCCGGATGCCGATCAGGCTCGCCTGGTTTGCCATCGCCCTGCCGGCGCTGGTGCTGAACTATTTCGGCCAGGCGGGACTTCTGATCGCCGACCCGACCGCCATCAACAATCCGTTCTATCAACTGGCGCCGGACTGGCTGCACTACCCGCTGGTGGCTTTTGCCACCGTCGCGACGGTGATCGCCTCGCAAGCTATCATCTCCGGTGTGTTCTCGCTGACGCAGCAATCGATCCAGCTCGGCTTCCTGCCGAGGATGCAGATCCGGCACACCACCAGCCACGCCATGGGCCAGATCTATGTGCCGCTGGTGAACTGGCTGCTGGCGGCGGCGACACTGGCCGCCGTGCTCAGCTTCGGCACATCGGACGCGCTGGCAGGCGCCTATGGCATCGCGGTATCGCTGCTGATGGCGATCACCACGCTGCTCGCGGCATTGGTCGCACTGCAATGGGGCTATCCGCCGCTTCTCGTCGTGTCGGTGAATGGCTTCTTCTTCATCATCGATTGCATCTTCTTCGCCGCCAATTCCACGAAGCTGTTCGAAGGCGGCTGGTTTCCGCTGTTCTTGGCGGCTGCTGTGGCGTTCCTGATGCTGACATGGCGCAGCGGCGTCAAACTCGTTGAAAGCGCCCGCGCCAAACTGCGTCAACCCGAAGAGGACCTGATCGAGACGGCCGTGAGTCGCTGCCATGCGCGCCTCAATGGCACCGCGGTGTTCCTGGCATCCATGCCGAATGGCGTGCCGCTGGCACTGACGCAATTCGTCAAGCACAACCACGTCCTACATGAGCGCGTCATTCTGGTGACTGTGCTGATCTCCGAAGTGCCGCGCGTCCCGGATGCCGATCGCGCCGAGATTATCGAAGTCATTGAAGGGATCACGCGCGTCATCCTGCATTACGGCTTCATGCAATATCCAACGATTTCCGACGGGCTCGGCCTGGCCTCCGAACAGGGTAAGCTGCCCGGCATCGACCTCGCCGAGATCACCTATTACATCGGCCGGGAGACCATCATTCCCAGCGACAAGGTCGCCGGGATGGCGGTGTGGCGCGAAACCGTATTCGCGTTCCTCCAGCGCAACGCCGAGCGCTCCGCGGCGTTCTTCGGCGTGCCGACCAAGCAGGTCGTCGAATTCGGCACCGAGATCGAGATTTAAGCCGCGCGCGACTTAAGCCTCGGCCGGCCGCGACTGCTCGCAGCAGGCCTGGCCGAACGTCGAGGTCTGCCTGCCTGCGCTCTAGCGACCCACGCCCGCAAGGCGCGGAGCCTCTGCGAAACACGCGATGAGCATTTCGGTGAGGACTCGTACCTTTCGAGGGGGATGCTGACTTGGCGGGCGGATGACATAGACACCTGCCGGTGGCGGCGGATGGCGTGTCATGACCGGAACAAGCGTTCCCGAGGCGACATCGTCATGGGTGATGCCATCGGGGAGCCAAGCGATGCCCAGTCCTGCCAATGCTGCGGCGCGGAGAGCCGTGCCGTTATCGGCTTTGAAGCGCCCTTGCGGGCGCACCGTGATTGTCTTGTCGCCATCCATGAATTGCCAGGCTTCTGTGCCCTGCATGAGAGCCTGATGCGCAACGAGGTCGTCCGGCGTCTCGGGGGAACCATGCGCTGCGATATAGTCCGGGCTGGCGACCAGTTTTCCATAGATTGGCCCGACGTGTCGCGCGATCAGGTTGGAGTCCGGAAGATAGCCAACCCGGATGGCGCAATCGAAACCTTCTGCGATGAGATCAACGAAGCGATCACTGTAGACGCTATGGATGTGGAGCTGCGGGTGCCGTCGCGCCATGTCCGCAAGCACGGGAGCTAAGTGCGTTGGGCCGAAAGTCAGCGGCACGGCAATGCGCAAGCGGCCGCAAAGCTCACCATCAGGCAGGAGCAATTCCCTGGCCGCGTCGATCTCGGCGCAAGCTCGCGCTGCATGATCGCGAAACGCGACTCCCGCTTCGGTGAGCGCAGCGCCGCGCGTGGTTCGTGCGAGAAGCTGCACGCCAAGTTCCGCTTCAATGCGAGCAAGCTGCCGACTGACGATCGACTTGGAGACGCTGAGCCGACGCGCAGCGGGCGAAACGCCCCCGGCATCGGCAACTTCCACGAATGTCCTGAGCGCTTCGATATCCAATTCGGCGTTCCCCATTCCGCAACACAGCTTGCCACGGAAGGGCACTACCTCATCAAGCCCAAGAACGGCAATACCCCCTCGAGACAGCGCCGCCGTTGGCGCATGTCCCATCAAGAAGACCAATCTCACTCACAACGGCACCAGAGGATATATTCATGACCTTTCGTAATGGCCTTGCGTCGCTCCTTCGTCCCGAAGACTCGGTCCTCATTCTGATCGACCACCAGCCCTACCAGCTCGCCAACGTGAACAGCCATGAACCGCAGATGGTGATCAACAATACGGCGGGCCTGGCGAAGGCCGCCAAGGCGTTCGGCGTTCCCACCATCCTGACCTCGGTGCTCGCCGAGCGTGGCGGTCTCTTATTCCCTCAGATCACCGACGTGTTCCCCGGCCAGGAGGTGATCGACCGGACCTTCATCAACACCTGGGAAGACCCGAAGGCGGTGGACGCCGTCAAGGCAACGGGCCGCAAGCAATTGATCATCGCGGGCCTGTGGACTGAGATCTGCGTCGCGATGCCGACGATCCAGGCCCTCGGCGAGGGCTGGGACGTAACGGTCGTCACCGATGCCTCGGGCGCCGTTTCGGTCGAGGCCCATCAGGTCGCCATCCAGCGCATGATCGCGGCCGGCGCCAACATGATGACCTGGCTGGCAGTGGCCGCCGAATGGCAGCGCGACTGGGCGCGGGCTGAGAGTGCCGCCAAGCTAACGGAAGTGATGACGCAGCATGCAGGCGGCAGCGGCATTGCGGATCTGTGGGAGCAACAGCTGCTCAATACGCCGGTGCCGAAGAGCGCAGGCGCATAGCGCCGAAAACCTCTTTCGACCGAGCAAGCGCGAGGTGTTGGGTTCTCGCTTCGCTCAACCCATCCCGCACATCACATACATAAAAGAAAAACCCGCGGCATGACCGCGGGTTTTTTATCAACGTGCCAGCCGCTGCGGAGAGCCTCAGCCCTCCGCCACCGGCACACCGTTGCCATTCTCGCCCTCTTCGCCCTCGCCCGCCTCGCCGATATGCTCGACCGACACGACGTGCTCGTCGTCAGCCGTGTTGAACACGATGACGCCCTGGGTCGAACGGCCGGCAATGCGGATACCTTCCACCGGGCAGCGGATGAGCTGGCCCTTGTCGGTGACAAGCATGATCTGGTCGCTGTCCTCGACCGGGAACGAAGCGATCAGCTTGCCATTACGGTTGTTGACCGACATGGCGACGATGCCCTTACCGCCGCGGCCGGTGGTGCGGTACTCGAACGACGAGGTCCGCTTGCCATAGCCGTTTTCGCTGATGGTCAGCACGAACTGCTCGGACGCCGACATCTCGACATAGCGCTGCTCGCCGAGTTCGATGGCTCCCGTCGCCTCTTCGGTCTCCACGGCAGCCGCCGCTTCGTCCGCAACATCGGCACGCTCCTCGGCGCCGCCGCGACGTACCGCATTGGCACGACGCAGATAGGCCGCGCGTTCGTCGGAATTGGCCTCGAGGTGGCGCAGGATGGTGAGCGAGATCAGCTTGTCGCCGTCCGCCAGCGAGATGCCGCGCACGCCCATGGAGCTGCGGCCCTGGAACACACGGACGTCAGTCACCGGGAAACGGATGCACTGGCCGCCGGCAGCGGTCAGCAGCACGTCATCATGCTCGGTAGCGATCTGCACATCGACGATCGCTTCGCCCTCATCGAGCTTCATCGCGATGATGCCGGAGCGCCTGACATCGACGAAGTCAGAGAGCTTGTTGCGGCGGACATTGCCGCCGGTGGTCGCGAACATCACGTCGAGGGTTTCCCACGTCGCCTCGTCCTCAGGCAGCGGCATGATCGTGGTGATGCGTTCGCCCTGCTCCAGCGGCAGGATGTTGATCATCGCCTTGCCGCGGCCGTTTGGCGGCGCGATCGGCAGACGCCAGACCTTTTCCTTATAGACCTGGCCGCGCGACGAGAAGAACAGCACCGGCGTATGGGTCGAGGCCACGAACAGACGCGAGACAAAATCCTCGTCGCGCGTCGCCATGCCGGAGCGGCCCTTGCCGCCGCGGCGCTGCGCCCGATAGGTCGAGAGCGGCACGCGCTTGACGTAGCCATGATGCGACACCGTCACCACCATGTCTTCGCGCTGGATCAGGTCTTCGTCTTCGACCTCGCCCTCCTGCTCCATGATGACGGTCTTGCGCGGCGTCGCGAATTCCAACTTCACCGCGCCGAGCTCGTCCTTGATGATGCCCTGGACGCGCGCTCGCGAACGCAGGATCTCCAGATAGTCCGCAATCTCGACGGCGAGCTTGTCCAGCTCGTCGGAGATTTCTTCGCGACCCAGAGCTGTCAAGCGAGCCAGTCGCAGATCGAGAATGGCCTTGGCCTGTTCGAAGGACAGCCGCGCGGTGCCGTCTTCCTCGAGGCGATGACGCGGATCGTCGATCAGCATCATCATCGTTGCCACATCCTGCGCGGGCCAATGACGCTCCATCAGGATGTCACGTGCAGTGGCCGGATCCGGCGAAGTACGAATGACACGGATGACCTCGTCGATATTCGCCACTGCAATCGCGAGGCCGACGAGGATATGCGCGCGGTCGCGCGCCTTGTTGAGCAGGAACTTGGTACGGCGCGTGACGACCTGTTCGCGGAACGCGACGAAGATCGTCAGCAGGTCCTTCAGGTTCATCAGCAACGGGCGGCCAGTGTCGAGCGCCACCATGTTGGCGCCGAAATTGGTCTGCAGCGGCGTGAACTTGTAAAGCTGGTTGAGCACCACCTCCGGCACCGCGTCCCGCTTCAATTCGACGACGACGCGAAAACCGTCGCGGTCGGATTCGTCGCGTAGATCGGAAATGCCTTCGATCTTCTTGTCGCGCACCAGTTCGGCAATGCGCTCCACCATGGTGGCCTTGTTCACCTGGTAGGGAATTTCCGAGACGATGATCGCTTCGCGGTCCTTGCGCGTCGGCTCGATCGAGACCTTGCCGCGCATAACGATGGAGCCGCGGCCGGTGTGATAGGCCGTACGAATTCCGGCGCGACCGAGAATTATACCACCCGTCGGGAAATCCGGACCCGGGATGATCTTGTTCAGATCGTCAATGGAGAGTGACGGATCGTCGATCAGCGCAACGCAGGCGTCGATGACTTCGCCGAGATTGTGCGGCGGGATGTTGGTGGCCATGCCGACGGCAATGCCGCCGCCGCCATTCACCAGCAGATTCGGAAACTTCGCCGGCAGCACGCGTGGCTCGCGGAACGAGCCGTCATAGTTGTCCTGATAGTCGACGGTGTCCTTGTCGAGATCGTCGAGCAGCGACTGCGCGATCTTGGTCAGGCGCGACTCGGTATAACGCATGGCCGCGGCCTGATCGCCATCCACCGAACCGAAATTGCCCTGACCGTCGATCAGCGGCACGCGCATCGAGAAGTCCTGCGCCATGCGGACCATGGCGTCATAGACCGACTGGTCGCCGTGCGGATGATACTTACCGATGACGTCGCCGACGGTTCGCGCCGACTTGCGATACGGCTTGTTCCACTCGAAGCCGTTCTCGTACATCGCATAGAGAATGCGACGATGCACAGGCTTCAAGCCGTCGCGCGCATCCGGCAGCGCACGCGCCACGATCACGCTCATGGCGTAATCGAGATACGAACGCTTCATCTCATCGAGGATGGATACGGGACGAATATCCGAGGGGGCCGGTGGCTCCCCAGGCTTCTGGTCTTCAGTGTCGGACAAGGATGATTTCCGGTCAGGTTTTGCTGGGAATCATATAGCGCATCGCGCGGCTTCAAGCCACCCCGCAGACAACGCCCGTGGCTCTATTTTCCTGCTGATTTTTCAAATGCTTACGGGAGCTGTACAGGGCTTGTGAAGTGGCCCCGAATAAGCCAGCCCGAACCCGCCGAATCTTGCGGAAATCATGCGCCCGTCTTGCAGCAATCTAGCGACCGAACACCACGGTGTGCATGACCCGGCCGGGCACGAGGGTGAACACACCGGCGATCACCAGGGCGCCGGCGAAGATCGAAATCATAGTGATGGCATGCGCCCTGACGCGGTGCCGGCGTGCGGCGACCACTCCGACCACCAGCATCACCGGCGCGATGATCGACAGCAGGTGGATCGGGCTCCATATGTCCCAGAGCCGATAGCTGTGGCCATGAATCCAGAACGAGCTGATCGCGACAGTGGCGAGCAGCGCCACCCAGATCCAGCCGAGCGTTCTGTGTGGCAGCGTGCCCTTGGGCACGATCAATTGAACGACACCCAGCACGAATGCGACCATGGCCGCAAAAGCATGCAGCGGGATTGGAGCGGCGGCATCAAGCAGCGGCTGCAGCGACATGGTGGCCCTCGCGTTCAGGAGGCAGCGTCAGCTCACCATCGCAGAAATCTTTCCATTGTAAAGATCATATTGCCGCCACGTTGCCGCAGCTAACCGTCCCCTCAAAAAAGCAAAACGCGCTGCGAGCAATCAGCTCACAGCGCGCGATGCAGAAGTTCAGGACGTCCTGACAGCAGATCAGAAGGGTTATATGTGGTTATGGACGTGATGCGTGAGGCGGTCGAGGAGCGCGCCGGTGACCGAGGCTGGATTCCGGGATATCTCCGGGTCGCGCCTGGCGGACGGCTGCACCTTGTTTCGTGCGCGCCTCACGGGCTGATCGTGGCTGAATGGTTGGTTTCGGACGCAAGGCTCTCCGAGACAGGGGACCGCGCTAGTCGAGGCGACCCAAAGTATCCATGCCTCGCTCCGGGCGGACCGGGGCTCGACCACGCAATGATTCAAATCGTGAGCGAGCGTCAGATGCTGCCACCAGGCCCCCGTGCGAAATGTTGAGATCCATCAAGTTCATAGTTGCCAGCTAATCCAGTGGTTTGGCTTTTATCGCCTTGGTCACCCAGGGCGGTCTCATTGATATGCTCTCCCAGGACTCGCGTGATGACCTTATCGAAATTGAGGGGGTCGGCACCGTCGACTTGTATCAAGGACCATCCGTCCCGGCGCAAGCACTCGCCGATCTCCCTTGAGATATTGGCCTGCTTCAAGCCCCTGTCCACGCCGAGTTCGAACAGGAGGACTTCGATGAGCGGCTGGTGCGCATGCCGATCCGTAAGACGGCGGCGCAACGTTTCCTGCGGCGCATCGAGCTGGACAAGCAGGTCCGGTCGCGGCAGGAACGCTAGGCAGTCACGAACCACGTCAATGCTTGGAGTTCGCGCCAGCAAAACCAGCGCACACAATGCCTGGATCAGGCCTTCTTCAAAAATGAAGTAACCTTCCGATTCCTGCGCTTTACGCCAAGATTCGCACAGTAGAGCGATGTCGACCTTCATGCGCCATGACCATGTGCGGCTTCGTAGCGGGATTGATGCTAGAAGCCGCGCCGCGACACCGTCCTTCGGCAGGGTCGATAGCAAGACAGGACCGGAGGTGGCAATCTTTCTGCCAATACGCCCAATGCCATGGCGCGTCTCCGGGCCGTCATCCTGGGCCGACGCATATTCAATCAGGCGATAACCGTTCACTGTCTTCAGGTTGATGCCTTCTTGCGCCAGCCCCCGGCAGAGGCCGCGAAGAAGTGTGGTCTTGCCTGCACCAGGCGGCCCAAATAACTCGATGATCATGGTGGAATGCCCAGCGCCTCGGAACAAGCTGTCATTTACCTGCAGGTCAGAGCTTAGCCGGATTACAAACCACACCAACGTTCATTTGAATGACTGTTCGGATCCGCGGACTGCCGCCCGTCGACTAGTCGGATCACGCCTGCCGCTCCGTTCCGGCATCGTGCGAATGCATGAAGACGCCGTCCCGACATCGAGGTTAGCGTCGGCGGACTCGAGGGACATATCCTTATGCTCAACGGAGACACGTTCAGCTATCGCGCGAGCCACCAGTCGGTTGATGTCGTTGCCGACTACGTCAGCACCTTCGAGGTGGGCCATTGCGCGGCATTGTGGCGGGACGTCGAACAGCCCTTGCTCGAAAGCATTCTGCGCCGGCTCGGAGGGCCACAGCGAACAAGCCTCGACTTCGCCTGCGGAACCGGACGCATTGCGAAGGTCGCCGCTCGGTTGTTCGGCTCGGTTGTCGGGGTCGATGTGTCAGAAGCGATGCTTTCGGCAGCTTCGGTGCCAGACAACGTGACGCTGCTATGCGTCGACGTCACCAAGGTTCCTCTCGAACAGACATTTGACGTTGCCACCGCATTTCGGTTCTTCTTGAATGCAGAAGACACGCTTAGGCGCGACGCATTGCGGGCGATCTATCGGCATCTTCGCAACGACGGCGTATTGGTGTGCAATATCCAGCTCAATGCAACGTCACCCATCGGGTCGTTCAGTCGTGTCCTGAACTGGGCATATCCGAGCAGACCTCGACACACCCTGACTTTGTATCAATTTTCAAGCCTGCTGTCGGATGAGGGATTTGAGGTCGTGGAGAGCACGTATTACGGCTATCTCCCGCGACCGGGCCGGTTGTTTCCACATCTCTGCGAGGCGCTGATCGAGCCATTCGAAAAGGCGTGCCGGAGGCTCAAGGTGCCGGGATTATTGGCGGAGAGTTTTATTGTCGCGGCGCGAAAGCGGGAACGCCTGTTTCCTCAGGTGCAGGACCCTCGGCGAATCGTGCAGGCACCAACAACCTCTTGAGGTTCGGGAGCATGATCATCGAGTTCTTTGGCCCGGCAGCCGCAGGAAAGACCACCTTCGCCCACGCGCTGTGCAAGCGGCTCAACGAGCGCGGCCATCATGCGAATGTTGTGCTCAGCTAGCCCAAGGGTCCGGCAGCCCGCTCTCCCTATCCAAGAGAAGCCCAAACCTCTCGCCGCCCTCCATTACAACGGGCTTTACGCGAAATCGGCTGGCAATGCGTTGATTTATCAAACGAAAGCCCCCTTGTTTACACAAGCGGGCCCCACAGAATCTGATTCGAGTCTCGTCGGCAATCCGGAAGCTGAAAAACGCTAAGTCATTGAAGAAGCGACGAAAGCGTTTTTTAGTTTACACACAGCTCCAACCAACAGTCAGAACGGGATGTCGTCATCCATGTCGCTGCCGCGGCCACCACCGCCGGCCGGTGCCGCCACGCGGCGCTGCGGCGGAGCGCTCGACTGGCCGCCGCCGAAGCTGTCGCCCATGTCATCGCCGCCGTAACCGCCGCCACCACCCGCGCCACCGCCCTTGCCGTCGAGCATGGTCAGCGTCGAGTTGAAGCCCTGCAGCACGATCTCGGTGGAGTATTTCTCGACACCCTGCGGATCAGTCCATTTGCGGGTCTGCAGCGCGCCTTCGATATAAACCTTGGCGCCCTTCTTCAGATACTGCTCGGCGACCTTGGCGAGACCTTCGCTGAAGATCACGACACGATGCCACTCGGTCTTTTCCTTGCGCTCGCCGGTGCCCTTGTCGCGCCAGGTATCCGAGGTCGCGACGGTCAGGTTGACGACCGGGTTGCCGTTCTGCATCCGGCGGACTTCTGGATCCTTGCCGAGATTGCCGACCAAAATCACCTTGTTGACGCTACCCGCCATGCCACTCTCCTACTCTCGAATCTGAATTGCTGATTGGGCGCCGGCGCAGGCCCTGGCCCGCGCGCAAACGCCGCTGATGATGGGACCCTATACGGTCCGCGCTCCCGCGCAGGCCCCCGCGACCGGGTTATCCACGATCTCTTATATGATCGTCCTCCCATATAGCATGTTCCATTTTTGTTCTCAAGGACACCCCTTGGCGAATTGTTGGGCGACGACGAAGTGCCGAGTCGTCGCTGTCGCGTCTGAGTCGAGCAATAGTGGAACCCGAAGGGAACCGCGCCCGGTCAAAATTCATATACCTTTCATTAACTTAGAAACGGCCAAACATCGAAGACGAGTGTGCTATTTGGGTGACGGACTTTTTGGCAGACTTGCGTATATTTCGATCACTGAATTGCATTTGGCGCTTGCGCCGGGACACGAGGCTTCGCCGACGCGAAGCAATTTTGGGGAGAATTCACATGAAGAAGTTTCTTTTGGGCACCGTTGCCTTGATCGCTCTGGGCGCTTCGGTTCCGGCAATGGCTGCTGACTTGGCCGCTCGTCCCTATACCAAGGCTCCGGCTTATGTTCCCGCCCCGATCTACAACTGGACCGGTTTCTACATCGGCGGTCACGTCGGCGGCGCGTTCAACGGTTCGAACGGCTTCGGCGGCACCTCCGACAATTCGGATGGCCGTTTCCTCGGCGGTGTGCAGATCGGCTATGACTACCAGTTCGCTCCGAACTGGGTGTTCGGCATCGAAGGTCAGTACAGCTGGGTTGGTTCGAACAACACCAATGTCGCTTTCGTTCCGGCTGGCGTCACCTACAACCTGAACCAGAAGGGCCTCGCCTCGGTCACCGGTCGCATCGGTTACACTTGGGGTCCGGCACTGCTCTACGTGAAGGGCGGCTACGCTTACTCCGACTACAGCGAATCGCTGGTCACCACCGCTGGCGCCGTTCCGGTGGCCTTCGCAGCCGGCACCAAGCATGACGGTTACACCGTCGGCGCCGGCCTCGAATACCTGTTCACCCAGAACTGGTCGGGCAAGGTTGAGTACCAGTACTACGACTTCGGCAAGACCACCTTCGCTGCTCCGTCGCCGGTTGGCATCATCGGCCTGTCGTCCCGCAACGACGAGCACACCGTCAAGGCTGGCCTGAACTACCGCTTCAACTGGGGTGGCCCGGTCGTCGCGAAGTACTGAGCTTCGCGCCTGATTTCAGGCTCTTGATTACGGAAAGGCCGGCGGAAACGCCGGCCTTTTTCGTTTGGCTGGAAGCCCGGATTCCGGAGAGATTAAGAGCTAACCCATCGCCTTCGGTTGAATACTACCCACGACTGTAGCGCGCGAATTTTCACGCAACTATTGCGTTTGTTTTTCTCCGTTGCAAGGAAGGCACAGCCTGATTGCCTGAATCGCGCTAGGGTTGAAACACTCACAAGGGGAGCATGCCATGAAGAAAATTCTGCTCGCATCCGCCGCCCTCGCTGTTCTCGGCTCGGCAACGTCCGCTTCTGCGGCCGATCTCGCAGCACGGCCCTATACCAAGGCGCCTCCGATGATCGCCGTCGTCTATGACTGGACCGGTTTCTATATCGGCGGCAACGGCGGTTGGGGAACGAGCCGCAAATGCTGGGACACGACCCAGGTTCTCGGTGCCGCACTGGCCTTCAGCGAGGGATGCCATGACGCAAGCGGCGGCACGGCTGGCGGTCAGATCGGCTATCGCTGGCAGAGCACCGCTTGGGTGTTCGGTCTGGAAGCACAGGGCAACTGGGCAGACTTCAAGGGCTCGAATGTCAGCCAGCTCGTACTCGGTACGACCGGCAACCGGTCCAAGATCGAAGCCTTCGGCCTGTTCACTGGCCAGATCGGTTACGCCTGGAACAACACCCTTCTTTACGTGAAGGGCGGCGCTGCCGTGACGAGCGACAAGTATCAGGGCTACACCGTGGGAACCAATGTCGTATTCGATAACGCTAAGGAAACCCGCTGGGGCGGTACGGTTGGCGTTGGCCTGGAATATGGCTTCACGCCAAACTGGTCCTTCGCGGTCGAATACGACCATCTGTTCATGGAGACCAGCAGCAACAGCTTCACCGCTGTGACACTTCCTGTGACCTCGCGCATCGATCGCATCAGCCAGGACGTCGACGTCGTCATCGCCCGCATCAACTACAAGTGGGGCGGCCCTGTCATCGCCAAGTACTGAGACGAGTACTGAGAACTGCGACCGCCTTCCCTCATTCCGACAAACTTAGCCCGGCCTCGCGCCGGGCTTTTTGCTGGCGCCTCGCTCAGACCTGACGCGCTTCCGATTGGCAGTCCATTGGCATGAGCCCGATACCGGAAGACCTTTCCTGCGCAGGCCGTTCGATTTGCAGCCTTGCCTCGCAACCCCTCCGCCAACAAACCGTTGATCGTTGCTGTGGAGCACTGGAAATCCGTCCTCGTTCTTCCTATGTTCCGATGACAATCAATCGGCGTTGATCCCGGCCCGGCCGGCGGTGCGCGCCCGGATGAGCGCGCCTCGCGCGCTGGGGAATTGCCTGTTATGGACGAGATCATCAAGGCGAAGCGGCAGCAGGCCGCCGCGAACATGCGCAGCATCACCATCCGCGGCGCCCGCGAGCACAATCTCAAGAATGTCGACCTGACCATCCCGCGCGACAAGCTGGTGGTGTTCACCGGCCTGTCCGGCTCCGGCAAGTCGTCACTCGCCTTCGACACGATCTATGCCGAAGGCCAGCGCCGTTATGTGGAGTCGCTGTCGGCCTACGCCCGGCAATTCCTCGAGATGATGCAGAAGCCGGATGTCGACCAGATCGACGGCCTGTCGCCCGCCATCTCCATCGAGCAGAAGACTACCTCGAAGAACCCACGCTCGACGGTCGGCACCGTCACCGAGATCTACGATTATATGCGCCTGCTGTGGGCGCGCGTCGGCATTCCCTATTCACCTGCGACCGGCCTGCCGATCGAAAGCCAGACCGTGTCGATGATGGTCGACCGCGTGCTGGCGCTGCCGGAAGGCACGCGGCTGTATCTGCTTGCGCCCGTGGTGCGCGGCCGCAAGGGCGAGTATCGCAAGGAGCTGGCCGAATATCTCAAGAAGGGTTTTCAGCGCGTCAAGATCGACGGCACCTTCCATGAACTCGCTGAAGCACCCGTACTCGACAAGAAGTTTCCGCATGACATCGACGTCGTCGTCGATCGCATCGTTGTCAGGCCGGATATCGGCCAGCGCCTCGCGGAAAGTTTTGAGACGGCACTGAAGCTCGCCGAAGGTCTCGCTGTCATCGAATATGCCGATGCACCAACCGCTCCCGCGGAAGACAAGAAGTCCGACAAGAAGGTCGCGAAGATTCACGACAAGACAGGTGCCGAGCGCATCCTGTTTTCCGAGAAGTTCGCCTGCCCCGTCTCCGGCTTCACTATCCCCGAGATCGAACCGCGCCTGTTCTCTTTCAACAACCCCTATGGCGCCTGTCCGAAATGCGGTGGCCTCGGTGTCGAGCAGACCATCGATGCCGATCTCGTCATTCCCGACAAGGAACTGACACTGCGCAAGGGCGCCATCGCGCCCTGGGCTAAGTCGTCGTCTCCCTATTACGTGCAGACGCTGACGGCACTCGGCAAGTTCTACAAGTTCACCCTCGACACCAAATGGAAGGACCTGCCGAAGAAGACGCAGAACGCCATCCTGCACGGCTCCGGCGATGACGAGATCAAGTTCTCCTATGAAGACGGCGTGCGCTCCTACGACACCAAGAAGCCGTTCGAGGGCGTCGTCACCAATATCGACCGCCGCTTCCGCGAGACCGAGAGCGAATGGGCGCGCGAAGAACTCGGCAAGTATTTTTCCGACGTGCCCTGCGATGCCTGCGAGGGTTATCGACTGAAGCCCGAAGCGCTCAGTGTGAAGATCGGCGGCAAGCATATCGGCAACATCTCGGAAATGTCGGTGCGCAAGGCTGGCGACTGGTTCGAGTCCGTGCCGGATCTGCTCAACAAGCAGCAGAACGAGATCGCCGTCCGCATCCTCAAGGAAATCCGCGAGCGCCTCTCCTTCCTGCTCGATGTCGGCCTCAACTATCTCACGCTGGCGCGCTCATCCGGCACGCTGTCCGGCGGCGAGAGCCAGCGTATTCGCCTGGCGTCCCAGATCGGCTCCGGCCTCACCGGCGTGCTCTATGTGCTCGACGAGCCGTCAATCGGCCTGCATCAGCGCGACAATGCACGCCTGCTGGATACGCTGCGGCGGCTGCGCGATCTCGGCAATACCGTGATCGTGGTCGAGCATGACGAGGACGCGGTGATCGCGGCCGACTACGTCGTGGACGTCGGCCCCGGCGCCGGCACCCATGGCGGCAACATCGTCGCCCAGGGCACGCCACAAGAGGTGATGAAGAATCCGAAGTCGCTGACCGGAAAATATCTCACCGGCGAAATGTCGGTGCCGGTGCCAGAGCGTCGGCCGCCGAACCATCGCCGCACCATCAAGGTCATCAATGCGCGTGGCAACAATCTCAAGAACGTCTCGGCGGAAGTCCCGCTTGGCCTATTCACCGCGGTGACTGGCGTCTCCGGTGGCGGCAAGTCGACGCTGCTGATCGACACGCTCTACAAGGCCATCGCACGCAAGCTCAACGGCGCCAGCGAAGGCGCCGCGCCGCATGACCGCATCGAGGGCCTGGAGCATATCGACAAGATCATCGAGATCGACCAGTCGCCGATCGGCCGCACGCCACGTTCCAATCCGGCGACCTATACCGGCGCCTTCACGCCGATCCGCGAATGGTTTGCCGGCCTGCCGGAATCCAAGGCGCGCGGCTATGAGGCCGGCCGCTTTTCGTTCAACGTCAAGGGCGGCCGCTGCGAGGCGTGCCAGGGCGACGGCGTCATCAAGATCGAGATGCACTTCCTGCCCGACGTCTATGTCACTTGCGACACCTGCAAGGGCAAGCGCTACAACCGCGAAACGCTGGAAGTGCTGTTCAAGGGCAAGTCGATCGCCGACGTGCTCGACATGACCGTGGAAGAAGCCGCTGACTTCTTCAAGGCAGTGCCGCGCGTGCGCGAGACCTTCAAGACGCTGCATCGCGTTGGTCTGGATTACATCCATGTCGGCCAGCAGGCGACGACGCTATCCGGCGGCGAAGCGCAGCGCGTGAAACTCGCCAAGGAGCTGAGCAAGCGTGCCACCGGCCGCACGCTCTACATTCTCGACGAGCCGACCACGGGACTCCACTTCCACGACGTCGCCAAACTGCTGGAAGTGCTGCACGAGCTGGTGGCGCAGGGAAATACGGTGGTGGTCATCGAGCACAATCTCGAAGTCATCAAGACCGCCGACTGGGTCATCGACCTCGGCCCCGAAGGCGGCGACGGCGGCGGTGAAATCGTCGCCTGGGGTCCGCCGGAAGACATCGTGAAGGCGCCGCGCAGCTATACGGGCAAGTTCCTGAAGCCAGTGCTGGAAAAGGCGGGGAAGCCGAAGAAGCGGAAGCAGACGAGCGAAGCGGCGGAGTAGCTCCATCTCTTCCTCGCGTCACGACCGGGTTCAACCCAGTCGTGATGGCTTACGCCCGCTGACTTTTGCGAGAACCTTATCGCTTTTTGGGTGCTTGAAAATATGCAACATCATAACTTCATCTTGAATAGCGGCGATCAAAATTCCTTCGAATATTTTTCGATCAACGAATAGCAAGCGATCATCGCGCTTTTTATAGGAATTTACGAAGAAGCCGACCATAATATCGTTTTTATCTACAACAGCTATGAATATGTAGCTGTGCATTACTTCGCTCATTAAATCGAAGCAACTTAGCGTAGCTACCTCTGACTTTTTCATGTCGTATTCAACGCTTGGATCAGATACTCCTGAAAATCGAGAAACACGATCTGATAGCCGTCGAAACGGACGGTGCGCTGCGCAGCGTATTGAGCGATCACGTAAAGCATCGGTGACCTTGCGGTTTTCCATAAGCTTCCTCAGCACGAAAGCCGACAAGAAGACCGCTCTCTCGACGTAAAATGCGCCCCTATTTGAACCAACCTTGCTGGACCATCTTTGAAGCGCCTCGAGATGGCGCTTAATCTCCACCTTCCAGGGATAACTCTCGAATATCATTTGCGCTTCGCCTTTGCTCCCGAATGTTCACCTCAGCCCCGTCCCGTGGCACCGCTGGCACTTCACCACCTTCTCGCCCTTCTTCAGCAGGCCCTTGCCTTCGCAATTCTTGCACTTCTGCTTCTTCTTGGTGTTAGGGCCTTTCTGGTTCGGTCTATCGTCTGCCATGAGGGCCTCCTGCGGGTGATATGAAATGGCAATGACGGACTTAGCACGCTTGCGTGCGGCTCGTGCATCGTTTCGCCGCGCGAATGCGGGTTGAAAACCGGGTCTGATGGGATCATCCTTGCGACGGGTCGCATATCGGCCACGACTCAGACGAGAACCAGCCCGTGACCGCCACTGCCAAACATCCAGCCGAGACCGAGACCCCGGCCACCGCCCCGCCCGCCAGCCATGCCCTATAAGCTCGCCATCTTCGATTTCGACGGCACGCTGTCCGACAGCTTTTCGTGGTTCCTCAGCGTCATCAATTCCGTCGCCGACAAACACAAGTTTCAGCGCGTCGAACGCGACCGCATCGACGAGTTGCGGAGCGTCGGCGCCGGTGAGCTGATCCGGCTGCTCGGTGTCGCCAAATGGCGGATCCCGTTGATTGCGCGCGACATGCGCAAGCGCAAGGCGCAGCAGATCGACCGCATTTCGCTGTTCCCAGGCGTCGACCGCATGTTCTGTGAATTGAAGGCGCGTGGCATGACGATTGCGATCGTCAGCTCCGATAGCGAGGACAATGTCCGACACGTGCTCGGCGATCTCGATCAGCACGTCGCCTATTTCGCCTGCGGCGCCGGCCTGTTCGGCAAGACGGCGAAATTCCAGCGCATCCTTGAACTCACCGGCATCTCTGTCGATGACACGATCAGCATCGGCGACGAGATCCGCGATATCGACGCTGCACGCGAGGCCGGAATCGATTTCGGCGCGGTGACGTGGGGCTATACCAGCGGAGCGGCCCTGAAAGCGCGCACGCCGAATTATGTGTTTTCCCGGATCGACGAAGTCATCGCGACGCTGGCTGTGCCAGGACGCTAACGGCCGGCCAAAGACAGACGAAACCCGCCGGCCTCACGACAAGACCGGCGGGCTGATCGCTTGTTGTCACTGCCCGTGCTGGGCCATTTCCCCATCACTCAAATCCCAGTCCTGCCACAACTGCAGTGCTGCCAGCAGCACCACGAGACCGCCGAGGCAGGTATGGATGAATCTGAGCATGCCGTCGCCGGAATAACCAAAGAAAAGCGGCGAAGCGATCAGCCACAGACCGAGAATGATCGCGGCCACCTCCTCCCAGCGTTGCAGCGCGACATACTCAAGCTGCGCAAGGCCAAATACCAGGACGCCAACCGCCACCGTGTTAATGATTATGGCGCTGGGGGTCCCCCCGGTATATTGATGACCGTTCTGCGTAGGAAACCAGGGCGAAAGCGCAATCAGAACGCCAAGCGCCATGCCAAACCAGTCTTCCCACGTGCGATGCGTACCGAGAAACCGAGAGTCTGACATCGTGACCTCCTCCAAAAGAGGCATACGTCAGCGGCCGTTGGCATGACACTCCAACTGTCAAACGACCGATCCGGCCGCTTCGGGGCGTATGTCTACAATTGACGTAGGAACCCGCTTTGCCTTTGCAAGGCCACGCCAAAGCCATTTTTCACAGCGCGCAGAACGGCAAAGAGCCCCGCGCGACGACACGGATTTCCCCTGTCAGAGAAGCATGCGGTGGCTGCATTGCACCCGTTTAGAAATGACTGCTACCTTCTCCAGGATACCTGTGAATGGAATGAGAATGAGCAACGCGGTTTATAACAATACTTCGCTTCACCGTTTCGAACTTGCCGTCGACGGCCATATCGCTTTTTCCGAATATACCCGGACGTCCGATACCATCACCTTCGTCCACACCGTCGTGCCAGAGGAATTGGGCGGCAGGGGTATCGGCTCACAGCTTGCCCGCGGCGCGCTCGATACCGTGCGTGCACAGGGATTGAAGGTCGTGGCGCAGTGCCCCTTCATCGCGGCATATATCGCGAAACATGCGGACTATCAGGATTTGCTGAAAGACGCGGCATGACCGGCGTTCGCGACAACAAGGCGCTCAATCGCTTCGAGCTGGATGTCGGCGACTCCGTCGCCTTTGCGAATTATCGCCGTGCCGGCGATCGCGTCATCATCACGCATACCGAGACGCCGCCTGCCCTGCGCGGCCGCGGCATCGCGTCAGAACTGGTCAAGGGCGCGCTCGGATTGATCCGTGCGAATGGGCTGAAGGTCGTGGCGGGTTGCTCGTTTGTGGTGGACTATCTTCACCAGCATCCGGACTATGCGGACCTGGTCGGCTAGCCACACACGTCTTTCCGGGGCGCGAGCGCGACTTGGCGATCGCGAACCCGGAATCTGGAAATGTTTTGAGTTCTCATTGCATCGGGATTCCGGGTCTGCGCTTTAGTCGGCTCTGCCGACTTGCGCGCATCCCGGAATGACAAGTGTGTGGCAAAACCTCAAACGACCTTGATCGACATGTCCGGCAAGCCCTGGATCTTGCAAAGCAGCACGTCGCCTTTCACGACCGGGCCGACATTCTCCGGTGTGCCGGAATAGATGATGTCGCCAGCCTTCAGCTCGAAGGCGTCCGAGAGTTTCGATATCTGCTCGGCGACGCTCCAGATCATCTTGTCGAGGTCGGAGGTCTGTTTCACCGTGCCATTCACCGCAAGCGAGATCGGACCCTTGGTCATGTGGCCGGTCTTGCTGACCGGATGGATCGGGCCGATGACTGCGGCGTGGTCAAAACTCTTGCCGATCTCCCATGGCTTCTTCTCGTCGCCCATGGCGCGCTGCAGATCGCGGCGCGTCATGTCGAGTCCGACAGCATAGCCGTAGACATGGTCGAGCGCCTTATCGACGGGGATATTGGTGCCGCCGGATTTCAGCGCGGCGACGAGTTCGACCTCGTAATGATAGTTCTTGGTGAGCGACGGATACGGGTGATCGGCGACCTCGCCGATCTTGACGTTCTGGATCGCATCGGTCGGCTTCTGGAAGAAGAACGGCGGTTCGCGCGTCGGGTCCGATCCCATCTCGCGGGAATGCGCTGCGTAATTGCGGCCGATGCAATAGATGCGGCGCACCGGAAACACGTCGGTCTCGCCGACGATGGGAATCGTCACCGTCGCGACCGAGAATATGCCCTTGGGACCGGACTGCGCCTGAGCGGCCTCGCCCGCCAATGCGCTGCCAGCCAGGGCAACGGCACCGGTGGTCAGAATCGTTCTGCGGTTGATGGGGTCCATGGCGCTTCTCCTCGTATGTTTTGTCTTGTTTTCTGGTCTTGTATTTATGCGTGCTGGTATACCACAGCAAAAAGGCCCGCGCGAGCGCGGGCCTTTAACTCCGTCCCAAATGGGAAGTTTAGTGCTTGATGTCGGCCGGCAGCTTGCCGCCATTGGCAGCGAGCTTGGTCATCATCTGCTTGTGCAGCCAGATGTTCATGCTGGCGGAATCGCTGGTGTCACCGGTGTAGCCGAGCTCCTTGGCGAGATCCTTGCGGGCCGACAGGCTGGAGTCGATGTCGAGCGCCTTCATCAGGTCGACGATCGAGGTCTTCCATTCCAGCTTCTCGCCCTTGGCCGCCACGGCCTTGTCGAGGATCGCAGCAACGTCAACACTGTCCATCGGCGCGGCGCCTGCGGGAGCCGAACCGCCGGCGGCCGGCGCGGCATCAGGGGATGCTGCACTGGCGCTGGTGCCGAAAATCGCGCCCATGATCTTTCCGAAAATGCTCATATGTCGCTCCCAATAGCTTTCGTGACAGATTGAAGAATTCGTGCCGTGTTTGGTTCCGGCAGCACCAGCCGGTTCATACTTGTATCCGCCCACCACTCGCTTGCCAATGCGACGCGATAGACTGCGGGGAAGAGTCGTTCCAAGCCGACTGCCCAAACCAACCGTCCAAGCCAGTTGGCAAAGTCATCGACAGACCGTTTGACGTCGGTAGCAAGGTCCGACTGAATTGAGGCAAAAGCCCGGCCGCTGCATTGCAGCGCTGTGAATGTCGGACGACATTTTCACCGAAGCGTGAGCCACGGCGCTAGGTGCTGAGCACGCCGCAAGGCTGGCAGCTCATCATCGTCAATGGCGCAGCGACGAGTAACGTGGACCCGATAGTCTGATCTCGCCCAATGACGGCCTCTCGCAGAATTGTGCGAGAGGCCGTCATGCTGTTCTGATATCACTGCGCAAGCCTTGTTTTGGCCGTGGTTCACCGGAAGGCTTATCGCGCAATATCGTCGCGACATTATTTCACGATCGAATGAGAGCCTTGAGACCATGCGCGCCCTGCTTTGTACGTTCCTGCTTGGTACAGTCCTGATCTCGCCGCTAGCGCCGGCCGTTGCTGCGCCGTCCTGCGGCACCGGCAGTTTCGATGGTTGGCTCGCCGCCTTCAAGACGGAAGCCGTCGGCAAGGGCATTTCGCAGAAGACCGTCGATACGGCACTGACCGGCGTCACCCTCGACAACAGCGTATTGTCGCGCGATCGCGGCCAGCAGGTCTTCAAACAAAGCTTCGAGGAATTTTCCGGGCGCATGGTGCCACCAAGGCTGCGTCGCGGCAGCGAAATGCTGAAGCGTTACGGCTCGGTACTCGGGCGCATTGAACAGCAATATGGGGTGCCCGGTCCGGTGCTGGTGGCGATCTGGGGATTGGAGACCGACTATGGCGTGAACGTCGGTAAATTCCCGACCATCCGTGCCATCGCGTCGCTCGCATATGATTGTCGACGCGCCGAGATGTTTCGCGGTGAATTGCTCGATGCCCTGCGCATCGTCGACCGCGGCGACCTCGCGCCTGCCGAGATGCATGGCGCCTGGGCCGGCGAAATCGGCCAGACGCAATTCATGCCATCGTCCTACCTGAAATTCGCTGTCGACTTCGACGGCAATGGCCATCGCGACCTGCTGCGCAGCGCGCCCGACGTGCTGGCCTCAACGGCAAACTACCTCGCCAGCTATGGCTGGAAACGCGATCAGGATTTTGCGCCCGGCACCGCAAACTTCGCGGTCATCCAGCAGTGGAACAAGAGCGAGGTCTATTCAAAGACCATCGCCACTTTCGCCAGTCAGCTCGCCAAAGAACCATAAGCTCGCATGGGATGATGGAAGGGCCGTCCGCTCCTCAGCAAGCGGCCCCTCCCGTGATCTCTTACTTCGTCATGCCGACATGCATGGCCCTGGTCAGATGGACCGCACACACGCCCATCTTGTTGTCGAGCAACGCGGTCTGCGCATCCGTCATTTCCTTGAACGCAACCCACTTCGCATCGCCGTCCGGCATCGCTTCGACGGCGGTTTCGGTTTTCAGCAGGTTGCTGCCGCTGCAGCCTTCCATACGTGCAGCCGAAGCCGGCACCGTAGCGAACACAACAGCAGCCATGGCGGCCGCTCCCAGTAATCTTGTGATCATCTTGTTTGTCCTTCGCAACAGAACCGACGCCATTGCCGGATTCTGTAGAAGGAATTGATACGTCCCGCTGCGATCCAGGAAATAACAGCCGCAGTGAATTGAATGTGAGCCGGTTGTGATCGCCACCAAGAACACTCAACTTTTTGGCGCTTCAGACATCACGAGCAACAAACTTACACAAATGTAATTCGCGCGCGTTTACTGACGTCGCAGCATCGGCCTTTTGATGTGCCTCGGGAGGCCAACAGCGACCGCGTTTCGCGCAGGACATCGAGTTGCATATGTATTTGCCTTCACGCATGCAGTTTAGAGAAAAGTCGCCCCGCAAGCCTCACGTAAGGATGATTTACTGTTCATTCCTAATACTCGTATGCGAATCACGCATAGCGACGCCAGACAGGAACTTACGAGGAACCGCCGAGTGCGCTGGCTGATTGAGGTCAGAAAGGCTTCATCGCGCCGGTTCAGCCGGCGGCATCCGGCTGAGCTTTGGAACACCTCCAAACGCATGATTTAACTGACTAATTAACAGCTATGATCATCTCTAAAGGTGCCTCAATACGCACTGTGCCCGCAAAATCACCTCCCAGCGCCAAGAGGTTAATCATTCCTTGCGCGAGCTATGCAGTCCTTGACTAGCTGCATCGCAACATCTCGACTGCTGCACTGCGATATTGTCACCTATATTCACTTCAACAGCGAAGCACCTCGCAAGAGATGAATCGCTTAACGAAGGAGAACTCAAATGCTGCTTTCATTCATCCGCATGATCCAGGCGTTCCGCGACTATCAGCGCAACGTTGCCGAACTCTCCCAGCTCAGCGATCGCGAGCTTTCCGACATCGGTCTCGACCGTTCGGACATTCCGCGTGTTGCTTCTGGCGCCTATAACGGCTGATCCGTCAGGTCTATCTGTCCTGCCTGACGTTTCACGGATTGCGCCCGCCTCGCGCGGGCGCAATCGTGGTTCCCTGAAGACACCGTCTTCGGAGCCAGACACCTTCGAACCAAAGCGGCTTCAAAGCTTTGGCTAACCGGCCGAATTTCCGCGAAGCGAATTCCACTTCGCGCCGAAACGCGCTACATGCGGGGCCATGACAACAGCCCCAAACCCAGACGACTGCGTCCATGTGATCGGCGCGGGCCTCGCTGGCTCGGAAGCCGCTTGGCAAGTCGCCAATGCCGGCATTCCCGTAATCTTGCACGAGATGCGGCCGCACCAGATGACCGACGCCCATCGCACCGATGGCCTCGCCGAGCTGGTCTGCTCCAATTCCTTCCGTTCTGACGATGCGCTCAACAACGCTGTCGGCCTGCTGCACGCCGAGATGCGCAAGCTGGGCTCGCTGATCATGCGCTGCGCCGATGCCAACCAGGTGCCCGCCGGTGGCGCACTGGCAGTGGATCGCGACGGCTTCTCCGATGCCGTGACCAAGGCGCTGAACGACCACCCGCTCATCACCATCGACCGCGCCGAAGTCGCCGGCCTGCCGCCTTCCGACTGGCGCAATGTCATCGTCGCGACAGGGCCATTGACCTCCGCAGCGCTCGCAGACGGCATTCGTGGGCTGACCGACGAGAACGCGCTGGCCTTCTTCGATGCCATCGCACCGATCGTTCATAAAGACTCGATCGACATGGAGATCGCCTGGTTCCAGTCGCGCTACGACAAGGTCGGGCCCGGCGGCACCGGCGCCGACTACATCAACTGCCCGATGACCCACGAGCAGTATGACGCCTTCATCGATGCGCTGCTGGCGGGCGAAAAGACCGACTTCAAGGAATGGGAAACCAACACGCCGTATTTCGACGGCTGCCTGCCCATCGAAGTGATGGCCGAGCGCGGCCGCGAGACGCTGCGTCACGGCCCGATGAAGCCTGTCGGCCTCACCAACCCCAGGGATCCGCTGGTGAAGCCCTATGCCATCGTGCAACTGCGCCAGGACAACAAGCTCGGCACGCTCTACAACATCGTCGGTTTCCAGACGAAGCTGAAATACGGCCCGCAGCAGCAGGCGCTGCGCATGATCCCCGGCCTGCAGAATGCTGAATTCGCACGGCTTGGCGGCCTGCATCGCAACACCTTCCTGAATTCGCCAAAGCTGCTCGACGAGCAACTCCGCCTGAAGGCGCAACCGCGGCTGCGTTTCGCCGGCCAGATGACCGGCTGCGAAGGCTATGTGGAGTCCGCCAGCGTCGGCCTGATTGCCGGCCTCTACGCGGCGGCCGATGCCAAGCGCCAGTCGCTGGCGCCCCCGCCCGTGACGACAGCGCTGGGCTCGTTGCTCGGCCACATCACCGGCGGCCATATCGAAACCGTCGACGCAGGCCCGCGCTCTTTCCAGCCGATGAACATCAATTTCGGCCTGTTCCCGCCGCTGGCTCAGGCGCCTACCAAGAAGCCCGACGGCTCGCGGCTGCGCGGCAATGAGAAGACCGTTGCCAAGAAGCAGGCGATGAGCGTGCGGGCGCTGGCCGACATGGATGACTGGATTGCCGCCAGCCTGCCCGTTGCAGCCGCGGCATGACGCCGGCGATTTGAATTTCAGGATTGTTCGATGAGTTTGCCGCCACAGGACGCCGCTGCGCTGTCCAAGACCTGGACCGAAGGCGTGTTGCTGAAACGCGACGTGTTCTCGACCGTCGAGCGCGGCCGCTATCGCACGTCATCGGGCGAAGTCGATGCGGTGCTGCGGCGGCTCGATCAGGTGCCGTGGTGGTCATATCTGCTGGCGCTGCATCTGTTCACGCGAGAACGCCGCGCACTGACGCTGGCGCGCGATCTGCGCGTCGGGCCTGAATTGCTCTGGGCCGGCGACCGCGCGCTGGTGCGCGGCTTCATCGACGGCGTCGCACTGCATCTCGCCAAGCCGCATCACGATGCGCGCTATTTCAAATCCGCGAAGCTGGCGCTGCGCAAGCTGCATCGCATGGGCGTGTGCCATAACGATCTCGCCAAGGAACAGAACTGGCTGCGCGGCAGCGATGGCCTCGCCTACGTCACCGACTTCCAGCTCGCGGTCTGTTTCAAGTCTCGCAGCCAGCTGTTTCGTATCGCCGCCTATGAAGATCTGCGTCACCTCCTGAAGCACAAGCGCACTTACGCGCCAGAACTGCTAACGCCGAAGGAAAAGGCGATCCTGTCGAAGAAGTCGCTGCCAGCGCGGATCTGGCTGATGACCGGCAAGAAGGTCTATCGCGCCATCACCCGCGGCATCTTCAACTTCACCGACCGCGAGGGCGGCGGCAAGCGTCTGGTCAACGACGCCCCCCCTCTGCTCGAGATCATCAAACAGAACCCGGCGGTGCGCGACGCGTCGATCGTCGCCTTTGCCGACCGGCGCACCGGCGTCGGGCTCTATGCATTCGTGGAAGCCGATGACGTCGCGCTGGAAACGAAGCTGCAGGGTGAGTTAGCCGCCGCCAAGGGCGCGAAGCCGCCGGAGCATCTGCAGGTCGTCGCAGCCCTGCCCCGCGACGCCTCAGGCCGCATTCGCACCGAGGTACTGCAGCTCGTCGCGATGAACCAAGTCGATCTGCTGGAGCCGCTGATGACCAGCGACGCCGACCGCGCATTCCTGAAGGGCATTCTGGAGTCGCGGAAGAACCTGCGCGACCGTTTCAACTTCGAGACGACAGACCAGAAGCTGACGTCACACTGAGCGCGAGGCGCGCCAGAGCGTCCACAGGGTCCGCAGCCGCGATCTGACATGGAGCTCGAACGGATCGTGATCCGCTCGGGCCATTTGCGCCAGATCGTGCTTCACCAGCGCCATGGGCAGGAACGCCGCGCGCGCCGCCGGCGACACATCGGCGAGCATTCCCTGCGCTGTCGCGAGCTGCTCCTGCGCGCCTGATATCAGCCGATCCAGCGTTGTACGGATGCCCGGTGTCATCTTGCCGGCAAAGATCTGATCGGCGCTGCTGCCGTTCTGCAGGAGCATGTCCCGCGGAATGAACAACTGCCGCCGCATCGTGTCATAGGGCAGACGCGTAATGATCCACGCGACGCCTTGGGCCAGCCCGGCATGCTCGGCGACATGAGCGCTGGCCTCAGACCCGTCGCCAAGGATCTTGGCCGATGAGAACAACAGTGTCCCGAGCGTGTCGCGAAAGTGGCTCTCGAGCAGCGCGAGATCCGGCATCGGGTCGTTGTAGAGATCGAAGATGTGCACATCGATCAGCTTGGACAGCCTGTCGACGGAAAGATCGTGCGCGCGGATCGCCAGAAGTAATTCGGCAGCAACGGGGTTCTGTTCGACATCGCCATGACCTGCGCCGGCCAGCATATCGGTCCACCATTGCAACCGGATCTCGCCAGGCAATGGCTGTTTCACGAGCTCGCGGACGCGGGTAATTTCCGTATTGAACGCATAGAGCGCCAGCAGCGAACGGCGCTTGTCGGCAGGCACGAATAAGGTCGCCGCGTAGCGGTCAAAGTCGTGGCTGCGCACCAACTCCGCGCAGAAAGCCGCGGAGCTCTGATCAGCACCACTCATGGCACCGCGATCAGCGCAGCGGCAACGCGGCGGCGCTCGCCCAACATGACATTATAGGTGCGGATCGCCGGGCCGGTTTGCATCGCGTCGATCACCACGTGAAGATTGCGCAAGGCGTTGCGAAGATCGTTCGGGACGATCCAGACCTCGTTGCCGGTGCCGATGATCAGCGTGTCGATGCCTGCCGCGCCTTCGAACACGCGTCGCAGCGAATGGCGGTCAATGTCACTAGCCTTGGTGACCGACCACGCCCACACCGCATCGGGCAGGCACAGCAGCGAGCCCTGATGCGACATGGTGTCAAAGTGGAAGCCGCCCTTGCCGTAAGCTTCGATGGCGGCCGAGCGCGGAAGGTGCGGCGCTTCGGGATCGACCGGCATCTCAGGGCTTCGGCTTCGCGGCTGGCTTGTCGGCGTCTTCGCGGTGTTCGCCGACGCCGAGATAGATCAGCAGCGGCGCCGCGATGAAGATCGAGGTGTAGGTGCCGACCAGCACGACGCCGAAGATCATGACCGCCGTGAAGGAGTGGATCGCCTGGCCGCCAAACGCGTAGAGCGCCAGCAGCGCCAGCGTCACGGTGACGTGGGTGATGATTGAACGCGACAGCGTCGAATTGATCGACTCGTTCAGCAGCTCCGGCATCGGCATCTTCTTGTAGCGACGCAGAATCTCGCGAATACGATCGTAGATGACCACGGTGTCATTCAGCGAATAACCGAGAATGGTCAGCAGCGCCGCAATACTGGTGAGATCGAAGTCGACCTGCGTGATCGACATGAAGCCGATCGTCAGCACGATATCGTGGACGTTGGCGATCATGGCGCCCAAGGCGAACTGCCATTCGAAGCGGAACCAGAGATAGATCAGGATGCCCATGATCGCGACGATCAGGCCGAGCATGCCGTAAGCCAGCAATTCGCCGGAGACGCGCGGACCCACCACTTCGACGCGGCGATATTCGACGCTGTCACCGAGGGCTGCACGAACCTTCTGAACGGCGGCCTGCTGCGCGGCATCGCCACCCGGCTGTTCGGCGAGACGGATCAGCACGTCGGCCGCGCCGCCGAACTGCTGCAGCTGCACGTCGCCGAGTTGCAGGGCGGCGAGCGTCGAGCGCATCGCGCTGATATCGGCCGTACCGGATTTGGCCTGGACTTCGAGCAGCGTGCCACCCTTGAAGTCGATGCCGAAATTCAGTCCGTGCGTGAAGAACAGCACGATGGCGAGGATCGACAGCAGCGCCGAGATCGGGAACGAGATGCGGCGGAAGCGCGTGAAATCGAACTTCGTATCGTCGGGGACGATGCGGAGCGACGGCAACAGATCGAAGATCGCCACGATCGACAGAATGACGATCAGCGCGCCCAGACCTGCCAGAACCATTTGTGTCGTTGTCAAAATCTGCTCCGTAAACTCAAATCGGCACGCTGGTCGGCCGCTTCCACCTGACCCAGCCGGCGACGATCAGACGGGTCACGGTGAAGGCCGTGAAAACCGTTGTGATGATGCCAATGCCAAAGGTCACGGCGAAGCCGCGGACCGGTCCGGTGCCGATGTAAAACAGCACCGCAGCGGCGATGAAGGTCGTAATGTTGGAATCCAGAATGGTCGCCAGCGCGCGCTTGAAGCCGGCATCGATCGCCGAAATGGCGGTGCGGCCGGCGCGCAATTCCTCGCGGATGCGCTCATAGATCAGCACGTTGGAGTCCACGGCGATGCCGACCGTCAGCACGATGCCGGCGATGCCGGGCAGTGTCAGCGTGGCGTTGAGCAGCGACAGAATACCGAAAATCATCAGAACGTTGATGGTCACCGCGATGTTGGCGAACAGGCCGAACAGGCGGTAGGTCAGCAGCATGAAGACGATGACGAGGATCGACCCGACATAGGCCGCAAGCTCACCCTTGGCGATCGAGTCGGCGCCAAGGCCGGGGCCAACGGTACGCTCCTCGATGATGCTGAGCGGCGCAGGCAGCGCGCCGGCACGCAGCAGGATCGCGAGATCATTGGCGCCCTGCACCGTAAAGCTGCCGGAGATCTGGCCAGAGCCGCCGGTGATCGGCTCGCGAATGACCGGGGCGGAGACCACTTCGTTATCGAGCACAATGGCGAAGGGCAGATTGACGTTCTTCACCGTGGCATCGGCGAACTTGCGGGCGCCGGACGTGTTGAAGCGGAAGGAGACGATCGGCTCGTTGGTGCGCTGATCGAAGCCCGGCTGCGCATCGGTCAGGTCAGCGCCCGAGACCAGCACTTCCTTCTTCACGAGATACGGCGTCTTCGGAGATTGCGAGCTCATCAGGAGTTCGGAGTCCGGCGGCACCCTGCCTTGCGCCTGCTCGGCCGGGAGCGAGGTGTCGACCATGCGGAAGTCGAGCTTCGCCGTCTTGCCCAGCAATTCCTTGAGACGGGTCGGATCCTGCAGACCCGGCACCTGCACCAGGATGCGGTCGAGACCCTGACGCTGGATCAGCGGTTCGACGGTGCCAAGTTCGTTGACGCGGCGCTCGACGATCTGAATCGACTGTTCGACCGACTGGCGGATGCGGTCATTGATCGCTGCCGGCGGCACCGAGAGACGGATCACGCCGTTGCCCGCGTCCGACACTTCCAGGCTGCGCTGGCCGCTTTGCCCCATCAAGCCGCCGAGCGGCTGTGACAGTTCACGCAGCTTGGTGAGCGCAGTCTGATACTCGGTGTCCTTGGTGATACGGACTTCGACATTGTCGCCGCGAACGCCAAGGCCGGTATAGACGATCTTGGCATCACGCAGTGTGCGGCGGACGTCGTCGCGCACCTGATCGAGCTTGTCCTTCTTGACCGAATTGGCATCGACTTCGAGCAGGATGTGCGAGCCACCTTGCAAGTCGAGGCCCAGCACCAGATGGCGCTGCGCCCATTTCGGCCAGGTTTTCACGGTGGCTTCGGGGAAGAAATTCGGAACCGCGCACAGGCAGACCACGAGCGCCGTCAGAATGACCGCCAGCGCCTTCCACCGCGTGAAATACAACATCGAAATGATCCGTCAGATTCTTGAAATGGCGACGCGCAAACGCGTCAGCTCGCGGCCGTGTCGTCCTTGGCATCAGCCTTGTCCGCCTTCTCCTTGGCGGGCTCACCCTTGGTGCGCACGCCTGAGATCATCGTGCGGAGCTGACGTACGCGAACGCCTTCAGCGAGTTCGAACTCGACCTGCTCGTCATCGACCACCTTGGTGACCTTGCCGACGAGACCGCCCGAGGTGACGATGGTGTCGCCACGACGGATGTTCTTCACCATCTCGGCGTGGTCCTTCACCTTCTTCTGCTGCGGACGCAGAATCAGGAAATACATGATCACGAAGATCAGCGCGAAAGGCAGCAGCGACATCAGCATGCTGTTGGTGTCGCCGCCGGCTGCAGCCTGGGCAAACGCAGGGGTAATGAACATCGGAAGTCCTCGTGAACGCTGGGGAATAACCGGCGACGCGTCGGCGTTCGGCCGGTTTGGGTAAATTCGCGCGGACTATAGCGGCCGGCGTCCCAATTGCAACGCCGGTAAACCCTCTGATTTGTCTGCGATTTGTACCGCTTGCGGATGTGTTCCGGGCTCGATATGGGTGCGCGCCGAGGAAAGTCAAAAATGTCAAAAAAGCCCAATAAAACAAGCCGCCGCCCTGCCAAAAAGGCTCCCGCGACCCGCCCGACGAAGACCGCGGCAAAACGTCCGCGACCAGCCGCCGCTCCCCCGATGGAGGAGCGGATCGCGCTCGCCCTCGAAGCAATTGCCGCGGGTATGGCTGCCACGGCGCCGAAGCGCTCCAATGCCGATTCTCTGGCCAGCGCCGAGGCCTTCATCTGGCATCCCGACGGCCGCCTGGCTCCCGTACCGAAGGTCAGCCGGGTCGATATTGGCCTGCTGCAGGGCATCAATCAGCAGGTCGACACCCTGATCGAGAACACCCGGCGTTTCGCCAACGGCCTGCCGGCCAACAACGCGCTGCTCTGGGGCGCGCGCGGCATGGGCAAGTCATCACTCGTCAAGGCCGCGCATGCCTCGGTCAATGCCAGCAAGTCCGTCGCCGGCCGCCTCAAGCTGGTCGAGATCCATCGCGAGGACATCGAGAGCCTGCCGGCGCTGATGGAACAGATCCGCGCCTCGGATTTCTATTTCATCGTGTTCTGCGATGATCTGTCTTTCGACGGCAACGATGCGTCCTACAAGTCGCTTAAGGCTGTACTCGAAGGCGGCATCGAAGGCCGGCCGGACAACGTGATCCTCTATGCGACCTCGAACCGCCGCCATCTTCTGGCGCGCGAGATGATCGAGAACGAACGCTCGACCGCGATCAATCCCGGCGAAGCCGTCGAGGAGAAGGTGTCGCTGTCGGATCGTTTCGGCCTCTGGCTCGGCTTCCACAAATGCAGCCAGGACGAATATCTCGACATGGTGCGCGGCTATTGCAGCCACTATGGCCTCAAGACCGACGCCGCCGAGCTGGAGCGAGACGCATTGGAATGGTCGACCACCCGTGGCTCGCGCTCAGGTCGCGTGGCCTGGCAATTCGTACAGGAACTCGCAGGACGCCTGGGCGTGAAGCTGGCCACAAAGTAAAGGCAAGTGCCGCCCCGTCATGACAACGGGGCGGCATTCGACTCGCCCTAGGCGAGGCTTCGCAACTCACGTGCCGCCGCGACCATATTCACGAGCGCAGGCCGCACCTCCTCCCATTTGCGGGTCTTCAGCCCGCAATCGGGATTGATCCAGAGCTGGGAGTCCGCCAGCCGCTGCCGTGCAAGCTTGAGCAGATCGACCATATCGCGCGTTTCAGGCACCCGCGGCGAGTGGATGTCATAGACCCCGGGACCTATCTCGTTCGGGTACTTGTAGGTCCTGAACGCATCGAGCAGTTCCATCTTCGAACGTGACGTTTCGATGGAGATCACATCGGCATCCATGGCACCGATCGCATCGATGATGTCGTTGAACTCCGAGTAGCACATATGCGTATGGATCTGCGTGTCATCCCGCACGCCTGACGAACAGATGCGGAAGCTCTCCACGGCCCAATCGAGATAGGAC
The DNA here is from genome assembly GCF_900188215.1 of Tardiphaga sp. OK246. NCBI lineage: Bacteria > Pseudomonadati > Pseudomonadota > Alphaproteobacteria > Hyphomicrobiales > Nitrobacteraceae > Tardiphaga > Tardiphaga sp. OK246. The sequence goes on from NZ_FZOX01000002.1 coordinate 975,672, forward strand.
TTCCATTCCGATTTGCGCAGCGGAAGCCCTTCGCGGAGTGCCGCTTCGTCGATCTGGATCATACCGGCGCCAGCCTTTTCCAGATCGGCCACCTCATCGCGTATCGCGAGCGCGATCTGGCGACACGCGACTTCGCGGGGAATGTCGTCACGCACGAACGACCAGTTCAGGATCGTGACAGGCCCTGTCAGCATGGCCTTCATCGGACGTTCGGTGAGCGACTGTGAGTACTGCCACCATTCGACGGTCATCGGATGCGGCCGGGACACGTCGCCGAACAGCACAGGTGGCCGCACGCAGCGGGAGCCATAGGATTGCACCCAGCCATGCTTGGTGAAGGCGAAGCCGGAAAGTTGCTCACCAAAATACTGCACCATGTCGTTGCGCTCGAACTCGCCATGCACCAGCACGTCGAGGCCGATATTCTCCTGCCAGCGCACCGCCCTCGCCGTCTGGTTCTGCAGGAACGTCTTGTAGGCAGCATCGCTGAGCGTGCCCCTGACATGGGCCCCGCGAGCGTTTCTCACTTCCGCGGTCTGCGGAAACGAGCCGATGGTCGTTGTCGGAAATGCCGGCAGTTTGAAGCGTCGGTGCTGTTCGGCAGCGCGCGTGGCAAAGTCACTGCCCCGACGACGCATGGTCGCGTCAACAGAGGCGACGCGTTTGGCGACCGCAAGATCGTGGATCTTCGACGACGCCAGTCGCGCAGCCGCCGCGGCATCCGACGCGGCAAGCGTTGCAGCGACATCAGCGCGGCTGCCAGCCAGCGCTGCTCCAAGTGCGGCCAGCTCTTCCATCTTCTGGATCGAAAAAGCCAGCCAGCTTTTGACGTCCGGATCGAGATCAGTCTCAAGGCTGAGATCGATCGGCACATGTAGCAGCGAACACGACGGCGCGAGCTCAACGCGATCCCTCCCCAAGAGATCGACCATGGGTTCCAGACTATCGAGCAGACTGGACAGATCGGATCGCCAGATATTGCGGCCATCGATCACGCCCAGCGAGAGGATCATGTCCTTCCGCGCCTTCGCAGCGACTTCATCGAACTGGTCCTGCGCGCGGACCAGATCGAGATGAAGCCCGGCGACGGGAAGCGACAGGGCCAAATCGAGGTTGTCGCCCAGCTCACCAAAATACGTGTTCAGCATGATCCTGAGTTGCGGAACCGCTTCGGCAAAAGCCGCATATGTCTTTTGCAGCGCCTGCCGGGCCGGCGCGTCGAGATCGAGCACCAGACATGGCTCATCCAGTTGCACCCACTCGGCGCCGCTATCGGCTAGTTCCCCGAGCACCTCGACGTAAACAGGCAGCAATCTGTCGAGCAGTGTCACCGGATCGAATGACGCATCCGCGCTCTTGGCCAGTTTCAGATAGGTCACAGGCCCGACTAGCACGGGTCGTGTCTGATAACCCAGCGATCTCGCCTCCTCGTACTCCTTGATCGGCTTGCGCGATGCGAGACTGAAGGTCTGATCCTGCGCCAGTTCAGGCACCATGAAGTGGTAGTTGGTATCAAACCACTTGGTCATCTCCTGTGCTGGTGCGCCTTGCGACGTGTCACGCGCATGAGAGCCGTGTGTACAGGCCTCGTCATGCGCGGCGCCTTGTGATCCACGTGCCATGGCAAAATAGGTCGCGAAGGAAACGTCTCCTCCCTTCCAGCCATAGACTTTGGGAATGGCGCCTACCATGACGCTGGTATCGAGTACCTGATCGTAGAATGAGAAGTCGTTCGACGGCATGACCGTGATCCCGAGCGACTTCTGACGCGCCCAATTTGCGGCACGCAGCCCGACGCCGACATCGATCAGCGCATTCTCGTCGATTGCACCGGACCAATAGCTTTCCAGCGCCATCTTGAGCTCACGCCGCGGACCGATCCGTGGCGTGCCCAATGCAGCAACAGGAAGTGAAGTAGCTGATTTTGAAGAAGTAGACTTTGACACAGTAGACATGGCTTAACCCCAATGATTGGGGGCAAAAGGCCAAAGTGACACGTCTGGATTCCACGACGGCAGTCGCGGAATCGCAACCGCACCACCGGGACACCCCGCCCGAGGACGTTTATGTTGTCGAGGCAGGTCTCCTGGCTCGCGGGTCAATGCTGCTGTCCGGCCTTCCCAAAACCTTTGCAGGTCTCAGTGACTTTAATGGACAGCGGCTCACCGCTTACAGTTGCGGGGGCAGCTCCGGCCTTGGCTTAACGCCTCACCGGCTTCCCTCTTAGCTTCGGGCAAACCTTCCCGAAGAACCACGACATGTTCACATATGGGCAACATCGCGCGGCAGTCAACCGAGCTTGCGTGCGCAAGCTGCCCACTCGCAGCAGCGCGTTGAAGATTTCGGAGCTGGAGTGGGCCGCAGCCCCGAGATCAAACGCAGCAAGCCCGGCACGAGGCCGGGCTTGCTTAAATGCGAACTACACTTCGTGGATTGCGCTTACGCCCCGTTGAGGAACTGCAGCGGATCGACCGGCGACGAGCCCTTGCGGATTTCGAAGTGAAGCTGCGGCGAAGTAACCTCACCGGACTGGCCGGACTTGCCGATCACCTGACCGCGCTTGATGGTCTCGCCACGCTTCACCATCAGCTCACTCGCATGGGCATATGCGGTGACGTAGCCGTTGGAGTGACGAACGAGGACCAGATTGCCGTAGCCCTTCAGCTCGTTGCCAGAATAGGCAACGACGCCATCTTCGGCAGCCTTGATCGGCGTGCCTTCCGGCACGGCGACGTTGATGCCGTCGTTGGACTTGCCATTGGTCTTGGCGCCGTAGCCTGTGACCACGCGGCCGCGCACCGGCCAACGGAACGTCGGCAAAGCGCCGGTTGCGTCAGCGGCTTTAGTCGGCGATTCCGGCGCGATTTCCTCAGGCGTCGTCGTGGCACTTGCCAGACGGGCCTTCTGTGCGGGTTCGGCAGAAGCAACACGGGCCACGGCAGCGGACGTGACCGCGCCAGCCGGAGCAGCCGTCACGGCTGCGACGGGCGCAGCGAGCGGCGCGGCTGCAGGAGCTGCATTGGCCGTACGCGCGCCGGGTACCGTGATCTTGGAGCCGAGCTTCAACTGGGCAGTCGGCGCCAGACCATTGGCGCGCGCGAGTTCGGCCACCGGCACGTTGTTCCGGCGCGAGATGCTCATCAGTGTATCGCCGCGATTGACGAAATGCGTGGTCGACGCGCCGACGGCAGGTTTGCTCGGAGCAGCGGCAACGGCCGGAGTTGCCGCGGCGCCCTGGCGCGGAATGATCAGCGACTGGCCGGGCGACAGCGCGCGCGGCCCCTTGTAGCCATTGGCCTGCAGGATCGCAGCCGACGAGACGTTGTAGCGCTTCGCCAGACCATCGAGCGTATCGCTGGTGCCGACGATGATCGAGGTGCCGCCATCACGGGCAAGGCCGTTGGTCGCTGCAACCGAGCGCGGCGCCGTGGAGCCGGTGGTTTCGATCGGCGCGCGTGCGGGCGGCGGCGTATACATACCGTTGCCGCCCCCGCTGACGGGAGCAGCCGACGCAACCGGACGAGCTGTCGGATAGGACTGCGGCGCCGAGATCGGCGGCGGCAAAGCCTGGGATTGATACTGCGGCTGCGGATTATAGGCCGGGCGCTGATATTGTGGCAGTTCCTGGCGCTCGACCGGCGCGCGCGGTGCGCGCTGCGGTACCGAGCCGGTGGTTTCGCCTTGCCAGCCAAAGCCACGGGACTGACCTGAGTCAAAATTTGGATTCTGAGATAGCCGTGTCTGCATGTCGGCGCTGCAGCCGGCAAAACCGATAGACATCAGCGCCAGCACCGCGACCTGCGGAGCGCGGCGCGAGTAAAGCAACTCGACAACGCTGGACATTGGTTACTCACTCATACGCAACAAACAACTGAATTGAGTAAACACCGTCTCCGTTACCAAGCCTTTAACCTTGCGACCAACACGTGACAGCCGTTCACGAACTTTTTTCAGAGTTCGCGCGCGATGCCCGGAAGTGCAGGCACGAAACGTACATCCACGAGCTCCTTTCGCTCCAATCCATCCCCGGTTTTGCGGATCCGGACCAGGGTCTGGACACCATTATGAGGACCAACCGGCGCAAGCAGAATACCCCCCTCCTCAAGCCGATCGGTCAGCGCCACCGGCACCTCCTCCACTGCGGCGGTCACGACGATCCGGTCAAACGATCCCAAATTGGCAGCCGGATTGAGGCCATCGCCGAGCATGACCTCGATATTGTGGAGACCGAGTGCCTCCAGCCGGGTCCGGGCGGCATCGGCCAGCGTGCGATAACGCTCAATGCTGAGCACGTCGCGGACAAGCTTTGACAGGATCGCGGCCTGGTAGCCCGATCCCGTGCCGACCTCCAGCACACGGTGACCAGCATTCAATTGCAGCTGTTCGGTCATATAGGCCACCACGAAGGGCTGGCTGATGGTCTGACCGCAGGCAATGGCCAAGGCCGTATCGCGCCAGGCGTGGGCGCGATCGTTCGGCTCGACGAAGCGATCACGCGGAATATCCTCCATTGCGCGCAGCACCAGCCGATCGCTGATCCCACGGCGCCGCAGACCAAGCTGAAAGGTCATCTGTTCAGGCGGCTGTCCGACGGTAATCATGGAAATGCCTCACGCAGCACAGGTTAGAAACACTCTCGATCTAGCAAAGATAGATTGATGTATTTCTGCGATCGGAACCGGGATAGCCTAACGACAACTTTTATTGTTCCGCACGCGGAACCAGCAACATACCAGCCTGTTATGGGCGGGGCGCTGAAATCCTGATCTTGCTCTATCTGGTACCGAACACGCGACTGCGTCTTTGGGTCACGAAAATGGCAATGCGTCGAGATTGCGTTCAACCCGGGAATTTGCGATTTTGTTCAGAGGATTGGGGCAAGGAAACCGGCCATGACTGCAACGAACCCGCCGGGCGGCTCCGTCTTCCTGGTCGAAGACGAGGTCATGATCCGCATGATGGTCGCCGATATGCTCGAGGAACTCGGCTACAGCGTGGCCGCCGAAGCCGGTGACATCAACGAAGCGATCAAACTGGCTGGTACTGCCAAATTCGACATTGCGATCCTCGACGTCAACGTCAACGGCAAGGTGATTTCGCCGGTCGCCGAGGTGATCGCATCGCGCAACCGCCCGTTCATCTTCGCGACTGGTTACGGCGCGCAAGGCCTGCCGGAAGAATTTCGCGACCGCCCGACGCTGCAGAAGCCGTTCCAGATGGAAACGCTGGCGCAGGTGCTGTCGACGACGCTCAAGGGCGTCGCGGTCTAGGCGAGCACCCTCGCCTATCTCGAAATCTCAGCCGAGCGCCTTGGTCAGCGCTTCGGAGAATACATCATCCGTGCGATCGAGACGCAGCGGCGTGACGGAGACATAGCGCGCGGCAAGCGCTGCGAGATCGGTACCCTCCAGCGGGGCTTCCGCGGCGACGATGCGCTCGAAACCGATCCAGAAATACGGATTGTTGCGGCCATCCCGCCGCTCATCGACGCGCAGAAAGCCCTGATTGCGCTTGCCCTGACGGGTGACGACGACACCTTTCACCTCGTCGGCCGCGCAGGCCGGGAAGTTGACGTTGATGACGGTGTTCTTCGGCACGCTCGCCTTGATGACCTTGCGCAGCACGTCAGGTCCGAATTTCAGTGCGGTCTCCCATTGCGGATTGTGACGCGTTTCCATCGAGAATTCCTGGCTCAACGCCACCGACGGAATGCCGAGAATGGTGCCCTCGAGCGCACCGGCGATGGTACCGGAATAGACCACGTCCTCGGCAACGTTGCGGCCCTTGTTGACGCCGGACAATACGAGATCGGGCTGCTTGTCTTTCAGAATATGACGCGCGCCCATAATGACACAGTCGGTCGGCGTGCCGCGCACGGCATAGTGCCGCGGGCCGACTTCGCGCAGTCGCAACGGATCGTTCAGCGACAATGAATGCGACACACCGGACTGATCGAGCTCGGGCGCCACCACCCAGACATCATCGGACAATTCCTTGGCGATCTGCTCGATGATCTTCAGGCCGGGGGCGTGAATGCCGTCGTCATTGGTGCAGAGAATGCGCATTCGTGAGGTGCCTTTTCGATCGGGAGGGCCGCTGGCCGGCACCGGTTTTTGCCAGCATGTGCCCGCTTTTGCCACCCCCATTTTGGGCGCTGCTCGTGCGCTGCCGAGGGCTGTCTCGAAGGCGATTTTTCCCGCGAGCCGGAACATTTCGGCGTCGCCGCGATTTCCTATCCAGGTAGGTGAGTGCCAATTGCGTCTGAAGCATGCGCGCTCGACCCGGATGGCCTTGGTCGCAGCGCCCCACAGGGCGACGGAGATGGCGAAACAGCTCGAACGGGTGTTGATCATCGGATTGCCGGCGATCGTGGTTGTCGCCCTGACGGGGTGGCTGCTGCTTCCCAGATTGGCCGAGACCAAGCCCGATCTCACCCTCAATACGGCGGTGATGGCAACTATGCCCGACGAGTTGAGTGAGGAGGACTTTGCCAAACCCACGTCTTCACAACTCGTCAGCGTCCCCGACGCCGCGGAGCTCAACCGTCTCAGCCTCTCCCGCCAATCGTTTCGCCGCGGCGGCCTCGGTTCCAGGGCGCTGATGACTTTCACCGTCCGCAACGCCAACGACTATCCGGTCAAGGACCTCGAAATCGCCTGTGCCTTCCGCAGCCGGGATGGACGCTATGTGACGGAGCGTCGCCGCGTCATCGCGGAGACTGTCAGCACGAAAAGCCGCAAGGCGTTTCCGATGACGCATATGGGCTTTGTCAACATAAAAGCCGAGAAAGCCAAATGCGCGCTGGTGACCGCCAGCCGCGCGTGAGCAGCTGGCCGCGACGACGCCTAGCCGGCCTGAACTACCTTGAGGCCGCCCATATAAGGCTGCAGCACATCCGGCACGGCAATCGAGCCGTCTTCCTGCTGATAGTTTTCCATCACGGCGATCAGCGCGCGGCCGACAGCTGTGCCCGAGCCGTTCAACGTATGGACAAAGCGCGGCTTGCCATCCGGCCCGCGCGAGCGCGCATCCATGCGCCGCGCCTGGAAATCGCCGCAGACCGAACAGGACGAAATCTCGCGGTAAGCACCGCCCTCGCCCTGGCCCGGCATCCAGACCTCGATGTCGTAGGTCTTCTGCGCAGCAAAACCCATGTCGCCAGTACACAGCGTCATCACGCGGTAATGCAGGCCAAGCCGGCGCAGCACTTCCTCGGCGCAGGACAGCATGCGCTCATGCTCGTTCTTGCTCTCCTCGGGTGTGGTGATCGAGACCAGTTCAACTTTGGTGAATTGATGCTGGCGGATCATGCCGCGCGTATCACGGCCGGCAGCACCAGCCTCGGCACGGAAGCACGGTGTCAGCGCCGTCATGCGTAGCGGCAGTTCTTTTTCGTCGAGGATGGATTCACGGACGAGGTTGGTGAGCGGGACTTCAGCGGTCGGGATCAGCCAGTAACCTTGCCCTTCACTACCGATCGCTCCAGCAGCGAACTGATCGTCGCGAAACTTCGGCAACTGCGCGGTGCCAAACATCGCATCATCGCGCACTAAGAGCGGTGGATTCACTTCTGTATAGCCGTGCTCATTCGTATGCAGATCGAGCATGAACTGCCCGATGGCACGCTCCAGCCGTGCAAGGCCTTTCTTGAGCACGACGAAGCGTGCGCCCGAGAGTTTGGCCGCGGCCTCGAAATCCATGAAGCCCATGGCTTCGCCGATATCGTAATGAGCTTTCGGCGTGAACGCGTAGTTGCGCCTGGCGCCAAAGTGATGACGCTCAACATTGCCGTGTTCGTCGACCCCCTCAGGCACTTCGTCGAGTGGCAGATTCGGGATTTCGGCAAGCGCGACCTTGAGCTTATCCTCGGCGTCCTTCACCGCGGCTTCCATCGCCGGCATCGTCGTCTTGAGTTCGGTGACCTCAGCCATCAGCGCATTGGCGCGCACCTCGTCCTTGGTCTTCTTGGCCTCGCCGATTTCCTTCGAGGCTGCATTGCGCCGGGCTTGCGCCTGCTCGGACGCAACGATCGCGGTCCGGCGCGCTTCATCGATCGCCAGCAGCGATACCGACAGCGGCGCCAGTCCCCGCCGCTTCAGCGCAGCGTCGAAAGCTTCGGGATTGTCGCGGATCGATTTAATGTCGTGCATGACGGGATTCCTGAGCGAAAGCGGCTCTGAGTACCCCGAATAGCCGACATTTGGAACATGAAATGGGCCAGCGGCCCGTTAATGCATGCGCTGGAGAGCCGCCAATATACCGATGCCAACCGCGACGATGCCGCCAAGACGTAACGTCATCTGCAGTGAAGATTTCTCGATGGCGGCCTGCAAATCATTCCGTGTGGCAAGCAATCTAGACTCCAGGTCCAACTTCACTCCAAGCAAGTCAGATTTCGTCACTAGCTCGGTCATGATGAAATCCCGTGCCGCTTCGGCGTGTGCCTCGGCCTGCTTATCCGCGATCCCCGCTTCGCGGAGACGCTTCGAATAGCCGAGTGTATCAAATGCAAAGGCCACAATCACCTCCCCAGCACAAGACCAAACACAACCCAAAGTAGATTGCCGAAGTTGTGATTGCAAGGAGGCGACGCCCCTACTCCGCCGGCGTCACGTCCGTGCCGGTCCCCGCCGCAGCCTTGGCAGCAGCGGCCTTGGCGGCGTTCTTCTCAACCATGCTGACCGCGATGATCGAACCTTCGTAGAGGATCAGCAGCGGGATCGCGAGGGAGGCCTGGCTGATCACATCGGGCGGCGTCAGCACGGCCGCGATAACGAAAGCGATGACGATGAAGTAGCGGCGCTTTTCGCGCAGCTGCTTCGACGTGAGGATGCCGATGCGGCCAAGCAGTGTCAGGATGACGGGGAGCTGGAAGGCGATGCCGAAGGCGAAGATCAACGACATCATCAGCGAGAGATATTCGCCGACCTTGGGCAGCAGCGCGATCTGCGCTGTATCGGAGCTTCCGGTCTGCTGCATGCCCAGCGAGAACCGGATCAGCATCGGCAGCACAAGGAAATAGACCAGCAGCGAGCCCAGCGCAAAGAAGAACGGCGTCGCGATCAGGTAAGGCAGAAACGCGCCCTTCTCGTGCTTGTAGAGGCCGGGCGCCACGAACATGTAGATCTGCGCGGCGATCACGGGGAACGAGATGAAGCCGGCGCCGAACATCGCGAGCTTCAACTGGGTCAGGAAGTATTCCAGCAGCGCGGTGTAGATGAACTTCGAATTCTCCGGGCCGGCCACCCATACGAACGGCCAGACCAGCACGTTGTAGATCTGCTTGGCGAAGAAGAAGCAGAAGATGAAGGCCACGGCGAATGCCAGCAGCGCCTTGATCAGCCGCGACCGCAGCTCGATCAGGTGATCCATCAAGGGAGCCTTGGAGGCTTCGATATCTTCGGCACTCATGACGCTTTGGCGTCCTTCAGAACATCGGGACCGGCCGCGTCGGGGGCTGCTGCGCCATCATGGGCGGCAGCGGGAGTTTCGACCGGCGACGGCTGCACTTCCCGGGTAACGGCCAGTGGTTCGTTCACTGCAGCAGTTTCCTGCGCATGCGTCTCGGCCTCAACGAAGGTCTCGGGTGTAGGCGGCTCGGGCGTGGTGGGCACGGCCGGAGGCGTGTCGAGATCGTCAGCCTTGTCGATGGCCATATCGACTGAAGAATTGGCGTCGCTGACGTCCTTGGTCAGCGAGGTCATGATGTTGTTGGTGGTGAAGCCGGAAGCGACATCCTTCACGTCGTCGAAGGCCTTTTTGACGTCGGCCATTTCGGCTTCGCGCATCGCCTCGTTGAACTGGCCCTGGAATTCCGAGGCCATCTTGCGGGCCTTGCCCATCCACTGCCCGACCATGCGCAGCACGCCGGGCAGTTCTTTCGGGCCGATGGCAATCAGCGCGACGACCGCGATGACGACCAGTTCACTCCACCCGATATCGAACATGAAAAAATCCGCTCACGCGGGGCTGGATGTGCCCGCGTCTCCTTCAATGGCCGCCGCGATCCCCAAGGACAATCCCTTCGGAACCTCAGACAACCTTGCTGCCGACGTCCGTACGGTTGGCGGTCGGCGCCGGCGGGGTCTGGTCGATGGTGCGGACCGGCTCGGTCGGCTTGTCTGCCGGCTTGTCGTCGTCCGCCATGCCCTTCTTGAAGGCCTTGATACCCTGCGCAACGTCGCCCATCAGGTCGGAAATCTTGCCGCGCCCGAACAACAGCAGGACCACTCCGATCACGACGATCCAGTGCCAAATGCTGAGTGAACCCATCCTGCTAACCCTCCAAACACGCGGCCAGTCGCCCGGCCTGATCTGACCGGAACGTAGGCTGCGGGGGTGTCAAAAACAAGGACTTAACCCTCGTGGAATCGCGGATGTCGCGGCGCAATGCCGCGAGCGTTAATGCCGCGATCAGTGCTTGCGGTCGTCGTCCCGGTCGGTTGCGTCCGGCTCAGCGTCATCCGGCTCATCTTCGTCCTGATCGTCCTCGTCGAGCTCGTCGTCTTCCGCGTCGTCGGAATCGTCTTCATCGTCGTCGAGTTCGGCCGTTTCGGGCTCAGCGGTCTCGTCTTCATCCGACTCGGGCTCTGCGACTTCAGCCGCTTCGGCCTCGCCTTGCTCGGGCTCGATCACGTCGAGATCGCGCGCTTCAAGTTCCGCGACCTCGGCTGCTTCGCTCTCTGGCTCCACGACATCTGCCGTTTCAGTGAATTCGGCCTTGGCCTCGGCAAATGCCTGGGCCTCACCAGCGTATCCGACAGTCCCGGCTTCGGGTTCCTTGAGCTGCAGTTCGGGGAATTCCGGATCGGGTGCCGACAGCGCCAGTTCCAGTTCGCCGCCCTCCAGCGGATCCTCGTCCTCGCGGAGCGTTGGATCGTCGGACGGATTGGGCACGCTGAAGCCGGACGGCAGCCGCGAATCCAAGAGACCAGTGCCCTTGAGTTCCTCAAGACCCGGCAGATCGCCGAGTGCCTCCAGGCTGAACTGCGACAGGAAGCTCTCGGTGGTGCCGAAAGTCAGCGGCCGGCCCGGCGTCTTGCGACGGCCACGCGGCTTGATCCAGCCGGTTTCCAGCAGCACGTCGAGCGTGCCCTTGGAGGTGATGACGCCGCGAATGTCTTCGATTTCGGCGCGGGTCACCGGCTGGTGATAGGCAACGATGGCGAGCACTTCGATCGCCGCACGCGACAGCTTGCGGGTTTCGGTGGTCTCGCGGGTCATCAGCCAGGACAGGTCACCGGCGGTGCGGAACGTCCACTTATTGGCGACACGGACCAGATTGACGCCACGCATGGCGTAATCGGCCTGCAACTGCGCCAGTGCCGCCTTGATATCGACGCCATCCGGCATGCGCTTGGCCAGCGCGGATTGGTCGAGCGGCTCGGTGGATGCGAACAACAGCGCTTCGAGCAGGCGCAATTCTTCTGGGCGCGCCTCCGACTGGACCTCGGTCTGTCCCTCGGACTGCACGATCTGATCCTCGACATCGTCGATGCGTTTCTCGGCGAGGCTTGCCATGTCTGGATCTCCTTCTTCCACTTACTCGGCCGGAACTTCCGGCTCCACCTGCACAGGCTGGGCGATGTGCTTGCGGAAATACAAAGGCGCGAATGCTTCTTTCTGGCTGAGGTCGAGCGTGCCCTCACGGACCAGTTCAAGCGCAGCTGCAAAACTCGAGGCCATCACCGTCGCGCGCTGCGCGGGGTCGGCGACATAGGCCAGCAGATATTCGTCGAGGCGGCTCCAGTCCTCTGCCATGCCGACCAACCGTTCCAGCGAGGCGCGCGCTTCGCTCAGCGACCAGACGGTGCGCTTGGCGAGATGGACGCGCGTCAGCACGCGAGCCTGGCGCTGGGTCGCATAGGCCGATAGCAGATCGTAAAGCGTCGCCGTGAAGCGCGGATGCTTCACCTCGGCGATCGACTCGGGAACGCCGCGCGGAAAGATGTCGCGGTTGAGCTGCGGCCGGGTCATCAGCCTGTTCGAGGCTTCGCGGATGGCCTCGAGGCGGCGCAGCCGGTTGGCCAGCGCGGTCGCCATATCCTCGGCGCTCGGGCCTTCGCCCGGCACGGTCGTATCCGGTAGCAGCAGGCGCGACTTCAGGAATGCCAGCCACGCCGCCATCACCAGATAGTCGGCCGCCAGTTCCAGACGGATCTTCCGCGCGGCTTCGATGAACAGCAGATACTGGTCAGCCAGCGCGAGGATCGAAATCTTGTGCAGGTCGACCTTTTGTTGCCGCGCAAGCGCGAGCAGCAGGTCGAGCGGGCCTTCGTAACCTTCGACGTCGACGACCAGCGCCGGCTCGTCGTCGGGAACGACCTCGGCCGGCAGTCCGGTTTCAAACGACAAAATCTCAGCGCTCATGCACTTGCTCCTGCTCGAGCGATCAAGGCGTCCAGTTCCGCGCGTCCGGCGGCGCGGTCGAACGGCTGCGGCTGACGGCGGGCGGCGACCGCCGCCCTGGCGCGCTCAAGCGCCTTCCCGGCCAGAACCGGGGTCTCGCTGACGACGTCGCGCATCTCGTCCAGCTTGCCGTTGCAATGCAGGACCATGTCGCACCCGGCGCTGACGATCGCCCGCGTGCGTTCCGCGATCGATCCCGCCAGAGCATTCATGGACACGTCATCACTCATCAACAAACCTTGGAACCCGATACTGCCGCGAATCACCTGCTCGATGATTGTCGCAGAAGTCGTGGCCGGTTGGGTGGCGTCCAGAGCGCTAAACACAACATGTGCAGTCATCGCCATCGGCAGGTCGGCGAGCGGACGAAACGCTTCGAAATCAGAGGCTTCGAGCTCACTCTTCGCGTTATCCACGATCGGCAATTTGAAATGGGTGTCGGCCGTGGCCCGACCATGGCCGGGAATGTGTTTGAGGACCGGTAGAATGCCACCTTGCGACAGACCGTCGGTCACGGCGCGGGCAATAATCGCGACCTTGCCGGGCTCGGTGCCATAGGCGCGATTGCCGATCACGGCATCAGCGCCCTCCACCGGGACGTCTGCCAGCGGCAGGCAATCAACGGTGATGCCGAGGTCCACAAGGTCACTCGCAATGAGCCGTGAGCTGAGCCAGGCCGCCCTGAGACCTGCTTCCGGGTCGGCGTCGTAGAGCACGCTGAACACCGCGCCGGGCGGATAGACCGGCCAATGCGGCGGTCCCAGACGCTGCACACGCCCGCCTTCTTGGTCGATCAGGACCGGCGCATCGAGATCACCGGTCGTGTTGCGAAATTCTTCTACAAGTCGAGCAACTTGGGCGGGATTATCGACATTACGCTTGAAGAGAATGAAGCCCCACGGCCGTTCCACGCGCAGAAATGCGCGCTCTTCAGCGGTCAGCTCCAGCCCAGATACACCGGTGATGAATGCGCGTGTGCTCATGGGGCCGATTAGCCCCCATCAACGCCCAGGGTCAAGGAAACGGCCGTTAATTCCTTTGGACGACGCACTGTCCGCCGGCAGATTTCAGGTTCCCGCAGACCTGTGAGGCTTCTTCCTGCGAGCTGAACGGTCCGACCATGGCCCGATAATAGGTCCCCTTGTCGCCAAGGTCGGCCTTCTTGATCAACGGCGCACGCGATCCCAACACCGAGGGGAACTTGGTCTGCAGGGCACGGAACGACGCCTGCGCATCGCCCTCCGACCGCTGGGACGATACCTGGACCACATAGCCGCCGCCGGAGGCGACCGGGGCCGCCTGCTGGGTCGGGTTGGTCGAGGCCATACGGGAGGGCGCCGGAGGAGCGGCTGCAGCCGGAGGCGCGGCCTGCGGCGACAGCGACATCGGGGCATTGGCCGATGCGTTGGCATTGGCATTGATCGCGCGCGGTGCCGCAGCGGGCGCGGCTGCAGGAGTCGCGGCCGGAGCGGCGATGCGGGCCGGCGCCTGACGCGCGGCCGGTGTGGCCCCGGCGTCGGACTGGTCACCCTTGACGGCGAAAGTACGGATCTTGCGGGGCTCATCGCCCTGCATCGCGCCATTGCCGACCATCGGCTTGTTGGATGGCGACACGCTGGCGGTGGATGGCGGGTTGGCGTTCTGGTTCAGCGGCGGGAACACCACACGCGGACCAGCCTTGGTGGCATCCTGCACGTTGACGGGCTGCTCTTCGCGCGACACCAATCGCTCGGGGGCTGCGCCGCCGAGACGATCTTGAATCGGCTTGCCGTCGGCCGCGGCTGTCGCCGACGGCGGGACGATCTTGTTCGGACCGGGCTCGGCCTTGATCACCGGCGGTTCGCCGGTGCGCGCCGATCCCATAAATGTACGATAGGCGAAGGCAGCACCGGTACCCACTACGGCCAGCGCCAGCACGATGGCAACGGTCGCCATGCCACCGCGGCGCTTCGGCGCCTCTTCCTGCTCGGCATAGCCGTCCTGATAGGCGTAGGGATCATCCTGATACTGATCGTCGTGCGGATGCTGGGCCTGTGTGCCATCGGCGTGGCCATACAGCGCATCGTCATAACGATTGGGATCATGCGGCGCGTGAGCCTGGTCGTACTGGCCCTGATAATCCTGCGCCTGATGATCCGTATGCGCGGCAAATGCTGGCGCCTGATGATAATCGGCCTCCGGCTGCAGATGCTGCGGCTCCTGATGCTGAGCGCCGTAACGCTGCACCGGATGAAGATTCTCGAATTCCTGCTGCTGCGGCTCATGGGCTGCCGCACGCTGCATCCACGGCGGCGGGCCGGGCTGCGCGGGTTCTTCCTCATATTCCGGCTCGTCCTGATAGGCCGGTTCAGCCTGGCGCGGCGCGGGCGCCGGGCGGCTGTTGCTCGCGAACGGGTCGGTTTGCCCGATCAGCCGCGCGAGTTCGGCGAGCGGATCGCCCTCGCCCTTCGTCCGCGATTGAGCGTCGCGGCCGTAATCGTCATCCGCTGGGAAAGGTCGGTTCTGGTATCGATTAGCCATTGTGATGTCGCATCCCCTTCGGGAAAGCCGCCAACCCGCTTTTCAAACGAAACAGCTGCTATCAAGAACCACCCACAGATCCCCATGTGAGCGGCCGTCCCCTGTCTACCGCATCTCGTCCGGTGCGGTGACGCCGAGAACGGCGAGGCCCGAAGCCAGGACTGAGACGACGCTCTGGACGAGTGCCAATCGCGCTTTGGTAAGTTCTGCATCATTAGTGATAATGAAGCGTAAATGAGGCATATCGCGTCCGCGCGTCCAGAGCGCATGAAATTCGCTGGCGAGATCATACAGATAGAAAGCTATGCGGTGCGGCTCATGCGCCGTGGCCGCAGATTCTATCATCCGTGGGTACAATGCTAACTGCCGCATCAGGCCCAGCTCGGCGATATCGTCGAGCCGCTCCATCACCGCGTCTTTCAGATAAGCAATGCGCGCCTCGGTTTCCAGAGGCAGGTCGGTCAGCATTTCCCGCGCATTGCGGAAGATCGAATGGCCGCGGGCATGGCCGTACTGCACGTAGAAAACCGGATTGTCCTTGGACTGCTCGATCACTTTGGCGAGGTCGAAATCCAGCACCGCGTCGTTCTTGCGGAACAGCATCATGAAACGCACGGCGTCGGAGCCGACCTCGTCGACCACCTCGCGCAGGGTAACGAAATCGCCGGAGCGCTTCGACATCTTCACCGGCTCGCCATTGCGCAACAGCTTCACAAGCTGCACGATCTTGACGTCGAGTTCGGCCTTCCCTGCCGTTACCGCCTTGATCGCCGCCTGCACACGCTTGATGTAGCCGCCGTGATCGGCGCCCCAGACGTCGACCATGTTGAGGAAGCCGCGGTCGAACTTGGTCTTGTGATAGGCGATATCGGACGCAAAATACGTGTAGCCGCCGTCCGACTTCAGAAGCGGGCGATCGACGTCGTCACCATAGGCGGTGGCGCGGAACAGGGTCTGCTCGCGGTCTTCGTAGTCGTCGATCGGTTTCCCCTTCGGCGGCGGCAGCCGGCCGATATAGACGTCACCCTTGCCGCGCAGGAATTCGATCGTTGCGCCGACCATGTCGGTACCGCCATCGATCAGCGAACGCTCGGAGAAGAACACTTCGTGGGAGATGTTCAGCGCGGCGAGATCGCCCTTGATCATCTCCATCATCATGGAAATGGCCTTGGCGCGCGTGATCGGCAACCACTTGTCCTCGGGCATCTGGTTCAGCGCAGCGCCGTACTCAGCCACGAGCGCCTGCCCCACCGGCACCAGATAGTCGCCGGGATACAAGCCTTCCGGAATATCGCCGATGGCTTCGCCGAGCGCCTCACGGTAACGCAAATGCGCGGAGCGCGCGAGTACGTCGACCTGCGCACCGGCGTCGTTGATGTAGTATTCGCGGGTAACGTCATAACCGGCGCAATCGAGCAGACTCGCCAGCGCATCGCCGAATACGGCGCCGCGGCAATGGCCAACATGCATCGGTCCCGTCGGATTGGCCGACACGTATTCGACATTGACCTTCTCACCGGCTCCGACGGCACTCCGGCCATACGAGGCACCGTCGCGCAGCACCGCGCGCAGCGCATCGGCCCAGGCCGACGACTTCAGCGTGAGATTGATGAAGCCGGGTCCGGCGACATCCACCGACGTCACCAGATCGTCTTCGCGCAGCTTCGCAGCGATAGCGTCAGCCAGATCGCGCGGCTTGGCTTTCGCCTCTTTCGCCAGCACCATCGCGGCATTGCTCGCCATGTCGCCATGCGACGCATCCTTGGTCGGCTCGACGACGACGCGCGACAGATCGATGCCGGCGGGCAACACGCCTTCACTGACGAGGGCGTTGCAGATCGCGTGAACGCGCGCAAGCACGTTGGCAAACAGATGCGGGGACGGAGCGGTGGTGGCCATGGCGGTACGGGAACCAGAACTTGCGCCGGATCATTCCGGCTGGATTTGTATCAGGAGGATGGATAGCGGTTTGGTTTGCGTTCCGCTGCATTTTGTTTGAATTCAAGCAAATGCAAGGCAACGGAAATTACAAATATTTAAGCCCTGAAAGGCACTTAGACGTGTCGCCTAACGCAATTCGGGGGTCGAGTCAAAGAGCCGGATATGTTCGGTGATGGCAAAACGATCGGTCATCCCGGCAATGAAATTGCCGATCCGGCGCGCCTGTTCGCCGTCCGATTCCGGCTCAGCCCCCTCAGGTGGTAGCCATTCGGCCGGCAAATCCTCGGGCGCGCGCTGATAGCGCGCGAACAGATCGGTGACGAGACATTCCGCCTCTACCATCACCCGCATGACACGCTCATGGCGATACATGTGCTGCCAGAGGAAGGCCTTGATCCCAGCCTCGGCTTCTGCTGCGTTAGCACGAAACGCGACGAGCTTGCGCCCGCAGCGGCGAATGTCCTCCGCGGATTTCGGCAACACCGCGCCTAGCCGTTGCTCCGTCTCACCGACGACCGCACCGATCAGATAGGAAATCAGCTCGCGCACCAGTTCGGCGCCGCGGCGGCTCTCGTCGAGACCGGGATAGCGCCCATCGATCTCTGTGATCATGCCTTGCGTCAGCGGCATCGCCTTGAGGTCATCGACGGTGAACAGCCCTGCGCGCAGTCCGTCATCGATGTCATGAGCGTTGTAAGCGATATCATCGGCAATCGCCGCGACCTGAGCTTCCAGCGAAGCGAAGCTCGACAGCTCCAGATCAAAGGTGCGGTCATATTCGGTGATCCCGAACGGCACGCCATGGGTGGCATAACGTCCCACAGGGGCGCCTAACGCGTCCGTTAGCGGCCCGTTGTGCTTGACGATGCCTTCGAGGGTTTCCCAGGTCAGATTGAGGCCATCGAACTCGGGATACCGATGTTCCAGTGACGTGACGAGGCGCAGAGTCTGAGCGTTATGATCGAAGCCGCCATGGGCCTCGAGACAGGCATCCAGCGCCCGCTCGCCGGCATGACCGAATGGCGGATGGCCGATGTCATGGGCCAGCGCCAGGGTCTCGGTCAGGTCCTCGTCGAGGCCCAGTTGCCGGGCCACGGCGCGGGCAATCTGCGCCACTTCCAACGTGTGGGTGAGTCGGGTGCGGTAATGATCGCCCTCATGGAACACGAAGACCTGAGTCTTGTGCTTGAGCCGGCGAAACGCGGTCGAGTGGATGACCCGGTCGCAATCCCGGCGAAACGCGCTACGGGTCCGGCTCGGAGCCTCGGAAAACAGCCGTCCGCGGCTGCGATCGGGGTCGCAGGCATAGGGTGCGCGGGGAGCAGCCATTCCGACCGACACGGCGTGTTTATCCTTGATCCAATTGATTCCTGAGCCTGCCGCACTTAACTATGGGAAGCGGCAGATTCAAATGGTTCGAATCCTGCCAGGAGAGCCAGATATGACCGACACTGCAGTCACCGAGGCCCCCCTCACCGTCAGCGCGCGTGCTGCGCGCCGGATCGGCGAGATCCTCAAGACCGAAGGCAGCGGCGCCATGCTCCGCGTGTCGGTCGAAGGCGGCGGCTGCTCCGGCTTCCAGTACAAGTTCGACGTCGAGCGCGCCAAGGCGGACGACGACATCCTGATCGAACGTGACAGCGCCGTGGTGCTGGTCGACCCCTCCTCAGCACCGTTCCTGGCCGGCTCCGAACTCGACTTCGTCGATGACCTGATCGGCGCCTCGTTCCGCGTCGTCAATCCGAACGCGACGGCGTCCTGCGGCTGCGGGACCAGCTTCTCGATCTGACCTCTATTCGGGCTCTTTTAGATCGGTCTATTTCTCGGCGAACAGCGCCCGCGCATTGCCGTGCGCGATCTGTTTAGCGACCGCCGGCGGCAGTTGCGCCAGCCATGCGCGATAGCCATCCATGATATCGCCATAGCTCGCCCAGCGTTCCGGCACCCAGGTGTCGGAGCCCAGCAGGAAGCGATCGGGGTAGCGCTCGAATAGCACGCGCCATTGCGGCGTCAGTTTGCCTGATCCGTCCACGATGCCGCTGCGGTAAGACAATTCACCCCACAGTTTCGGGTATTTTACCAGCATCGCTGCGACACGGTCCGGCGCGAGGCTGAAGCCGGTATGTGCCCAGATAATCTGCGCACGCGGATTGTGCCGCATCAGAATCTCGACCGCTTCGTCGTCGGCATGGGCGTGCAAATAGAGATTGTTGGCGACGGCAAAGTCGACGGTCTTCTTGACCATCTCGGTATCGGCCGCCTTGCCGGTCAGATGGAATTCGCCGACACCGCGATAGTAGCCGCGCTTGAACTCCTCCTGCACGAGATCGAAGATTACGGGATCGTTGAACCAGCTGCCGATATCGGCGCGCACGCGATACGGCCGGATGAACGGCACGACCTGCAGATCGCCTGCCTTGCCACTGGCCTTGCCGTCCATCAGCACATGGGTGCCGGTGTTCGGGCGGCTGGTGGCGAGAATGCCGGTGACGCGATTCTTCCTGAAAACCTCCAGCACTTCGTCGGGCTGATAATACGGCTTCGGCTCCCAGTTGTAATGCATATGGGCGTCGAAGATTTCGATCCGATCGTCGGCGCGCAGGGGCGCGACAACGAGTGCGGCCAGCAAAGCGGCCGCAGTGAGTGTTCTCACCGGCATCGAAGACACCCTATTCCGCCGCCACGACGCGCGGACGATCGTCGTGGTCTTCTTCGTCGAGCTGCGGCTGCAGCTTGCGCTTCAGCTTACGGTCGATGCGGTCAAGATAGATGTAGATCACGGGCGTGATGAACAGCGTCAGCAATTGGGAGACACACAGACCGCCGACCACCGCAACGCCGAGCGGCTGGCGTAGTTCGGCACCAGCGCCTGCACCAAGCGCGATCGGCAGCGTGCCGAAGATTGCCGCGAAGGTGGTCATCATGATGGGGCGGAAACGCAGCAACGCAGCTTCGCGGATCGCGTGTTCGGCCGACAGGCCGACGCGGCGACGCTCAAGTGCGAAGTCGACCATCATGATCGCGTTCTTCTTGACGATGCCGACCAGCATGACGATGCCAATCATGGCAATGACCGACATTTCCATCTTGAACAGCATCAGCGTCAGGATCGCGCCAATACCCGCCGATGGCAGGCCGGAGATGATCGTGATCGGATGGATAAAGCTCTCGTAGAGGATGCCGAGGATCACGAAGGCCGCGAACACGGCGGCGAGGATCAGAACGCCCTGCCCGCGCAATGAATCCTGGAACACCTGCGCCGTGCCGGAGAAGCCGGTGGCGATAGTCACCGGCAGTTTGGAATCCGCCTCGATTTGCGTGATCTGGTCGACCGCATAACCCAGCGAATAGCCGGGCAGCAGGTTGAACGAGATCGTCACCGCCGGCTGCTGACCCTGATGGTTGATCTGCAGCGGCCCGACCGTTGGCACCAGACGCGCGACCGCGCTCAGCGGAATGGTCTGATTGTTCGACGTCTTCATATAGAGCTTGGAGAGGTCGCTCGGATCAATCCGGAACTGCGGCTGTGCTTCCAGAATGATCTGATAGTCGTTGGTCGGCATATAGATGGTGCCGACCTGACGCGAGCCGAACGCATTATAGAGCTGGTTACGAACCTGATCGACGGTGACGCCGTAGACCGCCGCCTTTTCGCGGTCGATATCGACCGTCATTTGCGGGTTCTTGATGTATAGGTCGGTGGTCACATCGAGCAGGCCCGGCACCTTGGCGATGCGGTCGCGCATCTCCGGCGATACGCGATACAGCGTGTCGGTGTCGCTGCCCTGAAGCACGTATTGATACTGGCTCTTCGACGGCCGGCCGCCGATGTTCAGGTTCTGGATGCTCTGGAAGAAGGCCTGCAAGCCAGGAACGGCCAACGACTTCTGGCGCAGCCGCGTCATCACCACCTGCGCGGGATCACGATCCTGGCGCGGTTTCAGCGCAACGAACAGACGACCATAATTCGCCGTCGCATTCGGGCCGCCGGAGCCCACGGTGCTGTTGATGTATTCGACGGCAGGATCGGATTTCAGCAGATCAGCAAGCGCCTGCTGCCGCGCACTCATCGCTTCGAAGGACGTATCGGTTGCGGCTTCGGTCGTACCGGTCAGGAACCCGGTATCCTCCTGCGGGAAGAAGCCCTTTGGTACGATGTTGTAGAGATAGACGGTGCCGCCGAGGGTCGCGAGCGTCACCACCAGCATGATGCCCTTGTGCGCGAGCACGCGATCGAGCGCCCATTCGTAACCGCGCAGCCAGGCCGCAAATATGCGCTCGAAACCGCGCAGGATGAAATTCTCCTTGTGCTCGGGATTGTGCGCCTTGAGCACGCGCGCGCAGAGCATGGGCGTTAGCGTCAGCGACACGAAGCCGGAGACGATGATCGCCACCGCGATCGTCACCGCGAATTCACGGAACACGCGGCCGACAATTCCGCCCATCAGCAGCACGGGAATGAACACCGCGATCAGCGAGAAGGTGATCGAGACGATGGTGAAACCGATTTCGCGTGCGCCCTTCAGCGCCGCGTCGAACGGCTTCATGCCGAGCTCGATGTGTCGGACGATATTCTCCAGCATGACGATGGCGTCGTCGACAACGAAGCCGACGGACAGTGTCAACGCCAGCAGCGTCATGTTGTTGATGGAGTAGTCCAGCATGTACATCGCGGCGCATGTGCCGAAGATCGAGATCGGCACCGCCAGTGCGGGGATCAAGGTCGCTGAGGCTGAGCGCAGGAACAGGAAGATCACGAAGATCACCAGCACCACGGCGATCAGCAATGTCTCCTCGACGTCGGCGACGGCTTCGCGGACCGAGATCGAGCGGTCCATCATCATATTGACTTCGACCGATGGCGGCAATTGCGCGCGCAGCGACGGCAGCTTGGCGCGGACGCCGTCGACCACAGCGACCGTGTTGGCGTCGGGCTGCTTCTGGATCGCCAGCACGATGGCGCGCTCGCCATTCAACCAGGTCGCGACCTTGTCGTTTTCGACAGCGTCATAGATCTTGGCGACTTCGTTCAGCTTGACCGGCGAGCCGTTGCGCCAGGCAACAACGACCTGGCCGTAGTCGGCGGCCTTGGACATCTGTCCGGATGCCTGCAGCGAGATATCCTGCTTCGGTCCGTTCAGAGTTCCGACCGGCGTCGAGGAGTTCGCGCGTGACACCGCCGTACGGATATCTTCAAGCGACAATCCACGAGCCGCCGCAGCTTCAGGATCGGCCTGGACGCGAATGGCGAATTTCTGCGTGCCATAGATCAGCACCTGCGCCACGCCGGGAATCTGCGACAGCGCCTGCCCGATGGTGATATCGCCAAATTCATTGACGGCCGAGAGCGGCAGCGTCGATGAACTCAGCGCAATGAACAGCACCGGGAAATCGCCAGGGTTCACCTTGCGGAAACTCGGCGGGATCGTCATTTCGATCGGCAACCGGCGCTGTGCGATCGTCAGCGCAGTCTGCACGTCCAGCGCCGCCGCATCGATATTGCGGTTAAGATCGAACTGAATGATGATCTGGGTCGTTCCCTGCGACGAGCTCGACGACATCGAAGAGATACCGGCGATGGTCGAGAGCTGACGCTCGATGATGCCGGCGACCGAGGCCGCCATCGTGTCGGCGCTGGCGCCTGGCAGGGTCGCCGTCACCGCGATGGTCGGAAAGTCCACTTTCGGAAGCGCCGACACCGGCAGCAGCCGGAAACCGAAAATGCCAAACGCGATGATCGTCGCCGTGATGAGCGTGGTCATCACAGGGCGACGGATGCAGAGCTCCGAGAGAGTCATGTTTTATGCCCCGGCCTTGCGAGCCCGGGCTTCGACCCGTGTGCCTTGTGTCAGCAAGAGCTGGCCGTCGACGACGACGTCCTCATCCCCTTTTAAACCCGACGAGATCACCGAAATCCCCTGGAAGGTCCGATCGACTTCGACAGGCTGAACACGGGCGACGCCGTCCTTCACCATGAAGACGAAGTTCCCGGTCTGGCTGCGCTGCACGGCCACGGTGGGCACAACAACGCCGTCCTCGGTGCGCACGATCAATTTGGTCTGTACCAGAATGCCCGGCCACAGGGTTTCGTTCGGATTGCTCATGATGCCGCGCACAGTGACCATGCCGGTGGTGGAATCCACAGTGTTTTCCACCATCGCCACCTTGCCGGTTTCAGAACGGCCGCTGTTCGGGATGGTCGCAATGACCGAGGTCGATCCCGCCGCCATCGCTTCGCGCAGATCGCCAAGCACACGTTGCGGAATGGCGAAGGAGACATAGACCGGAGCCATCTGATTGATGGTGGCGAGCGGCGCCGTATCAGCCGGGCGCACGAAATTGCCGACCTTCACATTGGCTGCACTGATCCGGCCGGAGAACGGCGCGCGAATGATGGTGTAGCTCTTCTGGACCTTGAGATTATCGAGCGCCGACTGATCGGCCCGGATGGTTCCGGCCAGGATATCGGATTGGGTCTTGGCATTATCGACGCTCACCTGGGTGGTCGCGCCCTTCCCGATCAGATCGGTAAAGCGCCGCACGTCGCGTTCCGCACCGGCCAGTTGGGCCTGATCGCGGGCCAGCGTGCCTTCGGCCTGCTCGATCTGGGCATCAATCTGCCGCGAATCGAGGGTGAACAGCAGATCGCCTTCCTTGACCTTGGCGCCGTCTTCAAAATGCACCGAGGTGATGGTGGTTTCCACCCGCGACTTGAGCGCGACACTCGAAATCGGCGTTACTGTACCGATCGAATCGACATCGACCGGAACCGGTTTGCGTTCCGCCTTGGCAATCTCGACCGCAACGATCCGCGCGCGCTGCGGGGCCTGTGCATTGGTGTTGCCACCGGTCCACGAGGAGCGCGTCGTGTAGGCCGCAACCGCGGCAGCGCCGACGAGAACGAGTAGAGCGATCGATGTGCGTTTCTTCATATGGTCCATGTCACCTGGTACAGAAGATCGGGTCGCCCCCGTTTCCCGCCCATGGCAGCTTTAAAGACAGCGTCTGTGCGCTTTAGGCTTAAAGCTTATCATGTTGGCAGGGATGATGGTATGCCACGTTGACGTATTTTTGCCATTGTTGTTACCGGAATCCCATCAGATGAGAATTGCCACCTGGAATGTGAATTCTGTCCGCCAGCGACTGGACCATCTGGTGACGTGGCTGCGCGACTGCTCACCGGACATCGTCTGCCTGCAGGAGATCAAATGCCTCGATGAGGCGTTTCCGCGCGAGCCCATCGAGGCGCTCGGTTACAATGTCGTCACCCACGGCCAGAAGACCTTCAACGGTGTTGCCCTGCTCTCGAAATATCCGCTGGAGGAAGCCACGCCCCGGCTGGCGGGCGACGACGAGGATCTCCATGCGCGCTTCATCGAAGGCGTAGTGTCGCTGAAATCCGGGGTGGTCAGGGTTGCCTGCCTGTATCTGCCCAACGGCAATCCGGTCGATACCGAGAAGTATCCCTACAAGCTGAAATGGATGTCGCGGCTGCAGGAATTCACCAAGCTGCGGCTGAAGACCGAGGAGCCGTTGATTCTCGCCGGCGACTTCAACGTCATCCCGGCGGCGGCCGACGCCTATAATCCGGCGGCCTGGATCAATGACGCGCTGTTCAAGCCGGAAACCCGCGCGAGCTTCCAAACCCTGCTCGGATTGGGGATGACCGACGCCCTGCGCTCCGTCACCGACGAACCCGGCCAGTACACGTTCTGGGATTATCAGGCCGGCGCCTGGCAGAAGAACTGGGGCATCCGCATCGACCACCTGCTGCTATCGCCGCAGGCCAGCGACAAGCTGATCGACGTCGGGATCGACAAATATGTGCGCGCCTGGGAGAAGCCGAGCGATCACGTGCCGGTGTGGGTCGATCTGGATCTTGAAGCGGCGTAAAGGCCGGTCGCCAAGCGCTCCCCAAACACAAATTGTCATCGCCCGGCTTGACCGGGCGATCCAGCAAACGCCCGGGGCAACGTTCCGAGACGGCGCCTGACGCGAGCACTCGTTGATAATTAATAATGAAGGCTGGCGATTACTGGGTCACCCGGTCAAGCCGGGTGACGACAGTCGAGTGTGAGGTAATCGCGCTCGGAAACGGTCGCTTAGTCCGGGACAACCCTCAGTCCCGTTTGCCGGACACCCAGTGCTCGAGCATCTGCAGCGCCATGGCGCGGTCGTCTTCGGAGGCCTTGGCGATCGCCTTGTTGTAGCTATCGCGGATCCAGGTGTCGTCCGGGCCGGCATTGTCGCGGGCCAGCGTCAGCCACATCAGGCCGCGCGCCATCTGCCGTGGCAGCGATTCACCGTTGAACAGCATCTGGCCAAGCAACGCCTGCGCCTGGTGCTGGCCCTTCTGCGCAGCAAGGCCAAGCCAGCGGGCACCATATTTGGTGTCGCGCGGGGTACCGATGCCCTTCAGATACAGCCGGGCCAGATCGTATTGTGCGTCGGCATTGCCGAAATAGGACGCAGCGTAGGAGAACATCTCGCGCGCGCGTTCGGTGTCGGCCTTGATCTTCGAATTCGGAATGCCGTCGAGGTAATAGCGACCGAGCGCCACGAAGGCGTTGGCGACGATGGTGGCCTGCGGCGCGGACGGCGAGTCCTCGGCGTGGGCATTGGCGATACGGCTGAAATATTCGAAGGCGCGCAGGTCGTCCTGTGCCACACCGTTACCGTCGGCATACATCCGGCCGAGCTTCCACTGGGCGATCGGATGACCGCCTTCGGCGGCATATTGGAGCGCAGTCAGCGAGGTGTCAGGCTTGGCGGACTTCTTCAAGACCGGAGCAGCACCGGGAATGGTCGTTACAACTGGCAGGGCCGCGTCGCTGCTGCCAACGGGCGCACCGTCAAAGGCAAAGGCCGGCGCGGCCACTGACGCGGCAACCAAAGCAAACGCTACAAAAATGGTACGCTCAACTATCCGCATAACAGTATTTCTCGTGGGCCCGGCCGGTTTGGGTCACGGCGCAACCAATGGCCGATCCAACCTGCTGGGCATATGTCCACAGCGTCCCTGACATATGGTTAGTCGCGCGACGCTTCCGTTTGGTCGGGTGCGCGGCCAATTCTTTGTCGGTCAATTTTACGTTAAGGCAGCCCTCACCGGTTTCGCACCCGATGGTGCTACCGCCCATCGATTCGAAGGTGTCAGGAGCCAGAGTCCCCTTCGATCCAACAAGGTCACCAATAACGGCGATCAGCTTGTCGGCAGAACGAATGACGTCCTGATGGGAATTCCGCGTCACGGGCTTCATTTTCTCCGCGATCATCTGCCCCGTCGCAGTGAGGCACGCTCCCTGCGACCGGCTGTGATCGAGCAATGTCGTCTTCAGCAACAGTATGTCGGCAACTTCCAATATGTCTTTGGCGACATAACGGCTCACCCGCTTCAAATCGGTGCCATATGGTGTCTTTTTGAAGATTTCGACGGTGCGAGATTCTTGCGCGCGCAGCACTGGGCCGGCGATGAACCGTTCGCGCCGCAGCGTCGCCAGACTCGTCGCGCAGGGGAGCGCGCCACGCGACGCCTGCTCCCGGCCCTCCGTCATAAGACGGCTAGGCAAACGCGACTTGATGTTCGTCTTGGCGTTCATCGCGAACCTGGTTTCTCAGGCCGCTTCGGCGATCCGGGACAATCCCACTGACATCCCGCCGATCAACAAAGCGCTCCAGCCTTCTGGCTGGTGAGAAATGATTTCACGAAGGCGTGTGGCCAAATAGCGGCGGTTACAATACCCACAGCACGACAGGGTTAAATCTTGGGGGGACTGTGGCAAGCAAGCAACATTTGTGGCGCACCGGCAACCCTTTTGAGCGAGGCTAAAATCGCTGCCGCTTACCGGAAAGTCAGCGCAAGGCCGACTTTTCCATCCGTTGCCGATCTCAACGTCCGGCGGGCGCGGAGGTGGCACCACCGTAGACCAGCCCGGGATAAACACCGCGGACGAGCACAGGATCACGGCCCCAGCCCGGGTAATAGGCGAAGGCATCGCGTGAGTCGCCATAGGTTGTGACGGCCTGCGGTTGAGCATGCCGGTGTGCAGAGCGCTGCTCTGCCCCAGTGGCGACACCGGACATTATCAGAGCAATGAGGGCCGAAGCCGCGGCAGTGGTGATCGTTGTTTTCATGAAAACCTCCCTGATTTAGCGTCACTCGGAAATGACAGCACTTGCGCCTTGGACGCATTCGCGTCTGACCTTGACGGCAGATAACGTCGGGAGACCGGAACGTAAGCCCGCCGCAACTTCACGATGCAGCGATCAAAATTATCGATCGGAAATGCTTTCGACTACGTATTCAGCACGCGCCCATAGGCGTCGAGCACGGCTTCCTTCATCGTCTCCGAGATGGTCGGATGCGGGAAGATGGTGTGGAAGAGCTCTTCCTCGGTGGTCTCCAGGTTCATGGCGACCACAAAGCCCTGGATCATCTCGACGACCTCAGCGCCGACCATATGGGCGCCGAGCAGCTGGCCAGTCTTCTTGTCGAAGATCACCTTCACCATGCCCTGGTCCTCGCCCTGGGCGATGGCCTTGCCATTGGCGACGAAGGGGAAGCGGCCGACGCGGATGTCCTTGCCGGCTTCCTTTGCCTTGGCTTCGGTGAGACCGACCGAGGCCACCTGCGGATGGCAATAGGTGCAGCCCGGGATCAGCGACTTGTCCATTGCATGCGGGTTCATCCCCTTGATCGCCTCGACGCAGATCACGCCCTCATGCTCGGCCTTGTGGGCCAGCATCGGCGGACCGGCGACGTCGCCGATG
Organism: Tardiphaga sp. OK246; assembly: GCF_900188215.1. Classification (NCBI taxonomy): domain Bacteria; kingdom Pseudomonadati; phylum Pseudomonadota; class Alphaproteobacteria; order Hyphomicrobiales; family Nitrobacteraceae; genus Tardiphaga; species Tardiphaga sp. OK246. The sequence goes on from NZ_FZOX01000002.1 coordinate 1,003,311, forward strand.
GCATAGATGCCGGGCACATTGGTCTTGCCGTATTTGTCGATCACGATACAGCCGCGCTCGGTCTTCACGCCGAGCTTCTCAAGGCCAAAGCCTTCGATATTGCCGACCACACCGACCGCCGAGATGACGCGATCGACGGTGAGTCGCTGGGTAGCCCCCTTGCCATCCTCGATGGTCACGGTGACCGAATCCGACTTCTTGTCGAGCTTGGTCACCTTCGCGCCGGACATGATCTTGATGCCCTGCTTCTCGAACTGTTTGCGGGCGAAACCGGCGATCTCGGCGTCTTCGACTGGCAGGATCTGCGGCAGCACCTCGACTACGGTCACGTCGGCGCCCATGGTCTTGTAGAACGATGCGAATTCGATGCCGATGGCGCCGGAGCCGACCACCAGCAGCGACTTCGGCATCTTGTCGGGGTTCATGGCCTCGAAATAGGTCCAGACAAGCTTCTTGTCGGGCTCGAGACCCGGCAGCACGCGCGGCCGGGCGCCGGTGGCGACGATGATATGCTTGGCAGTATAGCTGCCTGCCCCGAGCGCGCCCTTGGGTGCTGCGGCTTCCGTCTTCTTGACAGTGAATTTGCCCGGCGCATCCAGGGTCGCGTCGCCCCAGATGATCGAGATCTTGTTCTTGTTCATCAGATATTCGACGCCGCCGCTGAGGCGCTTCACGACGCCGCGCGAGCGCGCGATCACGGCCTTGATGTCGAACGTCACGTTGTCCGCCGACAGGCCATAATCCTTGGCATGCTGCATGTAGTGATAGATTTCCGCCGAGCGCAGCAGCGCCTTGGTCGGGATACAGCCCCAGTTATTGCAGATGCCGCCGAGATAGGCCTTCTCGACGATCGCTGTCTTGAAGCCGAGCTGCGCGGCCCGAATGGCCGTCACATAGCCGCCGGGACCGGAGCCGATGACGACGACGTCGAAGGAATTATCAGCCATGAGTTACTCGCTCTTTCTTCCCTCTCCCCTTGTGGGAGAGGGTGGATGCGCGCCGTCAGGCGCGCAGACGGGTGAGGGGTAATGCTGGGCAGCGTCGAGAATGGCTTCGAGCACCATTTCCGAGCGCTGCAGAATGTCGTTGTTCCAGAAGCGCAGGGTGCGAAATCCGCGCTCCTTCAGATCTCGGTCTCGTTGTTGGTCTCTCGTACTCTCCGCATGCTGGCTGCCATCGGCTCCCACGATCAAACGACGTTCGAACGACACGAAATCCGCGATCCAAGGACCAATCGGCACCTGCCGGCGAAATTTTAGATTTGTCAGACGACGGGATCGCAGCAGGCGCCACAGCGTCTTTTCAGTCTCGGTCGCATTCGCTCGCAGCGATTTGGCGAACGCGCGCTTCTGATAGGACACCGGCTGGTGCATACCCCTCACCCGTCTCGACCGCTGCGCGGTCGATCCACCCTCTCCCACAAGGGGAGAGGGAAGAAAGAACTGCGTTACTACACCACCATCATCACCGGATTTTCGATCAACTTCTTGAATGCCGTGATCAGTTCCGCGCCGAGCGCGCCGTCAATGGCGCGGTGGTCGCAGGACAGGGTCACGCTCATGATGGTTGCAGCGACGATCTGGCCATTGCGCACCACGGCCCGTTCCTCGCCCGTGCCAACCGCAAGGATCGACGACTGCGGCGGATTGATCACCGCCGTGAAGTCCTTGATGCCGAACATGCCGAGATTGGACACGGATGACGCGCCGCCCTGGTATTCGTTAGGTTTGAGCTTCTTGGCCTTGGCGCGCGCGGCAAGTTCCTTCATCTCGTTGGAGATTGCCGAAATCGACTTGATCTCGGCCTGGCGGATGATCGGCGTGATCAGGCCGAACGGCAGCGCCACCGCGACGCCGATGTCGGAATGCTTATGACGGAGCATCGCTGCTTCCGTCCACGACACGTTCGCTTCCGGAATCTTCTGCAGCGCGATGGCCATCGCCTTGATGACGAAATCGTTGACCGAGAGCTTGTAGAGTGGCTTGCCCTCCGCGTTCTTGCCGGCCGCAGCATTGATCTCCTCCCGCGCGGAGGAGAGCTTGCCGAGATCGCAGTCGACGGTGAGATAGAAGGTCGGCATCGAGTTGGTCGCGGCGGTGAGACGCTGCGCAATCGTGCGGCGCATCGAGTCATGCGGCACGCTCTCGTAAGCGCCCTGCTCGTACAGCCCGAGAATCTGCTGATCGGACATTGCAGGCGCACCGATCGCTCCAGTTGCACCTGCTGGAGTGCCGGCAGCCGCGGCTGCTGGTTTGAGGCCCTGACCGGACTTCGCCTTTTCGACATCCGCGGCGACCACACGGCCATGTGGACCCGATCCGTTGATACGACCAAGTTCGATGCCGGCGTCCTTGGCGAGACGACGCGCCAGCGGTGATGAGAATACGCGCGCGCCATTGCTCTGTGCGGCGGCCGGCTGCGGAGCTGGCGCAGCGGCCGGTGCCGGTGCTTTCGCTGCGGAAGCAGCAGCCGGCGCAGGTGCAGCAGCTGCAGGCTTCGGCGCGGGAGCTTCGGCAGCAGGCGCGGGCTTCGGCTTGTCAGCCCCTGCCCCCGAACTCGCGGCCTTCACGTCCTCGCCGTCGGCGGCGAGCACCGCGATCACGGCGTTCACAGCAACATCTTGCGTACCTTCCGCCACCAGGATCTTGGCGATTGTGCCTTCGTCGACGGCTTCGACTTCCATCGTCGCCTTGTCGGTCTCGATCTCCGCGATCACGTCGCCAGACTTGACCTTGTCGCCCTCCTTCTTGAGCCACTTGGCAAGGTTGCCCTTTTCCATGGTGGGCGACAGCGCAGGCATCAGAATGTTGATTGGCATTGTCAGTGACCTTGTTGCGACCGCGGCGTGGTGTTGCCCATGTCAGTCGGACGCGCGATTTCAGCTTCGAACATTTCGACGATGCGGTTCAGCGCCTCGTCCTCGGAATAGTTGGCCTCACGCGCATAGGCGCGTGCGGCATGGCGCGCGATATCGACCAGCAGGAGCCCCCACATATCGGGCTCCTCGAAGGCGCGCATGAAGGCGATGGACAGCCCGCCATCCAGCACGAACGCGCGCAACACCTCGGTGGCGTCCTCGCGATCCATGACATCCGGCGGCAGTGGCTGTTCCTTCGGACCTGCCATGGTTCACCGATAGCAAACGGCTTTGGCCGCAGCCACGACGTCGGCCACCGACGGCAGCGCCAGCTTTTCGAGATTGGCGGCGTAAGGCATCGGCACGTCCTTGCCCGACACGCGCGCGACCGGCGCATCGAGATAGTCGAACGCATGCTCCATGATGCGTGCGGCGATTTCGGCGCCCACACCCGACTGTTGCCAGCCTTCTTCCACCGTCACGGCGCGCGATGTTTTCTTCACGGACTCGATGATGGTGTCGGTGTCGAGTGGACGCAGCGTGCGCAGGTCGATGACCTCCGCCTCGATGCCTTCCTTGGCGAGTTCTTCGGCAGCCTTCAGGGCATAGGTCATGCCGTTCGACCACGAGATCAGCGTCACATCTTTGCCGACACGTGCGACCTTGGCCTTGCCAATCGGCACGATGTAGTCGTCGAGCTTCGGCACCTCGCCGGAATGCCCGTAAAGCATTTCGTTTTCGAGGAAGATCACCGGGTTCGGATCGCGGATTGCGGATTTGAGCAAGCCCTTGTAGTCGGCGGCGCTATAGGGTGCGACGACCTTGAGGCCCGGGATCTGCGAATACCAGGCCGAGTAGTCCTGGCTGTGCTGGGCACCGACGCGCGCCGCAGCGCCGTTCGGGCCGCGGAAGACGATCTGACAGGTCATCTGGCCGCCGGACATGTAGAGCGTCTTGGCAGCGGAGTTGATGATCTGGTCGATCGCCTGCATGGCGAAGTTGAAGGTCATGAATTCGACGATCGGCTTCAGGCCAGACATCGCCGCACCGACGCCGACACCGGCGAAGCCGTGTTCGGTGATCGGCGTGTCGATGACACGGCGTGCGCCGAATTCCTGCAGCAGGTTCTGGGTCACCTTGTAGGCGCCCTGATATTCGGCGACTTCCTCGCCCATGATGAAGACGTCTTCATCCCTGCGCATTTCCTCGGCCATCGCGTCGCGTAGCGCTTCGCGGATGGTCATGGTCACCATCTCGGTGCCTTCAGGAATTTCGGGATCGGGCTGGATCGAAGCCGTCGGAGCTGCCGGCGCAGCAGCTTCTTCCTTCGGAGCCGGAGCGGATTTGGCTTCCGCGGCAGGCGGCGCGGATTCTGCGGCCTTCTCCTGCTTCGCCGGGGCCGGTGCGCTCGCCGCAGCAGATGCGTCTTCGCCGTCAGCGAGGATGGTTGCTATCGGCGTGTTGACCGCGACATCGTTGGTCCCTTCCGGGATCAGGATCTTGCCGAGCGTCCCTTCATCGGTCGCTTCGACTTCCATCGTCGCTTTGTCGGTTTCGATTTCGGCGATCACATCGCCGGACTTGATCGTGTCGCCTTCCTTCTTGAGCCATTTGGAGAGGTTGCCTTTCTCCATGGTCGGGGACAGCGCGGGCATCAGAACTTGAATGGCCATTATAACTCCAGATCGGTCTTTAAGCCGCGCGCTTAGCGGTACACATCGGTGTAAAGTTCGGATGCATCGGGCTCAGGGTCCTGCTGCGCGAAATCCGCCGATGCGTTGACGATGTCACGCACCTCGGCGTCGATCGCCTTGAGGTCCTGCTCGGTCACGTCAGCGGCCAGCAGACGGTTGCGCACCTGCTCGATCGGGTCCTGGTCGTGGCGAACCTTGTCCACTTCCTCGCGGGTCCGGTATTTGGCCGGATCGGACATCGAGTGACCGCGATAGCGATAGGTCTGCATTTCCAGAATGAACGGACCCTTGCCGGCGCGGCACCAAGCGACTGCACGGTCACCGGCGGCCTTCACGGCGCGGACGTCCATGCCGTCGACCTGCTCGCCCGGAATGTTGAAGGAGATGCCGCGCTTGGAGAAGTCGGTCTGAGCCGAGGAGCGCGTCACCGAGGTACCCATGGCGTAGCGGTTGTTCTCGATGACGTAGATCACGGGGAGCTTCCACAGCTCCGCCATGTTGAAGCTCTCATAGACCTGGCCCTGGTTCGACGCGCCGTCGCCAAAGTAAGCGAGGCTGACGAGATCATTGCCGCGGTAACGGTTGGCGAAAGCGAGACCTGTACCGAGCGACACCTGCGCGCCGACGATGCCATGACCGCCGTAGAAGTTCTTCTCGCGGCTGAACATGTGCATGGAGCCACCCTTGCCCTTGGAGTAGCCGCCCTTGCGCCCCGTCAGCTCGGCCATGACGCCCTTGGCGTCCATGCCACAGGCCAGCATGTGACCATGGTCGCGATAGCCGGTGATGACCTGATCTCCGTCCTTCAATGCCATCTGCATGCCGACGACGATGGCTTCCTGGCCGATATAGAGATGGCAGAAACCGCCAATCGCGCCCATGCCGTAGAGCTGGCCAGCCTTCTCCTCGAAACGTCGGATCAGCAGCATGTCGCGAAGCGCGTGCATCTCCTGATCGCGGGTGAAATCTGGCGGCGATGACGGGGTTGCGCCATTGCTCGTTGCCTGCCCTGCGGGAGCGACGCTTTTCTTCGGTGCGGCCATGAAAATTCCGGATGCGAGAGTGAATGGCCCTTCCTACTCCAAGTGCTTGCGGCTTGAAAGGGATTGCGTCGCGCGGAATGCCACACGGTTGTTTCGCACTGCAGCGAAGGCGCGAAACTTTCGAAATCGAATTGGATCGGTTTTGTAATTTGAGGAATGAAAGCGCCTGTCGTGGTCACGTTGCCGTCACGATGAGCAGGCGCGAGCGATCCATAGCTTTGATGCAAAGCTGTGTTGCTTCATGCGAGGACGACTCGCCGCCGAAGAGAGAATCTTAGTTTGGCTTGATGACCTTCACGAGGTCGCGCGGATGCGCGTAGTCGAGCTGGTAGCGCGCGCGCTCGTCGAGCATGTCGGGATCGAGTCCACCAGATCGCAGCAACGCCACGCGCTGCTCGGCCTTGGTGCGTTCCTTCTTCAACTGTACCAGTTCGGAGGTCAGCGCGACGATCTCCTGGTCGAGCTCCTGGCGGGCGTTGAGGCCATATTTGCCGGTATAGGCATTGACCCCGAAATAGCTGATCATCATCGCCGCCAGTGCATAGAGCACGAGCCCGGTGAGGATCGATTTGAGGCGGGTATGCTTGACCATTCCCGAAAATGCGACGGCCCGGTTAAGGCGAACCTAACAACCGGGCCGCAACCTGAATTTGCGCGGGTTATTTCTTCAGCTTGTCGACCCAGGCGGCGAAGGCGTCGATATAGGCCTGCAGCACCGGCCGGATCGATTCCTTGACGATCTCGCCCTGTTCGCTGAACGCGTCGCCGACGGCATTCAGATAGATTTCAGGCTGTTGCATGATGGGACCGACAATCCCCGGCAGGGTTTGGCGCAGGCTAAGGGCAGCACCCAGGCCACCGATCGGACCGGGCGAGCTAACCACGATGCCGGTGGGCTTGCCGAGAAACGAGCTCTTGCCATAGGGCCGCGAACCGACGTCGATGGCGTTTTTCAGGACACCCGAAACTGAGCGGTTATATTCCGGAGAGACAAACAGTACCGCATCCGAGGCCTGGATCGCTTCGCGGAACTTGACCCAGTCGGCCGGCGGCGCGGCTTCCAGGTCCTGATTGAAGAATGACAGCTCGTTCAGCGTGATGACGTTCAGCTTCAGCGACGGCGGCGCCAGCTGGGCGAGTGCATTCGCAACCTTGAGCGAGAACGACTGTTTGCGGAGGCTGCCGACAATGACGGCAACGCTGTAGGTGGCCATGAGATATCCCCTGAATAACTGCTTCCAAAAAGCGCGGAGCGCATCTGGAACCTGTCACCTATCCCGGCAAAAGATGCAAGTGCATGGATTGTATTTGACGGCCGTAATCGTGCCGAACCGGCACGTCCGCCTCGCCCGCCCAAACACATCTTCGTTATGCTGATATCGCTCAAATGGATGACGCGGGGATCGCCGCTGTGATCGAACCTGCGGAGAGTGCTGCGCGACAAACCACGTAAGCCAGTCCCGACTGATCTGCGACGTCTGGCCAGGCTGCTCGAATTCGACCGTCGCAATTTGCGGGGCTTCCGATGCGCAACCTTGGTCTTGTGGCTTCCGTAGTCTTCGCCTTGAGCTTGCTCAGTCAGTCGGCCTTAGCCGCCGACAAGCGCGTCGCACTGGTGATCGGCAATTCGGCCTACCAGAACGTCGTCAAGCTCGCCAATCCGGCCAACGACGCCGCGGCGATGACCGAGACCTTGAAGACCGCTAATTTCGACATTGTCGAAGCCCGACGGGATCTGAAGGCGACCGAGATGCGCCGGGCCCTGCGCGATTTCGCGGACAAGGCGCGCGATGCGGACGTTGCTCTGGTCTATTTCGCCGGCCACGGCATCGAGGTCGATGGCACCAATTACCTGATTCCGGTCGACGCACTGCTGGAACGCGACACCGATGTCTATGACGAGGCGTTCTCGCTGGAGCGCATCCTGGTGACCATTGAGCCCGCGAAGAAGCTGCGGCTGGTGATCCTCGATGCCTGCCGCGACAACCCCTTCATCAAGAATATGAAGCGCACCACGGCATCCCGGGCGATCGCCCGCGGCCTCGCCAAGGTGGAGCCGACCAGCCCCAACACGCTGATCGCCTATTCGGCCAAGGCCGGCTCGACGGCGCTGGACGGCGACAGCAAGAACAGCCCCTTCACGGCCGCGCTGGTCCGCCACATCGCGACGCCTGGCCTCGACCTCCGCAAGGCCTTCGGCTTCATCCGCGACGACGTCATGAAGAACACCAGCAACCGCCAGGAACCGTATGTCTACGGTTCGCTCGGCGGCGACGACGTGCCGCTGGTCCCGGTGGCTGCCGTCGCCACGTCGCCCGCCGTCAGTGTCCAGGCCGAAACCCGCCGCGACTACGAGCTGGCTTTGCAGCTTGCGACCAGAGACGGCTGGAACGCGTTCCTGACCCAGCACCCCGACGGCTTCTATGCGTCGCTGGCCAAATCCCAACTCGCGAAGCTCGCAGCCGAGGACGCCCATACCGCTGCTGCGGAGAAAGCCCGCCTCGCCGTTGAAGAGAAAGCCCGTCTGGCTGCCGAAGGCGCCAGGAAGGCCGAACAGACCAAGGCAGCGGCCGATGCCAAGACCGCCGAGGATGCCCGGATCGCTGCCGAGAAACTCAAGACCGCCGAGCAGGAACGCGCCGCCGCCGGCGAGCGCGCCCGCGCGGCAGCGGAAGCCAGGGTCGATGCCGGCAAGCTGGACACGCCTGCCGCCGGACCGCAGTTGGCGACACTCCCCGCCCCCACGGCCGATGTGTCCCGAACACCCGCGCCAGCCGATCTACCCCGTCAGGTCCAGGTCGAGCTTCAGCGGGTGGGCTGCCTGCAGGGATCAGTCGACAACTCATGGACTGTGGCTTCCCGCAAGTCGCTCGAACGCTTCAATCGCTACGCCTCGACCAAGTTCGATGCCAAGGCGGCCAGCACCGATGCGCTCGAGGCGATCAAGGCCAAATCTGCACGGGTCTGCCCGCTGGTCTGTGCGCATGGTTCAGAGGCGGACGGCGACCGCTGCGTGAAAATCGTATGCCGCGCCGGCACGTTCCTGAATGACGACAATGAATGTGAGAAGAAGCGCAACCGCAACGAGGCCAAACGCAACGCGCCGCGCCGCGAGCGCGATGAGCTTGATCGCCCGCAAATTCAGGCCCGCTCGCCGCGCGCACAGCCGTCCAGCCAGATCGTCTGCGACAATGCCGGCTGCCGTCCGGTGCGTCCCGGCTGCCGCTTGGTGTCGCGCGACATGCGCATCGGCCTCACCAATGTCGAGGTGTGCAACTGACGACGTGCTTGCCTGACAGGATCGCAAGCGACATTCTGACGATCCAAGTTTGCAAGCCGGAGCCATCATCGTGACCATCGAATTTCTCATCACCTCGCTGATCGTGGTGGCGTCGCCGGGCACTGGCGCCCTTTACACACTGGCAACCGGATTTTCGCGCGGAGGCCGCAGCAGCGTCGTCGCCGCGTTCGGTTGCACGCTCGGCATCGTTCCGCATATGGCCGCCGCGATCCTTGGTCTCGCAGCACTGCTGCACACCAGCGCCTTGGCGTTTCAGGTGTTCAAATATGTCGGCGTCGCCTACCTGCTCTATATGGCCTGGAAGACGCTGCAGGAGCATGGCGCGCTGAAGGTGGAAGCCGACAACAGCGCGCAGTCCACGCTGCAGGTGATAACCACAGCGATCCTGATCAACATCCTCAATCCGAAACTGTCGATCTTCTTCCTCGCCTTCCTGCCGCAGTTCCTCAGTGCTGACGAGGCGCATCCGCTGTCACAGATGCTGCTGCTCAGCGCGGTATTCATGCTGATGACTTTCGTGGTGTTTGCGCTCTACGGCCTGTTCGCTGCGTCGATCCGCAACCACGTCATCACACGGCCACGGGTGCTGACCTGGATGCGACGCACTTTTGCCGGCGCGTTTGCCGCGCTCGGTGCCAAGCTGGCTTTCGCGGATCGCTGACGCCCCTACTCCAGCCGTTCGACATTGCGCAGCGTCGGGAACAGCCGCATCCACAGCAACGCGATGGCAACGGTCCCGAGGCCACCGATCAGGGCGGCGGGCACAGTGCCGAACAGTGCGGCGGTGACGCCGCTCTCGAACTGGCCGAGCTGGTTCGAGGTATTGATGAACAGGTAGTTCACTGCACCGACCCGGCCGCGCATGTCGTCCGGGGTCGCGAGCTGCACCAGCGAGAAACGGATCACCACGCTGACTGTATCGGCCGCGCCGAGTACCGCGAGCGCGGCGACCGACAACCACAGCCATTGCGACACTGCGAACACCGCTGTCGCAAGGCCGAAGATAATGACGGCCTGGAACATCCGCATGCCCACCCGGCGGTTGATCGAGTAGCGCGTGAGCACCACAGTCGTCAGCAGTGCACCAACTGCAGGGGCGGCGCGCATGAGGCCGAGACCCCACGGACCAGTCTGCAGAATGTCGCGCGCGTAGATCGGGAGAAGCGCGGTGGCGCCGCCGAGCAGCACCGCGAACAGATCGAGCGAAATGGTGCCGAGGATCGCCGGATTGCTGCGCACGAAGCCCACGCCGGCAAACAAAGTCCGCAGCGACGGCGGATCCTTCACCGCCACCTCGCGCGCCAATTTGATGGCGCTGTTGAGCGCGCCGCCGATTAGCCAGAATGCCGCCATCAGCACATAGGGCGTCGACGGCGACAGCGCGTACGCGATGCCGCCGAGCGCGGGGCCGCAAATCATCGCCACCTGAAACACGCCGGTGGAAAGTGCTGTCGCTTTTTGCAGGCGACCTTCCGGTACGACGCCGGGCAGCAGCGCCGAACCGGCCGGCGCCTCGAACGCGGTCGCCGCGCCGATCACCACCAGCGCCACGAAAATCTGCGGCACCGTAATCCAGCCGGCATAAGTACCCCAGGCGAGCAGGATCGCCGTCAGCCCCTGCAGCATCTGGCAGATCTGCACCACCCGGCGGCGATCATAGCGGTCGGCGATATGGCCCGCGACGAAGACCAGCGCCAGCATCGGCACGAATTGCGCGAGGCCGACCATGCCGAGCTGGAACGCGCTGCCGGTCAGATCATAGATCTGCCAGCCAACCGCAACCGCGGCGATCTGCGAGGCGAAGCGCGAGAAGCTGCGCGATACCATGTAGTACAGATACGGCGGATGGCGCAGCAAAAGCCGCGCGCCATCCGTAACCACGCCGGCAGACTGATCGGCGAGTGTCATCCCGGCATGTTCGGATTGATCAGATACTTCTCGCCGGTGGCGCGCTTCGCATAGGCCCGGAGATTGTCGAGCTGCAAGACGCCTTCGAGCGAAATCACCTTGGTGTAGTGACTGGCGAAGGTGGTCTTGAGTTCGGCGACCACGCGGGCACGGAGCTTCGCGGCATCAGCAGCGCCGATCTTCTGCAGGAACGGAAACAGCAGCCACCCACCCATGCCCCAGGCCATCCCGGCAGGGACGAATTCGATTGGGCGTAGATCCAGCCGGCCATAGACGTAGACCTGCTTGTGGGTCGTCGAGCCATAGCGGCTGTAGACCTTCATCGCCTTGACGGCGGCGACTTCCATCGCCTGCAGGATCTGGCCCTGCAGCTTGCCGCCACCGGTGGCGTCGAAGGCCAGCGTGGCATTGGTGGCAATCAATGCGGCAGTCAGATCTTCCATGAAGGCCGGCGACGTCGAGTTGCAGACATATTTCGCGCCGATGCCGCGCAGCAGTTTCTCCTGCTCCTCGCTGCGAACGATGTTGACGAGATCGATGCCGTCCTTCTGGCAGATCTTGTTGAGCATCTGGCCGAGATTGGACGCGGCGGCCGTATGCACCAGCGCCGTGTGCCCTTCCCGCTTCATGGTCTCGACCATGCCGAGCGAGGTCAGCGGATTGACGAAGCAGGATGCGCCCTCGGTGGCCGTCGTGCCCTCGGGCAGCGGCAGACATTCCTTGGCCTTGATGACGCGATACTGCGCATACATCGCGCCGCCGATCATCGCGACGGTCTTGCCGAGCAGCGCTTGCGCGGCCTCGGACGATCCGGCCTTCACCACCATGCCGGCGCCCTCATTGCCGACCGCCATCGACTCGTCGAGACGGCCGCCCATCGCTTTCATATTGGCCTGCGGGACGGTTGCTGTGACAACCGAGGACGCGCCGGAGCCGGAGGCTTTCGCGCTGGCCGGATCGGCCGCGCCGAGCAGGAGACCGAGATCCGACGGGTTGATCGGCGCGGCCTCGATGCGCACGACGACCTCGTCGGGGCCCGGCGCCGGGATTGCCACCTGCTGCAGCGAGATTTCCAGTTCTCCGCTGCTTTTGATGAGCGAGCGCAGTTCAAGTCCGGATGTGATGTCAGTCATGGTCGGTCCCCCTCAATCTGTCCGGCGGTCTGGTGCCGCGTCAGTAGATGCCCGGAATGATACGCTTGGTTTCACGCATATAGGCCCGGTAGTCGTCGCCGAATGCCTCGATCAGCATCCGCTCTTCATAGTCGATGCGGGTGAAGAACAGGATCGCGATCGCGACCAGCCCGCCCAGCGCGGCCATGGCATTCGGCAGCAGGAATGCCTGCGCCAGTGCCCACAACCAGAACGAGGCATACATCGGATGGCGGATGCTGCGATAGACGCCGGCACGCACGATCTGGTGAGCCTCGCGGATTTCCAGGCTGGCCGACCATTGCCGGCCGAGATCCTTGTGCGACCGGCGAAACAGCCAGAGCGACAGCACATAGAGTGCAGCGCCAACCACGACCGCCGCATAATTCAGCTGATAGTTCAGCGCGGCCGGCCAGCCGGTCACCAGCCAGATCAGCGGTACCACGAACAGGCCGATGGTGGCGATCGCCAGCAGGATGCGTTCACGGCTCCAGCCGACCGCGCGCAGCGTCGCCGTGCGGCGAGCCTTGCGCGCATAGGGGTAGCGAATGATGAACCAGGCGATCAGACCGATCGCCCAGACATATGTTCCAAGAAGTGACGCGGTCATTGTCGTCCGATCAGGCCATCATGCGGCATTCACGGATGCCCCGGCTTGCGATTGAGAGGATGTGATCTTGGACAGCGGCATGTCCAGCAGCGCGCCATCCGCACTGAAGCGTTTGAGGCCGCCTTCGCCCGCGGTGATCTCGTCGAACGGCAGAGGACCGCAGATCACCATGCAATAGTCGTAGGGCGCACGGCACTGATTGCCCATCACCATCTGATAATGGATGCGCATGAAGCTGAAGCGATAGCGCTTGAACTGCTCCATGCCCATCATGGCATGCATCTGGACGCGGCGGATGTTCGGCCTGCCCTCGTCGCGATCGCGGCTGCGGCGCTTCAAGGTCACAGGATCGAAGCGATAGAAACTGATGACGTCGTCGCGGGCGTGATATTCGGTCCAGCGGATCGCCGGCGTGTCGGCGACGAGGCGCGTTGCCGTGCGTACGCTCTTGCCGGCCGGATGCAACGCGAATTTCGGGATGGTCGCGCTCACTGTCATCACACAAATGGTCGGGCCGTGTTTGGTGAGATCCGGGTCGAGCGCGAGTGCGCGGGCCACCGCCTCCATCACCAACGCCGCACCAAGGCAATGCCCGACGATGACGATCTCGTCGACATCGGCCTTCTGCGCGCGGGCCACGATTACCCTGGCGAATTCATCGACGCGCGCCGTCATCTTCGGGCGCTGGCCATGAACATACTGTCGCGAGAAAATCCAGTCGTCGAACACATGATTGATCGGCTTCCGCCAGCCGTAATGGTGCAACAGCGCTGTGAAGACGGCCGCAGCGACAATCGCGCCGGCGATCCATGCGGCGGCACCATTCATGCCAAACAGCCAGGTCAGCCCATAGCCTACTGCTGCGCCAGATGCAGCAAAGCCCGCGATCCACAGATAGGAGAACAGGAAGAAGCCGGCATATTTCCAGCTCGCATAGAAGAAGCGGAACAGGGTTCCCGTCACCAGCCAGTCGCCCAGCGTAACGAAGGCGGCGCCCAATCGCGACAGCATGCTTCGGGAGTGATCCTGCAGGATCAGGTCATCCCAGCGCAGCATCTCGTAGGTGGTTTCGGTCTTCCAGTTAGGTCCGGAGGTCTCGGCCCGCCAGGATGCGCTCACATCCGTAGCGTCAAGCACGCCGGACGCCTTCGCGGACACGCTCCACGTCTTCTCGAAACTCGACAGCGAACGGCGGAACCGCTCGAGCTGCGTGTCCGGCAGAATCGGGTCGTAGCCGCCAATGTGAAAGACATGTCGCCGCGCGATCATCGTCCGTTCGCTCCCGAGTGCATCACGCACCGTTCTGATCCGGTGCATAGCAAATTCGCCTGCGCCGACAAACCTCCCCATGCCCAAAACGGAAGCGTCCGGCAGGATTTTGTCGCCCTCAGGTCACACAGCCGCTCTTTCGCAACCCCCTTCATCACAATTCCGGGAATCGAGGCAGGACTGTGATTGACGGCAGGGTCTTATGTCTGAACATGTCGCGGGTTTTTTCGAAGAAAGAAAGCACTATGTCGATTGCTCTCAAGGGCTTCAAACGGCCGTCGTGGACCTCTCCAGCGGCCGTTTTGCTGATTCTGTCGTCGCTCTTTGTGGCCTCACTCGCGAGTTCCGGGGATGCCGATGCGGCGCCCGGCCGTCGCCCCGGCCATGTCTATCTCTATCGTGGCCTCATGAACGTGTTCTCGCTCGGCATGGATCAGATCGCCTACAAGCTCGAAGCCGCCGGCGTCGCCTCCTCGGTCAGCAATCACACGCTGTGGAGCGGCCAGGCAGACGACATGATCGCCCGGTACAAGGCCGGTAACCGCGAACCGATCATCCTGATGGGCCACTCGGCCGGTGCCGACGTGACCATCTCGATTGCCCGCAAGCTCGCACAGTACAACATCCCGGTGGCGCTGATCGTGAACTTCGATCCGGTGGCGCCCGATGCCGTCCCCAACAATGTGAAGCAGATCGTGAACTATTACGTACCCGCCGGCTGGGGGCGCGCGGTGTCTGCGGATCCCCGCTTCAAGGGCAAGCTTGCCAACGTCAACGAGAACGCCACCACCAACCACTTCTCGATCGACAAGGACGACAGCCTGCAGCGTCAGGCCATTGCCCGTGTCATGGCCGTGACCGGCGGCGGTATTCGCCGCAAGCCGGCGGCGCCGAAGCCTGCACAGGTCTCGGCTGCTCCGCAATAATACGCAGCCAATATCGAAACGCATTCAGCCGAGGTGATTGTCACCTCGGCTGAATTGTTTTGGCCATCCGAAATCCTCAGACGATCAGCACGTCATGATGCGATGGAGGCGTCGCCGGCACGAGCGCGGCATCATGAGCGCCGAGCGCGTCGTCCAGCGCCGGCGCGGCCACGACGGGATGGCTGGACGCCGTCAGGACCTGAGCAAGAGCGACTTCCGCAGCGCCCTCCCCCTGCGCACTATTCTGCACCTCCATGTGGGCGGACGTCGTGTGGCCGGACGTCAGACTGAAAGCAAAGTTCTCGCTGCCAGTGCTGCTTGCAAATGCTTGGCCGAGCGTATCGACGGCAATACTGGCATTTGCGAATTTCAGAAATTCCGTATTGGTGAGATAGTCAGTGCCGTCGCGGCCAGCGACGCTGTCAGTGACGATCGTCTGAACGCCACTGCGGCTGATGCTGTAGTCGGCCACATTGCCGGAGAATACCGCGGTGTCGGTGCCGTTGCCGCCATTGATGATGTCGTTGCCGATCCCGCCAGCAATGTAGTCATCGCCGTCACCGCCGCGGACGACATCGTTGTCGCTTGAGGCACCGAAGAACCAGTCCTGATGCTTGGTCGTGTCGAATTGGATGCTGCGGACATAGAGATCGAACGAGCCGGGTGAACTGGCATTGGTGCCGTCGGCCGGCACCAGATCGACGCCATTGATGGCAATGTCCTTGAAATGCAGCGCGCGCCCGGGCTCGGAATTCGCAAGGTTGATCGCGACACTGGAGATGCTGGCGGGATTGTCGAAAGTGACCGTGTAGGTCTGGTAGCCCGACGGATCGCTCGCGGGCGTGAATTCAAGCACGCCCGAAACCGGCTGGCCATTGACCAGAACCTGCGCCTGCGCGCCGATTCCGTTCACGACGGAGCCATAACCCGTCAGCGTGATGGTGGTCGTGGCGAGCTTGCCCGCGACGCTTGGACCGGCGACAATCGTATCGTTCCCGGCACCGCCATAGATCTCGTCATGACCGAGCCCGCCGAAGATAACGTCGTTCCCGCCTCCGAGATCGATCGTGTCGCCGATCGACGAGCCCGTGACGGTGATGCCCGGCGTTGGTCCTGTCCCATGGAAATACTGCGCCACCACATCCTGCGCCGGCTTGTCCATGACCGAATAGCCGGTCTCGGAATAGAAGTTGTTGAGGTCCCACTGCCAGAACTCGGCGCCTTTCAGCCAGCTGCCGCCATGCGCGCTCCAGACTTGAAAGAAGGCATTATAGGCATCGGCCTGTTCGGCGAGATCCGCAGGCGCCTTGGATGATCCACCGCCCGGATTGATAGCCGTACCGTCGATGCTGCGATAACCGACCTCGGTCATCAGCACCGGCTTGCCGTAATCCATCGACAGCGAATGAAAGAAATCGACGGGCGACTGATAGCCGAAGGCCTTGGCGTAATACGGATTGTACGGCACCTCGTTCCACGCGTGCACGAGATCGTCCACCGTCGGCGTCGTGCTAGCCGTCAAGGGTGGATAGGCGTTGATGCCGATCGTATCGACCTGGTCCCAGAAGCTGACCTTGGATGCTTCGTCGGTTGCCGCCGCGTAAGTGACTTCGCCATGATAGACGCCGCGCACAGCGTCGATGATATCGACCCAGTAGTTGCGATAGGCGTCGCCCGACAGGCTGCTCATCTCGTTGCCTATGGCGAAACTGGCGACATCACCCTGCTCCGCAATTTCAGCCAGGTGAACGATCTCGGCCTTGTAGGACGCGAAGAAGGCATCGACGTCCGACGGCGCCAGACTGTGCGAGATCGTGCCGTCTAGACCTGTAATGCCCGGCTTGAAGACAACATCCAGCCCGGCGGCATGGGCCTTCTGAAAGCCAGCCAGCAGGCTCGCATCGCTTTCGGTCTTGTCCGGCACGGCGAGCACGTCATTGCCCGTACGGCTGTCGGTCCATATCCGCGTCGTCAGCGCGATCGAATTCGATCCCAGAGACGCCATGGCTTGAAACGCCTGATCGGCCGACGCACTGGAGAACTGTCCATTCCACTCGGACAGTGCACCGAAACCTTGGACCTTAAAGATGTTGGGCATTCGCGCTCTCCATCGGCATTGCCTGGAGAAGGCTGAACCCACAACGTGATACCTTCGCGACCGCAATGGGGTATCATGGTGACGTCTACAAATTGAACCACGTTGTCACCTTGCGCGGTCAGGGTCATTCAATGAAAAACGCCGCCCGCTATTTCAGCGAACGGCGTTGATCGCGTAGTTTCTTGCTCGGCCGAAGGCCGCGCTTGCGCTTTACGCGAGAGCTTTCAGTGCGGCCTTGCCGGCATATTTCGCCTGGGTGCCGAGCTGCTGCTCGATGCGCAGCAACTGATTGTACTTGGCGGTACGATCGGCGCGTGCCAGCGAGCCGGTCTTGATCTGTCCGCAATTGGTGGCCACGGCGAGATCGGCAATCGTGGAATCTTCAGTCTCACCCGAACGGTGCGACATGACCGCGGTATAGCCAGCCTTGTAGGCCATCTCGACGGCGCTCAGCGTTTCGGTCAGCGAGCCGATCTGGTTGACCTTGATCAGGATCGAATTGGCGCGGCCATTCTTGATGCCGTCGGCAAGACGCGTGACATTGGTGACGAACAGATCATCGCCGACCAGCTGGCACTTCGAACCGATCAGGTCGGTGAGCTGCTTCCAGCCGTCCATATCGTCTTCCGACATGCCGTCCTCGATGGAGACGATCGGGTAATTGGCGACGAGCTGGGCGAGATACTTGGCCTGCTCGGAGATGTTGCGGGTCTTGTTCTCGCCGCCATAGACGTAAGCGCCGTCCTTGAAGAATTCGGTGGCGGCGCAATCCATCGCCAGCATCACGTCCTTGCCGGCGCTGTAGCCAGCCTTGGTGATGGCGGCCATCACAAAGTCCAGCGCCGCTTCGGCCGAACCGATATTGGGTGCGAAACCGCCTTCGTCGCCCACATTGGTATTGTGGCCGGCCTTCTTCAGCTCGCCCTTCAGCGTGTGGAAGATCTCGGCGCCGCAGCGCAGGCCTTCGGCGAAGGTCGACGCGCCGACCGGCATGATCATGAATTCCTGGAAGTCGATCGGATTGTCGGCATGCATGCCGCCATTGATGATGTTCATCATCGGCACCGGCAGCGTGCGGGCCGAGGTCCCGCCGACATAGCGATACAGCGGCATATCGAAGGATTCCGCAGCCGCTTTGGCGGCGGCCAGCGAGACGCCGAGGATCGCATTGGCGCCGAGGCGCGACTTGTTCGGGGTGCCGTCGAGCTCGATCATGATCTCGTCGAGCTGGACCTGGTTCTCCACGTCCATGCCGCCGATGGCGTCGAAGATCTCGCCATTGATGGCATCGACCGCCTTCTGCACGCCCTTGCCGAGATAGCGGGACTTGTCGCCGTCGCGCAACTCGACCGCCTCATGGGCGCCGGTGGAGGCACCCGACGGAACCGCGGCGCGGCCCATCGACCCGTCTTCGAGGACGACGTCGACTTCAACCGTGGGATTGCCGCGGCTATCGAGAATTTCGCGGCCGATGATGTCGACGATGGCGGTCATGAATGCCCTCTTTGTGCTGGGGGTGGGTCGTTGGCGCCGCTTCTACAGCAAGCCTCCCGGCGGGAAAACCCCGCCTGACGTGACGACTGGCCCGGGATTGGCTATGAACCGCCATAACGGAGATATTTATGTCAAAAACACCCCGCAAATCCCCGAAATTGCCAGATGACCTGCAGCTCGGCCGCGCTGTGGAATGGCCGACCTCCCCCGAACAGGCCAAGCTCGACCGTGTACCGAACCCGCAGAAGGACACCAATTACGTGGTGCGCTTCACGGCGCCGGAATTCACCTCGCTGTGCCCGATCACCGGCCAGCCGGATTTCGCCCATCTGATGATCGACTATGTACCCGGCCAGTGGCTGGTCGAGTCGAAGTCGCTCAAGCTCTACCTCGCCTCGTTCCGCAATCACGGCGCCTTCCATGAGGATTGCACCGTCGAGATCGGCAAGCGCGTTGCCTCCGCCATCAAGCCGAAATGGCTGCGTATCGGCGGCTACTGGTATCCGCGCGGCGGCATCCCCATCGACGTGTTCTGGCAGACCGGAACGCTGCCCAAGGGCGTCTGGGTCCCCGAGCAAGGCGTCGCGCCGTATCGCGGGCGGGGTTAGGCCTTCGCGTCTGTGGGCTTCATCGGTTTCAGCAGCTTCGCGGCGGCGAAGCCAAGCGCAAAGACGATGGCGGCTGACAGCAGCAGCGTCGGCATCTTGCCGGCGTGCGCCAGACCGAAGCCATAAGCGATCGGGCCGACCGACTGGCCCATGAAGAAGCAGAAGGCGTGCAGCGACATGGCGCTGGCGCGGGCTTCCTGTGACAGCTCGGTGGAGAATATCTGCAGCGAGCCGTGCAGCATGTAGAAGCCCCAGCCCATCAGCAGCAGGCTCAGTGCCTGGATCTGCCAGTTCGGGCTGAAGGCGGTGGCGGCGAGCTGGATCGCGATCACGATGCCGCCATAGATCATCATGCCGTTGATGCCGAGCCTCGCCAGCATGCGCGACACGGTCGCTGTGTAGAACAGACCGCCGACGGCAAAGCAGGCGATCACGAGGCCCGCGATGGAAAGGCTGGTGACGCCGCGATCGAACAGGAATGACGAGATATAGGGAAACAGGCCGAGGATACAGCAGCCCTCGACGAACACGGCACTGTAGACGATCAGCGTGTTCGGGTTGCGGAAGATCACCTTGTAGCCTTGAGCAAGCTTGCCGAAGTCGGCCTTCACGGTCGGCTTGATGATCGCGGCGCCCTTGAAGCCATACGCCACCGCGACCGATGCGACGATCGCGAGGCCGCCGAGGATGACCAGCACCCCGCGCCAGCCGAAGAAGTCGCCGATCACGCCGGATGCCGTCGAACCCAGCAGATTGCCGGTCATGGCGCCGGCCATCACACGGCTCAGCGCCACCTGACGCAGCTTCGGCCCGACCAGATCGCTGGTCAGGCTGAGGGTCACCGGAAACACCCCGCCTGCCCCGATGCCAGCCAGAACGCGTGTCGCCAGCAGTAGCGGATAGGAGGTGGTGATCGCGCCGAGAATATTGGCGATGCCGAGCAGCACCAGACAGACGATCATCAGTCGAGGCTTACCGAACAGGTCGGCGGCAGCACCGAGCGCCGGCTGCACGATGGCGAAGGTGAAGGCCAGTGCGGATGCCAGACCGGCGGCAATTGCCACCGTGATGGACAAATCGTCGGCGACATGCGGCAGCACCGGATCCAGCGCGCGCATCGACAACGCGGCGGCAAAGGATGCCAATGCGATGATATTGAGGACCGGAGGCATCAGCGCGCCACCAGCGCCGCGGCAGAGGGCTGCATGATCAAGCCTTGGCCGCCGTCTCTTTGGCCAGCGCGTCGAACGCCATCAGGTTCTTCACCAGCGCCTCGAAATCGCGGAGCGGCACCATGTTCGGCCCATCGGACGGCGCATTATCCGGATCGGGATGGGTCTCGATAAAGACACCGGCGACACCGACGGCCACCGCTGCGCGGGCCAGTACCGGCACGAATTCGCGTTCGCCACCCGAGGACGTCCCCTTGCCGCCCGGCTGCTGCACCGAATGGGTGGCGTCGAAGATCACCGGTGCGCCGGTGGTGCGCGCCAGGATCGGCAGCGCCCGCATGTCGGAGACCAGTGTGTTGTAGCCGAAGGACGCACCGCGCTCAGTGACCAGCACCTTGTCATTGCCCGACGATGTCAGCTTGCTGACGACATTGGCCATGTCCCAGGGCGCCAGGAACTGGCCCTTCTTCACATTGACGACCTTGCCGGTCGCGGCCGCGGCCAGGAGCAGATCGGTCTGCCGGCACAGGAAGGCCGGGATCTGCAGCACGTCCACCGCCTCGGCGGCACGCGCGCATTGATCGTTCTCGTGCACGTCGGTCAGTACCGGCAGGCCGAGCGTCTCGCGGATCTCGGCAAAGATCGGCAGAGCATCATCGAGGCCGATGCCGCGCGCGGCAGAGGCGCTAGTCCGATTGGCCTTGTCGAACGAGGTCTTGAAGACCAGACCGATCTTGAGCCGGGTCGCGATCTCCTTCAGCGCATGGGCCACTTCGAGCGCATGAGCCCGGCTTTCGAGCTGGCATGGCCCGGCGATCACCGAGATCGGCAGAGCATTGCCAAAGCGGACGGTGCCGAGGGCGACGATGGGCGCGGCTGTGGAGGATGCGGTCAAAATGGTCTCCTTATTATTCCGGCGACCATGACCGCAGGACCGGGCGGGATGCAAGCCGGATCAGGCCCATCCCGCCGGTCGGAATATCAGGGTTGCGGCGGGAGCCGCCTCCAAACTGACTAGGGCGGCCTCCGCACCGGGCGGACCGGCCTGCCCCGGGACCAGGCTTACTTCAGCGCCGAGAAGGCCGTCGGCGCCAGCAGCTGGCTGACGATATTGCCGACGATCTGGCCGTCCTCTTCGGACTTGGCGCGCGCGGACATCCATTCCGGGTCGGACATGAAAGCAGTCCAGACTTTCTCGCGCTCTGCGAGAGATTCCCATTTGAGAATGTAAGTGAGTTCCTGATTGGATTCGCCGATCACCGTGGTGAAGAAACCGGACTGCCGGATGCCGTGCTTCTCCCAGAGCTTCAATGTGACAGATTCAAATCGCTTGATCAGCGCCGGCAAACGTCCCGGCAAACAGCGATAGACGCGTAATTCATAGATCATCGGCTTTGGTTCCTTCCCTTTTTGTCAGCCTTGAAAGACTCTAACGCATGGCTTGGTGCGGCATCGTCCCTTGCCTGCGTACCGTCAGGCTTACATCATGGCGCCTGTGACGCAACCGACTTGGATCGACGATGCAAAAGCCCCTTTTGTCGCTACTCGCCCTGATGACACTGACTGTGTCTGCCGCCGCTCAACAGCCCGGCAAGATCACGTCGGGCGCCACCGGCGTGATGGTCGATGGCAAGCCGGCGGCGCGCGTCGGTGACACCACGACCGATGGCAAGATCATCGAAGGCGCGAAAGGCGTCTACATCAATGGCAAGCCTGCAGCCGTCGTCGGCGGGAGCACCGAATGTGGCGGCAAGACAATCTCCGGCAGCACTGGCGTGTTCATTAACGGCAAGCCGATGGCCCGAGCCGGCGACAGCACGTCGGGCTGCAAGTAGGACTTGCCGGAGATGTCTTTGTCATCCCGGGCGCAATGGGCAGCCGGCGTTGCCGGCCGGCTGGCCATCGCTATCGCCGGTGGCCTCATCGTGCTGCCAGTCCTCACCCCTGTCGCCGAAGCGCAAAACAGCCGCGCACCCGGCGAGCGTGAACTCACGGCAAAGATCCAGGATGCGTTCAACGCGCTGCGCACAGGCAACGACGGCAGCGGCCGCGACCGGCTGAAAAATGCGCTCCGCGAGGTCACGCAGAGCAACTATCACAGCCTCACAATCACGGCCTATCTCAATGCCGCCAGTTCGTTCGAGCGGCGGCGCGACAACGCGACCGCGTCGGAGCTTTTTGCCGAAGCGGCCAAGACCCGCGCCGCACGCGACGGCGGCCGCGATGCGGTTACATTCTGGTTCGAATACGCGCGCTTCCTCGAACGCAGCAATCAATATGATCTCGGCATTCCCGTGGCGACCGAAGCTCGCAAGCGTATGCGCGCGGAATACGGCCCGAACTCAGCGCAGGACATTGCCGGCAGCGACATCCTCGCGACGCTACTGACCAATAATGGCGCGGTCGCATCCGGCCTCAACCTGTCCGAAGAGACTTACCTCAATGCGCGAAAGGCACTCGGCGACCGCGAGCCGCTGACCTGGCGCACTGAGAATAATCATGCCGAAGCGCTGCGCATGGTCGGACATCCCGACGTCGCCGCGGGGATCGACGAACCACTGCTGCGCAAGCGCATCGCGCATTACGGCTATGGCAGCATTCAGGCGCTGGTGAGCGCCAGCAATCTCGCGCTCAACCATCTGGCCATGGGCAACGAAGCCGAAACGCTCCGCGCGCTCGACTTGCAAAAGCGCTGCGCGACCGAACTCGCCGATCCCCGCTCCGAACATGTCCAGCAGGCCAATGTCTGGATCGCCTATACAAAAGCCTATTTCCATCCCGACCAGCAGATGAGCCGCCCTGATCTGGAAGCCATGGCCAAGGTCAAGGACTGGAACGACGCACCGGATCTCCTGCGCATCAAGGCGGCACAACTCGCTGCCGATCAGTATGAGACACGTGGCGAGACCGACCACGCGCTGGCGCTGCGGATCGACGCCTATCACCGTTCGCAGACGACCATTGCGCGTCAGCATCCGATCACGTTCGATGCCTTGCTCGGTGTCGCGATGACTCGAATGAAGCGCGGCGACAAGGACACGCTGGCGACCTTCAAGGATGTCGAGCAGCAGGCGTTCCGCTGGATGCTGCGCGAGGTCGGCACCGCCGGTAACCGCTACGTCGCCGAGACCATGCGCAAGCTGGCCGATGATATCCTGTATGAGTTCGGTCGCTACGCGCTGGTCGAACCAGCCGCGGCCATCGCCTATGCCGACGCGGTGTCGCGCTGGAAGACAATGGAAGATGGCGAACGCACCATGCTGCGCCTGACGGCCGACCGGCTGCCTGACGACGCCACCAAGGCACTGGCACAGACCGTGCTGCGACTGTCTGGCCAGCAGCAGGAATTGCTGTCGTCGGGCAAGATCGATGACGACGCACGCGACGTACTCAGGCAGTTGCAGGACGCGCGGCAGGCGCTTGCGGCAAAGATGGGTGGCAAGGCGCCAACCGATCTCAAGCTCCCATCCATCGAGGAAAGGCTCGAACGATCAGACGCGCTGGTCGACTTCTTCGTCAGCGGTCGCCGCAACCGCGTTAATCCGATCGCGCCAAAACCGGAGATGCGGCTGCAGGCCGTGATCCGCCGCCACGACACCGCGCCAGCACTGTTCGATCTCGGCCCGCTCGATAGCTTCCTCGCAGTCGATGCGACGTCGCCGGATCATGCAAAGCTCTTCCGTCGCCTCCATGACACGCTGCTCGGACCGCTGAAGCCGCAGCTCGCCGACGTGAGACGACTGTTTCTTGTCCCCGATGCCGAACTCTACAGCCTGCCCTTCGCGATGCTGCAGGATGCCGGCGGCCGCTATCTCGACGAGATTTACGACACCCGGATCATGACGCGCGCCGACGCGCTGTTCTTTGCGAACAACGACAACAGGCTTGCATCGGGCGACAAGGCGCTGTTGGTCGGCGGGCTCGACTATGCCGGCGCCGCCAATGAGCTACCCTCGACGAAGACCGAAGTTGATACGGTCAGCGCCGATCTGAAGAAGCGCAACCTTGTCGTTACCATCCTCTCGGGCAGCGACAGCGGGGAAGCGACGATCCGCGCCGACGCCGAAGGCGCGTCCCTGATCCATCTCGCCACCCACGGCTTCTACAAGACCGCCTCCAACCGCACCGACGCGCTCTGGCGCAGCGGCCTCGTTGCCTCGCGCCCCAATCTCAGCCGCCCGCCGCAGCGCGACGACAATGACGGCGTACTTTATGCGCACGAGCTGATGAACTGGGATTTGTCGTCGGCCAACCTTGTCGTGCTGTCCGCCTGCCAAACCGCGCTCGGCGATCCCAGCCGGATTGGCAGCGTGCGCGGCTTGCCCACCGCCCTTGCCATCGCCGGCGCCCGGCGTTCGCTGCTGACATTGTGGGAGGTCGCAGACGAAGGCACCGCCAACTTCATGGCGCGGTTCTATCAGGTGCTGGCCGACGAGAAACTCGATTACGCCAGCGCCCTCCGGAAGGTCCGCATCGAAGCGATCCAGGGCAAGATCACGGCCGCTAAAGACCCGTCGGTCTGGGCGGCGTTTGTATTTTTCGAGAGCTGAAACCTGTGGCTGAGCGGTAGGGTGAAGCGTAATCCGCTCTACGCGATCCCATCCGAATTACGCTTGCCTGAAGCCAGTCAGGAAGGAATCGAGGCAATCCTGGATCGCATCGATGCCGTATCCGCCCTCCTGAACGATGAGCGTCGGCAGACCCAGCGATTGCATCTTGGTGCCGACGCTCCCGAAGTCCTTTGCGTCAAGCTTCAGGATGCCGATCGGATCATCGCGATGGGCATCAAAGCCGAGCGCCACGACAAGAGCATCGGCGCCAAATGCGCGAACGCGTTCGATCGCGTTGTCGAGGGCTGCATTCATCTCAGCGCCACCGGCACCGGGCGGTAAGGGTAGATTGAGATCGAAGCCCTCGCCGGCACCATGGCCGGTCTCGCTTGCATAGCCCGTATAGAACGGCACGAAATTCGTGGGGTCGCCGTGGATCGAGATCGTCAGCACATCTGGACGATTATAGAAAATCTGCTGCGTGCCATCGCCGTGATGAACATCGACATCGATGATCGCCACCTTTCCAAAGCGACCGCGCAATCGCTGCGCGGCAATCGCGCTGTTATTCAGGTAGCAGAATCCTGTGCCGCGATCGGCGCGCGCGTGATGGCCCGACGGCCGGCACAGCGCATAGGCAGCGCGGTCCCCGCCGACGATAGCGTCTGCGCCAGTGACCGCTGTTTCCGACGAGCGCAGGATGGAACGCCAGCTATCGGGGCCCATCGGCACCGACAGATCGCCGAGATACCAGCCCACCTGAGCGATAAATCCGGTTGCCGGGCAATCCCGCCGTGCAGCCTCTTCCGGGCGTCCGCTCCAATACGGGAAATATTGCGGCCACACTTCCGGTCCGTGGTCAGGCAGTTGCGCCCAATTATCCCACGCGGTTTCCAAGAAGCGTACGTAAGCCGGCGTATGCACCGTCAGCGCGGGCGCAGTGCCGTACTCCGCCGGCTTTTCAGGCGTGATCTCGTGCCGCGCCAAAGCGCCGATCAGTCGTTCGGTGCGAACCGGCGAATCCTTGATGGGCACGAAGCGGCCGTAACGCATGAATTGCTGCGGCGAATGAATTGCCTGATCCGGGTGATAGAAAGCGCGCATGGATCATCCCTTTGTCCGTTCGGCCGGTCAGAAGACCGACGCCTCAGGATCATTCGCATGATTGGTTTCTGCCGATCAATCGGCAGTCTGCGCAGCCCTTATGAGCGCAGCGACATGGGCAACTCGGTCGTAGGGCGGATTGATGAAGCATGATCCGCCATCCTTCCGTCCCACACACGCCGACGGCGGATTACAGCTTCGCCAAATCCGCTCCTCCAGTCTCACACCAGCCGGCTCTGCGCCGCCGCGGCCTTGATAAACGACGCAAACAGCGGATGCGGCTCGAACGGGCGCGATTTCAGCTCGGGATGATACTGCACACCGATGAACCACGGATGGTTCTCGTATTCGACGATTTCGGGCAGCACGCCATCCGGCGACAGGCCGGAGAACTTCAACCCATGCTTTTCAAGACGGTCTTTATAGGCCGTGTTGACCTCGTAGCGATGGCGATGGCGCTCGGAGATTTCGGTGGCGCCGCCATAGACGTCCGAGACCTTGCTGCCCTTGGTCAGCGTCGCCGGATAGGCGCCGAGTCGCATGGTGCCACCGAGATCGCCGGCATTGTGGCGCTTCTCGAGTTCGTTGCCGCGCAGCCATTCGGTCATCAGGCCGACGACCGGCTCCTTGGTCTCGCCGAACTCCGTGGAGTTGGCGTCCTTGATGCCGCCGAGGTTTCGCGCGGCTTCGATGACCGCCATTTGCATGCCGAAGCAAATTCCGAAGTAAGGCACGTTACGCTCGCGCGCGAACTGCGCCGCGCGGATCTTGCCTTCGGCGCCGCGCTGGCCGAAGCCGCCCGGGACGAGGATGCCGTTGACGTGTTCGAGGAACGGCGCCGGATCTTCGTTCTCGAAGACTTCGCTTTCGATCCAGTCGAGATTGACCTTCACCTTGTTGGCGATGCCGCCATGGGACAGCGCTTCGGTCAGCGACTTATAGGCGTCCTTCATGCCGGTATATTTGCCGACAATCGCGATGGTCACCGCGCCTTCCGGATGGCGGATACGCTCGTTGATGGTGTTCCAGGTCTTCAGCTCGGGCAGCGCCTTCGGCGTCATGCCGAATGCGGCCAGGACTTCGTCGTCGAGCCCGGCGACGTGATAGGCCTCGGGCACCGCATAGATATTGTCGACGTCGCGCGCCTCGATCACGGCGCTTTCGCGGACGTTACAGAACAGGCCAAGCTTGCGGCGCTCTTCCTTGGGAATGTCGCGGTCGCAGCGGCACAGCAGGATGTCGGGCTGGATACCGATCGAGCGCAGCTCCTTGACGGAATGCTGGGTCGGCTTGGTCTTCAACTCGCCGGCGCTCGGGATGTAAGGGAGCAACGTCAGATGCACGAACACGGTGTCGCCGCGCGGCAGGTCATTGCGCAACTGGCGGATAGCTTCGAAGAACGGCAGGCCTTCGATGTCGCCGACGGTGCCGCCGATTTCGACCAGCACGAAGTCGTAGCCGTCATTGTCCGACAGAACGAAGTCCTTGATGGCGTTGGTGACGTGCGGGATCACCTGGATAGTGGCGCCGAGATAATCGCCGCGACGTTCCTTGGTGAGGATGTCCTGATAGATTCGTCCGGTGGTGATGTTGTCCTGCTTGGTGGCAGGCCGTCCGGTGAAACGCTCATAATGGCCGAGATCGAGATCGGTCTCGGCACCGTCATCGGTCACGAACACTTCGCCGTGCTGATACGGCGACATCGTTCCGGGATCGAGATTGAGATAGGGGTCGAGCTTGCGAAGCCGGACCTTGTAGCCACGCGCCTGCAACAGCGCGCCTAACGCCGCTGAAGCCAGACCTTTACCGAGCGAGGAAACCACGCCGCCGGTGATGAAAATGTACCGCGCCATGGGACTTAACCTTTAAGGCTCCGAAACCGATTCGCCAAAACGAATCGCAGCCGTCAGCCGAGAATCGGTGAGGCTGTGGGTGACTTGAAAAACGAAATGATTGCAGCCCCTTGATGGGATCTGCTGATGCAGGACGGTAGTCCCCGTCCTGCATGGCGCCTCTGCTTTATTGCGAGCGTGGCGGTGCCGGGGCTGCAGGAGCCTGCTGTTCGTCGGATTTCTTCAGCGTATCCAGCAGGCCGCCCGAGGTTGGCGGAGCCAGCGGCGAGCCCGGCTGCGACACCGGCGCGGTTGAGCCCGGCAGGATCGAAGTCGGCTTGCGCTCATAGGTCGCGAGCCACGACAGGAACAGGCTGGTCAGGAAGAAGCCCACCGCAAGAACGCCGGTGGTGCGTGTCAGAAGGTTCGCCGTGCCGCGGCTGGACATGAAGCCGCCGCCTCCACCGCCGCCAACGCCCAGGCCGCCGCCTTCGGATTTCTGCAGCAGCACCGTCCCGATCAGAGCCGCGACGATCATGAGGTGGATAACGATAATGACGCTTTGCATCGTGTCCTTCCATCGCAAGCACGCAGCGCCGATCGCCGGCTGCAGTCATGGCTTGCGGGGTTTGAATCCAGCGGTGTCTACACGATCGACCGGGGGATTGTCACCCCCGCGCCGACCGGTCTGGACCGCAAATTCCAGCACTCCGTGGGAGTTAGGGACAGCCCGCCGCGATCGCAAGGAAATCGGCCGCCTTCAGGCTGGCGCCGCCCACCAGCGCACCGTTCACATGAGGAACCGCCATCAACTCCCTGGCGTTGGATGGCTTGACCGAACCGCCATAGAGGATGCGGATCGAGGCCCCCTCACTCTTAAAGCGCTCAATCAAACGATCCCGGATAAACTCATGAACTTGCTCGACATCTTGGACTGTCGGCGTCAATCCTGTGCCGATCGCCCAGACCGGTTCATAGGCCACGATCAGGTTGCCCGAGGTGGCATCATCCGGCAGCGAGCCTTTCAGCTGGGTGCCGCAGACGTCGAGGGTCTTGCCGGCATCACGTTCGGCCTGGGTCTCGCCGATACAGACGATCGCCGTGAGCCCGGCGCGCCAGACGGCCAGTGCCTTTTCACGAACCACGGCATCGGTCTCGCCGTGATCGGCGCGGCGCTCGGAATGTCCAACGATAACAGCGGTCGCGCCGGCATCAGCCAACATTTCGGGCGCAATATCGCCGGTATGCGCTCCTGAGACGTTCTTGTGACAATCCTGCGCCCCGACTGAGACGACATGGCTACCTTCCTGACCGAAGCTCGCTGCCTTCGACGCGAAACTCGTCAGCAGCGTGACCGGCGGACAGACCAGCAGGTCAGCCTTGTCCAGCACATCCGGCGCGCCGCGCAGCATCGCCTCGAACTCGGTCATCGACGCCTTGAGGCCGTTCATTTTCCAGTTGCCGGCGATCAGCGGCCGAACGGCATCAGTCATGAGGATATCCTGTCATTTGAAAGAGGTTATCTGAGCTAACAGAGGCGATCCGTCAGCTCAAGCTGGCTTGGCGCCACGCTGGCTCCGCTCCCGTTTGATCTCATCGGCGGTGAGGTCAGGGGCCGAGGGATCGAACTTGCTCCAGCCCGTTGCGGCCAGGTCGCTGCGGCGCTGGGCGATATCGACCGATGATGGATGCAGCAACGCCTCAAGCCGGTCCTTGTCGGCTACCTCGACCTTGGCGCTGACGAGGCTACCGCCGCGGCGGATACTCTCGGCATAGACCTCGGCATCATTCACGGCGACGCCGGCTTCGGCCAGCATCCCGATCACGCCACCAGCTGCGCCCGCGGCCACGGCGCCGGCTGCGGCCGCTGCCAGCCATCCGGCAGCCACGACCGGCCCGAGCCCGGGAATCGCCAGCAGGCCGAGGCCTGCCAATAGCCCGCCGACCCCGCCAAAACCGGCACCGATCGCAGCACCCTTGCCGGCGCCCGCGGCATAGTCGGGCGCGTACCATTTGTCGGCATTGTTGGCGATAATGCTGACGTCGTCCTCGGCCACGCCGGCATCACGAAGGTTGATGACGGCCTTCTGCGCGTCGGCGTAGTCGTCGAACAGCCGGGAGATCGTCACCTTGCTCATCGCGCTATCCCCACGGTCATTCCGGATTCGCCGAGACGTTGCCCTTGTAGTCGACGCTGACATCGACCTTCTTGGATCCGCTCATCGCAGTGCCGCGCCAGATCCCCTGGCTGTCGTTCACCAGCGGCGACACGTCGACATAGCCTTGTGACTCCAACGACTTGCGAGCCTGACCTTCGGTGAAACTATTGGCGCCGGGAAGTGGCGGCGTTTCTGTTTTCGGCTGCGAATTCGTCGACTTCGTCACCGTGGGATTCTGCATCGCCGGATTTGGCTGCGCGCCTGCCGGCGTCAGCGCCATCCAGATACCGCAGGCGGCAACTCCCGATCGCCAACCGATGCGCATGATCTCTCCCGGCAGGCCTGAACGCCCGCTCAACAAAGCGGCAGCGGGCGGAAAGTTCCATAGGCCGCTAATGCCTCGCGGTAGCGCCGGAAACCGCTTCAATCCGCCCCGCCCCAGCCGGTTGCGACCCGGCTTTTGCCACTTTATGATGCGCCTCCTATTTGGCGACGCCCTCCGGCCCCATGGGCTGCTGGTGCGAGCCGATTCCCCTCCTGACAGATAAGAAGACCCTATGCTTCGAGGAATGCGCAAAGCCTCATCCAACTGGATTGGCAAGACGATTATGGCCGTCGTGATGGGCGTGCTGATTGTCAGCTTCGGCATCTGGGGCATCGCCGACGCGTTCAAGGGCTATGGGCAATCCAAGCTCGCCACCATCGGCTCAACCGAGATCACGACCGAGCAGTTCCGCCAGCTCTATAACGACAAGCTGCAGCAGATCGGCCGCCAGTTCGGCCGCCCGCTGACCTCGGATCAGGCCCGTGCTTTCGGCCTCGACCGCCAGGTCCTGCAGCAGGTCGTCGCCGAAGCGGCCCTGGATGAAGACGCGCGTCGCAAGGGTCTCGGTGTCGGCGACGCCGAGGTGATGCGGCAGATCATTGCGGACCCGAACTTCCAGAGCCCGACCGGCGGCTTCGATGCGCCGCGCTTCCAGCAGCTGATCCGCTCGCTGGGCTTCACCGAACAGCGCTACATCGCCGAACAGCGCAAGGTGTCGCTGCGCCGCCAGATCGCCGGCACGGTCACGTCAGGCGTCGAACCGCCGAAGACGATGATCGAGGCGCTGAGCCGCTATCAGAACGAGACCCGCACCATCGACTACGTGAAGCTCGATGCTGCGCAGGCCGGGACCATTGAGGCGCCCTCGCCCGAAGCCCTCGCCGCCTATTTCGACGAGCGCAAGACCCAGTTCCGCGCCCCCGAATATCGCAAGATCGCCTTCCTCGCTTTGACGCCTGATGAGATGGCGAAGTGGTCGACGGTGTCGGACGACGACGCCAGGAAAGTGTTCGAGGAGCGCAAGGACAAGCTCTCCACGCCGGAACAGCGCCAGATCTCGCAGATCGTCTTCCCGAATGCAGCGGACGCTGAAGCCGGCCGCGCCAAGCTGAACGATACGTTCAAGTTCGAGGACCTCGCCAAGGAACGCGGCCTGTCCGCCTCCGACATCGATCTCGGCATGGTTGCCAAAGCGGGCATCATCGATCCCTCCGTCGCCAATGCCGCCTTCTCGCTGGCACCCGACGGTATCAGCCAGCCGATCACCGGACGGTTCGGCGTGACGCTGGTCAAGGTCGGCAAAGTTCAGGCCGGCACGACGCCGAGCTATGACAGCGTTGCCGCCAACCTGAAGCGCGATATCGCCATCGAGCGCGCCCGCGCCGTCGTGTCCGACATGCACAACAAGATCGAAGACGAACGCGGTGGCGGAGCCAATGTCGTCGATACCGCCAAGAAGCTCGGCCTCACCGCCGTCACCATCGAGGCCGTCGATCGCTCCGGCCGTACGCCGGACGGCCAGCCCGTTGCCGGCCTGCCCACGGGTGTGGACGTCGTGACCCAGGCCTTCAACAGCGATGTCGGCGTCGACAACGACGCATTACAGGCCGGCGGCGGTTACATCTGGTACGACGTGCTCGGCGTCACCCCGGCGCGCGACCGTACGCTCGACGAAGTGAAGCCGCAGGTCGAGGCACGTTGGCGCGAAGAGCAGATCACCACGCGTCTGCGCGACAAGGCTGTCGACATGGCGAAGAAGCTCGAAAGCGGTGCCAAGCTCGCCGACGAAGCCGCGGCAGCCGGACTCAAGGTCGTGACCTCCGCGCCATTCAAGCGCGACGCGAGCGATCCGGCTCTCTCGGCCGGCGTCATCCAGTCCGTGTTCCGCGGCGTCAAGGATTCGGCCGGACAGGCGCAGGGCGCGACGCCGTCGGAATGGATCGTCTACCGGATCACCGACGTCACCGCGCCTGCGGTTGATATGGCCTCCGAAGACGCCAAGAAGCTGAAGGAGACATTGCAGCGCGGGCTGACCGATGAGCAGGTCGCGCAATATGTCACCAGGCTCGAGACGCAGATCGGCACCAAGATCAACGCGGAAGCCGTTGCGATCGCCACTGGTGCCGCGAACAGCAACACCAATTAGGAAACCCACGTCGTCATTGCGGGCGCAGCGAAGCCATCCAGAAGCAACAAGCAAAGGCTGGATGGCTTCGTCGCAGATGTCGCCTGCAATGAGATGTGCATCACTCTGAAAGCATCCGATGGACAATCTCAGGGCAATCATTGCCAAGGTCGCGACCGGCGCCTCCCTCTCGCGTGAGGAAGCCTCGGCGGCCTTCGACAGCATGATGTCGGGCGAAGCCACGCCTTCGCAAATGGGCGGCCTGCTGATGGCGCTGCGCGTGCGCGGCGAGACCGTGGACGAGATCACCGGCGCGGTTGAGGTGATGCGCGCCAAGATGCTACGGGTCGACGCACCGGCTGGCGCTGTCGATGTGGTCGGTACCGGCGGCGACGGCTCCGGTTCCGTGAACGTCTCGACCTGTGCGTCGTTTATCGTCGCCGGCTGTGGCGTACCGGTTGCCAAGCACGGCAATCGTGCGCTGTCGTCACGCTCTGGCGCGGCAGACGTGCTGGCGGCCCTCGGCGTCAAGATCGACCTCACGCCCGACGATGTCAGCCGCTGCCTGAAGGAGACCGGCATCGGCTTCATGTTCGCGCCCGCGCATCATCCGGCCATGAAGAATGTCGGCCCGACCCGCGTCGAGCTCGCCACCCGCACCATCTTCAACCTACTTGGGCCACTGTCCAATCCCGCCGGCGTCACCCGGCAGATGGTCGGCGTTTTCTCGCGGCAATGGGTGCTTCCGCTGGCACAGGTGCTGAAGAATCTCGGCTCCGAATCCGCCTGGGTCGTGCACGGCTCCGATGGCCTCGATGAGATCACCCTCACCGGCCCGACCTTCGTGGCAGCGCTGGAAAACGGCAATATCCGCAGCTTCGAGATTTCACCCGAGGATGCGGGCCTGCCGCGCACCGGTCCGGATTCCCTGAAGGGCGGCGACGCCCAGGAGAACGCCGCCTCACTGCAGGCCGTGCTCGATGGCAAGCCGAGTGCCTTCCGTGACGTCGCGCTGCTCAATGCTGCCGCGGCGCTGATCGTGGCCGGCAA
This sequence comes from Tardiphaga sp. OK246, assembly GCF_900188215.1. Lineage (NCBI taxonomy): Bacteria > Pseudomonadati > Pseudomonadota > Alphaproteobacteria > Hyphomicrobiales > Nitrobacteraceae > Tardiphaga > Tardiphaga sp. OK246. The sequence goes on from NZ_FZOX01000002.1 coordinate 1,036,587, forward strand.
GGTCAAGGACGTGAAGGAAGGCGTGGCACTCGGTCAGAAGTCGCTCGACAGCGGCGCAGCGCTGGAGAAGCTGAAGCGACTGGTCGCCGTCTCCAACGCAAACCTGTGAGACGACGATGTCCGACATCCTGACCAAGATCGAAGCTTACAAGCGCGAAGAAATCGCGGCGGCGAAACGCGCCCATCCCATCGCTTCCATCGAAGCGCTGGCCAAGGCTGCGCCGGCGCCGCGCGGCTTCATGACCGCGATCCACAAAAAGCTCGACAAGAACGAGTTCGCGCTGATCGCCGAAATCAAGAAGGCCTCGCCGTCCAAAGGGCTCATTCGCGAGGACTTCGATCCGCCGACGCTGGCCAAGGCCTATGAAGCCGGCGGCGCCGCATGCCTCTCGGTTCTGACCGATACGCCGTCATTCCAGGGCCATCTCGACTTCATGGTCGCGGCGCGCGCCGCGACCAAACTGCCGGTGCTGCGCAAGGACTTCATGTTCGACACCTATCAGGTGGTCGAGGCCCGCGCCCATGGCGCCGATTGCATCCTGATCATCATGGCTGCACTCGACGATGCGCAGGCGCGTGACATCGAAGACGCCGCCATCGACCAGGGCATGGATGTGCTGATCGAAATCCACGACCAGCCGGAGCTGGAACGCGCGCTGAACCTGCGCTCGCCGATGATCGGCATCAACAACCGCAATCTGCGCACCTTCGAGACCACGCTGACCGCCAGCGAGACGCTGGCGCCGATGATCCCCCGGGATCGTCTGAAGGTCGGCGAAAGCGGCATCTTCACGCCGGACGACCTCGCACGCCTTGAGCGTGTCGGCATCTCCACCTTCCTGGTCGGGGAAAGCCTGATGCGGCAGGCGGACGTGACGGCCGCGACGCAAACGCTGCTCAAGCGCGCGAACGGAACGCATTGATCATGGCCGGCAAGACGAAAAAATCGAAGCAGGCCCCGGCCCTCACCCACATCGATTCCTCGGGCGAGGCCCGCATGGTCGATGTGTCGGAGAAACCGGCGACCGAACGCATCGCGGTGGCCGAAGGTCTGGTGATCATGAGCAAGGCGACGCTCGAGATGATCGTCTCCGGCAATGCCAAGAAGGGCGATGTGCTCGGCACGGCGCGTATCGCCGCCATCATGGCGGCAAAGCGCACATCGGATCTGATCCCGCTGTGCCATCCGCTGGCTCTATCCAAAGTCACGCTGGACATCACGCCCGACAAGAAACTGCCGGGCTGCCGCGTACGTGCATCAGTCAAGGTTACGGGCCCCACGGGCGTCGAGATGGAAGCGCTGACGGCCGTCTCCGTCGCATGCCTGACAATCTACGACATGATCAAGGCCGTCGAGCGCGGTGTCCGCATCGAGGGTATCCACCTCGTCGAGAAAAAGGGCGGCAAGTCCGGGCACTATCTGGTCACGGACAACGCCGCGAATTGAATACTCCGCGGTCGCCCGGCGTCAGCCGCAGACATACACGCGCCGCCATCGCCAACCGTGATAAGTCCGCACCCGTATAACGTCATAGCAGTTGTCGTAATACGGATAGCCCGCATAGGCGTAGGACGAACCGAATCCGATCACAAACGGGGCGAAATTCCGGAAGTGGCGGTTATGGTGGCCGAAGTGATGGAAGCCTCGATTGGACATTCCGGCGAAGCGTGCTCCACCGGACATGGCGGCGAAACGAGTTGCACCGAACCCGCCGCCGCGCAGGCCGCCCATGGCCATACCGCCGCCGCGGAAGCCACCTCCGTGGAAGCCACCTCCGTGAAAACCACCACCACCGTGGAAACCACCACCGTGCCCACCACCACCGCCGTGGCCGCCCCCGCCGCCGCGCGCGGAAGCATCCATCGGCACGGACGTCATGCCGATGGCCGCAATTGTGGCAAGTCCGATCAACATTTTCCTGAGCATGGCACACTCCTGTCGCAGGTGTGGGCCCCCATCCTCAGAACACCGGTTGCCGCAAATAATTCCCGATGATCGCCAGCGACATCGAACAAGTGGCCGTCACTTGATCATCGGACAACCGCCCTCGGCCATCGACCGCAATACTGCGACAGCACGCTTCGACGAAATCGCGAACTGTTGGACATCGCGCAGGCGCTCATCGAGCTGCTGTCGCCGCGCAACCATCTTTGCGGCGAGCACGACGCGCAATTTCTCATGAAGGTCCCAGAGCGCGTCATCACTGCGAAATCGCGATCCTGCGCCGTCATCGATCTTGTTTACGAACAATAACCGGGACCGCGCGCGACATGGGGGGTGTTTGGCGGCGGTCCCGGGCCAGATCAAGCGACCAACCGGACGGATGAGACATCCAGGCTGGTGCTCGTGGCGGGATCAGCACTACCAAGCAGGACAAGGCCAAGTGTGAATGCGCACTACTTAGTTACGCGCGCGCGTTGTAAGTTTTGCGGTAACCTGAATAGGGGCGGATTTCAGCGATCGCTGTCATCACGGTGCTCGCGCACGAGACGCTGCCGGCTGCGCTGCGGCTTCATCTCACTGACGATCCACGGCCCGATCTGCGCATCGAGATGACGCTCATATCGTTTGACAAGCAACCACGCAGCAGGCGGCAGCAGCAAGACCATCAATCCAACCACAATCGACATTCCAAATCCTTTAAATCAAAGGGTTTCGATGTCATTAGGTACGTGGAATAGCCTTTTAGGTTTGAAATAGCCCGCATGTATTTTCTGCGGAGCAGCGAGTTACCTACCGATCCGCCAGTTCCCGCAACCGGCCCCACATCGATACCGGCAACGACTGATGTTGCCGGTATCGATGCGCGACAGGCTACTTGATCATCGGACAACCACCCTCGGCCATCGGCCGGAACGCCTTTTCGGCAGGGATGGTCGAGAGCAGCTTGTAATAGTCATACGGCCCCTTCGACTCTGCCGGCTTCTTGATCTCGAACAGATAGATCGGGTGAATGACACGGCCATCGGCGCGGATTGTGACCTCACCGAACAGCTTGTCCTTGCCCTTGAAGGTCTTCATCTGCGGTACGACGGCACTGGCATCGTCGCTGCCCTTGGCGGCCACGGCATTGAGATAGGCCAGCGTGGAGGCATAGACACCCGCCTGATTGGCGCTCGGCATCTTGCCGTTCATGCCCGGCCGCGCCGCAAAGCGTTTGCCAAAGGCGCGGGTGTCGTCATCCATGTCCCAGTAGAAGGATTCCGTCAGCAACAGGCCCTGCGCGGTCTTCAGGCCCATGCCGTGAACGTCATTGATGAAGATCAGGAATGCGACCAGCTTCTGCGGGCCATCCTGCATGCCGAACTCACCAGCTTGCTTGACCGCATTGATGGCATCCGCGCCGGCATTGGCAAGACCGATCACCTTGGCCTTGGAGCTCTGCGCCTGCAGCAATAGCGAGGCGAAATCGGAGGTGCCGAGCGGGTGCTTCGATGACCCCAGCACCTTGCCGCCGTTCTTCGTGATGTAATTGGTGGCTTCGGCCTCGATGCCCTGCCCCAGCGCGTAATTCACCGTGAGAAAGTACCAGTCGTCACCGCCCCGCTGCATCATCGCTGCCGCGGTGGTGTTGCCGGTGGCCCATGCGTCGTTGACCCACTGGATCGTGTTCGGCGAACAGTCCTTACCCGTGAGGTCCGACGTCGCGGTGGATGAGGCCAGGAACGTCATTCTGGTGTTGCGGGCGATATTGTTGATGGCGAGACCGACCGACGAATTCGGTACGTCGACGATGGCATCGACCTTTTCGACATCGAGCCATTTGCGCGCGATGGCGGAGCCGACATCCGCCTTGTTCTGATGGTCGGCATAGACGATCTCGACCTTGATATTCTTGCCGCCGCCGTTGAAATCCTCAGCGGCCATCCGCGCGGCTTCCACCGAGCCCATGCCGTTGGTGTCCTGGAACACGCCGGAAATGTCGTTGAGCACACCGACCCGCACCACATCGTCGGACACCTGCGCCTGGACTGCCGTCGCCATCACGCAGGATGCCGCAGCAGCCAAAACTGTCTTGAAGCCCTTCATTGTCGTCTTCCCCTCTGACCTTGATTACGCGGGTCCGGACGTTGCCGGTCGCGGTCTTGCTTGCGAATTACACCTGTCGCTCCGGCAGCCGGAGCACGAGGCCATCGAGCGCCTCGGTGATCTTGATCTGGCACGACAGCCGGCTGTTCGGCAGCCGCTCGCTGGCGACACCCTCCAGCAACTCATCCTCGTCGGCACCGACTGTGCCAACTTTGCCTAGCCAGTTGTCGTCGACATAGACGTGGCAGGTGGCGCAAACCGCGCCTCCGCCGCATTCGCCCGTAATGCCGTCGATGCCATGCAGCAGCGCCGTATACATGGCGCTATCGCCGTCATTGGCGCTGACTGTCTCGGCACGAGTGTCGTGATGAATGAACGTAATGCTCGGCATGGAATCCTCAGGCAGGCGTGAAGGTGACCGGCAGGCTTTCGAGCCCGCGCAGCGTGTTGTTGTAACGGCGCTTGACCTCGCCATTGATCTCTATGGATGCGACCTTGCGCGCCAGTGCGGAGAGCATGACCTCACCTTCAAGCCGCGCCACGAGCTGCCCGACGCACATGTGGACGCCGGAGCCGAATCCGACATGGCCGGACGTCTTGCGGGTGATGTCGTAGCGTTCGGGATCGGCCCACCGGCGCGGATCGCGGTTGGCGGCGGCCAGGAACATCAGCACCTTCTCGCCCTCACCGACACGACAACCGCTGATCTCGACGTCGCGCGTCGTGGTGCGGAAGAAGGTCTGCACCGGGCTTTCGTAACGCACGGCCTCCTCGAAAGCATTGCGCGCCAGCGACAGGTCGCTGCGCAGCCGCGCGAATTCTTGCGGGTAGCGCGCCAGGCAATAAACGGCAGCGCCGATACCGTTCACCGTCGTGTCCAGCCCTGCCGACAGCAATGAGCGCACCAGCAGCGGCGCCTCGTCGGCGGTGATGTCGCCGGTGTCGACCCGCGCATGGATGCAGGCGCCGAAACCGCCGGGCGCGAGATTGTCGCGCTGGCATTGCGCGGCGACATAGGCCTGATGCGGCGCAGAGCGTTCGATGGCGTCCTGGCGCAGCTGGTTCGGCGGGCCGAAGGCGTTGAAGACAAGACCGGCATAAGGCAGCAGGTTTTCGCGGCCCTCCTTCTGCAGTCCCATCGCATCGGGGAATACCGATAGTGGATAGGCTTCGGCAAGATCCGCGACCGCGTCGAAACTGCGCCGCTCCAGCAGTTCGTCGACCTTGGCATCGGCCGCCGCGGCAAAGCCATCACGCAGCTGCTTCATCACCGCGGGCGACAGGACCTTGTTGAGTACCGCGCGCGTGCGCGTATGTGCCGGCGGGTCGGCTTCGAGAATGAGGCTCGGCGGGCGCCACGGTTTCTCCCTGGCAAAGTCGCTGAGACCCACGCCGCGGCTCGAGCAGAACGTCGCGGGATCGTTCAGGACCGCATGAACTTCAGCATAGCGCGCGACCGCGTAGACGTTCCATTTGTCGAGATACACCAACGGTCCCGCCTCACGCAGCACCTCGTGGGTGGGATGCGGATCGGCGAAGAAATCCATGGCGAAGGGATCGACGTCGAGGTGGACGACGGGCTGAGACGATGCGTCGTTCGGCAGGGCTCCGCCGAAGGACAGCACCGGCGGGGTGTGGGCCGTCGTGACCGTGGCAACCATGTGAATCTCCCATATTTTCTTGTTGGCAATTGCGGCTGCGTGTCTCTATTCCTCAGGACCACGTGATCTCGCCGATTTCGACGACGTCATGCTGGCAGGCAGGATCGTGGTGCATGAGCAAGAATGGATCGGGAAAAACGGTTCGAAAGCCCGCCAAGGCGAAAGTGACAAAGGTCAATGTCAGGACTGTTGCCGCGAGAGCGCCCGCGTCCAAAGGCGGGCAGTTGCTCGATCTTGAGCGCTATGTGCCGGCCTTCATCACCTTCATTGCGAACAAGCTCTCGCGCAACGCGACCGCGCTCTATCAGAAGCGCTTTGGCGTGAATGTCACCGAGTGGCGCATCATGTCGCTGCTGGCGATCGAGCCCGGCATTCCCGCCTCGCGCATCTGCCACGTCATCGGCTTCGACAAGGGACCGGTCAGCCGCACGCTTGCCATGCTGGAAGAGCGCGGGCTGGTCGCCATCAATGCCGACCCGGACGACGCGCGCACCCATTCGATTACGCTGACCACGAAGGGTCGCACGACCCATGACGCAGTCATCGTGACCGCACTGGAACGCGAGCGAAAGCTGCTGTCCTGCCTGGATGAAAGCGAACGCGAAGTGCTGATCGACTTGCTGCGACGCATTCACGGCAATCTCGGCGCGGTAACCGGCTAGGCCATCACGCGTTACTCGCGCGTCATCAATCGCTGTCCCGCACAAGCGGTCCACCATCGTTTCTCTCCCTGCAGGGCCCGGCAGTTGACTGCTCTAGGTAGCGCCCTCTTTGGAAAGGCTCTCACGAATTAGTTGCCTAGGCAACAGAAATATCGGGACGGTTTGTCACGCGGAGGCAAGGATTTTCTGCCATCATCCGCTAACCTGCGCCGCACATGTTCAATCGTTGAGCCAAAAGATACAGATGACGATGTCGCTTACGCCAAATTCCGCAGACGCCCTGCTGTTTGATCTTGGCCGCGTCGTGCTGGATATCGATTTCACGCGCGTGCTGAAGGTCTGGTCGGACTACGCGCAGTGTACACCGGACGACATCGTGAGCCGGTTTGCGCGCGGCGACGTCTATATGCGACACGAGCGCGGCGAGATTTCCGACGACGCATTCTTTGCGCATCTGCACGACACGCTCGGTATCGATCTGACGCCGGCACAATTTCTCGAAGGCTGGAATGCGATCTTCGTCGGGGAGATGCCGGGCATCGCCGAACTCCTCGCGCATGCCTCGAAGCGCTGGCCGCTCTACGCGTTCTCAAACACCAATGTCGCGCATGTCACGCATTTCTCGGAACACCATGCCGATCTGCTCAGTCACTTCCGCAGGGTGTTTCTGTCGTCCTCGATCGGGCTTCGCAAGCCCGATGCAAAATCCTATGAGCACGTCATCACGGAAATCGGCATCCCCGCCGACCGCATCGTGTTCTTCGACGATCTTGCCGACAATATCGAGGCCGCCCGTGCTTGCGGGTTGCAGGCCGTCCACGTCACCTCGCCGACATCGGTCGCCGAGGCGCTCAAGGCACTCGGGCTTTAGGTCCGCGAGATGCGCTGGAAGGCGATGCTGGTGAGGACGCCGAGCAGTGCCCAGAACAGCAGGCTGGTCAGGACCGCTGCAACGACGAAACTGTGCGACAGCGCTTCGGGGACATCCGTATGACCAGCGGGCGCCTGTGGAGCGCCGATCAGATGCGGCAGGATGATCAGGCCGAGGCCTAAAATGGCAGCCCATGACGCCTTGCGGAAGACCAGCAGGCCGAGCCCCGCCGCGGTGGCGCAGGCGGTGCCGATCCACCAGGTCTGGCGCAGTGTGAGGTCGGCGACAGGCATTCCAGGCAGCTCCGGCGGCAGGCCGAGGCCGGGCGCCGCCGTGAAGACGACGAAACCGCCGAGACCCCAGAACAGCCCTTCCCGCCAGCTCACGGCCCGGCCACGCAGCGCGAAGATGCCGGCCAGTAGCAACGCGAAGCCGATGGCCGTCAGGATATTGGCGCCGGTGGTGAAGGCATTGCGTTGCAAGCCCTCGGTGGGCTCCCATTCGGCCTCATGGCTATGGGCGGCGGCGCCATGGTCGTGCGTATGGGCGGGCTGCGCGGCAGCCGTCGGCGCAACAGCAGCCGGAGCTTCCGCCTTGCGCTCATAAACTTCGCTTTTCTGGATCAGGGGAATGGTCCCGACCATCTGGGCGCCGGTGATGGCAGCGCCAGTGATCACGCCAGCCAGCGCTGCCGAGAAGACGATCGACCTGAAGACGGACATGTCTCAGTGGCAGGGGAATGCGTTGGCGTGGCGCGTGTCATGGGCCGCATTGTGGACGGCGCTGATATGCGAGAAGCCGACCACGCCGACGATGAACAGACCGAGCGCCATGGCCAGAACGGCCTGCACGACGACATTGACGTCAGTGGTGACGGCGGAGATCTGGGCGGTCTGGGTCTGTTGCATCGGAATCCTCGCGAAATAGACGGCCAATTTAGCCGAGTTGCACCGGCGGCGCGACCGTTAATTTTACATCGCGCGGGCGAGATCGCGGCTGGTCAGATGAAAATTCGCATCTGCCGCCACCGGCGCACGCACCAGCTTGGCGCCGGCCGCCGCCTGGAACACGTCTCTGTGGTCGCGGAAATAGGCTGCGCAGTCCTCCGGCGACGGGCAGCGCCGGAGCAGCGTCCGGAACGCGTGACGGTGCACCATGCACAGCCCGCGATGGCCGGACGGCCGGAATGCCAGCGCATCGACATCCGCCCGCCAGACAGGCGCTTCATCGTCGGTTGCGGCGTGGTTGTCGGTCATGATCGCCGATGTCTACCGTGTTTGCCTGCCCTGCCAAAGCGCCGCTGGTTTTGCGTCCGCTCCCGCTCTCCGCTATGACGGGCGCCCACACTGCCGGAGATCCCCGCGATGGCCCTGATGCCGGTTACCGATGCCATGGCCGCGATTCTCGCGGGCGCCGATGCGCTGCCTGAGGAGATGGTGCCGCTGGAAGACGCTTTCCACCGCGTGCTCGCCCGCGACATCGCTTCGCTGCGCACCCAGCCACCGGAGCCCATGTCAGCGATGGACGGCTATGCTGTGCGCGCCGCCGATGCGACACTGGGCGCCAAGCTCCGCGTCATCGGCGAGATCGCCGCAGGCAAGCCGTTCGACCGCCCGCTGCAGACCGGTGAAGCCCTGCGAATTTTCACCGGCGGCGTGCTGCCCGCCGGCGCCGACGCCGTCGTGATCCAGGAAGATACTACGCGCGATAGCGATATCGTCGGGATCAACGAAGCTGCAATTTCCGGCAAGCATATCCGCCCGGCCGGCGTCGATTTCAACGAAGGCGATGTGCTGCTGCGCGCCGGCACCCGCCTTACAGATCGCGACCTGGCGCTTGCTGCCGGGATGAACCATCCGTCACTGCCCGTGCGGCGACGGCCGGTCGTTGCCGTGCTCGCCACCGGCGACGAACTGGTAATGCCCGGTGCGGTCCCCGGCCCCGGCCAGATCGTGCTCTCCAATGGCTTCGCGCTACGTGCACTGGCCCGTGCCGAAGGCGCCGAGGTGATCGATCTCGGTATCGCTGTCGACACGCTGGAGGCGACCACATCGGCCATTCAGCGCGCGATCGATCTGAAGGCGGACGTGCTGATCACCACCGGCGGCGCGTCGGTCGGCGACCACGACCTCGTGCAGCAATCCCTGATCAATGCCGGCGTCGAGATGGCGTTCTGGCGCATCGCGATGCGGCCCGGCAAGCCGATGATGCACGGACGCCGCCAGAGCATGCGGGTCATCGGCCTGCCCGGCAATCCCGTCTCGTCCTATGTCTGCGGCTTCCTGTTCATGGTGCCGCTGCTGCGCGCGCTGTCCGGCCGAAACGAGGTCGCTCACGCGCTCGAACCCGCGGTGCTCGGCCGCGACCTCGCCGCCAACGACCAGCGCGAGGACTATCTGCGCACGCGCCTGGAAACCCGCGCCGACGGCACCGTGGTGGCGACGCCGGTCATCAAGCAGGACTCGTCGCTGCTAGGAAATCTGGCTGTTGCCGAAGGACTTCTGATCCGCACGCCATTCGCTCCCGCCGCCGCCGCTGGCGATTCCTGCGCGATCATGCGACTGCCTGTTTAAAGGCCGAGATGCGCGATGGGATGCCGGGCCACCGGAACTTCCGCCGCGCGGCATGTTCTCTGAGCTTTTTTCTGACTGAGATACCTTAACGCGGCTTCAGTCACTGAATTGTCACGTAACGCAGCGAGACATCGCTGCGAAACAAGATCGGTGCACAAATGGACTATTTCAAACGCTTCAATTTCCTGTTTGCGATGCCAACATTCGACGCCGACGATCTCGAGGGCATTCGGCTCAATCAGATCGTCGATGAGATCGAGCGTTCCGGCTTCGAAGTCGTCAAGGCACGCAAGCTCGAAGACGCCACGATCGCAGTCCAGACCGACGCGGCCATCGGCTGCATGGTGGTCGACTGGGGCAAGAAGGGCCTCGAAGGCAAGACCGCGGCGCTGATCAACCTGATGCGCAAACGGGGCCTCGACTTCCCCATCATCCTGCTGATCCGTCGCAAGCGGTTTGAAGACGTCCCGGTCGAAGTGCTCGATTTCATCGACGGCTATGTCTTCCTGTCCGAGGAAACCCCACCCTTCATCGCCAAGAATCTCATCAGCCGGTTGAAGCAATATGCCGAGACGCTGAAGACGCCGTTCTTCGGCGCTTTGGTCGACTATGCCGAGGAAGGCAACCAGCTCTGGACCTGCCCGGGCCACAATGGCGGCGTGTTCTACAGCCGCAGCCCGATCGGGCGGGTGTTCATGGAACATCTCGGCGAAGCCGTGTTTCGCGACGACCTCGACAATTCGGTGCTCGATCTCGGCGACCTGCTAACTCATGAGGGCCCTGCTTTGCAGGCGCAGAAGGAAGCCGCGCAGATTTTTGGCGCGGAGAAGACCTACTTCGTGCTCAACGGCACCTCGACCTCCAACAAGGTCGCGCTATCGGCTCTGGTTACCGATGGCGACCTCGTGCTGTTCGATCGCAACAACCACAAGGCGGCTTTGCACGGCGCATTGATGATTTCAGGCGGTGTGCCGATCTATGTGCCAACGACGCGCAATCCCTGGGGCCTGATCGGCCCGATGAACTGGGACGCGCTCGACGAGGACGCGCTGCGCGAGCGCATCCGTATCAATCCGCTCGTCACGGATCCCGAGGCCTGGAAACGTCCGCGCCCGTTCCGCGTCGCCGTGGTCGAACAGTGCACCTATGACGGCACCATCTACAGCGCCGAGATGATCATCGCGCGCATCGGCCATCTCTGCGATTACATCCTGTTCGACGAAGCCTGGGCGGGTTTCATGAAATTCCACCCGCTCTATGCCGGTCGCTTCGCCATGGGGCTCAAAGAGCTCGGCCCGGATTCGCCGGGCATCATCGCGACGCAGTCGACCCACAAGCAGCTCGCGAGCTTCTCGCAGGCGTCGCAGATCCACATGAAGGATCGTCATATCCGCGGCCAGAAACGCCGCGTCGAGCATCGGCGCTTCAACGAAAGCTTCATGCAGCACGCCTCGACCTCGCCGTTCTATCCGCTGTTCGCATCATTGGATGTCGGCGCGCAGATGATGAAGGGCCGCTCCGGCGAAGTGTTGTGGGACGATACGATCCGCCTCGGCATCGAACTGCGCAAGAAGATGCGCGCCGTCCGCCGCGAATTCGAGGAGAAGGAAACCCGCACTGAGCGCCGCTGGTTCTTCGAACCCTTCGTGCCCGAGCGCGTCGCGATTCCCGACGCAGCCAGCGAAGGCGCTGTTCACAATGTGCCTTGGGAAAGCATCGGCACTGACCAGCTGGCCACCAATCCGGCTTATTGGCAGCTCGCGCCTGACGCCGCTTGGCATGGCTTCCCCGGCATGGAAGCCGGTTTCACCATGACCGATCCCAACAAGCTGACGGTACTGACACCCGGCTTCGACCGCACCACCGGCGGCTATGCGGAACACGGCATCCCCGCGCCCGTGGTCGCGCAGTTCCTGCGCGAAAATCGCATCGTGCCGGAGAAGAACGATCTCAACTCGCTGCTCTTCCTGCTGACGCCCGGCGTGGAAGCCAGCAAGGCCGGCACGCTGATATCGGGCCTTGTCGCCTTCAAGAAGTTTCATGACGACAACGCGCTGCTGGAAGACGTTATCCCGGAATTCTCCAGGCGCAGGCCGGCGCGTTATGCGGGCATACGCCTGCGGGATCTGTGCGGCGACATGCACCGGTTCTTCCGCGAGGCCAATGTGAGCGAACTTCAGACCAGGCAATTCTCCGCCGACCATCTGCCGGAGATTGCCATGTCACCCCATGATGCCGCGCGCTGTCTGGTGCGCAACGACGTCGATTACCTCCCGATCGATGAGATATTCGGGCGCGTCGCGACGACGCCGTTCGTGGTCTACCCGCCCGGCATCGCCACGATCGTTCCCGGAGAACGGCTCACCGAACGGTCAAAGCCGATGATCGACTATCTCCGGATGTTCGAGACCTGCTTCAACACGTTCCCGGGCTTCGACGTCGAAATCCAGGGCATCTACCGCAAGGTCGACGCCAATGGCCGGATCCGACTTTACACTTACGTGGTCTCCGAATAGGGAGCACGTAAGGAGCCTGATTTGCCAACGGAACTCGAACAGCCGGTCGTCATCCGACCATCACGCGACACCGACGTCGATGCCATGCTGGCGATCTATCGCCGGCACATCCGGCAAGGCGTCGAGGAAGGCGTCAGCGACGCCGACACGCCGCAGCCCGACGATCTCAGAGACCGGCGCAAGAACCTGCGCAGCAAACGGTTCCCGCACCTCGTCGCCACGCAAGGCGGCGAGGTCGTCGGCTACGCCTATGTGGTGCTGTTCCGCAAGCGACCGGCCTATCGCTACACGGTCAAGCATTCGATCTATATCCACCACGGGCATGTCGGCCGAGGCATCGGCCGGCTGTTGATGCGCGAGTTGATCGATGTCTGCGCGGCGGCCGGCTTTCGGCAGATCATCGGCTATATCGATGCCGACAACACGGCCTCGCTCGGCTTGCATGAGAGCTTTGGCTTTGCGCGCGTCGGCTTGCTGCCCGGCGTCGCTTATCGCTCCGGCCGCTGGGCCGACACGATCATGGTTCAGCGCTCGCTGGCCACCGGCTCCACGACTCCCCCGCCGCCCGTTGGGCGCATGACGTCCGCGTAGCCCAAGCGACCGCGGAAGCATTTTCCATGTCCCTCGAGGGTCGACGACTGGTAGGAACAGCCTCCTCAAACCTCCCTCAACGCGCATTCTGTTGACGGCAAATTAAGCATTGCAGAACACATATGGAACATATAGTGTTCGTTCATGATTTGTTTCGAGATTCTGTGGCTTTGAGTAGTTTGAGAGTGCCCGAACTCGCGCAACCGATCTTCGAACGATCGTCTCAGGATTGAGGCTCACCGTTCGAAGGCCCTTTGAAACGCACGCGGCGGCCGACACCGTCAACTGAGGATGGCTTCAGATGCTCACGCGCAAACAATACGAACTCCTGCGATTCATCGATCAACGGCTGAAGGAAGCCGGCGTCCCGCCCTCCTTCGACGAGATGAAGGATGCGCTCGACCTGCGCTCGAAGTCCGGCATCCATCGTCTGATCACGGCGCTGGAAGAACGCGGCTTCATACGCCGTCTGCCCAACCGCGCCCGTGCCATCGAAGTCATCAAGCTGCCAGAGCTCGGCGCGCCGGTCACCGGCGGCACCGGGCGCCGCGGCTTCACGCCCAGCGTCATCGAAGGCACGCTTGGCAAGGTGCGTTCGGCCGCCAGCATCGCCAGCAACAGCGGCGATGATGACAATGGCCGCACGGTTGCTATCCCGGTCATGGGCCGGATCGCGGCAGGTACGCCGATCGAGGCGCTGCAGACCCGCAGCCACACCATCAGCATGCCCGCCGACATGCTCGGCTCCGGCGAACATTACGCGCTCGAAGTGCGCGGCGATTCCATGCAGGACGCCGGCATTCTCGATGGCGACACGGTGCTGATCCAGCGCAACGAAAGCGCCGACACCGGCGACATCGTGGTGGCCCTGATTGACGACGAGGAAGCCACGTTGAAGCGCTTCCGCCGCCGCGGCGCGTCGATCGCGCTAGAGCCAGCGAACGACGCTTACGAAGTTCGCATCCTGCCGCCTAACCGGGTGCGCATTCAGGGCAAGCTGATTGGTCTGTATCGGCGTTACTGAGGCTATCGCCTCGGCGGACTACTGATCTTCGGGTTGAAGATCGGTTTCCGCCGGCGTCGCATCCACCGGCCGATTTTGTGGCGTACGACTGTTCGGGATCAGATCGTGCTGGGGCTCATCAGGAATGGCGCGCGACCACGGACGGTCCAGACCCCGCGGTCGCACGGCATCGATGGTAAAGCCGTTCGCGGTTCGCTGCAGGCTCACCGCACCATTTCGTTGCAAGCGATCTTGATCGATCACCAGCGCCCTGCAATCCCTCGGCGGTTGTTTCGTCGTGACGATGAGCGCCGCTTTCTCGCAATCATCTGTGAAGGCATCCGGCTGTAAAACCAGCGCCACCAAAGCGCCATCGGCCAGCGCCGTGATGCACCCGTCGCGGTCGCAGGACACGCCGTGGCCGACTGAGGCATCGGTCGGCAGGCGTGCATCGGCATCGCCGGCAAGCCACTCTTTCAGCAAAAATGTATCCTTGGCGCTGCGCATCACGTGGAGATGCCCATCCCTGCCCCGTACCGCGACGCTGCGACCATCACCCGAGATCAGCACATCCGGCTGCTTCACCAGCAATGCCCATACAATCGAGAGCACCAGCACGCCAGCCCCCGCGAAGCGCAACGGCGTGCGCAGCAATCCGAGCACGATGATGCCGATACTGGCTGATATCAGCGGTCCGGTGCCGAAGGCCGGCATCCGGCCGATGGCGCCGGGCAAGGCCGCCACCCATTGCGTGACCACGATCATCCACTGGATGCCGACATCCATCAGCCGCCAGAACACACCGTCAAAGCCGAACGGCATGGCCACCAAACCAAGAATACCCGCCGGCATCACCAGCGCTGAGACCACTGGCATCGCCAGGAGATTGGCGACGACGCCATAAGGCGTGACGCGATGGAAATGAAATGCGGCATAGGGCGTGGTGGCAAGGCCCGCGACCAGCGAGGCCAGCACGAGCATCGCGATCTCGCGTCCGCCCCATAGCGCCACGCGCGCTGTCGCGGAATGATCGGGCGAGGCAAACAGCGCGGGCATGCCGATCTGCACCAATGCAACGAGCCCCAGCGTCGCGGCGAAAGACATCTGGAAACTCGGGTGAACCAGCGCATCGGGCGCGACGATCAGCACGACCATCGCCGCCACCGCCAGCGTGCGGAACGTCACCGCCCGGCGATCGACCATGACTGCAATCAGCACGACGGCCGTCATGAAAAACGATCTCTGCGTCGCGACTTCAGCACCTGACAACAGCAGATAGAACAGTGCTGCGAATAACGCCGCAGCCGCTGCGACTTTCCTGATCGGGAACGTCACTGTCAGGACAGGGATCAGTGCCAGCAGTGCGCGTATCGCAAAGAACACCACGCCGGCGACCACGGCCATGTGATAGCCAGAAATCGACAACACATGACCGAGGCCGGAGATGAACATCGCATCATTGACGTCAGCCGAAATCGCATCGCGGCGGCCCGTGAGCAGCGCCGTGGCAATGGCGCGGCTATCGCCCGAGAGCACGGTGCGGATCCGCGCGTCGATGGCGTCGCGTAGCCCCTGCATGGTCGCCGAATAGCGTAGTGCCACACTCGGCTGTATCGGCGGATCGACTGCCTTGATGCCGCCCATCACGAAGCCAGATGCGCCGATCCCTTGAAAATACAGATCGCGGCCGAAGTCGTAGCTGCCCGGCCGGAGCGGCGACAGCGGCGGCTGCAGCCTTGCCTTCAATTCGACGAAGCTGCCGACGGCAGGTGCCGTGCCCTTCTTCACCGACAGCCGCACACGAGTGAGCTTCGGTGCGGCGCGCGGGCTGTCCATCGTGGCAACGCGCAGCACGAAGCGATCCGTGCGCTCCCGTTCCTCATGCGTTTCGACGAAGCCGGTCAGCGCGACGGAATAGAGCGGCTTCGCCAGAACCTCATGAGCCACACGCGCGGTTTTCAAGGCAGCCATCGCAAAGCCGGCCGCGATGGCCGCAATAAGCAAGATCAAGGAAAACCATCGTTGTCGCCGCAGCAAAAACGCAGCCATGCAAAGAAGGCCAGCCGTCGCAGCGGCAACCCAGGCCACCGGCTCATGCTCAGCGGCAAAATACAGCGCGATGCCGGTGCCGAAAGCGATCGGCACCCAGGGCAGCAAGCGACCGGGACCAGCTTCGGCCCGCACCCACGTCCAGAGCGTCCCGAAGCCCGACGTCGACGACGTCGCTGACGGGGCAGCGACGCCTGCCGTGGCCGGCGGCCATGTGGTCGCCGTGCCGGATCGGCCCCGCCGCTGTTGCTGATCCCCGCCCTGCGCCATCGAACGCCCGCACGCCACGCTTGTCCTTCCGAATGCTATCGGAAGGGCAAGCGGCGACTAGCGGAACGGATGCAGAATACGAAAATTAATCCCTGGGGTTGCTCAGGCGAGCTTGGCGTAGCTATCGCGCAGACCGACGGTACGGTTGAAGACCAGCTTGCCCGGCGCTGAATCCTTGTCGCGACAGAAATAACCCTGGCGCTCGAACTGCACGACATCGCTTGTGTTGTCGCTCGCCAGCGCCGGCTCAAGCATGGCGCCGGTCAGCTTCTCCAGCGAGTCCGGATTGAGCTGCGATGCGAACTCGGTCGCATTGGGCTGCGGATCGGCGAACAGCTGATTGTAGACGCGCACTTCCGCCTGCACGGCATCTGCAGCGCTCACCCAATGGATCGTCGCCTTGACCTTGCGGCCGTCCGGCGCATTGCCGCCCCGGGTTTCCGGATCATAGGTGCAGCGCAGTTCGACCACCTCGCCAGCGGCATTCTTGATGACGTCCTTGCAGGTGATGAAGTAGCCATAACGCAAGCGGACCTCGCGGCCTGGCGCCATGCGGAAGAACTTCTTCGGCGGCTCTTCCATGAAGTCGTCATGCTCGATGTAAAGCTCGCGGCCGAATGAAATCTGCCGGTTGCCGAGCGACGCATCATCGGGATGGTTGATGGCTTCGAGCTGCTCGGTCTGTCCTTCCGGGTAGTTCTCGATCACCACCTTCAGCGGCTTCAGCACCGCCATGCGGCGCTGCGCCGTGCGATTCAGTGTCTCGCGCACGGCGAAATCGAACATCGAGATATCGACGGTCGAGTTGGCCTTGGCGACGCCGATGCGCTTGACGAATTCGCGCAGTGCTTCGGCAGGAATGCCGCGGCGCTGCAGGCCGGCCAGCGTCGGCATCCGTGGATCGTCCCAGCCCGTGACATGGCCACCGCGGACAAGTTCGGTCAGCACGCGCTTCGACAGCAGCGTGTAGGTCATGTTGAGGCGCGCGAATTCATACTGATGCGGCCGCGATGGCACCGGCAGGTTTTCCAGGCACCAGTCGTAAAGCGGCCGGTGATCCTCGAATTCGAGCGTACAGATCGAATGCGTTACGTGTTCGATGGCATCCGACTGGCCGTGCGCGAAGTCGTAGCTCGGATAGATGCTCCAAGCGGTGCCCGTGCGCGGATGATGCGCATGCAGGATGCGATAGATCACGGGATCGCGCAGGTTGATGTTGCCCGACGACATGTCGATCTTGGCGCGCAGCACGCGGGCGCCGTTCGGGAATTCGCCGGCGCGCATCCGCGCGAACAGATCCAGGTTCTCATCAACCGAACGGTCGCGGAACGGGCTGTTCTGGCCAGGCTCCGTCAGGGTGCCACGCTTAAAGCGGATTTCTTCCTGCGACTGGTCATCGACATAGGCCTTGCCGGCGCGGATCAGGTGTACCGCCCAGTCATAGAGCTGCTCGAAATAGTCCGAGGCGTAGTGCAGGTTGCCCTCGCCCCAGTCGAAGCCGAGCCAGCGGACGTCGCGCTGGATGGCGTCGATATATTCCTGCTCTTCCTTGGTCGGATTGGTGTCGTCGAAACGCAGGTTGCAGTGGCCGCCGAATTCCTCGGCAACGCCGAAATTCAGGCAGATAGACTTGGCATGACCGAGATGCAGGTAGCCGTTGGGCTCCGGCGGAAAGCGCGTCACCACGCTCTTATGCTTACCGGATTGCAGGTCCGCCGCAACGATGTCGCGGATGAAGTCACGGCCTGCGTCGGATACCGATTCGTCTGTCATTTTCTGCCTTTCAAGCTGTGCCCTATGTGCCAAATCCGGAAGGCCGCGCCAAGGCCGGATCAGGGGCCGGGTCCCGCGAAAGGGCCTTTTCCGATGCGGTTCCGGCCCCAAATCCGCGTTTATTCGCCGTGAGACAGCGCCCTGTCGTTGTGATAAACGCCCGCCAACACTCACACCGAACTCGATCGAACCCGCTGATATGACCACTCCCGTCGTTACCCGTTTCGCCCCCTCGCCGACCGGCTTCCTCCATATCGGCGGTGGACGCACCGCGCTGTTCAACTGGCTCTATGCCAAGAAGACCGGCGGCAAGATGCTGCTGCGGATCGAGGATACGGATCGCGAGCGTTCAACGGATGCCGCGATCGACGCCATTATCGACGGGTTGAAGTGGCTGGGCATCGAATGGGATGGCGACACCGTCTTCCAGTTTGCCCGTGCCGGCCGGCACCGCGAAGTCGCCGAACAGCTGCTGGCCGAGGGCAAGGCGTATTACTGCTATGCCTCGGCCGAGGAGCTGCGGCAGATGCGCGAGACCGCCCGCGCCGAGGGCAAGTCCAAGCTCTATAACGGGCTCTGGCGCGATCGCGATCCATCCGAGCCCCACCCCGACGTCAAACCGACGATCCGCCTAAAGGCGCCGCTCACCGGTGAGACCGTGATCGAGGATCAGGTACAGGGCCGCGTGGTCTGGCAGAACGAGAATCTCGACGACCTCGTGCTGCTGCGTGGCGACGGCAATCCGACCTACATGCTGGCCGTGGTGGTGGACGACCATGACATGGGCGTGACCCATGTCATTCGCGGTGACGACCATCTGATCAACGCCGCGCGCCAGAAGCAGATCTACGACGCGCTCGGCTGGACCGTCCCCAGCATGTCGCATATTCCGCTGATCCACGGGCCCGATGGCTCGAAACTCTCAAAGCGCCACGGTGCGCTCGGCGTCGAAGCCTATCGCGCGCTGGGCTATGTACCGGCCGCTCTACGGAATTACCTGGTGCGACTCGGCTGGAGCCATGGCGATCAGGAAATCTTCTCGACCCAGGAGATGATCGACGCCTTCGACCTGTCGGGGATCGGCCGTTCCGCCGCGCGCTTCGATTTCGCCAAGCTCGAAAATCTCAACGGTCACTACATCCGTCACACCGACGATCAATCCCTCGTGACCATGTTCGAGGACGTGCTGAATTACGTGCCCGGCGGCCCCGAACTGAAGGCGAAGCTCAACGACGCCACGCGCGCCCAGCTGTTGCGCGCCATGCCCGGCCTGAAGGAACGCGCCAAGACGCTGATCGAACTGATCGACGGCGCCAATTTCATCTTTGCCGATCGCCCACTGGCGATGGAGCCGAAGGCGCAGGCCGCGCTGACGCCGGAAACCCGTGTGCTGATCGGCAAGTTGCGCACAGCACTGGAAGCCGTCACCGACTGGACCGCAGCAAATGCCGAAGCCGCTACCCGCGCCTTTGCCGAGGAAGCTGGCATCAAGCTTGGCGGGGTTGCGCAACCGCTTCGCGTGGCGCTGACCGGCAAGACCACATCGCCCGGCATTTTCGATGTTCTGGCGGTATTGGGACGGCAGGAATGCCTGGACCGGCTCGCCGATCAGGCATCTATTTAGCATAGCTGTAGGCTGCTTTTGCCCGCCTTGCAGCGCACACAGCAATACGCTACGCATTCTGGCGAATGCTCTGGAATTCCCGGCTAGCCTCCCCATTTCTCCTGAAATGTCGGTGGCTTGCCGGCCCCTCAACGATCTCATCGGGGACCACGCGATGGACGCAAAAACCAATACCAAATCCGCAACGCTGACAGTCGACGGCAAGAGCTTCGAACTGCCGATCCACAGCGGGACCGTCGGCCCTGATGTCATCGACATCGGCAAGCTCTACGCCCAGTCCGGGATGTTCACCTACGATCCCGGCTTCACCTCGACGGGCAGCTGCCAGTCCAAGATCACCTATATCGATGGCGATGCCGGTATCCTCGAGTACCGCGGCTACCCCATCGAGCAGCTCGCCGAGAAGGGCGACTTTCTCGAGACCTGCTACCTGCTGCTGTACGGGGAACTCCCGACCAAGGCGCAGAAGGCAAAGTTCGACGCATTGGTCACGAACCACACCATGGTTCACGACCAGATGAGCCGCTTTTTCCAGGGCTTCCGCCGCGACGCACATCCGATGGCCGTGATGGTCGCGTCGGTTGGCGCCCTCGCCGCTTTCTACCACGACTCAACTGATATCAACGATCCGAAGCAGCGCGACATCGCGTCGATCCGCATGATCGCCAAGATCCCGACGCTCGCGGCGATGGCTTACAAGTACACGATCGGTCAGCCCTTCGTGTATCCGACCAATTCGCTCGATTTCGCGGCGAACTTCATGAAGATGTGCTTCGCCGTGCCGTGCGAGGAGTACAAGGTCAATCCGGTGCTCGCCAAAGCGCTGGACAAAATCTTTACGCTGCACGCTGACCATGAGCAGAACGCATCGACCTCGACGGTCCGCATCGCCGGCTCATCCGGCGCCAATCCGTTCGCCTGCATCGCCGCCGGCATCGCCTGCCTGTGGGGACCGGCGCATGGTGGTGCCAACGAAGCCGCGCTGCAGATGCTCGCCGAAATCGGCACCGTCGACAAGATTCCGGAATTCATCGCCAAGGTGAAGGACAAGAATTCCAGCGTCCGCCTGATGGGCTTCGGTCATCGCGTCTACAAGAACTACGATCCGCGTGCCAAGCTGATGCAGCAGGCCTGCCACGAAGTTCTCAAGGAAACCGGTCACGGTGGCGACGAGATGCTCGCCGTTGCGATGGAGCTCGAGAAGATCGCGCTGTCGGACCAGTACTTCATCGACCGCAAGCTGTACCCGAACGTCGATTTCTATTCGGGCATCACGCTGAAGGCGATGGGCTTCCCGACCTCGATGTTCACCGTGCTGTTCGCGGTTGCCCGCACCGTCGGCTGGATCAGCCAGTGGAGCGAGATGATCGGCGATCCGCAGCAGAAGATCGGCCGTCCGCGCCAGCTCTATACGGGTGCTGCCCGTCGCGACTACGTGGATATCGCCAAGCGCGCCTAAGATATCGTTTCGCTGAGTGCGGAAATCAAAACGGCGGATCGCGAGATCCGCCGTTTTTTGTTACGCTGCAATCTCCTGAACTGATGCCTTCAACTCTTCCGCATGGTGGCCAGCACGACATTGGCCGCACCGACGCTCGGCGACGCTGCGCCCGTCGCCATGATCCCGTCGAGCCGCGCCAGGGCTTCGATCTGACGATGCCGCATCGGTGTGTCTGCCAGCACCTCTTGCAACGACGCCGCGAGCTTCTCCGGCGTGCAGTCTTCCTGGATGAACTCCGGAATGACGTTCTCGCCGATCACCAGATTGGCGAGGATCACCGACGACGAGGTGATGCGGCGGCGGATGATCCAGGCCTCGACGCTGCCGGCCTTGTAGGCGGTGACCATCGGCACGCCCGACAATGCAAGCTCCAGTGTCACCGTCCCCGACTTGGCGAAGGCCGCATGCGCGATGCGGAACGCCGCGCGCTTCTCTGTTTCGCCCACAACGATCCGCGGCTGCACCGGCCACGCCTTGAGCGCTTCGGCGATGACCTCGACGAGATGCGGCATGGTCGGCAGGATCAGTTCGAATTGCGTGCCCCGCTTTTGCAGCAGCTCGAGCGTCGCGCCGAACGTTGCCATGTGATGACGGATCTCGCTGCGACGGCTACCCGGCAGCACCAGCAGCACCGGCGGCTTCGTTTCGCGACGCGCCTGCTCTTCCGCATTGGGACGCAGCGCATCGATCTGCTCG
The DNA here is from genome assembly GCF_900188215.1 of Tardiphaga sp. OK246. NCBI lineage: Bacteria > Pseudomonadati > Pseudomonadota > Alphaproteobacteria > Hyphomicrobiales > Nitrobacteraceae > Tardiphaga > Tardiphaga sp. OK246. Next base: position 1,058,407 of record NZ_FZOX01000002.1, read on the forward strand.
ATCAGGGGATGACCGACATAGGTGCATGGCGGTCCGCCGAGCCGCCGATGCGCCTCCGGCTCGAACGGCAGCAGCGCCAGCACATGGTCGACATAAGCGCGCATCGCCTTCGCGCGCCCCGGCCGCCACGCCCACACCGTTGGCGACACATAGTTGACGACGGGAATGGAGGGATCGCGCTGGCGCACACGCTTGGCGACGCGATGGGTGAAGTCCGGGCTGTCGATGATGACCAGCACGTCGGGTCTGGCCCGCAAGACGTCCTCGGTCGCGCGCGTGATGAGCTTCAGGATCGACGGCAACTTCCGTAGGACGGCGGCAAGGCCGATGATGGAAAGCTCTTCGATGGGAAACAGCGACTGCAGCCCTTCGCGTGCCATCGACGAACCACCAACGCCTTCGAAGCGCACATCGTCGCCGAACCGCTGGCGCAGCACCTTCATCAGCGCTGAGCCGAGACGGTCGCCGGATTCTTCGGTGGCGATGAGATAGATCGTCTTTGTCACGTCGGAAGTCCCGTCACGAAAAGACCTGCGGCATCGGCGGCGACAATCATCTGCTGCGGTTCGGCGACGATCGTATTGCCTGCAACGATGGCGATGCCGGCGAGCTTCGCGGCCGCAGCGCGCTCGATGGTCCGCGGTCCCAATGTCGGCAGATCGAAACGCAGATCCTGACCGCTCTTCGGCGCCTTCACCAGTACACCCCGCCCTGCCTTGGCGCGAATACGTCCCTGCTCACGCAAGAGCGCCACGCGGGCCAGCAATCCATCGGTGCCTTCGATATCCTCGATCCCCACCACATGGCCGTCGATCACCACGGTCGCCTGGCCGATATCGAACGGGCTCAAGGCGCGCAGGACGTCGCGCCCACGCGCGATATCGGCTTCAGCATCCTGATCCGGTACGGCACGCGTCACGCTGCCTTCCGGCATCAGCACATCGGACGCGACGTCCTTGATCCCCAGCAGACGAAAACCTTCATGCTCGAACAGGCGGCTGATACTCGTCAGCAAGTGATCGTCACCACCGCGAAACGCGCGAAACACTTTCGGCATTACGCGAAGCGTTGCCCAGTCCAGCCTGATCTCGGAGATTGCCGGCCGCACAAGCGTGCCGATGAAGGTGAGATCCCGGCAATTTTCGCTGCGCATCAGCTTCAGCAAGCGACCGAACTGACCGATGGGAATCCAGTGGTGCTGAAATCGCGCCACCAGCGCCGGATCGCAGAACCCCTTCAGCGCGAACACGACAGGCTTGATGCCACGCGCCTGCAGCGAGTCCGCGACAGCGAAGGGCAGCGAGCCGCCGCCGGCGATGATGCCGAACGGCGAGCCTATCGGCGGATGCGATTGCGGGTGCTGTATTTGAGCCTGGTCAGTCATGCTTCGCCCCGCGATACCCGAATTCAAGAACTGCTCTTGCTATCCTCGGGCAAGCACAGCGCGCGATGTTTGGCGCCGGCGATGAATGTCAGGATTTCTGCAATCGCCGGATCGTCATTCGCCAAGGGCTGCACGCGCTCGAGCCGCTCGGCAAAGACGCCGGGGCCATGGAACAGCTTTTGATAGAACGAGCGCACGGCGGCGACGCGCTCCTTGGTGAACTTGCGGCGCTTCATGCCGATAATGTTGAGGCCTTCCAGCGCTGCATATTGACCATTCACGAGCCCGAACGGGATGATGTCGCCGCGCACGCCGCAGATGCCGCCGACCATGACCTGCGAGCCAATGCGGGTGAACTGGTGCACGGCCGACAGCCCGCCCATGAAAACGAAATCGCCGATCTCGCAATGGCCGCCAAGCGTCGCCGAAGTCGCGAAGATCACGTCGTTGCCGACATGGCAGTCATGGCCGACATGGGCGCAATTCATGAAGTAGCCGCGATCGCCCACTGACGTGATGCCACCGCCGGCGACAGTACCGGCATTCATGGTCACGGACTCGCGGATGGTACAGCCATTGCCGATGGTCAGCCGGGTCAGTTCGCCTTTGTAGCTGAGCGACTGCGGAGGCGTGCCTAATGAGGCGAACGGATAGATCGTGCAATTCTCGCCGATGGTCGTCTGCGCCGTCACGTTGATATGCGACAGCAGCTTCGTGCCTGCACCGATCGTGACATGCGGTCCGATGATGCAGAAGGGTCCGATTTCGGCGCCCTCGCCAATGACAGCACCGTCGGCGACGCGGGCGGTTGGATCGATCTTGCTCATCGAGAAGTCCAGTTCCTGCAGATTTCTAGGATTTTCCGCTGCGTAACCCGCGTCACGTGGACTGTCCAGTACCGTGCCGACAAGCACCACTGGAACCTTGCTGAACTCGAGATGTTCATGATACGTTCTTTATAAGCCAGTACGGAATGACCTTTTATGGCGCGTCTGACCAATCGCGAGGAGGAAGTATTGTCGCTGGTTGGCCAGTCGATGAGCTGCAAACAGATCGCGCGCGCCCTTGCCATTTCCGAGTTCACCGTCCGCAAACATCGCGCGAGCATCCTGCACAAGATGCGGCTGGGAACGACGGTGCAACTCACCGCCTTCGCCAAAACGTCTTCGGCCCATGGCGATACATCGCAACACGCCGATCGGCGGGAAAGACACGACCGGTCTTTTTGATCGGCAGCCCACCCGTCCTGCGACCGCGCGAAATCGACGTCGCGCGGCTCATTACTGTTGGCCTCACCAGTAAGCAGATTGCCCGCAAGCTCGGGATCAGCCCCCTCACCGTCCGCAAGCATCGCGAGAATGCGATGCGTAGCCTGAACGTCCACAGTCTTGCCGAGCTGATCGATGCGACGAGACGGCTCGGTTTCGTCAATACGCCATCGGAGCCATATCGCACAACCAATGGTTGATACACGCTATGGTTGTTATCCACGACATCGTCACGACATCACGCAAGCCGTAATGCTTCCTCGCTTCGCAAGGCCGCTTGTTGTCGCCGACCAGTCACCATTCAGCCAGGAGCAGCAACATGGCCAAGTACACGATCAAGGTTCTGAACAACTCTGGATTCGCGAAGAATTATGTTCTCTTCATGCAACCACCCGCCGTGACATCGACGGGCGGACAGCCGGTCGTTTACAGTAACGCGTGGGTGACGTTCAACGGCATCCTCCCGGGTGGAACGGATACGGTTGAGTACACCGACGAGACTTTCGCCTACTGGGCGACTGCAACCATGCCCATCGCTCCAGGGACAACCATGGGCCAGAGCGGCGCTGCTGCGGTCGACGTTACTCTGCAGGACAGCGTCACCTTCGCCGGAACGACGCCCATCGGGTTCGGCACCGTTACACCGGGCGGCGCGATGACCGGCTCTTACAGGATTATCGCCAACAACGATTTCACGGCATCCAACGGATACTTGTTCGGTCTGGCGCGTCCAGGCAACGTTCCAAGCATCCCGTCGCCGGTTGCCACTTTCATCGCAGAGCCGAACGACACGTTCAACGTGACACCTGTGATCAACTTCTATGTCGCCGATGGCGCATACACGCCCGGTCAGATCATCGACTACACCGCAGCCTCGACCAAAGCCGGCAACGTCAACTTCACGGGTCGCGCGCAAACCAGCGCTGTGGTCACGCAGAACCCCGACGGCTCCTTCTCGCCTCAGTACTACTGATCGATCGGCTTCGGCGAAGGTCTGCGTCCTGGCACGCACCAAATCCTGATCCGGATCTGCACCATGTGCGCCGAGATCGGTGCCGCCGCCCGCGGGCGGCGGCACCGCATAACCATTCGCTCCAATTCACATGCTGACATCACAAGAGGTCCACATGGCTGTAGCCTATTCATCTTTTGTCACACCGGCCGGGAATCTCGCACCGGCGATTCACGGCGCCAATTTCGACGCTCCGTTCAACTGTTCCGCCACATTCACCGGCACCTGCTCGGCTGGTGAATATCGCCAATATGTCATGGGCCAGAACACGGCCAATGGCAGCGTGGTCGCCCTCGTGTTGTGCGGAGCTGTGGTGCTGCTACCAGCGGCATATCAGGAAGATGGCTGCCCCTCCGGCAGCTGTACGGCGTACGGACATCGAACCTGTCCACAGCACCCGTATGATCGTTATGACCCTGCACGCGCGGACGGATGCCAGTTCTCGATGTATGATGCGCCCGGGTTCAAGAACGTGGTGCGAGGGACCAAATACGTCGTCTATTTTTCATTCCAGGGAAAACTGATCGACACGTCAGCCGGCGGCGCCGTCCTTGCAACAAAAGGATGGACGGTAGAAGGGACTACGACCGTGGCAGAGACTCCTCCAACACCGGCCTTGGTTGGCTTGTCGGCGACTGAGAAACTCATTGGTGCGCATACCGCGCTCAATCTCGAAACCGGCGCGCTTGAATTGCACATCGTGATCACGCGCCCCGCAGGCTTACCGGGCCTCGATGGCTCGTCGATGAGCCTATCTCTCCTCGATCCGACGGGTAAAAGATCGCATCCGTCTGACGCACCAGCGGTGCACGAGATCGGGACTCAGAGCCAATCGACGGTGAGTATCGTCTATACGCTCCGCCAGGGCACCACCCCGCCGAGCTCGATAGAACTGGCTGTACATGGCGGCGTCGTCACGATGCGTGTTCGGCAGCGCTAGCGCGTTTCCGAGCGAAGTGGGTACCGGTTCGCATCAAGAAAACGCGCCTAAACAAAAAGCTAGAGCCTCGGTTCTGATTCTATCAGAACCGAGGCTCTAGACGAATGACGCGGACTGAGCGGTGTAGCCTCAGTCTGTCAGCATTGCACCGACATCGGCCTCGGCGACGACCTTGCCATTTACCTTGGCGTCGCCATGGAACCACCACATCGCCTTTTTCCGGCCGATCAGGTGCAGATGATATTCGATCGTATCGCCAGGCATCACCGGCTTACGAAACTTGCACTTGTCGATGGTGAGGAAATACACCGCACGCGGCTTCTCGGTGCCTTCGACGGACGAGATGCCGATCACGCCCGCTGTCTGAGCCATGCCTTCGATCATCAACACGCCGGGATAGACCGGGCGATCAGGGAAATGCCCGAGGAATGCCGGCTCGTTGATCGTGACGTTCTTGATACCAATGCCGCTGAAGTCCTTGCGGATGTTGACGACACGATCGATCAGAAGAAACGGATAGCGATGCGGAAGGGTCTTGAGGATGGTGTTGATGTCGACCGTCTCGATGATGATCGGCGATGCGCCATCGCTTGGTAAATCCTGGCTCATTCCCGCCCCTCGTCTTTCGTATCCTGCGTCGTCGCATCCGTTCCCGGCATGCTCTCGCGGGCGAGTTTCTCAACCGCGAGGATCTCGCGGAACCATTGCTTGGTCGGCCGGGCAAAGATGCCACCCCACCGCGCGCGCGGCGGAATGCTGTCTTTCACTCCGGCCATTGCGGCGACCTGCGCGCCATCGCCAATCGTAATGTGATTATTGAGGCCCACCATGGCGCCCAGCGCGACGTTGTCGCCGATGGTCAGGCTGCCCGCAAGGCCACATTTCGCAGCGATCACACAGTGCCGTCCAATTGTCACATTGTGGCCGATCTGGACCTGATTGTCGATTTTGGTCCCCTCGCCAATCACGGTATCGCGCAGGCTGCCGCGGTCGATGGTGGTGCCGGCGCCGATCTCGACGTCGTTCTGGATCAGGACACGGCCGGTCTGCGGCACCTTGATGTGCTTGTCCCGGCCGAACACGAAGCCGAAGCCGTCCTGGCCGAACTTGCAGCCGGGATGAACGAGTACGTTGTTGCCGATCAGTGTGAACTGCAGCGTGCTGCCAGCGCCGATATTGCAGTCGCGGCCGATCTTGACTCCGGCGGCGATCACCGCGCCAGAGCCGATGATGGTGCCGGAACCGATCTCCACATCCGGGCCGATCACGGCCAGCGGATCCACCGTAACATCATCCTCGAGCTGAGCAGAGGGATGGATGACGGCGGATGCGGCGATGCCAGTAATGTCAAAGCCGGAGACCGGACGCAGCGTGTCCGCGTGCAGTTCGCGCGCCAATTCCACGAAGGCCGCAAATGGCCGCTTGGCGCGCAGCACCGTTACGTGAGCCGGAATATCGCCCTTGAAGCTCTCGCTCACCAGGCAGGCACCGGCCTTGGTGTGGGTGAGCTGGTCGATGTAGCGAAGATTTTCGAAGAAGGTCAGGTGATGGGGGCCGGCCTCATCAAGCGAGGCTACGCCAGTCACGACCTGGTCGGCCCGCGTCGGGTCGACCAGTCGTGCCTTCGTTGACGCTGCTATTTCAGCCAGCGTCAACGACGGCGATTGCTTGAAGAACGTCGGCAGAACCATTCCACCCGTCGCGGTCCGGCCGGAGATCAAACTCAGAACGAAGTTCCGCCGCCGAACTTGAACTGCTGCACGCGATCGTAGGCGCCCTTGGTGATCGGCACTGCGTAGTCGAAGCGCAGCGGACCAAACGGCGACTGCCAGATCAGGCCCACACCGACCGACGACCGAACAACATTGCCGTCGTCATAGGTCATGCCCGCGCAGTTACCGACCGAAGTCCGGCTCGCAGGCACACAGCCGGCGGCATTGATTTCGCCAGTCTGAGCCCAGCTGGTCGGTCCCTTATAATCCCAGAGACCGCCGGCATCGGCATAAACCGCGCCCTTGATGCCAACTTCCTTCGGCAGGAACCAGAATGGCATCTGCAATTCGGCCGAAGCGCCCCAATACTTGGTGCCGCCGAGCGCGTCACCGTAGGATCCCAGCGCAACGTAGCTGATGTCACGCGGACCGATGCCGTTCTGCGCGAAACCACGCACCAGGTTCGGACCCATCTGGAAGTGATCCAGCATGCGGATGTCTTCGCCGACCTTGTTCAGCATACCACCCTGGACACGCAGCAAACCAACGATGTCGGCCACCAGCGGGGTGTAGTACTTCGCATCGATCGTGGTCTTGAGGTAGGTCACGTCGCCGCCGACGCCGGCGTAGTCCTGCTTGAACTCCAGGAACAGACCATCGGTCGGGTTCTTGTTATTGTCGAGCGTGTTGTAGTTCAGCGTGTAGCCGAGCGCCGAGGTCAGCGTCTTGCCGCTGGCCAGTTCGCGGCGAACTGGCAGAGACGACTCGCCATCGGCGTAACAGCCCCATGTGTTGGCGTCGGCGGGATTAACCGAGCCGGGGAACAGCGAATTCAAATAACCGGGAGTGTTGGTCGCAGTTGGGCTACCTGGCAGGTTGTTACAGTTGCTCAACGTCGCCGGGAGCGAAATCTGCTGCTGATAGACGGAATAGCGCAGCTGCAGCGCGAGATCTTCACGCAGCTGGAAACCGAGGCGCGGGCTGAAGCCGAGCGTCTTGGTGTTGTACGAGATGTAGCTGTTGGACAGCTGCTCGCGCTGATAGAAATCGAGGCCGAGCGCCACGCGGTAGTCGAGCAGGTAAGGCTCAACGAAGGACAGCGAGTAGCCACGGGCATACTGGCCGTACTGAACCGACGCCTTCGCAAACAGACCGCGACCGAGGAAGTTACGTTCCGAGACGCTGACTTCGCCGAGCGCACCGTCGGTGGTCGAGTAGCCGCCCGAGACCGAGAAGTCACCGGTGGATTTTTCTTCCAGATCGACCACCAGGATCACGCGATCGCTAGACGAGCCGGGCTCGGTCGTCACCTTCACGCTCTTGAAGAAGTCGAGGTTCTTCAGGCGGCGTTCGGCACGATCAACCAGCGCGCGGTTGTAAGCGTCGCCTTCTGCCAGATCGAATTCGCGGCGAATGACATAGTCACGGGTACGCGTGTTGCCGCGCACATTGATACGCTCGATATAGACGCGCGGGCCCTCTTCCACCGTGAAACCGATGGTGACGGTGTGAGATTCGAAATTGCGATCGCCACGCGGACGCACGACGGCGAAGGCGTAGCCGCGGCGGGACATTTCGATCTGCATTTCCTCGACCGACTTCTCCAGCGCTTCCGCGTTGTAGAGCGAGCCGACGCCAACGCGCGAGAAGCTGCGCAGCGAATTCGGATCGAACTGCGGAATGGTGGACGAGAAGTCGACCGACGACACGCGGTACTGCTGGCCTTCTTCGATCTTGAAGGTGACCAGGAAGCCCTTCTGGTTCGGATCGTATTCGGTGAGCGCGGCGACGACCTGAACGTCGGCGAAGCCGTTCTTCAGGTAATAGCGGCGGATCAGGTCGCGATCAGCCTCGATGCGGTCCGGATCATAGATATCGCCCGAAGCCAGGAAGCTCAGGAGATTCGATTCACGGGTCTTGATGACGTCCTTGAGGCGGTAGGACGAGTAATAGTTGTTGCCGATGAACTGGATCGACTTCACGCCGGTCTTCGCGCCTTCGTTGATCGTGAAGATCAGGTCGACGCGGTTGTTCGGCTGCTCGATGAATTCCGGAACGACGCTGACGTCATAACGGCCAGAGCGACGATAGATTTCGGAGATGCGCTGCGCGTCTGCCTGCACCATCGGGCGCGACAGCGTCCCGCGCGGCTTCGACTGCACTTCGGCGTTCAGCTGGTCGTCCTTGACCTTCTTGTTACCTTCGAAGGCGATACGGCCAATGACCGGGTTTTCGACGACGCTGACGACCAGACGGCCACCGGCCTGATTGATCTTCACGTCCTGGAACAGGCCGGTCTCGATGAGCGACTTGAGGCCGTCATCAATGGTGCCCTGATCCAGCCGGCCGCTCGGGCCGGGACGGAAATAGGAGCGGATGGTCTCCACATCCACGCGACGATTGCCTTCAACAACAATCGAAGCGGCGGTCTGAGCCACGGCAGTCGAAGAAACGAGCGCAGCAGTCGCTGTAACGGCGACCGGCATGGCGACCAAGATCGAAGCAGCAAGAAGGCCGCCCCGGAAACCCCGCAAACCAAAAATCATGCGCAAAGCGCCCTTATCATTCCATCGCCAGCCCGCACCCCTACGGTCTGACAGAATCCCTTTAGTGGCCCAGCTTGTAGCCAATTTTACCTGACTGGCAAACGACCTTTCGCGCTGCAATTCTAATTTCATTCCAAGACGTTGCCCATCGGCCACGTTACCCCCAGCCTCGATCATGACGAAGCCAGGTGAAGAATGTCGTTATAGGTCGCAAATACCATCAACATCAGCACTAAACCGAGGCCAATGCGGAAGCCCATCTCCTGCGCGCGCTCCGACAGCGGACGCCCACGAACGGCTTCGACGGCATAGAACAAAAGATGACCGCCATCGAGAAGTGGCACCGGAAACAGGTTGAGAAGGCCGATCGAGATCGACAGAACCGCCGCCAGGTGAATCAGGGCGGTCAGGCCGATTGTCGCCACCTGCCCCGAGATCTGGGCGATTCGCATCGGACCACCGATTTGGTCGGCCGCCTCGCGTCCGGTGAATACACCGCCGATATAGGCGATGGTGCGGTCCACGACGAACCAGGTTTCCTTGACGCCCAGCACGAAAGCGGTCGCCGGATTGACCCGCTCGGTGGTCGCTTCGCCAACCGCTGTCGCGCGGGTAATGCCGAGGACGCCGAGACGATGGACGTTACCGAAGCTGTCTTTGACTTCGCGAAGTTCTGGCGTGCCCTTCAGCTCGACCGTGGCTTCGCCGCGCTTGACGCTGAAGGCCAGCTGCTCGCCGGCCTTGGTGCCGACGATGCGCTGCATGTCGGAGAAACTGCCAATGACCTTACCGTCGATGGCCTTGATGATGTCGCCCGACTGGAACCCGGCCTTCTCGGCCGCGCTGCCAGCCTGAATGCTGTCGACTTTGGCGGTCGTGCTCGGCTTGCCAAAGAACGTGAACAGGCAGGTGAAAATGACGATCGCGAGGATGAAATTGGCGATCGGACCAGCAGCCACGATGGCCGCACGCTGGCCAACCCGCTTGTGATGGAAGCTGCCCTTGCGCTCATCCGCCGTCATGCCTTCCAGCGCGGCGCTTGAGGGGGTCGAGGCTTCGCTCTCGTCACCGAAGAACTTCACGTAGCCGCCAAGCGGAATCGCGGAAATCTTCCAGCGCGTGCCATGGCGATCGTTGAAGCCGGCGAGTTCAGGACCGAAGCCGAGCGAGAACGTCAGGACCTTAACGCCGTTCCAGCGGGCGACCAGGAAGTGGCCGAGTTCGTGGAAGAACACCACGATCGTCAGGACAAACAGAAAGGGGATGATATAGCCGATAAAGCCGTGGCTTAACGTATTGAAACTATGTTGGAAAAACTCAAGCATCCCGATCCCCTAACGCGAGGCCAAAGGCCCCGTCCCCAATGCTCTAGGATGCCTTTGCGGCAATTTGAGGCAAGAGGGTGGCAGCCATTTTTCTCGCTTTATGGTCAACAGCGATGGCGTCATCCGCCGATGACAACGGCGCCAAATTCCCTGCCCGCACCCATTCATTCATGGTGGCTTCGACCAGCCGTGCAATGGCGCCAAAGCGGATCTTCTGGGCGGTGAAGGCAGCCACGGCGATCTCGTTGGCCGCGTTGTAGACGGTGGTCGCGCCGCTGCCGGTGCGCAGCGCGTCATAGGCCAGCTTCAGGCCAGGAAACCGCGCGTAATCCGGTGCCTCGAAGGTCAGCGACCCGATCTTGGCAAGGTCGAGCGGCGCCGCCCGGCCCGGGATGCGGTCCGGCCAACCCAGGCAATGCGCGATCGGCGTGCGCATGTCGGGCGAACCGAGCTGCGCCATGACAGAATAATCGCGGAACTCGACCATGCCGTGGATGATCGACTGCGGATGCACCAATACGTCGATTTCGTCCGGCGCCAGCGCGAACAGATAGGACGCCTCGATCACTTCGAGACCCTTGTTCATCATCGATGCGGAATCGATGGTAATCTTCTGCCCCATCGACCAGTTCGGATGTTTCAGCGCCTGCGCCAGCGTTGCCTGCTCGATATCGGCGGCAGCCCAGGTACGGAACGGTCCGCCCGAGGCGGTGATGATGACGCGGGTCAGTTCCTCGCGGCTGCCGGAGGCCAGCGCCTGGAACAGAGCATTGTGCTCACTGTCCGCCGGCAGGATGCAGGCGCCCGCCTTGGCGGCGCGATCCATGAAGAAATCGCCGGCGCAAACGAGGCATTCCTTGTTGGCCAGTGCAACCGTTGCACCGCGGTCGACGGCGGCGAGCGCGGGCTTCAAGCCGGCGGCGCCTGACACGGCGGCCATCAGCCAGTCGGCCGGCCGCTCCGCAGCCTCGACGATGGCACTATCCCCTGCCCCGCTGGCGATGCCGGTGCCGGCCAGCGCCGATCGGAGTTCGTCCAGCTTGGATTCATCGGCGACGGCCACAAAGCGCGCGTTGAATTCCTTGGCCAGCTTGACCACGCCTTCGACGTTGCCGTTAGCCGTCAAAGCCTCCACCTGGTACCGCTCAGGCGACGCTCGCAGCAGATCCATGGTGCTATCGCCGATCGAACCGGTTGCACCGAGGACAGTGATGCTGCGCAGACTGGACGCGGCGGGCTTGTTATTTCGCAGGGGAACAGCACTCATCAAATCACCAAACCATAAGACCGCGGCCGACGCCATCTGCACCGCCGCGTAAAAGACCGATCACCGCGGCAGCCACCACCGCGAACACGTAGCCGTCGAGGCGATCCAGCAGACCGCCATGACCAGGAATGATCTGGCCGGAATCCTTGACGCCGAATTTGCGCTTCACTGCGGACTCGAAGAGATCACCAAGTTGCGACAGCACCGTCAGCACGGTTGCGATCATGAGCAGCGGCAGCAGGCTGCCCAAACCATTCATGGCAAAACCGGCAGCCACAGCGAGGCTGAGAACAAAGCCGCCGATGGCGCCGGCCCATGTCTTCTTCGGACTGACGCGCGGCCACAGTTTCGGGCCGCCGATGCCGCGCCCGGCGAAATAGCCGCCGATATCGGTCATCCAGACCACCAACAGAATGAACATCAGGGCCGAGAAGCCCCAGACGGGATCGAGGCGCACGACAATGGACGCCACAAACGCAGCCAAGGCATAGACGACGCCGAGCCCGATCCAGCCGATATGATTGCCGACAATGGCCCGCCATTCCAGGAAGAGACCAACCGACACCAGCGTCACGAGGCCGAACCACAGCCAGCCACCGGCATAAGCGGCGAAAATCGCAACGGGGATCAGCACCAGCGCGGCCAGGATGCGCATCAAGAGATTGCGCAGCCCCCGGTCATCCGCCTGCTTCGGCGTACTGTCGTCCTGGGTCACGCCGGTCACGAACCGGTTTTCGCGGCGAGACCGCCGAAGCGCCGCTCGCGGCGGGCATATTCGGCAATAGCGCTTTCCAGCGCGGCCTTGTCGAAATCTGGCCAATGGATCGGCACGAAGACGAACTCACTATACGCAGCCTGCCACATCAGGAAGTTCGACAGCCGCTGTTCACCCGACGTGCGGATGATCAGGTCCGGGTCCGGAATATCAGGCGCGTCGAGATACTGGCCGAGCGTATCGACATTGATGCTTTCGGGCGTCCGCTTGCCCTCGGCAACCTCGCGCGCAAGGCGCTGCGCTGCCGTGGCGATCTCGTGCCGCGAGCCGTAGTTGAAGGCGACCACGAGATTGAGCTGGGTGTTGCCCCGCGTCAGGTCCTCGGCCTCTTTCAGCAATGACGCGATATCGGAATCGAGGCCCTGGCGCTCTCCGATCACGCGTACGCGCACGCCGTCACGATGCAGCGTGGCAAGATCGTTGCGGATGAAGCGACGCAGTAGGCCAAATAGATCGCTGATCTCGGATGCGGGCCGCGACCAGTTCTCGGAGCTGAACGAGAAGATCGTCAAATATTGGATGCCGAGTTCGTTGGATGCCCGCACCACACGGCGAAGTGCCTCGACGCCGCGGCGATGGCCCTCGGCGCGCGGAAGCCCCCGCGCTGCAGCCCAGCGCCCATTGCCGTCCATGATGATCGCGACATGCAAAGGCGTGGATCGGTCCGATCCATCATTTGCGGGCGCGGCGGCATTCGACATCGATTAAAATCCCCAGCCCATGGTCCGGCACATATGTGACCAATTTGCGGACCATACGCTTTTCAACAGCTTAAAAACGGCTTCTGACGCTTAAACCGTCATGATTTCCTTTTCCTTAGCCGCCAGCAACTGATCGATTTCAGCGATTATGCTGTCCGTGACCTTCTGCACTTCGGTATCGTGGCGCTTCTGGTCGTCCTCGGAAATCTCGTGAGCCTTCTCGAGCTTCTTGATGATGTCGAGACCGTCGCGGCGGACGTGGCGCACGGCGACCTTGGCTGCCTCGGCATATTTATGCGCGACCTTCACGAGTTCCTTGCGGCGCTCGGTGTTCAATTCGGGAATGCGTAGCCGCAGAATCTGGCCTTCGGTTGCGGGGCTGAGGCCGAGATTGGAATCGACGATCGCCTTTTCCACCGCCTTGACCATCGACTTGTCCCAAACCTGCACCGACAGCAGGCGCGGCTCGGGAACGCTGACGGTCGCAACCTGGTTCAGCGGCATGTGGCTGCCGTAGGCTTCCACCTGGACCGGCTCCAGCATCGAGGCTGCCGCACGTCCGGTGCGCAAGCCGCCAAGCTCATGCTTCAGCGACTGGGTCGAGCCCTGCATACGGCGCTTGAGGTCGTTGATGTCGAATGGGGCCATGGTGGCCATGCAGCTCTCCCTTGTATCCTGCTGGTGCGAAGCGGGTATGGCGCTCCGAACCCGTCTAAAATCAGCCCGCGACGATGGTGCCGCGGCCAGTACCAGTCAAAATGGCGCCGATCGAACCCGGTTCGGCGATCGAGAACACGATGATAGGCAGCGAGGTCTCGCGGGCAAGCGCGAAAGCCGTCGCATCCATGACTTTGTAGTTCCCCTCCACGGCCTGCGAATGGCTGAGACGCTCGAAGCGCGTCGCGTTCGGATCCTTCTTTGGATCGGCGCTGTAGACGCCGTCCACATTGGTCGCCTTCAGCACGGCCGATGCGCCGATCTCGGCAGCGCGCAACACTGCTGTCGTGTCGGTGGTGAAGAACGGATTGCCGGTACCGCCGGCCAGCAGCACGATCCGGCCCTCGGACAGGTATTTGTGTGCAGCAGCACGTGTGAAGAGTTCGCAGACCTGCGGCATCACCATCGCCGACAGCGTGCGGGCCGGCACGGCGTGGCGCTCGATCGCAGCTTCCAGTGCCAGGCAGTTCATGACGGTAGCGAGCATGCCCATGCTATCGCCCGTCGGGCGCGACACACCACGCGAGGAGACTTCGACGCCGCGGAAAATATTGCCGCCACCGACGACGACCGCGACTTCGACACCAAGTTTCTGGGCTGCAATGAGATCGACGGCGATGCGGTCGATAGTCGGCTGATCGATACCGAATGACTGGCCTCCGGCGAAAGACTCACCCGAGACCTTGATCACGACGCGACGATAGAGCGGCTCACTCATGATGCGATCGCTTCCTTTCGAGGCGGCAGCTCCCGGCGTAGATCGCCGGGAGGTCTTCCAATTCGTCTTACTTCTGGCCGCTGGCGGCGGCAACTTCGGCAGCGAAGTCCGAAGTCTGCTTCTCGATGCCTTCGCCGAGCGCGTAGCGCACGAAGCCAGCGAGCTTGATCGGCGCGCCAACCTTGCCTTCGGCTTCCTTGACGGCCTGCGCCACCGACTTGCCGGTGTCGTGGATGAAAGCCTGATCCAGCAGGCAGACTTCCTTGTAATAGGTCTTCAGGCCGTTCTCGACGATCTTCTCAATCATCGCGTCCGGCTTGCCCTGCTGGCGATACTTGTCCGCCATCACTTCCTTCTCGCGAGCAACGACGGCCGGATCGAGGCCGGCGGAGTCCAGCGCCTGCGGATTGGCAGCAGCGACATGCATCGCGATCTGTTTGCCGAGGGTGGCGAGCTCGTCAGCCTTGCCGGTGGATTCCAGCGCGACGATGATGCCCATCTTGCCGAGACCTTCGATCACGGCGTTATGCACGTAGCTCGACACGACGCCGGCCGAGACTTCCAGCGTCGCGGCGCGGCGCAGGGTCATGTTTTCGCCGATGGTGGCGATGGCTTCGGTGATCGCGGTCTCGACGGTAGCTTCGCCAATCTTGTGAGCCTTGATGGCTTCGACGTCGGAGCCGACCTTGAGCGCCACCTGGGCGATCATCTTAACCAGACCCTGGAACTGATCGTTGCGCGCGACAAAGTCGGTCTCGGAATTGACTTCGACCACGACGCCCTTGTTGCCGGCGGTGAGAACGCCGATCAGGCCTTCGGCCGCAACGCGGTCAGCCTTCTTGGCGGCCTTGGACAGGCCCTTCGCGCGCAGCCAGTCGATTGACGCCTGCATGTCGCCGTCATTGGCAGCCAGAGCGTTCTTGCAATCCATCATGCCGACGCCGGTGGTTTCGCGGAGGTCCTTGACCATCGCTGCAGTAATCGTTGCCATCGTTGAACCCTTTGCCTGTCAGGGCGCCTGCGAGCCAGCCGGTGCTGGTCAATCGCGTTACGCCGCAGGAACTATCATCGAGAGAAGTGTAGAGATGGAAAGTGCGGCCGGGATGACGGCCGCACAATAGTTTCTTGGCTGTCGCATCGGCATGATTTTGTCCGGAACCGGGACACCGGTTCCGGATCACGCCTGCGCGTTACTCAGCTTCCGCCGTCAGACCCTTGGCCTGGGCGACCCAGCCGTCGGCACGGGCCGGAAGACCAACTTCTTCGCCAATCTTGTGGGCGGTGTCGTGATCGAGTTCGGCCAGCTGCCAATAGTGGAAGATGCCGAGGTCGTTGAATTTCTTCTCGATCGCACCGGACACGCCGGTGAGCTTCTTGAGATCGTCGGCGGTGCCGCGCGGACCGGCCAGGCCCTGGAAGCCTGCTTCCGGAGCCGGGATGGCCTCAGCCACCGGGGCAGCCGATGCGCCGATATCGAAGCCCGAGTCGCCCTGGGCGCGCGAGATGCCGTCGATGACAGCGCGTGCGATCAGGTCGCAATACAGCGACAGCGCACGGCCGGCGTCGTCGTTGCCCGGGACCACATAGGTGATGCCCTTCGGATCCGAGTTGGTGTCGACGATCGCCGCGACAGGGATACCCAGACGCTGGGCTTCCTGGATCGCGATGTCTTCCTTGTTGGTGTCGATCACGAAGATCAGGTCGGGCAGACCGCCCATGTCCTTGATGCCGCCCAGCGAGCGATCGAGCTTGTCGCGCTCGCGCTGCAGCGTCAGACGCTCCTTCTTGGTGTAGGCCGACGCGTCGCCGGAGTTCAGCACTTCGTCGAGGTGGCGCAGACGCTTGATCGAACCGGAGATGGTCTTCCAGTTGGTCAGCGTGCCGCCGAGCCAGCGCGAATTGACGAAGTACATCGCCGAGCGCTTCGCAGCTTCGGCAACGACGTCCTGCGCCTGGCGCTTGGTGCCGACGAACAGGATGCGACCGCCCTTGGCGACGGTGTCGCTCACAGCCTTCAGCGCGGTGTGCAGCAACGGCACGGTCTGCGCGAGATCGATGATGTGGATGTTGTTGCGTGCGCCGAAGATGTAATTCGCCATCTTCGGATTCCAGCGGTGCGACTGGTGGCCAAAGTGGACGCCAGCTTCGAGCAGTTGACGCATAGAAAATTCGGGTAGTGCCATAGTATCAATTCTCCGGTTGTTTCCTCCGGAAGCGTGTGAGCAAACGAGCGTTCGGGCAGAGGATTCTGCCGTGCAGCCCGGATGCCACCGGACGGCGATTAAGCCATGCTTCCGTGTGAGATGGGCCGGTTTATAGCCGGATTCCCGGGATAAGCAAGGAAATCCGGTGGCTTCGGCCGGTTTACCGCGCGGGTCGCCAGCTCAAAGCGTTTCGACCATTTCCACGCCCGAAACCGCTTTAATGGCGCCGGCGATCTGCGGGGACACCTGGAACCGGCCTTCGAGCTTGAATTCGACCTCAGTTTGCAGGTCGAGGCGCAGGATCAGCGAGACGTCGCCTCCGCCGGCGGCATTGCTCGGCTGCGGTTGGAGGCGTTTTACCAGCGAATCCAGTGCCTTGGTGTCCTTCATGGTCACCCTGAGCCCCTTCTGGGTCTTGGCAGCGGCGGCATCCAAAGGCTCCGCGTGGAGAACCCGGGCCCGAACGTCCTCGCCCTGGAGTTCGGCACCGAGTTGCAGCAGCACCGCGGTACCCGGTTCCAGTACGTCGCGGTATTGGGCAAGTCCTTCGGAGAACAGCACCGCCTCGAAATGGCCGGTTGGGTCGGACAGACCCATGATGCCCATCTTGTTGCCGGTCTTGGTCCTCCGCTCCATGCGCGACACGACCGTTGCCGCCACCCTGCCCGCCGTAGCGCCAGTTTTGACGGCGCGGCAGAACTCGGCCCAGCTCTGCACCCGCAGCCGCTTCAGTGCGGTGGCGTAATCGTCAAGCGGATGGCCGGACAGGAAGAAGCCAATAGCGTCGTATTCCTTGCGCAGCTTCTCCGCCGCTAGCCAGTTGTCGATCTGCGGCAGCATGATGGTCGGCGCATCGGCCGCGCCGCCAAACATGTTTCCCTGACCGATTGTCGTATCCACGTGGGCGCTCTGGCAGGCGGCCAAAATAGCATCCGCTCCGCCATGCACGCGGGCACGATGTGGATCGAGCGTATCAAAGGCGCCGGCCGCAGCGAGTGTTTCGATGATGCGCTTGTTGACCGCGCGTGGGCTCACGCGCGACGCAAAGTCGGCAAGCGACGTGAACAAACCATTCTTGTTGCGCTCGGCGACGATCAGCTCGACGGCGCCAGCGCCGACGCCTTTCAACGCGGCCAGCGCATAATAGATCGTGTTGTCGCTGACCTCGAAGGTGACGCCCGAACGATTGATATTCGGCGCCTCGACCTTGATACCGAGCCGCTGCGCCTCGGCGCGAAATTCCGACAGCTTGTCGGTGTTGCCCATGTCGAGCGTCATCGACGCCGCAATGAACTCCACCGGATAATGCGCCTTCATATAGGCGGTGTGATACGACACCAGCGCATAGGCCGCCGCGTGGCTCTTGTTGAAGCCATAGTCGGCGAATTTTGCCAGCAGATCGAAGATCGTATCGGCCTGCCCCTTCGGCACGCCGTTCTTGACAGAGCCTGCAACGAAGATCTCGCGCTGCTTTTCCATTTCGGCGCGGATCTTCTTGCCCATCGCGCGGCGCAGCAGGTCGGCGTCGCCGAGCGAATAGCCCGCCATGACCTGTGCGATCTGCATCACCTGTTCCTGATAGATGATAACGCCGAAAGTTTCCTTCAGGATCGGCTCGATGATCGGATGCAGATATTCCGGCTCTTCATCGCCATGCTTGCGCGCGCAATAGGTCGGGATGTTCGCCATCGGGCCCGGACGATACAACGCGACGAGCGCGATGATGTCCTCGAAACGGTCGGGGCGCATGTCCACGAGCGCGCGCCGCATGCCCTGGCTTTCCACCTGGAACACGCCGACCACTTCACCGCGCGCCAGCATCTCGTAGCTCTTGGCGTCGGTAATCGGCGTGGTCGCAAGATTGACGTCAATATTGCGCTGCTTGAGCAGCTTCACGGCGACATCGAGCACCGTCAGTGTCTTCAGGCCGAGGAAGTCGAACTTCACGAGACCTGCTGGCTCAACCCATTTCATGTTGAACTGGGTGACCGGCATGTCCGATTTCGGATCGCGATACATCGGCACGAGCTGCGACAGCGGCCGGTCGCCGATCACGATGCCTGCGGCGTGGGTCGAAGCGTGGCGTGTCAGGCCCTCGAGACGCTGCGCAATATCGAAGGCTTTGGCGACGATCGGATCCTCGTCGCGGAGCGCCTGGAGTTTCGGCTCGCCCTCGATCGCGGCTGCAAGTGTCACCGGTGCGGCCGGATTTTGCGGCACCAGCTTGGTCAGCTTGTCGACCTGGCCATAGGGCATCTGCAGCACACGGCCGACGTCGCGCAACACGCCGCGCGCCTGCAGCGTACCGAAGGTGATGATCTGCGCGACCTGATCGCGGCCGTAGCGCTGCTGCACATAGGAGATCACCTCGCCGCGACGATCCTGGCAGAAGTCGATGTCGAAGTCCGGCATCGAGACGCGTTCCGGATTGAGGAAGCGTTCGAACAGAAGATTGAACTGCAAGGGATCGAGATCGGTGATGGTCAACACCCAGGCGACCAGCGAGCCGGCGCCCGAACCGCGACCCGGCCCCACCGGAATGCCCTGTGCCTTCGCCCATTTGATGAAATCGGACACGATCAGGAAGTAACCCGCATAGTTCATGCGGGAGATGACGTTGAGTTCGAAGTCGAGCCGCGCGTGGTATTCCTCCTCGCTCTTGCCCTGTGACACGCCGTGGATCTCGAGACGCTTGCGCAGCCCCTCCTCGGCCTGACGGCGCAACTCGTCGGATTCCTCCTGGGCCGCACCTTCGGCGTTACTGCCGGCGCCCACCGTGAAGCGCGGCAGGATCGGCTTGCGCGTCTTTGGCCGGAACGAGCAGCGCTCGGCGATTTCGACGGTTGACGCCAATGCCTCAGGAATATCGGCAAACAGAACCGCCATTTCGGCGCGGGTCTTGAAGCGATGATCGGTGGTGAGCTGCTCGCGGTCCGTTTCGGCAATGATCCTGCCACCGGCGATGCATAGCAGCGCATCATGGGCCTCATAGTCATCCGCGGCGGCAAAATACGGCTCGTTAGTTGCCACCAACGGCAGGCCCTTGGCGTAAGCCAAGTCTATCAAACCGGCTTCGGCGCGGCGCTCCTTCTCGGCGCCATGACGCTGCAGTTCGATGTAGAGCCGATCGCCAAACAGCGACGCGAGCCGGTCGCAACGCGCAGCGGCAAGCGCGGATTGATCGGCAAGCAGCGCCTGATTGATCGGACCGTCCGGACCGCCGCTCAACGCGATCAGGTCTTCGGTTTCCTCCAGCAGCCATTCCAGCTTGATGTGAGGCGCGTGATTGACCGGGGTTTCCAGAAACGCGCGCGAGTTGAGTTTCATCAGGCTCTGATAGCCACGCTCCTTGGCAGCCAGCAGCACGATTCGCGGCATCACGGCGTTCAGCGCATTACGGGCGTTGGGATCCTGGTCGCCGAAATCGATGGCGACCTCGCAGCCGGTGATTGGCTGGATGCCGTAGCCCACCAGCTTCTCGGAGAATTCCAGCGCGCCAAACATGTTGTCGCTGTCGGTCAGCGCCAGCGCCGGCTGATGGTCGGCCTTCGCCAGTTCCGCCAGTTTTTGGATCTTGATCGAGCCCTTCAGCAGCGAATAGGCCGAATGCACGTGCAGATGGACAAATCCGGCATTCGACGCGGCGGCGGGCTTCTGACTCATGGCGTGGGGCGTTCCGGACTTTGCAGCGCCCGATCTGGGCAGTCATCGACACTGGGGATCGCGGCAGCCTGTTCAGACCGACTCGCTGCCCCATGGTGATGCCTGCCCCCGGCCAAGTCCATGTGAAACCCGCTCGGGCCCGGAAGCGTCCCCGCATTCCCTAGGGAATGCCTGTCATTCCCTAGGGAATGCTTGTCATTCCCCGGGAGCGTTCCCGTATCCACCGGAGAGTGCTTCCCCGGTGTTCCGGCGCCAGCTTCGCAGCCAGCGTCCGGGAGCAGGATCACAGCTGGGGGATCAGTTGCGCCCAAACCGCAATCATGCCGACGAACAGAACGATCGATGCCAGCGCAGCGGCTTCTTCAACAAAGGTCTTCAACATGGTGGCCTCCGTGATCTCTGGAACATATGAAGAACATTGTTCTCATTCTGTTCCTGAGTCAAGCAGCCGATCCGGGCGCGTCGCGCCTCATATTCGGGATGGTTAAAATGGCAGGCCGGCACGCTTTACGCCCAGCCAGCCAAGGCCATCCCTCGCCGGCGATCACCTACGCCGTATTGCGTCGCTTGTGCCGAACAAGCCCTGTTACGGCATGTTTCCGGCGCCAGATGCGGAGCGGAATCCGGCTTTGTGAGTTGACGAATACCTCTCGGACCGGCTTTGTGCCGGTCAGAGATCACACGCAGCCGGCCATCTGAGTCGGCAGGAGAATTCGATGCGCGCAGCCCTGCTTGCTCTGGTCGCCTTCGGCGCCCTCTCGGCCCTCACCGTCACGCCCGCCGCAGCACAGCGCACCGATCCCGGCCCGTTCTCGTTCAACACGCCGAGCGGTTATCCGTTCTGCATGCGCTCGCTCTATGACGACGACGACTGCAGCTACCGCACCTATGCGCAGTGCGCCGCGACGGCATCGGGCATCGGCCTGACCTGCTTTGCCAATCCGGCGCTGGCCTATGCGCAGACCTACGCGCCGCAGCAGCCGCGCGTGAAGCGCAAGCGTAAGAGCAGCTACTGAGCGACGCGCCGTCCGCGGCGCCCCGCTTTTTCTCTCTCAAATGAAACGAGTGGCGGGGTCAGTCGAGTTCGACGACCTTGCCGTTTTCCAGCGACACCCGCCGATCCATGCGGCCAGCCAGTTCCATGTTATGGGTCGCGATCAACATCGCCACCTTGGTCGCCTTCACCAGCTGCATCAGCGCCTTGAAGACATGATCCGCGGTATGTGGATCGAGATTGCCCGTCGGCTCGTCGGCAAACAACACGCGCGGTGCATTGGCCACCGCGCGGGCAATCGCAACGCGTTGCTGCTCGCCGCCCGACAGCTCCGCAGGGCGATGGGTGATGCGTTCGGCCAGACCCAGATAGGCCAGGATTTCCTTGGCGCGAGCGACCGTCTCGGAGCGCTTCAGGCCGCGGATCATCTGCGGCAGCATGACGTTTTCCAGCGCGGTGAATTCCGGCAGCAGCCGATGTGACTGGTAGACGAAACCGATATCGGTGCGGCGGATCTGGGTACGCTCGGTGTCCGACAGGCCCGAGGTCGCGGTGCCGCCGACATAGACCTCGCCGTCATCCGGGCTCTCGAGTAGGCCGGCAATATGCAGCAGCGTCGACTTGCCCGAGCCGGACGGCGCCACCAGCGCGACCGACTGCCCCGCCCACAATGCCAGCTTGGCATTGTCGAGAATGGTCAGAACGCTTTCGCCCTGGGTGTATTGCCGCTTGATGTCGTGGAGATAGACCACCGGTACATCATCTGCCCCTTGCGCCATATCAGTCACTCACTCGTATCTTAGCGCATCGACGGGATCGAGGCGCGCGGCGCGCCACGACGGGTAGAGGGTCGCCAGGAACGACAGCGTCAACGCCATGATGACCACCGCGCTGGTTTCGCCGACGTCGACCTCGGCCGGCAGCTTGGACAGGAAATACAGTTCCGGCGAGAACAGCTCAGTGGATGTCATCCAGGAGATGAATTGCCGGATCGTCTCGATGTTGAAGCAGACCAGCAGTCCAACGAAGAAGCCGACCAGCGTGCCGACCACGCCGATCGCAGCACCCGTGATCAGGAACACCCGCATGATCGAGCCTTGAGAGGCGCCCATGGTGCGCAGGATCGCGATGTCGCTGCCCTTGTCCTTTACCAGCATGATCAGGCCGGAGACGATGTTCAGCGCCGCCACCAGCACGATCAGCGTCAGGATCAGGAACATGACGTTACGCTCGACCTGCAGCGCATTGAAGAAGGTCGAGTTGCGCTGCCGCCAATCGACGATGAAGATCGGCCGCCCGGCCGCCTCGGTCACGAGCTTGCGATACTCGTCGATCCTGTCGGGATTGTTGGTGTAGACCTCGATCGAGGTCACGTCAGAGGGGCGATTGAAGTAAGTCTGCGCCTCGGCCAATGGCATGAACACGAAGGTCGAGTCATATTCCGACATGCCGATCTCGAAGACGGCAGCAACCTTGTAGGGCTTGATGCGCGGCGTCGTGCCCATCGGGGTCACCGCCCCCTTCGGCGAGATCAACGTGATCATGTCGCCGGCGTGGATCGAGAGTTGATCTGCCAGCCGCCGACCGATCGCCACACCCTGCCCGTCATCGAAGCCTTCGAGCGTGCCCTGCTTGATGTTCTTGGCGATCGACGTGAGGTTATTGAGATCGCCAGAGCGAATACCGCGGATAAAGATGCCGGCAGCACCGAACGCGGATGATCCCAATCCCTGGCCATCCACGACCGGCGCCGCGAGACGAATGCCATTCACGCCGCTGATGCGGTCGGCGACATCCTTCCAGTCGGTCAGAGGACTTTCCAGCGGCTGCACCAGCAGATGCCCGTTGAGACCCAGGATCTTGTCGAGCAGCTCCTTGCGGAAGCCGTTCATCACGGCCATCACGATGATCAGCGTGGCAACGCCGAGCATGATGCCGAGGAACGAGAAGCCGGCAATGACGGAGATGAATCCCTCTTTACGGCGCGCGCGGAGATAGCGTCCGGACAGCAGCCATTCGAAGGCGGCGAAGGGTGGGGTTCGAACTGGCTCGCTCATGGCATCATCCATCGCCCGACTCCCATACGAATCGGGCTTATTCTAGCCGCATCGTGAGTGATGCGGCGACCACACAGTGGATAAGTCGTCAGGACGTCAGCTTTGCGACGACCTCAGCGGCACTGATATTCTCACGCGAACCGTCATCGCGCCGCTTCAGCTCGACCTTGCCTTCGGCCAGCCCCTTCGGGCCAACGAGGATCTGCCAAGGCACACCGATCAGGTCAGCGGTGGCAAACTTGCCGCCGGCGCGCTGGTCGGTGTCGTCATAGAGCACATCGACGCCCTTGGCCGAGAGCTCCTTGTAGAGCGCCTCGCAGGCCGCATCCGTATCGGGCGAGCCCTGCTTCAGGTTGAGGATCGCAGCACGGAACGGCGCCACTTCCTCGGGCCACTTGATGCCGTTCTCGTCGTGGCAGGCCTCGATGATCGCGCCCAGCAGCCGCGACACGCCGACGCCATAGGAGCCGCCATGGATCGGCGTCTCCGCGCCATCGGCGCCCGCAACGGTCGCCTTCATCGCGTCGGAATATTTGGTGCCGAAATAGAAGATCTGGCCGACTTCGATACCGCGGGTGTTGAGCCGCCGCTCGGCCGGCACTTCGCTCTCGAACCGCGCGGCGTCGTGGACGTCTTCGGTTGCCGCATAGATCGAGGTCCACTGATTGATGATGCCCGTGAGATCACCGCTATAATCGACATCGGCCGGCGGGATCGGCAGATCGAGCACGTTCTTGTCGCAGAACACGCCGGACTCGCCGGTCTCGGCGAGCACGATGAATTCGTGGGAGTGATCGCCGCCGATCGGTCCGGTCTCGGCGCGCATCGGGATCGCTTTGAGGCCCATGCGCGCGAAGGTGCGCAGATAAGCGACGAACATCTGATTGTAGGAATGTTTCGCCGCGGCTTCGTCGATGTCGAACGAATAGCCATCCTTCATCAGGAATTCGCGGCCGCGCATCACGCCGAAACGCGGACGCTGCTCGTCGCGGAACTTCCACTGGATGTGGTACAGGTTCAGCGGGAGGCTCTTGTAGGACTTCACATAGCCGCGGAAGATCTCGGTGATCATTTCCTCGTTGGTCGGCCCGTAGAGAAGCTCCCGCTTGTGGCGGTCGACGATGCGCAGCATCTCCGGCCCATAGGCGTCGTAGCGCCCACTTTCGCGCCAGAGATCGGCGAGCTGCAATGTCGGCATCAGGAGCTCGATGGCGCCCGCCCGGTTCTGCTCCTCGCGGACGATCGCCTCGATCTTCTTCAGCACCCGCAGGCCCAGCGGCAACCAGGCATAGATGCCGGCGGCCTCCTGCCGGATCATGCCCGCGCGCAGCATCAGCCGGTGCGAGACGATCTCGGCTTCCTTCGGCGTTTCCTTGAGAATGGGCAGAAAATAGCGCGACAATCGCATGGTTAGGCCTGGGAATCGGAGGGACACGGGAGAACGGGAGTGAAACCGGATCGGCCGCCAAAATACAAGGGCGACGGGTCGGACGCCGGGCAGTCTAGGACATGGAGCCGGCAATCGGGGCTTAATTCCGTTCGCCTGGCGAATTGCTTCCCAGGCTGTCAAATATCTCCATTTCCGATGCCGGCCAGGCGACCCCAGCGTGACCGGAAATAGCGTGAAAGGCCGCGATTCTACCCTTGGCCTAAATTTTGAACACACATTGCCGAAATTGGTGACAAACAAAAAAAGTTAAGCTACGACTCACAGCTCAGGCGGTTCGTAAGGACAGAGTCTGGTGGTCCAAGTCTCGGGAGGAGCCCTGACGCGCTCAAGCAGCGTCAACCCGCTAAGCAAGGATAAAATCCAAAGTTTGGGGTAATAGGGTCGACACAATTTTCCGAGCAGGGCTGCGGCCCTGCTCTTTTTTTTCGGCAGATTCCCGACAACGATAGCGACGCTTCATATCGTCCGAGACGCAAAAAAGGCCGGCATCCATGCCGGCCTTTTTTCGGAGATGCAAAGCGCCGCGTATTACAGCGCACCACCCTTCGGCTTGATGCCCGACAGCCACGAACAGACCAGGCCCTGTACCGCGCCGACGATCCCGAATGTAAGAATCTGACGCAGCGGAATCGACACCGACGTCCAGATCAACATCATCCCGATACTCACGACATAGCCAGTAAGCGCCGAGGTCAGCACCTTCGGCCACAGCTGCATCTTGTCTTCAAGGAACCAGTCCTCAAGCCACATCACCAGCGACGGGATCAGCCCGAACCAGTAGGCAAAGGGCAATCCCATAATGAAGCCGGGAAAGCCGCCGATGATCCTGCCGCTGGCAATTTCGCGCAGCTCGAAAACCGCGAAACCGACAGCCGGCCCAAGCAACAGAAAAAGCAGAAAGCGCTTCATGCGTCAGCTCCGTATCGACACCTGAAAGGACAGACTCCGTAGGTTAAAGATCGCTCTCAGATCGGCACGCCCATCAGCTTCGAGAGCCTCTCGATGTTGAAGTAGCCCATGCGATACGCATACATGCCGCCCGCGAATAGCACCGCGGAAATCACCGTGGTCCAGATCAGCTTGCGCCCCATCCGCGCCAGCACCGGCGCACCGGGATCGGTGCCGTCGGTGCCCTTGCCATCCTCATGCTGGCTGCGCACGCCGAACGGCAGCGTCAGGAACAGCGTGATCCACCAGATGACGAAATAGACCGCGAGCGACGTCGAGATCGTATAGGCCATCGCGTCCTCAGGACTGTTCGATTTCGGAAGCTTGTTCGATCTCTACCAGCGCGCCCGAGAAATCCTTGGGATGCAGGAACAGCACAGGCTTGCCGTGGGCGCCGATCTTCGGCTGGCCGTCGCCAAGCACGCGCGCGCCTTCCTTGATCAGGTTGTCGCGTGCCGCGATGATATCCGGCACTTCGTAACAGATGTGATGAATGCCGCCGTCAGGATTGCGCTCGACGAATTTGGCGATCGGGGAATCCGCGCCCAACGGCTGGATGAACTCGATCTTGGTATTCGGCAGCGTCGCGAACACCGTGATCACGCCATGCTCCGGCAGCGGCACGGTCGCGGAAATCTCGGCACCGAAGGCGGTGCCGTAGATCTTCGCAGCTTTCTCCGCATCGGCGACGGCAATCGCCACATGATTGAGCCGGCCCAGCATCGTGTTTCCTCCGTAGTCTTTGTTTCTTTGCTTTTAGTCTTCGACCTGCAGGATGTGAACGTAGCACATCGTCTTCTTGCCCCATTGATCGGCGAGTGACGAGCGGACAGCGCGTCGCACCGACTCCGCCATCGCATCCGGATCGCGCTTGCGCGCCTTGGGCAGGTTTTCGACGATGTTGACGACGATGTCGAACACGACATCCTCCATCACCTCGCCCTTGAGGTTCTTTTCGGGAATGCCGATCAGATCGACCGCAGGATCGTCGACCAGTTCGCCCTTCATGGTCACGGCCAATGCCACGAACGCACAGCCGGCAAAGGACAGCCGGCGCCGCTCGCTTACGGCGCGGGACTTGGAATCCTCGAGAATGAGGCCGTCCTTGAACATGCGGCCCGACGGCAGTTCGTCGATGACGGCAGCATCGCCGGGCGCAAGGCGCACCAGGTCGCCGTTCTTGACGATCATGGTCCGCGGCACGCCGCAGGCGCGCGCCAGCTTGGCATGCTCGTGCAGATGCAGCGCCTCGCCATGGACGGGGATCAACAATTGCGGCCGCACCCAGGAAATCATGTCGCGCAATTCGTCGCGGCGCGGATGGCCGGACACATGCACCAGCGCATCGCGATCGGTGATCACCTCGATGCCCTGCGTGACAAGACCGTTGATGATGGTGCCGACCGCCTTCTCGTTGCCCGGAATGGTCCGCGACGAGAAGATCACCGTATCGCCCTTGTTGAGGGTCACCATCGGATGATCGTCGCTGGCGATACGCGCCAGCGCCGCGCGCGCTTCGCCCTGGCTGCCCGTGCACAGCGCCACCACCTTGTCCGGCGGGAAATGGCCGTAATAGTCGGCGTTGCGGAACGCCGGCAGTCCATCGAGATAGCCGCATTCGCGGGCCACCTGCACGACGCGCTCCATGGCGCGGCCGACCAGCACCACTTCGCGGCCCGCGGCCTGCGCCGCTTCGGCAACGGCCCGCAACCGCGCCACGTTCGATGCGAAGGTCGTAACGGCGACGCGGCCCTTGGCAGCCTTCACCAGTTTGGTGAGCGTGGCGGCAACCTCCGTTTCGGAAGGTGAGCGGCCATCGCGCACCGCATTCGTGGAGTCGCCGATGATGGCCAGCACGCCGGCATCGCCGAGTTCGCGCAGCCGCTTTTCGTCGGTTGGCAGGCCGATGATCGGCGTCGGATCGATCTTCCAGTCACCGGTATGCAGCACGGTGCCGAGCGGCGTGTGCAGCGCGATCGCATGGGATTCCGGAATCGAATGCGCAACCGGAATGAACTCGATATCGAACGGGCCGAGATTGATGCGGCCGCCCGATGGCACCACGGTGACGGGGATCTTCGGCGGATTGCGCTCGCTGGCGCATTTGGCTTCGAACAATGCGGCGCTGAACTGCGTCGCATAGATCGGGCATTTCAGCTTGGGCCACAGATCGATGATGGCGCCGAAATGGTCCTCATGGGCGTGGGTGAGCACGAGACCAACGAGATTCTTCTTTTCCTTTTCCAGGAAGCGCACGTCGGGCATCACCAGATCGATGCCGGGCAGATGTTCCTCGTCGCCGAAGTAGACGCCGAGGTCGATCGCCAGCCACTTCCCGGCTAGGCCATAGATCGACAGGTTCATGCCAATCTGGCCGACGCCTCCCAGCGGTGCGAAGGTCAATTCGTTGGGTCGCGTCATTTGCGTGCTGTCCTTGTCGACGCGGCCGATCCGAAATGAACGTCGCCGGCGGTAATAGGGATTCGCCGGCGATCCGCTGTCGCGACAATCATACAACCGGCCTCATCAATGGTGTCGAAAATTCCCGAAATCGTCTGTACCCCGTTGTCCACGGACACCGGCTGACCGATCCCTGCTGCGCGCTCCAGCCACTGTCGCCGGATCTCGGCAAACCCGCGGCCGGAATCCCAGATGCTGCGCATCTCCTGCCAAGTGTCCGAAAGCGCCGCAAACAGGTCTTCGGCGCTGGCGCTGACACCCATCGCATGCAGGCAAGCAACCGGATAAGGCATATTGTCGGGGGCCGCCACCACATTGGTGCCGATGCCGACGACAACAGCAAGCTGGCCGTTCGGCGCTGCCTCCGCCTCCAGATTCATTCCGACCAGCTTGTGCCCGCCTGCCAGAACGTCGTTCGGCCATTTCAGCCGATAATCATTCGCGGCCGACTGCGGCGCCCGCATCGCGGCTTCGACGCTGATCTGTCGGAGCGCCTTCTCAACGGCGACGCCGGCCGCAAAGCCCAGCGTCGCCGCAACTGAGGGCGTCACATCAAGAACTTCCAGCACCGAACTGGCGAGGTTCCCGCGGGGAGCGACCCACGGCCGATGCCGCCGCCCACGTCCCGCGGTCTGTTCTGTTGTGACAAACCACATCGGACCGCGCTCGCCTGCGCGCGCGCGGTCCATGGCTTCCGTATTGGTCGAACCGGTTGTGTCGAATGCGGCGAGCTTCGTGCCCGCCGCGAGGGCTCGGGGACCGAGCGAAAATACCATCTAGAACAGCGACTTCGCTGCGAATGCCGCCGCGCTGACCAGAGGCGCCGGATAGACGAAGAACAACACGTTGAAGAGACCCGCCACTGCCAGCACCGTGCGCAGTTCAACGCGCATCGGATCGAGCTTCCCGACCGGCTCGTCGAAATACATCAGCTTCACGATGGACAGATAGTAGAACGCGCCCACCACGCTGGCCAAGACACCGACCACGGCCAGTACGAACAGGCCCGACTTGATGGCCGCCATGAAGACGTAGAACTTGCCGAAGAAGCCGGCCAGCGGCGGGACGCCTGCTAGCGAGAACAGGAACATCGCGAAGAAGAAGGCGATGATCGGATTGGTGCGCGACAGGCCAGCGAAATCCTTGATCGTCTCAACGGGCTGGCCACCCCGCTTCATGGTCAGGATGATGGCGAAGGTGCCGAGGGTCATCGCGACATAGATGGCGATATAGACCAGCACGCCCTGCGCACCCTCCTGCGTGCCGGCGGCAAGGCCGACCAGCGCGAAGCCCATATGGCCGATCGACGAATAGGCCATCAGGCGCTTGATGTTGGTCTGGCCGATGGCGGCGAACGAGCCCAGCACCATCGAGGCCAGCGACACGAACACCACGACCTGCTGCCATTGCACCACGATGCCCGGGAACGCGGTCAGCGTGACGCGGGTGAACACGGCGAGTGCTGCAACCTTCGGGGCCGAGGCGAAGAAGGCGGTGACGGGCGTCGGTGCGCCTTCGTAGACATCGGGCGTCCACATGTGGAACGGCACGGCCGAAACCTTGAAACAGAGGCCAGCAAGCAGAAACACCAGGCCGAACACCAGGCCGATATTGCCGGTCTTGGCTTCGGCGGCGATGCCGGCGAAGGACACCGTGCCGGTAAAGCCGTAGATCATGGAAGCGCCGTAGAGCAGCATGCCGGACGACAGCGCGCCCAGCACGAAATACTTCAGGCCGGCTTCGGTCGACTTTGCATTGTCGCGGTTGGAGGCAGCGACGACATAGAGCGCAAGACTCATCAGTTCGAGGCCGAGATACAGCATGATCAGGTCGCCGGCCGAGATCAGCACCATCATGCCGAGCGTCGAGAGCAGCACCAGAATGGCGTATTCGAAAATGCGACGGGACTGGTCCGCGAGGAATTCCCGCGACAGGATCAGCGTCACGGCCGATGCGATGATCGCCAGCACCTTCAGGAAGCGCGCATAATCGTCGACGATGAAGCTACCGCCGAAAGTGACATGCTTGCCCGCAGGCAGCATGATTTCAGCCGCACCGACCACCACCAGCAGGCAGACGGCGAGCGTGGTGACGAGACCCGTGACCTTCGGTCCGTTGAAGGCACCGATCATCAGCAGCACCATGGCGCCAACCGCGAGCATCAGCTCCGGCAGTACGGGCAGCAGGGAATATCCGGCGGTCGTAATCGTCATTGCGCGTTATCCTGATCTGCTGCGGTCATTGCAGCAGCGCGGCTGCCTTCACGGCAGACGTTGCAGCAGCGTAATTGTTAACGAGGAGCTGGATCGAAGCCGCCGACATGTCGAGCACCGGCTTCGGATAGACTCCGAACAGAATGGTGAGAATGACCAGCGGCACCAGCACCAGGCCTTCCCGGAACGTGATGTCCTTGATGCCCTGCAACGCAGGCTTGGTCAGTTCACCGAACACGACCTTGCGGTACAGCCACAGTGCATAGGCCGCCGACAGGATCACGCCGATGCTGGCGAATGTCGCCGTCGGGATCGAGACCTTGAAGGTGCCGATGAGCGTCAGGAATTCACCGACGAAGCCGGAGGTGCCGGGCAGACCGACATTGGCCATGGTGAAGACCATGAACAGCGCCGCATAGATCGGCATCCGGTTGACGAGGCCACCATAGGCCGCGATCTCGCGGGTATGCAGCCGGTCGTAGACGACGCCGACGCAGAGGAACAGCGCGCCCGACACGATGCCATGCGACACCATCTGGAACACCGCGCCGGAGACGCCCTGCGTCGTGCCGGCGAAGATACCCATAGTGACGTAGCCCATATGCGCGACCGACGAGTAGGCGATCAGCTTCTTGATGTCTTCCTGCATCAGCGCGACCAGCGACGTGTAGACGATCGCGATCACGGAGAGCGTCCAGACCATCGGCGCGAAATAGAGAGAGGCATCCGGGAACATCGGCAGCGAGAAGCGCAGGAAGCCGTAACCGCCCATCTTCAGCATGATCGCGGCCAGCACGACCGAACCTGCCGTCGGCGCTTCCACGTGTGCGTCAGGCAGCCAGGTGTGTACCGGCCACATCGGCATCTTGACCGCGAAGGATGCGAAGAATGCCAACCACGCCCATGTCTGCAGGCTGCGCGGCACGGCCGTGTGCATCAGCGTCGGAATGTCGGTCGTGCCCGCATTCCAGTACAGCGCCATGATGGCCAGCAGCATCAGTACCGAGCCGAGGAACGTGTAGAGGAAGAACTTGAACGAGGCGTAGACGCGGCGCGGGCCGCCCCAGATGCCGATGATCAGAAACATCGGGATCAGGCCGCCTTCGAAGAACAGATAGAACAGCACCAGATCCAGCGCCGAGAAGGTGCCGATCATCAGCGTTTCCAGGAACAGGAACGCGATCATGTATTCGCGAACGCGCTTGGTGACCGACTTCCAGCTGCACAGGATGCAGAACGGCATCAGGGCTGTTGTCAAGATCACGAAGGGCAGCGAAATGCCGTCCACGCCCATGTGGTAGTTGATGGTCGCGGCCAGCCACGGCGCCTTTTCGACGAACTGAAAGTCGCCGTTCGACGGGTCGAAGCGCATCACCAGGATCAGCGAGACCGCAAAAGTGATCAGCGTGGTCCAGAGCGCGATCCAGCGCGCATTGCCCTGCGCAGCCTCGTCGTCGCCGCGGCTGAGATAAATCAGGATCGCACCGACGATCGGCAGGAAGGTGACGACCGAAAGAACCGGCCATGTCATGACGGACGCCATTGTTACTGGCCCCCCAGGCCGAAGATAAACCAGGTGATCAACCCGGCGACGCCGATCAGCATCGCGAAGGCATAGTGATAGAGGTAGCCGGTCTGCAGCTTGACCACGCCGCGCGTGATATTGAGCACGCGGGCCGAGACACCATCAGGCCCGAGGCCGTCGATGATCATGCCGTCGCCCTTCTTCCACAGGAAGTGGCCGATCCACTTGGCCGGACGAACGAAGATGATCTCGTAGAGCTCGTCGAAGTACCACTTGTTGAGCAGGAACTTGTAGAGCAGCGGATGCTGGTTTGCGAGCTCGACAGGCAAATACGGCTTGCGAACATAGAACAGGTACGAAATCAGGAAACCGAGCACCATCATCACAGTCGGCACATAGGGCACCCAGCCCGGTATGTGATGCATCTCCTCGATGATGTGCGGGTTCATCTTCAGCGATTCCCGGAAGAACTCGCCGACGTGATGACCAGCAAACAGCTCCTTGAACGGGAAGCCTGCGGCGAATGATCCGATGCCCAGCACGGCAAGCGGGACCAGCATCCACAGCGGCGCTTCATGCGCTGCATCGTAATGCTTCTTGTCGTGCGGCTCGCCATGGAACGTCTTGAACACCAGACGCCATGAATAGAATGAGGTCAGCAGCGCCGCGACCACGGTCATCAGGAAGCCGTAGAAGGCGAACTGGGTGTGCGAGGCGTAAGCCGCTTCGATGATCGCGTCCTTCGAGAAGTAGCCGGCCGTGAACGGGAATCCGGTCAGCGCCAGCGTGCCGATGGTCATCATCGCGTAAGTGAACGGGATCTTGTTCCACAGGCCACCCATCTTGCGGATGTCCTGTTCGTGATGCATCGCGTAGATCACCGAGCCTGAGCCCAGGAACAGCAGCGCCTTGAAGAAGGCGTGCGTGAACAGGTGGAACATGGCGACCGAGTAAGCCCCCGTCCCCAGCGCTACGAACATGTAACCGAGCTGCGAACAGGTCGAGTAAGCGACGATGCGCTTGATGTCGTTCTGCACCAGACCGATGGTCGCGGCGAAGAATGCAGTGGTCGCGCCAACCAGCATCACGACGGCCTGTGCATTCGGTGCGAGTTCGAACAGCGGCGACATGCGCGCCACCATGAACACACCCGCGGTGACCATGGTCGCCGCATGGATCAGCGCCGACACAGGCGTCGGGCCTTCCATCGCGTCCGGCAACCAGGTGTGCAGCAGAAACTGGGCTGACTTGCCCATCGCGCCGACGAACAGCAGCAGACAGGTCAGTGTCAGCGCATCGGCGTGCCAGCCGAAGAAGTTGATCGTCTTGCCGGTCAGTCCGGGCGCGCTGGCGAAGATGGTGTCGAGATCGGTCGAGCCGACCAGCATGAACAGCGCGAAGATGCCGAGCAGGAAGCCGAAGTCGCCGACGCGGTTGACCACGAAGGCCTTGATCGCCGCCGCATTGGCCGAGGGCTTCTTGAACCAGAAACCGATCAGCAGGTAGCTGGCCAGACCCACGCCTTCCCAGCCGAAGAACAGCTGCAGCAGGTTATCCGCCGTCACCAGCATCAGCATCATGAAAGTGAACAGCGACAGATACGCCATGAAGCGCGGCCGGTTCGGATCATCTTCCATATAGCCGAGCGAATAGATGTGCACGAGCGACGACACCGTGGTGACGACGACCAGCATCACGGCGGTCAGCGTATCGACGCGCAGCGTCCACGATAGCTGCAGGTCGCCCGAATTGATCCAGTTCAGCAGCACGATACGGGCATCGTGATGCATGAAGGCGACGTCCACGAAGGTCATCCAGGACAGCACCGCCGACACCACCAGCAGACCGGCGGTGATCAGCTCGGCTGCACGCGAGCCGAGCGCGGCCGGCTCGGCAACGTGGTGATGGTCGTCGTGATCATCGTGACCATGATCGTCATGCCCATGCGCAGCATGTGCATGCGCGCTGGCATCGCCGTGACCGTGGTCGTCATGCGCATGGTCCATCTCGTCGCCGCTCGGGTTACGCCCATGCGCCCCCAGAATGGCGATGAAGCCTGCGATCAGCGCGCCGATCAGCGGCAGGAATACAAGAGCCTGGATCATAACTGGCTCAGCCCTTCATCAGATTGACGTCTTCAACCGCGATCGAGCCGCGGTTGCGGAAATAGACCACCAGCACGGCGAGACCGATCGCTGCTTCCGCAGCGGCCACGGTCAGCACAAGCAGCGCGAACACCTGCCCGACGATGTCGCCGAGGAAGGTCGAGAACGCCACCATGTTGATGTTGACGGCGAGCAGGATCAGCTCGATCGACATCAGGATGACGATGATGTTCTTGCGGTTCAGGAAGATGCCGAGAATGCCCAGCGTGAACAGGATCGCTGCGACCGCCAGATAGTGTCCGAGACCGATCGTCATTTGACCCAGCTCCCCGCGTCGGCGTCCTGCAGGCCCTGCCCGGTCGCGACCTTGCGCACTTCCATCGCCAGTTCCGGATTGCGCGCGTTCTGAACATTGATGTCCTGGCGCCGGACTTTGACCTTGTGACGCAGCGTCAGCACGATCGCGCCGATCATCGCCACCAGCAGCACCATGCCGGCCAGCTGGAAGTAATGGATGTACTTCGTATAGAGCACGAGGCCGAGCGCCTCGGTATTGCTCACATTGGTCGGGATGGCCGCCGTGATCGACTTGGTGACGTTCGGGTTCATCACCCAGCCACCTGCGACCAGCAGCAATTCGGCGAGGAAGATCGCGCCGATCACGAGACCAAACGGCAGATACTGAATGAAGCCTTCGCGCAGCTGCGTGAAGTCCACGTCGAGCATCATGATGACGAACAGGAAGAGCACCGCGACGGCGCCGACATAGACGACGATCAGCAGCATCGCCAGGAATTCGGCGCCCATCAGCACGAACAGGCCCGAGGCGTTGACGAAGGCCAGGATCAGGAACAGCACGGAATGCACAGGATTGCGCGAGGCAATCACCATGACCGCGGAAGCCACGCAGATGCTGGCGAACAGATAGAAGAACAGTGCGGGAAGGATCATCTGGTCACCTTACCGGTACGGCGCGTCGAGTTCGATTGACTTCGCAATCTCGCGCTCCCAGCGGTCGCCGTTGGCGAGCAATTTCGCCTTGTCATAATAGAGTTCCTCACGCGTCTCGGTGGCGAACTCGAAGTTCGGTCCCTCGACGATCGCATCCACCGGACAGGCCTCCTGGCACAGTCCGCAATAGATGCATTTCACCATGTCGATGTCGTAGCGCACGGTGCGGCGCGTACCATCGTTGCGGCGCGGGCCGGCTTCGATGGTGATGGCCTGCGCCGGACACACCGCTTCGCAGAGCTTGCAGGCAATGCAGCGTTCTTCACCGTTCGGATAGCGGCGCAGCGCATGCTCACCGCGGAAACGCGGCGAGATCGGCCCCTTCTCGAACGGATAGTTCAGCGTCGGCTTCGGCTTGAAGAAATACCGCATGGCGAGGACGAACGCCGAAACGAACTCCGCCAGCAGAAGCGAGTGAGCTGTTGCCCTGATATTCATAGTGACCTCATTTCGGAGCAAGGCCCCCGAATTGCAGCACGGCAGCGACGATGATGACGTACGCCAACGACAGCGGCAGAAACACCTTCCAGCCCAGACGCATCAGCTGGTCGTAGCGGTAGCGCGGCACGATCGCCTTCGCCATCGCAATCAGGAAGAACATGAACATCACCTTGATGGCGAACCAGATGATGCCTGGCACCCAGGTGAATGGCGCGAACGGGATCGGCGACAGCCAACCGCCGAGAAACAGGATCGTTGCCAGCGCGCACATCGTGACGATGGCAACATATTCGCCGAGCATGAACAGCAGATACGGGGTCGAGCCATATTCGGTCATGAAACCCGCGACCAGTTCCGATTCCGCTTCGACGAGGTCGAAGGGCGGACGGTTGGTTTCAGCTAGCGCCGAGACGTAAAAGATCACGAACATCGGGAACAGCGGGATCCAGTACCAGCCGAGGATGCCCCACTTCGAGTCCTGCGCGGCGACGATGGCCGTCAGGTTCAGCGAACCGACGCAGAGCAGGACGGTGATGATGACGAAGCCGATCGAGACTTCATAGGACACCATCTGCGCGGCGGCGCGCAGCGCCGACAGGAACGGATATTTCGAATTCGACGACCAGCCGGCCATGATGATGCCGTAGACCGACAGCGACGAGATCGCGAAGATATAGAGCACGCCGACATTGATGTCGGAGATCACCCAGCCGAGATCCATCGGGATCACCGCCCAGGCCGCCAGCGCGAGCACGCAGGACACCAGCGGCGCCAGCAGGAACACGCCCTTGTTGGAGCTGGAAGGAACCACCGGCTCCTTCAGCACGAATTTCAACAAGTCCGCGAAGGATTGCAGCAGGCCGAATGGCCCGACCACGTTGGGGCCACGGCGGATCTGTACCGCCGCCCAGATCTTGCGATCAGCCAGCAGGATGTAGGCAATCGCAATCAAGAGCACCACGAGCACAAGGAGGCTCTGCGCGACCATGATGATCAGCGGCCACAGGGTGCTTGTCCAGAATTCAGCCATCGGTTTACTCCGCCGCCGTCAGCATCTGGCCGGAGGCCAGGCGGGAGCATTCCGCCATGATGGCTGACGCACGCGCGATCGGGTTGGTCAGGTAGAAGTCCTCAACGGAGGCCTTGAACGGTGTCTTGTCGACGGTGCCGCCCTTGCCCGCAAGGGTCTTGATCGCACCGGCATCGCCGGCCTCGATCTGATCGATGCGCATCAGGTGCGGTGCAGCCTTGAAGATCGCCTGTCGCAAGGCAGCCAGCGAATCGTAAGGCAGCTTGTGGCCGAGCACGTCGGACAATGCGCGGATCACCGCCCAGTCCTCGCGGGCATCGCCCGGCGGGAAACCGGCGCGTTCCGCCATCTGCACGCGGCCTTCGGTGTTGACGAAGATGCCGGACTTCTCGGTATAGGCCGCACCCGGCAAGATCACGTCAGCGCGATGCGCGCCGCGATCACCATGGGTGCCGATATAGACGACGAAGGTGCCGTCGGCGACTTTCACGTCGTCGGCGCCGAGCGAGAACAACACGTCGAGCGAACCGGCCGACGTCATCTGCGCGAGGCTCAGGCTTCCTGCGGTCGGTGCGAAGCCGATATCGAGCGCGCCGACCGTCGAGGCCGCCGTCTGCAGCACCGCAAAA
This sequence comes from Tardiphaga sp. OK246, assembly GCF_900188215.1. Classification (NCBI taxonomy): domain Bacteria; kingdom Pseudomonadati; phylum Pseudomonadota; class Alphaproteobacteria; order Hyphomicrobiales; family Nitrobacteraceae; genus Tardiphaga; species Tardiphaga sp. OK246. The sequence continues at coordinate 1,095,502 of NZ_FZOX01000002.1, forward strand.
CCGTTCCAGCCGTCCTTGATAACACCGAAGTCCGAAGCGAGCTTGGCAGCGGCCGCGAGTACCGCAGCGCCATCGGCACGTGCGGCTACGCCGGCGCCCACCAGCACGATCGGATGCTTGGCGTTCTTCAGCACATCGGCGAAGGCGTTCTTGCCGGCGGCGAGCTCGGCCAGCGAGTCCGTGCCGGCGCCGAGATAGTCGTAGCGATAGGTCAGATCGGCCTTCTCGCCGATCACGCCGACCTTCAACGCACCGGTGCGCCATGCCTTGCGGATGCGCGCGTTGAGAACGGCGGCTTCCTTGCGCGGATTGGCGCCCACGATCAGCAGCGCGTCGGCCTGCTCGATGCCGGCGATGGTCGGGTTGAAGATATAGGACGCGCGGCCGGCGGCCGCATCGAAAGCGCCTGCGCTCTGGGTCGCCAGATTGGTCGAGCCCATGCTTGCGAGCAGTTGCTTCAGCGCGAACATTTCCTCGACGGCGGCGAGATCGCCAGCGATGGCGCCGATCTTCTTGGTGCCGGCAACCTTCGCAGCGATGGCACTGAACGCTTCAGCCCAGGTCGCAGCGCGCAGCTTGCCGTTGTCGCGGATATACGGACGATCGAGGCGCTGCGTGCGCAGGCCGTCGACGATGTGGCGCGTCTTGTCGGAGATCCATTCCTCGTTCACGGCCTCATTGACGCGCGGCAGGATGCGCATCACTTCGCGGCCACGGGTATCGACGCGGATCGCCGAACCGACGGCATCCATGACGTCGATGGACTGGGTCTTGCCGAGCTCCCATGGACGCGCGGCGAAAGCGTAAGGCTTCGAGGTCAGCGCACCGACCGGGCAGATATCGACCAGGTTGCCCTGCAGTTCCGAGGTCAGCGCCGTTTCGAGGAACGAGGTGATTTCCATGTCCTCGCCGCGACCGGTGGCGCCCATTTCCGGCACGCCGCAGATTTCTGCAGCGAAGCGGACGCAGCGCGTGCACTGGATGCAGCGGTTCATCGAGGTCTTGACCAGCGCGCCGAGATACTTGTCCTCGACGGCACGCTTGTTTTCGGCAAAGCGCGACGTGTCGACGCCATAGCCCATCGCCTGGTCTTGCAGATCGCACTCGCCGCCCTGATCGCAGATCGGGCAATCCAGCGGGTGGTTGATCAGCAGGAATTCCATCACGCCTTCGCGTGCCTTCTTGACCATCGGCGAACGGGTCGAGATTTCCGGCGGCTCGCCCTTCGGACCCGGACGACAATCGCGCACGCCCCAGGCGCAGCTCGCGACCGGCTTCGGTCCGCCCTTCACTTCCACCAGACACATGCGACAGTTGCCGGCGATCGACAGGCGCTCGTGGTAGCAGAAGCGCGGGATTTCGGCGCCGGCGGCTTCACACGCCTGCAGCAGCGTGAACTCCGCGGGAACCTCGATCTCTTTGCCGTCGATGATCAGTTTCGTCATAGCCATGCGCCCTACTCCGCCGCGACCAGATGCGCGGGATCGAGGATGCCCTGATCGTCGAGCGTCGCCTTGCGGCTAAACTCTTCGATGCGGCGTTCGATCTCCGGGCGGAAGGCGCGGATCAGGCCCTGCACCGGCCACGCGGCGGCATCGCCGAGCGCGCAGATGGTGTGGCCTTCAACCTGCTTGGTGACTTCGAGCAGCATGTCGATCTCGCGCTTGTGGGCGCGGCCTTCGACCATGCGGCTCAGCACGCGCCACATCCAGCCGGTGCCTTCGCGGCACGGCGTGCACTGGCCGCAGCTCTCATGCTTGAAGAAGTAGCTGATGCGGGCAATCGCCGCGACGACGTCGGTGGACTTGTCCATGACGATGACGCCGGCGGTGCCGAATGACGACTTCACCGCGCGGGTACCGTCGAAATCCATGATGAGTTCTTCGCAATCCGCAGCCGGGATCAACGGGCACGATGCGCCGCCCGGGATGATCGCGAGCAGATTGTCCCAGCCGCCGCGAATGCCGCCGCCATGCTTCTCGATCAGCTCACGGAACGGAATGCTCATCGCGTCTTCGACGACGCAGGGCGTGTTGACGTGGCCGGAGATGCCGTAAAGCTTGGTGCCGACATTGTTCGGACGACCAATGCTGGCGAACCACGCCGCGCCGCGACGCAGAATGTCCGGCGCAACCGCGATCGACTCCACATTGTTCACCGTGGTCGGGCAGCCGTAGAGACCGACATTGGCCGGGAATGGCGGCTTCAGGCGCGGCTGGCCCTTCTTGCCTTCAAGGCTTTCGAGCAGTGCCGTCTCTTCGCCGCAGATATAGGCGCCGGCACCGTGCGCGACATAGAGGTCGAACGGGAAGCCGTGAATGTTGTTCTTGCCGATCAGATTGGCCTCATAGGCCTGATCGATCGCCGCCTGCAAATGCTCGCGTTCGCGAATGAATTCGCCGCGCACATAGATGTAACCGACATGGGCGCCCATGGCGCAGCCCGCGATCAGGCAACCTTCGACCAGCGTATGCGGATCGTGCCGCATGATCTCGCGGTCCTTGCAGGTGCCGGGCTCGGACTCGTCAGCATTGACGACGAGATAGCTCGGACGGCCGTCAGCATTGTCCTTCGGCATAAAGGACCACTTCATGCCGGTCGGGAAACCTGCACCGCCACGGCCACGGAGGCCCGACGCCTTCATCTCGTTGACGATCCAGTCGCGGCCCTTGTCGATGATGGCCTTCGTGCCATCCCAGCCGCCGCGACGGCGTGCGCCGGCGAGGCCCCAGTCGTCGAGGCCGTAGAGATTGCGGAAGATGCGGTCGTTGTCGTCGAGCATGGCTTCCTCGATCAGCGATTGGATTGCTTGTAGGCGAGCATCGCGGCGCAACCGCCGAACACAACGGCCCACAACAGACTGGATTCAAGCGTGGCGTTCAAAAAGAAACGCTGCAGCGAGAAAATGAACGCAGCTGCGACCATCGTATGCAGTGCGATGTAGAGCCACTTGTTCATTGCCGCGTCCCCCGACAGCGTTGCAAATTTCATCGACAGCACGCGCGTCATTTCTTCGGCTCCTTGGGAGCACCACCCTTCGGCGGATTAGCCTTGGTCGCGTCGGCCGCCGGCGGCTTCGGCGCCGGGCGCTCCTGCACATTGGCCGACTCGGTCTGCTTCTTCGGCTCGGCATCGGCGAGCGCGGGTTCCTTCGGCATATCCAGAACCTTGGTGTAACTGGCGGCGCCACCGCTCGTCATCACGCGCGCGCCGCCTTCGGGCGCTGCAAACTGACGGCCGATCTGCGAACCCGGCTTCGGCGGCGTGCCGGCAGCGAAACCGTCGATCAGCTTGTTCATGCTTTCTTTGGTGAGGTCTTCGTAAGTGTCGCTCCAGATCATCGCCATCGGGGCGTTGACGCAGGCGCCGAGGCACTCGACCTCTTCCCACGAGAAATCGCCATCTGCGGACAGATGGAACGGGTCGTGATGGATGCGATGCTGACAGACGTCGATCAGATCGCCGGCGCCGCGCAGCATGCAAGGCGTGGTACCGCAGACCTGAATGTGAGCCTTCTTGCCGACCGGCTGCAGCTGGAACTGGGTATAGAAGGTCGCGACTTCGAGCACGCGGATATAGGGCATTTCCAGCATGTCGGCGACGACGCGGATCGCGGCTTCCGAGACCCAGCCGGCCTGTTGCTCCTGTGCGCGCCACAGGATCGCGATCGCGGCTGATGCCTGACGGCCGGGCGGATAATGCGTGATCTGCTCTTTCGCCCACGCCAGATTCTCGGGCGTGAATTCAAACGAAGCGGGCTGAACTTCTTTCGGAGCCAAACGGCGGACGGACATGTCTAGTCTCTCAATGAGTGCGGCGCGCCGCGCTCGCATTCAGGCTGTTGATGCGGTCGAGCCAGAACGCACTCGATGTGCCAAACACGTTGTAGCCAACATGTGTGGACACCTTGATGCGATCGAGGATCGACAACTCGGTCACGGTTTCGAAACGGTTGGTGGCGGGATCATGCACGATCAGCTTGAGCGGCGTTTGATCCAGGATAAAGCGTGAGACGGTGTGATGCGGGTCATTGCCGTGCTCTTCGCACATGATGACCGAGTCGCCCTGCAGCAATCGTGCGCCGCCCTTGATAGCCTCGATCTCGACGCCTTCGACGTCGAGCTTGATCAGATATTTACCCGACATCGACACCTTGCCGTCGTCGAGCAGATTGTCGAGCGCGATCACCGGCACTTCCTCGCCGCCGGCATTCGGATCGCCGGCGATGCTGAAAGCTTCGTGCTTGGTGCCCGACAGATGGGCCGTGCCACGCTGCGAGCCGATCGCGCATTTGATGACGTCGAACCGATCACCATTAATCCTGGCGTTAGTGGCGAGTTTGGCGAAATTGTCGAACGACGGCTCGATGGCGATCGCCTTGTGCGAGCCGAACGGCGCGCTCGACACCAGCACCGACCAGTATCCGTAATTCGCGCCACAATCGAGCAGCGTGTAATCGACATCGATCGAGTTCCGGAACAACACCTCAAGCTCGTCTTCATAGGAGAACGTGCGGTTGAGCAACTTGCTCCAGTAGCCATCGCCGAACGGGAACGCGAACAGCGCATCCGCATTCAGCTTAACCACGAGATCGCGCGCCGGCAGCACAGTCCTGCGCATCAGATTGGCGCACATGTTGTAGCCGCGATGCGAGAACGACGACGAGATCTTCGAGCCAACCACCAGCGCACAGGCCATCGCACGTTCCCAGAGATTCACGCTCTGGAGAACGCCGGACGCCCGGTCAAACTGTATGGGAGGCGTCAGCGTCACCGATCGACCTCTCCGAACACGATGTCGAGCGAACCGAGAATGGCGGAGACGTCGGCGAGCAGATGGCCGCGGCACATGAAGTCCATGGCCTGCAGATGCGCAAAGCCCGGCGCGCGGATCTTGCACTTGTACGGCTTGTTGCTGCCGTCGGAGACAAGATAGACGCCGAACTCACCCTTCGGCGCTTCGACGGCCGCATAGACCTCGCCTTCCGGCACGCGAAAACCTTCGGTGTAGAGCTTGAAGTGATGGATCAGCGATTCCATCGAGCGCTTCATCTCGCCGCGGCGCGGCGGGAAAATCTTGTTGTCTTCGACAGCAACGGCACCCTGCCCGTCCGGCGCGCGCATCTTGGCGATGCACTGCTTCATGATCTTGGTCGACTGCCGCATCTCTTCGACACGAATACAGTAGCGATCGTAGCAGTCGCCGTTCTTGCCGATCGGAACGTCGAAGTCCATTTCGGCGTAGCACTCATAAGGCTGCGACTTGCGCAGATCCCAGGCAGCGCCGGAGCCACGCACCATCACGCCGGAGAAGCCCCACTTCCAGGCGTCTTCCAGCGAGACCACGCCGATATCGACGTTACGCTGTTTGAAAATACGATTGCCGGTGAGCAGCGTTTCGAGATCGTCGAGCACCTGCGGGAAGGCATCGCACCAGGCATCGATATCGTTGATCAGTTTGGGCGGCAGGTCCTGATGTACGCCGCCGATGCGGAAGAACGCGGCATGCATGCGCGAGCCCGAGGCGCGCTCATAGAACACCATCAGTTTTTCGCGCTCTTCGAAGCCCCACAGCGGCGGGGTCAGCGCGCCGACGTCCATCGCCTGCGTGGTGATGTTGAGAAGATGCGACAGGATGCGGCCGATTTCGGAATACAGCACGCGGATCAACTGGCCGCGGCGCGGCACGGTGACGCCGAGCAGCTTTTCGGCGGCCAGACAGAATGCGTGTTCCTGGTTCATCGGCGCGACGTAATCGAGCCGGTCGAAATACGGGATCGCCTGCAGATAGGTCTTCTGCTCGATCAGCTTCTCGGTGCCGCGGTGAAGCAGGCCGATATGCGGATCGACGCGCTCGACGACTTCACCGTCGAGTTCCAGCACAAGGCGGAGCACGCCGTGCGCGGCCGGATGCTGCGGTCCGAAGTTGATCGTGAAATTGCGAACGTTGGGTTGTTCGGTCATGGCTTGACCTCTGCCTTCTCGTCACCGGGCAGCACGGGATAATCCGCGCCTTCCCAGGGCGAGAGGAAATCGAACTTACGGAATTCCTGATTGAGCCGGACCGGCTCATACACCACCCGCTTCTCCTGGTCGTCGTAGCGAACCTCAACGAAACCGGTGAGCGGGAAGTCCTTGCGCAGCGGATGGCCGTCGAAACCGTAATCGGTCAGCAGACGGCGCATGTCGGGATGGCCGACAAAGATCACGCCATAGAGGTCATAGGCTTCGCGCTCGAACCAGTCAGCGCCGGGAAACACCGAAATGATCGACGGCACCTGAGTTGTTTCGGATGCCAGACCTTTCAGACGGATGCGGGTGTTCAGCGTCGGCGACATCAGGTGATAGACAACGTCGAAGCGCTTTTCGCGACCGGGATAGTCGACGGCGGTCGCATCGGTGAAATTGACGAAGCGGCAGCGCGGATCGTCACGCAGGAACTGCGCGACCTCGACGATCTTCGATGTTTCCACCGCAATCGTCAGCTGGCCGAACGCCACCTCATGCGCGAGCGCGGCACCCGGCAGGGCGCCGACAATCGTCTGACCCAGTGTGTCGAGCCTCACATCGTCCATGACAAAGCCTTAAGCGTTCGCGAGTCTTAGCGTTCAATCGTGCCGGTGCGGCGGATCTTCTTCTGCAGCAGCAGCACGCCGTAGAGAAGCGCTTCTGCGGTGGGCGGGCAGCCCGGGACATAAATGTCGATCGGCACGATACGGTCGCAGCCCCGAACCACCGAATACGAGTAGTGATAGTAGCCGCCGCCATTGGCGCAGGAGCCCATCGAGATGACGTAACGCGGCTCCGGCATCTGGTCATAGACCTTGCGCAGTGCCGGGGCCATCTTGTTGGTCAGCGTGCCGGCGACGATCATCACGTCGGACTGACGCGGCGACGCGCGCGGCGCGAAGCCGAAGCGCTCGACGTCGTAACGCGGCATCGACACCTGCATCATCTCGACCGCGCAGCAGGCGAGACCGAAGGTCATCCACATCAGCGAGCCGGTGCGCGCCCAAGTGATCAGGTCGTCGGTCGCGGCGACGAAGAAGCCCTTGTCGGACAGCTCGGCATTGACCTCGAGAAAATACGGATCGTTCGCGCCGACCGGCTTGCCGGTGGACGGATCGATGATGCCTTTCGGCGCCTGCGCGATCGCGGGGGCCGAGGCTATGACTGGGCTCAATCCCATTCGAGCGCGCCTTTCTTCCATTCGTAGGCGAAACCGATGGTGAGCACGCCGAGAAACACGATCATCGACCAGAAGCCGGTTGCGCCAAGCTTGCCGAAGGCCACTGCCCACGGAAACAGAAAGGCGACTTCCAGATCGAAGATGATGAAGAGAATCGCCACCAGATAGAACCGCACATCGAACTTCATGCGCGCATCGTCAAAAGCGTTGAATCCGCATTCATAGGCGGACAGCTTTTCCGGATCTGGCTGCTGGTAGGCGACGAGAAATGGCGCGATGAGCAAGGCCAGACCGATGACGGATGCGATGCCGATAAAGACCACAAGTGGGAGATAATTATGCAAGATGCCGTTCATCGGCGAGCCTTACTCCTGCGGCCCTGACTTTGCCACAGATTCGAACATTGGAATGGTTCTGAGGCTTAGCGCAGCGCAACAAGCCATGCAAGACAAGGGATGTTGACAGTTTCATGCTCTGCCATGCGCGGCGCGACGATTGAAACGCAACCTTACCGATGCATCGCCGGCTGCGACAAACCTTCCGCAGATTCTCAAAAATCCGGCATGACTTCTCAACCGCCGGGACCGTCAGACCTCGCCCGTCGGCGGGTCGGACCTGACGTTCCTTCCCTGCCACAACATGCCATCCAGTTCGGCGCGTTTCCGTACCAGCAGCAACTCCGCGGCGGCGTTGTCCATGCCCGCCTGTCGCAACAGGCGGATCGCCGCGCCGAGCTCGGCGATCTGCGCCCGCAATGTAATGATCCTGAGCTGCGGCGGCTCGCTCACGCCAGACATGCCAGCGCCTCACGCTCCGCAATGAGCGCCAGCAGATCGGCCTGCATCCGCCGCAGGCGCATGGAGGCATTGGCACAGTCCAGCCCGGCATTGGTCAGCAGCCGGATATCCGACTGCACCCCTTTCATCTGGTAGCGCAGCCGGGCGATTCTGAAATTCAGGTTGGCGAGCTTGGTCATTTGCGATATAGAACAAAAAGAGAACAAAATGACAAGCCATTGTTTCGACCCAGATCGGATTTTTGGAGGTTCCCATGCCCCTTGCTTTGAAGGCCCTGGCTTTGAAGACCCCGGCTTTGAACACCCGCGGTGAGATCGTCGTCCCCGCGATTGCCGCATCGGTATCGTCGTATGAGAGCCTGCCGGATCGCCTCTCCGGCCCGATGACCCGCGGCCAGGCGCTGACGCTGAAATCGCTGGCGATCGAGGCCTATCAGCCCAAACAATTCGAAAAGGACCTGACGCGCGCTGAAGCCGCGCGGCGAATCGAGGCGCTGAAGCAGGAAATCGCGCTCGCAGATTCGTTCTGAGCGCTGGCACATCAAATGCCGCGCGTGACGTCTGCAACTCTATAGTTCTCTTGAGGAAATTTGTGGGGACGACCGCGGATGGACCTGAATCCCGCCATTCCCGATGGAATGGCGCGAGAGACGGGACTCGAACCCGCGACCTCTGCCGTGACAGGGCAGCGCTCTAACCAACTGAGCTACTCCCGCGTGGATCGTCTGCAATCCCGCAGTGGGGCTGGACATAAAGGGACGTCCTTTTGAAGTCAAGGACGTTGCAGAACCATTCCGGGGGACATCACAAGAGAGCGTCGCTGCAGGCTTTGCGAGAAGGCCGTTTTAAGGCCGGAAATGCAAATAAGCCCCTGTTTGCAGGCAAAACAGCGGGGCGGCATCGCTCCGAATCGTTTAAGCCCTGCTGCGTCACAGGTTTAAGACAGACCACCAACGAGAAGGGCCAGATTCATGGCAAAAGCTGCAACCACCACCGCCGCGAAAGCGGCCACTCCTCCCACCATCACGCTGAAGCATCTCGCCGCGGCCCTGGCTGAAGATCACGAGCTGTCGAAGAAGAAGGCCGAAGAAATCCTCGGTGACATGGTGGAGCGCATCACCAACCACCTCAAGAATGGCGAGCGTATCCGTATCGTCGGCCTTGGCATCCTTCAGGTCCGCAAGCGCGCCGCCCGCATGGGTCGCAACCCGGCGACCGGCGAGCAGATCGAGATCGCGGCCAGCAAGAAGGTCGCGTTCCGGCCGGCCAAGGAACTCAAGGAAGCCGTCTGATCGACCGCTTGAACTTCTCATTCCGGGCCGCGTCCTCGTGACGGCCCGGAATGAAACTTCTAAGCTGCCAGGACTTCTGCAATCAGATGGTGACCTTTGACAGCAACTCCCACCTTGGATTTCGCCCATGACGTGACTGCGTGCTTCCTGCGCTATGTAGTGATCGACACCCAGTCCGACCCCGCCTCCCCCACCTGCCCATCGACCGAAAAGCAGAAGGATCTCGGCCGCGTGCTCGCGCAGGAGCTGCGGGACCTGGGGCTCAGGGACGCGCATCTCGACGAGCATGGCTATGTCTATGCGACGATCCCCGCGACATCGGACAAGAAAGTGCCGGTGATCTGCTTCTGCTCGCATATGGACACCTCGCCCGACTGCAGCGGCAAGAACGTCAAACCGCAGATCGTCAAGAACTATCGGGGCGGCGATATCGTGCTGCCGGTGGACACAACGCAGGTCATCCGCGTCGCCGACAATCCGGCGCTGAAGGACCAGATCGGCCATGACATCATCACCACCGACGGCACCACTTTGCTGGGTGCCGACAACAAGGCTGGCCTTGCCGAGATCATGGACGCGGCACGTTTCCTGGTTGCCAATCCACAGATCAAGCACGGCACCATCAAGATCCTCTTCACGCCCGATGAAGAGATCGGCCGCGGCGTCGACAAGATCGACCTGACAAAGCTGGGCGCCGACTTCGCCTACACCATGGATGGCGAGACCGCCGGCTATGTCGAAGACGAGACTTTCTCGGCCGACGGCGCCGTCATCACCATCGAAGGCGTCAGCGCGCATCCCGGCTTTGCCAAGGGCAAGATGGAGCACGCCATCAAGATCGCCGCCGCAATCGTCGAGCGACTGCCGAAAGACACCTGTTCGCCTGAGACCACCGACGGCAAGCAAGGCTTCCTGCATCCGATCGGCATTTCTGGCGCGCTTGAAAAAGCGACGCTCAGTCTGATCGTGCGCGACTTCACAGATGACGGCCTTGCCGAGAAGGAAGCGCTGCTGCAATCCATCGTCGACGACGTGATGACGGCCTATCCGCACTCGACGGCGACGCTCGAGATCAAGCAGCAATACCGCAACATGAAGCAGGTGATCGACCGCTATCCGCAGATGGTCGAATACGCGGTGGAAGCGATCCAGCGCGCCGGGCTCAAACCCGTCCGCAGCAGCATCCGCGGCGGCACCGACGGATCGCGGCTGTCCTTCATGGGCCTGCCCTGCCCCAATATCTTCGCCGGCGAACACGCCTTCCATGGCCGTACCGAATGGGTCAGCGTCCAGGACATGGAAAAAGCCGTGCAGACCATCGTGCATCTCGCGATGATCTGGGAAGAAAAAGCGTGATGATGGCGCGTCTCTGTCCCGCCAGTTCGTCGTCACTGATCGTGCGCTAAACCATGCGCGCTCCGCTCGACGTCGCGATCATCGGTGCGGGCGTCGCGGGACTTGCGGCCGCGACGCTGCTGACGCGTGCCGGTCATCGCGTGGTCGTTCATGAGCGCTTCGAGACGTCGCGGCCGCTCGGTTCGGGCCTGATGCAGCCAACCGGTCTGGCGGCTCTGGACCGGCTCGGACTTCGCGGTTCGATCGAGGCGCTAGGCGCGCGCATCGGGCGCCTACACGGCATCACCGAACGCGGTGGCACGATCTTCGATCTGCTCTATGCCGACCTTGCGCCGGAATTCTACGCAATCGGCATTCACCGTGCCGCGCTGCACGGTGAATTGTGGGCTGCCTTCGCGCGATCGGGCGCGGCGCTGGAAACCGGCAGGCTTATCGTCGATATCGAGGCGCGCGCCGACGGGCGCTCGTCGCTACAAGACGAAGATGGCCGCAGCGGACCAGGCTTCGATCTTGTCATCGACGCATCAGGGGCGCGGTCGCGTTTCCGTCCGCTGGTGTCGCAAGCGGCCGCGCAGGATTTCAGCTACGGCGCTGTATGGGCTGCAGTCCCCGATATCGGCATCGCCGACGGCCAACTGGCGCAGCGTTACGTCGCTGCACGGATCATGATCGGCTATCTGCCGGTCGGCCGCGCGTTGCCCGGCGGGCCGCCGCTGGCGGCATTGTTCTGGAGTCTAAAACCCGGAGATTATCCGCAATGGCGCGATGGTTTCGAACCATGGCGCGAACAGATCGTAAAATTGTGGCCTGCGCTTGCGCCGGTCGTTGCCGGCTTAACCAGTCCAGATGACCTCACGCTGGCGACTTATGTGCACTACACGGCACGAAAGCCGTTCAAGGGCGCGCTGGCCCTGATCGGCGATTCAGCGCACGCCACGTCGCCGCAACTCGGCCAGGGCGCCAACAACGGATTGCTCGACGCACTGGCGCTGGCCGATGCGCTTGCGTCTTGCACCGATGTGCCATCGGCACTCGCGCGTTACGCACAGGTTCGACGCGCTCATGTCCGTTTCTATCAGCTGGCGAGCCGAGTGATGACACCGTTCTTTCAATCGGATTCCGGCACGCTGGCTTTGGTGCGTGACCTCACCTTTGATCGCGCCGCGAAGTCGCCTTATCTACGCCGACACATGCTGCACACACTTGCGGGTCTCAAGACCGGTATTTTAACGCACCGCTTACCCAGTGATCTGGCCGGCGATTCCGCTGTCGGCTTCGACCAGGCTGCCAATGCAGCCATTTGAACGCAGCGTGTTGCTGGTCGGAGCCACAGGCGCTTTCGGCGAGCGGCTTGCGGCAGGTCTCATCCGGTCCGGCATCGCCGTGATCGCGGTCGCGCGCAACACCGCGCGGTTGGAAAAACTCGCTCAGCAGCTCGGCACGCAAATATCAATCGAGGCCTGCGAGCGCAGCCGCATCGACACGCCGTTCTTGAATGCCCTCCGTAGCCGCTATCCCGGTGTCTATGCCGTCGCAGACTCGTCCGGCCCGTTTCAGGCCAGCGACGATCGCTTGCCTCGCGCGGCCATCGGTGCCGGCCTTCACTATGTCGACCTTGCTGATGCCCGCGATTTCGTAGGCCATATCGGCAACCTCGACCAGGATGCCCGCTCGGCGGGGGTTGCCGTATTGTCAGGCGCAAGTTCGACGCCCGCACTGTCGCATGCGGCCCTTGACAGGTTGTTGGCCGACGCGCGCGCGGTCATCTCGATCGACGTCAGCATTGCGCCGGGCAACCGGGCTCCACGCGGGCTGAGCGTGGTCAAGGCCATCCTCTCCACGGTAGGCCAACCGGTCCGCGTGTTTCGCAGCGGTCGCTGGAGTGAATATGCCGGCTGGAGCCTTGGCAAAAAGGTGACGTTGCCTGGCATTGGCAGTCGTCCTGTCGCATTATGCGAAACGCCTGATCTCGATCTCCTCGTCTCGCGCTATCATCCCAAGGCAGATGCCATCTTTCGCGCCGGTCTTGAACTCGGTCTATTGCACTACGGCGTTGCCGCTCTCGGACTGTTCGTCCGTCTCGGCCTTATCAAGACGCTCACCCCATTGGCACGACCGCTGCGCGCTATCGCCGATCTTCTAAAGCCCTTCGGCTCCGACCGCGGCGGCATGCGGATCGATGCACTCCTCATCAACGACAAAGGCGATCTTGCACGTCGGGTCTGGACGCTATCGGCAAATGCAGGCGTCGGCCCCTATATCCCGACGTTACCGGCGCTCGCGGCGCTGAAGATGCTCGCTGATAACAGTCTATCGTGGCGCGGCGCTGCGGCATGTGCCGGCATCATTCCGTACGACGTCATTGCTGCTGAGTTTGCCCATCACGGCATCACGGCAGAGCAATCCGAGACGGCGGCGCCACCGCCTCTAATGAAACGACTGCTCGGCGCCGACTATGACACTTTGCCTGCCGCCATCCGCGATAGCCACGACGTGAGTGGCGTTCTCGTGCTCGAAGGCCGTGCCGATGCGACCAGTCCTGATGGGATCATCACTGCTATGTTTTCACGTGTATTTCGCTTTCCGCGCGGCGGCACGAACATGCCGCTGCGCGTAGAAATGCGCAGCGAGAACGACGGGTCGGAAACCTGGACCCGGATCTATCCCGATGTGACGATGCGCTCGAACTTGCGCAACGTCGATCCGTTCACGCATTGTCTGGACGAGGTGTTCGGGCCAGTCGCCATCAGACTGGAATGGAAAGCGACGGATTCGAATCTGACGCTGCACATCGTCGGTGCACGGCTTCTCGGACTTCCCTTGCCGTCCATCCTGCAACCCCGCTCCAGCGCCCGCGAAAGCGTGGACAACAACGGCCGTTTCCATTTCGATGTGGATATCGCGATGCCATTGGTTGGCTCGATCGTCAGATACAAAGGGTATTTGACCCCCGCTGCGCTAAGCTAGGCAGCCTTTCCGGTAACTGGGAACCACTAAACATAACTATCATGAGGCCGCCCAAGCCGCATCATTCGTGACGGAACGGTGTATAGTTGTGGTGTCAATCGAATGGCGAATTGCGCGCCGTGACGGCGACGATATCCTCCCCAGTACATATTATGAATTATAACAAGAATAATTTCCCAAAAACATAGCTCCATTTCAGCTGATATGCAGGCGCGCCATGGGGTCATTCAAAGGCAAGCATTTTCAGACCGCTTTATCGGCCATCGAAAGCATTGCCAATGCCGCCTCCATGTCTGCGGTTGGCGATGTCGTGGCCGCTACGGCCAAGTCGTTCGGCTACAACCACATCTGCTTTCTGGCCTCGACCGGCGTCAACCAACCGTTCGAAGATCGCGTGTTGCTGAAAGTATGGCCCAAGCCATGGGCCGAACAATATAGCGCGTCCAATTTCTATGCCTCGGATCCCGTTGCGCCGCGGATCCGCCGGCAACCCGAGCTGTTCACCTGGTCCGACATCCGGCTCGATGAGGTCAGCCCGATATCACGGACCATCATGGAGATCGCGTCTGTCGATTACGGATTGAAGTTCGGCCTCTGCGCACCGGTGCACGGCATGAACGGCTATCAGGCCGGCCTCTCGCTGGCAGGCTACGAAGTCGAAAATACCGAAGACGCGCACGGCGCCATCGAGCTCGTCACGATGTATGCGTTCAACCGCTTTGCAACGCTTCGCTCTCATCAGCGTGCGAAGTTGATCGCCCTCACCTTGCGGGAGCGCGAGGTCGTCAGCTGGGTCGCTGCCGGAAAGACCGCCTGGGATACGAGCGTCATTCTCGGTATCTCCGAGGATACGGTGAACAAGACTGTCACCGCTGCCATGCACAAGTTGAATGCGCATACGCGCGCGCAGGCCGTGGCCGAAGCGATCACACAAGGACTGATCGCTTTCTGAATTGTCAATCCCCTGCCCACGGAATATCGCGACCAAACTCATCATGAGAACCCTCCACGCAGACGAGCGTGGAGAGCTTTTTATGATCGAGGTCATTCACAGCGGTAATGCTGGGCAGTTCGGCGATCTCCTGGACAAGCAATTTCGGTTACGGCACGAGGTCTTTGTCGGAGAGCGCGGTTGGACCGCCTTCGATGTCGATGGCGAGCACGAGAAAGACCAGTATGACGATGATGCCGCCGTCTATCTGGTCGCGGCCGACGACGCAGGCACTGTCGCAGGCGGCTTCCGGCTCTATCCAACCGTCTTGCCTCACATGCTCAGCGAGAATTTTGCGCAGCTTGTCGATGGCGCGCTGATCCAGCGCCGCGATGTGTTCGAGCTGACACGCTTTGCCATGCGCAAATCCGAACGCCGCAGCCATCACTATTTCGAACTGCTGCTCGCGATTCAGGAATATGGCCTGATGGAAGGCCTGTCCGGTTTCACCTCGGTCATCAATCCCTTGCGCATCCCGATTCTTCAGGGCTTCGGACTGGAGATCGAGCCGCTGGGATTGCCAGCCATGATCGATGGCGAGGCCACCATCGCCGTGCTGTTTCATGTCAGCGAAAAGTGTCTCGCCCGCGTCAGCAAGAGTGTCGCCATCAAAGACAGCGTCTTTGCACTGCCTCAGACATCCCGGCGGATCGCCTGATGCCGATGTCCCCCAATCAGTTCCAGGTCATTCAGGGCGGCAAGGACAGCGACGAGCTGATCGTCACGATGCTGCAAGCTTTGCGGCTGGCGAACGCATGCGGGTCCGAGACGACCTATGATCTGCTGCGCATGGCGCTGTTGAACGAAGGCGTTCAACTCGCCAAGGTGCTGGCGGCGCGCTAGGCGAAACACCTGAGGGCGAGATCGGAATATCCGCGCGGGAACGCCTTGCCGCGACGGAGTGCTGGCGTTAAAGAGAGGCCGTGAGGGTGATTGCCCGAGGGCGGCTAGCTCAGCTGGTTAGAGCATCTCGTTTACACCGAGAGGGTCGGGAGTTCGAATCTCTCGCCGCCTACCACCTCCCCTGGCCCTCTATGGATCGTTCGATCCCTTTGGCCGCGCTGGCAGTTCCGCAAGATCATAAACCCAGGGCGCGGCTGACCGGCACCAGATCTGTCGTCGTGGCGGCAGCTCGGTGCGCTGGCGGATACTGCCCCAGCGAATCCCCCACTCGTTATCCTCAGCCTCCTCGCCACTGGCGAATATCGGCGTGCCGCAGTCCCCGCAAAAGTGCTGCAGCCGATTGAGACCGTTGTCGCCGCGCTTGACATAGATCTTCGGCGCACCGCCCGTCATCTCGATCGTGTCGGCCGGCGTCAGTACCGTGACGCGATAGGGCGAACCCGTCAGCATCTGGCAATCCGTGCAGTGACAGATCGACACCCGCTGCGGATCGATCGTCGCGCGATAGCTGATGAAGCCGCAGTGGCATTGGCCGTCGATCTGCATCGTCCCGTCTCCCGAACATCTCAAGCAACTGCGATCTTGCCATAAAAAAAACGGCGCCCCGAAGGGCGCCGCTGATTGTTGTCGAGGATATCAGCCTTAGTGGGCCGTCAGACCGCTGCCGGCCTCTTCCGCGCCGTCGGCCTTCACCGGCAGCTTGGTATCCTCTTCCCAGACGATCGCCTTCGGCGCCCGCACCAGGGCGTTGGCGATCACCTCGTCCATCCGGGCGACCGGGATGATGTTCAGCCCGCCCTTGATGGCGTCGGAAATCTCGGTGAGATCCTTGGCATTGTCCTCGGGGATCAGCACCGTCTTGATGCCGCCGCGGGCCGCTGCCAACAACTTCTCCTTCAGACCGCCGATCGGCAGGATCCTGCCGCGCAGCGTGATCTCGCCGGTCATGGCGACATCGTGACGGATCGGAATGCCCGTGAGCACGGACACGATCGTCGTCGCCATCGCCACGCCTGCGGACGGACCGTCCTTCGGCGTTGCACCCTCGGGCACGTGGACGTGGATGTCGCGCCGCTCGAACAGCGGCGGCTCGATCCCGAAGTTGATCGCACGCGAGCGGACGTAGGATGCCGCCGCCGAGATCGATTCCTTCATCACGTCACGCAGGTTGCCGGTAACAGTCATGCGGCCCTTGCCGGGCATCATGACGCCTTCAATGGTGAGCAATTCACCACCGACATCCGTCCATGCCAGACCGGTGACGACACCGACCTGATCGTCGCTCTCGATCTCGCCGTAGCGATACTTGGGCACGCCCAGGAACTCTTCGAGATTCTTCTCGGTGACCTTCACCACCTTCTTCTTCGAGAGCATCAGCTCCTTCACGGCCTTGCGGGCCAGTGTGGAGAGCTCGCGCTCCAGATTACGCACGCCCGCTTCGCGGGTGTAGCGGCGGATCATCAAGAGCAAGGCGTCGTCGTCGACCGACCATTCCTTGGCATCCAGACCGTGCTTCGAGAGCGCGATCGGAATGAGATGCTTGCGGGCGATCTCGACCTTCTCGTTCTCCGTGTAGCCGGCGATCCGGATGATCTCCATACGATCCATCAGCGGGCCCGGAATATTCAGGGTGTTCGCCGTGGTGATGAACATCACGTTCGACAGATCGTAGTCGACCTCCAGATAGTGATCGGCAAAGGTGCCGTTCTGCTCGGGGTCGAGGACCTCAAGCAGAGCCGACGACGGATCGCCGCGGAAATCGGCGCCCATTTTGTCGATCTCATCCAGCAGGAAGAGCGGATTCGTCGTCTTGGCCTTGCGCATCGACTGGATGATCTTGCCGGGCATCGAACCGATATAGGTCCGGCGATGTCCGCGAATCTCCGCCTCGTCACGCACGCCGCCGAGCGACACGCGCACGAACTCACGTCCGGTCGCCTTCGCGATCGACTTGCCGAGCGAGGTCTTGCCGACGCCGGGAGGACCGACGAGGCACAGGATCGGCCCGCTCAGCTTGTTGGCGCGGGTCTGCACCGCGAGATACTCGACGATGCGGTCCTTGACCTTCTCGAGCCCGTAGTGATCGTCGTCCAGCACGGCCTGCGCCGCGGCGAGGTCCTTCTTGACCTTGGACTTCTTGCCCCACGGAATCGACAGCAGCCAATCGAGATAGTTGCGCACGACGGTCGCTTCCGCGGACATCGGCGACATCTGGCGCAGCTTCTTCAGCTCATGCTGTGCCTTCTCGCGGGCTTCCTTCGACAGCTTGGTCTTGGCGATCTTCTCTTCGATGTCGGCCAGCTCGTCGCGACCTTCGTCGTCGCCGAGCTCCTTCTGGATCGCCTTCATCTGCTCGTTGAGATAGTATTCGCGCTGGGTCTTCTCCATCTGGCGCTTGACGCGCGAGCGGATGCGCTTCTCGACCTGCAGCACCGAGATCTCGCTCTCCATCAGGCCGAGCACCTTCTCCAGGCGCGCGGTGACGGACAGCGTTTCCAGGATGCCCTGGCGATCCGCGATCTTGACGGCGAGATGAGACGCGACAGTATCGCCGAGCTTGGCGAAGTCAGTGATCGCCTGCACGACGCCGACGACTTCGGCGGAGATCTTCTTGTTGAGCTTCACATAGCTCTCGAAGTCCGAGACCACCGAACGCGACAGTGCTTCCGCCTCGACGCTCTTGGCATCGGTATCGGCCAGCGCGACTGCGGTCGCTTCGTAATATTCAGTGCGATCGGAATACTTCTCGACCTTGGCGCGCTCGAGCCCTTCCACCAGCACCTTCACGGTGCCGTCGGGAAGCTTCAAAAGCTGCAGCACGCTGGCAAGCGTACCGATCTCGTAAATCGAGTCCGGCGATGGATCATCGTCCGACGCATTCTTCTGCGTGGCGAGCATGATGAGCGCATCATTCTTCATCACCTCTTCGAGCGCGCGGATCGATTTCTCGCGGCCAACGAAGAGAGGCACGATCATGTGCGGGAAGACGACAATGTCGCGCAGCGGCAACACCGGATAGGAGTGGCTTTCGCCGTGAACAATGGTTGGCCGGGGTTTGGAGGCAGTCATGGCCCATTCCTTTTGCTGTGCCCCCTTGCAAGCAGTCCGCCCGATGGCGCAACCGCACAAGGTGCCGATTTTCCGTCTTTGCTCGGCCGTCTCAGGCTCTACGTGTCCGGATCGTTATGGCGAATCTTGAGGGAGATTTTGTGTTCGCCGAGAGCATTAGGTGGCTATGGGCCGGGGGGGTGTCAAGTCGCGGAAATACCCATGAACAAGGGCGGTTTACAGAGCGTAGCAGCAATAAAATAGGCGGCTGCCGATCACCGGCAGCCGCCTATTGAACTTAAGTCGATGGGCCCGAAAGCCGCGCCGATCAGGCGCTTGCGCTGCTCTCCGCGGTCCGGTCCGAACGGTCGGCGTAGATGTAGAGCGGGCGAGCCGTCCCATCCACAACCTCCTTGGAGATGACGACTTCCTCGACACCTTCCAGACCGGGCAGATCGAACATGGTTTCGAGCAGAATGCTCTCCAGGATCGACCGCAGACCACGTGCACCGGTCTTGCGTTCGATAGCCCGGCGGGCCACCGCACCCAGCGCCTCGTCGGCGAAGGTCAGCTCGATGTTCTCCATCTCGAACAGGCGCTGGTACTGCTTGACCAGCGCGTTCTTCGGCTCGATCAGAATCTTCTTCAGCGAGGTCTCGTCGAGATCCTCGAGTGTCGCGACCACTGGCAGACGGCCGACGAATTCGGGGATCAGGCCGTACTTCAGCAGATCTTCCGGCTCGACATGACGGAAGATTTCACCGGTGCGGCGATCTTCGGGTGCCAGAACCTGCGCTGCGAAGCCGATCGACGTGGTCCGTCCGCGCGACGAGATGATCTTCTCGAGGCCCGAGAACGCACCGCCGCAGATGAACAGGATGTTCGTCGTATCCACCTGCAGGAATTCCTGCTGCGGATGCTTGCGGCCGCCCTGCGGAGGTACAGAGGCAACGGTGCCTTCCATGATCTTCAGCAGAGCCTGCTGCACGCCCTCACCCGACACGTCACGGGTGATCGACGGATTGTCCGACTTGCGCGAGATCTTGTCGATTTCGTCGATATAGACGATGCCGCGCTGCGCACGCTCGACATTGTAGTCGGCCGCCTGCAGCAGCTTCAGGATGATGTTCTCGACGTCCTCACCAACATAACCGGCTTCGGTCAGCGTCGTCGCGTCGGCCATCGTGAACGGCACATCCAGAATGCGGGCGAGCGTCTGCGCGAGCAGCGTCTTGCCCGAACCGGTCGGACCGATCAGCAGAATATTCGACTTCGCGAGTTCGACGTCGTTGTGCTTGGTCTGGTGGTTGAGGCGCTTGTAGTGGTTATGCACCGCGACCGAGAGAACCTTCTTCGCATGGAACTGACCGATGACGTAGTCATCGAGCACCTTGCAGATTTCCTTCGGCGTCGGAATGCCGTCGCGCGACTTGACCAGCGAGGACTTGTTCTCCTCGCGGATGATGTCCATGCAGAGTTCAACGCATTCGTCGCAGATGAAGACGGTAGGACCCGCGATCAGTTTGCGAACTTCGTGCTGGCTCTTGCCGCAGAACGAACAATACAGCGTGTTCTTGGAGTCGCTGGTACCGACCTTACTCATTCCTATCTCCGTCCGCCGTTCGATCTTTGTCTGCCGGTCGCCCAGTTACGGGACATATCCCGTAGATAGAGCAAAATCCGTACCAAAAAAGACCTCGTTCCAGAATGCCGCTCGAATCACGGCTCACTCGAATCCCCGCGATACTAACCGATCCGCATCAGCGAACCATGCTGACAGCCGATGATCAAGAATTCGCTAATCGGCTCCATCGACTGGAGCGTGACAATAGCGTGATTTGCGGCATTTGCGCGGGAGAACCCCGAAAATTGGGGAACGTTGCGTGAATGACACCACCCGACCAGCACGAAAGCGGAACTCTCGCGTCTGCTGGCGTCGGCACATAGTACCAATTCGGGAATAACTTGATCGATATGGCTGGCTTGGGACAGGCGGCGCGCGGGCGCCGTCTGTCTCGGTCTCGATATGTTCGCCGAAACGGCGTCGTTTAGGCCGGCTTCGCCGGGGTCGATTCTTCAGCGCGCTTGTCGATGACCTTGTCGATCAGCCCGAAATCCTTCGCCTGATCCGCAGTCATGAAGTTATCGCGCTCGAGCGCGTTGTGAATGTCCTCGTAAGCACGTCCCGTGTGCTTCACATAGATCTCGTTGAGCCGGCGCTTCAGGCTCTCGACTTCCTTGGCATGAATCAGGATGTCGGTGGCCTGCCCCTGGAAGCCGCCTGACGGCTGATGAACCATGATGCGGGCGTTCGGCAGCGCGAAGCGCATGTCCTTTGCGCCAGCCGTCAGCAACAGCGAGCCCATCGACGCGGCCTGACCGACGCACAGCGTCGACACCGGCGGACGGATGAACTGCATCGTGTCGTAGATCGCGAGGCCCGACGTCACCACGCCACCGGGCGAGTTGATGTACATCGAGATTTCCTTCTTCGGATTCTCGGCTTCGAGAAACAGAAGCTGGGCAACGGTCAGCGTCGACATGCCATCCTCGACCGGACCGGTCACGAAGATGATGCGCTCCTTCAGAAGGCGCGAAAAGATATCGTAAGCCCGTTCGCCGCGGTTGGTCTGTTCGACCACCATCGGGACGAGGTTCATGTAGGTTTCTACCGGATCGCGCATTGATCACCCGAAAGGTTGGAGGAGACACACGTCCATCGGCAAGACTGGAACCGGTTACGGTTTGCCGGGAGAGGACGAACGTCCCGTGATGCAGGAACAACAAACAGAGCCCACAGATATGGACCAATCGAGCAGCAACAAGACCACCGGTCCACATGCCGCCCTGAACCTCAGTTCAAGCCGATTCGGACGGCCACCGCAAAGCACTGGAGCCCTTTTGGAACCTGTTTCGGGCGGTATCCTTAACGTCAAAACGCCGGCCGGAGGACCCGGCCGGCGTTTCTTTTAACGTCTTCTAAGAAGAAGCAGCTCAGGCTGCGGTCTTCTCGTCCTCGTCCTTGTACAGGTCGTCCTTGGACACCTTCTTCTCGGTCACATTGGCCAGTTCGAGGATGAAGTCGACGACCTTGTCCTCGTAGATCGGTGCACGAAGCTGGGCCAGCGCGTTGGGATTGCTGCGGTAAAAGTCCCACACTTCCTTCTCGCGGCCCGGCATCGAACGGGCGCGCTCAATCACGGCGCGGCTGACCTCGTCATCGCTGACGGTGATCTTGTTCTTCTCGCCGATCTCCGAGAGCACGAGACCGAGACGCACGCGGCGATCGGCGATCTTGCGGTACTCTTCCTGAGCGGCTTCTTCGGTGGTGTCCTCATCGGCGAAGGTCTTGCCCGACGACGCCATCTCCTGCTGGATCGAATTCCACATCAGCTTGAACTCTTCGTCGACCAGCGACGGAGGCGCATCGAACTTGTGGGTCTCGTCGAGACGGTCGAGCAGCAGGCGCTTGACGCGCTGGCGGGTCGCACCGGCGAATTCGGCAACCAGACGCTCGCGTGCAGCTTCCTTCAGCTTGTCGAGGGACTCGAGGCCGAGGGTCTTGGCGAACTCGTCGTCAATCACGGTGTCGACCGGCGATTCCACCTTGGCTGCGGTGGTCTCGAACTCGGCGGCCTTACCGGCCAGCGTCTCGCTCGCATAGTTGACCGGGAACGACACCTTGAGGGTGCGGGTCTCGCCGGCGGCGATGCCGATCAGCTGGTCCTCGAAGCCCGGGATGAAGGTGTTGGAGCCGATCGCAACCGGGATCTCCTCGCCGGCGCCGCCCTCGAAGGCGACGCCGTCGATGGTGCCCTTGAAGTTGACCGTAACGCGGTCGCCTGACTCGGCCTTGCCGGTCTTCGCGGTGAACGAACGGTTCTGGTCGGCGACGCGCTTGATGGCTTCATCGACGTCCGCATCGGTCACTTCGGCCACCGGCTTCTCGACGGTGAAGCTCTTGAAGTCGGCGAGCGCGATCGGCGGCACGACTTCGATGGCGACGGTGTAATTGAGGTCCGACTTGCCCGACAGGATGTCTTCGACTTCCTTCTGCTCGGTCGGCATGGTGATCTTCGGCTCGGAAGCGAGCTTGAAGCCACGCTCGGTGAAAATCTGCGTGTTGGTGTCGCGGATCAATTCATCGACGGTCTCGGCGGCAACCGAGCGACCATAGAGACGCTTCAGGTGACCGACGGGAACCTTGCCCGGACGGAAGCCGTTGAGCTTGACCTTGCCCTTCATGTCATCGAGGCGCGCATCGACCTTGGCTTCGATGTCGGCAGCCGGCACGTTGACCGAGAACTCGCGCTTCAATCCCTCGGAGAGGGTTTCATTCACCTGCATGGCGTCAATCTTCTTCCCGCTTGGTCCGGCCCAATGGCCCGGACATTGTAAATCTGTGCGGCATCAGGCCAGAGCCTGCGCCGGTGGTGCGAACTGTCTCTGCAAGGCCAACCTTGCGGAAACACGTCCGAAAATCGTCATGGTCAAACGCTATGTGCGCTTGGTGCGGGCGGAGGGACTCGAACCCCCACAACTTTCGTCACTGGAACCTAAATCCAGCGCGTCTACCAATTCCGCCACGCCCGCGAAAAACATCATGTCCGGCCGCGATGTCGCGAGCGGCGGGCTTATAACATGGGGACCGTGGTTCGCAGCAAAAAAATGGTCACATAACGGCTTACTTGCCGCAGCCCCGGCAACTGGACTTTGGCGCGGCAAAATGGTCGGGATTTGGGCATGACGAACCGCTTTCTCCCCCTTACGCGCCGGACCCTGCTTGCAGGCGCCGGGAGCGCGTTGATCGCCCCGATTCTGTCCCGGGTCAGCCTCGCGCAAGCCGTCGCCGCGCTGGAGCTACAGGCCAAGGCTGATCCCTTCCCGGTGAAGCCCGGTGCCTCCACCGAGGCCTGGACGCTCCATTCGCCCCAGAGGGGTCCGCTGCGTTTCAACCGCGGTGACGAGATTACAGTTCAACTCGCCAATCAGCTGCCTATCCCTATCGTCTTGAACTGCCGAGGCATTAACGGCTCGTCCGGGATCGGGCCGCTGCTCGACCGCAAGCCGGTCGCGGCCGGGGCCAAGGACGCGTTCAAGCTTCAGATGCGCAGCGCCGGGACGTCGTATCTGGACATGCGCCTGCTCGGCGACGGTCAGGCACTGCCGTCCCAGGTTCGCAGCTTGGTCGTCCAGGAGAGCGATCCGGTCGAGGTGGACCGCGACGAGGTGCTGCTGATCGAGGACTTCCGCCTCAGGCCGGACGGCAGTCTGCTCGCCCCCGCCAGCGATCCGAAAGACGCCGCCGCACTGTTCCTGATCAACCGGAAATCCACGCTGGAGCTGTCGGCACGCGTCAATGAACGGTTCAGGCTCCGTCTCATCAATGGCTGCCAACGTAATGTGGTTGCTCTGAAATTTGACGATCACGAGGTGCGGGTGTTGGCCATCGACGGTCAGCCCTCCGAGCCGTTCCCTGCCCGCAACAATCAGGTGGGGCTGGCGCCCGGAACCCGGGTCGACGTCTTCCTCGACGCCGTCAGGCCGGCTGGATCGACCTCGGCGATCCTGCTCCATGACGGCAAGACAGCCCGGCCGATCGGCCAGATCCAAATGTCCAACGATCCGCCGCTACGGGCCACGCCCCTGCCGGCCGCCGCGCCGCTGCCCTCCAACGGTTTGCCAGCTCAGCTCGATCTCAAGGGCGCGCTGCGCGTCGATATGGCCCTGAGCGCCGTCAGTCCCGAATGGGTGAAGCCGGTCGATCTGTCCGCCAGCACGCCGCCGGCATTCCGAACCAAGCCCGGCCGCACCATAGTGCTTGCGCTGACCAACCGGGCCACCAGCCCGATGGTGTTCCAGATCCACGGCCATCACGTCCGCCTGCTCGACAGGCTCGATGATGGCTGGAAGCCGTTCTGGCTCGACACCCTGGCGCTCGACGCCGGTCAGACCCAGCGCATCGCCTTTGCCGCCAACAATGTCGGGCGCTGGCTGATGGAGGCCTTCGTCGCCGACTGGGCCGCGCCGCGGCAGGTCCGCTGGTACGGCGTCGACTAGGCCTTCTCAGTACTGGATACCGAGCTGGTCGTAGAGCCGACGGAACACCGCCGGCAGCACCTCGGTCAGATCCTCGGCGATCAGCCCCGGCCCAGCTTCGCTGCCGGCCTCGCCATGCATCCAGACGCCGATACAGGCGGCCTCATAGGCCGGAACGCCTTGCGCCAGCAGCGCGCCGATAATCCCGGCCAGCACGTCGCCGGAACCGGCAGTCGCCAGCCATGGCGGCGCATTGGCCGATATGGCGGCCCGGCCGTCAGGCGATGCCACGACCGTATCCGGCCCCTTCAACAGCACGATAGCACCTGACTCTTGCGCCGCCAGACGAACCCGCTCCAATTTAGACAACGCTGGATGTTCCACGTCCACCTTACTGAAGATGCGTAAAAATTCACCTTCGTGAGGCGTCAACACGACACCGGATTCCGGGCTGGCCTTGATCAGACCGAACAGCTGTTCGGGCGCCCCCGCGAAGCTGGTCAGCGCATCGGCGTCGAGCACCGTATGTCGCTTCGTGGCCAGGATGGCCTCCACGAACATGCGCGTCCGTTCGCCAACACCTGCGCCCGGCCCGATCACGCAGGCCGACACCTTGCCGCCGATCAGCGCGGCGAATTCCGCCGCCGTATCCACCGGCCGCACCATCACCGCAGTCAGCGCGGCGGCATTGACCGCCAGCGCATCGCGCGGCGACGCCACCGTCACCAGCCCTGCCCCACCTCGCAAGGCGGCGCGGGCGGACAGCCGGGCAGCGCCCGTGGACGCGATGTCGCCGGAGACAACCACGGCATGGCCGCGCGAGAATTTGTGGCTGTTGATTTTCGGCACCGGAAACGCGTCGGCCCACAGGTCCGGATTGTTCTCGAAGGTCTGCGGGCGGATTTCCGCCAGCACATCCTCGTCGATGCCGATGTCGATCACCCGGAGCCGGCCACAATGCACCCGGCCCGGCACCAGCAGATGGCCCGGCTTGGGTCTGAAGAACGTCACGGTCTCGGTCGCCCTGATAGCGCCGCCCATCACGGCCCCTGAATCCCCGTTGATACCGCTCGGCAGATCGACAGCCAGCACGGGCACGCCGGCCGCATTGATGGCGTCGATCATGATCAGCGGATCGCCCTTGACCGGACGATTGAGCCCGGCGCCGAACAACGCATCGATGATCAAAGCCGGCTGCCCGATCAAGGAGGGATCACAGGGCAGCACCTCACCCTTCCATCCCTTGGCAGCCAGCGCCGCATCGCCCTTCAGCGTTGCCCGGTCGCAGAGCAGGATCACCGAAACGTCACGCCCCTGCGCCGCGAGCTCGGCCGCCGCGACGAAGCCATCACCGCCATTGTTGCCACGACCGGCAACGACCAGGATCGCCCCCTCCTCGGCCAGCTCGCCCGCCACATCCGCGACCGCCCGTCCGGCGGCGCGCATGAGTTTGAAGCCTGGCGTGCCCGCCGCAATCGTGAGTTGATCGGCGCGCACCATCTCGTCCGTCGTTAGAATATCCATCTCGCTTCTCATTACGCCTTTTTGGAAGGCACTCGCGTCACACGCGAACGCAGCAGAGTAAAACTGCACATCATGCGATCACTTTGATCACTATGTAGGCAAAAGTAATCGAATACTCTTGATGCGAACCTCGTCAGGTGCGATGTAATAACCTGATAATGCTTCAAAAATAGCCGAGGAGCGAACTTGGCACGGACCCTGCTTTTAGGGAAGCCAGCTTCGGGTCCGTCGCGCTCACCGGCAAATGTTGAAAGACACCTGTTTAAGAGACAGGGGTGGCCGACCGTCTACCGCATCGGGCGAGATTTCGTCTGTGCGGCGTGGCGGCAGCGTAATAACGCCCGAAATTGGGTATCGAACAGTGTGCGCACAACGCGCAATGGTCAAAGCTACTTGAGGCAAATAACTTGCGGCCTGATTGGAAGTGCCGGGGAGACGTTCAGTGAAAAAGATCGAAGCCATCATCAAGCCCTTCAAGCTGGACGAGGTGAAAGAGGCTCTTCAGGAAGTCGGGTTGCAAGGCATTACCGTCACGGAAGCCAAGGGCTTCGGCCGTCAGAAGGGCCACGCCGAACTTTATCGCGGCGCTGAATACATCGTCGACTTTCTACCCAAGGTGAAGATCGAGATCGTGATTGGCGACGACCTCGTCGAAAAGGCGATCGATGCCATCCGTCGCGCCGCACAAACCGGCCGCATTGGTGACGGCAAGATCTTTGTGTCGAACATCGAGGAAGCCGTGCGCATCCGTACCGGCGAGTCCGGACTCGACGCGATCTGACGGCAAGGATCTGCGACGCAGGACCTGCAATGCAGGACCTGACGGACTGGACGCTCTCCAAGCCGGGTGCTATCCGACATTCAACGCTTCAAGGCGTCACCAAAAAGGCTGCTTCGGCAGCCTTCTGTTGTTGACGGTTTGTCTTGTTGAAAACATGCCGTTGTGACCTGATCGTCACGACAGATTGTTACGTCCCGGAAATCGGCCCGCAAAAAAGGTAGGGAGCCCCATGACGACCGCCAAAGAAGTCCTGCAGTCCATCAAGGACAATGACGTCAAATACGTCGACCTGCGTTTCACCGATCCCCGCGGCAAGTGGCAGCACGTGACCTTCGACGTCTCGATGGTCGATGAAGAAATGTTTGCCGAAGGCACCATGTTCGACGGTTCCTCGATCGCCGGCTGGAAGGCGATCAACGAGTCCGACATGATGCTGATGCTGGATCCGGCAACGGCGACGATCGATCCGTTCTTCGCAGAGACCACCATGGTCATCACCTGCGACATTCTCGAGCCCTCCACCGGCGAGCCCTATAACCGCGACCCGCGCGGCATCGCCAAGAAGGCCGAAGCCATGGTCAAGTCCATGGGCATCGGCGACACCGTGTTCGTCGGTCCGGAAGCCGAATTCTTCGTGTTCGACGACGTCCGCTTCTCGAGCGACCCCTACAACACCGGCTTCAAGCTCGACTCGTCCGAATTGCCGACCAACTCCGGCACCGAATATGAAGGCGGCAATCTCGGCCACCGCATCCGCACCAAGGGCGGTTACTTCCCCGTCCCGCCGCAGGACTCGGTGCAGGACATGCGCTCGGAAATGCTCGGCGCAATGGCGCGCATGGGCGTCAAGGTCGAGAAGCATCACCACGAAGTGGCGTCCGCCCAGCACGAACTCGGTATGAAGTTCGACACGCTGACCTACATGGCCGACCAGATGCAGATCTATAAGTATTGCATCCATCAGGTCGCGCACATCTACGGCAAGACCGCCACCTTCATGCCGAAGCCCGTCTTCGGCGACAACGGCTCGGGCATGCATGTGCACCAGTCGATCTGGAAGGACGGCAAGCCGACCTTCGCCGGCAACAAATATGCCGACCTCTCCGAGACCTGCCTCCACTACATCGGCGGCATCATCAAGCACGCCAAGGCGATCAACGCCTTCACCAATCCGTCGACCAACTCCTACAAGCGTCTGGTCCCCGGCTACGAAGCCCCGGTGCTGCTCGCCTACTCCGCGCGCAACCGTTCGGCCTCCTGCCGCATCCCCTACACCACCAACCCGAAGGCCAAGCGCGTCGAAGTCCGCTTCCCGGATCCGATGGCCAATCCGTATCTCGCTTTCGCCGCGATGCTGATGGCCGGTCTCGACGGCATCAAGAACAAGATCGATCCGGGTCCGGCCATGGACAAGGACCTCTACGATCTGCCGAAGGAAGAGCTGAAGTCGATCCCGACGGTGTGCGGTTCGCTCCGCGAGGCCCTCGAGAACCTCGACAAGGATCGCGGCTTCCTCAAGAACGGCGGCGTATTCGATGACGACTTCATCGACAGCTATATCGAACTGAAGATGACCGAAGTGATGCGTTACGAAATGACGCCGCACCCGGTCGAATTCGACATGTACTACTCGCTGTAATTCCCTTTCGGGATTACATCGAAACGATCGAGGCGCTCCGGCAACGGGGCGCCTTTTTCGTTGCGCTTCTCCTGTCGCCTATTTCCGGGCGAGAGCCATCGCTGGTTCAGGCGCGTTCGGGAAGCCTATCGCCGCAAGCGCCCTGGCTGCTTCGCCTTCGCTGGCGGCCCACGGCAGCTTCGCGGTGACACCGCGCGTGACGGGTTCGCCGAGACTCCCGCCGAAATCGATCGGCCACAGACCATTCGGCACCGCCTCGACCGTGACGCCGCGCAGCCGCGTGCCAGCGCCGAGGGGCGACAGATCATCCGGCTGCAGCCGCCGCGCCGTCGAAGCATCCCGGGGGTCTGTGAAACTGGCCAGCACCGGCATCAATTCGCCGGTGACCGGAACGGCGCCGGTCTGGCTGCTGACATCGCGAAAGGCGATCTTGCGCCCCGCCGCCTGATAGGCGCGCATCGCCACGAAATTGGCGCCGTCGAAATCGGCGCTGCCCTTGTCGTCGTGCAACATCAGCGCGGCGAGATTCCTGCCGCCGCCGAGATCGACGACCACGGCATCGCCCCGTGACGTCACCTTGCCGGCAGGTTGGTAGCCCCGATAGGGATGCACGGAGACGACATTCGAGGCCGACTTCACGCCGTCCGGCGTCTCGACCTCCATGGTCAGCCGATATTTGTGCGCGGGCCGGTTGATCCGGATCTGATCGCCGATCACCAGGGCAGCGAGCAGTCCGAGCGGACCGACCCATTTCAGCATGTTCATTATTATTGGCCTCCCCCATCGGCCATGCCCGATCGCGACGGAGACGTCAAAGCGGCGATATGTCTTGATCCCCGATGCAATTGACGGAACAGTGAAAGTCCAATCGATGCAGAGGATCCACCGTGCCCGCAGAAGCCAATGTCCAGACGCGCAGCGACCTGACCTGGGCGATCACGGCGGGCGGCATCGCCACGGTGTCCTTTGCGATCCTCATAGGCTTCGCCTGGTACTTCTCGGGAACGCTATTCCTAATCTTCGCAGGCATCCTGCTTGGCGTAGCGCTCAATGCGCTGACGGAATTATTCGGGCGCTTCATGGGCGGCCCGCATCCCATGCGGCTCGTCATGATTTGCATCGTGCTCGCCGCGATGCTGGTGGGCGTGATGTATCTCGGCGGATCGACCATCGCCAATCAGGCCAAGACGCTGTCCGGCACCCTCAAGTCACAGGTCGTCAACGTAAAGACCTATCTCGAGCAACACGGCGTCGACACCAGCTATTTCGATTTCAACAGCATCACGTCGGATCCGCCCGCCGAGCCCGGCACGTCGCCCGCCACCTCAACACCGAAGTCCAGCGGCGGCTTGCCGAGCGCCGGCACCATCGCATCATCAGGTGGCGCCATTGTCAGCCAGACACTGAAGATCCTGCTTGGCACCGTCGGCGCGGTCGGCAACTTCTTCATCGTGCTGTTCTTGGGATTGTCGTTTGCCGCACAGCCCAGCGTCTATCGCAAAGGGCTGTTGCACCTGACGCCGCGAAAACATCGCGGGCCGATGACGGTTATCGTCGATCGCATCAGCGACACGCTGCAGCGCTGGCTGATCGCGCAGATGCTCACCATGGTGGTGGTCGGCGCCATTACCTGGATCGGACTGAAGCTGATCGGGATTCCCAGTGCCTTCATTCTCGGCGTTCAGGCCGGCCTGCTCGCCTTCATTCCCACCGTCGGCGCCCTGCTCGGCGGGTTGATCGTCGTGCTCGCCAGCCTTGCCTCGGGCTGGGTCGCCGCCGCGTCAGCCTTTGCGCTGTTCATGGGCGTGCATGCGCTGGAGAGCTACATCCTGACGCCGATCCTGCAGCGGCAGGCACTGGATATTCCGCCAGCCACACTGTTCGCGTTCCAGATCCTGCTCGGCGTGGTGTTCGGCGTCTGGGGCCTCGCATTGGCATTGCCGGTGCTGGCGATCGTCAAGGTCGTCATCGACTTCATGCGCGAAGAGGACGAAGCCTCCGCGCAGGATAAGGCGATGGCGGCGTAACCTGATCCCTCATCCTGAGGAGCGCGCCGAAGGCGCGCGTCTCGAAGGATGGCCACAGGCTTCGAGCCAAGTCAGCTCATGGTTCGAGACGGCGCTGAAGAAGCGCCTCCTCACCATGAGGGACTGAGTTTGGGTTACCCCTACGTGGCCAGCACAGTCTCGGTGTGCTCGACATAAGGCGGCGTTTCGAAATACGGGCCCACCAGCGCACGCCATTCGGCGAAATCGGGCGAGCCGCGGAAATCGACGGTGTGGTTTTCGAGGGTTTCCCACTTGGCGACGAGACGGTAGCGCGACGGCATCTCGACCGACTTGTGCAGCTCGAAGCCCTTGCCGCCCTTGGCGCGGAGGAACAGCGGTTTCGCCTTAGCGACGGCCGCCTCGAAATCTTTCTCGGTGCCCGGCTTGACGTCGATCTGTGCGATTTCAGTGATCATGGTTTCCCGACCCTTTGTTTTACGGTCGGTGTCTTTACCGCAAAGTCGGGGTTCGGTGAAGGAGCCGCCGAAAAGTGATCAGGCGAACAGCAGAACCGTGCCGACGACCATGACGCAGCAGCCGATGAAGGCGATGACCGGCAGTCTGCCGTGCTGCGCGCCGTAGCGCCCCTGCGCACGACGCTCGGTGATCAGCGCGGTCTCGTATTCGTCCGAGCTCGAAAACATGCAGGCAAAGCCGGCACGGGCCGAAGCGGCAGCCGCTTCGAGCGACATCAAAGCAGTATTGGAAGTCGAGTCAGGCGAGGTCATCATGCAATGACCATAGGGATCGAATGGTAAACGGATCCTTTATCGTGCGCCGCTTGCCGTCATCGTGACCGCAGCCCGCACGACGCTCGGCTTCGCCGTTTGCCCGATCGCCGCAGCGCGGCGCCCCTGCTCCAGTGACAGCGGTTCTTCTTCCGCGGCCTGCACGCGGTTGCGTCCGCTGCGCTTGGCCTGGTAGAGCGCAGTGTCCGCGGCAGCCAGCAGGACGTCGAGTTCAGTGCCGGCCGGTCCGCCGGCCACACCGATACTCACGGTGGTCGCGACCGGCGCCTCGTCGACCTGGATACCGCAGGTCGCAAACGCCTCGCGCACGCGCTCGGCCGCCTGCATCGCCTCGTCCAGGCTGCAGGGCAACATCGCCGCAAACTCCTCGCCGCCGATGCGGCCCGACAGGTCGGTGATCCGCAGCGTATGCGTGATGACCGTGGCGAATAGTTTCAGCACCTCGTCGCCGGCGGGATGGCCGAAGCGATCGTTGATCGACTTGAAATGATCGATGTCGAAGATCATGACCGTGACTGGGCGGCCTGCCTTCGCTTCGCGCTCGATCATCCGCGCCGTCGCCTCGGAGAAGCCGCGGCGGTTGAACAGGCCGGTGAGCGGATCGCAGGACGCCGCGACCTTGTGCGCCGTGACCGCACGCTCGGACACCAGCATGAAGATCAGGAACACCGTGCCGACCGCATAGAGCACGAGCTCGACGGCAAAGGCCGTGACCCAGATGCTGTTGCCGAAATTGCTGTGATCGCCATGCAGCAGATCGCCGAGCAGGATCGGCAGCATCAGGACGAAACCATGCAGCATCGGCACCAAAATGGTCGGCCACCGCCGTTGCACCGCCTTGCGACGCTCGTTCCACAATTCATGCGCCGTCAACATCGCATAAAGCGCGACGATGCCGGCGCCGATGGTCATGCGCAGCGACGCAGCCTCAGCCGGCAGGGTGAAGATGACAGCGATCCAGGCGATGGCGCCGAGAAACAGGCCGGCCCAGCTCGGCCTGCGGCCATGGAACACGCGCGCAGCGTTCCACACCATGCCGCAGGCCACGAAGCCCACGGCATTGAATGCCAGCGACAGCACGTCGCCCAGGAGCGACGCGGCAAGTGTCCACAATGCGACCGATACGGCGCCGAGCAGGTAAGCCAGCCCCCACCAGTTGAGGGCCGCGATCTTTTCCTGTCGTCCGAAGAACAGCAGCATCCCGCCCAACATCGCCGCAACCAGGGTTGCCACCAAATAGAGCGTGGAAGAATCGAGCGACATATTTGAGCACCGGCAATTGTTGCGAGATTTCCGGACCATCATGATTCGGAGTGGCCTCTTCGCCATCATCGAACATACGAGTGTACCGATTGGAAATCCGTTTGCGCGCCTGCACAAGTTTTCACGAAAAACTGCATCAATCTGTCGATATCCGGAATGTCCTGGAACGCAAAAAGGGCGCCCGAAGGCGCCCTTTTCAAAATTGTATTCACCGCATTTGCAGCAAATTTTATCGAAGCAGAAATTAGCGCTTCGAGAACTGGAAGGACTTGCGGGCTTTCGCCTTGCCGTACTTCTTGCGCTCGACGACACGCGAGTCGCGGGTCAGGAAGCCGCCCTTCTTGAGGACGCCGCGCAGATCCGGCTCGAAGCAGGTCAGAGCCTTGGAGATGCCGTGGCGCACGGCACCGGCCTGGCCCGACAGACCGCCACCGGCAACGGTGCAGATCACGTCGTACTGGCCAGCGCGGGCTGCAGCGACCAGCGGCTGCTGGATGAGCATGCGCAGCACCGGACGAGCGAAGTACACTTCGACTTCACGGGTGTTGACGACAACCTTGCCGGCGCCCGGCTTGATCCAGACACGAGCGACAGCGTCCTTACGCTTGCCGGTCGCATAGGCGCGGCCCTGCTTGTCGACCTTCTTGACGTACTTCGGGGCATCCGGAGCGGACACCTTCAGCGACGCCAGCTGATCGAGAGACTGCATGGTATCCGACATTATGCGGCCCTCTTGTTCTTGCGGTTCAAAGCGCCGACATCGAATGCTTCCGGCTGCTGGGCCTCGTGCGGGTGCTCTGCACCGGCATAAACACGCAGATTGCCGAACTGGACGCGACCGAGCGGACCGCGCGGGATCATGCGCTCAACAGCCTTCTCGACAACGCGCTCCGGGAAACGACCTTCGAGGATCGACTTCGCAGTGCGTTCCTTGATGCCGCCGATGAAGCCGGTGTGGTGATAGTAGACCTTGTCGTCGCGCTTGCGGCCGGTGAAAACCACCTTGTCCGCGTTGACGATGATGACATGGTCGCCGCAATCAACATGCGGGGTGTAGGTCGGGAGGTGCTTGCCGCGCAGCCGCATTGCGACCAGCGTGGCCAGCCGGCCCACCACGAGACCAGTGGCGTCGATGACGATCCACTTCTTCGTGATCTCGGCGGGCTTTGCCGAAAACGTCTTCATTGTGAATATCCATGAAAAGGGGATATCGGCGGTGATCCGCCGAACTGAGCGCGTTTCTAGATAGACAACCGGATTCCGTCAATGCCAAATATGGCAGAATTCGTCAGTTAAATCATTACGTTATAATTATGGTTCTATAATACCCTATAAATTACCCAACGTTCGGAATGGAATAGGTCGACGTCACATGGGCGATCGGATCGGCGGAAGTGCCTGATAACAGGGTCACTTCCCCCACTGCGAGGCGTTTTCCGAGCTTCAGCAGCTTGGCGGCTGCCAGGACGTCCTGGCCCGGCAGGCCCTTGCGCAGGAAATTGATGTTCAGGCTGGTGGTCACCGCGAGACCGACCGGACCGATGGCCGACAGTAGCACGACGTACATGGCAAAATCGGCCAGGGCCATCAGTGTCGGACCCGATACCGTGCCGCCCGGCCGCAGCATGCGTTCGCCATAGGTCTGCCGCAGCAGGCAAGTGGTACCATCAGCGCTTTCAATCGCGATATCGCCGGCGCCAAAGGCCTGCGGGAACTCGCGCTTCAGAAACGCCTCGAGTTCAGCCACGCTCATTTTCGCAGTCGCCATGTCTCCACCCTGCTCTCGCTTGTGCCGTCCTGTTACAATATGGTGACGGTCCTGCCCAGCGATGGAATCTCAAGTCATGGTTCAACCAGCACGCGCGGAAACAGCGCGGCCATCCATTCTTCTGCGTGAAACGGTCGGCAGCATCGGCGTGTTGACGCTGAATCGTCCGGCCGCCCGCAACAGTTTCTCCGAAGGACTGATCGGCGAATTGCACGCCGCCCTCGATGACATGGCCGGCGACAAGACCGTGCGCGCCGTGGTGATCGCCGCCAGCGGCTCGGTCTTCTCCGCCGGACACGACCTGAAAGAACTCACCGCGCGCCGCACTGATGCCGATCGCGGCCGCGCCTATTTCGCGCATATGATGACGATCTGCAGCGCCATGATGCAGACCATCGTGCGGCTGCCGAAGCCGGTGATCGCCGCCGTGCAAGGCGTCGCCACTGCTGCAGGTTGCCAACTCGTGGCGAGCTGCGATCTCGCTATCGCCTCCGAGCACGCAAAATTCGCGACGCCCGGCGTCGATATCGGCCTGTTCTGTTCGACGCCCATGGTGGCGCTGTCGCGCAACGTACCGCGCAAGCAGGCGATGGAAATGCTGCTGACCGGCGAGCCCATCTCCGCCGACCGCGCGCGCGAGATCGGCCTGGTCAACCGCGTGGTGCCCGCCGGCACCGAACGCGATGCTGCGATCGCGCTGGCAGAACAAGTGGCGCACAAGTCGGCGCATACGGTGAAGATCGGCAAGGAAGCTTTCTATCGCCAGGCCGAGATGACTCTCGCGGATGCCTATCGCTTCGCCGCTGAAGTGATGACCGAGAATATGATGGCCCGCGATGCCGAGGAAGGCATCGGCGCGTTCATCGCAAAGCGCGAGCCGAAGTGGGAAGACCGGTAATTGAAATGAACCACGACAGCTATAACGACGCCTATATCCGCGAGATCCTCAACACCGTCAAAACCGTCGCGATGGTTGGAGCCTCCCCGCAAAACGTGCGGCCGAGCTATTTCGTGTTCAAGTATCTCGCCGAACGCGGCTACGACATGATCCCGATCAATCCCGGCCAGGTCGGCAAGAGCCTGCTGGGCAAGCCGTTCATCGCCTCGCTGCAGGAGATCGGTCGCCCGATCGACATGATCGACATCTTCCGCAGCGCCGAGCATGTCATCCCGATCGTCGACATCATACTGACGCTCAATCCGCTGCCCAGGGTGGTCTGGATGCAGCTCGGCGTGCGCCATGATGAGGCCGCCGTCAAGCTTGAAGCCGCGGGCATCAAAGTGGTGATGAACCGCTGCCCCAAGATCGAATATGGCCGGCTGTCGTCGGAGATCCAGTGGATGGGTGTCAATTCGCGCACGCTCAGCTCCAAGCGCGCGCCGATTCCAACCCAGGGCATGCGGCTGTCGCTGAATCGCAGCAGCCTTGGCGGTGGCAGCACCGCTGCGGCCGATCGCGTTGCGCAGCAAAATAACAAGGACAAGAACGACACCGCCTGACGGTGCGTTTCGCGATTTTATTTCCTTTGAAATGACACAGCGCAGCACGACTGTTGCGAAGTCAGGGCAAAATGCCGCCTCGCCTTGACGGCAGCGCTGCGCCCGATCAGGTTGGCGCCAACAAACCGCTATTCGACAGGGAGTGATGATGAACGATCGTATTCCAGGCTTCGGCACCCTCGCCGTCCATGCCGGCGCGCAGCCCGACCCGACCACCGGCGCGCGCGCGACGCCGATCTATCAGACCACTTCGTTCGTCTTCAACGACGCGGATCACGCCGCCTCGTTGTTCGGCCTGCAATCCTTCGGCAACATCTATACGCGCATCACCAATCCGACCACGGCTGTCCTCGAGGAACGCGTCGCAGCACTGGAAGGCGGCACGGCCGCCCTCGCCGTCGCGTCCGGCCATGCCGCGCAGCTCGTGGTGTTTCAGCAGCTGCTGCAGCCCGGCGACGAATTCATCGCCTCGCGCAAGCTCTATGGCGGTTCGATCAACCAGTTCAGCCACGCCTTCAAGAGCTTTGGCTGGAACGTGGTGTGGGCAGATCCCGATGACGTCCCGTCGTTCGAGCGCGCGGTGACCGACAAGACCAAGGCGATCTTCATCGAATCCATCGCCAATCCTGCCGGCTCGATCACCGATATCGAGGCGGTCGCGGCCGTGGCCCGCAAGGCCGGCGTTCCCTTGATCGTCGATAACACCCTGGCGACGCCCTATTTGATCAAGCCGATCGACCACGGCGCCGACATCGTCGTGCATTCGCTGACCAAGTTTCTCGGCGGCCACGGCAACTCGCTCGGCGGCATCATCGTGGATGCGGGCACCTTCGACTGGTCGAAAGGCAACAAATATCCGGTGCTGTCAGAGCCGCGCCCGGAATATCACGGCATCAAGCTGCAGGAGACGTTCGGCAACTTCGCTTTCGCCATTGCTTGCCGCGTACTCGGCCTGCGCGATCTCGGCCCGGCGCTGTCGCCATTCAACGCGTTCCTGATCCAGACCGGCATCGAGACGCTGCCGCTGCGCATGCAGCGCCACAGCGACAATGCCAAGGCGGTCGCCGAATGGCTGTCGGCCCATCCGAAAGTGGCGGCGGTGAATTATTCGGGATTGTCGGATAACCGCTATCACACCCTCGCGCGCAAATATGCGCCGAAGGGCGCGGGCGCCGTGTTCACCTTCAGCCTGAAGGGCGGCTACGACGCCGGCGTCAGCCTGGTGTCGAACCTGAAACTGTTCTCGCATCTTGCCAATGTCGGCGACACCCGTTCGCTGGTGATCCATCCGGCTTCGACCACCCACAGCCAGCTCGACGACGAAGCCAAGACGCGCTCCGGCGCCGGACCCGACGTTGTCAGGCTGTCTGTCGGCATCGAGGACAAGGAAGATCTGATCGCGGATCTCGAACAGGCGCTGAACGCGTAAGTTCTTCCCTCGCCCCGCCAGGCGAAGCAAAGCTTCGCTAGGCGGGGCGAGGTTAAGAAGCGCTAGGCCTGACCGCGCATCGCTTTCGCTTCGCGGATCAAACGCGCATTACGCTGGAACACCGAATAGGTCGCCAGCGCAAACAGCACCACCAGCAACTGGATCGACAGCGCTTCCAGCGTCGGATTGAAGCCGATTGCCGTGAGGAACGAACTGCCCGGCGCGTCGGTGACCGGGATCATCGCCTGTTCCTGGAATTCCTGGATTGCTTCGCCAATGAACTTGATGCCCATCACGAACAGGAAGGCCGAGGTGATGATGAACAGCGGCCGCAGCGGGATGCGCTGGGCAATCATGTTGATGAAGTAGAACAGCACGACCAGACCTGCGGTCGCCGCCGCCAGACCACCGAACAGTCCGACGCTCCAGCCGCCTTCGGTGGTCGCGAGCGTGTTGATGAACAGCACCGTCTCGGCGCCCTCACGAAACACCGCGAGAAATGCCAGCATCGCGACGGCGAGACCCGTATCCTGCGCGAGCGCCTGATCCGCCTTCGCCGCCAGATAATCCTGCCAGCCGCGCGGATCCTGCTTCACCATCAGCCAGCCGCTGACATAGAGCATCAGGCCTGCCGCAAACAGGATGACGATGGCTTCAAAGACATCGCTGTGATCGCCGGAATTGAACACCGCAAAAGCCCAGGCCGCGATCAGGCTGGCGAGGATCGCCGCCAGCGCGCCCAGATAGAGCGCGGTCACGCGATGGCCGCCGCCGGATTTCCTGAGATAGCCCGCCAGCGCCGCGATCACGAGCATGGCCTCGAGACCCTCGCGCAGCAGAATGACGGCGGCCTGAATGAATGCGGAGGACATGACCCAATCCCGTGTGGTGGTGCGTCGTATCTATTGCGCACTGCGCGTGAGCGAAAGCCGCACAGCCACACGACTGCGTCAACTCCGTTACAATCGTTCTAGTCGGTAACGCGCAACAGCTAGGCGGCCTTGCCGACCGCGAGGTCGAGCTGACGCTCCGTCAATGCCGCCCCGCGCGGCTTCATCCGCTCCACCTGCAGGATCGCCAGCGTCAGAACCACGATCGCGACCGCCTGATGCGTCAGCGCCAGATCGATCGGCACCTGATGCAGCAGCGTGAGAATGCCGAGTGCTGCCTGCACCGCGATCGATGCTGCCAGCCACAGCGCGCCATTGACGACGGCGTTCCCTGCCCGCGCGCGGATCGCATCGATCACATGCCAGATCGCGAGTGCGAACAACACATAGGCGGTCATGCGATGCTGGAACTGAACCGTCAGCGTGTTGTCGAACATGTTGCGCCACCACGGCTCCTCGAAGAACAGCCGCGACGCAGACGGGATCAGCGCGCCGTCGATCTCCGGCCAGGTGTTGAAGACGCGACCGGCGCGCAGACCCGCAACCAGCGCACCGAAATAGATCTGCAGGAAGGTCAGCCCCAACAATACCCAGCTCGTCACGCGCAAGCGACTTGCCGCCAGCACCGGCGCACGGTCGCTCAGGCGGCGCAGCGTCCAGACGATGGCGGCGAAGATGATCAGTGCCAGCATCAGATGCGCCGCGAGACGATATTGCGAGACTTCCACGCGCTTGGTCAGGCCCGATGCCACCATCCACCAGCCCACCGCGCCCTGCAGGCCGCCGAGACCGAAGATCACCCACAGCCGCTTCTTCAGTTCCGAGGTGAGAACGCCGCGCCACAGGAACCAGAGGAACGGCAGCAGGAACACCACGCCGATGACGCGGCCGAGCAGACGATGGCTCCACTCCCACCAGAAGATGGTCTTGAACTCGTGGAGCGTCATGCCGGAATTGAGTTCGCGATATTGCGGGATCTGCTTGTAGGCCTCGAAGGCCGCGATCCAGTGCGATTCATCGAGCGGCGGAATGGCGCCGGTCACCGGCTTCCATTCGACAATCGACAGGCCGGACTCGGTGAGCCGCGTCGCGCCGCCGACCAGCACCATCGCCACGATCATCGCGGCCACGGCAATCAGCCACCAGCGCACCGGGCGTAATTCCTTGTGGCGGGTTTGGGACAAAGCGGTCATCGCAGGGGTCTCGGGAACAGCCGCAAAATCAGCGACAAAATCAGCGCCAAAAACCCAGCGCCTTGAATGAAATTTCGAGCCCCTTATAGTCCGCCCGCGAAGGCCTGCAAAGTTGGGCACTTTGCCTAACCCGATCTCAGGCCGACTTTGGACCGCACATTTCTGTCATGACCATCCGCACCCGCAAATTCTTCGGAACCATCTTTCTGCTGATCCTCGTGGTGGTGTGGTCGCTGCTCGGCATGACCATCGCGCAGACCCCCTGGCTGGCCAATAACGGCTGGCTGCAGGCAGCCTTCTATGTCATCGCCGGTCTCGGCTGGGTGCTGCCGGCGATGCCGATCATCAGCTGGATGGGCAAAGCCGATCCCGTGGATCCCGAGGCCGGCTAGCGCTGCGCGCCCGCACCGAGCATCACGCCGGATACCATCACCCGCAAGGCGCGCAACGACTGCCGCCGGCCGTCCCAGGCCAACCGCGGCAGTGCATGCAGATCCGATCCACCATTAACCTCGATGACGCCGGGCAGCGATGTCACGGCGCTGGCAAAGCCGGCCTGCGCCACCATCGCGACGTGCCGCTTGTCGAACGAGGCTTTATCGCCGAACGGATAGGCGAAATGTCGTGGCTCATAGGGCAGCGCAGCTTGCGCCACGGCCTGCCCCATGGCGATCTCGCGCGACGCCGCGCTGTCGCCGAGATTGGCGAGCGCCGGATAGTCGACCGTGCTGCTGCCGATCATCGCCCGCGGATTCCCCGCAAACGTGGCCACATCGTCCCAATGCATCGCAGCATGACGTGACAGGGTCGCATTATCGACCGAATAGCGTTTGCAGAGATCGTTCGCCGCGACGGCCAGTTCGTGCGGAGGCAACGTCCGCATCCAGCTATCGAGGTAATAGTAGGTGCGATATTTGTCGGCAGTCGTGGCCGTTTCGAAATGCCGCTGCCGGTGATCGATGATCAGGCTGATGCGATCATGTGTTGCGATCGCCTGCTCCAGCGCCAGCCACCACATGGCACCGAGCCCATCGGCAAAGGCGCTCGGCAGATAGAGCGTGAATGGCACCTCATGCGCCTGAAGCAGCGGATAGGCGAAATCGATGAAGTCGCGCGTGCCGCCATCGAAGGTCAGCGCCACGAAGCGCCGTCCTGTGCGGGGTAAGCTGGCGCGGCGACACGCCTCGTCCATGCCCACGATATCGACGGGCCAGCGCTTCAGCGCGCGGATCGTGCGATCGAGAAACCACGGTGTGATCTCGTGGGTTTTCAGCGGCTGGAATG
This sequence comes from Tardiphaga sp. OK246, assembly GCF_900188215.1. Classification (NCBI taxonomy): domain Bacteria; kingdom Pseudomonadati; phylum Pseudomonadota; class Alphaproteobacteria; order Hyphomicrobiales; family Nitrobacteraceae; genus Tardiphaga; species Tardiphaga sp. OK246. The sequence continues at coordinate 1,136,150 of NZ_FZOX01000002.1, forward strand.
CATCCTGCCGGGGCGGTCGCACGCGTTCGAATTTGAGGATGATACCGGCACCGCCCCGGCTGCGTTCCAGCAGACGGTGCATGCCGCTGAGATAAGTCAGCTCGAAGCCGAGCGCCAACAGCCAACCGGTCTTGTATGACACCGCAGATTCCCCCAAGCGGCGTCATGCCTCTCGCCAGTCGGCTATTGTCATTACTGTTTGTTGACATTTCTTTGCAAAGGTCGCCCCAAACCTGAAAATCTAAACAAAATCTGAAACAGGCTCGCGATGACCATGGCTGCTGTGATGGAAACACCTGTGGCGATGGCAACTGCGAGCCGCATCGCGCGCGTCGATGTGATCAGCGATTTCAGCGCCGCCGAAGCCGTCTGGCGCAGCTTTGAGACGTCCGAACAGCTTTCCACGCCCTATCAGCGCTTCGACTTCCAGTCGGCCTGGCAGACCCATATCGGCGTCCAGGAAGGCTTGAAGCCCTTCATCATCATCGCCTATGACGCCGCACATCAGCCGCTGATGTTGTTGCCGCTCGCCGTCAGCCGCGAAAACGGCATGCGCGTCGCCGGCTATCTCGGCGGCAAGCACGTCACCTTCAACATGCCGCTGTTCCGGCGCGACTTCGCGGCGCAGGCGACAAAGGCCGATATCGACGCGCTGCTGCACGGCATCCAGCAGCACAGCGAAACCGTCGACGTCCTCGCGCTGGTCCGTCAGCCAAAAAGCTGGATCGGCATCGACAATCCGCTCGCGCTGCTGCCAAGCCAGGCCTCGACCAATGATTGTCCGGTGCTGAAGATGGTGCCCGGCGAAGCCGCGACAGATCGCATCAGCAATTCATTCCGCAAGCGTCTCAAGACCAAGGAAGGCAAGTACCGAAATCTTGCCGGCTATCGCTACATGCACGCGAAGACGGAGGCCGAGGTGAAGCGTGTGCTCGACGCCTTCTTCGCCATCAAGCCGCTGCGCATGGCCGAACAGAACCTCCCCAACGTCTTCGCCGAGCCCGGTGTCGAGGCCTTCATCCGCCAGGCCTGCACGACGCCGCGGGCGAACGGCTACACCATCGATATCCACGCGCTCGCATGCGACGAGGAAGTGATCGCGATGTTCGCCGGTGTCGCCGACGACAGCCGCTTCTCGATGATGTTCAACACCTACACCATGTCGGAGAATGCCAAATACAGCCCCGGCCTGATCCTGATGCGCACCATCATCGATGCCTATGCCGAGCGCGGCGTGACCTCGCTGGATCTCGGCATTGGCGGCGACGACTACAAGCGGATGTTCTGCAAGGATGACGAGCCAATCTTCGACAGTTTCGTGCCGCTCACCACGCGCGGCAGGCTCGGCGCCATGGGCCTGTCATCCTTCGCCCATGCCAAGCGGATCGTGAAGCAGACACCTGCCTTGCTGCAGATGGCACAGATGCTGCGCCACGCGTTTCAGCGGTAACGAATACCTTCAATTGGCAATTGAAACGACGTCATGCCCGGGCTTGACCCGGGCATCCACGTCTTAGTCGTTGCGTTGAGGCGAAGGCGTGGATGGCCGGGTCAAGCCCGGCCATGACGAGGGTTCGTCGACTACGCCGCAAACACGCGGCCGCCCGGCCCGACCGGGTCGTTGGCCGGCGGCGTTGAGCGCAACATCTTCACGTCGGCGAAGCCCACGGCCTTGAGCTGTTCGGCCATCAGCTCGCGCGCATCCATGCTCATGGTGACTTCCGGCACCACCACGGCGCGGGCCTGGTCGGTCAGAAGTCCCGCCGGGAGATCGGCCGCGGTGCCGGCATCCAGCAGCACGTGATCATAGACGCGCAGCAGCGCATCGAGCGCCATGGTCAGGCGCGGCGACTGCAACAGCGAGCGATCTGCGCCAGCGCGGCCGGCGGCGACCATATGCAGGCCCGACATCCGGTCCTTGGTGATGACCTGGCCGAACGACGCCTCGCCCAGCATCAGCTCCGCCAGTCCGGGTGCACGCGGATCATTCGACACGGCTTCCAGTGTCGGCGACGACGAGGCCAGATCGACCAGAACGACTTTCGCGTCGCGCGACAGGATGCGCGACAGTGTCAGCGCGGTCAGTGTGATATTGTCGTTGTGGCCGGTGCCGAGGATCGTGATCTTGCGCGCCGATTTCCCGGCAGCGCGAAACTCCTGGGCAAGCTGTTCGATTTCGCTGACACCGGCAGCCAGTTCAGGATGGGTGTCGCGCACCACGGGCTGCGCCACAGCGACGGGAGCCGGCTCAGGCACGATGCCCGGCGCAACGACAGTTTCCGGCTCACGCACGGCAGCAGGCACCTGATCGACGAACGGCTTGAACGCCGGCTCGGTGACGCGGGCCTGTGCAACAGGGGCCATCGGTGCAGCACCGCGCGGCGCGGTCATGCGCAGCAGCTCGCTTGTGACGATACCGCCCGCCGTGAGCATTAGTGTTGCCAGCGTCGCGATCAACACGATCGGGAGTTTTTTCGGATAGGCTGGCGTATTGGACACGATGGCCCGGGAGATGATCCGGCCATCGGTCGGCGCCGCCTCGATATTCTCACGCGTGGACGCCTCGCGGTATTTCGCCAGATAGGACTCGAGCAGATCGCGCTGCGCCCTCGCCTCGCGCTCCAGCGCCCGCAACTGCACGTCCTGGCCGTTGCTGGATGTTGCCTGGCGCTTCAGCTGTTCGAGATTGTTGGTGAGGCCATCGACGCGCCCGCTGGCGATGCGCGCATCGTTCTCGAAGATGCGCGACAGTTTGGCGGCTTCGTCACGCAATTGCTTGTCGAGATCGCCGAGCTGCGCCCGCAGCTCCTTGATGCGCGGATGCGCGTCGAGCAGCGTCGAAGACTGTTCGGCGAGCTGCGCACGCAGCGTCACCCGCTGCTCGGAGAGCCGGCGGATCAGATCGGAATTCAGCACTTCCGAGAATTCGATCGGCTTGCCGGTCTGCAGCATGTCCTTGATGAGCCGCGCCTTCGACTCGGCATCGGACTTCAGCGAGCGCGCATTGTTGAGCTGGCTGTTGATCTCGCCGAGCTGCTGGTTGGAGAGCGACGTATTGTTGGTGCCGATGAACAGGCTGGACTTGGAGCGGAATTCCTCCGCGCGCGCTTCCGCCTCGACGACCTTCTTGCGCAGGTCATCGATCTCGCCGGACAGCCATTGCCCGGCCGATCGCGCCTGGTTCTGCCGCGCGTTCTGCTGCATCACTAGGTAGCCGTCGGCAATCGAATTGGCGACGCGCGCGGCGAGTTCAGGATCGCGCGACTGGAATTCGACGACCATGACGCGCGACTTGTCGACCGCATAGGCCGTCAGGCGCTCGTAATACGCATCGAGCACGCGCTCTTCGGGCGTCATCGAGAACGGATCGCGGCCAATGCCCATCAGGCCGAGCAACGACCGCCATGGCTGCGCGCCCTGCAGCACCGGATCGAATTCCGGGCGCTCCGCGAGCTTGTTCTTCTTGATGATCTCCCGGGCAAGATCGCGCGACAGCAACAGCTGCACCTGGCTGGTCACGGCTTCTGCGTCGAGAGAGGTACGCTCTTCGTTGCGCTCGCCGCTGGGTCGCAAGAAAACGTTTTCACGCCCGTCGATCAAAATGCGTGCTTCCGACTTGAAGCGCGGCGTGATCATGTTGACGATGACGAGCGAGCCGACAAGTGCCAGCAGCGTCGGAACGAGGATCCACATCTTGCGGCGGATGAGCGCCTGCCACAGCGCGCGCAGATCGAGGTCGCCGAGATCGGGCGCCGGCGCAGCGATCACGCGCTCTGCTTTCTTCTCCGGATTTTTGCGAGAAACCGGGTTTGGCATGGTTGGCGCCTTGATGGCCCGTTCGACCGACGCATCGCCCTTGCCTGCACGCCAGAATGCCAAACGCATCGCCTACCCCACCCAAACGCCACTGCGTCTACTCAACGGAATCGATTAAAGACGATTAAGGTTGCCGCGCGGTTAATTGGCAGGCTGATACCGGGACGTTGCAGCGGAAGCCTGAATCCACACGGTTTTTTAACGACGAAGGCTCTTATTGGATTCAATTGCTTCAGGGATTTTCCGATGTGCGTTCCAGCTCCCGGCGACGCCCTCCTCGTCAGCGAATGCCGATTCTGATCATGAGCGCACCTTCGGACACGCCGCTTCGCATCCTGCACGCTGTCCGCGCGCCGGTCGGCGGCATCTTTCGCCACATCATCGATGTCGCCAACGGCCAGGCTGATCGCGGCCATGAAGTCGGCATCGTCGCCGACAGTCTGACCGGCGGCGACCGCGCCCGCGATGCACTGGCCGAGATTGCCCCACGCCTGAAGCTGGGCACCTATCGCCTGCCGATCCACCGCGAGCCCCATCCGGGCGACGTGCTGGTCTGGATGCAGTTCATGCGCCTCGTCAGCCGGCTGAAGCCCGACGTGTTGCATGGCCACGGCGCCAAGGCCGGCGCCTTCGTGCGCCTGAAGGCAAAGTCGAACAACGTCATCCGTATCTACACGCCGCATGGCGGTTCGCTGCATTATCCGCAAAATACGGCGAAAGGCGCCTTCTACAGCCGCCTCGAGCGCGCGCTGATGAACCGCACCGAACTGTTCCTGTTCGAGAGCGCCTTCGCCCGCGACACCTATCAACGCATGATCGGCACCCCGTCAGGCCTCGTGAAATGCGTGTTCAACGGCGTGACATCTGGCGAATTCGACCCCATCGAGCCCGCCGATGACGCCACCGATGTCTGCTATGTCGGCGAGTTCCGCCGCATCAAGGGCGCGGATCTGCTGATCGATGCCGTCGCGCGCCTGCGGGCGGACGGGCAGCCCGTTACCCTGACGCTGGGCGGCGACGGCGAAGAGACCAACGCATTGAAGACGCAGATAACGCGCCTCGGTCTCACCGACGCCGTACGCTTCATCGGCCATGTCAAACCGCGTTACGGCTTCTCGAAAGGACGCCTGCTGGTGGTTCCATCGCGCGGCGACTCGATGCCCTATGTCGTGATCGAGGCCGCCGCTGCGGGCGTTCCGATGATCGCCGCCAATGTCGGCGGCATTCCGGAAATCTTCGGATCGCACACCTCCGCTCTGTTCCAGTCGAACAATGTCGACGCCATGGCCGCGGCGATCAAAACTGCTCTCGATGACATCGCCGCTGCGCGCGCCCGTGCACAATTGCTCCGTGAGCGCATCGCGGAACATTTCTCGCAGGACGCAATGGTCGAGGGCGTCATCGAAGGCTATCGCAGCGCATTTGCGAAACGTTAACTCTCCTTAACCTGTAACCAAATCTTCCGATTTGTCCGGTAATTCTCACGAAAAGCGGTAGGCTTGACGTGCGACATCGCATGCCAGCGCAACAACGGACATTTCACCTTGGACCCGATCAACGCACGCTCAATGATCGACGCGGCCGCGACGGACGCGCCCGGCGAACGCCGGTTCGAACGTCGTCGCAGACTGACGCCCGCGGCCCTCGCCGTCGCCGATCAGAAGGTGCGCGCCGCCTACTCTCCGGTCGTCATCACCGGCGTCGTCCGTGTGGTCGATTTCCTGATGCTCAGCATCATCGGCATTGCGCTCAACCTGCTCTATGTCGCGCCAGAAGCTGGCTTCAGATGGGAATACTTCGCCGCGATCGTCGCGATGGCGGCTGCTGCTGTGGTGTGTTTCCAGTCTGCCGATATCTATCAGGTGCAGGTCTTCCGCGGCCACATCAAGCAGCTCACGCGCATGATGTCGGCATGGGCCTTCGTGTTCCTGCTGTTCATCGGCGTCTCGTTCTTCGCCAAGGTCGGCGGCGCGGTGTCGCGTGTCTGGTTGTCCTCGTTCTTCTTCGTCGGTCTCGTCGCCCTGATCGCCGAACGCGCGGTTGTGCGTGCGCTGATCAAACGCTGGGCGCATCAGGGGCGGCTCGACCGCCGCACCATCATTGTCGGCGCCGATTCCAATGGCGAGGCGCTGATTAGGGATCTCAATGCCCAGGAAGATTCCGACATCCAGATCCTTGGTGTGTTCGACGACCGTAACGACAAGCGCTCAATGGACACGATCGCGGGCGCGCCGAAGCTCGGCAAGGTCGATGACATCATCGAATTCGCACGGCGCACCCGCGTCGATCTCGTGCTGTTCGCGCTGCCGATTTCGGCCGAGACGCGCATTCTGGAAATGCTGAAGAAGCTGTGGGTGCTGCCGGTGGATATCCGCCTCTCGGCGCATACCAACAAGCTGCGCTTCCGCCCGCGCTCCTATTCCTATCTCGGCAAGGTGCCGACCCTCGACGTGTTCGAGGCGCCGATCACCGACTGGGATCTGGTGATGAAATGGCTGTTCGACCATATCGTCGGCGGCCTGATCCTGATCGCCGCACTGCCCTTCATGGCGCTGGTCGCCATCGCCATCAAGCTCGATAGCCCCGGCCCGGTGCTGTTCCGGCAGAAGCGCTTCGGCTTCAACAACGAGCGCATCGACGTGTTCAAGTTCCGCTCGCTGTATCACGACCAGGCTGACCCGCTGGCCAAGACCGTCGTGACCAAGGGCGACAAGCGCGTCACCCGCGTTGGCCGTTTCATCCGCAAATCCTCGATCGACGAATTGCCGCAGCTGTTCAACGTGGTGTTCAAGAACAACCTGTCGCTGGTCGGCCCCCGTCCCCACGCCGTTCAGCAGAGGGTGCAGAGCCAGCTGCTGGACGAGGCCGTCGACGGCTATTTCGCTCGCCACCGCGTCAAGCCCGGCATCACCGGCTGGGCGCAGGTCAATGGCTGGCGCGGCGAAGTCGACAGCGAGGAGAAACTGCAGAAGCGCGTCGAGTTCGATCTCTACTACATCGAGAACTGGTCAGTGCTGTTCGACGTCTACATCATGCTGAAAACGCCGGTTTCAATGCTGACGAAGAACGAGAACGCGTATTGAGGCAGGCCTCTGCCTTACACCACTCGTCAACCCTGCCTGCGTAGAGTGATGCCGCCATGAGCACTCACGCGACTGCCGATCACTACATCGCCTCGCCTGCGGCGCCTCCCGCCGTGGTGACGCTGCAGCGCGCGCTGCTGTGGGCGATGGGTTTTGGCGGCGCCATCGTGTTCATCGAGCCCAGCCCCTTCGAGATCGCCACCCTCACGGCGATGGTCGTATTCTTCGCGTCGGGCCTGCGCATGCGGCTGGTGTTCATGCCGCTGCTGATCCTGCTGTTCCTGGTCAATCTCGGCTACACGATCTGCGCCGCCTATCTGCTCGACAAGGCACCGATCGTGAATTGGATCCTGACTTCCTGGTACATGGCCATCATGGCGATCTTCGTCGCGCTGGTGATGTCCGAGGACACGCTGGCGCGCATCGATCTGCTGCGCCGCGGCCTGATCGTCGGCGCACTGGTGGCATCGCTGGCCGGCATCCTGGGCTATCTGCATCTGATCCCCGGCGCGGAGATGTTCACGCTCTACGGCCGCGCCGCCGGCACCTTCAAGGATCCCAACGTGCTGGGCGCGTTTCTGGTCCTGCCGGCGCTGTTCTGCCTGCAGAGCGTCGTCAGCGACGGTTTCGGTCGCTCGCTCCGCAGTGCCATTGCGCTCGGCATCATTGCGCTCGCCGTCCTGCTCGCCTTCTCCCGCGCCGCCTGGGGCCTGTTGGCGATCACCTCGGCCTTCATGCTGATGCTGATGGTGCTAACCAGCCAGTCCAACAAACAGCGCTCGCGCATCATGATCATGGCGCTGGCGGCCGTCGCCGTCGTGGCGCTGGTGATCGTGATCCTGCTGCAGTTCGACTTCATCGCCGACATGTTCAAGCAGCGCGCCTCGTTCGATCAGAAATATGACGAAGGCCGCTTCGGTCGTTTCGGCCGGCATGTGCTGGGCGCGCAGATGGCGCTCGATCTGCCCTTCGGCATCGGCCCGCTGCAATTCACGCGCTTCTTTCCGGAAGACACCCACAACTCCTATCTCAACGCCTTCATGTCCGGCGGCTGGATTTCAGGGGTATGCTATCCCGCGCTGGTGTTCATCACAGCCCTGCTCGGCTTCCGCTATATTTTCGTGCGCGTGCCGTGGCAGCGTGCTTATCTCGCAGTGTTCGCAGCCTATCTCGGAACGGTCGGCGAGGCCTTCATCATCGACACCGACCACTGGCGCCATTTCTGGATGATGCTCGGAATCATGTGGGGCATGTTCGTCGCCACGCAGCAATATATGGCCACGGCGCAATTGCGTGCGGCCTCCGGACAGCCAGGCAGCGTCTGACAAGCTCATAAACGAAAACAGCCCCGCTTGCGCGAGGCTGCCTCGTTAAGACGACCGGTTGCTGTTAGCGAACGATCACAGTCTTGGTGCGCGAACCGCGGCGATCCCAGCCGTGATGGCGGTGCCCGTAGTCGCGGCGCACATAGGCGCGGCTCTGGCGATAGCCATGACCGCGATGATAGCCACGATCCTGATGGTGATAACCACCGCCGCCGATCTGCACATTGATGCCCTGCGCAGACGCGGGGCCTGCAGGTGCTGCGACATAGAGAACGGCCGCAGCCGCCAGCAAAGCCAGTTTCTTGATCATGACAATTTATTCCTTCCTTTAAAAGTATCGCGGGACAAGCCATTACCGCCCGGAAGGTTCCGCACGAAATGAAGCACATCGACAAAGGACCCGCGCATGTTCGAGCCCTGCCAGATTCTCTTGTGATTTGCGATGGACATCCATCATCAGAGGGAACACGCGAGGAACTGAGCCGTTCTCTTCGCATGACACAGCAAGCAAAGAACCGCGCCTTCGACAAGCAGCCGAAGCCCGATCAGAAAATTCCACCGGCCGGCCCACACGACAAGCCGGAACTGACCGACGAGAACAAGACGCCAGGCAGCGGCATCTTGCCTGACAAGGATCACAAGGAAGTTGAAGGCCCGACGGGATGACCGCGATTGGTCATCATGTCGTCACGCATCGACGTTAGACATTTATTAACCTTCTCGACTCACTGTGGAGTCAAGGAAGCGCAGACCGGATGTACGTCTGCGTTTGATGGCTCGGAGTTCGCTCCGGGCCATTATCTTTTCTGGACCACGATGAGCTGCGAGATGATCGACGCTGCACGCGCATCTCGCTTTCGGTTGCAACACGTAAAGCGGAACGCCGCTCGCTGATCGAGCAATATTATTCGTTCCCTCATCGCGCAAAATTTGTGGTCGATATGCCATGAATTGGAACTGAACCTTCAAAACACCGACACGTTGACTTCTCGATACGAAGGAGAAGCAGCATGAAAAAGACAGCCCTTATTCTTGCCACCGTCGCTGCCGTCGGCGCGGCGTCGATCGCATCGAAACCCGCAGAGGCCCGCAGCGGTCGCGGCGCCGCGATCGGACTCGGCATAGCAGCCGGCGCATTGGCCGCCGGTGCCTATGGCGCTTATGGCCCCGGCTACGGATATGGTTATGGCCCCCGCCATTACGGCCCGCGTTATGCCTATGGTCCGCGCTACGGTTACGGCGACGGCTACTATGGCGGTCCCCGCTACTATCGCAGCTACGGCTACTACTAAACGCGGCTGACTGAATTGACGAAGGCCCGGAGCGTATGCTCCGGGCCTTTTTCGTCACCATCGTTCAGCGTTCGCGCGCATTGCTGCTGCGTTGTCACACACCGCAAGTGCTTGAGTTACGCAGTGGCCTAGATACCAAACAGCCAAACAGCCGTGATGGTCGCAACCACCGCTAACCCGCTGATGGTCCAACCACCGTAGTAACCGATATCATCGTCGTGCCGGATCTCCGACGGACCATCTACGGTATGCCAGTGACTTGCCATGCGAGCCTCCTGTTTTCAGGATAATCGGCCCGATGACCCAGAGTTCCATTGGCGCAAAAAAGACATGTCGGCGCCACCTGCCTGGCCACCCTTTCAAGGGCGACAGCGGGATTCGTGGCCACCGGCATCTGTGGCCAAAGGGTCACAACGGTAAGGATTCATTAAGCAGTGCGGCCGGGGCAATTGACGGAACGCGGAGCCGGGAGAAGTCTCATGTTTTCAGCGTAGAGTTGATATTATGTTAGAGATTATTGTCCTCGGCTTCCTTGCCTGTGCAGCGGCTTATGTCGGGCTTCTCTGGTTCGCCGGACGGAAAGACGACGTGATTCACGGTGATTTCGTCGAACCGAAATCATAAGGCCGGCGTCGCGAGAGCTTGATCGAGGCCACCCAATTCAGGCGGCACCGCTCCCATGGCGCTACCATCATACCGGTTTCGTTTTACTAGTCCGCATCAATTCCGATTTCCCATGGCCGACCTGACGAATAGCCGACCGAAATAACGCGACCAAAGTACTCGGTTGTTTCGTTTGTGATCGAGTCGACACCGCGAACCGTGATCCGTTTGCCGACCCTAGATGCCTCTTTTTACACCGCTCAGCGTCATGATCGTTTGTGGTCGTAAATATCCGTTTCATTGAGCCTCATGCCGAGGGTCTAAGCGGCAAGCACCCGCGTTGAAGGTAATTCGTCCCAAGTGCGACCGTCGAGAACGCGACCGGTCTGCTTTTTCTGTACGCCACCCCATTGCTTGAAGTGAAACGCGACGCCCGCGTCAACGCATTGATCGCGGATTGATCTCACCCATTCCGGGTTCATTGGACGAGCTGCCGGACCGCTCTCACCACCGGCTATGGTCCAATCAATGCCGCGGAGATTCAGATTGTCCAGCGGGCCGAGCAGTGGTTCGAGGCTTAGAAACTTTATGTATGCGGGCGTTGATCGGAGGTGATCGATCCTGCCGACGTAGTCTTCGCTCTCGACGCTCACACCCATCCAAACGTTGTCGGGCCACGGCAACTCCGAAGCGACTTGCGCAAGCCGTTCCGCGCGCTTCGTAAGAACCTGGAAAGTGTGATGGCGCGCATTGCGCATTACGTCAAAGACACGCGCGATGAATTCGACCGGAATTTTCTCATGAAACAGATCCGACATGGAATTCACAAAGATGATCTTCGGAGCCTTCCACTTCATCGGTATCCCAAGTGCGGCTTCGTCCAGCACGATCTTGCCGTTCCATTTTGCACGGCCGCCGGTCTTGCGAGTGGTGCCCGCGTATTTTTGCTGTCCCATCGCTTCTAGGCGGCTTGCCATCCGCATAGCGTAGCAGTTCGTGCATCCCGGCGAGAGAATGGTGCATCCGCCCACTGGATTCCATGTTGCTTCTGTCCATTCGATCGGTGAATTAGTTGCCATGTCAGCCTCTCAAGGGAACGTTACCAAAACATCGTCACCAAACGTACCCTTTCTACGCTTCGACGGGTTCGTCGTAATGGCCTTATCCTCTTCCAGCTCACGCAGCGCCTGTTTGTAGTTTTTCGCGATATACGGCGTGTCGACTGAATGTTTCTCATAAATCTTGCGCATAGTATGTGTCTGACCAGCAAATGCCGTGGGTAGGTCTTCCTTCAGCTTCTCCAATGGCTGCGCCAAGGAAAACAACAACGGCATGGAAGCGTCAGCAGGCGAATAGGTAAACGAAGCGACACCCTGATCTTCGGTTGAGCTGGCCTTCGCCATAATGTCCTTCATGATCTCATAGCCGCGAAAAGCCTTCGAGACGAAGATCAGATAGTGCGAGGTTCGCTGACCTCGCTTGAACCGAAACGGAAGGACGAATTTTCCGCCCATGTCCTTGATAGCTTGCGACAACTCCTCCAAGACAAGGGATTCCCGTAGCGCAGGATTTTTCTTCGGCAGGGACTCCCGGAGTTTTGCCGCACGCTCAGGCCCAAATAGAGCGTCCATATGCGTTTCGACTTTCGGGTTGCTGATGCCAGCATTAATCCTGCCGTGATTGAAAAAGAACACGCAGTCACACCCCCAGTCTTTGATTACCCCGTTCACAATTTTCAGCGACAGTCCTTTGTAGCCAAACGGATCAACGAAAGAAAATGAAGGGATCAGTCGCGTGTCATTGAAGTATTTTTCAGCATCTTCACCGACCTCGTTGCATTGAACTTGCGGTTTGTACTTCAGCTTCTCTATGCCAGCCAGTTTGTCGATCTCTGTTTGCAGAGTGGCGGAATAATTCTGATCAATATCGTTGAAGAACGTAACGAGCATCTGGCTAAGGACTGGATGCTGGATAGCGTGCTGCAAAATCAGCAACGGTGTTGACGCTGCACCATCCTTGTAGCGACCAGGACCGGCGTAGAGATCGATGTATCCAATTTTGTTACCGTTCTGCTTTGCAGTCGGCGTGATGACATTTGCCCAAGCATAAAAATATTTTTGAATAATTTCCGCTTTAACTTCGGACTGATCTAATCGCTCATCAAAAAACTGATCTGCCACGCGGGTCTCCCAATGCATCCTTTGGTGGAATCATGGGCATCCTACATTCTTATCGCGACTCCATCATAATGTTCACTATTTGTTCCGTCAACGGCAGATGATCTGTTGTCAGGGCGCGAGTTAGCCCGTTCGTTACTCCAAGGATTTCTGAGATTGTCGACTTCCGGCTAAGTCGCTGATTCGATTGGTCGGAGCGAGAGGATTCGAACCTCCGACCCCTAGTCTCCCAGACTAGTGCGCTAACCGGGCTGCGCTACGCTCCGATGGGGCATCGTGTAGCTTCGATCCGTCCGAGGCGCAAGAAGCCTGAGCAGATTGGAACGGATTGGTTGTGGGACGGCGCTAGCTGTCCTTCATCGCCGTATCGAGCGCCCGGCGCGCCGCCAGCAGCTCCTCGAGCACGGCTTCGAGCCGTTCGCGCTCCAGCCGGCGCCGCGGGTTCGGCCTTGGGCCCGGGACCGCAGCCGGTCTTGCGCTCTGCGTCGGAGCCGACATCACCGGTTCGGGTCGCGCCGCAACAGGATTTGCCAATACGGGGTTTGCCCGCGACGGCGGCCGCGGCAGCTGTGGCTCCACGCGCGGCGACGTCGATGTCATCGGGGGGTCGCGGCGGCCGGCGACGGGAGCAGCAGCTTCCTCCTCGTCTTCTTCCTCAGCCTCTTCCTCCTCGCCCTCGTCCTCGTCCTCGTCGCCCTCTTCTTCCTCGTCCTCGGCGCCTTCGGCCTCAGCTTCGTCTTCGGCTTCTTCCTCGATCTCCTCGTCGCGCTCAGCCTCGTCCTCGGCCTCTTCTTCCTCGTGATCCTCTTCGACCACGGGACGCTTCGCCTGGACGCGCGGCGCGCCCGCAGGAACTGCAGACGTCGGCGCGAAGCTCGGCGCAGCGTGGCCGTCGACCAGCCCCTGCACCGACTTGATGCCGTTCTCTTTCAGGATTCGTTGCACACCGCGGATGGTGTAGCCCTCGCCGTAGAGCAACCGGCGGATACCGCGCAGCAGATCGACATCGTCCGGACGATAGTATCGCCGGCCGCCGGATCGCTTCATCGGTTTGATTTGAGTGAACCGCGTTTCCCAGAACCGCAGAACATGCTGCGGTATATCGAGATCGTCAGCGACCTCGCTTATGGTTCGAAACGCATCCGGCGCTTTGTCCAAGTGCAGGATCCCTGTGGTTCGCCCTGTGGTTCACCAAAAGCGTTTTCAAGCGAAGTGGCTACCGGTTCGCGTGAAGAAAACGCGTCAAAACAAACGCTAGTCGTCGTGATCTTTGCCGTTGCCGACTGAAGTGCTGTCGCCGTTGATCCGCTGTTTCAGGATCGCCGACGGCTTGAATACCATCACCCGCCGCGGCGAGATCGGTACTTCCGTGCCGGTCTTCGGATTGCGGCCGATGCGCTCGCCTTTTTTGCGCACCATGAACGAGCCGAACGACGACAGCTTCACTGTCTCGCCCTTCTCCAGACAATCCGTAATTTCTTTCAAAACCAGCTCAACGAACGCGGACGACTCCGTGCGCGAGAGGCCTACCTTTTGATAGACCGCCTCGCACAGATCGACGCGTGTGACTGTTTTTCCCGTGCCCGTCATCGCCTGCCCCACAAACTCTCGGCGAACCAAATTCGCGTCAGAAATTAGGAGGTTAACGCGCTCCGGTCAACAGTCACCATCGATGCAAAGGCATGGAAAATCATGACAATTTGAGCTGTTGTCGATCTGCATCATCACCAGCGCATCACCAGCGAATGAGTGCAGACCCCCAGGTGAAGCCGCCGCCCATGGCTTCGAGCAGCACGAGGTCGCCCTTCTTGATGCGGCCGTCATTGACCGCCACCGACAATGCGAGCGGAATCGATGCGGCCGATGTGTTGCCGTGAAGATCCACGGTCAGCACCACCTTTTGCGGTGCAATATGCAGTTTGTGCGCGGACGCATCGATAATGCGCTTGTTGGCCTGATGCGGCACGAACCAGTCGATGGTTTCGGCGCTGGCGCCGGTGGCTTTGAACGCGTCGACGATCACGTCGGTGATCATGCCCACCGCATGTTTGAAGACCTCGCGGCCTTCCATGCGCAGGTAACCGACCGTCTGCGTCGAGGACGGACCGCCATCGACATACAGCTTTTCCTTGTGCCGACCGTCGGAACGCAGATGCGTGGTCAGCACGCCGCGATCGCTCGCTTCGCCCGGCTGGGTCTGTGCTTCCAGCACCACCGCACCGGCGCCATCGCCGAACAGCACGCAGGTGCCGCGATCGGTCCAGTCGAGAATGCGCGAGAAGGTTTCCGCGCCGATCACCAGCGCGCGCTTGCCGGCGCCGGTGCGCAGCAGGCTGTCGGCGGTGGTCAGACCGAAGATGAAACCGGAACACACCGCCTGCAGGTCGAATGCCGCGCCGTGCGTAATGCCGAGCGCGTTCTGCACCGCGACGGCCGTCGCCGGGAATGTGTTGTCCGGGGTCGATGTCGCCAGCACGATCAGATCGATCGACTGCGCGTCGACGCCGGCATTGGCCAGCGCGGCCTGCGCCGCCTTGATCGCCAGATGCGAGGTGAACTCGCCGTCGGCGGCGATGTGGCGCTGCTTGATGCCGGTGCGCTGGACGATCCATTCGTCCGACGTGTCAACCTTGGATGCCAGTTCGGCATTGGTCAGGATCCGCTCCGGCAGATAAGAGCCGCAGCCGAGCACGACCGAACGTATCGCAGTCACGAGACAGCCTCCTGCGCAGCCGGGCTCGCAGGGAGCGCGGCGCCGTCGCGGTTGAGCATTTGATTGATTTTGGTGAGAAGGTCGTAGCGGACCATGTCGTAACCGACATCCACCGCATAGGCGAAACCGTCGGCATTGGTGCCGCCGTGGCTTTTCACCACGATGCCGCGCAGGCCGAGAAACACCGCGCCGTTGGACTTGTTCGGATCGACCTTGTCGCGCACCGCCTTGAAGGCGTTCTTGGCGAACAGGTAGCCGATGCGCGAGCGCCAGGTGCGCGCCATGGCATTGCGCAGATATTCGGCGAACTGGCGCGCGGTGCCCTCCGCCGCCTTCAGCGCGATATTGCCGCTGAAGCCTTCGGTGACGATCACGTCGGCATCGCCGCGGCCGATGCCGTCGCCCTCGACGAAGCCGACGAATTCGAGCTGCGGCAGATTGGCAGCGCGCAGCAATTCGGCCGCATCGCGAATCTCGTCGCCGCCCTTGATTTCCTCGACGCCGATATTGAGCAGGCCGACCGTCGGCCGCGCCAGATCGAACAACGCGCTGGCCATGGCGCTGCCCATCACGGCCAGCGTCTTCAGATGGTTGGCGTCGCCGCCGATGGTGGCGCCGAGATCGAGCACGACGGAATCGCCGCGCGTGGTCGGCCAGATCGCGGCCAGACCGGGACGTTCGATACCGTCGAGCATGCGCAGGCAGAACCGCGCCATCGCCATCAGCGCGCCGGTGTTGCCGGCGGAGACCGCCACATCGGCCTCGCCCTTCTTCACGGCCTCGATCGCCAGCCACATCGACGAAACCTTGCGGCCACGGCGCAGCGCCTGGCTGGGCTTCTCATGCATGCTGACGGCGACGTCGGTGTGGATCACCTTCGATACGGCTTTCAGTGCCGGATGGTTGGCGAGCTCTTTCTCGATCAGCGCACTGTCACCGAACAGCAAGAACTCACTGTCGGGGTGCCGGGTCAGCGAAATCGCGGCGCCGGGAATGACCACCGATGCGCCGATGTCGCCACCCATGGCGTCTAGCGCGATGCGAACCTTTTTCGGCATGGACGTTCCGGAAACCTGTCTCTTGCGGCCTGACGCTCGTGGCCGCGGACGAAGTCTGCCGCATTCGGCGGCAAACGGCGAAGTTATGGCATTAACCCGATTTCGGCCGGGGACAATAGCGTTTCCGTGACCCGATACAACATCTTGACCGGGCGCTTTTGTCCCGCCAGCCGCTGAGGGCGCGGAATCGGACCCCGGTCTCAGCCCTTCCCGGGCTTTTTGGATTTCGGTTTCTCGGGCTCGGTTTTCAGCGCTTTCAGGGCCGCAAACGGGTGCTCTTCAGGGTCCGGAACCTCGACAACGGGCTCGAACACGGCATCCGGCTTGCGGGGATACGGATCCAGCCCCAGAAACAGGGCGTCCGTGGCCAGTTTGCCGAGGTCGATCAAGCCGTTTTCGATCGGTTCCGGCGGATCCGGGGTCTCCTCGTCGCTCTCGATGTCCTCGTCCACCGATTCGGCCAGTTCGCGAATCTGCGACGGCGGCGCGAAAATCAGGTCGATCTCTTCCTCGAAATCGGCCGCCACCGGGTCCAGCGTCACCACGCAGGTCTGCTCGACCTTGCCCCAGATGCGGCCGGTGACATGCACCGTGCCGCCCTTGACGGGGGTCAGCAGCAATTCGCCCCTGGCAGCGCCCACGCTGACAAGGCCGCCCAGCGCGGCGATTCCCTTGCGCTGCTCGGGGGTGGCCTCGATGTCGCGTGCCAGCCCCGTCTCGGGGATCTGGATCACGGCGATCGGCACGCTCCAGGGCGGCGTGAGATCCACGGTACGGTCGGGTCTGTTCATGTCGTTACCAAGGTTTCCGCAGGCGACGGGAAGTGCCACGCGCCTGATGTCAGTGTCATTGTATCGAGCGTGCCCAGACGGGCATTCGCCGCTTCGACATACACAGCGAGACGCCGGGCGTTCTCGATACTCATGCCATAATAGATATTCTTCGACAGCGCCGCCGCCAGAGGCTCCCTGCCCGCGCCCAGCGCCGCGTCATAGGCCGCTGTCCGGCCGTAGAAGGCATCGCCAAACTCCCGCATTTTCTTCGGCACCTTCATGTCGCTGGTGCCGAGCTCGCGCAGATTGTCGTCCATATCGCCGCAGAACCTGTCGAAAAGTCCCTGCGACAACTCATCCTTGGGACTCAGCCGGCGCAGCACCAGCCACAGGTGCAGCAGCAACATATCGAAACGCCCGTTTACCGTATCCGGTGCCCCCAAGTCCCGATAAAACAAGGGTTCTCGCGCCTGCGCCACGATCATGCCATAGATGGCTTCAATGGTGCCGCGCAACGGCGCCGGGGGCTTTCTGAAGTGACTGAACGGCCAGACCATCTTGGGTTCCTCAGGCGGGCCCCTCGGGCACGCGCATGTTGCATTCAGAGGTTCTGCCCGGTACGTCAACGCCTTCCGGGATGCAAGTCTTTCGGAAGCAAGGCCTTCCCGAGAATCAAGAGGATGGGACCCCCTCCGCTATGACAATTTCGACCTCCATCAGCGCGAAGGCGCGGCTGACACGTGGCTGGCGCGGCATGCGCGCCGTACTCGCGGTCGCGGCCCTCTGCGTCACGCTGGGCGCCTGTGCCGAGCAATTCCAGAAGGGCTACATCCTGCCCCCCGGCGCGCTGGAGCAGATCCCGATCGGCGCCAGCCAGGATCAGGTCCTGATCGTGATGGGCACGCCCTCCACCGTCGCCACGCTATCGGGCGAAGTGTTCTATTACATCTCGCAGCGCGCCGAACGCGCCGTCGCGTTCATGCCGCAGAAGGTCACCGACCAGCGCGTCATCGCGATCTATTTCGACAAGAACCGCAAGGTAATCCGGCTCGCCAATTACGGCCTGCAGGACGGCAAGATCTTCGACTTCATCAGCCGCACCACGCCGACCTCCGGCCAGGAGATGAGCTATCTCACGCCGCTGTTCAAACTGATCAGCTTCCGCTAGGCGGAACTATCAAATCGCTGAATTGCAAAAGCCCCGCAGCACACGCTGCGGGGCTTTTCTTTACGCTGTGGCCAAGGTCGGCTTGCCCGCCACCATCTGCCTCACTACGATTTCAGCAAGATCAAAAACCAAAACGACACCATCGAGGGAAGAAGCTATGACCAATCTGGTTACCCGTCGCCATGTACTCACCGGGGCGGCCGCGATCACCAGCGCCGCGATCCTGCCGCGCGCGAGTCTCGGCGCCGGCGAATGGAAGCCCACCGAAACCGTCCGTGTCATCGTGCCCGCCGCAGCCGGCGGCTCCACCGACGTGATGGGCCGCATGCTGGCCGCGCATCTGCAGCCGGTCTGGGGCCAGTCGGTTGTGGTGGAAAATCGCTCGGGCGGCGGCGGCACCATCGGCACCGCCGAAGTCGCACGTCTCAAGGGCGATGGCCATACGATTCTGGTCGGCAATCCCGGCCCTAACGCCATCGCCTATAGCATCTTCAAGAACCTGACCTACAAGAGCGATCAGTTGCAGGCGGTCTCCAACATGATCAAGATTCCGAACATCGTCTGCGCGCATCCGAGCGTGCCGATTAAGACGATCCCGGAGCTGATCGCCTATATCAAGGCCAATCCGGACAAGCTGAACTATGGTTCGTCGGGCGTCGGCCAGAGCCCGCATCTCACCGGCGCGTGGTGGCTGCAGCTCACCGGCTTGAAGATGCAGCACGTGCCGTTCCGCGGTGCAGGCCCTGCGCTGCAGGCGGCTCTCGCTGGCGACATCCAGATCCTGTTCGACAATCTCTATCCGTCGCTGCCCCAGGTGCTCGACGGCAAGCTCACCGGCCTTGCCGTCACCACGCAGCAGCGCAACGCGCAGGCGCCGAACGTCCCGGCGATGCGCGAGACCGCGCCCGAGCTGGAGAAGTTCGACGTCGCGTCATGGTTCGGCGTGTTCTATCCGAAGAGCACACCGACCGAAGCCGTGACCTCGCTCAATGAGCAGATCAAGGTTCTGCTCGGCACCGACGCGACCAAGAAGACCATCGCAGCCATGGGCGCCGTGTCGGACTACGGCACACCTCAGCAATTCCAGACCTTCGTCGAGGCCGAGACGGCCAAGTTCAAGACCATCATCGACAAGGAAGGCCTGCAGATGGAGGTGAAGTGAGGCGCGCCTCACCTCGCTCCATCTGAGTGATTTGAACGAAAACCCCGCGGTTCACACCGCGGGGTTTTTCCGTCTTACTTCTCTTCTTCCATGGCAAAGGCGACGTCGCCATTGGCCGAGAGCCGCACCTTGTCGCCCTCAACCTCGGCGACCAGACCGCCATCAATAAAGTGATGATGGCCCTTGTGGCTGCCCTCGCCGCTGTCCTTCTTGGTCAGCTTGATGCGGTTGCCCTCGACCTTGTCGACCGTGCCGACATGAACGCCGTCGGCGCCGATGACTTCCATATGTTCCTTGATCTTGCTGAGCGCGCTCATGTCGTATCCTCTTATGTGGGGAATACTGAACGTGCGGCTGGGCAATAGGTTCAATCGCGATCCGGTGAGATCGGCGTCCCGATCATGCGCCCTTGTTCATCTTCTTGATCTTGGCGTCCTGCGCCTCGATCGCCAGTGTCAATTCCATGATCGCCTTGGACAAAAGCTCGGTGGCCTCCTTCTGGTCCTGCGACTTGGCGGCACGCAGCGCGTAGTTCTTGGCGGATGACAGCGACATTTGACGTTCCTCGTGATGATCCCGGGGCGAATTAGCCGAAGGCGTCATTCGCTGCAACCGGGTCGAAATGGAGAGATTACGCAGCAGTCAACGGCGCTCCGCATTTGCGCTGATAACCGCGAATATCTCGTCGGCGGATGCCGGCGGCGTGACGCCAAAGGTCTCGTCGAGAACCTGCTGCAACTCCGCAGCGCTGCCGAGCACGCGTTCAGACACCGGTTCGCCGTCACGTCCCTCGGTCGTCAGGTGGCGATTGACCAGTTTATGACGCCGGCCGTTGCTGACGCGCTCCATCACCAGCGTCGAGGTGAAGGGCACGAAGGGACTGGTCGATGTGTACCAGTTGCCGAGCTCGTAATCCGACGGCAGTTGCGGCGCGAGGTCAAACACGTACATCGTCCGCCAGCCGTCCGCCCGCTTCGCGCTCAGCGACAACAGGCCATCGGCTTCAGTCAGCCGATAGGTCCCCATCGCCGTTTGCTGCTCGGTCCCCGCGAGGAGCCGTAGAGGTGCATCGAGGACGCAGGCGCCAAAGCCGGTATCGGCGAGATAGGGTCCGTCCGGAAGATCGACCTTCAGGAGCATGTGCGTCCTGGGGCCAAGCGGACTGTCCGGCGGCGCATTCCAACGCACCCGGGCGCCGAGGCCAGTGACCTTGAAGCCGATCGTCTCGAGCGCGGCCCGCAGCATCGCGTTCAGCTCATAGCAATAGCCACCACGTCGGCCATCGATGAGTTTCTGCTGCAATGATGCCATGTCCAACTTGACCGGCAGATGGAGAAACGGATTGAGCCCCTCGAAAGGCAGCGCATTGATGTGAGCGACATGAATGGCCGTCAGTGTCGCCAGATCCGGCGCAACCGATCCGTCAAAGCCGATCCGCGCGAGATAGCGATCCAGCCGAAAAACATCCGTCATCATTTCTGCCTCTTCATCATCTCGCCACTGACATAGCCCATCCGACGGCAGCGGGCGACAACGTACCGCCCAAGCTCGTCATTCCCCGGCAAACCAATTGGTTTGCCTGAGGGCGTGCGTCGCCGGCGAAGCCGGCATAGCGCGAGCCTCGATCCACACTCGTCATTCCGGGGCGCACGAAAGCGGCGGAGCCGCTGTAGTGCGAACCCGGAATCTCGATGTGTTTGGCACGATCGAAGACTCCCATGTCGGGATTCCGGGCTCGGTCCCGTCGCCTGCGGCGCCGGTCCCGCCCCGGAATGACAGTTTGGGGCTGCGTAAAGCACCTAAACATTTTTTCCTATCTGCCGTTGACAACATCCCCATCAGGTTT